>NZ_CP025003.1:2513581-3770372 GCF_002812485.1 Dickeya fangzhongdai
CACCTCCCAGTAGCTCATGATGCTGAACTGACGGGAATCTTCCGCATAGGCAGCGCTGTTTTTGTAACTGATATCCCCTTCGCCGGCGTTGTATTCCGCCGGGTGGCTCAGCCCCAGCGCATGGCCGATTTCATGCGTGAACGAATGCCGTCCATACTCATCGGTATCCGGGTTGCGAATACTCGATTGGTTGTAGTTGAACCAGGCGCTGCCGGACACCGGATGCGTGCCCGGATAAGCGGCATAAGCCTGCGTATCCGTATTCAGGCTGCCGTCGGCATTGCGCGTATAGTTAGCGAATGTGATGTTGGCCTTTTGATTGGGGCTGACTTCGGTAAACGTCAGGTTTGCCGCATCCGCCCAGGACTGCAATGACAGTTTCGCCTGCTGCATCTGCACCGGCGTAAATTTTACCGGGCCGGTATGACCGTTAGGCGTCGAGCTAAACGAGTTAAGGAATGAATAAGTCAGATTTGCCGCTTTGCCGAATACGTTATCACCGTTCCAGGTGGTATGCGGCCGCGTTAATCCCTCACTCACCGCCTTGTCGGTGGTATAAGACGGTTTGCCATTGACAGTCAGACCGTCGCCACGCTGATGGTAAAACCAAAAATCATACACATCGGCATAGCCGGTATAACTGCCTGCCTTGGCAGCGGCGGCAGAGGTATTTAACGAAGCTTTTTCGTTTTGTTGCATATAACTTCTTCCATAAAGTCTGACGTATTACTGTCAGAATGCCTTTTTTCGCCATTACGTCGCCGACCATTATCACGACGGCTAATTTAATGACATACCAATCCCTCGCAGCAGGCTGCGAAAGAAATTTCGTGGAAACGACGATCAATTTTTTGTGGAAACAACCATCAATTTTCGTAGAAACATTAAGCAATTAACGCAAAAGGTTACCGTTAATTCGCTTTATTGCCGGTAGCCGTATTCATTCCGTTTTTATTTATTGGATGCGCAGCCTGAAACCAGGCCGCCAGTTGCATCATATCCTGCTCATTTAGCGTACCGGCGGTATAGCGCAAATTCAGCCATGCCTGTAACCAGCGATATTTGACTTCCGTCAGCTCGCGGCGGGCGTTGTACCACTCCTGTTCCGCCATCAGCACGTCCAGATTGATACGTTCGCCGCCGGCGACGCTTTGCCGCGTAGCGCGGATCGCTTCCGCGGCGGCAGCCACGCTCATCTGCCAGGCCCGGATTTTGGCGGCTCCGTTGGTGCACAGGTTGAACTGACGACGCAATTCCGCAAAGGTCTGCCGGGTCTGGTTATCCAGTTCCGCCTGACTTTGCTGGTATTCCGCCGCGGCCTGACGCATCGATGCCGAAACGGCGCCGCCGGAATACAGCGGCACACGCACCTGCAGACCAACGGTCTGGGTGTCGTATTTCTGGTTGTAGTTGTATTCGGACTCCGACAGGCTGTTGCGGGTGGATGCCACCAGATCCAATGTCGGCAGATGACCGGCGCGGTTACGCTCAATTTCATAGCGGCTGTAATCGACGTTTTCACGCTGCACCGCCAGCTTGGCGTTGTGTCGCACCGCCAGCTCACGCCATTGCGACAGCGAACGATTTTCGGTGACGTTATCCGGCAACGCGTCCAGCGCCAGCGGCGACAGGTCCTGAATTTGCAGCGGCGAACCAATCATGTTTTCCAGATCGGTCATCGCGGCATCCAGCGTATCTTCCTGCTCGATACGCTGCGCTTCAGTGACGGTGTAACGTGCCTCCGTTTCCCGCAGGTCGGTTTGCGTTCCTTCCCCCGCCGCCAATAAGCGACGGTTCAGCGCCAGTTGTTCCTGATAGGCGCGGCGCTGCGCATCCAGCAGCATCAGCTTTTCCTGTGCCAGCAATGCTTCGCTCCAGGACTGATACAGACGCACCATCAGGTCCTGACTGCGATCGCGAAATCGCTGATCGGCCATCAGTTTGCGGGTGACGCCCTGCTGGTAACGCGCCCAGGCGGCATAGTCCAGCAGCGGCTGGCGCAGCGTCAACGTCGAGACGTAGTTATCGTAATCACGTTTCGTCGTGTTATTCACCGTCCGGTCCCGTTGCGTCACTTTGGAATGACTGTAATTGGCGCCATAGTTATATTGCAGCGAGGGCAGCAATCCGGCGCGGCCGATCGCCACTTCCTCCTGCCCGGCGTCCCGTTCGAAGCCGGCCGCCCGCAGCTGCGCGTCATTGCGCAGCGCCAGCTCCCACGCATCCAGCAACCCCATCGCCTGGGCGCTGCCGCCCGACAGGGATAACACCACCGTCAGTAATACCGCTTTCCTTCGCATTGCTTCCTTCCGTTACTCTTCCGTCAACGCCAGATGCATGCGATCCATCAGGGGTTTAAACAGATAATTGATAAACGAACGCTCCCCGGTGCGGACAAACCCCTGCACCGGCATACCGGGTTTAATTTCCAGCCCATGCAACGAACGCTTGCCTTCTTCGCTCACCTGAATGCGCAGGCTGTAGTACGGCGTGCCGTCTTTTTCGTCCACCAGCCGGTCAGCGGACAGCAAGGTCACCGTTCCCGGCACTCGCGGTGTGGTGCTTTGGCTAAATGCAGTGAACTGCAACTCCACCGGTAGCCCGGACCACACCTTGTCCACCATTTCTACCGGAATACGGCCATCCACCAGCAGCGGCTGATCTTCGGGAACGATTTCCATCATGACCTGCCCGGGAGCGATCACTCCGCCTTCGGTGAAGATCTTCATGTCCACTACGGTGCCGGCAACCGGCGCACGCACCTGCACATTGGCCAGATTGAAATCCGCCTTCTCGCGCTGGCTGATCACTTCATTCAGTTTGGCCTGCACGTCGGACAATTCGCTGTTGACCTCTTTGTCGTATTCCTGCTGGCGTTGGGCGATGCGCAATTTCTGTTGCTGAATATCACGCCGGGTTCGCCCCACTTCGCCGCTGGTCTGGGCAATTTCACCGCTGACCTGCGCAAACAACCGTTCCGTTTCCAGCATTTTATTGCGCGGGACATAGTTATCCGCCGCCAACGGCCGCAGCCCCTGCAACTGCTGGTTCAACGCCGCCTGCTCGGACTGCTTGCTGCTCATCACCTTTTGCAACGCGCCGAGCGACGTTTCCAGCCCATCAATACTGGCGCGCACGCCGTCGGTTTCCAGCTTTAGCGCCTGCTGACGGCTATGCAGCAGGTCTTCCTGCAACGCGATGATGACGGCCATTTCCGGCCGCTGGCGCGCCTGCGTCAGCCGGGGCGTCGCCACCAGCGACGACTGATTACGCTGTTCCGCCAGCAGGCGGGCTTCGCGGGCGATCAGTTGATCATATTGGGAGCCAAGCCCTTCGCTGGTGGTACGGGCGTCTACCGCATTCAGCGTCAGCAGCACCTGACCGGCGGCAACGCGGTCCCCCTCTTTCACCTGGATCCGGTCGACAATGCCGCCCTGCATGTGCTGGATCACCTTGCGATTGCCGGACACCACGACATTGCCTTGCACCGCCACCCCTTTATCCAGCGGCGCCAGCAACGCCCACAGCAGAAAACCGCCAAAACCGGCCAGCACCAGCCACCAGCCCAACCGTAACGCCCGCTCTTCATCCCGGCTGGCGCGATCGCGCATTGCCGCTTCGTTCAATTCATCCTGAGTGGTTATATCCATACCTGTCATCACGAGATCCCTGTCATTGCGGCATTGCGGCCGTGGGGTTCATCCGGGCCTGATTGGCGGCGCTGCGCTGTTGCAGTTCCGTCAACACATCCCGCGCCAGTCCCATACGCTGCTGCTGGCCCTCATGGAGGATCAGAATTTTTTGCGCCAGCGTCGTCAACGCCGGGCGATGGGTAATCAACACCACGGTCGCGCCCCGTTTCTGCAACGCGACAATCGCCTGCATCAAGGCCTGATCGCCTTCACTGTCGAGGCTGGCGTTCGGTTCATCCAGAATCAGCAGACAAGGGTCGCCGTACATGGCGCGCGCCAGGCCGATACGCTGCCGCTGACCGCCGGACAAACCGCTGCCGCCATCGCCCAATTCGGTGTCATAGCCATTGGGCAACGACAAAATCAGTTCATGCACCCCGGCCAGCTTTGCGGCCGCCACGACTTTTTCCGGATCGGCCTCGCCAAAACGGGCGATGTTCTCCGCCAACGTGCCCTTGAACAGCTGTACATCCTGCGGCAAATAACCGATGGTCGGCCCAAACGTGTTTTTGTCCACCTGATTCAGATCAGCGCCATCCAAACGCACTTTGCCTTGCGTCGGCGCCTGCGCGCCGACCAGCAAACGCGCCAGCGAGGATTTGCCGGATCCGGATGCGCCCAGAATCACCAGCGTTTCGCCAGCCTGCAACGAGAAATGAATGTTCTGCAGCCGGGCGTTGCCCTGTGCCGGACGCAGCGAAACCTGTTCCACGCTGAGATGTCCTTCCGGCGCAGGCAGCGCCATTGCCGCCGGGCGCGGCGGATAGGCGACAATCAGCCGGGTCAGGCGCTGCCAGGCAATGCGCGCGCTGCTCCATTGTTTCCATACCGCGATTAACTGATCGATCGGGCTCAGCACCCGACCAACCAGAATCGAACCGGCGATCATCATCCCCGGCGTGATCTTGCCGTCGATCGCCAGCAACGCCCCCAGCCCCAGCATCAGCGACTGCAATGCAATGCGGCTGTACTTGGACGCGCCGCCCACCGCGGCGGCACGCTCGCTGGCCAGATTCTGCAGGGAAATAAAACGGTAGTGGCGCGTCAGCCAGCGCCGACGCAGGTTGCCCAGCATTCCCATCGCTTCAATGACGTCGGCATTGCGCAACTGGGCGTCAGCCAGATGGGTCGCCTGTTGCGATTGCTGATTGGCTTCCGCCAGCGGTTGGTTGGTCAAACGCTGGTTCAGCCAGGCCAGCGCCACCAGCACTATGGTGCCGCCCAGCGCCAGCATCCCCAACCAGGGATGCAGCAAAAACAACACCAACAAAAACAGCGGAAACCAGGGCACGTCGAAGAAGGCAAACAGCGCATTGCCGGTGATGAACTGGCGCAGCAGCGTCAAATCGGTCAGCGCCAGCCCGGCGCGGCCGTCGCCGGCCTCCAGATTACGGGCAAACGCCGCATTGAAGACATCCTGATTGAGCGCCAGATCGATACGGGTGCCCAGCCTCACCACCAACAGACTACGAACCCACTCCAGCGCGCCCATAAAGGCACACAGTCCCGCCATCAGCAACGTCAGCATCAGCAGGGTTATACCGTTGCCGGACGCCAGCACCCGGTCATACACCTGCAGCATATATACCGAAGGCGCCAGCATCAGTATATTGATGACGGCGCTGAAAATCCCGACGCTCCAGAAACTGCGGCGGAACTGGCGCAGCACGCCGAACAACGAACGATCTCGCTCAGAGGAAGCATTCACGGCTGGGCACTCTCCCTCAGGCTTTCTTTTTCAGGGTGCGAACGCTGCCGTCAGCCAGCTTATGTTCGTAGTGATCGCGGTTGCGGCTGAAAAACGCCACTGCCGAGCCGTCTTGCTGCGTCAGCGTCAGACCGTCTGGCGTAGGCCGCCAGCCGACCGGCGCTTCCGGCAGCAATTTTTGCAGGCACGCGCTGTCGCCAGCCAGCCGCCAGGTCGTGCCGTCAAGCACATCCGTGTTCAAGCGGATATCACAGTGTTGCTCCGCTCCGCTCAATACCCACTGCCCGCTCAGTTCCGCCGCGGACGGCAATCTCAGACTGCTCGCCATACATCCTCCACTCAGTGCACTCAATAATGTCGCAATAATCAGCTGTTTCATGATATTCCCATCATTCGGTCATCAGTGAACGCGTTTAATAATTGAAACCATCGTGTTAAATACGTGGATAACGGCAGGCATGTCTCCCACGCGAGAAAATACCTGCCGTTATTCAATCAATCAAAAAATAACGGGAACGCGCCCATTATCGTTAAACAATAAAATCCGACGGCTGTAATGCCGCACCGACAATGTTGACCAGAAAATCAGCCGTGTCGTGCCCGCTTAACTGCAACCACATATTGGTTTGATGAGACTGACTATCCCAATTCAACAACACTTCGTTTCCTTTTCCCGAGAAATTATCAACAAAGCGGAGATCATGATTTTTATTAAACGCGGATAAATCGATCCTGTCTTCTCCACGCTGGAAATCGGTAATGGTATCCGGCGACGACAATAGCGAATCCTTTTCCCAGGCATAAACAAAAATGTCTTTCCCGGCGCCGCCGGTTAAAATATCAGCGCCGCCGTCGCCATAAAGCACATCATTACCCGCGCCGCCGTCAATACGATTATCAGACAGATTCCCCACAATCACATCATGGCCTGAACCGCCAATCGCATTTTCAATCACCGCGTCCGCGGCAATGGAAACGTTGCCTTTCAATCCGCCGACATCCGAGAAAGTGCCGCTAATCAGGCTGATGCGCTGATTCGCGCTATAACCGGAAAAATCAAACGTATCGTTGCCGCCGGCATCCCAAACGGAGAATATCAGCGGTGTTTTGCTGTCTGTCGCCGTATAAAAATCACGACCGCTATTGGAGTGAAACCCGTATACGGTATCGCCCGTGCGGGTCGACATATTGGCGCCATACAATTTTTGAATGGCCGCAATATCATCCATTAGCGGCGCGGCGGCATGATAGCCATGAAAATCGCCGCCGGTGTACCCTTCATTCCAGTAGCTCATAATGCTGAACTGGCGGGTATCCTCCGCGTAGGTCACGTCTTTATAACCCGGGTTGCCGTCGGAAGCGTCATAATCGCCCGGATGATATAACCCCAGCGTATGGCCGATTTCATGCGCTAATGTATTACGGCCAAATTCATTGATATCCGGCCGTTGATTGTCAGCCTGATTATAATTAAACCAGGCTGAACCGGCCCACTTCCAGCTGCCGGGATAGAAACCGAACGCCTGACTGTTGTTATCGGTATTACCATCCGGGCTCAATGTATAGTTGCCAAACCGGATGGTGGCGTGTTGATCGTCTTTAATTTCGCTAAAAGTGACGTTCGCCACATCAGCCCAGGATTGCAATGCCAGTTTGGCCTGCTGAATCTGCGCGGCATTAAATTTGACAAAGCCTTTGAAATTATCAGGCATGTCGGCATCAGAAACCGACTGAAGAAAAGAGTAAGTCAGCGCAACGGATTTACCGAAAACCTTTTCACCATTCCAGGTAATATTGCCACGGGTTATTTGATCGCGGGCTTGCTCCAGCGAATAGGATGGTTTATCGCCGATGTTGCCATTTCCACGGGCGTGGTAATTCCATAATTGATAGACATCCGCCACGCCGGTATAGCCGCCGGACGATGCGGAAGAAAGATCGGTTTTCTTTCCATATAAAGCCATAACATTTCCTCCATGAAATTCGCCTTTATACCCGACATACTGCAAGTTGCACTGGGTATACCATCCCTTACGGGTATGACATCTGTTTATAGAACCGCTTGTTTATAAAGCCGCAGCTAAACACCAACTTCTTCACTTTTTGTCCTATTGAAAGTGAATGCTCCCTGTGGCGCGTTAATCAGATTGAAATGCAGCATAGGCTGACAACACAGACAGGTTAGTAAAACAGAAATAAAATGACAAGATTCTGTCAGGAAAATCGACGTTTCATTACCATGCGTTCAGGCTACGAAAAAAAACCACATAGAACATTGCGGAAGGGAAAATTGGCAGAATAAAAAGTGGCGCATCTGTCGCCAGACGCGCCATCGCGTTTAATAACGTGAAAACAAATTACAGCGACGCCAGCGTACCGCGGATGACCTCGGCATAAGGCGTCGTCGGGCGACCCAGCAATGCCGCCAGCGCGTTCTTGTCATCAAACAGCCCGCCTTTTTCCGCGCCGGCGTCGGAATCCGCCAACATATCAGCCAGGAAATCCGGCAATCCCGCGCCTTTCAGCGCGTTGGCGAAATCCGCCTGGGACAGGTTGACATATTGCACCGGTTTGCTGCTCTGCTTCGCAATTTCCGCGGTAAATTCCGCCAGCGTGTAACTGTTATCGCCGGCCAGCTCATAAACTTTCCCTTCCTGACCATTCAATTGCAGCACGATTGCAGCCGCTTGCGCATAGTCGCTGCGCGCCGCCGAAGCAATGCGGCCTTCGCCGGCGGCGCCGATAAACGCGCCGTGCGCCAAAGCCGGCGCGATGCTGGCGGCATAGTTTTCGGTATACCAGCCGTTACGCAAAATAACATGAGGAATGCCTGAATCGCGCAGCGCGCCTTCGGTCGCCAGATGCTCGACCGCCAAGCCCAGCGACGAGGTATCCGCGTGCAGCAGACTGGTGTAGACAATCAGCCCGATACCGGCTTTTTTCGCCGCGTCGATCACCGCTTTGTGCTGGGTTTCGCGCTTGCCGACTTCACTTGATGAAATCAACAGCAACTTGTCTACTCCGCTCAGCGCGCTGACCAGCGTATCCGGCCGGTCATAATCGCCATGTCGTACATGAATCCCCTGCGCGGCCAGAGCGCTGGCCTTGGCCGGGTCGCGTACTACCGCAACGATCTGTTCTGCCGGTACCGATTTCACCAGCGAATCAATCACCAGACGGCCCAATTGGCCGGTTGCTCCTGTAATCGCAAACATAACGAACTCCTGTTAATGAGAAAACCCTGTGCCATGCTTCAACCCGAATACGCTCAACGCCAGACAGGTTGAAGCTCGTGCCAGCAGCATATGACTCAAACTCACTTTTAGTAAGTACTTACATAAATGTTAGTGTGAAATAAAAATGCCGACATCATCACAGAATGCTCGCCATCGGCTTCCCGCTGGTATGCTGCCGGGTAACCTGTAAGATAATCGACCTGCCGGTTTTTTAGTTTCAGTCACATCGCACTTATGCGATATTGCTTTTTCAGAGAGCTGATGACGCAAATATTTGTCATATTTGTCACTTCTTTACGTATTTGATTCGTGATCATCAGAATTATAATCGCAGATATTGAACACGATTTTCTGCCTTGACGGTTTATCACAAAGGGTCTCTTTGGCGTGGCAAAATTATTTTTACGCAGTGGAAATTTAGACGATTTTCTTGCGTTGGGAGAGAACGGCCAGCCCGTTTATGCTTCAGCGCTGCAATTACGGGAGACACTGCGTCTTCGCAAACAACAGCACATCGCTGACTGTCTGGCCATCCCCCAACCTAACGAGGATGGCGATCGCATCGACTGGTATGCGCCCTTCGCCGGTAAAATCACTTCCTGGATGGCAGCCAGCGACGAGCAGCGCGAGCAGGCGTTGCTCTTGCTCGAACAGTATCTCGGCACCGTTGACGCCATTAGCGAGCGGGCGCGTCAATCCAACAAACCGGCCCAGAAACTCTTCGGCGTATTGTTGGCGAAAGCTTTTCAGTTTCCGGGTTCCAATCATGTCTATCTGGTGGACGATAAACCGGTCATCACCTTCTGGGGATTTGTCAGCCTGGGCAAAAAATCCCGCGTTGACGTGCTGGAGTGCCTGCGCCCGGTTGAACCGGTCGAGATTCCCGAGCCGGTTCCTGAACCGCTGCCGGAAGTGACCACGCAGGTCGCCGACCCCGAACCGGAACAACCGGCGCTGCCGGTCGAACCGGAACCCGTGGTGATTGCCGAACCGACCGCGCCGCCGCAAACCGCCCCGTCGCCGCGCCGGGTCTGGACCAGCATCTGGTTGCTGGCGCCGGGCGCCGCGCTGTTGGCGACGCTGGCGTTCCAGATCCGCGGCTGCGTTTCTCACCCCGAAAACAACACCCCGCCGGCGGTGACCACCATCAAACCGGAAAAACGCGCGCTGAGCGCCACACCGGCGGATACGCTTCCACAGCCGAATCTGCCGCTGGAAGTGGCTACGTTGTTGCCGCCGCCGGCAGTGGTTGAGCAGAAAAAACCCGAAGAAAAAGCGCCGGAAGCCCCCGCGCATGTCGAGGTAAGCGCCGCCCCGAAAGGCGCGCTGGTGATGCCTGCCGACGCCGTAAAAATCGGCTCCATCCGTTTTCTGGACGGCAACTGGCAGGCGACGCTCATGGCGAAAAATCCGCTGACCGGCAAACCGCCGGTTCTCCGCTACCAGATCAAAGACGGCAAAGGCCGGGTGCGCTTTACCTACGGCGAAAAAGTCACCTGTCAGGCCGAGGTGGAAGCCGGGTTGCACCAGTCCGGCAATCTGGTGATCAACAGCCGCTATCGGGCGCGCTGCAGCGATGGTTCCCGTTATCCGATGCCGGAAATCGTCTGTACCCGACAGGAATCGAGCGAGGCCGCAGAATGTAAAGGCCGCTACGATGCCGACACTGTGCTACCGATGACGATTAAGCGTGAGAGCAAATAACCATGCTGGCAACACTGACAGATTACAAACAACACATTACGCTGATTCAGAATAGCGGTATTCAGTTTCTCGATTTTGCGTTAAAGCTCCCGCCAGCCCGGTCAAGCTTCGCCAATCGCTTTGTCCGCAAGAGCGCCAACGGGCCGCTGTTGCGGCTGACGTACAACGAACACAGCGGCAAATACGCGTTGCCGAGCGATATGCAGGTGCTGCCGGAAGCGGTCAACCCGGAATCCAGTTACACGCTGGAACAGTCGCTGCGTCTGCTGAGCAACGTATGGCTGCCGCTGCCGTTCTTCCGCTTTAACCCGCCGCGTACCTTCATGGGCGGCCCGAACAACTGGGCGCGGGTGCAGGTGCTGGAGCTGGGCGAACCGGACGATGACGGCAACACCCACCGCCTCTGTCTGGCCTTCGATACCCGCGTTTATCCTGAAAGCCACGATCTGGAAGCGCTGGCGCCCAGCGAAAACGACATCAACGCCGGGCGGTTATTCACGCTGGCCTATCGCAGTGAAGAACTGGACGATTTTCTCGACCAGACCTGGGTGGACGGCTGGCTGCGCGAAGCGTTTTCCCAGCAGGCGCTGCAGGTGGAAAGCCGCAAACCCCGCGATATCCGCCAGAATCTGCGTGAATTCGAATATCAGGCGCATTACCTGAACCTGCTGGATATTATGGCGACGCTGCTGGATGTGCCGGAAATCCGCATCACCAGCAGTACGCTGAAAGAACCGGCCATCAATGTGGATCTGATTCTGGATGTCGGCAATTCCCACACCGCCGGGATTCTGGTGGAGGATCACGCCGACGAGAGCAACGGCCTCAAGCAGACCTACGAGCTACAGATCCGCGATTTGGGCCAGCCCCATTATTTGTACAACGAGCTGTTCGACAGCCGGGTGGAATTCGCCCAGGCGCGTTTCGGCAAGCAGAATTTTTCCTTCGAAAGCGGCCGCGACGATGCGTTTGTCTGGCCGTCCATTACCCGTGTCGGCCGCGAGGCCAGCCGTCTGGCGCTGCAGCGTCAGGGAACCGAAGGCTCCAGCGGTATTTCCAGCCCGCGCCGCTATCTGTGGGACGAAGAGCCATATGTGCCGGGCTGGCGTTTCAGCCAGACCAACAGCCCGCGTCAGCAGGAGCCGCTGGCGACCGCCATGCCGCTGACCATGCTGGTCAACGATGAAGGCCAGCCGCTGTTCAGCCTGCCGCTGGACGAGCGCCTGCCGGTGTTCGACCCGCACTACAGCCGCAGTTCGGTAATGACGTTCATGCTTTCCGAGCTGCTGGCGCAGGCGCTGATGCAAATGAACAGCGCCGCCCAACGCCTGAAGATGATTCACGCCAACGCGCCGCGCCAGCTGCGCAACATTATTCTGACCCTGCCCTCGGCCATGCCTAAGCCGGAACGCGAGATCTTCCGCCGCCGCATGATCGAAGCGATCGGGCTGGTGTGGAAAGCGATGGGCTGGCACCCGGCCGATGAGGATTTCCTGACAGAGGATGACAAGCGCCGCAGCAGCGTGCCGGTGCCGGACGTTCAGATGGAGTGGGATGAAGCCACCTGCGGACAGATGGTGTACCTCTATAACGAAGCGCAGGTGAATTTCGGCGGCCGGGCGGAAGCGTTCTTCGCCAGCATGGCGCGCCCGGACAAAGAACTGGCGGACGACGAGCAGCCGGGGAAAACCCTGCGTATCGCGTCTATCGATATCGGCGGCGGTACTACCGATCTGGCGATTACCCAATACTGGCTGGACGACGGCGTCGGCAGCAACGTCAAAATCATCCCCCGCCTGCTGTTTCGTGAAGGGTTTAAAGTCGCCGGCGACGACATCCTGCTGGACGTGATCCAACTGTATGTCCTGCCCGCGTTGCAGGTCGCGCTGAAAAAAGCCGGCGTCACCAGCCCGGACAGCCTGATGACCCGCCTGTTCGGCAGCGAAGGCCGCATGGACGGCCAGCTGACGCTGCGCCAGCAGGTCACGTTGCAGATGTTCATTCCTATCGGCCAGGCGATTCTGGAAGCCTATGAACAGTTCGATCCGCTCGATCTGAACGCGGAAATCGACACCACGTTTGGTGAAATGCTGCCGCAGACGCCGACGCGCAAAGTGCTGGAATACGTCAACAACGAGATCCAGCGTGAACTGCCGGACGAGGAAACCCCGTTCGACATCCTGCAGGTGCCGTTGATCCTGCGTCTTGCCAAGCTGCACAGCGAATTTCTGGCCAACCGCATGAGCATTACCCAGCATCTGCGGCTGATGTCGGAAGTGGTGTCGCTGTATGCCTGCGACGTGCTGTTGCTGACCGGCCGGCCGTCCCGTTTTCCGGGCATTCAGGCGCTATTCCGCCACCTGCAGCCGCTGCCGATTAACCGCATGATGTCGCTGGATGGCTATCACACCAGCGACTGGTATCCGTTTAACAAGCGCGGACGTATCGAAAACCCGAAATCCACCGCCGCGGTGGGGGCGATGCTGTGCCTGCTGGCGTTGGATCTGCGCCTGCCCGGTTTCTACTTCAAGGCCGGCGATTTCGAACCCTATTCCACCGTGCGCTATCTCGGGATGCTGGACAGCAGCCACACCCTCACCGCCGATAACGTCTACTATAACGATATCGATCTGGATGACGCCGATTTCACGCTGGACGATCAGTCCGGTTTCGAAGTGCGCGGCTCACTGTGTCTCGGCTTCCGCCAGTTGGACAACGAACGCTGGCCCGCGTCGCCGCTCTATTCGTTGTCGATCGTCGATCCGGAACTGGCCCGCAAGGTGGCCGGCGACAGCGTACTGCACGTTCGCCTGAAAGTGGTGCCGGGCGATGATAATCTCACGCCGGAACGCGTCGAGATCGCCGACGCGGTGCTGGGCTCCGGGCTCGCTATTTCGCCGCATCAGCTAAGGCTGAAACTCAATACCTTGTCCAGCACGGTTTCCGGCATGGCACATTACTGGATCGATAGCGGGAGCGTCTTCAAGAAATGAAACCATTAACGCCCAAACAGCTGTCGAGCCGTCTCAGCCGTCAGTTACAGTCCGTTTCGCAAGGCGTAGATCAGGCGATTGCCTGGGTGGATGAAACCCGGCGCAACGTTCCGCGCCTGGATATGGAAGCCGATCGACTCATCGTTAAGCTGCGGCGTTGCCGCAACAAGGCCCGCGGGCTGTCCGATTCGTCGCTTAAAGAGATCGCCATGGGCATGTTCGGGTTGGCTCAGGGCGGCAAAACCTATCTGCTGACCTCGCTGGCCGGCGGCGAAAACGGACGCATTGAAACCTCCGTCGGCGGCGTCACGCTGGATTACCAGAAAAACATCAATCCGGACAACCAGCAGCCGGCTTTTGTCACCCGCTTTACCCGGCAGGCTGAAGGTAAAAACACCCCGAATCCGGTGCAGGTCCAGTTGCTCAACGAGGCCGATATCGCCCGTATTATGGCCTATGCCTTCGTACTGGAAGACAGCCAAAACCCTGCGCCGGAGCTCGACGAGCAGCATATCGCCGAGCACCTGAAAACCCTGTCGTTGCACCGTCAGCAGGAAGCGGTACCGGGGCTGAACGGCGATGACGTGGTCGCGCTGTGGGATTATCTGGTGCGCCACGACGCCCGACGTCAAAAGCCGCTGGAACGCAAATTCTGGCCGCTGGCGGTGGAACTGGCGCCGCATCTCAGCATCGACGACCGCGCCAGCCTGTTCTCAGTTCTGTGGGGCGAACAGTCGGAATACACCTCGCTCTACCGTCATTTCGCCCACACGCTGGAGCAATTGTCCGGCGCCCGTAAGGTACTGGCGCCGATCAGCCTGCTGGTGGATGAATCGTTGCAGCCCGACAGCGGTATTTTCAACGCCAGCCTGTTCGACCGGCTCAATAGCCCTTCCGATCTCAGCGCACAGGTGCGCCCCATCGTCAACGGCCGCGCGGCCAGAAATGTGGAGCTGTCGCTGGCGGAACTGCTTATGCTGGCGGCCGAAGTGCAAATTCCGCTGCTGTCGCCGCCAAAGGAAACGTTGTTCGAACAGGTGGACCTGCTCGATTTTCCGGGATTCAGCCTGCAGGACGAGCCGGAATTCGAGCCGGACGAGGACAACCCGGAGCGGCTGTTGCGCCTCAAGCCTCACCCGTTGTCCCGCGCGTTGCTACGCGCCAAACGCGCCTATCTGCTGGAGCGTTATACCGACGATCAGGAAATGAATCTGCTGATGGTCTGTACCGCCGCCGCCTGCAAAGCGGACGTGCGCCACGTCGGCCGGGCGCTGGATTTTTGGGTGCGTCATACCCAGGGCGAAAACCCGCAGGTCCGCAGCCGCCGTAAACCCGGCCTGATCTGGGCGGTGACCCGTCATGACCGGCGTTTCACCCACGGTTACAATAACGATGAAGCGGTGCAGCGTTACGTGGGTAACCCCGGCGATGCCTGGGGCACCATGCTGGCGATGGACAAGCGCGGCATCAACCGGATGGCGGCCTGGCTGGACGCGGAAGTCCGCCGTGAAGTCAAGCTGGGGCGAATCAACGAACAGCTGAGCGAATTGCAGCGCGAGCTGTCCGATAACCTGCTCGGCAGTTGGTATCAGCCGGCCGGCGCTGATGATCCGGCGCACAAACAGCATATCGCCGAGTCGATGCTCAAGGCGTTGCAAACCCGAACCGGCGTGCACGGCGAGCTGCTGGAGCGGTTATTGCCCTCCCGCGATGAACTGCGCCGACTGTATCTGCAACAGCAGGAACAGACGCAACGCAACTTCGCATCCTATCAGGAAACGCAGGATACGGCGGTGCCGCTGGCCAGCTACGAACCGTTTGGCGTCGGGATGGATATCGACCTGTTCAGCGACGACGCCGACCCGAGCGAAGAAGACGAAACGGTCATCGCCCCGGCGCCGACCGAGGAAGAACAAACCGAAAACCACAGCTATGAAGCGGAGTTCGCCCGTAATCTGTACCGGTATTGGATCAACCACCTGCGTAACCTGCCGGAAAACATCGCCATCATTGAATTGCTGGGGATTAACCGCCCTACCATCGAAATGCTGGTGGAGGAACTGATTACGGCCAGCGTGCGGCTGAAGATTGAAGATGAGTTGCAAACCATGCTGGTGGATTCCGGGCAACTGGGCATTAACCGGGAAAGCAAGGCGGATCGCCAGGTATCGCGCGCGCTCAACGTCCTCGGCGATTTCGTCGCCTGGTTGGGTTTCCAGCAGGTGCCCGAAGCCAGTCGACCGGACAGCCGCGTCAACAAAGGCAACAAGATCTTTGCCAAACCGGAAAAGCAGACCGCCAACTTCGGCACCTCCCGCCGGTTGACCAGACTGTCGGCGACGCCGGTCAACAATACCGCCTATTACATTTATGACTGGCTGATCGGCCTGAACGAGATGATTATCCAGAACGCCGGCTATGCGGCCGGGCGTGATATCAAACCCAAACAGCGCGAACGTCTGGGAGCGATTCTGGGTCTGATCAAACCGGCCGAAAGCTAACCCCTGCGGCGGAGCGTTATGCTCCGCCCTTTCAGCATAAAAGTTTACACAATCAAATAATTATGCTGCTTTCCTTATCCCCTATTTCGATAAAATCACGTTAGAAATCAGGCTGGTCTTGCAAAAACGCGGCTCTCACGTCATAGTTTTACACGGGGTATGCACTGTGGTACCGAATGTGTAACGAATACTTTTATTGCCATGTTTTTTTCTTTGATTCGCCCGGTTTAAAACAACACTGTGACGCTAAAAAAAGGAACGCAGGCTACCCCGCTCTTTTTTCCACCATCATGACGACCACTCGGTTATTCCTGTAAAGGAAAACGGATTGGCCCTTCCTTCCAGGGATATCGGGTTACAGCTATCCATTGGGTGTGTTCTAAAACGCACTAACACCCGTATTGACATACCAGACTGCGGTGATGTCGCCTGATCGGCAACGTCGCCGGAAAACGATTGATATCCCCGCTCCACGACGCCTGACGCCCGACTCAGACGCGCGGTTTTCTCTCAGCTGTTCACGACATGGCACAGGTAACGCATCATGAGTAACAGTAGTGAACCCGACACCGCCTTTGACGATTTCATGACCTTATCCGCCCTGCTTACCGGTTTCAGTCAGTTTGAACTGACCGGAACCGGGCTGGCCCGCGACTATTTCACCTGGCTGCAGCACAACGCCGCCGGTCCGTTCAAACAACTGCTGCACGACTTTGCGGCGCAACCGAATGATGACGCATTACGGCTCAACTGGCTGGAAGCCACGGTGCTGACATCACTGACGCTCGGCCCAATCGCCCGCAGTCTGCTGCGTCTGTGGTACACCGGTCAGTGGGTCCCCATCAGTCCAGAGCCGGACGCCGCCACCTATTTTCTCAGCGACGCCGCCTGGCGCGAAGCGCTGATCTGGCAGGCCATCCACGCCCACCCACAGGCGATCCGCCAGCAGGAGTTCGGCGCCTGGGCCGAGCCGCCCATTGCTGAGTGGAGAACGCGCGGATGAATGTCATTACCCCTCATCAGGCTGAGCAGACCGATTACGACGTGGTGATCGTCGGCGGCGGCATTGCCGGTGCGCTGATGGCCAAAACCCTGACACGCGGGGGAAAACGCTGCCTGATACTGGAGGCGGGCGACGGCGAGAACCTGCATTACGCCGGATACCGGCAGACGCTGCAGCGTTATCGGCAACACCCGGGTAAAAGCCATCAGGTATCCGGGCCGCGTAACGTCAACGCGCCGGCGCCGCACGATACCGCCCTCCAGCCCCTGATGCCCGACGGTTATGACGACCGCGGCTATCTGGTGCAACGCGGCCCGTTGCCATTCAGTTCCACCTATTGCCGCCAGCTCGGCGGCACCTCGCTACAATGGCTCGGCAGCGCCATGCGCATGCTGCCGGAAGATTTTGAGCTGCAAAGCCGCTACGGCATCGGGCTGGACTGGCCGTTGCGCTATAACGACCTTGAACCCTGGTATCGGGCGGCGGAGTACGAACTGGGCGTCTCGGCCAATGTGGAGGAGCAGGCTTATCTGGGGATCCGGTTTCCGCCGGATTATGTTTATCCGATGCAAGGTCTTCCCCCCGCCTGGGGCGATCGACAACTGGCGCGCCGCCTCAACGGCATGACGGTCATGGAAGACGGACAGGCTACGCCGCTGACCCTGCGCGGCACGCCGTCCGCGCGCAACGGCGTGCCGCACCCCGGTTATGACCACGGCCGCGGCTATCATCCTCGCGGTGCGGCAGGCAGCCCGCACCTTGGCCTGCGCTGCTCCGGCAATAGCTACTGCACGCCGCTCTGCCCAACGCAGGCTCGCTACAACGCACTGAAAACGCTGGAAGACGCCGATCCGGCCTTGCTGGACGTCGTCACCTGTAGCGTGGCGCACAAGTTGCTGATCGACCCGTCGACCGATGCCGTCACCGGCGTTCAGTTTCGCCATTATGTGCATCAGGAAACGGCGTTGCATCACCTGCATACCGTCAGCGCCAGACGTTATGTGCTGGCCGGCAACGCCATTGCCAATGCGGTGCTGTTGCTGGCGTCCGACGCCTGCAAAGGTAATGATCTGGTGGGACGACATCTGATGGATCACCCGGTGCTGCCGGTCTGGGGTCGGGCCGATGCGCCGTTGTGGCCGATGCGAGGTCCGCTTACCACCTCGGGGATCGAAGCCATGCGGGGCGGCGCGGCCCGCGCCCATCGGGCGGCCTATCGCATCGAGCTGAGCAACGACGGCTGGCGCTGGCCGGTCGACGCCTTATATCACGATGTCGAACAGTTGCTGGCGGAGCCGTTGTGCGGTCCCCGCTTACGCAGTCAAATGCGCGAACGGCTGTCACGGCAATTCAGCGCGCGCTGCCTGGTGGAACAGTTGCCGGAATACAACAACCGGGTAACCATTCATCCTGACTACCGCGATGCGCTGGGCAATTACCGTCCGGTAATCCACTATGACCTGTCGCTGTACACCCGCACCGGCGTCGCGCGCGCCGGCACCGTCATGCGGCAGATTTTCCGCCACGCCGGCATTCGCGATCACAGCCATTATTCGCCCGCCGACCCCGGCTACTTTACCTGTCAGGGGCAGCCGCTGGCGTTCGTCGGCGCCGGGCATATCGCCGGCACTCATTGTATGGGCAGCTCGCCTCATCATTCGGTGGTTGATCGTCAACAGCGCAGCTGGATTCATAAGAATCTCTATCTGGTGGGGGCTGGAAACATGGTCAGCATGGGAACGGCGCCGCCCACCCTGACGCTGGCGGCGCTGACGCTATGGGCCGCGCACACAATTCTTTCCGAACTGGACAGAATGTGTGCCAGCACACGTTAAACGCGAAAAAAGCGCTACAAAAGATGATGATATTCGGGTTTCATGCTACGAATAAATAGATAAGACTAACTACACACTTCGTCACTGCCGCAACTGACTAAGACGGAATAACATCATGAACTTAAACGAACACGCCGCACACCAAGATTTGGACACTATGTTCAGGGAAAAAGGTTATGTCAAACTAACCAGCCATAAGGATCTGGCTCACGAATTAGACGATATTCGGGACTTGTTGCAAAAAGCGATGGTGCTGGAACACGCGGTGATCCCCCCCTATCTGACCATGCTCTATACGATGGATGACGACATCGATCCGCGTGTCCCTGATGTGATCCATTCCGTCGTGATTGAAGAAATGCTGCATTTCGTCATGGTTGGCAACCTGCTGAATGCCGTGGGCGGCACGCCGAATATCAGCGGCCCCGACTTTTTACCCGATTACCCGGCCACGCTGCCGTTCGGCATCGAAGACCTGGAAATTCAGCTGCACCCGTTTTCTCAGCACGCCATACATCAGGCGATGCAAATCGAACACCCGAAATATGTGCGCCCGGAAGTGGTAGCCAGCCATGTCTGCAGCGACATGTCGATCGGTGAATACTACGTCTATATCGAGTCGCGCCTGCGAGCGGCGGTAGAGTCTTTCGGCGAAAAAGCCGTGTTCTGCGGCGACCCTACGCGCCAGATTGAGCCGGAGCAGTTCTGCCACGGCTCCTACGGCACTGTCGTTCCGGTGACCGATCTGGACAGTGCGATCACCAGCCTGCGTCAGATTTGCGATCAGGGCGAGGGTTCGCCGCACAATATCTGGCAGGGCGACGACAATGACGTCCCGCACTACTATCGCTTCAACGAAATCTACTGCGAGCGTCTGTATGCGCGCGGCGACACCATCGCCAGCGGCCCGACCGGTGACCCGTTGACGATCGAATGGGACAAAGCGGTCAGAACCCACAGCGCAGCCAAAGTCAGCGACTATCCGGAAGGCGAGTTGCACAAGGCGATTATGCGTTTCAACCGTCGCTACTGCGAACTGCTGGAAAACCTGCAACTGGCGCTGTCCGGCCGCCCGTTAAAACTCACCCCGGCGGTGATGGCGATGGGCGCGCTGCGTGAGGATTTCCGGGCGATCGTCTCCCATCCATTCCCCGGCGACAACGCCTACCGCGCGGCGCCGACGTTCGAATATACCCCGCCGCCGCCGCCGCGTTTCCAGGCCAAGAGTCAGGCGGTGACGTTCTCCAACAATCAGGCGACGCTGGAGAAACTCGGTCAGGCCTATGCCGCTGGCGATCTGCCGATGGCGCTGACCTGCCTGAGCGAACAGTTGGTATGGGACATGACCGGCCCGGTGGATGTGCCTTATACCGGCGTGTTCTACGGTCACGAAGGCTTCTCCCGTTTCTGGTCGCTGATGAGCCAGACGGTAGAATTCAGTAGCGAAGTAGTGGAAAAAGTCTTCTTCAGCGACAATCAGGCGATGGCTTACGGCAGCCAGCAGGGGATCACCAAATCGACCCGCGTGCCTTACAGCTACGACTGGGCGATACGGTATGAATTCACCGACGACCACCGTATCCGGCTGATGCGCAACTACTTCAACCCAATGCGTATTCAGGCTGCGCTGGCCGCTACGCCGCCGAAACCGCGCTCGTTCATCAACAAGTAATGCGTCCGGAATAAGTTGTACGCCCGAAAATAAGTCGTACGCCCGGAATGAGTAACGCGCTTTAATTCTTCCCTTTCCCGCACCGCCAGTCTGGCGGTGCTTTTTTTGGGCGCGTCACAGGCTGAAAAACGGCTCCACAATCTGTTGCACATCGGGGGTGGCCGTCGCCACATGCATACCGCCCACCTCATAGTTTCCCCGATATTTCACCACCAGCCCGGCTTCCGTACAGATCACCACCCCGGCGGCAATATCCCAGATGCTGGTGTTTTTCTCCACATAACCGTCAGTAAACCCCAATGCGGCAAACCCCAGCCCGACGGTAGCGCAGCGATAGCGCGCCACCGCCCAGCCTTCGTCGCGCAGGTAGCCGTCCAGCATCGCCACTTCCGCCGCCGCCCATTTATTGCTTTCCCCCAGCGCCACCAGACGGACTTCGCTGAACGGCACCTGACGGCGATACGGCATCCCGTTACGCCATACGCCGCAGCCGATCGCCGCCGACAGCGTCAGGTTCAGCATCGGCAACGCAATGGTGCCGACCATCGCCAGCCCGTTTTCGACGTATCCGATGGAAATGCCCCACAACGGCAAACCGCGCAAAAAGTTGGTGGTGCCGTCTATCGGGTCGACGGCCCAAAAGCTATCGCCGGCCTCGCCGCCCATTTCCTCGCCCAAAATAGCGTCCTGTGGGAACGCCTCCCGCAGGCGGTCGCGGATTAACTGCTCGACCTGCCGGTCCGCATCCGACACAAAATCATTGGCGGATTTCTGTTCCACCACCACGCTGTCACGCCGGGCAAACAACTGCCTCGCCAGCAACGCGGCTTCCTCCATGACCGTGTTGGCGGTCTCAAAGCGTAACTGCAGATCAGACATGACATCCTCCGGTTATCAACCCACTCCAGTTATCAACCCAGCAAATCAGGAATATCAGACAGGATCGTCTGCGCGCCATTAGCGAGGAAGCGCCGGGCCTGTGCGGCGTCATTGACGATCGCCACCGCGTATTCGATGCCGCTGTCCGCCAGAATGTGCTGGGCTTCGTCATCCAGCAGTGCCGACAGGCAGTGCAAAATCTGGCAGTGGGTTTCCTGCAACAACGCCACCGGCCGTTTGGGCGGCACCACCACGGCAAACGCTCGCGGCACATCCGGCATCAGTCGCGCCGCCGCCTGGATGGAACGAACGGAAAAACTCGACAGAAACAGGCGGTCGCGGTTGGCGGGCCACATCGATTTCAGCACGCCCAGCGCCACCTCCGCCGTTTCCACGTCGTCACCCGCCGTCGGTTTCAGCTCCAGCTGTAATCCCATATCCAGCTCCAGCACGCACGCGATCAGCTCCTGCAGCGTCGGGATGGTCACCCCGGCGAACGCTTCGCCGAATTGCGCTCGCGCATCCAGCCGGCGAATTTCCTCCAGCGTCAGGCCGGCGACCCAGCCGCGCCCGTTGGTGGTACGATCCACCCGATCATCATGGATGATCACCGGCTGGTTATCCCGCGTCAGTTTGACATCCACCTCCAGCCACGTCGCTCCCAGCTGCGCCGCCTTACGCATGGCTGCCAGCGTATTTTCCGGCGCCAGCGCCGAGGCGCCGCGGTGGGCGATTAGCGCGTCATTTACCACGCGGTGACGACGGAGGTGATCAGTTATCGCATCAGACATAATGGTTTCCCTGGTGTTTCAATGCATCGGTGTTGAGTAAGCAAATATGTTGAATTAAAAATACGTTCGGCCTTGCCCGCGTCGGATACAGAAAACGGTTTTCAAACGTCAGTTGTCCAAACATCGTTGTTCAAGCCTCAGTTGGTTAAACATCAGTTGGCTAAACGTCAACGGTTCAAACGTCATAACAAGGCCGCGCGATGTCATTTCAGCATCACGTTTTGGATAAACTGCTTTTTGATTTCATCGCCCAACGGCTTGGCCGCCCAGGCAAAACTGCGCGACCGATCCAGCGCATCCGCCGCCTGAGCGCCGTCGCCTGTCGGCGTCAACAACGCAGTGCCGAACTGCGTATGAAAGCGCTGTTGCGTGTCCGGCTGCGTCAGCCAGTGGATAAACAGTAACGCCGCCGCCTTGTGTTTGGCGTTGGCCGGAATCCCCACCACATTGCCGCCGCCCGGCATGCCAAAATCAGGCAGGTAGAACTTGATGTCCGGCGACACTTCGCCTTTGCGCTGTAGCGAAAGCACCAAATCCTCCCATGACGCGGCGAGTTTAAATTCGCCGGCATTCAGTCGGGTAATGCTGTCGGCATTGGACGCGCTGATCACCATGCTGCTTTTGTAACGGTTGAACCAGCGCCAGGACGGCGCAAGCCGTTGCAACACCTCCGGCGCGGCATTGCCGTCGCGGTAGTTCACGTCGGTGACCAACGCCCGGGTGACGGATTCGATAAACGCCGGACCGGAGCCGCCATTTTCCACGTTAAAGGCGAACTCACCGGGGTTTTTCACCAGAAACTGTTCGAACTGAGGCAGTGAGTGCGGCAGCGCGGCCGCGTCGATGCGGGCCGAATTGTAGGCGATAACGGTCTGATTGCCCCAGAACGCCACCGCGTAGCCCTGGGTATCGACCCCTTCGATCTGGTAGGTCAGCTTGTCGCCGGCCGGCAACCGGGATCTGAGCGGCCCCCAGAACAGTTTGGGTCCGTTTAACAACCCGAACTGGCTGCCGCCCACCGAGATTACGTCGATATCGCCTTGCTCACGGTGCTGTTCCGCCAGCAGTTTATTGATGCTGGCCATCGCCTCGCCATCCGGAATGGTGACCCGAATGCCATACTGTTTCTCGAACGCTTTCACCTCTTCGCGCAACCGGTCCTGATAGTACCAGTTGAACCAGGTAAGCTGACCTTCCTGACGCGCCTGCGCCTCCACATCCTGCCAGGACATCGCGTTCAGCTCCGCCGCCTGCGCCGGATACAACGGCAACAGCAGTGCCGGCAGCGCCATCAGCTTTCGTAGGTTTGACAGCTTGAGTCGAGTAAGCATGCAAGATTCCCCTGAATGGTTAAGCGGCATCGTCGCTATCCTTTGTTGACGAACGCAGACGCCGGAACATTTTTGAGACAGCGCTCCATCAGCAGCATCAACACCACGTTGGGTACCACCAGAATCAGCGACACCACCGCCGCGTTGGGCCGAATGAAGTTATAACCCAGGTACGAATACAGAATGGTCGGCACGGTGATAAAGTCGGGCGCGCCCACAATGTAGGAAACGGAAAACTCTTCGATGGACAGAATGAACACCATGATCATCGCCGCCATCGTCCCGGACTGAAGCGCCGGCCAGTAAGCCACCCGGAAGATTTCCCGTCGGGAGGCCCCCAGGTTGCGCGCCGCATCCACCAGATCCTGCCGGACCTGACTGAAAGAGACGCTCAGAATGCGGATGGCGTACGGCAGAAACAGCACCGTGTGACCGAGAAAGATCCCCATGAAGCGCGAGTACACGCCCAGCCGCGTCAGCAATGAGGAGAAGAAGATCGCCACCACGAACCCCGGCAACACAATCGGCAGCAGCGTCAGCGCCTGCGCCAGCCCTTTGCCGGGAAACGACAGCCGACCAAACGCGTAGGCGGTCGGCATCGCCAACAGCAGGCAGGTCAGCGTCACCATCGGCGCCAGCAGATAGCTGTGCAACAGCGCGTCGGGCAGCGATGTGTTGTGCCATAATTCACGCCAGCGCAGCAGCGACAATACCGGCGGGAAGACATCCGGGTACGCCCACGGGTGCGACGGATCCACCAATGACCACAGCACCGCCATAGCAAACGGCAGAATCAGCCAGACGGTCCCCAGCAGCAGGATCACCGCTACCAGCAGGCGGTTGAGTCGGTCAATCACAGCCTGTTGCATCGGCTATCTCCTCATCCCGTTCACAACCACGCGCGCCGCCACCGCCAACAACCCGGCGCCCGCCAGCGACAACAGCATCAGCATCACCGCCACCACCGCCGCCTGATTCCAACCCTCAGCGCCCGACTGCTGCACGCGCAGCATCAGTTGCGACATGGAATTGAGATTGACCGGCCCCGCCACCGACTGAAAGGAAAAATCGCCGGCGGCGCCGATAAAGATCAGCATCATCGCCGTCTGCAACGCCCGCAGCGTCAGCGGCAGCACAATGCGGCGAAAACGGACCCAGGCGCCGGCGCCGAGATTACGGGCGGCGTCCAGCACCGCGTCGCCGATGGCCTGTACCGAACCGCTCAGCAGCAGCAACGCAAACGGCATCTGTTTCCAGATCTGCAACAGAACCACACCGATGCCGCTGGCGTCGTTTTGCATCCGAATCGGCCGCTCCGTCAGCCCCAGCCGCAGCATGGCGACATTGAGAAACCCCTGATAAGAGATGAAATTGACGAACAGAAACGCCGCGGTCAGCCCTGGCACCAGCAGCGGCGCTTTCAGCAACGCACGCAGGGTGACGGCCCCCGGAAACGGCTTGCGCAGCCAAATCGCCAGCGGGTAGGCCAGCGCCACCGACAGCAGCGCGCTGAGCAGCGCAATGCGCGCCGAATAGAAAAAAGAGCGCCACAGTTGTTCGTCGGTCAGCATGGTTTGCCAGAAACGCAGCGATAACCCGCTGTCACCGGCAAAATTGAAGAACCCCAGCGACTGGGAAAACGCCATCCCCAGCACCGCGCCCATCGCCAGCATGATGATCCCCAGCCCCGGCAGCAGCATCAGGTAAGCCATCAACGACGATCTCATGCCGCCACCGCCTCGCGTAAAAACCGCAACGCGCCGGGCGCCAGCGAAAAATAGTAGGTTTCGCCCTCCAGCAGCGGCTGATAACCCAACAGTTGGATACGGTAATGAACGTTGTCGGTATCCTGATGATAGCCTTCAACATCCGTCAGATTGCCGAGAAAGGTCTGGCGTTTAACCCGCAGCGAAAAGATATTCTGCCCCAGCGCGGGCAACGACAGCAGGCAGGCGTTTTCCGGCCGCCAGCAGAGATAGACCCGCTGCTGAGCCGGCGGCTCGTCCGACGCCACTGTGAATTCGCCCAGCGCGGTGGCGACCCGATACTGCCCGGCGTCCCCATCCCGCGCGGTGACTGTCCCCACCATAATGTTGGCGGTGCCGATAAAATCGGCCACAAAGCGGTTGACCGGCCGGTGATAAATCTCCTGCGGGGTTCCAGACTGAATCACGCTGCCGCCGTGCATCACGACAACCTTGTCGGACATCGCCAGCGCCTCCGCCTGGTCGTGAGTCACATAAACCGCGGTAAAACCGTGCTTACGCTGCAAGGCGCGGATCTGCAACCGCAGTTGCTCGCGCAGCCGGGCATCCAGATTGGACAAAGGCTCGTCGAACAACATCACATCCGGGCGCACCGCCATTGAACGCGCCAGCGCCACTCGCTGCTGCTGACCGCCTGATAGCTGGGTGGGCAATTTATCCAGATGCCCGGCCATCGCCACGGTCAGCGCAGTTTCAACGACCCGGTGGCTCAACGCTTCCCGCGGTATTTTGCGCTGCTGTAATCCAAAGGCGATGTTTTCCGATACCGTCAGGTGGGGAAACAGCGCATAAGACTGAAAGCACATCGCCGTATTGCGTTTTTCCGGCTCCAGGCCGTTCATTTCCCGGCCGCCAATGCGGATATGCCCGCCGTCCAGCGGGACAAAACCGGCAATGGCGCGCAGCAGCGTGGTTTTGCCGCATCCGGACGGCCCCAGCAGCGTGACGAACTCTCCTTCGTTAACGTCAAACGACACCCCTTTGAGGACAGCAACATCACCGTAGGCCACACTGGCGCGCTCCACTTCCAGTCTACTCATTACATAGTCTCCCGTGAGTCGCAAGGCATCATGTTCAGCAAGGTGAAAACGTCGTTAATTCAACTTATAATGCAGTATGCATAATAATAATGACAGATATGTTGCAAAGATGTAGTCAAAAGAAGAAGGCTTAATTTATTGATATCAAGATAAATATATAAAAACATCCTACAGATTCGTTTTCGACACGCTTATTTTGGGGTTGTATATCATGCATGGTGAAATTATCATTCGTTATGTTTAATAATTCACACGATATGCATTAGCGGCGACGCCTCGTTGGCGCTGATTTAACCGCACGATTTAGCGATATAAAAAGGATCGGCACACCATGAATACTCGCTCTGGAACTGGCGTCTGATGCGGTCAATACTTCACGCTGACGAAAGCATTACCGTGAACGAACGTATGGTGCTGGACATTGTCCGCCGCCATCGGCACATCATGCGTTCGGCGGTGTCCCCACAGACCAACCTCACCCAACCGTCGGTACACCGCATCATCGACAGCCTGCTGGAACGCGGACTGCTGAGGCTGGGCGAAAGCGTCGTACACGGACGCGGCAAACCCAGCCCGTCGCTGGAGCTGACGCCCGCCGCGCGCTACAGCATCGGCATTTCGGTAAATACCGATATGCTGGCGTTCTGCCTGTGCGATTTCAGTTGCCAGGTCGTGCATGAAGAAACGCTGGATATCGCGCTGGATGACCGCACGCGGGCGATGTTTGCGCTGAAAGACCGGGTGCGCAAGGCGCTGCAACGCTATGCCATTCCGGCGTCGGCCGTCGTCGGCATCGGGTTCGCCATCGCCGGTTATCTGATGGAAGAGAAACGGCTGTTCAATGCACCGGAACCGCTACGCGACTGGTCACTGGTGGATCTTAAAAGCGAGCTGGAAACCCTGTTCGATCTGGATGTCTGGACGGAGAACAACGCCACCACCGGCGCCATCGGCGAATCCGTGCTGGGCGCGGGGCTGCAATACCCCACCTTCGGCTACCTGTCGTTCAATTACGGGTTTGGCGCCGGCCTCATCCTCAATGGGCAGCCTTTTTCCGGCGCGTTCGGCAATGCCGGGGAAATCAGCCGTATTTATACCGAACAGGAATTCACCTCCCGCCCGGCGCTGGGCGAACTGCTCAAGCGGCTCAATGCGCGCGGGATCGATATCCAGCGGGTCAGCGCCCTGCGCCAGCAGTTCGACCCGCAATGGCCGGGCGTGGACGAGTGGGTGGCGGAAGTCAGGCCGTACCTGAACCGGGCGATTGACGCGTTGCGGGCGGTGATTGACCCGGCCGCTATCGTGTTTGGCGGCGAATTGCCGACGGCGCTGGGCGAGATGCTGCTCGACGTACCGCCGATCCAACAGCCGCCGCGTTACGGCCTCGCCGCCCACTATCCCCAGCTGTTGCTAAGCCGGATCCAGCACGACCCGTCGGTGATTGGCGCGGCGTTGATGCCGTTCAAAGCACGTTATTTCGCCTGACGGCCGTTTGGTGTAAACCGCCGGCAAGCCTGGGTGACAACGTCACTTTTCAGGCTGGCGTTGCCGCGGCTGTCAGCAATGTCACCAGAGTGGCGACCTCTGCGTCGCAGGGCTGTTTTTCTTCCTCCACCACCAGATACAACGGTGTGAAACGCCGACCGCCCTGCGGCAGCGGCAGCGGTTTCAGATCGCCGGAAGCCAGCCAGGGCGCGATGCGCGCCTCCGGCATCCAGCCATAACCGACGCCATGCATGACGGCTTCTATCGCGGCTTCGACCGTGGTGAACGTCCAGTTTTCGGCGCTGGCCGGCTTACGCAAACTGTCTTTTTGCTGTTGCCGGTCGATGATTTCAATCAGCGGATACGCTGCGAGATCCTGAAACGATAACGGCGCGGCTAGCCGGTGCAACGGATGTTCACCCCGGGCGACGGCCACAAACGCCATTTCCATCAGTAGCCGCCCCCGGTTGATGCCCTCCCACGGTCGGGAAATCAGCCAGATATCCGCCTGATAATCCGCCAGTTGCGCCCGGCTTTCACTACGCAGCACCTCCATCAGATGCACCTGCGTATGCGGGTGGCGAGACTGAAAGGTGCGCAGCGCGCTAAACAGCATGGATTTAGGAAAAATACTGTCCACCACCAGATCGATTCTGGCTCGCCCGCCACGCCGTAGCACTTCCGCCCGCGACTCCAGCGCCTGAAAAGCGTTTAGCAACGGAATCACCTGCGCCAGCAATTGCTGCCCCTGCGCCGTCAGCACCGTTCTGCGCCCGGATGGCGCCAGCAGCGACACACCCAGCCGCTCCTGCATCAACGACAATTGGTAACTGACCGAAGATTGACTGCGGTTGAACGCCTGCGCCGCCGGGGCAAAACCGCCCAGCTCCACCACCGCCTGCAGCAGCGTCCATTGTTCCAGTGTGGTTTTCGTCAACATCATGCTTCAGCCCGCCTTTGTGTACCGAGTGTATCGTTCAGCCATCGCCTCAATTCATCTAATTATCAAATTAATTAGCGCTAAAAACAGCGTTATTCATCAACTTAATCCGCTTTTATACTCCCGTTAAGAGCCTATCCCAATAGGCGTAATTGGCGTAGCCAGTTTGGACATGGGAAGCCGCGGAGAACCCGGAGCGTAGACGTAGTACGTGAGGAGTTCGAGCACTGCCCAGGGCCCAAATGGCAAGTAAAATAGCCTATTGGGACAGGCTCTAAGTCAACAAAAGGAAAACAGTATGAGTAGCTTCGACAAACAGGATCTCAGCGGTTTTGTGGGAAAACATCTGGTCTACACCTACGACAACGGCTGGAATTACGAGATCTACGTGAAAAACGATCACACGCTGGATTACCGCATTCACAGCGGCATCGTGGGCAATCGCTGGGTGAAGGACCAGCTGGTGTTTATCGCCCGCGTCGCCCGCGACGTTTACAAAGTGTCCTGGACGGAACCGACCGGCACCGACGTGAGCCTGATCATCAATCTGGGCGATCGGATTTTCCACGGCACCATTTTCTTCCCCCGTTGGGTCATCAATAACCCGGAAAAAACCGTCTGCTTCCAGAACGATCACATTCCGCTGATGGAGTCTTATCGTGCGGCAGGACCGGCCTACCCGACTGAAGTGATTGACGAATTCGCCACCATTACCTTTGTGCGCGACTGCGGCGAAGACGATAACAACGTTATCAATTGCCCGGCCAGCGACCTGCCGGACAATTTCCCGCAGAATCTGCGTTAAGTCACCCTGCGGCGGGCCGCCCGGTTCGCCGTCTCTTTTCCCCAGCCGTACCGCATTCATACCACCGCTATACGCCTGCGCCGGGCAAAATCAGACATCATCAAATTGAAGTGGAACGCCGTTTTGAAAAATGCAAAAATCACCCGTTCCGCGTGAATACGGCCCGTTTTCACGCTTTACAGAATAACCGTTAACTTTATGGATGAAGAAATATGGATATTTTGCTTAGTCTGGTCAAAACCCCGGCGGTGATTATCGCCATCGTGGCGTTTCTCGGGTTGCTGTTTCAGCGCGCCCCGCTTTCCCGCCTGATTACCGGCACCTTTCTGTCTTTTATCGGTTTTACCATGATAAAAATTGGCGGCAGCATTCTGATGAAAGTGCTGACCGCCTTCAGTTCGCTGTTTTCTCATGCCTTCGATATTGTCGGCGTGGTGCCCAGCAATGAGGCCATCATGGCGGCGACCATTGACAAGATTGGCGCGACCGCCGCGCTGATCCTGTTGTTCGCCATGGTGTTGAATATTCTGTTGGCCCGATTTACCCGGTTGAAATACATCTACCTGTCGCTACATCTGGTGCTGTTCATGGCCTTTGCCTTTACCGCGGTACTGATTCAGCTCAATTACAGCAATACCACCATCATTGTGGTGTCCTCAATGCTGATCGGCCTTTACATGGCCGCGTCGCCCTATATTCTCAGCCGATTCAGCCGCACCATCATCGGCTCCAACGAATACGCCATTTCCCATGCCGCCATCTCGTCCTATGTGTTGGGGTCGTATATGGGAAAATGGTTCGGCAACAAAAACAGCGACACCGAACATCTGACGCTCAGTCAACGCTTCGACTTTCTCCGCGAACCGAATGTGGCCACGCTGTTGACCATGCTGGTGCTGTTGCTGCTTTCCTGCCTGTTCGCCACCCGGCCGCAAATCAGGGACGCGATGGTGATGGTGTACGGCGCGGGCGCTGCGGATAAAAACGTGGTGATTTTCATTCTGGAACAGTCCGCCACCTTCGCCTGCGGTCTTTATCTGGCCAAGGCCGGCGTGAACCTGTTCACGGCTGAAATCGTGCCGGCGTTCAAGGGCTTCGCCAATGTGTTCGCTCCCGGCGCCATTCCGGCGGTCGATGTGATGGTGCTGTTTACCAAAGCGCCCAACGCCACACTGATCGGCTTTCTGATCAGTTTCTCGGTGGAGCTGGTGTGCATTCTGCTGTTCCCGCTGATTGGGCTGCCGATTATCGTGCCCGGCATCATGGCCAGTTTTATCACCGGCGGCGCCGCCGCCATTTTCGGCAACGCCACCGGCGGCGTGCGCGGCGCGGTGATCGCCAGCAGCCTGAATGGTCTGCTGCTGTGCGTGCTGCCGGCGCTGACATTGCCGTTGTTTTCGCATCTTGGCGCGCAGGGCGTCACGTTCGCCGACCCGGATTTCACGCTGCCGGCGCTGATTCTGGATCGTCTGCTGCGCTGGTTTAACTGACGTATTGTTCAGCCCATCCCAAAACACAACGGCAGGCCACCAGGGCCTGCCGTTTTTCTCTGTCATACCGAATACGTCGGCTCAGAAAGTCGTCCAGTTATCCGCTGACGAACTGTCTGAACGACCGGCGGGCAACGCGGCGGGACGAGCGCTGCGATCCGCTATCTGCGCTCTGCTGTCCGCCATGCGCGGGCGAGCGGCAAGCGCCGGCTCATCCTGTGGCGACAGGCGGAATACCGACACCAGCCGCGACAACTTCGCCGCCTCATCTTCCAACGAATTCGACGCCGCAGACGATTCATGCACCATTGAGGCGTTCTGCTGAATGGTGGTATCCATTTCCGATACCGCCGCGCCTATTTGCGCGATGCCGCGGCTCTGTTCATCCGACGCCGAGGCGATTTCGCCCATGATGTCGTGTACCCGTTTGACGGATGCCATAATGTCATCCATCGCGCTCCCTGCGTCCGACACCAGCACCGTCCCGGTATTCACCCGGGTCACCGATTCTGAAATCAGCCCTTCAATCTCTTTGGCCGCCTGGGAACTGCGCTGCGCCAGATTACGTACCTCGCCGGCCACCACCGCAAAACCGCGCCCCTGTTCCCCTGCGCGCGCCGCTTCCACCGCGGCGTTCAGCGCCAGGATATTGGTCTGGAACGCAATGCTGTTGATGACGGTGGTAATATCGGAAATCTTTTTCGAACTACCGGAAATATCATCCATAGTCTGGATCACCTTGTGGATGATCTCGCCGCCCCGATTGGCGTTACCGGAAGCCTGCTCGGAAATCTGGCTGGCATGCCGGGCATTGTCGGCGTTGTTTTTCACCGTGGCGGTCAACTGCTCCATGCTGGCGGCGGTTTCCACGATCGCCGACGACTGCTGTTCAGTACGCGACGACAGATCATTGTTACCGGCGGCGATATCCGAAGAGGCTTTCGCCACGCTGTAGACGCTGTGCCGGATATCGGCGATCAGCTGACGCAATTTTTCAGTCATCGACATCATCGCCAGCGTCAGTTGCCCCAGCTCATCATGGCGTTCCACCACCACACTGGCCGACAGATCGCCGCCGGCGATCTTCTCCGCCAGTTTCAGGTTGGCGATCACCGGTCGGGTAATCTGGCGGGTAACCGACCAGGCAATGAATAGCCCCAGCACTACAGCGGCGATGCCGGAAATGACCGTCTGGAACACCGAGTTATTGATAATATCGTTGTTACGAACGCCGATTTTTTTGAGAATGCCATCGATATCGCTAATCAGTTTGTCACCGGTCGCCCTGAGCGCGGAATCAGTCGTTCTCAACTGATTAACCTTGTCGTTGTATTTCACTCCGCTCTGGTTATAGCGCTCAATTCGGTTACCGAGTTCGCCGACGCTATTTTTAGCCTCCGCAGGGAGCAATCCATTCAGGGTGTCGAAGGATTTTTTCGCCTGATCATACCCCCCCTGCATCGATTTAAACGCCGCTTCGCTGCCTTCCTTTTGCAACAGATGCACTTTATCCACCAGCTGTGCGTAGAGCACGGTGGTTTGATGGTACTGACGCAACAGAGTGGTATCGCTTAAACTGGTGTAAAGCGCATCGCTCAGGGCTTCTTTCTGGTCAAGCGCGGCGATCTCTTTGGTGACATCGTTCATGCCGTCAACACTGTTTTTGACACGATCGATATTTTTGGCGTATTCCGTAAAGTCCTGCGCCACATTGCTAAAATCGCTCTGATACGTCGCATCCCAACGCAGCGCGTTGGCTTTTTCATTTAGCTGACGAGCTTGTTCAAGGTATTTATTCAGGTTGTTGAGGTTGTCATTATTGAGCGAATACGTGAATTTAATACGGGCAATTCGGGTAAGATCAATAAAGTTTCCCATTTCATTCATGATCGAACTTTTGACATACAAATCCTGAATCATGAAAAAACGGACCGAGCTGAAGGCCGACGCCAAAATAACCAGCAGCAGCACAAGGCCAAATCCGCCATACATCTTGTGAGAGATCTTTAGATTTCGCACATAATTCCCAAACACACTCATCCTTGCTTCTCCGACTGGGTGGAAGGCGCCGTGATAAAGGCGACAGATATTTTTACTTATCGGAATAAAATGGTGTTTTTTTAGCAAAATTGGGTGACATAAATCACATTTCGTGCAAAACAATGCTTTATTTCAATCAAAAATGATTGATTGTCATCATCAGCACCGTGATTCTCAACAAAACAAGCCCCTGCCGGAAGGCAAGGGCTGAGCAGTCGGGCAAAAATGTGGTTATTTTGCCGCCAGCAGATTTTTCCCAATCGCCAGCGCCACGCTGGCCTGACGCTGCTGCGCCGGCTCAAACAATTTGTTGTCCACCAGCGTCACCGGCTGGATTTCAACGATACGGCCTTTAACCACGGCAGAGCACAGCGAATGCACCACCTGGTCATTCAGAATGGTCAACAGGCAACGGAATTTGGGTGAGCCATCAGCAACCAGATCCTTTTTTTCCGGCCGGATGCGTTGGCGCAGCATCTCTTTTTCGGAACTGGCGACCACGGCATCCAGTTCACTGTCGCCAGCCACCGCCTGCCCGTTTGCCAACGGCGGCGTATAAATGGTGACCAGCGCCTTACGCTTGGTTGCGGTATCCACATATTCCGCCTGTACCGAATGCTCTTTCGCATCCACCTCCACCCTCTGCCGTTTCAAACCATCGACAACCGTCGGCAGTGCATCGGCCAGTTGCTGCGAGGTATAGCCGGCGATCAGATCCGGATTGCTGTTGTCGGCAAAACCATAGAGCGGCATAGCCAGTAACAAACCGCACAGTCCTTTCGTTATCACGCCCTTACTCATTTTCTTCTCTCCTTATACGCCTGATTTTTTGATATGAACCATCCCCTGATAACACTATATATCGAATTGTTTTTTTATCAGTGTGATAGCGTCAATTTTTACCGCAATTCGGTTGTTCCGAAACGCTATCGCCGATTCGGCGCGACGATCGGTAATCCGCCGTTCGGCTTTTTCCCGACGCTCTCCCTTTCTTAGCCTGTTCAACCCGACACGCACGTCAGCGACGAAACCGAAACCCAGAGCAGGCTATACACGCCTTTTTCCGCGCCGCTGCGGGCAAATCGCGATGCAAAAAGTGACAACGTCACCACAAAGACTGGCGCGCCGTACCACGGCAACTATAGTTTTGTTGGGTGACCCGACACCACTCAGTCCTCTGCATGGCCGCCGGTTGCGCGGCGCAGTGAACCAACACGCTGAAAACCCATGACAATGGCAAAGAAGGGAACATCATGAAACTGAAAGCATTGATTCTGTCCAGCCTGTTCGTCAGCGCGATAGCCGGCGCCGCCAGCACCACGGTAACGCTAAAAGAAGCGTTGCCAACCGGAGACGGCAACACGCTTGGCGATATCACCATCACCGAAACAGAATACGGTCTGCTGTTCAGCCCCAATCTGAAAGGATTGCCGCCTGGCATCCACGGCTTCCACGTGCATGCCAACGCCAGCTGTGCGCCGGGCGAGCAGAACGGCAACAAGGTGCCGGCATTGGCGGCCGGCGGCCATCTGGATCCACAAAAAACCGGTCGACACCTTGGCCCTTACAACGACAAAGGACATCTTGGCGACCTGCCAGGGCTGGTGGTTAATGCCGACGGCACCGCCAGTTATGAATTACTGGCGCCGCGGTTGAAGTCGCTGTCGGAGGTGAAAGAACACGCACTGATGATTCACACCGGCGGCGATAACTACGCGGATACGCCGAAAGAGCTGGGCGGCGGCGGTATGCGTATCGCCTGCGGCGTTATCCACTAACATTTTGTCAGTTGATGCGGCCGAAGACAGACGGCTGCATCGCTGACTTCCACACCATTTCCTGACGCCTGATGTTTGCACTGAAGCGTGGAGAACACGAAAATCATTAGAATATATAAACTGTTCCGATAAGTTATGAATGTTCTGCCGCCGATATATCGGCCGATAACAAGCCACGACTGGTCGATGTGATCCCGTACACGGAAATGAGTTTCTTGCTTGTTCTGGTGGTAGTGGGTGATCGGGATCACCCACTGACCTGACGGCATCTCGTAGGATGACTTGGGCTTCCCATTAAATTAATTTAAATATAGGGAGTGGGAATATCATGTCATCTTTCCTGAGCCATATCACAATTCCGGGTTTAAAAAGGAACCGCCCTGCACGCGGGGCCTATCGCTGTGATGCTTTACCCACTTCGCTGTCGGCCCTCGGGTTACCGTCAAAACCGGGGTTACTGCTGGTATTTGTGCCGCCTGAAGCCAATTTCTCGGAGGTTAATCGCGCCTGGCAACGTTTTTCCGCCCCTCATCGCACCGTCATCACCCTCTCGTCCACCGGCGCATTATGCAGTCAGCGACATCACTCCACTTACTGTGACATGGATGGTCCGTATGGCAGTTGGCTGTGGATGCCCCAGTCGCTGATCGCCAAACATGAGGTGCATCTGGTGGATCTGCACATGCATGACAAACCCAATGCCCGCGTCAGGATCGATGCCATCAGGCGGGAACTGGAGCGCCTGGACGTCAGTATGCCGCTCTCCTCGGATAACACGTTTGCGCTGATTTATTGCGATGGCCTGGCCGCGTCGGAAGGGTTTCTGATGCAAGCCTGGTATGCCTGTCGCCGTTTCCCCTGTCTGACTATTGGCGGCGCGGCGGGCGGGCGGCTGGATTTCAGCGGAACCTACATCGGTGCGGATAACGCGGTGTTGCAGGGAAAAGCGGTGATCGTGTTCTGCCAGATGGCGCCCGGTAAGTCCTTTGCGCCGTTCAAGAGCCAGAACTTTACCCCGACGAAACAAAGCTGGCTGGTGGCGGAGGCCGACCCCGTCGCCCGCACGGTTAAATCCGTCTTTGACGCCAACGGTCATGAGCAGCCAATCATTGAGGCGATCGCCTCATGTTTACGTTGTCCGCCCGACCAGGTCGGCCAGCATCTGACAGGAAAAACTTTTGCGGTTAAAGTTAATGACGAATACTTCGTCCGCTCTGTCGCATCGATTAAAGAAGACCGCATTGCGTTTTTCTGCGATCTGGAGTTTGGCGACCGTCTGTATCTTATGCAGTCAACGGATTTTATCGCCACGACAGAGCGGGACTGGCAACAGTTCATGTCGCAATACGGCAAGCCGGATCTTGTCCTGCTCAACGACTGCGTATTACGCCGGGCCGGCAACACCAATCTGGAACAGGCCCATTTTTTTGATCAGATCCCCGCGGCGGGTTTTTCCAGTTTTGGTGAAATTCTGGGCGTGCCGATTAACCAGACGCTATCGGCGCTGGCATTTTTCAGTCGTGACGTTAAAGCGATGACGCATTTCCCGGTCGAATACGCCGCGTACGCCGGCCACTACGCTCAGCGCGCGTTGCGACGCTGGGAAGCCCTGCACGACATTCAGTCTACCGTGGTCAAGCAAGTAGTCGATTACGAGCAGGCGCTGGCGCCATTGTTAACGGCCATGCCGCAACTGGAGCAGGCGACGTTACGGCAAAGCGAGACGCTGGATGTGGCCCAAACCAGTATTCGCGCGATTAGCGACTCCGCTTCGAAGACACAGGAAGCACAGTCCCGGCTTGAAACCGGCCTCAACGATCTGGAGCGTATTTCAAAAGGCATCAGTCATATCACCAGCGGCATTAACGCCATTGCGGATAAAACCAATCTGCTGGCGCTGAATGCGGCGGTGGAAGCCGCGCGCGCCGGCGAGGCGGGCCGGGGATTCGCCGTGGTCGCCGACGAAGTGCGCAAACTGGCCAGCTCATCCAAAGAGCAGGTGGACGCCACCACTCACAGCATCAACGAAGCCGTCGAAACCATCGCGCATATCCGCGCCATTGCACAACAGACGGTAACGACGACAGCACAGATGGCGGATAAAAGCATCTCGGCGGCGAATCAAATCGCCGACATGAGCGCTGAAACAGACAAGGACCGGGCCAATATGACCGCCAACCTGAGCAATCTGAAGGATCTCGCCAGGGGCATGGATGCCATGCAGGATGCCGTCAACCAGTTGACTACTCTGCAAAAACTCGCCTCTTCCTAAACCAGCCGACAGCCGGAGGCGGCGGCCGTTTTCCCCCCACCGCCGCCGCGTTTTCCTGAAAAAATCATGCAGTTTTTATGTGACAGACGGCGCTATTAAAGCGACAATGCTGACCACGCTTAAATCAGGTTATAGCGTCATCTTAATTGACCGACGTTTCACAACACGATATCCATGCAGACATTTTTATTTGACACGCTATCTACGCCCATCGGGGAATTATTATTGATTGCCGATGAAAATTATCACCTTAGGGCAGTGGAATGGCGTGAATATGAAGAAAAATTATATCAATCTCTGAATAAGCGTTATCGCCACGATCCGTTCGTGTTAAAAGCCTGTAATAATCCTGGTGGATTAACCGATACTCTGCGCGCCTATTTCGCCGGCGACCTGCATAGCATTGAAACGCTGCCGGTAGCCGCCGCCGGGACGGATTTTCAGCGCCAGGTATGGCAGGCGCTTCGCACTATATCCTGCGGTAGTACAACCACTTACGGCGAGCTGGCCGCCAGACTCGGCCAACCGGGCGCCGCCCGCGCCGTCGGTCTGGCTAATGGCGCCAACCCGATCAGCATCGTGGTTCCCTGCCATCGGGTTATCGGTGCGCAAGGCGCGCTCACCGGTTATGCCGGCGGCATTCATCGCAAACAATGGTTATTAACTCACGAAGGGTATTTGCCGCAGCAAAATTTATTCAATACCGACCATTAACTTACCGTGGATGGCGTGTCGCCAGGGTAAAAAATCCGAATGTGATGGTAAAAATATTAATAAGCTCACTATTTATTGGTCAGTTCCAGAGATAGCGGATCTTATCAGACCCAATAAAAGCTGTTAAAATTGACCGATATCAATTATCGCCTGAGTAAAGTCTATGATTCCTGAAAAGCGAATAATCCGACGCATTCAGTCTGGCGGTTGTGCAATCCATTGTCAGGACTGCAGCATCAGCCAACTGTGTATTCCTTTCACGCTGAACGAGCATGAACTTGACCAGCTCGACAACATCATCGAAAGGAAGAAACCCATCCAGAAAGGGCAAGCGTTGTTCAAGGCCGGTGATGAACTGAAATCGCTGTACGCCATCCGCTCAGGCACCATCAAAAGCTACACCATCACCGAGCAGGGTGATGAACAGATCACCGGTTTCCATCTGGCGGGCGATCTGGTCGGGTTTGACGCCATCGGCAACGCCCAGCATCCCAGCTTCGCTCAGGCGCTGGAAACCTCCATGGTGTGCGAGATCCCGTTTGAAACGCTGGACGATCTGTCCGGTAAGATGCCCAATCTGCGTCAGCAGATGATGCGGCTGATGAGCGGCGAAATCCGTGGCGATCAGGACATGATCCTGCTGTTGTCAAAGAAAAACGCCGAAGAGCGTCTGGCGGCGTTCATCTACAACCTGTCCCGCCGTTTCGCTCAGCGCGGCTTCTCGCCCCGCGAATTTCGCCTGACCATGACCCGTGGCGATATCGGCAACTATCTTGGCCTGACGGTGGAAACCATCAGTCGCCTGCTCGGCCGTTTCCAGAAAAGCGGCATGCTGGCGGTAAAAGGCAAATACATCACTATCGAAAATATCGAAACGCTGGCCGAGCTGGCCGGTACTTCACGTAGCAAAGCGTAACACCGCCTTCCCCTGACCGGATCAATGATTGCTCTGAATTGTCGATCCGGTCTTCATCACCAGTTGTTCAAAGCGATTTCCTTGCGTTACTCTTAACGGGCAGGCTGCAGAGTGACAGCCAACAGGAGGAGCTATGGCGAAGTATCAGAACTTACTGGTAGCTATTGACCCCAATCAGGATGACCAGCCCGCGTTGCGACGGGCCGTTTATCTGGTCCAGCGACTTGGTGGCCGTATCAAGGCGTTTTTGCCTATCTACGACTTTTCCTACGAAATGACCACCCTGCTCTCTCCGGATGAAAGAACCGAGATGAGACAAGGGGTTATCGCCCAACGAACCGAATGGATTGCGGAACAGTGTAAATACTATCTTGATGCGGGAATCGCTATTGATATCAAGGTGGTCTGGCATAACAAACCTTATGAAGCCATTATTCAGGAGGTGATTGCCGGGAAACACGACTTATTGCTCAAAATGGCTCATCAGCACGACCGGCTGGAAGCGGTGATTTTCACCCCAACCGACTGGCAGCTGTTGCGTAAATGCCCCTGCCCGGTGTGGATGGTGAAAGATCAGCCGTGGCCGGAAGACGGCCGTGCGCTGGTGGCGGTCAATCTGGCCAGCGAAGACCCGTATCACGATCCGCTCAATATCAAACTGGTGTCGGAAGCGTTGGATCTGGCTCGTCAGGTCAATCAGACCGAAGTTCATCTGGTGGGCGCCTACCCGGTCACGCCCATCAATATCGCCATCGAATTGCCGGATTTCGACCCCGGTGTTTACAACGGCGCCATTCGTGGTCAGCACCTGCTGGCGATGAAATCGCTGCGACAGAAATTCAACCTGGACGAACGTGTAACCCATGTGGAGAAGGGACTGCCGGAAGAGGTCATTCCCGACCTGGCAGAACATTTGCAGGCTGGCGTGGTGGTACTGGGCTCGCTGGGGCGCACCGGTTTGTCCGCTGCGTTTATCGGCAACACGGTGGAACATGTCATTGACCACCTGAAGTGCGATCTGCTGGCTATCAAACCGGACGATTTCGTCTCGCCGGTAACCCAGCAGGGAGAAGCCGACAATCCGGATGAAAACGCCTGACGTCCGTCGCGTATACCACCAAATGACAACGGGGGCCAGACGGCCCCCGTTGTGTTCCTGCAACCGACCGCCTTCTGGCGGGATCGGGCTTACAGCGCTTTCAGAATCGCCTCGACGCTTTCCTTGGCATCGCCAAACAGCATCTGGGTATTTTCTTTAAAGAACAGCGGGTTCTGCACACCGGCATAGCCGGTATTCATCGAACGCTTGAACACAATCACGTTTTGCGCCTTCCACACTTCCAGCACCGGCATACCGGCAATCGGGCTATGCGGATCTTCCTGCGCCGCCGGATTGACGGTGTCGTTGGCGCCAATCACCAGCACGGTGTCGGTCTCGGCGAAATCATCATTGATTTCATCCATTTCCAGCACGATGTCGTAAGGCACCTTGGCTTCCGCCAGCAGAACGTTCATATGTCCTGGCAAACGCCCGGCGACCGGGTGAATACCGAAGCGCACATTAACGCCGCGTGCCCGCAGTTTGGCGGTAATGTCATGCACCGGATACTGCGCCTGCGCCACCGCCATGCCGTATCCCGGCGTAATGATCACCGAAGTGGAGTTTTTCAGCAGTTCCGCCACCTCTTCCGCCGTGGTTTCACGATGCTCGCCAACCGCTTCATCACTGCCAGTAGAAGAACCGTCGGTACCGAAACCGCCGGCAATCACGCTAATGAACGATCGGTTCATCGCCTTGCACATGATGTAGGACAGGATGGCGCCGGAAGAACCCACCAGCGCGCCGGTAACGATCAGCAGATCGTTGCTCAGCATGAAGCCCGCTGCCGCCGCGGCCCAACCGGAATAGGAGTTCAGCATGGAAACCACCACCGGCATGTCCGCGCCGCCGATAGACGCCACCAGATGCCAGCCAAACGCCAGCGCAATCAGCGTCATCAGCAACAGCGCAAACACCTGCATGGCTACGCTTCCGGTTTTAACAAACACCAGCAACAGTAAGAATGACAATACCAGCGCCAGCAGATTCAGCTTATGACGATTAGGCAGCATCAGCGGTTTGGATGAGATCAGACCGCGTAGTTTGCCAAACGCGACGATCGAGCCGGTAAAGGTCACCGCACCGATGAAAATCCCCAGAAACACTTCGGTCAGGTGGATATTTTCCATGATCGGGTCAGCAATATCGCCTTCGCCGATAAAGCTGTTAAAACCGACCAGCACCGCCGCAAAACCGACAAAACTGTGCAGAATCGCCACCAGTTCCGGCATTTCGGTCATTTCCACCTTGCGAGCCAGATGCACGCCGATAGCGCCACCAATCACCATCGCCGCGATAATCCATCCCACGTTGCCGGCGTTCGGCCCCAGAATGGTCGCCAGCAGCGCAATGGTCATCCCGCTGATGCCGAAAATGTTCCCCTGACGGGACGTCTCGTGTTTGGATAAGCCAGCCAGGCTGAAAATAAACAAAATTGCAGCAACGATATACGCTGCCGTCACTAGTCCTCCAGACATCCGTTACCCCTTAATTCTTGCGGAACATTTTCAGCATGCGCTGAGTGACGGTAAACCCGCCGAAAATATTGATGCTGGCGATCAGCACGGCGATGAAGGAGAAAAAGGACACCCATCCACCATGCCCGATCTGCAACAACGCGCCCACCACAATGATGCCGGAAATAGCATTGGTGACCGACATCAACGGCGTATGCAACGCGTGGCTGACGTTCCAGACCACGTAGTACCCCACCACGCAGGACAGCGCAAATACGGTGAAGTGCGACAGGAACTCTTTCGGCGCCACATTCGCCAGCCAGCCAAACAGCACAATAGCGATTGCGATGAAAATGAATTTTTTCCAGGGCGACGCGGGCTTAGCGTCCTGCTGCGCGACGGCGGCGGCGGCCGGTTTGGCCTGCTGCGGCTGAGCGGAAACCTGAATCGGCGGTGCCGGCCAAGTGATTTCGCCAGACTTGATGACCGTCACGCCACGGATGACGTTGTCGTCGAAATCGATATCGATCTCGCCGTTTTTCTCTTTGCACAGAAGCTTCAGCAGATTCACCAGATTGGTGCCGTACAGCTGTGAAGATTGCGTCGACAAACGGCTCGGCAAATCGGTATAACCGATGATTTTCACACCATTTTCCGTTACCGTGACCCGATCCGCGACGGTCAGTTCGCAGTTGCCGCCGGTCTGGGCCGCCAGGTCGACAATCACGCTGCCGGGCTTCATACCCTGCACCATTTCTTTGGTGATCAGGCGTGGGGCCGGTTTGCCTGGAATCAGCGCGGTGGTGACAATAATATCCACCTCTTGCGCCTGCGCCGCGAACAACGCCATTTCAGCTTTGATAAAGGCTTCGGACATCACCTTGGCGTAGCCGTCGCCGCTGCCGGCTTCTTCTTCGAATTCCAGTTCCAGGAACTCGGCGCCCATGCTTTTAACCTGCTCTTTCACTTCGGGGCGGGTATCGAACGCACGCACAATGGCGCCCAGGCTGCCTGCCGCGCCAATTGCAGCCAGGCCAGCCACACCGGCGCCGATAATCAGCACCTTAGCCGGCGGCACTTTACCTGCGGCCGTGATCTGACCGGTGAAGAAACGGCCGAATTCATGCGCGGCTTCAACAATAGCGCGATAGCCGGCAATATTCGCCATCGAACTCAGCGCATCCATGGACTGGGCGCGCGAAATACGGGGCACGGAATCCATCGCCAGCACCGTCACCTGGCGCGCCGCCAGCGTTTCCAGCAATGCCGGGTTCTGTGCCGGCCAGATGAAGCTGATAATCGTGCTGCCGGCACGGGTCAATTCCACTTCCTCATCCAGCGGGGCATTAACCTTGAGCAGGATATCGCTCTGCCAGACAGCCGCTGTATCCAGAATCGTCGCGCCGGCTTGCTCGTAAGCCTCATCCTCAAAACTGGCGAGTTTTCCAGCCCCACGCTCAATGGCGACCTCAAAGCCCAGTTTCAGCAGTTGCTCCACCGTTTTTGGCGTGGCTGCGACACGGGCTTCATTGGCCAACCTCTCTTTTGGTACACCAATACGCATTGTGAATCCCTTTTCGTTGTCACGAAGGTTTTATATGGTTGTGTCAATCACCTAAAAACTAACTTGTCGCCGTTGCCAGCACCCTCGGCGATAGCGATAAGTCCCTTTATAACCTACTTAAAATGGAATTAATGATCCACCGCTAAAACCATTTGGTTCTAAAAGCAGAATTTTGGCAGGTTACGATGCTTATTTGTGGTCAAAAATCACAGCTAAAACAGATTTTTCTACCATTATTACCACGTCAATGTTTCGAGCCATCTCACAAAAAGACCCTGTTAACGCTTTGTTAAGCGCATTAATTCCGATAAATATCGTTTATAAAAGGAATTCGGTTATTAATAGTGATTATTTCCATTTTTCTCTTCTTCCATTATCACTCGGTGGTTTTGCGGGATTTGGCTTAAAATGCAGAGGCATAACGTCAGGTTCCGTGCCATAATCAGCGGCTACCACAGAAGATGGCTTGGTACGTATTTACCGTATGCGTCAGGCGAAAGGATTTTTTATGAAGCTGAAAACTAGCGTTGTTGCATCCACTCTTTTATCAATAGTAGCGTTTTCGGCGCAGGCTGCGCAGGAACTTACGCCAGAGAAAGCAGAATCACTAAAACCCTTTGAGCGTATTACCTTTCTAGGTCGTTACGATGCCATTTACGAAGCGGCGGCCGATGCCTCTAAAAAGGCGGATGAGCGCGGCGCGGCGGCTTTTTATATTCAAAGCACCTCGGAAGTGAACGGCGGACGTTGGGCTGTCACTGTGGATCTGTACCACAAGGACGCGCCGGAAGCGACCAAAGACACGAGTTACCGTGAATTCAGCGGCGTGAAAGAACTGCCGAAAGATGAAGCGGTACGTCTGGAACCCTATGACACCGTCACGGTCACCGGCTATTTCGGCAACCAGCCGGAAGTCAATGAATCCATCGGCAAAGCAGCCAAACAGAAAAACGCTTATTCCTTCTATATCGTGCGTCAGGTCGATATCAACTCCAGCGGCGCAACCCAGTCCATCACCGCTTTCGTCTACAAGAAAGATGCGCCGAAACGTCAGGTGCAAAGCCCGGATGCCATTCCGGCAGACTCTGAAGCCGGTAAAGCCGCGATTGCCGCTGGCGGCGTAGCGGCTTCCAAAGTGGAAATCCCCGGCGTGGCGACGTCTTCCAGCCTGAGTAACAAGGTCGGCAATTTCTTCCAGACCCAGTCGTCATCAGGTGGCTCACGTTATACCGTCACCATGCCCGATGGCACAAAAATTCAGGAACTGAATAACGCGACTGCTGCACAGATGGCGCCGTTTGATTCCATTACTCTGCGCGGTAGTTTCAATAGCCCGACCGATATCTCCGAAGAGGTTGCCAAACAGGCAGCGAAAAAAGGCGCCAAGTTCTACCACATCACCAAAGAGTGGCAGGAAAAAGGCGACCACTACACCATCGGCGCCGATTTGTACAAATAACCATTTGTGCACATAGCGATTACGCGATGATAAAAAAACCGCCAGTTGGCGGTTTTTTTGTATCTTGCAGACGGCTCAGTTGCTGGTATCCAGTTCCGGGAAGCTTTTGACCAGATCATCGATCGCTTTCATCTGCTGCAGGAACGGTTCCAGTTTATCCAGCGGCAAAGCGGAAGGACCGTCACACATGGCGCTATTCGGCTCCGGATGGGCTTCAATAAACAGCCCCGCAATCCCGACCGCCATACCGGCACGCGCCAGTTCAGCCACCTGGGCACGGCGTCCGCCAGACGCGGCGCCGAACGGATCGCGACATTGCAGCGCGTGGGTCACATCGAAAATCACCGGCGCGCCGTGGGAAACCTGCTTCATGACATTAAAGCCCAGCATATCCACCACCAGGTTGTCGTAACCAAAGTTGCTGCCGCGATCGCACAGAATTACCTGCTCGTTGCCGCCCTCGCGGAATTTATCCACGATATTGCCTACCTGCCCCGGGCTGATGAACTGCGGTTTTTTGATGTTGATGACCGCGCCGGTTTTCGCCATCGCTTCCACCAGATCGGTCTGGCGAGCGAGGAACGCCGGCAACTGAATCACATCCACCACCTCGGATACCGGTTGTGCCTGCTGCGGTTCATGCACGTCGGTAATGATTTTCACGCCAAAAGTTTGCTTCAGTTCCTGGAAAATCTTCATCCCTTCTTCCAGACCCGGACCACGGTAAGAGTGGATGGAGGAGCGGTTCGCCTTATCAAAAGACGCCTTGAAGACATAGGGGATGCCCAGTTTCTGCGTTACCGCGACATAGTGTTCGCAAATCCGCATCGCCAGATCGCGGGATTCGAGCACATTCATGCCACCAAACAGTACAAACGGCAGAGAGTTGGCAACCGGGATATCTCCGATGTTAACCACTTTATTGTTCATAAACTTACCTTATTGTCGGATAAATCAGATGATCGGGGTTCAGGCGCTTTCCCGAACTAGTGCAGCACAATCTGCTTCTGCTCGATGGAGTGGATCTGCACCTTGATCATTTCGCTAACCGGATCTTCCGGGCATTGTTCCACGAAATAGCTCAGGTCTGACAAGGCGATATGGTCGCACTCCAGCTGTGCGTAAATCAGGCCGCGGTCACGGATTTCATACGGATCTTCCGGATCGAACTGCAACACGGCTTCACTGGCGCGCAACGCCAGCTCCATCTGTTTCTCTTCCATCAACGCGACCTTGAGCGTATCCAGCAGCTTGCGGACAATCATCACGTTTTCCGCCTCATCCAGATCGCTATCCATCAGCCTGGCGGAAAGACCAATGTTGCCTTTTAGCCACACTTCCAGCACGTGTTCACTCAGCGTGTCGCCGTTCAGCGGATTAATCAGCCACATTTCATCGTCGAGCCAGTCGGCGCGTAAAATCAGTTGGGTAGGGAAAATTACCGGCATCAGCGGCAGCCCCAGCTGATTGGCAATATGCAGGAAGATGATTCCCAACGACACCGGCATCCCCTGTCGGGTCGCCAGCACGTTGTCCAGCCACAGGACGTCGGACAAATGGTAAACGCCGCTGGCGCCGCCAAAGCCCCAGGTATGGAAAAAGAGCTCAATGAGCTGCTCCAGCTGTTGATCCTGATCCAGATCGGCGGAGATGGCCGCCCGCGCTTCTTCAACGAGTTGCTGCAGATTTTGTCTCACTTCCTGCGCGGAAAAATCACGGCGTATTGACTGGGAAACCAGAATCACGCCTTCACTTAAGGGTGACTGGTTAAATTCAAAATCAGCAATAGAACTCATAGTTATTCCATCAAGCAAAGATAACGTCAGCTGCACGTCTGAAAAAGCAAACTTCTCTATCGGCCCATGCATGCCTTGCGGGTGCGGAAGCCAGCGGATCAGATAATAATGCCAAACCTGGCGCTCGTCAGCAGGTCTGTCCGGAACGACAAGCGATAATCATGGCTAATCATTACCAATGTGATCCTGCTCAAGCCCCGATGACACAGGCTGAGGTCGCACTCAACACACGCAGGTCGCCCCAGCGGGCCATTGCCCCAGCGTCACCCGCTCATTATCGCCATAATCGCGGCAGGTTTTCACCTGCACAAAACCGTACTGCGTCAGTAATGACCGTACCGCCTCGCCCTGCTGCCAGCCATGTTCCAGCAGCAACCAGCCGTTATCCAGCAAAAATGCCCCCGCCTGCCGGATAATCTGCCGTAAATCGGCCAGCCCCGCCTCTCCCGCCACCAGCGCGCTGGCAGGCTCGAAGCGCACATCGCCGCGCGACAAATGCGGGTCATGCTCGTCGATGTACGGTGGATTGCTGACAATCAGAGCGAAACGTTGTCCATCCAGCGGCGAAAACCAGTCTCCCGGCAAAAACCGGGCGTTGGCGATCCCCAACTGGCTGGCATTATGACTGGCCAACGCTACCGCGTCGGGCTGGCGATCAATCCCCACCACCTGACAATCCGGTCGCTCATGCGCAATCGCCAGCGCAATCGCCCCGGTGCCGGTGCCCAAATCCAGCACAGATGAGGCACCGGTGGGTAAATGCGCCAGCGCCTGCTCGACCAGACACTCGGTATCCGGCCGCGGGATCAGCGTCGCGGGCGATACGGCCAGCGGCAGCGACCAAAACTCCCGCTGCCCGACCAGATAGGCAATCGGCTCGCCGGTGGCGCGACGCGCCAGCAAGGCTTCAAGCACCGGGATCTCTTCGTCGGTTAAAGCGGTTTCACCAAAAGCCAGCAGAAACGTACGGCGTTTACCGGTCACATGTTCCAGTAGGATCTCGGCGTCTCGTTTCGGGCTGTCACTGCCCTGCAGCCGGGCCGCCGCCTGTTTCAGCCAGTGCTGATAATTCATTGATCCTGCTCGGCCAGCGCCGCCAGTTGATCCGCCTGATATTCCTGCACGATAGGCTGAATCAACATATCCAGTTTGCCTTCCATCGCTTCGTCCAGCCGGTAGAGCGTCAGGTTGATGCGGTGATCGGTCACCCTTCCCTGCGGAAAGTTATAGGTGCGGATACGGTCGGAACGGTCGCCGCTGCCCAACAAGTTACGCCGGGTTGAGGCTTCTTCCTGCTGACGTTTTTTCATTTCCGCGGCGCGAATGCGGGCCGCCAGCACCGACAACGCTTTGGCTTTGTTCTTGTGCTGTGAACGCTCATCCTGACACTCCACCACAATGCCGGTCGGCAGATGGGTGATACGGATAGCGGAATCGGTAGTGTTGACGTGCTGCCCACCCGCGCCGGAGGAGCGGAAGGTATCGATTTTCAGATCGGAAGGGTTGATATCCGGCAGTTCCGCTTCCGGCACTTCCGGCATGACCGCGACGGTACAGGCGGAGGTATGGATACGCCCCTGCGACTCGGTGGCCGGCACGCGTTGCACCCGGTGACCGCCGGACTCGAATTTCAACTGGCCGTAGGCGCCGTCGCCCACCACCTTGGCAATCATCTCTTTATAGCCGCCGTGTTCGCCGTCGTTTGCGCTCATGATTTCAATCTTCCAGCGACGGGATTCGGCATAACGGCTGTACATACGGAACAGATCGCCGGCAAACAGCGCGGCTTCATCGCCACCGGTGCCGGCGCGGATTTCGAGGAAACAACCGCGTTCATCATCCGGATCCTTCGGCAGCAGCAACACCTGCAGTTGCTGTTCCAGTTCTTCGCTGGCCGCTTTGGCCGCTTTCAGTTCGTCCTGCGCCAAATCGCGCATTTCGGGGTCATCCAGCATCAGTTCGGCCGTGGCAAGATCGTCCTGCGTCTGCTGCCAGCGCTGAAAGCAACGGGTAATGTCGGTAAGTTGCGCGTACTCGCGGGACAACGCCCGGAAACGGTCCATATCGGCAATCACGCTGGGTTCTCCCAGCAGCGCCTGCACTTCTTCATGGCGCTCTTGTAACGCTTCCAGTTTGGCAACAATAGAAGACTTCATGCGGGCGGTTCAATCCTGTGTTGAATCATTATGGGGGAAGAAGAATGCTAGTTCAGACCGAGGCTGTCACGCAAAATCTGCAAACGCTCCAGATCGCCGTCGCGGGCGGCCTGTTGCAATGACCGGGTGGGAGCATGAATCAGGCGGTTGGTCAGCCGGTGCGCCAGTTCCTGTACGATGGCATCTACATCGCCGCCATTCTGTATCGCCGCCAGCGCTTTGGCGGTCATGTCCTCGCGCAGGCGATCCGCCTGAGAGCGATAATCGCGGATGGTGTCCACCGCCGCCTGCGCGCGCAGCCAGGCCATGAACTCCGAGCACTCCTGCTGCACGATGGACTCAGCCTGAATGGCCGCCGCTTTGCGCTGCGCCAGATTGTGCTGAATGATGGCCTGCAGGTCGTCGACGCTATACAGATAAATGTTCGGCAGCCGCCCTACTTCAGGTTCGATGTCGCGCGGAACGGCGATATCCACCATCAGCATCGGCTGATTACGGCGGGTTTTCATCGTACGCTCCATCATCCCTTTGCCGATGATGGGCAGCGTACTGGCGGTGGAACTGATGACAATGTCCGCCTGCGGCAAATACGCATCCAGTTCCGCCAGCGTAATCACGTCGGCGCCCACTTCTTCCGCCAGCGCCTGAGCGCGCTCGCGCGTCCGGTTGGCAATCACCATCCGCTTCACGCGGTGTTCGCGCAGATGGCGGGACACCAGCTCGATGGTTTCGCCTGCGCCCACCAGCAGCACATTGACGTCGGCCAAAGATTCGAAGATCTGCCGCGCCAGCGTACAGGCGGCAAACGCTACCGACACCGCGCTGGCGCCGATATCGGTTTCGGTACGCACCCGTTTGGCGACGGTAAACGATTTCTGGAACATGCGCTCCAGATCGCCGGACAGCGAACGTTCGCGCTGAGAATCGGCAAACGCTTTCTTGACCTGCCCCAGAATCTGGGGTTCACCCAGCACCAGCGAATCCAGCCCGCTGGCGACGCGCATCAGATGACTGACAGCAGCGTTGCCTTCATGCCAGTAGAGATTTTTGCGGATTTCCTCAGGATTGAGCCGGTGATAATCACACAGCCAGGCAATCAGTTGCTCGTGCCGGTTTTCCTGCTCGTCCACGCTGAGATAGAGTTCGGTACGGTTGCAGGTGGAAAGCAACACGCCGCCCTGAACTAACGGTTGCTGTAACAGACTGTGCAGCGCCTGCCCCTGTCTGTCCGGAGAGAACGCTACGCGCTCCCGCAGAGAGACTGGTGCTGTTTTATGATTGATGCCAAGCGCAAGCAGGGTCATGGTTTACAGAGTAATCCCGGTGTTAGTATGGGTTTCATCTGAGGGGCATTCTACTTGAAGCCTGCGGGCAAGAAAAGTGACCCAGGGCAACCGCGTTCACGTTGTCGCCAGCGCGCCGGGCAGCATCACAGGCATTGACGCTGCCAGCCAACCCCGCTAGCGTGACGCCTTGTTGTGAACCCATGATGCTTGTAACAGGACCTTTTCGACATGCCCAATAATCCCGTTCGCGCCTTACGGTTACTGCCTTTGGCGAGTGTGTTACTGACTGCCTGTACCCTGACGCAGCCCACCTTGCCGGGTAAAAAACCGACCTCTCCCGAGTGGCGCGAGCATGAGCAAAAAGTGCAGAATCTGACCAACTATCAGACCCGCGGCTCATTCGCCTATATTTCCGATAGGAAAAAGCTGTATGCCCGTTTCTTCTGGCAGCAATTTTCGCCGCAGCGTTACCGTCTGCTGCTGACCAGCCCGCTGGGCAGTACCGAACTGGAACTGCAGGCCGGCGCGAACAGCGTTCAAATTACCGACGGTCAGGGCAAGCGCTATGTGGGTAAAGACGCGCAATACATGGTTCAGCAGCTAACCGGCATGGCTATTCCGCTCGATAATTTGCGCCAGTGGATGCTCGGCCTGCCGGGCGACGCGCAGGATTTCGCACTGGATGAGCGCGCCCTGCTGCGCAGCGTAAACTATCAGCAGGGCGACCAGCACTGGAGCGTGTCCTATCAGTCCTATACCGATAGTCCGCTGCCGTTGCCGCAAAGCCTGGAACTGACGCAGGGCGAGCAGCGCATCAAACTGAAAATGGACAACTGGACGACGCAATAAATCATGGCGACCGCATGCAATCGCTGGCCTTCCCCGGCCAAGCTGAATCTGTTTTTGTACATCACCGGCCGCCGCCCGGACGGATACCATAATCTGCAGACGCTGTTTCAGTTTCTGGATTACGGCGACACCCTGACCATCACCCCACGTCAGGATCAGCACATTGTGTTGTCGACGCCGTTGCCCGGCGTCCCCGATGAACAAAATCTGGTGGTTCGCGCCGCTCGCCAGTTGCAGACCTATTGTCAACAGGCGGGGTTACCGTTTGCCGGCGCCGACATCGCCGTCGACAAACGTCTGCCGATGGGCGGCGGTCTGGGCGGCGGTTCGTCAAACGCCGCTACCGTATTAGTGGCGCTGAACCAGTTGTGGCGCTGCCAGATACCGGTCGACACGCTGGCCGCACTGGGCCTGAAGCTGGGAGCGGATGTCCCGGTATTCGTGCATGGGCACGCCGCGTTCGCCGAAGGCGTGGGAGAACAGCTGACCCCCGTGTCGCCGCCGGAAAAATGGTATCTGGTGGTTCATCCCGGCGTCAGCATTCCGACCCCGCTCATCTTTGCCGATCCGGATTTGACGCGAGATACGCCGGTACGCCCGCTGTCACAATTACTGACACAAACTTTCAGCAACGATTGTGAAGCCGTCGCAAGAAAACGTTTTCGTGAGGTTGAAGAGCGACTTTTATGGCTGTTAGAATACGCACCGTCGCGCCTGACCGGCACCGGCGCTTGCGTGTTTGCCGAATTCGACACCGAGTCCGCCGCTCGTCAGGTGCTAAACCGGGCCCCGGAAGGATTATTGCATGGCTTTGTTGCGCGTGGTGTTAACGTTTCCCCGCTGCAACGGCGGCTTTCCGGGCAATCTAAGGATTGCTAAAACACCACCGCCGACCGTGATGTTCTAGCGATCTTTTCCATACACCCGTATGTATATCCTGCTTGCGGTACGACACACGGCCTTCCGCAGGCGGATATTTCTCTGGACGCAAGCTTGAGGTTCTTCTCGTGCCTGATATGAAGCTTTTTGCTGGTAACGCCACACCGGAACTAGCACAACGTATTGCCAACCGTTTGTACACCAGTCTGGGCGACGCTGCTGTTGGTCGTTTTAGCGACGGCGAAGTCAGCGTACAAATCAACGAAAATGTACGCGGTGGTGATATTTTCATCATCCAGTCGACCTGTGCTCCCACCAATGACAATCTGATGGAGCTGGTCGTTATGGTTGATGCCCTGCGCCGCGCTTCCGCAGGACGTATTACCGCTGTTATCCCCTACTTCGGCTATGCCCGTCAGGATCGCCGTGTGCGTTCCGCCCGTGTGCCGATTACCGCCAAAGTTGTGGCTGACTTCCTCTCCAGCGTCGGCGTTGACCGTGTCCTGACGGTGGATCTCCACGCCGAGCAGATTCAGGGGTTCTTCGACGTGCCGGTGGACAACGTGTTCGGCAGCCCGATCCTGTTGGAAGACATGTTGCAACAGAATCTGGACAACCCGATCGTCGTTTCTCCGGATATCGGCGGCGTGGTTCGCGCCCGCGCTATCGCCAAACTGCTGAACGATACCGATATGGCGATCATCGACAAGCGCCGCCCGCGCGCCAACGTCTCTCAGGTGATGCACATCATCGGTGACGTAGCCGGCCGCGACTGCGTGCTGGTCGACGACATGATCGACACCGGCGGCACCTTGTGCAAAGCGGCGGAAGCCCTGAAAGAGCGTGGCGCCAAACGCGTCTTCGCTTACGCCACCCATCCGATTTTCTCTGGCAACGCTTACGAGAACATCAAGAACTCTGTTATTGATGAAGTGATTGTCTGCGATACCATTCCGCTGTCAGAAAATATCAAATCGCTGCCTAACGTACGCACGCTGACCTTGTCAGGCATGCTGGCGGAAGCCATCCGCCGTATCAGCAACGAAGAATCCATTTCTGCGATGTTTGAGCACTAATCGATATTTTCGCTGCAAATAACTACGCCATCGGATAATCATCATCCGATGGCGTTTTTACTGGCAGCGAAAAATATTTCCGGGTTTTGACCGAGACACCGAACCAGCAGCCGATTCTTAGCCGCGTGGAACTATCGGCTATGCAGTCGTTTTTTACCGTGTCCTGGCTTGTAACGCCTTGACCACTGCTTCTCCCAGCGCCGTTGCCGAAGCTGGATTTTGTCCGGTGATCAGGCGGCCATCCACCACGACTTTGTTCTCAAATATGGGGGCCTGTTCAAACCTGGCGCCGCCCTTTTCCAAAGCGCTTTCCAGTTCAAATGGAACGATCTTGTCGTACTGACGCGAAACCTCTTCCTCAGCGGTGAATCCCGTGAGACGACGGCCTTTAATTAAGTTTTCACCGTTGCTGAGTTTCACGTTTATGAGCCCTGCGGGACCATGACAAACGGCACTAATAATGTCGTTATTTTCATACATAGCCCGCACAATGCGACTAAGTTCGGCGTTATTTACAAAATCCCACATCGGGCCATGACCGCCGACAAGCAGAATCGCAGAATATTTTGATGGGTCGATATCCGATAGTTTAATCGTTTGCCCCAGCTTGTTTCGGTGACGAGGATTGGTCCAGAAATCCAGACTGGCCTGATCTTTCAAATCAAAACCATCGAAAGGCGCCAAACCGCCTTTGGGACTGGCGATATCAAAATCAAGGCCCGCTTTATCAAACACCTTAACCGGATGAGTCAGTTCTGGAAACCAAAACCCGCCGACGAGATTCTCGGTTTTCTTATCCAGACTGGAAACGACGATGAGTATTTTTTCTTGCTTTTGAGTGTCCTGAGCTGCCTCCGCAACGGTAGAAGCCGTGAATGCGGTAATTGCGACGATGAGACGAACGAAATACTTTGCAAGTGACATATGATTTCCTTCAGGTTGTTGGAGTTGTCCTCACTGTATCCAAGTTCAATAACCAGAAGTAGACAGCTAAAACGGGACAGATTGTTTAAAAAAACAGGCTAATAATCTTGTATTGATGAGGATTATTACCGCAGAATGTCAATATGCGGACGAGCTAAAACAGATGAGAATGCGAGATGAGCCAGGACAATAACTTTGATGGATTGCAGGAATTTCTAGCCATCTCGAAAAGGCTCAGTATCCGGAAAGCGGCTCTTGATCTTGGCAAAACACCGGGGGCCATCAGCCTGGCGCTACAGAAACTGGAACACCGTCTCGGCGTACTGCTCTTTCATAGAACAACCCGCAAAATGGCACTGACAGAAGCAGGAAAAAACCTGCTTTTGAAGATTGAACCTGCCGCGCGTGCAATTGCAACCAGCCTTGAAGATACCATTCAGTCGTCCAGAGCGCCTGCCGGCACATTGCGGTTGATTGTGGAACGCCTGGCCTTACCGCATGTCATCGAGCCTCTACTGCCCGCATTTCGTCAGGCGTGGCCAAATGTAAACCTGGACATTACCGTCAGTAATCGTCACAACAATTTTATTTCTGAAGGTTATGATGCCGGTATTTTGATCGGTTCATACATTGAGCAGGATATGATTGCAATTAGGCTTTCCAAACCTTTCCAATGGGCCGTTTTTGGATCACCCGCCTATTTCAAAGCAAAGGGGAAGCCCAACATTACCAGCGATCTTGTTCATCATGAATGCATCCGGTTTCGTCGCCCGGAAAAAGGCGATATTTACCGTTGGGAGTTTATTGAGAACAATGAAACAGTACGAATTGATCCGGCTGGCCCTATTACTGTCAACGATGGCGAGCTTATGCGTAGCCTTGCCGTTAAAGGGGTTGGACTCATTTATTCTTCTACGTTTCATACTTCGCGCGAACTGGCAATGGGAACGCTGGAGCCTGCGCTGCTTGACAGTTCTCCAGGCAATGATGGTCTTTTTCTCTACTTTTCCAAAGCGGGCAGAAATCAACCCAAGCTGCGTGCCTTTATCGATATATGCTCACGTACAATGAATATTTGAGTAAATATAATTCGCCCCATTAACATCATGGGGTTATATGCTGATTTTTAAGCATTAACGTTGCGGGTGTCCGCCACCGCATTCAGCCACTACCAGGTTAAAATCAACTTTTTGCCAAATAAGGAAGTTGTCTATCGCGCCTAAATAGCCATGTGAGCACATAATATTATCCTTGTTCTTATCTGCCGTTCCGCTTTATCCGGTCAACGTTATGCGCCAGAATGGAAAAAGATAACCCATTAATATGCAGAACTATTTATAGATGCCGTTCGCGGCGGCAGCGCTTATCAAAGTGCTTCAGCCACCAATAACGATCCGTCACGTTTTCCCGCCCACCAATACGCGCGCCGGCCAGCCACAGAATAGCACCGGCAAAAATAGCCAGCAGTTCTATATAATAGAGCGAACCCGGCAAATTCAATTCAGGCAGCTGATTGGCAATCGAATAGGCTATTCCGGCAATCATAAGCAACATACCTAATCCCATAAATGCGTTGCCTACCATCACAGCATTTCTACGTTTCATATTTCACCTCCAGAAATATCCAGTGGAAATAATCAGAATATTGCTGCGTGTCTTTCTGATCTGTTCACAGTATAAACAGCACTTCACAATGGGGTTGCGTGAAGGATCACATGTTGGTGATCAACTTCCCCTGAGTTAAACTAACGACTTTGCCAATTATCCCGGTGAGTTGCGTTGCCTCCGGCGGCACCCAATCCGGAAACGTATCGCGTGAGTCGTATCGAATTATGAGTGGTATTAAACTGTGAGTGGCATCAAATTGATTGTAGGTCTGGCCAACCCCGGCGCCGAATACGCCGCCACCCGCCATAACGCCGGCGCCTGGTACGTTGACCGTCTGGCGGAAGCCTACCGGCAGTCGCTGAAAGAAGAGAGCAAGTTTTTCGGCTATACCGCGCGCCTGACGCTGGCAGGCAAGGATGTGCGCCTGCTGGTGCCCACCACGTTCATGAACCTGAGCGGCAAAGCGGTGGCGGCGATGGCGACCTTTTACCGTATCGCGCCGGATGAAATTCTGGTGGCGCATGATGAACTGGATCTGCCGCCCGGCGTCGCCAAACTGAAGCTCGGCGGCGGTCACGGCGGCCACAATGGGCTGAAGGATATCGTCAGCAAACTCGGCAACAACCCCAATTTTCATCGGTTGCGCATCGGCATCGGCCATCCGGGCGATAAAAACAAGGTGGTGGGATTTGTGCTGGGTAAGCCGCCCACCAGCGAACAGGCGCTGATCGATCAGGCGATTGACGAATCATTGCGCTGCACCGATATCCTGATGAAGGAAGACATGATCAAAGCCATGAACCGTCTGCACGCGTTCAAAGCGTCGTAATGGGCGATCGGGCGGATCGAGTTCATGCCGCATTATGTGTATAATTGGCGTCAAGACTGACTTTTTCCATTCTGACAGGCTTTTTGCAACGAAAGTCTGATGATTAGTGATTTTTAAGGTGACATAAACATGGGATTCAAATGCGGTATCGTTGGGCTGCCTAACGTGGGTAAATCCACTCTGTTCAACGCGCTGACCAAAGCCGGCATCGAAGCGGCCAACTTTCCGTTTTGTACTATCGAGCCTAACACCGGCGTAGTGCCGATGCCGGACCTGCGCCTCGACCAGTTGGCCGAGATTGTCAAACCACAGCGTACCGTCCCCACCACCATGGAATTTGTGGATATCGCCGGTCTGGTAAAAGGCGCGTCCAAAGGCGAAGGTTTGGGCAACCAGTTCCTGACCAACATCCGTGAAACCGAAGCCATCGGCCACGTGGTGCGCTGTTTTGAAAACGACAACATCATCCACGTTTCGGGCAAGGTCAATCCGGCTGACGATATCGATACCATCAACACCGAGCTGGCGCTGTCGGATCTGGACACCTGTGAGCGTGCGCTGCACCGTGTACAAAAGAAAGCTAAAGGCGGCGATAAAGACGCCAAAATTGAACAAGCGGCGCTGGAAAAATGCCTGCCGCAGCTGGAAAAAGCCGGCATGCTGCGCGCACTGGACCTGAGTGCGGAAGAGAAAGCAGCCATTCGTTACCTGAGCTTCCTGACGTTGAAGCCAACCATGTACATCGCCAACGTCAACGAAGACGGCTTCGAGAACAACCCGTATCTGGATCAGGTGCGTGAAATCGCCGCCAAAGAAGGTTCTGTGGTTGTTCCCGTCTGTGCTGCCGTGGAATCGGACATCGCCGAGCTGGACGACGCCGATCGCGAAGAGTTTATGGCCGAGTTAGGTCTGGAAGAGCCGGGGCTGAACCGCGTGATCCGCGCCGGTTATGAGTTGCTTAACCTGCAAACCTACTTCACCGCCGGGGTGAAAGAAGTCCGCGCCTGGACCATCCCGGTCGGCGCCACTGCCCCGCAGGCGGCCGGTAAAATCCACACCGACTTCGAAAAAGGTTTTATCCGCGCCCAGACCATCGCCTTTGACGATTTCATCACGTACAAAGGTGAACAAGGCGCCAAAGAAGCCGGCAAAATGCGTTCAGAAGGGAAAGAATATATCGTTAAAGATGGCGATATTATGAACTTCTTGTTCAACGTCTAAATTTTCTTCTGTTGTCTTCATGAGGATTCACTGAATCTCATGAAGGCCGACAAACCCATAAAATCCACGCAGTTGCGTGGATTTTTCTTTTCGTAATGTCTCATGTAATGGACTGAACCCCTCCCCGGTAGACGATCTTGGGCTGGCCCTGGACTGACCCCACAACCGCAAACAGCCCCATGAATCCCTGAATAATCTGACGCCAGCAGAATACCGGCATGATGGCTGAAAAACCGGATATATCAAAAAGTACGTGGAACCAAAACGGGTGTGCTTACACCATCACACACTGACAAAATAGGTCGCAGAGAAAATAGCCCGATAATATTTAACCGTTTGTTTTTTTTAATGAATATATTCTTCGCGGGAAATATTAGTCGCATTATCCTGCCAATAACTGGCTTATCGAAGCTGGAACAATCCACCACCTTATTGCTGCAATAAATAGCGCTAATAGATCGTTGTGAACTGCTGGTAAATCCCAAGTTTCATGTGGCTTAGGTGGCTTTTATCCTTTATCGTATAAAGCATTAAGACAATTCTTAAGGCTATATATCATGTCGACGATAAGTTGGCCTGGTAGCCCTATTCAGCAGGATTTGTGTTCACCGGGCTCCTCCATCAATAAACATGGCCTGAGTGATATATTCTCATTGGAGACGGAATTTTATGAGCATTAAGGCATATGTCAGTGTCGCCCATAAGCTGGGATTCACTTCGCACCAAAATGCGGTTCCCCTGTTACGTGAACTGGTATTACATAACGAATCTGACCAAACGTACCAGGATTTAACGCTGCATTTGCAGACAACACCTGCGGTGCTGGAAGCAAAACAGTGGAAAATTGATCGCTTGCTTCCTCATTCCTCACTAGATATTCGCGATCGCGATGTTAAGCTCGACGCAAAATGGCTGGCTGAACTGACTGAAAGCGTGGTGTGCGAAATTACGCTGTGTTTACGTCAGGGAGAGGATGAACTTTTTACCGTTAATTATCCGCTTGAAGCCCTGGCAAAAAATGAATGGGGCGGCGATGCGATGGTTGAATTGTTGCCGTCTTTCATTACGCCTAACGACCCTGCGATTGATCGCCTGCTTAAAGCCACATCGGATGTTCTTCGTAGTGCAGGGAAAAGAGAAGCCCTGGATGGCTACGAAAGCAAATCCAGAACTCGGGTCTGGGAGATAGCCTCCGCCCTATGGACTGCCATCTGCAACATGAATATCAGTTACGCTCTTCCCCCTGCCAGCTTTGAACACAACGGTCAGAAGATTCGTACACCCGGAGCCATCGTGGAGGCAAGGGTCGCCACATGTCTGGATACCACACTCTTATTTGCATCCACGCTAGAACAACTCGGTCTAAATCCGCTGGTCTTTTTAACGGAAGGTCATGCTTTTGTCGGCCTGTGGTTGCAACCGCAAGAGTTTGCGCAACTCGTCACCGAAGATGTCTCCGCCGTACGTAAGCGAATCGATTTAAAAGAGATGGTCGTATTTGAAACGACGCTGGCAACACAAGCGTACCCGGCATCGTTTACTCAGGCTTCCGTAGAGGCTCTCCAGCATCTGACAGAAAAAAAATTCTACGCCGCCATTGATGTACGGCGTGCTCGAATGCAAAAAATCCGCCCGTTGGCGCTGGGAGCATTGTGTACGACAGGGCAGACTGCCGACACGGAACAGATCATTTCTCATGGATTTGAAGATGCGCCGCAGCTGCCTTCATTTGATATTGAGATCGACATCACTGATGAAAAAGGTGCAACCAGCCGGCTGGTCCAATGGCAACGAAAATTGTTGGATTTAACAACCCGGAACCGCCTATTGCATCTGCCGGAAAGTGCGAAAGGCATCCGATTGGTATGTTCTAACCCTGGGATGCTTGAAGATAAACTTGCGGAAGGCAAGCGTCTGCGTATTGTCTCTTTGCCAAATCTCGAAATGGGCGGTCGGGATGCAGAATTATACCAGCAACAGACGCATGAAAACTTACGTGATGAGTATGCACAAAACGCGCTGGAACGTGGCGAAGTCGTCTCCCCTCTTGAACAAGAACGCCTTGAATCTTCACTAATTGATCTCTATCGCAAATCCAAAAGTGACCTCGAAGAAGGCGGTGCCAATACACTTTTTCTGGCTGTCGGTTTCCTTAAATGGAAAAAGGCTGCCGATGACCCTAAGAGTTATTTCGCGCCACTCATTCTTCTGCCCATTCAGTTGGATCGGAAAAGTGCGCTCTCTGGTGTGACAATGCGCTTGCTGGAAGAAGAACCTCGCTTCAATCTGACGCTACTCGAGCTACTGCGTAACGATTTCGCGCTGACCATCAACGGGCTGGATGGCGAATTACCAACCGATGAAAGCGGTATTGATGTTGATGGTATATGGAATGTTATACGCCGCGCAGTCCGTGATATCCCGGGCTTCGAGGTCACTCGCGATGTCGTGATTGGTACCTTTTCGTTCGCCAAATATCTAATGTGGAAGGATCTCGTCGACCGCACGCCGCAACTGATGGAAAGCCCGTTGGTCAAATACCTGATTGAGCGTGGACAGGAAAATGCCACGTTGCAAAAGAGCGGTGAAATCATAGATGTCGATAAACTAGATGACGAAATAGGAACACAGGAACTTTTTTTGCCATTACCTGCAGACTCGTCGCAAGTTGCAGCTGTAGTGGCATCGGCAAAAGGTCGCGATTTTGTGCTGGACGGACCGCCTGGAACAGGCAAGTCGCAAACAATAGCCAATATGATTGCGCACAACCTTGCGCTGGGTAGACGCGTGCTGTTTGTGGCTGAAAAAAAAGCCGCTCTGGATGTCGTTTACCGCAGGTTGGAGGCGCAAGGATTAGGTGAGTTTTGCCTAGAATTACACTCCAGTAAAACCTCGAAGATGGATTTCCTCAAGCAACTCGAACGCGCGTGGGACGTACGCGACGTGCTGACCACCCAGGAATGGGAAGAGGAAGCAAGCAAGTTGCAAACTCTTCGTGACAAGCTTAACGAAGTTGTCCGTTTGCTTCATAAACGTTGGCCTAACGGTTTAACGCTACATCATGCAATGGGTCGAGTTATAAAAGATGTCAGTGCAGCAACACCGCTATTTACATGGCCGGCTGATACGCTGCATACCGCAGAACAGATGGAATATTTCAGGCAGATAGCCAGACGCCTGGAGCTTAACCGTGCTGCTTTTCAACAACACGGCGAACATTTTGCCGCCATTGCACAAACGGACTGGACGAACGGATGGCAGTCATCACTGATTGTCAGTGCGAAAGCTCTGCCCGGAAAAATAGAAAACCTAGAACAAGCGGCTGATGCGCTACTGCAGGCAAGTGGACTTGAACTGGACGTCAAAGAGCCAGCAAAACTGGCACAGCTGCTCGCTTTTTGCGAACTCCTGACCAAAGCAGGCGACATCGATCTCAGTTTTATGTTCACTCCCGATGCGACAGCCCGCATTCAGGCTGCCCATACAGCAATCGCCCTGCTGCAGGAGATAACCACCACTAAAGAACGGTTGTCAGTCAACTATCCTGCGGATAGCTGGCAACACGTCAACGTGCCGCAAATCCAACAAGCACTAACGCAAGCGGGTAAAAAGTTCTGGTTCTTCGCCACCAGCGCACGCAAAAAAGTTATCCAGGGTGTAATGCAGCAACATGCGCTCAGTTCAGCACCGGATTTGGCTGCCGATTTACCTGTTATTGATCTACTGCAGCCGTTGTCACAACGTCTGACGGCAATAAGTAGCGAGACGGCAACGCTACCGGGCTGGAGCAGTCTGGCAACAGATTACACAAAATTAGCAGCGACGGTGGCACTCGCGGAAGAGATCCGCAACAAACTCGGTACGTTAGCGTCTTCACCACAACAACTTGCAGGGATTCGCACTGCCGTTAAAACCCTAGTCATTGATGCCAATGATTTGCTGGGTGCGGCCGGTGTGGTTGCGAATTTATGCCAGAACCTTCGTACTGCACTTACCGGGTTTAGCGAAGCCAAAACAACCTTCTGTGGCCTGATAAAAACGCAAGAAGAAAATCCGTCTATCCCCACATTGCGGAACTGTGCGTTAAACATAATGCAGAATTCATCAGCACTGAAAGCATGGAGTGACTGGAGTCGCGTGCGGGAAGAAGCCATTTCTCAGGGGCTGATGCCCATGCTGGATGCGCTGGCTCATCTTGATACCTCAGAAACGAGTGCCTCAGAGATTTTCGAAACTGCCTATTGTCGCTGGTTCGCCTCATGGGTCATTGATTCGGAACCGCTACTGCATAATTTTGTTCCGGCCGAACATATGAGTGACATTGAGGCATATCGCCAGCATACCGATCGCCTAGCAAAGTTAACGGTTCGTTACATTCGTGCCCGCCTGTGTGGCGTGATCCCCGCAAAAAACGAAATAGACAAACAGGGTGGCTTTGCCTTACTGAAGCATGAACTACAGAAATCTCGTCGTCATAAGCCTGTTCGGCAAATGGCCGCAGAGATGGGCGATGCAATGTCGAAACTTGCACCTTGTATGCTTATGAGCCCTCTTTCAGTAGCGCAATTTTTGCCTTCCAGCCAGGCTTTGTTTGATTTGGTGATCTTTGATGAAGCATCACAGATATCCCCCTGGGACGCCATTGGCGCAATGGCTCGTGGTAAACAAGTTGTCGTGGCTGGCGACCCACGTCAGATGCCGCCAACCAGTTTCTTCAATCGTGGGGCAAGTGATGTGGACGATGATGTTGAAGAGGATATGGAAAGCATTTTGGATGAATGCCTTGCCGCCGGGTTATACAACTATAGCCTGAGCTGGCACTACCGTAGTCGCCATGAAAGTTTGATCACCTTCTCTAACCACCGCTATTATGACGGGAACCTGATCACCTTCCCTGCGTCGGAAACGCGACAAAGTGCTGTTCAGTGGTGCAAAGTTGCTGGCGTTTATTCGAAAGGTAAAGGTCGTCACAATCAGGCCGAAGCCGAAGCCATCGTCGCAGAGACCGTAAAACGTCTGACGGATAAAAAATTTGTCGCTTCAGGTAAGTCGATTGGCATTATTACCCTGAATACCGAACAACAAAAACTGATCAATGACTTGTTGGATAGAGCCCGTCAGCAACATCCTGCAATTGAGCCCTTCTTTCAGCAAGAGCTTGAAGAACCCGTGGTGGTTAAAAACCTTGAGACAGTTCAGGGCGATGAGCGCGATCTGATTATGCTCGGTATTGGGTTCGGCCCTACAGAACCCGGTGCCAATACGATGTCCATGAGCTTTGGCCCACTCAATCGTGAAGGAGGCTGGCGACGCCTGAATGTTGCCGTCACGCGTGCGCGTCAGGAGATGATGGTATTTACCTCATTCGACTCTTCAATGATCGACCTCAATCGAACCAGCGCACGTGCTGTCGCCGACCTTAAGCATTTCATCGAATTTGCTCAACGGGGCCCGGTAGCATTGGCACAGGCTGTTCGTGGTTCGGTTGGCGGCTATGACTCACCTTTTGAAGAAGCGGTTGCTAGTGGTCTGAGAAGAAAAGGCTGGCATGTTGTTCCGCAAATAGGTGTCTCCCGTTTCCGTATTGATCTGGGGATCGTTCATCCGGATAAACCGGGCGATTACCTGGTCGGCATTGAGTGTGATGGCGCCACCTACCATAGCGCAGCCACAGCCCGCGATCGTGATAAAGTTCGCAGCGCTATCCTGCAAGGCCTCGGCTGGAAATTATTACGCCTCTGGTCAACGGAGTGGTGGATTGATAAAGAAGGTGCGCTTGAGCGACTTGATTCGGCCATTCGAGATCTGCTTGAAGAATCCAGAACCACTGATGCAATGCATACGGCGGAGGCAGAGGAACCTGCTGATATTAGCGGTGAAACAACCGCGATTGCAGGGTCGGATGATCTCCTCGTAACTACCGCCATTGCGCAGGGAGCCAACGATGAAGAAATCTCAGCACCTGTCGAAGTGATAAAGCAACCCAGTAAAAAGTCTGAAGACGACGATAGCGCAGAGACCGCTGTGCCAGAGCTAAAATATGCCTCATCACCGACCCCGGAAATTACCTTACCCGCTCAGGGGGCTAAATACATCGTTAATGACCTGCAAGAATGGAATAGCAGAGTTGATGCCGAACGCTTCTACATTGGTGGGTATGACGAAACGCTGAGAGGGCTCATCGACTCAGTGGTGAAAGCTGAATCTCCACTGCTGGAAACAACGTTGGTGCAGCGCATTGCACGCGTCCACGGTTTCAATCGTGCTGGCAGGCTAATTCGTGAAAGGGTGATGGAGTTGGTGGATCAGCATTATCATGTTGCGACAGATCATTTTGGTGAAAATTTTGTCTGGCAGTCCACAACTCAGCAGGCAGACTGGAATACATTCCGTTTGCCTGCGACAGAAAATGATATTCGCCAGATTGATGCTATCCCTGCAGAAGAGTTACGCGCATTGGTGCTGAATACAAAAGGCGAGTACAAAATTGCAGATATCACCCGATCATTGGGCATTAAGCGGCTAACAAGCCAAGCAAGACAAAAACTGGAGTCATTACTCTAAGTCAGACAGGCTATTCCTGGGTTATCGACAGGAATAGCCATCATTCAATTCTTCAGTCCCTTGTTTTTTTTCCCACCTGCGCAAATTTGACCGCCTTGGTCGTAATGCGATGGATATTCGAAAAACAGTGGAACAGCTGGCGACTTCCGATATACGTGTTAATTGCCTAGCACTCGGAGAAGTGGATTTAACCAGCCCTGCCGGTACTCTTCCGGTGTCAGGTTATTCAGGGATTCGTGAGGCCGTGACCAGCTCCTCATTGATTAATACTCGGCTACGTTAGTGACGCTTAAAAACTGCTTTTAAAGAATCGCAAACTTCCGCTCATCGCTCATTGCGCCGCTCAGATACTTCGCATTGTCGACTCTATAAAGGATAGAGTTCAATCACTATTAGCTGTTCTATTTAACTGTAAGACGCAGTAACTCCCCGCTGGGGGTTTGCGCTGACGTACCGTCACAGTACGTATTGAGTGTCTGTGTTTTCCCTAGGTAACTCTACGGGCTGGTTGCGTTTGAATGTGTAGCGGTACATATTCAGATAAACGGCCCCCGGCGACACAGTCATCTCGAAGACATTAGTCCAAAATGGATAAACAGGTGTTGTGGTAGCTAGCCTTAGAGGAAGACACAAATCAAAGTGAGTACATGAATGAGTATAAAAATAAATAAACTATTTATCAAAATTTTAAACTTAAAATCACAGTTCAACGTCTAAATTTTCTTCTGTTGTCTTCATGAGGATTCACTGAATCTCATGAAGGCCGACAAACCCATAAAATCCACGCAGTTGCGTGGATTTTTCTTTTTATGCTGTCTTACCAGGTCTTGTGGAGGCACGTTGAAAAACGCGTATAAACAGTTTCCATCTTTATGGTAGTCGGGTACAACAGCATTATAAGAAATGTATAAGAAACCATGATGCTCGCAGATATTCAGTTATGAGCATAATTTGTTTTTCATAAAAAATGAGAGTTACCTTTGTTTGCATCAGGTGTTTGCATCAGGGCGCCACCATCGGTAACTCTCATGCTTTCAGTCTGATTTATCAGAACCAATCGGGCTAACAGGGCTGGTTACTTACTGACAAAGGTCGTCACACTTAACGGATTTAGCCATACCGTCGCTTTGCCGCTATTATCGACCTGATATGTTCCGCCATATTCAACATTCATCACCGCGGATGTGCTGTATTTTTCAAATTTACCGACGTTGGCATTACTGATATTCAACGACAGCATTTGATCTGAATCATTCGTGTTTACCGCAACAATGACCATTTTTCCATCTGCGTTCTTGTAGGCTGTCAGATGAACATTTGACTGGGGGTTTTCCGTAGCCTGAATACGCTGGAACCCTGGGCGAACGAACCGGGCATATTGAGACATCACATAACCACGCTTACTGACTTTGCCGTCCTCAGTAAGCAATCCATAGGAGCGGCGGATATACCACCATACATAAGCATTATAGTTTGCCACCATGCTGGCATTCAGCTCAGTTCCCACTTCAAGGGCTGACGTCCAGTTATTAGCCGATTGCTTTGAGTCAACATAGTGCTCGGTCATCCAAATCTGTTTACCCGCGTTTTGAGCTAAGGGATACGCTTTAGGCGTTGTGCCATATAAGTGTCCCCCTACGATTGCAACGTATTTTGATGCATCACTATCATTCAATACCGGGTCAGTTAATTTAGGATTAAATCCTAATGACTCTCCGACAATTACTTTAAGAGAACCAAATTTAGAGCCTTGCGATTTAAGATAGTTTTTAAATTCATCACCACTCCACTCACAAGATTCATAGTCGGGTTTCCAGTCAGGTTCATTTTGTATAGAAATGGCATAAAGAGAAGCACCATTAGTCTGCATGTATTTGGAAAAATCCAGCAGGTGCGAGGTATAGGCGGAATAATATGCCGGCAGCAAACGCCCGCCGTTTATCAGGCTGTTGTTGCTTTTCATATACGCGGGAGGTGTCCAGGGGGTTGCCATTAATTTAGCCCCTAGCGAGACGGCCTGACGTGCACTCGGAAGCTGTATATTCCATTTACTGGAGTCTGGGTCAATTCTGATTCGCATAATTGATAGCCCTATCTGGTCGACATCACTACCGAATGCAGTATTAATTTGCTCTGTTGTCAGATCATTGATCCACCCAACCCCACTCATTCCACCAAAGCCTTGAATTGTCTGGTAATTGATTTTTGCGTCAATTTTTACTGTATCAGCAGCGGCAGAGAACGAACCTGCCGTGGCTGATACAAAAACAGCCGCACTGAAACAATGACGAACCCAGCAAACTATATTTCCATTCATAGCATTCATCCTTAATAATATGAATATTGGGAAACAATTAGAAAAAGCGAACTATTTATTCCCAAAAAGCATAGAGATAACGTATAAACCGTCTGAATTAACGTGGTGACGGTGACTTATTTATAGGTCATTCTTATACGAAGCGCTAGTGTAAAGTGCGTGGCTCCTGTTTTTCATCTTGAGTGGATAGTTTACTCTGATCTAATAATTAGCTTACCGTCTATTTCCCCTCTTTTCTCTGAAATCTAAAATAGGAAAGACGAAGCAGGTTCTGACCGCCGAGCGGCCAGAAAACCTTATGCGTTATCAGTTAATCGAGGACCACAGCGCATACGTGATTTTTTTCTCACATCACTTCAGCAACCGGACTTTCACCGCCTTGCCTTTAATTTTCCCCTGCTGCAACTGCTTCCACGCATGGCGGGCTACCGACTGCTTCACCGCCACGTAGGCATGCGTCGGGTGAATCATAATCTTACCGATATCGGCACCATCCAACCCCATGTCACCGGTTAACGCTCCCAGAATATCGCCGGGACGCATTTTGGCTTTCTTGCCGCCGTCAATGCACAGCGTCGCCATAGTGGCTTCCAGCGGGGTGATGCGCAGCCCGGTCGGCAGCGGGTGCCAGTTGAGTTTCATATTCAGCATTTCTTCGAGCGCATTCGCACGCTGGGCCTCTTCCGGCGCGCAGAGGCTGATGGCCAGCCCGCTTTCACCGGCGCGGGCGGTACGGCCGATGCGGTGGATATGCACTTCGGGATCCCACGACAGCTCGTAGTTAACCACCATCTCCAGCGCTTTGATATCCAGCCCACGCGCGGCAACGTCGGTTGCCACCAGCACACGGCTGCTACCGTTAGCGAAGCGCACCAGCGTCTGATCGCGGTCACGCTGTTCCATATCTCCATGCAGCGCCAGTACGCTCTGGTTACTGGCGGTCAGGGCGTCGTATACCGCCTGACAGTCTTTTTTGGTGTTACAGAATACCACGCAGGAAGCAGGTTGTTCGCGGCTCAGCAGTTTCTGCAGCAGATCGAGTTTGCCGTTGCGGGAGACTTCATAGAACTGCTGCTCAACCGCCGGGAGTTCATCCACCGTACCGATTTCAATGATCAGCGGATCGCGCTGAATACGATGACTGATGGCGGCAATGGCATCCGGCCAGGTGGCGGAAAACAGCAGCGTCTGACGCTGGACGGGTACGTGGGCGATAACCTCGTTGATGGCGTCGGCAAAGCCCATATCGAGCATCCGGTCAGCTTCATCCAGCACCAGCGTCTGCAGGGCATCAAGGCTTACCGTCTCCTTTTTCAGGTGATCCAGCAGTCGGCCCGGCGTGGCGACAATGATGTGGGGGGCATGGGTCAGCGAGTCGCGCTGGATGCTGAACGGTACGCCGCCGCAGAGGGTCAGCACCTTGATGTTCGGCATGTAGCGAGCCAGACGACGCAGCTCGTTTGCTACCTGATCGGCGAGTTCACGGGTCGGGCACAGCACCAGCGACTGGGTATTGAACTGCCCGGCATCAAGATGCTGTAACAGGCCCAGGCCGAAAGCAGCGGTTTTGCCGCTGCCGGTTTTTGCCTGCGCGCGGACGTCTTTTCCTGCCAGAATCGCCGGTAACGCCGCCGCCTGAATCGGCGTCATGGTCTGGTAGCCCAGCTCGTTAAGGGTGGTGAGTTGCTCCGCAGGAAGCGCGTTCAGTTCAGCAAATGAGGTCAATAAGGTCACAGTGAAAATTCCAGATGAAAGAGGCCGATATGATACCACCCCTTTCCTGCCGCGCCGTGAGGAGTTTTCACCTCACGTCATCGGGTTGAGTCCGGTTCGATTTTTTCCGAATAAAAATAATCGGTGAAATAAAAATAATCGGTGAATAGAAATGACCGCTGATGCGTTTACCCATCACTTACACCACGCATTCACCCAGGAGTAAATAAAATGAACCCTGTTTCTTCTTTCCAACTTTCTATCGCTCGCCGTCTAACCATCCCGGTACTGCTATTTTCTTTGCATATCCCGCAGGTCTTGGCTGCGGGCGACGACGATACCAACAGTAAAACGCCGGATTGCCCGGCCGGACAGGTTTATAACAGCGCGACGAAACAGTGTGTCCCTGAAAAAACCAGCCGTCTGAGCGACCAGGATAAGACCAACTACGCTTATCACCTGGCTAAAAAAGGCGAGTATCAGGCGGCGCTGAACCTGCTCGATACCCTGAAAAATGGCAATACCGCCGAAGCCTGGAACTACCGGGGTTACGCCACGCGAAAACTCGGGCGTACCGACGAAGGCATCGGCTATTATCAACGCTCGCTGGCGCTCAACCCGAATTATGCCAAAGTACGCGAATATCTTGGTGAAGCGTGGCTGGTGAAAGGCCGCCCCGATCTGGCGCGGGAGCAACTGAAAACGATCGCCAGCCTGTGCGGCCAAAGCTGCGAAGAGTATCGTGACTTACAGGCTGCTATTAACGGGCATCCTGAATCCTGAGTATCACCGCGAGGACAAAAAAATCACTACCAGTGACGTTCGCCAGCAGCTTGCCGCGCATCTGACACGCCTGTGGCGTTATGGTCTGGTGCTCTCGCGCAGTCACGATGTTGCTGAAGAATTAGTGCAGTCCACCTGCGTTCGCGCGCTTGAGAAGAGCGCGCAATTTACGCCGGGAACCCGCATCGATAGATGGTTGTTCTCCATTCTTCACTCCATCTGGATTTCCGATCTGCGCGCCAGCCGTGTGCGTATGGGGCAAGGATTTGTCGAAAGCGATGAGTTGCCGGCGCCGGACACCCACGCGCTGAATGACGATCGCCGGCATTACCAGAAAATCATGCAACGGGTAAACGCGCTTCCTGAAGCGCAGCGCAACGCCATATTTTTAGTTTATGTCGAAGGGTTTACCTATCAGGAGGCGGCAGACACGTTATCGGTACCGATCGGCACGATTATGAGCCGGCTGGCGGCGGCACGAACAATTCTGGCCAAATCGGTTGACGCCCAGACGCCCGCGAAGGAAAAACGTTCATGAGAACAATAAATTTTACGCCCCCCTACAGTGACGAAGCTATCGTCGCCTGGCTTGACGGCGAGATGAATGACACCGACGCGCAGCAGTTCGAGCAGTGGCTCAGGAATGACGATCAGCTTGCCGAACGCATCGCCAGGCTGCAAAAAAGCGATCTGGCGTTTAAAGAAGCCTTCGCACCTTTACTTGATGACGCGCCCCAGGCCCGGATGCAGAATCGACTTGAGCAACTGCTGGCGGCGACTCCCGTCGTGGGAGAAACGCCGCCTCGCATCGGGGTTAGCCGCCGTTCGCTGATTGCCGCCTCGCTCAGTTTTCTGGTGATTGGCTCAGGGTTGGGCTATCTGGCGCGCCCCGCCTCGGCTGTTCGTAACGATAGCGAGAAAATTCGCGATCTTGAGGCCCAATACATGTCACTGTACAGCGCGGAAACACTGCTCGACATGGACAGTTCATCGTCCGCTTTGGCTCGGGGGCTGGCGCGTACCGCGCAGGACATCGGCATTCATCTGAACGAACAGCAGCTCGCTATTCAAGGCGCCGAGCTGAAAATGGTACGTATGCTGCGCTACGACAGCACCTCAATCGCCCAGATTGCCTGGATGCATGCCGATTACGGGCCGATGGCATTGTGCATCTCCCCGGAGCAGCAGCGAAGCGCAACGGCGATCAACAATGAACAACGGCATGGAATGCACCTTGCCTGGTGGCATACCGGAGGCTATCAGTTCGTATTGATCGGCCGCAATCCGGTTTCACAACTGGCCGATAGCGCGCTCAGATTGCAGACGTCACTGACATAACGCGGCCCTTCCCTCCACGCTGCAACAGCCAAAGCGCGAAGGGAGGGCTGTTATAAGGACGGACTGTTATAAGGGAGGACGGTTATAATGCGCGTCGGACTTGCGCCTGAAGGTCAATATTAATCGCGACCTTGTCATCCACCAGCGCCGTAAACCGATCCATATTAAAGACCGAACGTGAAATAGCGGTTGTCGCATGGAGAAACAACGTCCCCCCCGCCGGCGATGCGCCGCCATATTCCTCCAGCGTCGCCTCCAGAATGACCGGACGCTGAACGTTTTTGACGGACAGCGAACCAAACACACGAAAGTGACCATACCCTTGCGCCACCACTCTGCTGCTGGTGAAAACAATCCAGGGGTAGTGTGTTGCATCAAAAAACAGGCCGCTTTTCAGCTGATAGGTCAGCAGGCTGTTGGACGCTTCGAGCGTCGCAACGGGGATTTTCACTTCAATACGGTCATCGATTTCTTTGGCGGAATCCAGCATAACGTCCCCGGTTACGCCATCCAGATACGCCTGTGACGTACCGCCAAATGCGCGCCATGAAAGCTTAATGACGGTTTTATTGGTTGAAATAGTATAGTTGAGCGGCGTTGCGTGAAGCGTTGGACTTATCAGCAGCCCGGCGGTCACGACGGAAATGATGCGCATCATAACGGGAATCTCCTCAAAGCAGACAACGCGTAAACGCTTCAAGAAGCTGATCTATTCATTCCCCAGCCAAACAAACAAAACCGACCGCATCAAAGCCAGGCATTCGCCGTAACGTTAAACCATGCGCTAATCGTCTTCACCACGGCAAACGTAACGATCCCGGTTGGCGGGACCGGCATTTTGCGTTAATTAAATATCTCGATTCGATTGCGGCCGTTAGCTTTGGCCTGATACAACGCACTGTCAGCCTTTTTGATAAGCTGCTGATAATCGGGGTGGTTATCGAACTCGGCAATCCCAACGCTGATGGTCACCGATACCCCCTGTTCCGCCATTGCCGGAATAGACAACCCGGCGACCATTTGACGAATCGAATCAAAGATCATGGAAGCTTGCTGCGCCTGGGTTTCGACCAGCAACACCATAAACTCTTCGCCGCCATAACGAAAAACATAATCGCTGCTTCGCACGCTTTCGTATATTTTCGTCGCGATCGTTTTAAGTGTCAGATTGCCGGTTTCATGCCCGTAACTATCATTGATCTTTTTAAAATGATCGATATCAATCATAGCCAGAATAAAGGGTTTTCCCGAACTGATAGCCAGTGCGATTTCCCGCCGCATAATAGTCGGGATGAAGCGGCGATTGAGCAGATTCGTCAGTGGGTCCTTGCCATTTTCGAATCGGATCAATTCATCAAACATTGAGCACAGAATTGCATTAACCTGCCCAATTAACTGACGGATGTCGCGTAATAATTGCGTGCGTATTGCCGTATTTTCAACGTGATGGGGAAATGTCTCTCTCACCCGGCTATCCACCTGCCGGATCAATCCCTCCAGCTTTTGCAATAAATCAGGACCATTGAACAAATGCCGGCCTTTATGAAAAAACCACAGACCAAATTCCGATTTTTCCAGCAGGATAATCTCTTCAGACGGCAGCCCGGTCGCCACGTTATAAATGAACTGATTCTCCCAATTCATTAATGCGCCAAGCTGCCGCTCCCTTTCAACATTCACATCATCATAAATCGACAAAATGCGATAGCGTTCCTGATCGCGCATCGCACTTTTGTAACCGGGAGAATACGCGGTTGTCATGGCCTCAATCGCGGTATCCATAACCAGACTGCTAAAACAGACCGCCTGATTAATCAGTGCGGCATCCAGGTTTCGTTTTCTGGCCAGCAGCTTGAACAGTTCATTTTTCAGTTTACGCGCCCCTCGGGCCACCAGATCGGTCGGAATGCCGATGCGCGCATGAATAACGCCAACCTGCTGCTGCCGTTCCAGCAATACAGATAATGACCCTTTGGCGCTGCCCAATACTGAACGTAGCCAGTGATACATACTTTCACTGAGTTTATCGGCTACTTTTTGGGTATTGAGATAAATACTGGCCTGTTTATCCTGAAGCATATAGTCGTAAAACACGCTGACCAGCTGACGCAATTCTTCTTCGCATAAATCGCTCAATAATTGGTGAGCGCCAGAAGGAGTCAAATTAACAAGCTCTTGCCACTCAGTGAGCAGCAATTCACTATTATCTCTTTGTTCAGTATGCATTATTAAATTAACAGTAAGTTGTTTTCATTATGTCCTACGACGTCGACTGACAAACTCGTGGCCCCTGTTGACGCCACGGAGTGTACCCAACTTACCTCAAATTCCCAAATGTATTTCAGTGTCAATGCATTATCAAAACTACTTATTTAGATAATAATTCGTTAAAGAATCGCTATATTACGGCACCAATTGTTCCAGACAGGCGGCATCATCGCATAATCCATCATGCCGCCTTAAGAATAACCGCCGTTTATTCCACCAGTCCGCTTACCCGTAATACCCGCCGACCGACCGCTTCCGCCAGCACCGTACTGTGCTCCCCCACGCAGCCGAGGCTGAACGCGTATTTGGCGCGGGTAATGCCGGTGTACACCAGTTCGCGGGTCAGGATCGGGCTTAAGGACTCCGGCAGCAGTAAAGCGGTGTGGGCGAATTCCGACCCTTGCGATTTGTGCACCGTCATGGCGAACACCGTTTCCACCGCCGATAATCGCCCCGGCAGCACCCAGCGGATGCCCGATGAGCCATCGCCGGCGGGAAACGCCACCCGGGTAGCCCATCCCCGTGAGCCGTCCGGCTGGAGCAGCGGCACCTGTAGGGTGATGCCGATATCGCCGTTCATCAGCCGCTGACTATAATCGTTGCGGGTCACCATCACCGGCCGCCCCGGATACCAGCCTTGCCAGGCCGCCAGCAAGCCGTCCCGATACAGCAGATGGGCGATGCGCTCATTCATACTGTCGACGCCCCACGGTCCGTTACGCAATGCGCACAGCAGTTGGAACTGACCGAAAGCGTCCAGAATCTGCGCCGCCCAGAGGTCGAACTCGCTTTGCGGCGCCGTCAGTTCCGGCCGCGTCGAGGCCATCCGTCGCAGGTAGCCGCCGTAGCCCACCGGCGTAGCCGCAGAGGGCTGCGCGCCGAATCGATCGGCGGCGCCGTCGATAACCCATTCACGCAGCGTGCGGTTATCATTCGCCGTCAACGTCAGGTGCGCCAGGTCGGCATACCCCTGCTGCCAGATCGACGCCAGCGCCGCCACGTCGCCGGCATTCACCGCCTCCGCCAGTTGGCCGATGCCGCTGTGGGCGCCAAAGCGATAGCTGTGGCGCAGCATGGCGATGGATTGATCCAACGCGCTGCCTTGCGGGTCGAGCAGCGAATCGTCCGGCGCCTCTCCCGCGACCTGCCGTAGCCAGTCGCGGGTCTGTGGCAGGTAATGCCCCTGTGCGGCGCGCTGACACAGTTCGCCCATCAACGCGCCGGCTTCTACCGACGCCAATTGATCCTTGTCGCCCAGCAGAATCAGGCGGGAACGGGCCGGCATCGCCGCCAGCAGCGCCGCCATCATCTCCAGATCCACCATCGACGCTTCGTCCACCACCAGCACATCCAGCATCAGCGGGTTATCGGCATGGTGCCGGAAATGCCGGGTATCCGGCCGACTGCCCAGCAAACGGTGCAAGGTCACCACTTCGCTGTTGATCTGTTCCCGGATAGCCTCGCCCTGCGCCAGCCCCTCCAGCGTCAGGCCGGCAATGGCCCCGGCAATCGACTCGTTCAGGCGGGCCGCCGCCTTGCCGGTGGGCGCCGCCAGCCGGATACGCAACGGTTTGCCGTGCTGTTCCAGCGCCAGCGATTGCAACAGCGCCAGCAGTTTCACCACGGTGGTGGTTTTTCCGGTGCCCGGCCCGCCGGTGATAATGCTAAAGGCGCTGCCCGCCGCCAACGCACAGGCCAGTTTCTGCCAGTTGGCAGCGTCGGCCGCGTCGCCAGGAAACAGCGCATCCAGCCGCTGACGCAGCGCCGCAGGCGCTATCGCCGCCCGCAGCGCGTCGTTTTGTTTCAGTTGCTGCGTGATGGCGTGCCGCACATCCTGCTCGTACCGCCAGTAGCGACGCAGATAAAGACGCGCGCCGACCAGCACCAGCGGCGTGCAGCCTTCCCCCGACGATACCAACTGCGGCTGTTGCAACGCCGCCTGCCAGGCCGACAGGGTAACGCCCGCCAGCACCTCCGCCGGACGCGCGATCTTACGGTTTTCGCTACGATCGCCTTCCGGCGGCAACGCCAGCGAAAACCCGCTGTCGGCAAGCGTGGCGTCCAGATCGAGGCACACATGCCCGCGCCCAAGCTGATAGCTGACCAGCGCCGCCCCCAGCAGCAGCAAAGGCGACGCATCAGGGCATTCCTGATGCAGGAAGCGCACCAGCGCCCGGTCCAGCTCCCGCAACCAGCCGCAGCCCACCCACTGGTCCAGCAACAGGGTTAATTCGTCATGACTGGTCATGTTCATGCCGTCGCCTCCGTTTCGCCGCTAAACAGGCTCTCCAGCGCGTCAATCAGCGCCTTGTCCGGCCGTTGGGCGCAGACGCCGCCGCCCGGCGCCTGACTGCCGCGCAAAAACAGGTATAACGCGCCGCCGACGTGGCGGTCGTAGTCGTAATCCGGCAGGCGGGACTTCAGCAAGCGGTGCAACGCAAACAGATACAATGCCAGTTGCAGATCGTAACGGTGATCCAGCATGGCGCGCGCCATACGCGGTGGGTCATAGTCGGCGGCATCCGCCCCCAGCCAGTTGGATTTGTAGTCCAGCACGTAGTAGCGCCCCTGATGTTCAAACACCAAATCGATAAACCCTTTCAGCATGCCGTTAAGCTGTTCACGCATCAGCATCGCTCGCGGTTCGCCCGCCAGCGTGGCGGCCCTGACCTGTTGATCCAAGACTTGCGTGTCGACCTGACTGAGCGCAAACCAGAACTCCATTTCCACCTGATACTGCGTCAACCCGGCCAGTGAGACCGCGCTGCCGGGCTGCGTCGGCAGCGCCAGCGGCTGATTGAGCAGCGCCATCAGCCAATCGGTAAGCATCGGTATCCACTGTGTCCAGCCTTGCCGGTTACAGCGCCGCGCGACCTGATCCTCCACCCGGGATCGATCCGCCGCCAGCGCGGCAAAGCCCTCTTTTCCGGCCCACTCCAGCAAGCCGTGCAGAAAGCTGCCCGGCGCCGCCCCGCGTGGAAAACTGTACATATCGTGGCCGGTCGGCAACGGCGGCAGACGCTCCGCTGTTGCCTGCGGTTCGCTAAAGGTTTCCTGCTTCGCGCTCTGCACTTCGGGCACATCGCCCGCAGCAGGCTCACGATATTCGCGGTAATGCCCTTCCGGCGCCAGTTGCAACCCGGAATAGCTGGTAATGCGCCAGCGGTGGCTGCGCATATTCGGCAACGGCGGCTCCTGCCCCAGCGCCGACGTATCCTGTTCGGCGCGGTAAATGTCCTCGTCCGTTTCCGGCAACGGCGTAATCTGGCTGTCCGCGCCGCACCAGGCCGACAACTGTTGCGCCAGCTGCGCCGGGTCTAACGGTTCACCGGCGCCGAGCAGGTAACCGGGCGCGCTTTTTTCCAGCTCTTTCAACGGCGCCATGCCAAGCCACATGGCGTAGCGGGCGCGGGTCAGCGCCACATAAAATTTACGCAGGTCCTCGCCCAGCCGCTCATGGTCGGCGCGTCGCACCGCCTCGTCGCTGGCTGTCAGTTCAAGGCGCGGCTGCCCGTCATCATCATGAAATTTCAGCGGCACATCCCGCTGGCTGACGGCGCGAAACGCGCAGGCAAACGGCAGAAACACCAGCGGATACTCCAGCCCTTTGGACTTGTGGACGGTAACCACCTTCACCAGATCGGCATCGCTTTCCAGCCGCAGTTTCAGGGTGTCGCCGCCGGGATTATCCGCCTGGCACTGCTCCGCCAGATAGCGGATCAGCGCGTGCTCGCCGTCCAGATGCACGCTGGCCTGTTGCAGCAATTCCGACAGGTGCAGCACATCGGTCAGCGCGCGGGCGTTATCGGCGGCCAGCAACCGGCGCGGCACATCAAATTCCCACATTAGCCGCCGCAGCATCGGCAATACGCCCTGCTGTCGCCAGCAGCTCTGGTAGCGGACAAACTGCATTACCCGGCGCTCCCACTCCTGCTCGTCGTGGTTAAGGCGGTCAAGCGCCTGCCAGCTTAGCCCCAGCGAGGGAGTCGCCAGCGCGGCGCGCAGCAGCCGATCGTTCTCCGGATCGGCGCAGGCCGCCAGCCAGCAGTGCAGTTCGCCGGCCTGCGGGCTGTCGAAGACCGACTCCCGGTCCGACAGATACACGCTGCGCACGCCGCGAGCGGACAGTTGCGCGCGCACCGCCATCGCTTCGCGCCCGGTATTGACCAGCACCGCCATGTCCCCCGGTCTGACCGGGCGCAGCGGCTGCCCCGGTACGGCAAAACCGGCCCGACCTTGCCCGCCGAGCTGCAGCAGCCGCACCATTTCGCGGGCGCAACCGGCGGCCATGCGCTGGCGGTATTCCGCCGACGACAGCGGCTGGTCCGTCGCCGGCGTCCAGCAGGTCAGCGCCGCGGCGTCAGCGCCCTCCAGTACCCACGCCTCGTCGCGCCCGTTAGCCTGCACCGGCAAAAACGGCACCGGATTGCCGCCGTCGCTTTGCCGAAACAGAAACGCGCCCGCGCCGTCGGCACGGTTTTCCGCCTGCATAAACACCTGATTGACGGCGCCGACCATCGCCTGAGTAGAGCGGAAATTCGTGCCCAGCGTGTAATGCCGCCCGTCGGTATCGCGGCGAGCGCGCAAATAGGTGTAGATATCGGCGCCGCGAAACGCGTAAATCGCCTGTTTTGGGTCGCCGATCAGGATCAGTCCCTGCTGCGGGTCGTTGTCCGCCACCCGGTACAAGGTATCGAAAATACGGTATTGCAGCGGGTCGGTGTCCTGAAATTCGTCGATCATCGCCACCGGGAACTGACGGCGAATACGCTGCGCCAGCCGCTCGCCGTTGTCGCCGCGCAATGCGGCATCCAGCCGGGTCAGCAGGTCCTGAAACCCCATTTGCGCCCGGCTCTCCTGCTCGTGCTGGAATCGCTGACTTATCCAGCGACAGGCGTGTCTCAGTAACTGACTACGCGGTTCCGGCAGCGCGTCTAACTGCTGTTGCAGCGTCTCCATCGCGGTCAATGCCGGATGTTGCGGCGCCTCGTCGGGGATTTTCCAGGCGTCCCGCAGCCCTTGCGGGGTGAGCCGCGTCCAGCCGGTGCCGATATCCAGCGTCGTCTCGTCGCTGGCGGCCCAGTGTTGCAGTTTGTCCAGCCACGGCTCGAAATAACGGGCCTGCAGCTTGTGTCCGTTGGCCTGCTTCTGTGCCACCGCTTCGTTCAGCAGGTCGCGCAACTCGCCACACCACTGCGGCCAGGGCGCTTTTAGCGCCGCCAGCCGGCGCGTTTTCTCTTCGCGGACCGCGCTGAAAATCTGCGCGGGCAGGTCATCGATGCCGATGTCGTCGGCGTACTCCAGCAGCGGCGTCACGCTGCGATAAAAGCTTTCCGGCGACGGCCAACTATCGCGCAGTTCCAGCACATCGCGGGCATCGAGCGGGAAAAAGAACGTCCGCCAGTAATCGCGCACCACCTCCAGCAGCAAGTCGCTCTGATCGGTTTCCAGCGTCTGGTTAAACAGGCTGCCGCTGTCAAAGGCGTGTTCGCCCAGCATCCGGTTACACCAACTGTGGATGGTGGACACCGCCGCCTCATCCATCCATTCGGCGGCCAGTTGCAATTTGCGCGCGCAGTCCGGCCATTGTTCCGGCGGGTAGTCGGCGCGCAGTTCCTGCAGCAGCGGATCGACCGCCTCATCCTTGCCATCCGGCTGAAAGTAAGCGGCCGCCTGCGCCAGCCGGGCGCGAATACGATCGCGCAGCTCGCGGGTGGCGGCATCGGTAAAGGTCACCACCAGTATGTCCGGCGGGTTGAGCGGGCGCGAGAACGCCTGCTCGCCGCCGTGCCCCAGCACCAGCCGCACATACAGCATGGCGATGGTGAAGGTTTTGCCGGTACCGGCGCTGGCTTCGATCAGGCGGCTGCCGGAAAGCGGAAAGCGCAGCACATCCAGCACAGAAGGTAACGCACGCGCCGTCATGACTGGCCTCCTGGTTTTTTATTTTTCGCCGACGCCGCTTTCAGCGTCTGGTACAGCGGCGCCAGCAATAGCTGTGTCCAGCGGGCGAACTCGCCATTGGCCCACAGTTGGTCGAAACTCGGGAAAGCCCGCGCCAGATAGGCGTTAGACGCCGACTCGGCAAACTTGCGGTTGGCGGGATCATGCTCGTCGTAGCACTGGCGCGCCGCCTTGCCCGCCTCGCCGTCCGGCGGTTGATCCGGCTCTCCGCCCGCCTCCAGCCAGCGAAATCCGGTCTTCACCGCCAGCGGCAGCGGGTAACGCATCCCCTCCCGCCAGGCCTCCACCAGCGTCTGCCAGTAGGCTTTCGCCTGCTCAGGCTCCAGCGCCGGCAGGTGAACGGTGCCGTTCTTGCTGACCAGCGTGCTGTGCAACGGTTGTCCGCCAAGGTGCCCGGCCAGATGCGCCACCCAGAACGGCACCAGCTTGTCGAGCCGATAGCTGCGACGCGTGGCATGCAGCAACCCGCCGCTTTCCAGCACCAGCCGGCACCGGTTGCCCTGCTCGTCGACGCGCAGCTCGTTCAGCCAGTCTTCCAGCGGGATATCGGGTAGCGATAGCGGTTCGTCAGGCGACGACTCCGGCCATTTTTCCCGTTCCTGCTCATAACGGGTGAACAGATCCGCCATCGGCTCCGCCAAATCCTGCTCCAGCACCGCGGTAAAGCCGCCCGGCGCCAGTTCGCCGCGCCGGGCGATGCGCGCCAGTTGTTCCGTCAGCGCCTGTTCACGGGGAATATGCTGGCGCAACGCCGCTTGCTGCACCTGAATCAGCTCATGTTGCAGGCGCCAGTTTTCCAGCGCATCAATGGCAAACGGCTCCTGATCCTGACTGGTGGCGTCTTCCTGCTCGAACCAGACGTTAAGGCGCAGACGGAAGAAACTGCGCACCGGGTCGCGCACAAAATCCGCCAGCTGACGCAGCGTCAGCACGCCATCCTGCAGATACTCGTCCAACGCGGCATCCGCCATCGACACCTCCTGCGGCAACAGACCGGCGCGCCATTCGCGGGCATAGCTGAACAACGGGCTACCGGCGGTAAAATAATCCGGGCTGAATGGCTGTAACCGGTGTTCCACCGTCAGCGCCGACAGCACCGCCTGCCCGTCGGCAGTCTGCCAGCCGTTGCTCAGATGGTCGCGCAACTGCGCCACCAGCACCGAGGGCGGCCGCTCACTGTTATCGTGGATACTGCGCCCGACCCAACTGATATACAGTTGCTCGCGCGCCGACAACAGCGCCTCCAGAAACAGATAGCGGTCGTCTTCGCGTCGGGAACGGTCGCCGGGGCGGTAATCCTGCCCCATCAGGTCGAAATCCAGCGGCACCCGGTTGCGGGGATAATCGCCATCGTTCATGCCCAGCAGGCAGACGTGGCGAAACGGGATGGCGCGCATCGGCATCAGCGTGGCGAAGGTGACGGCGCCGGCAAAAAAAGGCTGGGTCAGGCTCGACTGCTCAAACAGCCCCAGCCAGTGCTCCCGCACCACCGACAGCGGCAATGCCTGTTCCAACGCCACCGACTCGCAGGCCTCCAGCCAATTCTGCAACCCTTCATCCAGTTGCAGCAGCATGAAGCCGTCTTCGCCCTCATCCGCAGCAAAAAACGTGTTCAGCAGCGCGCGTAACCGCTCGCCCCATTGCACCGGCGTCGCGGGCTGACAGAGCTGCTGCCAGCTGTAATCCAGCCGGTCGAGCAGCAACGCCAGTTGACCGGCCAGCACCGCATCCAGCCCGCCGATTTCATCCAGCGGCTCAATATCCCGCCAGGCGTCGCCGGCGCCCACCGCGTACCCCAGCAGCATCCGGCGCAGGCCGAAAAACCAGCTGTTCTGTTCCGGCGCATCCGGCAGGTCGAGGCTCTGACGCTGGCGGGCATGCAGCCCCCAGCGCACGTTGGCGGCCCGAATCCAGCGTTGCAGCAGCGGCAACTGCTCTTCGGTGATGGCAAAACGCTGGCGCACCGCCGGCACCTCCAGCAAATCCAGCACATCGCTCACCGCCACGCGCGACTGCGGCAGGTTCAGCAACCGCTCCAGCGCCGCCAGCAGCAGGTTGTTCTGACGCGGTCCGCGGTCCGCCACGCTGAACGGGATATAGCGCGAGTCCTGCCGGTCGATCAGCCCAAACACCGCCTGAATATGCGGCGCGTAGCCGTTGATGTCCGGCACCATCACAATCACATCGCGCGGGCGCAGCGTCGGGTCGGCGGCAAACGCCGCCAGCAGTTGATCGTGCAGCACTTCCACTTCGCGCTGCGCGCTATGCGCGACATGAAAACGGATCGAACAGTCCTGATGCGGATCGATTGCCGGCCAGCGCGCCCGGCTTTCCGCCAGCGGACGCAAATCCCGAATGTCTTCCTGCAGTTGATTGAGCAGGCAGCCTTCGCCGTTGCTGTCGAACAGATCAATGCGTGAAATCAACGGCTGCAACAGCGGTTCGTACTGCTCGCGCTGGTCGTATTCATCCAGCAGGCCGATGTAATCGCGCCCTTGTTTACCCCAGGCCGCCAGCAGCGGGTGGGCATGCTGATGCAATTCTTCCAGCGCGATGACCTCCGGCATACCGGGTTTGCGTTGCTGGCGGGCGCGTTCGGCGCGCAGCAGATCCTTGTCGGCAATGATGTTGCCCCAATAGTGCTCGCACGGGTTATGCACGCACATGAATATCTGGGTCCAGCGGCCGATGGCCGCCAGCAGTTCCAGCGCCTGCTGCGGCAGTGATGAAATACCGAATACCATCACCCGGGACGGCAATCCCGCCGGTCGGTCGGCGTCGCCCCGTCGCTGTACTTCATCCAGAAAACGCCGGTGCAACGCCGCACGGCTGGTGCCGGACAGCGCCTCGCCGGTATCCTGCAACAGCGCCCGCCACAGCAGGGGCTGCCAGCGCTGATCGTCCGGCAATGGCTCCACGCCGCGCCGGCTGGTCGCCAGCACATCATGCCCGGCGGCCCACTCCGCCAGCCAGTCGGCGCGATACACCTGATACTGGTCAAACAGATCGGCCAGCCGCTCAGCCAGTTGGTAGCGCTTGCGCAAGTCGGCGTCCTGCTGCAGAAAGCGCGCCAGCGCGGCAAATTCAGGCTGGGCGAGCAGACCCGGCAGCAGCCGCAGCAGCCGCCACACCAGCAGGGATTTATCGAACGGCGAAGTTTCCGGCACCTGTTCCTGACCCAGCACCGCACGGTAAACCTGCCAGAAAAAGCGCGACGGCAACTGCACATCCAGCGCCGCCGCGACGCCGCATCCGCCGTCGCGGGCATCGCGCGCCAGCGCCAGTTTCAGCCACTGTCCGATGCCGTTGCTCTGAACCAGAATCAGCTCGTTTTCCAGCCCGGCCAGCGGATTGGCCGCCATCCACGACACCAACACGTCGCGCAGGGCTTCAGGATGGTTGCTGTGGATCGCCATCAAACCGGGTTGTAGCCTGTTTTTGCTCATCGCTCTCTCTGCTCGTTGCCACACCGGTGTACCGAATAACGGTACAATCAGTAAATATCTTAGCATTCATGAGATTGGCTGGGGTACTGTGAAGCGAGTCAGGGAGAAACCGGTCAGGCTCAGGACGCCTGACCGGCGTGATGTTCCTGATACGGCGGTATCAGGGGCGTGCGTTGTCGGCAGTGAGGTCAGGCGGCGTTAGCCTGCGCCAGCGTCTGTTCGATAAAGGTACGGGTTTCTTCAACCTGCCGGATATAGCCGTTCAGCAGCGCGCTGAAACCGGCGTCATCCAGCTTGTCGAGCGGATACTGACTGCACAGGCGTAAATTGTCGTACTCATCCAGCGCCAGCCAGCAACCGCGCATCGCCGCCATCTCGAAATTGAGCAGCAGCATCAGGCGGTAGATAGCCGGTCGGTCTTCGCCTTTCAGGCTAATCAACTGGCAGTGCAGCAACAGGCTGTCGCTTTGCCCCGGCACCTCAATCACCGCCGCTTCCCGACCGTCCGCGCCGTTCAGTACACAGATGCCGTTATTCAGCGTCAGACGGGTTTTATTGAACTGGCTGAAATGTTGCAGCAGCCGCGCCGCCAGTTGTTGTGCTGAGGTTTGTCGTGCTGATGTCATCGCTTTGCTCCTGTGGTTTTTCGTTCCGTTGCCGTATTACTGTTTCGCCAGCGTGATGCCCTGCTGGTGCATATGATTGACCGCCTGAGAGACTTCCGGGTTGGCTTTGGCGATCGCCCCTTCCAGACTGAAGCTGCTCGGGCTGTTCTGGTTTTGACCGTAGCTGAAATTGATCTTGCCCAGCAGCTTGGTCATGCTGACGTCAGCGCTACTGCCGGCACTGACAATCGGCAGCGGGAACGCCAGCCCTTCCTTGTTTTTCACCGTCTGGGTGAAATCGATGGATTTGATGCGCAGATTGTTGCTGTCGCGGAAAATCGCCGCGATGTCATCCTTGCCCAGCGTATTGTTCTGAATGCCTTTTTCGACTTTGGTTTTCACCTCGTCTTTCAGCTCCAGGCTGACGCCGGCGGTGGCGTTGGTCAGCGACTGCATCTTCTGCACCACGGCTTTCAGCGCCGGGTTTTCCTCCATGAAGCCGTGAATACGCTCGGCGTTGGTCGGCGGCAGGTTATCGCTGACCAGCTTACGCAGCGCATGGAAAATACCGTTGCTGTCAAGTTTCGACAGGTTGGCGTAAGTCGTGCTGTAGCTGGCGCTGTCCAGCGTCGCCCCCTGTTTTTCCGCCGCCTCATGTTGCCGGGTTTTGGACTGCAATCCCTGAATGGCGCCGTACTGCGCATCGCCCGCCGGGGTTTTGGCCTCAAAATGTTTATTGAGGATCGCCAGTTTTTCTCCGGTGTCCGTCAGGTCTTTCACCCCTTTCAGCACCTGTTGCGTTTCCGGATCGGCGAAGTTTTTCTCCAGCGATGAAATCAGGCTGTCCATGTCCTTGCCCTGCAGCGGCTGGGCCGGTTTCATCTGCATACTGATGCTGTGGTTGGTTTTGGTATCCACCGTCATCGTGATGGAGGCGTTGTTCGTTATCGGCGCGGTCCACGAGCCGCTCGGCGTAGGATTGGTGATGCCGGCGAACGCCGTGGCATTGGCACCCACGTTGACCTGGTTCATAAAGCGGGCCCGGTTATTGGTGGTGGCGTTCTGCTCGGTGAACTCACCGCGCACGGTACTGTGCTCATGACTTGCCGACATCAGGTTCGCCCCGGCGCCCACCCCGACGGAAAGTCGGCCTGCCGAAGTCGGCACTTTGCCTTTTTGCGCCGCGCTGGGTTTATCCGCCAGATTGACCTCGGCGCGCGCATCGGCTGTCAGCGCGGCATCCAGATCGAATTTAATCGAGAACCCCTCTTTCACCCGGTGGTCATTGCCCTTGGCGACCAGATCCAGCGGGTTCACCTTGCCCTCTATCAGATTGTCGATAAAACCGGGCAGCTCTTTTTCGCTCAGCGTAAACTTCAGGCCGTTTTGCTGTACGGTCCCCACCCCGGCGTTGACGCTGCCGCCAAAGCGGACATCCAGCGCCAGCGTGTGTTTTTTATCATCAAAATCAAAGCCTTTCTTGGCGTCATTCGGCGACTGACCGGTCGCCACCCCCACTTTGGCGTTCAGCCCGCCGTTGCGCCCGAAGTTGACGTCAATGCCGTTTTCGCCGCGGCTGAAACTGAGGCTGTAGGCGCGGTCGCCGGTGACGCCGCCGCTGGGGATAATCGGGAACGCGGTGGCGTTGAGCATCACTTTGGCTTTGGCCGGCACATAGGCCGTGCTGGCCCCGGCGTTATAGTTACGGTTCACCGCCAGACTTTCACCGTTATCCAGCGACAGAATGGTGTCCTTCAGCTTGCTCGCCAGCCCCGCTTTATCGCTCGCTTCCAGCGTGGTACGGGCAGTCAGGTTCACCGCGCTCTTGTCATTGCCAAACGCCTGGGTAAAGGTTTTCACCGCATCGTAATCGGCTTCCAGCGCGCCAAAACGGGTAAAGCCCATATCGGTGATCTTTTTCACCTCGTTGCCGCCGTACTGCTGGTCGCGCAGCTCGCCGAGCGCCGCCTGAATCGGTTTCAGGTCAGCCGCGGTCGGCTGTTTGCCGGACAACGTTTCCAGCTTGTCGACGACGCGGTGCAGATCGCTCGCGGTCATCACATCCAGCGCCAGACGGGACTTGGTCAGCGCCATCGCATCCCCCAGATCGCGGCGCGGCCCGGTCGCCACCTTGTCGCTTTGGTAACTCATGTCGACTTTCTTATCCACAAAGGCGTTCAGCAATTCCCCCACCTTGCTGTCTTTGGACAAAGGCGCCGCGTTCATCACCGTCGACAATGCCACGCTCAGGTCCTTGCCGGAACGCTTGTCGTTCATGGATTGCACGACCGCTTTGAAGGCCGACGGCTTGAATTTTTCGTTCACCTCGCCGCTGTTTTTTAGCACGCCCTGATGTTTACCCAGCAGGGTCGCGGACTTGGCGGCGCTCATTTCCAGATCGTTCTGGAACGATTTCAGCTCCGCCATCAGCGGCTTGCCCGCCTCGCCCAGATCGAGTTTCTCCATTCGGCTTTGCAGGTCATCGCGTTTGGGGCTCCAGGTATGGGATGACACCGCCTGTTCCAGCTTTTTGAACATATTCGCCTGCGCGTCATAGACCGATGACAACCCGTCGCGCCCCTTTATCTGATGCTGGGCGGCGTCAATCGGCTTTCTCGCCATCTCTTTGGCGGTTTCTTTGACATAAGCGCCCAGGAAGTCGCCAAAATTGCTGTTGAGCTTATGGTTTTCCATACCGGATCGCCCCAGAACCTGCGCCTCCACTTTCCCGGTGAGATTCGTCAACGGAATGCGGGCCGCGTGGGTGCCGCCAGCCAGACGGTCATAGGTGGTTTCAGCCGCACGCGGCTGACTGCCGGCGGTGTGCGCCTCTGGCACCGTGGTTTTCCAGCCGCCCTGAGTCAGTTGGTGCTGCTGATGACCATCTTCGGAGATCGCCGGTTCATGATTTTTGGTGGTGGACAGGTGTTCGGCTTTGACATTGTCAGGCAACGTCACCGGTTGCCACTGGGCATTGGCGCGCGCTTCGGCGTTACCCTGTAACGCCTGTTTATCCAGTTTGAATAACTGGCCGTCCTTATTCAGGGCAAACAGATTCTGATCCTTATCCAGCGCCAGATCCTTCACCTCGCCGCTCAAACCGGCGGTCGGCAGTGGCTGCGGCGGTACCGCCGCGCGCTGCAGGCCGGGTTTGTTGAGGTGCAACTGCAACTCACCCTGATCATTGGCGGTGACAAATTTATTGCCGTCCACCACCGCCAGTGCAGTGGCACCACTTTTTTTCTCTAACCCCGGCAGCGGGTCGCCCGCCGATGGCGAATTGCGCCCCTGTGTCACGGCAAACACGTTGTTATCGCCGTGGGTAACGCTGTCCGCCTTCTGGTTGATGGACAGCTTCTTCACCTGCCCGTCATCCAGCACATACGCCTGATTATCCAAACCGCGTTTTAACTGGCTGGCACCGACGTCGGTTTTGGTCCAGTTCTGGGTGGTGCCGTCAAGGTAGTGGACTTTGCCTTCATGCAACGCCATGGTGCCGAGCCGCCCCATGTCCATCACATCGTGGGGCTGCGGCCGCGCCGGATTCAACCCGGTCTTGTTATCCACCACCAGCGCGTCGCTCAGGTTCCAGCCGGGTTTGAATCCTTCGGTTTCCCCCGGTTTACTACCGTCAGCCAGCGGTGCCAGATGCTTCTGACCGGCTGCGTCGTTGACCAGCGCATGCATCGTGCCGTGCTCGCCGGCCACAAATCCCTGCACCTTGTGGTTATCGCCAAACGCCGCTTCCAGCGCCGGGCTATGGTACGGTTCCAGTTTGACGGTGTTGCCGCCATCCTGCGGCAGTTTGCCGGCGAAAACCTTACCTTCGTCATCGGCGACAAACAGCCGATTGCCTTCCAGCCCAACCGCTTTGGCGTTCACCTGCTCGCTGCCGCGCGCCAGCGCCACCTGACCGTCCAGTTTCAGGTCGAGCGTTTTGTGGTCCGCGGCGGGCGCATCCGCTTTCGGCAGCAGATGAATCTGCGTGGTGCTGTTGTCTTTTTCCGTCAGCACCGCCACATTGCCCTGCGCATTGGCTGAGAACGACTTGATTTTGTCGGCAAACGGCGCTGAATCGTGCCCCGCCGACAGGTTAGCCAGCGTCTTGTCATCTTTGACGGCATACAGCTTGCCATCCGCCTGCCCGGCAAGCTGGCCGTGCGGCGTATCGCTTTTCTTCTCCCACACCTGATCGGCGTTCAGGCTGTAAAGCGCCTTGTCATGTATTTGCAGTTTTTCATTGCCGTGCGCCGGATCGGTATGCACCCCGGTCAACTGCGCCTGCGCGGCCTGACCGGGCTGCGGCAGGTTGATGGTGTTGACGCCGCTGTGATTGACGACAGACGCGCGCACGTGGGTGTCATCCATCCCCAGCGTGTAGCTGGCCTTATTCTTACCCGACAGCGCCTCGCCGGCTTTGCCGGCCTGCGTCGGCGTGCTGGTGTGCAGCGCCACAAAGCTGTCGCCGGATTGTTGCAGGCTGAACAGACGGCCGCTTTTGTCCATCAGCAGATGCTGGCTGCCGTCCTCCGCGGCCTGATGCGCCACAAACGGCTGGCTGTTTTTGCCTATTGTCTGCGACAGCAGCGTTTTCAGGTGATCGGACACCCCATCGCCCAACGTAAGCTGGCCCTTTTTATCCAGCGACACCAGGTCTTTCGCCGAGGCGGGCGACAGCGCGCGGTCGATAGCCGGCTGCATGTCCTTCAGATTGGGAGAGCGGCCAATCTGCGCGCCTTCGTTTTTTGGCAACGACGGTTGCTGACTGACCTGCGCCATACCGGCATGCATGCCTTCCCGCTGCAATGATGCCGAGGCGGACTGCCCAGGTACCGACGCGCTGCCTTGCGTCAAAGCATGGCTTGCGTTAGCGGCGGCGGGCTGTGTGTCCGTCACCGACTGCTGACGCTGAATATGATTGATATTGCCCAACATTGGCCTTCTCCCGTGTGCTGGATAAATAGGGGTGATGACTGCTGAGTGGTATGCCGCCGCCGTCGGTTCCCGTCCGTCGCGGAATTTCTTTCCGGCGTCGTCGCTAACGGCGCGGAACCGCCGCCGCACTTTTCTTACTCAGCAAACAGCGGGCATTTGCCGTGCTGACACACGCACGTTTTCCATAACGGGCGTCCACATCCTGATGAAAAGAGGCGAACTATGGCTGATATCAACATCACGCTCAGTATTCCCAGTGCCGGCCTGAACGGCGGGCTGGGGGGCGTTGGCGGCGCAGACAATCTGAATAGCGGTCTGGGCAATAACGGGCTTTCCGGCAAGAAATCGACCGCGCAGGAAAACCAACTGCTGGAGGCGCTGGCGGTGGTCCTGACCGCCCTGCTGCCCAGTTTGTTGAACAATAACGGCGGTCAGGGCGGCGGTGACAGTCCGCTCGGCCGCACCAGCGATGCGCTTGGCGGCGGCGGCGCGGGCAACGCGCTCGGCGGTGGTCAGGGCAATGGGTTGGGCGGCGGGCTGGACAAGGGGCTGGGAAGCGGTTCGGGCGGGCTGGCCGATGGGCTCGGCGCGAGCGGCGGTCAGGGTCAGAACGGCCTGACCGATATTTTGACCAAATTACTGGACCTGCTGATGCCGAAAGACGGGGCGCAAGGCGGTCAGGGATTGCAGGGCGGCGGGCTGGGCGGCGCAGGCAGCAGCGGCGGAGCTTCCGGCGCGCAAGGCGCTGGGGGTGCTGGGGGTGCTGGGGGTGCATCCGGCACGGGCGGGCTGGAAGATCTGAGTAAATCGCTGTTGCAGGATACCGGCGAAAGCAGCCTCGGCAATGGCATTTCCCCGACCCAGGACGGCGGCGGCCAGATCAGCGACAACCCGCTGTTGAAGATCCTGCTGGCGCTGGTGGCGCTGCTGATGGAAAGCCAGAAAAACCAGTTCGGCCAGCCGCAAGGCGGTTCGGGCGGCGGCAATGGTTCCGGCGGCGCGGCGCCGGTTTCCGGTGGCAGTTCCGCCCCCGGCGTTGGCAACGCGACCGGCGCTGCGCCCGCCGTTGGCGGCGGTGCTGCTCCCATCCTCAGTGGCGCCGCCCCTGAAACCGGTGGTATCGCCGCCGCTGGCGCCGGCAATAACGCCGGCGAACTGGCTGACGGCAAAGGGCAACCCGGCCTGACGCCCGCACCGGATGCCATCGGCGTCGATAGCGGGAAAACCACGGTTTAATCGTCTTATGCGCCTGATCGTTACCCACACCGTGGAACTCATCGGGCGCTTTTTTCACTTATCTGGTGGCAGGCAGAGGTCTGCCTGTTTCGGGAACGGCATCTCATCTTTGGGTAAAGAGGCACATTATGGCTGACATCAGTATCACACTCAGTATCCCCAACTCAGGTCTGCAAGGCGGGCTGGGCGGTTTGGGCGGCGCGGACCGCACCAGCAACAGCGGGCTGGGCAATAACGGGCTTTCCGGCAATAAATCCTCTTCGCAGGAAACCAAGTTACTGGAAGCGCTGGCGATCGTTCTGGCTGCGCTGCTGAGCAACAACGGCGGTGCGCAGGGAAGCGGCAATAATCCGCTGGAACGCAGCAACGACGCGCTCGGCGGCAACAATACACTCGGTAGTAACAATACACTTGGTAGTAACAATGGCGCAGGCGGCGCGCAGAACGGCGGTCTGGGCAACAGCCAGGGGCTGGGCGGCGGGCAACAGGGTCAGAACGGCCTGGGTGACCTGCTGACCAAGTTGCTGGATATATTAATGCCGAAAAACGGCACACAGGGCGGTCAGGGGCAGCAAGGCAACGGTCTGACCGGCGGCGCGGGCGGCAACGGCGGGCTTTCCGGTGCACAAGGTGCGGGCGGCGCACAGGGAACCGGTGGAGCACAGGGTACGGGCGGTTCATCCGGCCTTGAGGGTCTTGGCAAATCGCTGCTGCAGGACACCGGCGAAAGCGCGCTCAGCAATGGCATCTCCCCTACCCAGGATGGCGGCGGCCAGATCAGCGACAATCCGTTGCTGAAAATTCTGCTGGCGCTGATCGCCATGCTGATGGAAAACCAGAAAAATCAGTTTGGTCAGCCGCAGGACGGCTCAGGCGGCAATAGCGGCGGCGCAGCCCCGACATCAGGTGGTGGTACTGGTGGCGGCGCAGCTCCGTCAGTCGGTGGCGGCGCCGGCGGCGGCGCAGCGCCGTCAGTCGGTGGCGGCGCCGGTGGTGGCGCAACTCCGTCAGTCGGTGGCGGCGCCGGCGGTGGCGCAACTCCGTCAGTCGGTGGCGGCGCCGGCGGTGGCGCAACTCCATCAGTTGGTGGCGGCACTGGCGGTGGCGCAACTCCGTCAGTCGGTGGTGGCACTGGCGGTGGCGCAACGCCAACCGTAGGCGGGGGTAACGCTACCGGCGCCACCGGCGACGCTAACAGTACGGCATCCACTGGCAGCGCAGGCAAGGCTGGCCCCGTGTCGTTCCCCACCGCCGATAACGCCAACGCCATCGTAGTCAATGAGCCGATCAAGGTTGGCCCGGGCGAAGTGTTTGACGGTAAGGGTAAAACCTACGTAGCCGGCCCGGCATTAGGCGATGGCGGCCAGAAAGAGGGGCAGAAACCGCTGTTTGAAGTGGCTGACGGCGGCTCCGTCAAGAACGTGATTTTCGGCAACAACGCGGCTGACGGCATCCACCTGCACGGCGACGCCAAAATCGACAACGTGCACTGGACCAACGTCGGTGAAGACGCGCTGACGGTGAAGAGCAACACCGGTAAACCGGCTAACGTCAACATCACCAACAGCAGCGCACAGGGCGCCTCTGATAAGGTGTTCCAGCTGAATGCCGACGCCAACTTCAACGTCGATAACTTCAAGGTGAAAGATTTCGGTACCTTCGTTCGCACCAACGGCGGCCAGCAGGGTAACTGGAACCTCAACCTGAGCAACATCGATGCGCAGAACGGCAAGTTCTCGTTTGTGAAAAGCGACAGTGAAGGGCTGAACGTGAAGGTCAACAACGCCAACCTGGACAACGTCAACAATCACTACAAAGTCCCCAAATCCACTAATCTGCAGGTAAGCTGACAGGGAGCCAAACATGACCGAGCATGATACCGACACCCCTGCCCGCTGGACCGAACTGGTCGACCGGGGCGGGTATATCACGCCAGCGCAGCGTCAGGCGTTCGAGCAGGCCATCCAGATGGTGACCCGGCGTCTCAATCTGGTGTTGAGCCAGAAAGAGCTGCCGCGCAGCGGTCAGTTCGACTTCGACGCCTTTGTCGATTCACTGGAAGCGGATTTCCTGAAAAGCGTGGATACCTCGCTGGATCCGGAAATGAACAGCGACGTGGGGCAGACGGCGTTCTGGGTGATTCGCCAGATAGCGGACCACCTGATCGCCCTGCAACAGCAGCGGCAGGCGTTGTAATGCCGAACGGTTAAGGATCGGTTGAACGATCCAGTGGCTGGTGTAAAAAGGGTTCATGTTCATCATGGACCCTTTTTTAATTACCGCTATCCAGGTGCCGGAATGGATGAAGGCTAATCCCCTGCAATCACACTGATTTAACCCACCTGATTGTCGGCAGTGTTGGGTGCGTTATCCTGGAAAATCGGCGAGCCTGCGAACAGCAGGCTCGCTTTGCGTTTGGGGCTCGCACGTTGGTCAATCAGGGTGCGAGGGTCAGTTCGCCGAGGTGGGTGGCCGCCGTATCGCCATTGTTGGCGTCGATCCGCAGGCGGTAGTAAGCGTAACTGCCGGGCGAGGTAATGGTGAAACGACGCGCCATTGCGCGACTGGCAAAGGTCTGGCCGCTGCGTGTATCCAGCGTGGTCCAGCTTTTGCCGTCTTTGGAGCCCAACAACGCCCAGTCGAGCGGATCGCGCGCGGCGGCGGAGCTGGCACTGGTCAGCGTATAGCTGGTGATGGCGGTGGCGGCGCGAGCAGCATAGCGGTATTGCAGCCAGCCGTTCTGGCCGCTGCCCTGCCATTTGGTGTCGGCGGAACCGTCGAAGGCGTACTCTGCGGTACGGGTGACCACCGGCTGGGTGCTGGCCGCATAGGCAATGCCGGAATAGGCGAAACTGCTGACGGTGGGATGAACGGCGCTCCAGCCGTTGCCGGCGGCCGTACCGATGATGTGCACGTTGTCGTAGTACGAGGTGCGTGTCTCTCCGGCGGTGTAGTTCCCGGTGTCATAATCGTACTGACCAAATTTGAAATAAAGCTGACTGCCACTGGCGAGCTCGTCGCCGTTCCAGTCGCCAAAGCCCAAATTGATGCCGGTGGCGCTGTAAGTGGGCGAACTCTGTGCGGCGTTACCCACCCATATCTGAATTTGCCCGTCCGACTGGTGCGATGCCACCAGATGAACCACGACCGGAATCCAGGCGTCGCGCGCCAGATCGGAAACGATGGTTTTTTGCGTGGCGCCGCCGCAGGAACCCCGATGCGCAATGCGCAAGCTATTGTTTACGATACTCAGCATTCCAGCCCAGGAGCTGCAACCGCCCGCCTCAAAGATCTGGAACATGCCGGCTTCCTTATCCGTAGGGTAGCCGTTGGCGGGCAGATAGAACATGAAACCGATCCAGGCTTCCTTGTAGACATTGATCGGCGAGCACATTTCAGCCCCTTTGGTCATGCGGGTTCCGTTGTAGGAGGACTGAAACCATTTCACCTTGATGGCCGTTTCGCCACCGGCGCCGGCAGTATTAAGCCCCTCATCGGCCACCTGGGCCGGCACGACGAAATTGGGCCCCTGGGTCGTGCAGACGGACATCGGCGACATGACCCCCTCCTCGAAGCCGGTACGGACCTCGCCGACCGATACTGCGGCGCTTTGCGTTGCGCTGTTGCCGGTGCTGTCGGTGGCGGTCAGCGTGATGGTGTACTTGCCGGATGATGCGTAAGTGTGGCTGACGCGAGCGCCGCTACCGGTATCGCCATCGCCGAAACTCCAGCTATAGCTGATGATGCCTTCACCGCCGCTCGACGCACCAGCGTCAAAGTTCAACGTCAGTTGGTTGGCGACATAGGACAGGTCCGTTTTAAGAGCTGCTCCAACGGTATGAGGGATGAACAGCGCCAGGAAAAAACAAAAGAGGGCGAAAAAACTCCTAAATACAATCATTTGAATATCCTTAGTAAATGTCATGGCTGCGACCTGGTCAGTAGGCTGCATGTGCATGTTCCATTCAGAACCGGCCTGAACAGGATATGGACTTATGTTGAAAATGGGAATATATGGGCTAAACGGGATACCTATGACAATTCCACCCCGGCGGGTAATGAGTCATCGAATGCAGCGTCGATGGAGAGTCCACCGTACTGAAAGCAAAAAAACCTATCTTTTGGAGAAGGACGTTTTTTGGCAAAATCGCCCGATATGACCACTCAGGAGATGACAGGTTATGAGTTCAGGACAACGCGCACTGATTATCGGCGCTTCCCGCGGGCTGGGATTAGGCATCGCCACCGCCTTGCATCAGCAGGGTTGGGCCGTCACCGCTACCCGACGCTCGCCTTCCGCCGCCACCGACAACCTGCCGGTGCGCTGGCTGGCGCTGGATATCAATGACGCCTCGCAGCGCGCCGCATGTTGCCAGACGCTGGCGCAGGACAGTTTTGATCTGGTGCTGATTAATGCAGGCGTCTATGGCCCGGAGCGACAGGATCTGGCCGCTCTCGATCCCGAGCAGTTGATTCCCTTATTTCTGACCAACACGCTGGCGCCGATCGCGCTGGCGTCGGCGCTGTTGCCGCATCTGGCGGAGCACGCCACGCTGGCGTTCATGACGTCACGGCTGGGCAGCCTGACGGAAAACGCCAGCGCGGAACTGCCCTTCTATGCCGCCAGCAAGGCGGCGCTGAACATGCTGACGCGCGGGCTGAGCGACGCCGTGTCCGACCGTCAGGTTACGCTGCTGTCATTACACCCCGGCTGGGTACAAACCGACCTTGGCGGCAGCGGTGCGCCGCTAACGGTGGAGAGCAGCGTCAGCGGCCTGTTGCAACAGATAGCGCGTTATCAGGGCAAAGGCGGCCACCATTTTGTCGACTATGCCGGCAACCGGCTGGCATGGTGATACCGCGCGCCAGCGTCCGATAACCGGGGCCGGCGCGCCGTAAAATCAACGGAGGGGATAAAAACGCTCAGCGCGGTTTGGGAATGTTGAACTGCGTCAGGGTTGGGTTGACGGTGTTGGCAAAATCCGCCCGGCGATGTTTAAGCTTGCTTTTCGCCTTGAAGAAGTTGACCAGTTCGGCAATCCCCATCCCGATACTCAGCGCGCCGCTGACCGCCCAGCCCACCGGCCCGGCCGCGGCGCCCACCGCCGAAGCCGCCGCCGCCCCCGCGGCTTCGCCCGCCACCGCGCCAACCACCTTGCCGGCTACCGCCGCGCCGACTCGTCCCGCCAGGCCGATCGCGGTTTTGCTGCCGGCCGTCTTGCTCAGATCGGTGATATGCAACGACGATTTGGCGACATCCATCAGGTGGCGCCCCATCTGCCCGGTCAGTTGCGCATCGCCGGGCGCGCGACGATCGGCCGCGTTTTGAGCGACGGAATTTGCCCCAAGCCCGGTGGTGGTCGGCGTCAACAGGCCGCTATCCCCAGGGCGCGCTAACCGCGCCAGTTGAGGATCGGACATCTGTAACCGTAACGCATCGGCGGGCACCGCCTGTTCGAAATGCCGCACCACATCGGCGTCCTGCTGCAATTGGCCGATTCGTTCATTCAACGCCCGCTCGGTTTCGTCGGTCTTGCGATACTGTCGGCCAGCCACCACCTGTTCCAGCGTCTGTTGCAGTTTGACCAGCGTGGCCGATTTCTGCGCACCGCTATAGCGGTCGGGATGCGCAAACACGTCATCATTCAGACGGCTGATATCGGTTCTGCCCGCCAGCCCCAGCGCGGCGGCGTCGTGAAACAGCGCCGTCGCCTGCCCATCATCCGCTGGCGCCTGATCCGCTATCCAGCTTCTGATATCGCCTGCCGACAGCTTACCGTCATGGGGCACCCGCGCCAGCTTTTCCCCTTTCACATCCGCATGCTCCAGCAGGCTAAATAACCCCGGATGCGACCAGAGCCGGGCCGCATTTTGCAATTCCGGCGACAGCAGCGGATTGCCGTTGGCCAGCGCGGCCACATCGGTCTGACGGGAGAGTGACGAGACGCTCTGCGGTGCGGCATTTGCCGCCGAGCGGCTTGGGTCGGCCGCGCGCAGCAAAGGCTCATTAGCCAGCAACAGCGCCGAAGTTTCCACCAGCCGTAACGAGCGCGCGTCCGCCTGCGGATGCGCCTGCCGATAGTCATCAAGGCTGCGCTGCGCGCTCTGGGCGCTGCGTGTCATGTTTTTTATGAACGCGCCACTATCCCGCCGGGAAATGTAGCCATCGGCTTTACCACCGTCTTTGCCCGTATCCAGCGCCGTCATCAACGCCGGATTTGCCTTCAGGTAGATCATCGCTACCTCCGCTTCCGCCCCGCCCGCTTTTAGCATATTGGCGGCGGCAATCGGTCGGTTCAGCGCTTTCGCCGCCGACGCCCGCTCCTGCTCCGGCAACGAACCCAACAACGGCATCCATTTCTCCAGCGCCTTTGCATCGCTGTAACTCGATCGATCCAGCATGGCTGTTGCCTGTTCCGCAGCCAGCGTTGTTGCCGGCGGCGCGACGCGGGTTCGGCCCGCCGCCGTAACCGGTGCGGCAGACACGGTTGCGAAAGACGGCGCCGGGCCGCCGAACTCCACCGCTTGCCCGCTGGTAGCAGGCAACAACGGCGGGCGATGGTCAGGTGTGGTCAATGGCTGTGCAGCCGGTCCGGCGCCGGGCCAAAGGCCGACGCGGTTATCAATACGACTCATGGTGTCGATCCCCCTCAGAATTTGGTCAATAACGTCCCCTCTCTGAGTGGATCACAAACCCGTCCGGTTCCCTGAACGGTCTGGAGCAATAACAGTGATGACAAAAGTTTGCAAAGCGAGACAGCGGCGAATCACTTCAGTAACCTGACTCCCCTTTTTTGACACAATCCGACACATAAATATGAAAAAGAGAAAACGCCTGCGCACCGTTCTGATCATTCTGCTTCTGCTGCTGATCTACGCTAATCGCGAGTCGCTCAATCCGTTTAAACCGGACTGCTCCGCTCAGGTAGCCAAATCTGAATTACCGGAAGCCTGCCGAAAACCGGTGAAAGAAGTGGCGCCCGGCTTTGAACTCTAAACGCCCTGCCGGACGCGTCTTCTTTTCGGTGCTGCTCGGTACCGCGCCCCGCCGTCTGGCGTCCCCATGCTAAAACCAATGAAGATGTGCGCCAGCGCTGGCCTGCGGTACGGGCCTTTCCTCCCCGCACATCATTTCATGCGTATTTGCCGCAGGTTCTGTGATTCATTTTTTCATTTATTATGATTGGCTGATAATAAATTTACGCTTTCCTTACTCTTCGCGTTATTTATTTCAATCTATGAACAGCCCGCTATTTTTCTTTCTTGTTCCTTACGCAAATTACGTTCAATTTTTGTTTATCCTCCTAAATGACAAATAATTCATCGTCTTTTCATTCGATTGATTTTTTGGGTTTTATTGGCTAACTCCAGCGCAAAATCACCCCTGATAGAAAAACAATTTCAATTATTCTATACACAGATAATTCGAGTTGCAGGAAGGCGGCAACCGAGTGAATCCCCAGGAGCTTACATAAGTAAGTGACTGGGGTGAGCGAGGGCAGCCAACGCATCTGCAACTTGAAGTATGACGGGTATATATACCTATGCAGCGTCGTGTTTTTTATATCTTCGACGTTAACACGTAAGACAGCAGTTAATTTTCTGGCGAATATTACAAGGAGAAATACCATGGTGATGTCCATTTCCTCCAACTATTCGGGATTATACAATTCCGTCTGGCAGGTGTCTGGCGTCGGTTCCGCGTCATCCTCCACATCCTCTGCCGTTACGGCGATCCCTTACCGTAAATCGGACGATGACCAGGAGGGGGGATTATTTGCAGCGCTGACCAGCGCCTTGTCCTCCATCGGTATCACGCTGGGCACCAGCAGCACCTCAGAAACCAGCGCGACCAGTTCCACAACATCCTCGACGGACAGCACGTCGGACACCTCGTCTTCCAGCGCGAAAGAAGCCGTGGCGACCTTCCTGCATACGCTGATGGATACGCTGCACAGCATCGGCGCGTCGTCCAACTCGTCGTCCTTGTCCGACAACCCGATGAAGAACGACCTGTCTTCGCTGATCAGCGCGCTCTCTTCCGACTCGTCCTCCAGCAGCAGTTCGGTTTCCAGCAGCCAATTGAGCGAATTGCAGAGCGCCTTCAGTTCAATGGTCAGCGCACTGGGCGGCGACAGCAGCAACGCTTCGCTGTCGTCTTTCCTGCAAAGCTTCTCGTCTTCGCTGGCCTCGTTCTCGTCACAGGGCAATCTGGTTAATACCGCCGCCTGATAGCGCTACTCCGCCCTGCCTGGCAGGGCGTTTTCATATCACAGCCGGTTGTCTGTGATCCGCCTCTGCTTTTGCCATAATCAGACCATTACATTACCCAACAGCAAATTATTAGAAAAAATAAACCATTCTATTATTCCAGCCCCGCCGATACGTCATTTAACACCAGTAAATCCGCCTTACTCAGAACAAGCTATCCTTATTAATCATTCAAGGTTTTTAACTATATTATTCACTTTTTCTTCCTGTTCGTTTTTATGCAATCCGATACACTCGATTTCAATTCCCTGACGGAAAAAGGGGAAATTAGCCTCAGACGGGAGAGTTCACCATGAAGGTCCATGCGCGTTCTATATCAGTAACCGGCAAGTCGGCGCGGCTTGCTTTATGGCACCGCCATGCGCCAGCCCATGCTGTTGCTTTCCCCGTAATCTCCCGCTTCGCCAGACAGATCTTTTCATTCGTTATCAGCTCTCCGCCGTAATTTTCCCCTGATTCTGGCTCTGGCGATCCCGCATCGCCGGACCAGCCCGGCGCGTCATTCGTTGGTGATTCGCCGGTCGCGCCGTGTCCGTCGTTTAGCACCGGTTTACACCGCGTACGTCGGCCCGGATTTTTATCCTAAGTAAAGGAAACCACTATGCAATACACTGGGAAGTACCTGAAGAAAACCGCATTGATGCTGACCATGATGGCCGGTCTCAGCGCCTGGCAAAGTCAGGCCGCGGTCGCGCCGGACACCCGTTCGCTGGATGAAATCTATCAGAGCGCATTGAAGGAAGGCGGCACGGTCACCGTTTATGCCGGCGGCGATGTACAGTCACAGCAAACAGGCTTCAAGCAGGCTTTTGAGAACCGGTTTCCCGGCATCAAACTGAACGTGATCGTCGATTACAGCAAATACCATGACGCGCGTATCGATAACCAGCTGGCGACCGACACCCTGATTCCGGATGTGGTGCAGTTGCAAACGGTGCAGGATTTCCCGCGCTGGAAAAAACAGGGGGTACTGCTGAACTACAAACCGGTGGGTTGGGACAAAATCTACCCGGAGTTTCGTGATGCGGACGGCGCCTGGATCGGTGCGTATGTCATCGCTTTCAGCAACCTGGTCAACACCCAACTGCTGGATGAAAAATCCTGGCCGCGGGAAGCCAATGACTATCTGCGCCCCGATCTGAAAGGCAACCTGATTCTGGCCTACCCTAACGACGACGACGCGGTATTGTTCTGGTACAAGCAGGTAGTGGATAAATACGGCTGGGAGTTTGTCGAAAAACTGCAGGAACAGGATCCGGTCTACGTGCGCGGCACCAACGTACCGGGCGCTCAGATTACCACCGGCAAATACAGCGCCACCTTCACCAGCTCCGGCGCGCTGGTCCCGGCGGCAGGTTCAGTAACCCGCTTTGTGTTGCCGAAGACCGACCCGTTTGTTTCCTGGGCGCAACGCGCCGCCATCTTCAAACAGGCCAAGCATCCGGAAAGCGCCAAACTGTACCTGAGCTGGCTGCTGGACCCGCAAACGCAAACCCAGGTCGCGCGCATGTGGTCGGTACGCACCGATGTCGCCCCGCCGGCCGGTTACAAGCACATCTGGGAATACCGCAACACTCGCCCGCAGGCTTTCGCCGATTTCATGTCTGACCGCGGCGCGGTCGAGCGTTTCCGCGCGCAGCTGAGTCTGTACGTGGGCGAAGCCAAAGGCGACCCGACCCCAGGCTGGCTCGGCCTGCATCCGGAAGTGCCGCTGGCAAACTAAGATTTACTGTATTGTGGGGATCCGGTGGGGTCCCTTTTTTGTGCCGGAAGGCGAACAAAATATAGTCACCTATCGCCTCGATATCCTGCTCGGCCGGCGGCGATATGCTCACTTTCATTCCGCCTGCTCACCTTCCGCCATTCGACGGTATTTCTCCGACAGCCGACTGAACACCGCCTGCGCCTCCTTTCCCGGGCCGCTGTTCACGCCCAGCTCTACCGCCGCCCGCAGCGCATCCAATTACGGTCTTATATCAGTGCTGCTGGCAATACAACGTATTTCCCAAGCCGACGCTATGAACGCGCCCGCTTTCAGGCGGTTTCCCTGCAAGGAGCATGGCTCACCGAGGCCGGACTTACCGACGGGATGCCGTTAAAAATACGCATCATGCCCGGCTGCATGGTGATCACCGCCCAGAACACCCGCAAACTGTGGCACTGTCTGGAAGGACTCAGCATCGAACCCTTTGACCCGGACGCCGCCGCCAACTGGATCAGGCATTACCCCGGTGGGCTGACATTTGCCGGGTAATAACACCCTAACCCCCGGCCCGCGCCGGGGGTTTTTGTTTTATGGCTGGGGTGTCGGGGCATGGCCCTGACCGGGTGGTTTTGGGGACACGGCCAACTGGCGGTGGCCACAAAACATTTCCTGTCCGGGGGCTTACGCATTTTCAGGCCACCCTGCCAATCAGACTCAAGGGCGGCAGGATGAAGCTGGAACTCAAGGTCTGACCGGTAAAGGTAAAAATCCCGGCCTTTTTAGGGCCGGGATTAATTTCATGTCACGACAACCATTTTTTAAATTGTTCAAAAACAAGCTGATAGGCCTCTTCTTTAGAAGATAATGTAGCAATCGTATAGGGAGAGTCTCTTTCTACATAGCACACATCCCATTGTTCGCCCCTTTGCACGATACAAGTACAATCACTATTCCGTAACCCATCTAATGAGTAGCTATTATCATTAACCCCTAATAGAGATAATTGAGTAATCAGTTCATCACGAGTCATTTATCTACCTTTTTCATATAGTCATTGTCTAAGTACCATTGAACTGGTTTCGGTAATTCATACTGAGTTCCCGTCCCTTTTTGCCCGAACCACGGCAAAATCTTAGATTTAGGAACATCAGGAATAGGCTTAATAATCTCATATTGAAAATAAAGCCTTGTAGTTTCATAGGATGAAGGCAAAGCTCTCTCAGTAAAAGGCACACCAACAGGCGATACAAAACTTCCACCGGGATAGCCGTATCTATCAACGGTTTCGCCAATAGGCAAAGTAACTTTCTCAACCGGTCCATACGCCCCACGGTTCGGCGGCCAGATTTTCTCCGTTTCCTGAACTCCGCCTTCGGCTTTACTATACTGCCCAAAATTAGATGACTCGCGAGCCTGCTGACTTTCCGCGATATTGGCCTTGATACGATCAGCCATCGACACCGCCGTGTTAGTCGCTTCGGCACCTACTGCTTTACCCGCGACTTTGGCAACGATCTTCTCCGTTACACCTGCGGTCACTTTTACTACACCCGTACCACCGGCAAGCAGACCCGCTATATCCGTGACCAGTTTTCCGCCTTCAACACCGGCATTGAACGAGCCACTGGCTCCGGCCTTCTGATATTCCGCTTCCATGTTGTTGATGCGGTCTATATACGACTGCTTCACCGCATCCGACACATTACCCAGCACATCACCACTATTGAACAGCGATTTCAGCGCCTCATATGTCTCCATCGGGCTGCTTGCCGTTTTCACGATACCGTCGATCGTGTCATACAGACCTGCCGGAACCCCGGCAACCATCCCGGCCGCAAAGCTCCCATCCTGCCCTAAATCTATCGCCGTCCACTTCGCCTCAGCCTGCACTTTGCAGGCTTGAGTCTGACACTCTTCAAGTTCCTTCTTCTTCTGAGCCTTCTGCTGGTTGCTCAGATAGTTATTCTCGGTCGCCACCTGCGCCGACTGCGCGCCCTGTACCGCGTCCGTGCCGCTATTGCCTGCCACGCCCGCCGCCAGACCACCCGCTATCGTCGACAGCGTACTCAGTAACTGCTTCTGGTCTTCATTCAGCTCCTCCGGCTTCTTGCCCGGGTACAGTGTCTCCAGCAGCGCCCGTGCCGCCAGCTCTCCCCCCGCCTCGCCCGCCGCCCCCGCCAGCGCGCTGTTCCCGCCCGACTCCGCCACTACCGCGCCCAGCAACGCGTGCGCGATGGTGTTCGCCATCACATCCGTGTTGCCCTGCGCATCCGTCGTTGCCTTGTGGATCTGCTCCGCCAGATACGGCGCCGCCGCACCCGTCACCGCCTGCGCCACATTTCCCGCCAGCACGCCCTGCAACGCCGCCGTCACCGCCTGTATCCCCTGTCGTACCGGCCCGCCCGTGCGGTACGGCGACGCATTCAATGACGCATGGTAGTAATCCTGATACAGCGCCTGCGTCACGTCATCCTGCGTTATCACCTTATCCGGCGACGCCTGCGCCAGCGACGCCGCCTTCTCCCTTCGTTTCTCCGCCGACGTCGCCGCCAGCCCGGCGTTGGCGTCTTTCGTCGCGTTTATCGTCCCTTCCGCCGAGGCGATATCCAGCACCTGCGCACCGATTTCCGACAGCAGCTGCGCCTGCCGCAGCTTGCTTTCCACCTTCTCCTTGTCGAATATCGGATTCAGCGCACCGCTGTTGGCCCCCGCCGTATCCCGGCTCAGACCGCTCACGTCCTGCTGTTGCCCGGTCGGGTTGCGGATGACCAGCGTGCCGTCGCTCACCGCCGCATACGTCGTCCCCGCCGACGAGCCGCTCTGGTTCGCCCCCGCCAGCATCAGGCCGCCCACGTTGCTCAGCACTTGCAGCCCCACCGGCGCACTGGTGCTGAACCCGCCGCCGGTGTGGGATGCGCTGTACTCGGCCCGGTTGTCGATATTGCTGAAGCCCAGCGTCCCGGTTTCCAGCCGGTTCCGCTCCGCACTCGCCGTGGACGCTATCGCCCCGCCATCCAGTTGCGTGTGGTTCCCCACCGTGACATCAAACCCGTTACTGCCGGCAAACAGTCCTGACTGCTCCTGCACGCTGTCAAAGTTGCTGTGCACCTTGTCACGGCTGAAGCTGAAGCTGGCTCCGCCTCCGCCGCCGTAAATCGGTATCGTCACCCCGGCGCTGACACTCTGCTGTTTGCTGTCGTAACGGTCGCTGTCCTGCTCGCTGCGCACCAACAGATCACGTCCCACCCGCGAGCTGTGGCACTGTCTCGAAGGCCTCAGCATCGAACCCTTTGACCTGGACGCGGCGGCCAACTGGATCAAGCATTACCCCGGCGGGCTGACGTTTGCCGAGTAACCAACACCCCCCCCGGCCAGCACCGGGGATTTTGTTTTCGCGCGGGGGTATCGGGGCATAGCCCTGACCAGGTGGTTTTGTCATACCATCGGCATGACGGTAATGACAAAACATTTCCTGTCCGGGTGTTGAAGCTCTTTCGGGCAACCCGCCGCCACAGCTCACCCTCAAGGGCCGCTGGCTGGAAGACCTCGGCTTTAGCACCGGACAGCCCGTGATTGTCACCGTTGAGCGTGGGGGCTGGTGATTGAGGCGGAGCTTAGGATCTAACTGGTAAATAAATATCCTCCGGCATAGCCGGAGGTTTTTCAGATGCGCCTATAAGGCTCTGTTACCAGCCGCGCCCTAACAGGCGCATACGATCTGACATTTGCATCAAACTTCGTTACTTACGGCCCGTAAACGGGCTACCCGGATAAGGGATCGACAACTGCTCTCCCATTTTATCCTCTTCAAGCTGGTGCTTTATGTATTCCTGTATCTTCGCCGTGTTCTTCCCTACCGTATCTACGTAATATCCCCGGCACCAGAACTCCCTGTTCCTGTATTTGAATTTCAGATCTCCAAACTGCTCATAAAGCATCAGACTGCTTTTCCCTTTCAGATATCCCATAAAGCCGGATACGCTCATTTTGGGCGGGATTTCCACAAGCATATGGATATGATCTGCGCAGCATTCCGCTTCCAGAATACGTACGTTTTTCCACTCACACAGCTTTCTTAAAATGCTGCCTATCGCCAGGCGTTTCTCTCCGTAGAACGCCTGTCTTCGGTATTTTGGCGCAAAAACTATGTGATATTTACAGTTCCATCGGGTGTGCGCTAAGCTCTTTTCGTCCCCCATTGGGACCCCCTTTTGATTTCTTGTTGAACTTTTGCAGTTGCCAGACCGCAAGGTGTTTTAACAAATCAAAAGGGGTTTTGATAACTGGCTCAAAGCTGGAAGCTTTACGGAACCCCCAGCCTAGCTGGGGGTTTTCTATAGACAAAAAAGCGATCCCGGCGCGGGCCGGGATCGCTGTTAGTCGTCGTACTGAAGGCTTATATTTATTTTTTCTTCTGGTATATCCACTGTTATTTCACATCTTGACCAGATAGGTTTCCCGCTAGTTAAGTTGTTATCCAAAAAAAATGTTTTATAGGCAACTAATGCATCCGTTAAATCAGCAACAGCTCGTCCATCTGGGGAGAACCAGTCTAGCTCACCATTTTCATCAAGATAATCAAACTCATACTTCCCACCATCATTTTCAGGAAAAACCTCTGCTCTTACTATAATCTTGTGGGCATTCTTAGGCCCACAATCATACAGAATTTGGCCTATTCTCTGCTCAAAATCCTGATCCCGCATTATTTACCTCCGGGAGAGTTTTTAAAGTCAACATTAACGGGTCTGCCTCCGTCAATTGAATATTGAACAATCACCCTATCTGGCCTTGTATTATTTCCTGAATACATCGGCTGAATATTAACATCCACTGCCTTACCATCTTTCAATGCATTGGCCCACGTATTCTCCATCTGTTTCCAGGCACCTTTATTCAGATTCCCATCCATAGGAACAAGGTTTAGTTTCTCACCCGGTCCATTGAAAATACTAGCAATAAGATGACCGCCTTCATCACCAGTATTACCACACTTACCAGCCTTACATTGCTGGTAAGTATTCCTATCATTTTTAGATAGACTCAGTGATGCACTAACATTGGTAGTTCGACTCAACTCATCCGTGTGATAAGTCTTATTCCCGTCAACTTCATAGACAGTGTTGGGTTCTGGTTTATTCATTGTTTTGTTCCAGGCACCCACCGGTAATAGCACCTAATGCAGCTCCTGCTAAAATTTCTGCCTGTTGTTTATCAATGCCGTAAATACTTTGGAGTCTATTTGCAAACTCCGTACTAGATACAACACCTTCGGCTTCTATCTGCTGTGCCAATAACGAAGACATGTCATTCTTCATTTTCGATGGCACATCATCACCCAACACACGATCTATCGCTTCACGAACCAACATACCGTTTGCTGGGATATCGCCGTACTTTTCTTTACAGGCCTCTGGGCTGGTCGAACATACAGCAATAATTTCCTTCTGCTGTTCCAGACTCAGATCTTCCATTTCCTTCACGATCTGTTTGCAGTCACCGAGAGCTTCACAACCTTTTGCTTTAGCTGCAAAATCTTCTATCTGATCAGCACTCAGATAGTTATTCTCCACAACAACTTCTTCCGTTGCGAAGTCAGCCAGCGAACACCACTTTTCCCTGTGCAGTCAGCCGGTTACAGCCGGTTTTTCCTGATGCGTTTCGATACCCGGACACCCAAGCCCGATACGCACTTTTTCACCCCGACACGCTACCGCCCTGCCGGGGCTTTCGCCTGCAACCCTCGCATCATAGCAGCGGCGGCAGCCGCTGCCATCCGCTGTCTGGGGTTCGGGTTGGGGTTTCATCGCAACCCGTGACGGTGCGGACGGCACAGAGACGCCCTGCGGCGCTCTGTGGCTCCAACGGTTAACGAGAAGACGCACCTGCATGACCACGCCGGCCAGCAACCAGCCAGGCGGCCATCGGGGAGGCCCCCGGCGGGGGCCACACGGGGCGAAGATGGCTAGCACGGGAACGAACAAGGCGCTTTGCGACTGCGAGCCGGGCGCAGCCAGTGCAGCGTGGTTGGGGCGGGGGCGAGGTAATACCCTTCAGCGAAGGCCCGACGGGCCGACTTGCTTTTTGGGGTTGGGGTTTCCCAAGCCGAACGCTATGCACGCGCCCGCTTTCAGGCGGTGTCCCTGCAAGGTGCCTGGCTCACCGAAGCCGGCTTTACCGACGGGATGCCGTTAAAAATACGTGTCATGCCCGGCTGCATGGTCATCACCGCGCAGAACACCCGCGAGCTGTGGCACTGTCTCGAAGGGCTGAGCATCGAACCCTTTGACCCGGACGCCGCAGCCAACTGGATCAAGCATTACTCCGGCGGTCTGACGTTTGCCGAGTAACCAACACCACCCCCGGCCCGCGCCGGGGTTTTTTGTTTTATGGCTGGGGTGTCGGGGCATGGCCCTGACCGGGTGGTTTTGGGGACACGGCCAACTGGCGGTGGCCACAAAACATTTCCTGTTCGGGTGCTTAAGCATTTTCAGGCAACCCCGCGGCTCAGACTAAAGGGCGGCGGGGGGATTGAAGCGTAAAACCCTACTTGTTGGGTGACCAACCTTCAGGGTTAACTTCACAAGGGCGGGATTAGTAAGCCATTCCCCCATTACCAGTTCTGTAATAACAATTACTTCTCATCCAAAATAGTAACAATATGCTGTAACCATTTTTTAGATGACTCCCATTCGCTAGGGTAATAATAACAACATCCCATTTTTTCAAATAAAAGTGTCTGAAGCTCATCGTCAGTACTATCAGAGTTCATCAGGTACAATATTTGTTGCTTTAAAGCAGGAATGCTTTCGCTACCTACATCTTGCTTGTAAAACCTAATTACACCATCTGCATCTGGATGGTCTAAATCCCAATCCTGATTAAAGTAAGCACCTAGCAGTTGTTCTAGCTCTGAAAAATCTAACATCATGGAGTTGGGTATCCCGTATGTATCCTGTAGCCATCAGGCATTGTCGGATCTTTTCTAATAACGACTGTGACATTGGACACTGGTTGAGATGAGGTACTACCTCTAGTCATACTAGAACCAATGACAGTCGGTGACGAATATTTAATAACAACCTGATTATTATTACTTTTCATGAACGAACCTATTGCACTTTGGTTAGCACCAATCGCGTTAGATATCGCTGACTCTGCAACTGCTCTATCACTGAAAGTTGACGCAACCCGAACCTTAGGATCATTAGCCAATCGGGTAGCAAGTTGCTCATCACTTTGTCCAACATGTCTAGCAATTAAATGACCGCCCGCTGCTTCATGAGCAGCTAAACCCCCACCCGGTACAATAGGGCTATTTTGCCCAGTAGTAACTGACTCTTTAGATGTTGCTTTGGAAATCCCTCCGGCAACTCCCGCAGCCGATGCGATCGCTGCGTGGCCCATCACATTGGTGATTTCCGCCGAGACCTCCGCCGAACCACCCATTGTCTGCGCACGATGCAACGACAGGTTTATCTGTGAATCCAATTCCGTCAAAGCGCTACGGGCTGCAATCCACTCTTTTTGCTCCGCCTCGCTTAACGAGCCAACCCCTTGTGTACGTGCTTTTTCTGCCAGTGCCGCTTCCTGCTGGCTGTACTCTGCACGCATGGACTTCAGCCCCTGCTCAACTGTGTAACAGTCCGCCGCGCTGGAACAGGTTTCTACCCGCTGCCGCTGTTCATCCGATTCCGGCCCAAACTCCCGACGAACCTCCGCAACACAAGCTTTGTCGCCATTACAGGCAGCCAGTTTCTCGTAACGCTCCTGACTGCGTTTGGCAGACAAAAGGTTATTCTCCACCGCCACCTGAGCCGACTGCGCGCCCTGTACCGCGTCCGTGCCGCTATTGCCTGCCACGCCCGCCGCCAGACCACCCGCTATCGTCGACAGCGTACTCAGCAACTGCTTCTGGTCTTCATTCAGCTCGTCCGGCTTCTTGCCCGGGTACAGTGCCTCCAGCAACGCCCGTGCCGCCAGCTCTCCCCCCGCCTCGCCCGCCGCACCCGCCAGCGCGCTGTTCCCGCCCGACTCCGCCACTACCGCGCCCAGCAACGCGTGCGCGATGGTGTTCGCCATCACATCCGTGTTGCCCTTCGCATCCGTCGTTGCCTTGTGGATCTGCTCCGCCAGATACGGCGCCGCCGCACCCGTCACCGCCTGCGCCACATTTCCCGCCAGCACGCCCTGCAACGCCGCCGTCACCGCCTGTATCCCCTGACGGACCGGCCCGCCCGTGCGGTACGGCGACGCATTCAATGACGCATGGTAGTAATCCTGATACAGCGCCTGCGTCACGTCATCCTGCGTTATCACCTTATCCGGCGACGCCTGCGCCAGCGACGCCGCCTTCTCCCTTCGTTTCTCCGCCGACGTCGCCGCCAGCCCGGCGTTGGCGTCTTTCGTCGCGTTTATCGTCCCTTCCGCCGAGGCGATATCCAGCACCTGCGCACCGATTTCCGACAGCAGCTGCGCCTGCCGCAGCTTGCTTTCCACCTTCTCCTTGTCGAATATCGGATTCAGCGCACCGCTGTTGGCCCCCGCCGTATCCCGGCTCAGACCGCTCACGTCCTGCTGTTGCCCGGTCGGGTTGCGGATGACCAGCGTGCCGTCGCTCACCGCCGCATACGTCGTCCCCGCCGACGAGCCGCTCTGGTTCGCCCCCGCCAGCATCAGGCCGCCCACGTTGCTCAGCACTTGCAGCCCCACCGGCGCACTGGTGCTGAACCCGCCGCCGGTGTGGGATGCGCTGTACTCGGCCCGGTTGTCGATATTGCTGAAGCCCAGCGTCCCGGTTTCCAGCCGGTTCCGCTCCGCACTCGCCGTGGACGCTATCGCCCCGCCATCCAGTTGCGTGTGGTTCCCCACCGTGACATCAAACCCGTTACTGCCGGCAAACAGTCCTGACTGCTCCTGCACGCTGTCAAAGTTGCTGTGCACCTTGTCACGGCTGAAGCTGAAGCTGGCTCCGCCACCGCCGCCGTAAATCGGTATCGTCACCCCGGCGCTGACACTCTGCTGTTTGCTGTCGTAACGGTCGCTGTCCTGCTCGCTGCGCACCAGCAGATCACGTCCCACCCGCGCGGTTATCGCCCCGGCATCGACCTGCGCCCCCTGCAGGGTGGTGTCTCGTCCGCTGCTCAATATCGCAGTCCGGCCCGCTTCCAGCAGCGACTCCGTGTGTGTCAGCCCATCGCCGCGCAGGTTGCCCTTCGCCGCGTTGACGCTGGCGCTCACGCTCAACCCGAAACTCCCCGAGGCGCTGACGCCGATACTGACCCCGATACTGCCGCCCTTGCTCTGGTTGCTGCCTTCGGTGTGCTGCGTATTCGCGCCTGACAACAGCAGGATATCCCGCGTGGCGGCCAGCGTCAGATCCTGACCCGCTTTTAACTGGCTGCCCACCACCGTGATATCGCCATCGGTCGCATGAACTCGCAGGTTGCCGCCGGCGGTCACGCTGCTGCCGGATACCGTGTCCTGCGTCCGGGTCTGCTGCGAGGAGGAGGACTGGCTGCCGTACGAAATGCTCACCCCGACCGCCTGCGGCTGGGCGCTGTCCTCACCTCCGCCCGCCGCCGCCTTCGCGCTGGCTCCTTCCCGTTGCGCCAGCGCTAACCTTGTGGCCTGCGCGCCCTGTCCGGCACTCAACGCCGCTTTCACCCCGGCCAGCGTTTTCAGCCGACTGTCGCTCTCCCGGCTCACCGCCTGCACGGTTTCCACCATACTGTTCAGCGCGCCGCCCACGCTACCGCTCAGCGCAATCGTCAGACCGCTCTGTTTCTGCTCCATCGTCTGTGTGGTGCGGCGGATATCATGCCCCGGCGTCACGGACACATTACGCCCGCTCAAATCAATGTCCCGCGCCGCAATGACATCCGTCCCCGTCAGCGCCACATCCTGCCCGGCATTCAGCCGTACCGACCCGCCGGTGCTGCCCAGCGTGCTGACGCTCTGGCTCTGCGTCGTCCCGGCGGTATCCAGCGTCTGGCGCAGCGATGTGCTGCCTATAGTAAACCCGATGCCGCCCCCGCTGAACACCCCGCTCTTCTTGCGACTGACGTCCTCATACTGCCGGTAGCGCTCCACACTGGCCGCGGTCGTGATGTCATGCCCCGCCGTCAGCGTCACGTCACCGTCCGCCGCCACCGCCGAGCCCTGCACCCCGATGTCATGCCCCGCCGTCAGCGCCACGCTGCCCCCCGACAGCAGCGTCCCCTTCTCCGTCGTCTGCGCCGTTTCCCGCAGCGTGTGCGTGGTGGTCTTCGACAGGAACCCCTTCTTCACCGTCGTCTCTTCAAAAAAATCATGCCGGCTTTCCGTCGCCGACAGCAGGTTCAGGTCCCGTCCCGCCTGCGCCGTCAGCGCGCCACGCGTTTCCGCCTGCGCCCCCTCGAGCGTCAGGTCCTGACCCGCCCGCAGGCTCAGCCCCCCGCCCGCATTCAGCACCGTCCCCTGCTGCGTCACCGTCTGCTGCCAGTCCAGATGCCGCGTCCACGCGTTCGAACTGAACTGCTCCTCGCTGGCCGACAGCAGGCTCAGGTCCCGTCCCGCCGACAGCGCCAGCGTCCCCGCCGCGCTCAGCTGCGCCGCCGTGCTGCTCAGGTCACGTCCCGCGCTCAGGCTCAGCTCGCCCCCGCTGGCGAGCGTACTCTGCACCAGCCCCTGACGACGACGTTCGGTGGTAGCCCCGTCGCCCTCGCGCACCGTGTCCGTCACCGTGGTCAGCGCCGTCAGTCGGATGTCGTTGCCCGCCGCCAGTTGCAGCGGCCCGCCCGCGCTCAGCTGCGCCCCGTTCAGCGCGATATCGTGCCCCGCCTGCAGCGTCAGCCCACCCTGTGCACTAATCAATCCCGTCTGACCAATGTCCGTGTGGTTTAATCGTTCGCGTCCATTTTTGGATTCAAACTGCCACTGGTCTGTTGTCGTGGTGTTGACGATATCGCCGTTGACGCTCGCCAGCGTCACCCGGTTGCCCTGTATCGTCGCGCTGCTGTTGGTCAGGTTCCCCAGCGCCACCAGGTTCAGCGCGCCGCCGGTGCTCAGCAGCCCGCCTTCACGGTTGCTCAGGGTGCCGCCGCCGGCGATGTTGAGTGCCTCCACCGCCGTCACCGTGCTGCCCCGGTTGTCGATATCCCCGCCCGCGCCCAGGTTCACGCTGTTGGCCACGATGCGGCTGCCCTGCAGGTTGGTTTTATCCGCCTGCGCCAGATACAGCTTCGGCGCCAGCACCGTCTGTCCGCCCACCGTGATGTTCTCCCACCACACCAGGCTGTGGCTCAGCCCCGCCACCTGCTCCGGCGTCAGGCTCACCCCCAGCTGCAGGTTCAGCCGGCTTTTCTCCGCCGCCGCGTTGTCCATCAGCTGCTGCATCTGCGCCAGCTCCGAGCCCACCCCGTTCAGGTAGCGCTGCCCGGTCTGGCTCAGCACCGCGTTGCTGATATAACGGGTGTCGAACGCCGCGTCGCCCAGAAAACGGTAGTCGTGCTCCGCGTCCAGATTCAGTTTGCCCAGCAGGTAGGACGACCCCAGCACCTGCGTCGGGTCGGTCAGCGTCGGGCTGCGCTCCACCGGCACCGTGGTGCCCGGCGTCTGGCCCAGCAGGCCGCGCAGGTCGCCGAACAGGCCGTTGTCCACCTGGCCAAGCCGGCTCAGCGTCGGGTTGGTGCGTATCAGGTAGCGGCTGTCGCTGGCGGTATCCGCCACGAACAGCCCGTTCTGGCTGGTGGGCAGCGGGTAGTCGGTCAGCGACGGGCCGGACAGCGGCGTCAGCCCCTGGGTCAGCGCCGCCTGCAGTTGGCCGAACGGCAGGGCCGACAGCGGCGTCAGGCTGGCCCCGGCCACCGGCACGCCGGCGGCGGCGCTCAGCCCGGAGCCGATACCCACCGGGGTCAGCGGACTGCCGGCGGACGTGGGGGTATCGCGGGTGACCGCACCGTAACCGGCATTCAGGCTGCCCGCCTGCCCGGCCAGCGCCACGCTGCCGGCGCCGCCCAGGGCGGCCGTCGTGACGTTACCCGGCGCCCCGCCCAGCCCGCGGTCGGCCTGCGCCCCCACCGGGGTCGGCGCACCCACGCCGGCCAGCGTCGGCGTGGAAAGCGCGGGAATAAAGCCGCCGCTGCCCGGCTGTAAATTGGTGTTGCTGATATTCTGGGTGAAGTTGGCGGCTATTGCGCCGCCGGCCTGGATGGTGGCGGTGTAGGACTGGCCGTTAATAAGTTCGGTGGTGGGCTCACCGAGGGGTTTATAATTGATAGAATAATGTTTGTTTTGTATTCCGAATTTTTCTGCCAGATCAAGCTGCTTTGTTATTGGTGAATTATAACCACCGACATACACACTTTGATCATCGTTAGCGAAATCATTAATCCAGCTCCATGTTCCATACACAAACTCAACACTATCATATATATATGTCATATATCGTTTTACATCACCCGCCTGATAAGTCCTGTTATTAAGGCTGCTTCCATATAAAACGATATTGTTGCGTGCATAAATAGTTGAGGCATCGTTTAACAACACATTTGAAGTAATCAATGCATCATTTGCTGAATTAATTCTCGCCTCGCCGCCTTGTGCTGATACAGATACTGACTTACTCGCAAGAGATACTTTCTGAATAGCAGCCCTGGCAAAGGGGGCCAATAAATACCCAGCTGAATCACCACAGCGTGCGCCACTGGCTTTTCCTCCCCGAAGACAACCGGTATAGAATTCTGCTATACCCAAGTCGCCCTCTTTAAACCAGGTAATAGGGATCTCAACACGCTCTCCTCCTACCCAGTCAGGTACGGCCTCAGTAATACTCTCTCCTTCCGTCACCGTCAGCCCTTCCCGCTGGTTGGTCAGCGTCCCGGTATTGATGCGGATATCCCCCCGCTGCGTCTCGATGGTCCCCGAACTGTTCAGCACGCTGTCGCTCGCATTGCCCGCCGCGTCTCGCTGTATCCACAGGCTGTTCCCCGCCAGGATGTTGCCGTACCGGTTCACCAGCGCGGCCGACAGCAGCTGCAGGTTGCCCCCGCCGTACAGCAGGCTGCTGTTGTCTATCAGCCCCCCCGCCTGCACCAGCAGGTCGCCCGCCGTGCCGATAAATCCCCGGTTGGTGATATCGCCGCTCGCCAGCAGGCTCAGCGGCCCGCCGCTCTGGATACTCCCGCTCTCGGTCTGGCTGATGGCCGCCGCCGACAGCGTGCTGTTGCCACTGCCCGCCACGATGCGGCCCTGCTGTGTCAGCGTGCCGGTGCTGCTCACCGTCACCCCGTTGCCCTGCAGCGTCCCCCCCTGCACCAGGTCGCCCGTCACGTTCAGCGTCAGCTGTCCCCCCGCCGCCAGCGTGCGCGTCAGGGTGAACGGGTTGCCGAGGTCCGCCCGCAGGTCGCCCAGCGCCGCCAGCTGACCGCTCTGCGTCAGCTGCCCGGTACGCAGCTGCAGGTCCCCCGCGCTGTACAGCCGTGCCCCGTCCGCGTTGGTCAGGCTCGCCGCCTGCAGCGCCAGCCGCGTCAGCCCCAGCAGCGTGCCCCGGTTCTCCAGCGCCCCGTCGGTGGTGATGTCCAGCTGCCCCGCCTGCACCGTCCCGCGGTTGGTCCACTGCGGCAGGTGCAGCGTCAGCCCGTTCTGCGCCTGCAGCGTGCCGCCGTTGTCCAGCTGCGCGGTGCTCAGCAGCAGCTCCGCGCCCTGCGCCCAGCCCGCGTTGTTCAGTTGCGCGGCGGTCAGCGTCAGCGCCCCGCCCGACAGCAGTTGCCCGCCGCCCAGGTTGTCCAGCACGCCGCCACTCTGTACCGTCAGCCCGCCGCGCCCCTGTATCTGCCCGGCATTGCTGACCGACGCCCCGCTCAGCGACACCGCCCCGCCGAGCAGCGTCGCCCCGGCGGTGTTCTCCAGCGGGTTGTCCACCGTGACGTTCAGCTGCCCGGCGCCGCTGATGCCGCCCTGATTGCGCAGGCGGGCCGCCCGCAGCGTCACGTCCTGCGCCTGCATCTGCCCGGCGTTGTCCAGCGTCGCCGCCGTCAGGCTGAACGCCCCGTTGCCCAGCAGCCGGCTGTCCGCCCCGCCCTGATAGGCGCCGGTGAGCTGTATCACGCCGTCGGTGACCCCCAGCAGCGTGCCCCGGTTGTCCAGCGTCGCCGCCTCCAGCGTCAGCCGGTCCGACTGCCACAGCCCCTGATTGAGCAGCGTGCCGGTGGTCAGGCGGCCGCTGCCGCCGCTCAGTAACTGGCTGCCGACGCGATTGGTGACACGGTCACCGTAGCGGGCGTCAAAACCGCCCAGTGCGGTCAGCGTGCCGCCGTTGTCGAACTGTTGGCCGCGCAGCGTCGCCAGCCCCTGGGTGCTGAGTTGCCCGGTATTGGTCAGGCTGGCGGTGTCAAGAGACAGGCCGTTCAGGCCGGTCAGCGTGCCGCCGTTGGTCAGCGTGGCGCCGGTAACGCGCAGTTCATCCGCCTGCCACAGCCCGGCGTTGTCGGCGTTGTCGATGGCCAGCGTCGCCGTGCCGCCGCTCAGCAGCTGACTGCCGGCCCCGCCGGTATAGCGCGACACCCCGCTCAGCGTCAGCGCCGACGTGCCCTGCACCCGGCCGGCGTTGTCCACCGTCCCCGCCTGCAGCGTCAGCGCGTCCCCCTGTATCTGCCCGGCGTTGTCCAGCGCCGCCGCCGTCACGGTGGCGGTACCGTTGCCCAGCAGCGCACCGTCGGCGGTATTGGTCAGCTGCCCCCGGCTGGTCACCTCCAGTTGCGACAGCCCCACCAGCCGCCCGCCGTTCTCCAGCGTGCCGGTGGTCAGTTGCAGCCGGTCACCGCCCAGCTCGCCCAGTTGCGTCAGCGTGTCGGCAGTGACGGTTACCCGGCCATTGCCCACGACCCGGCTGCCCGCCCCACCGTTGTAGCCCTGCGTCAGGGTCAGCGTGGCGTCGTTCGCCGCCAGCAGCGTGCCGCCGTTGGTGAGCGAGTCCGCCGTCAGCAGCAGGTTACGCCCCTGCCAGCCCCCCAGGCTGGTCACCGCGCCGGCCTGCACCTGCCAGTCGCCGTTGCTCAGCAGCCGGCCCGGTTCGCCCACCGTCAGCGCACCGGTCAGGTTCAGCTCGCCGCCCTGCTCCGCCAGCAGCGTGCCGCCATTGCTCAGTTGGTTGCCGACCAGTTGCAGGGTGCGGCTTTCCAGTCGGCCGCCGTTGGTGGTGTCGCCGGCCGTCAGCCACAGCGTACCGCCGCTCGACAGTGTGCCCTGGTTGTCCAGCCGACGGCCGGTTAGCCGGCTGTCGCCGCCGCTGACCAGCGTGCCGGTGTTGCTCAGGCTGCCCGCCGGCAGGCTGACCGCCTGCACATCCTGCGCCAGCTGCCGCACCGCCCTCAGCGGGGTGCGCGGTGGAACGTTGTCAGGCAGGGTGACCGTCAGGTCAGCGTCGCTCTGTATCTGCCCGCCATTGCGCAGGCTGTCCGCCGTCAGCGTCAGGCTGCCGGCCTGCCACTCGCCGTCGTTCTCCGCCGCCGCAGCGTTCAGCACCGCCGCCCCCTGCGTCAGCAGTGTGCCGGTGGCGCTGTTGGCGAGGGTGTCGCGGGCGGTCAGCGTCAGCGCCGACAGGCCGAGCAGTTGCCCGGCGTTGCGGACCGTATCCGCCGTGGCGTCAATCGCGCCGGACTGCCACTGGCCCTGATTGTCCAGCGCCGTCGCCGTCAGCCGGCCCGCGCCGTTGCTCAGCCACTGGCCGTCCGCCCGGTTGCGTGCCGTGCCGGTAATCGCCAGCGTCAGCGCGTCCACCCCCAGCAGGGTGCCGCTGTTGTCAAGCTGGTCTGCCGTCACGCTCAGCGTCTGCCCTTCCAGCCGCCCGCGGTTGGTCAGCGCCCCGGGCAGGGTCACCGTCAGTGACTCTACGCCGGTGACGGTACCGCTGTTGGTCAGTGGCCCGCCTTCAAGGGTGACGCGACCGCCGCTCAGCGTGCCCCGGTTGTCCATCTGCTGTCCGGTGACCGCTATCGTCCTGCCCTGCCAGTTGCCGTCGTCGTTGGTGAGGGTGTTGCCACGCAGGCTCAGTGCGCCCTCACTGCTCAGGCTGCCCGCGCCGTCGTAATTGCCGCTCAGCGTCAGCGCCCCCTGTGAGGCCAGTTGCCCGCCGTTGTACAGCGCACGGCCATCCACCGTCAGCGCCCCGCGCACCGATACCCCGCCGCTGTTGGTCAGCTGGCCCAGCGTCAGCCGGGTGTCGCCGTTGGCGGCAAGCTGGCCGCTGTTGGTCAGCCCGTCCAGCGTCGCCGTCAGCGTGCCGTCGCTCTGTATCTGCCCGCCGTTACGCAGGCTGGCCGCCGTCAGCAGCAGGCTGCCGCTCTGCCACCCGCCGTCGTTCTCCGCCGCCGCGGCGTTCAGCACCGCCGCCCCCTGCGTCAGCAGTTGACCGGTGCCGCTGTTGGTCAGCGCGCCGGTTGTCGTCAGCGTCAGCGCCGACAGCCCCAGCAGTTGCCCGGCGTTGCGGACCGTATCCGCCGTGGCGTCAATCGCGCCGGACTGCCAGCGGCCCTGGTTGTCCAGCGCGCCCGCCGTCAGCCGGCTGAGCCCGCTGCTCAGCCACTGGCCGTCCGCCCGGTTGCGCGCCGTGCCGGTAATCGCCAGCGTCAGCGCGTCCACCCCCAGCAGGGTGCCGCTGTTGTCAAGCTGGTCTGCCGTCACGCTCAGCGTCTGCCCTTCCAGCCGCCCGCGGTTGCTCAGCGTGCCGGGCAGGGTCACCGTCAGTGCCTCCACCCCGGTGACCGTGCCGCTGTTGGTCAGTGGCCCGCCTTCAAGCGTGACGCGACCGCCGCTCAGCGTGCCCCGGTTGTCCATCTGCTGCCCGGTGACCGCTATCGTCTTGCCCTGCCAGTTGCCGCCGTCGTTGGTGAGGGTGTTGCCACGCAGGCTCAGTGCGCCCTCACTGCTCAGGCTGCCCGCGCCGTCGTAATTGCCGCTCAGCGTCAGCGCCCCCTGTGAGGACAACTGTCCGGCGTTGTACAGGTCGGCCCCGCTGACCGTCAGCGCGCCGCGCACCGACAGCACGCCCCGGTTATCCAGCGTACCCAGCGTCAGCCGGGTGTCGCCGTTGGCGGCCAGCTGGCCGCTGTTGGTCAGCCCGTCCAGCGTCGCCGTCAGCGTGCCGTCCAGGCTCACCACCCCGCTGTTGCGCCACTGCCCGGCGCTCAGCGACAGCCCCTGCGCCGTCAGCTGGCCGGCCGTGTCCATGTCGCCCGTTGAGAGCGTCATCCCGCCGCCGCTTACCAGCGACCCCGTCGCCGTCTGGCTCAGCCGCCCGACGGTATTGAGGCTCACCGCCTCCCGCCCCTGCAGCGCGCCGCTGTTGGTCAGCCCGTCCCCCGTCACCGTCACCGTGCCGCCCGACACCGTCCCCCGGTTGGCCGTCTCGCCCGCCTGTATCGTCAGCCCGCGTCCGGCCAGCAGCGACCCGCCGTTGTCCAGCCGCGCCGCCGCCTGCACCGCCAGCGTCTCGTCCGCCGACAGCGTCCCGCGGTTGCTCAGCTGCGGCGTCTGCACCGTCACCTGCCGCCCGCTCACCGTGCCCCGGTTGTCCAGCACCGGCGTCGTCAGCCTCACCGTCCCGCCCGCCAGCGTGCCCCGGTTGCTCAGCGACCCCGCGCTCACCGTCAGCCCGCTCCCCGCCAGCAGCGCCCCGTCCCACTGCATCTCCCCCGCGCCGTCCAGCGTCAGCTCGCCCGTCGCCTGCCAGCGGCCCGCGCCGCGTACGTCGCCGCCGCTCACCGTCACCGTCGGCGCCCCGGCGTCCCCGTCCAGCGTCAGCGCCCCGCCGCTCACCGTCAGCACGCGGCCCGCCTGCCACGCCCCGCCCGCCGCCTGGCTCACCGCCCCCGAGGCGCTCAGGCTCACCCGGTCGCCCGCCAGCTGCGCCTGCCCCAGCGCCAGCGCCGACCCGCTCAGCGTCAGCCCGTACCCCGGCTGCACCGCCCCGTCGTCGCCCACCCCGGCGCTCAGCCGCCCGCCGTCCGCCGCAATGCGCCCGTCGCTCGCCAGCGTCAGGTCCCGGCCCGCCCGCGTCTGACTGCCCGTCAGGGTGATGCCCTGCGTCCCGCTCAGCGCAATCGCCCCCTGCGCCTGCTGTTGGTCCTGCAGCGCCAGCGTGGCCCCCTGCGCCGTCAGGTCGCCCTGCGCTATCGCGCTGCCCACCTGCAGCCGCCCGTTCGCCGCCAGCCGGATGTCCCCCTGCCGCGCGCTCAGCCCGGCGGTGTTCACCCCCACACCCTGCTCCGTCGACACCAGACTGATGCGGTGGGCGTACATGCCCCCCAGCGCCCCGGTGTCCAGCGCCAGCGCCGGCGACGGCCCGTCCCCGGGCTGCGCCGTCACCCCGCCGTCCATGCCCACCCGGTTCGCCCCCAGCACCACCCGGGCGTCGCGCGCGTTCAGCCCCGCCTGCAGGCTCGCCGTGCGCGCTATCAGCGCAAAGTAGTCGCTCCCGCTCGCGTCCAGCCCCGCCCCGTCTATCAGGATGTCACCGCCGCGCACGTCCAGTCCGCTCAGCTGCCCCGCCGCGTCGAACTGCGGGGTGCCGGTGGTCAGGGTGACACGCGGGGTGTTGAGAAAGCCGCAGCCGCTGCAGGTGATGCCGTACGGGTTCGCCACCACCACGTTCGCCGCCTGACCGGCCACCTCCAGGTAGCCCGCCAGCCGGCTGCGGTTCGGCGACACCACCTCGTTGAGGATGGCCGCGGCCGCCCGGCCCTGCAGGTTGGGGTTGGTCTGTATCAGCCCGCCCAGCTGGCTCGGATTGAGCTGGGCCGTGCCGTTGTTGAGGATAAGTCCGCGGCTGTCAACGCTGAAGTCGTGGTAGCGGTTGTGCGACAGCCCCGCGGCGTCCGGCGCGGCGATGTTCACCACCGGCACCCCGTTGCCCGCCGCCTCCAGCGCCGTGCTCCCCGACGCCACCGTCACCCCCGCCGCCAGCGCCGGCAGCACCGGCTGCAGCCCCGTCAGCCACACCAGTACCCACACCAGCACCCGCTGCGACGTCTTCACCGCTTTCATCCCTGAACTCCTGAATAATAATGCACAAGGCAAACCAGTAACCTAACGGCACACCTGCATAACCCATTCAGATCGTGTGGAACGAACGCGGTTGAACAGACCTGTACCGTTTTTTATTTTTTGCGCCAAAACGCTGCCGCGATATCGGCTGCTGTGTATTTCCGTCGGGGTCGACGGCGAGGAAAAAGCTGGAAGGGAGAGGCAAAGAAGAATGACAGCGGGAACCGCCAACGTCCTGTTACGCAGACCACATCCATGCAGTAATAATCGGCGACATATTAATTCGTCATCTTTTCAAAAACAATACAAAAATTTACAAAAAAATTTCAATTAATATGCCGAAAAGGAATAACCCAACAAACTGATATTAATCATATTTTTTCAATTCCGCTTCTTTTTTCCATCTCCGGGAATAAACTGATGGATTATTTATTCATGAAAAAGTAAGCGAGTGAGAACCAGACGGAAGTTTGAATGACAACCGGATAACGGGGGCGTGTTGTTTCCACCCATTATGTTTCACGGTTTTTTAACAGGGTTTACTGATAAGCCTAACCGCCCCAATGGGGCGGTTAGCTAACGATCGGAATTACAGACTAGGCATAACGGGAGAAGGAGAGATCGTCGTATTCAATTGCCGGCGTGTTGCCGGAAATGATATCGGCCAGCAATTGACCGGAACCGCATCCCATGGTCCAGCCCAATGTACCGTGCCCGGTGTTCAGATAAAGATTGTGTAACGGCGAGCGCCCGACCAGCGGCGTGCCATCCGGCGTCATTGGCCGTAATCCGGTCCAGAACGTCGCCTGCTCCACCGGTCCGCAGTCCGGGTACAGATCGCGCACCACCATCTCCAGCGTTTCACGGCGTTTCTGATTCAACGAAAGATCAAATCCGGCGATTTCCGCCATCCCGCCGACACGGATGCGCTGGTCAAAGCGGGTAATAGCGATCTTATAGGTTTCATCCAGTACGGTGGAAACCGGCGCCCCCGCCTCGCTGGACAGCGGGATGGTCAGCGAATAGCCCTTCAACGGATAGACCGGGATGTCGAACCATTTTTCCAGCAGACCGCGGGAATAAGAGCCGCACGCCATGACATACGCGTCAGCCGTGATCTTTTCGCCGTTGCAATACACCGCGCTGACCCGCTGACCGTCTACGTCGAGATGCTGCACCACGCTGTCGAAACGGAACGTGACGCCCGCCGCCGCCGCCATCGTCGCCAGTTGCCGGGTAAACAGCTGGCAATCACCGGTTTCATCGTGCGGCAGGCGCAACCCGCCGGACAGTTTATGACGCACGCCAGCCAGCGCCGGTTCGACCGTGGCCAGTTGATCGGCCTCCAGCAGTTCATAAGGTACGCCGGCTTCTTTCAGCACCGCGATATCACGGTAAGCGTTTTCATACTGCTGCGGGGTACGAAACAGTTGTAACGTGCCGCCCTGACGCCCTTCATAGGCAATACCGGTTTTGGCGCGCAGCGCCTGCAGGCAATCGCGGCTGTATTCAGCCAGTCTGACCATGCGGGCTTTATTGACGCGATAATGCGCGCTGTCGCAATTCAGCAGCATCTGCCACATCCAGCGCAGTTGCGTGGCGGTAAAGTCCGGGCGAATCGCCAGTGGCGCATGCCGCTGAAACAACCACTTAACCGCCTTGAGCGGAATACCCGGCGCGGCCCAGGGCGCAGAATAGCCCGGGGAAATCTGACCGGCGTTGGCGGCGCTGGTTTCCAGCGCGGGTTCAGCCTGCCGGTCAATAACGGTGACGTCATGTCCTGATTGCGCCAGATACCAGGCTGTGCTGACGCCGATAACACCACTCCCTAAAACAACCACCTTCATTATTACCGTTCTCCCCACTGCCTCCGCTAATCCCGCGGAATATGCTGCTTAACGCCGTAAACACCAAAATAAAAGTCTACTTTAACATTTGGCCGTTAATTGTCATCTGTTGCAGATATAGCTTTTATTTATTATGAGAGAGTGAACACGGCAACGTAGGATAAACATTGGCGACGTGCAGCCAATCAGGCGTAGCGCTGGCAGCATGCCATCCGTTTTTTCACCCGAAGGCTTCATCCAAGCTACCGATTTCACATCACTTTTCCCAAAGTAAGCTACGATTAAATATGCCGGCGCAATGAGGTGGCGGCAGTTATAGTGAGGGGTGCGCTGATGGTTATATCGACTGATGAGCGGGTAACGAGCCCACAACGTCTGAGTGACGGACCTGACTGGACATTCGATTTGCTGCAGGTCTATCTGCATGAAATTGACCGGGTAGCCAAACTATACCGTCTGGATACCTATCCCCACCAAATCGAGGTGATCACCTCCGAGCAGATGATGGACGCCTATTCCAGCATCGGGATGCCCATCAACTATGCCCACTGGTCGTTCGGCAAGAAATTCATCGAAACCGAGCAACGTTACAAGCACGGTCAGCAGGGGCTGGCCTACGAAATCGTCATCAACTCCAATCCCTGCATCGCCTACCTGATGGAAGAGAACACCATGCCGATGCAGGCGCTGGTGATGGCTCATGCCTGTTACGGCCACAACTCGTTTTTCAAGGGCAACTACCTGTTTCGCAGTTGGACTGACGCCAGCTCAATCGTCGATTATCTGCTGTTTGCCCGTCAGTACATCGCCCAATGCGAAGAGCGCCACGGCGTTGACGAGGTGGAGAAGTTGCTCGACTCCTGCCATGCCTTGATGAATTACGGCGTGGATCGCTACAAACGACCGCAGAAAATCTCGCTGGAAGAGGAAAAACTGCGTCAAAAAAGCCGCGAAGCCTATCTGCAAAGCCAGGTAAACGAACTCTGGCGTACGCTTCCCCGCCGCGAGCAAGAAACATCGCCGGAAAAAGCCCGTCGTTTCCCGAATGAGCCGCAGGAAAACCTGCTCTATTTCATGGAGAAAAATGCCCCGTTGCTGGAACCCTGGCAGCGCGAAATCCTGCGTATCGTGCGTAAGATCAGCCAGTATTTTTACCCGCAAAAACAGACGCAGGTGATGAATGAAGGCTGGGCCACGTTCTGGCACTACAGCATCCTCAATCATCTGTATGACGAGGGCAAACTGTCCGACCGCTTTATGCTGGAGTTTCTCCACAGCCACACCAACGTGGTCTACCAGCCGCCGTACAACAGCCCTTACTATAGTGGCATCAACCCGTATGCGCTCGGCTTCGCCATGTTTCAGGACATCAAGCGTATCTGTCAGGAGCCGACGGAAGAAGACCGTTACTGGTTCCCGGACATCGCGGGCAAAGACTGGCTGGATACCCTGCACTTCGCGATGCAGAACTTTAAGGATGAGAGTTTCATCAGCCAGTTCCTCTCGCCCAAAGTGATGCGCGACTTCCGTCTGTTTACCGTACTGGATGACGACCGCAATAATTATCTGGAGATCGCCGCCATCCACGATGAAAAAGGCTACCGGAAGATCCGTCAGGAACTGTCTTCCCAGTACAACCTGAGCAACATCGAACCCAATATTCAGGTCTGGAACGTGGATTTACGCGGCAATCGCTCGCTGACCTTGCGTTATGTGCCGCAGAATCGCGCACCGCTGGACAAAAGCAGCCATGAGGTGATGAAACATGTGTACCGTTTATGGGGATTTGAGGTAACGCTGGAGCAAATGAATGAGGACGGCAGTGTCGAACTGATTGATCGCTGCCCGCCACGCAACGCCGCCCTGTGACGCCCTGGCGGATCGCCAGCAACAAAAACGGGTAGCTGAGATGGCTACCCGTTTTTTATAACCCGGTTTTTCATAAACCGGGCTTTTTATCAGCTAACCGCGGCCTTCGGCCAGATCACGTGGGATGGTGTTCTGCATGCTGTGCCACAGCGCCCCGCTCTCTTTGCCGTATTGGCGGATCACGTCAGGAACCTGCTCATACAGCCCGTCACGGCTCAACGACTCCAGACGGCGATAGAACGCCAGTGCGGTTTTGCGAGCTTCCGTATTGGAGAAATAGTAGCGTCCAACGCGGATATACAGCCCTTTCAACCCGTTGATAATCAGGCCGTAAATCGGGTTGCCGGAGGCGAACGCCAATCCGCGGAACACGTTGTAATCCAGTTCGGCGTAAGCATCCGATGTGTCCTTAACTGATTCAGTCAGCTTAAGTATTTCGACCGATTTAGCCGGGTGCAGACGAATCGCGGTGCGAATGAAAATCCCGGCGATATTGGTGCGCACCGCCAGTAGGTTGTCAATCAATTGAGGAACGCTGTCGTGATCCAGCCGGGCCAGCGTTTCAAGAATATTCAGCCCTGAAGTTTCCCAAAAGTTGTTGATTTTGGTCGGTTTACCGTGCTGAATCGTTAGCCACCCATCACGGGACAGGCGCTGTAGCACCTCGCGCAACGTAGTGCGCGTGACCCCGATCAACTCGGACAACTCCCGTTCCGCAGGCAGAATGGATCCCGGGGGAAAACGATTATTCCATATACTTTCAATAATGTACTCTTCCGCGAATCCCGCCGGACTTTGCGCCTTTATAACCATAAGTTTATATTCCGTAGCGATGTTTACTAGTGAAAGTCAACATCATCATACCAAACGAACCCTACATCACATAGCATAGCAGGACCTGAAAATCTTAATTCGATATAAAAACTGTGACTAAAGACAATTCCTGCCAGACAAACGCGAATATGCCCCGCTTTACGGTAATTTTCTTTAAACACACATCGATTGTTAAATTAAATTAACGTTAAAGAAGAAAGCCAACGGTGCGGGATCCGCCACTTCAACCGCATTCTTCTGAAAAACGTTCCTGGCAACATTCCGAACGGGTACAAGCCAGCCATTCTATTATTTCTAATTATCAATCACCTGCTGTTCTTTCGGTTAACGCATTTGCCGTCGGCCGGTCGTCGGGTTTATTTTCATTCTGGGCATGCCCTGAAATACGGCCTGTCGTAACCCGGCGGATCTGCTGGCGCCGGAGGCTATTTTCACTGGCTTGATCAATCCAGATCAAGTATGGCATGACGTTGCCAATAATATAAAAGTTTTGTCATTGCCGGTTTCCAATGATAACGGGAATTGCGTTTATCAAACAGCTATTGCTGCTTGTACTTACCGCAGGCTGCTGGATATCCGCACCACCCCAAGCGGGTGCCGATTTTTGGGCGCGCGGGGTTTTATTTTCACTTTTTCCGATGCCCTGCCGCCGTATCGATCATTTCTCCATGCCCTATTTAGCTTTTCCGCTATTTATCATCGTGTTGTGCTCTCATAAGATGATGCGGACACTTCATTGATCAATACCGTCATGCACCAGCATAAATCGTGTATAGTAAGGGGCGGATTTCGCCATGAAACTGGCGATCCCTCATAGAAAGCGTTAAAAACAGCAGAGTATTTGTTGGCACAGCAGAATCTCCTCAGGCACTGATGCAGATTCCGAGCGGTACAGGCGTCACTGGCGCCGCCGCAAGAAACGTCAGTTCATCCGGATCAGAGATTCAATGAGGGCAGCGAGCACGGTTATCACTGCCCATACTATCGTTTTTAGCATGGAATATTTTTTATGTTGCGATTTTTGAACCGTTGCTCCCGCGGTCGGGGCGCCTGGCTTTTGATGGCGTTCACGGCACTGGCTTTTGAACTGATTGCCCTCTACTTCCAGTACGTGATGATGCTTAAGCCCTGCGTACTGTGCATCTATCAGCGCGCCGCGCTCTACGGCGTGATGGCCGCCGGTCTGGTGGGCGCCGTTGCCCCCGGTACGCTGCTGCGCTATCCGGCAATCGGGTTATGGATTTACAGTGCCTGGGAAGGACTGTCGCTGGCCATCAAACACACCAATATTCAGTTGCACCCGTCGCCGTTCGTCACCTGCGACTTTTTTGTCAGTTTCCCGTCCTGGCTGCCGCTGGACAAATGGCTGCCGGCGATTTTCACCGCCACCGGCGACTGCGCCGAGCGCCAGTGGAGTTTCCTGAGTCTGGAAATGCCGCAGTGGATGATCGTGATTTTCGGCGCCTACCTGCTGGTCGCCGTACTGGTGCTGATCGCCCAACCTTTCCGCCCCAAACGCCGCGACCTGTTCGGTCGGTAAAAGCGTCCTGAACCGGGTCAGGCTATCGCCGGCCCGGTTTTAGCTGTTATCCTCCCCCGTCAAAAGCAGCAGAGTCGAGCAAATCAGCCGTCGCCAGAGCGGCGATAAACAACGAATTATCTGGCCCACTCCGGCTTGTTCAGGATGTGGTCCTGCCAATCCATCACATCACTTTCACGCACAGCGATGTTGCGCACCGAGATCCTTTGCTGATGCATCGCCGCTTTCGAGCCAGACAGCAACGGATGCCACGGTTGCAGGCCTTTCCCTTCGTGTATCAACCGGTAAGCGCAGGTTTCGGGCAACCAGTCGAACGACAACAGGTTTTCCCGCGTCAGCTTGATGCAATCCGGCTCGTATTCAAACCGGCGCGCATAGTTACGGCATTGACAGCTTTTAATATTCAGCTGATTACAGGCCACATTGGTGAAATAGAGTTCGTCCGTGTCCTCATCGATCAGCTTGTGCAAACAGCAACGCCCGCAGCCGTCACAAAGCGCTTCCCACTCGTCGTCCGACATTTGCTCCAGGGTTTGGGTTTCCCAAAAGGGTTTTTGAGTCATAACTGCAATTCCGATGATGATAAACAGGGCGTCTGACTGTGTATTGTATCTGACTGTGTATTGTATCTGACTGTGTATTGTAAAGGGGGATGCGGCGGGATACCACCCGCGGCAACGCCGCGAGCGGTGACAGAATACTCAGATAACGTGGGTTGTCAGCGTGCGCTCGTTGAGCGTGATGGTTAATGCATCGCCCGGCTGCAGCGGCCCCACCCCTTGCGGCGTACCGGTCAGGATGATGTCGCCGGCGCGCAGGGTGAAAAAGCGGCTCATGTAAGCGATCAGCGGCAGAATCGGCGTGATCATGTCACGCGTATTCCCCTGCTGACGCACTTCGCCATTGATGCTAATGCCCAGTTCCGCCTGCTGCGGATCGCCAAATTCCGCCACCGGGATAAACCCGGATACCGGACAGGAACCATCGAACCCTTTGGCTTTTTCCCACGGTTGCCCGGCTTTCTTGAACCCGGCCTGCAAATCACGCAGCGTCAGATCCAGCGCCACGCCGTAACCGGCAATCGCTCTGGCAACCCGTTCTTCATTAGCCTGTTTGAGCGGCGTGCCGATCAACACCGCCAGTTCAACCTCGTGGTGTACCGAACCCAGCTCTTTAGGAATCGCCACCGGCTGACGCAAATCGCACAACGCGGTTTCTGGCTTGATGAACAGAACCGGTTCCGCCGATTTGGCGCTGCCCATTTCACGAATGTGCTCGGAATAGTTGCTGCCGACGCATACCACTTTGTTAACCGGAAAATCCAGTAATGCGCCCTGCCAGTCTCTGTGTTGATACATGTACCCTCTCCTGACCTTCTGTTAGCGGATGGCGCCAGCCTGTCATGACAGACTCGGCTTGCCCATCATACCGGCATCGCTATCAAAAAAGTAAGCGCGATTGATGAACAACGGTATCCGAAATTTATCATAACCCCCGTGCTACCTTTTGCGACCGCTATCAATACGCCGGCCGAAGAAAGGAATTACGCGGGGTGGATGAAAATTCGTTTATTTAATCGCTGCGACGAATATACCTGTATATAAATCAGTATTGGGAAAATAGCATGAACAGGATTAAACCATTGCCCGGTTTATTTCTGACACCCCTGTATTAAAAAACAGCGGCCAATTCCCGTCGCGGCAGCGAACATTATCTGAAAAATAATTCGGGTATTATTTTTTTACACTTGCCTGCAGTTCATCCAATAGATTTTCCGGCGGCGGCGGCAGTTGCAGATAAAAACCCTGTTCAATAAGCATCTGTTTTACTTTATCAATATCCGCTGACGCCAGTTTTTTCCTGCCATCAAGCGGTAATAACATCACCAGATGCGGCAGGCCGAAACTTTTCATCAGTTCGTCAGGCACGCGGGAAAAATCGTCTTTTTTTTCGACATAGAGATATGTTTGATCGCGTTTGGAACTTCTGTAGATCACACAATACATGTTTTTTACTCTGAACTAGGGGAATGGTGTCTTGCCTGTATTTTCATGTGACTATAACATGCTTGAAGCGCTCTGGAATATCATGCCTTAAATGCTACTCTGGGGATTTAAAGATGCTGAAACTGAGTCAGGACAGATGTCACAAACGCCAATTGAGTTGAAAGGCAGCAACTTTACCTTATCCGTTGTTCATCTGCATGATGCGCAGCCCGATATTATTCACCAGGCCCTGCAGGAAAAAATCGAACAGGCGCCGGCGTTTCTTAAAAACGCGCCGGTAGTCGTCAATGTCTCGGCGCTGCCCGTTGACGCTGACTGGATTAAGCTCCAGCAGGCGATTACCGCCGCCGGTCTGCGGGTCGTGGGGGTAAGCGGGTGCGATGATGAGCAACTCAGGCTATCTATCGCCAAAGCGGGGCTCCCGCTGTTGCGCGAAGGCAAGGAACGCCGGGCGACTCAACCGCCGGCGCCGGTCGCCGTGCCGGTTAAAACCCGGGTGGTCAATACCCCCGTTCGTTCCGGACAGCAAATTTACGCCCGCGACTGTGACCTTATCGTTACCAGCCATGTTAGCGCCGGTGCCGAGGTCATTGCCGATGGCAATATCCATATTTACGGCATGATGCGCGGCCGTGCGCTGGCGGGGGTTTCTGGCGATGTCAGCAGCCAGATCTTCTGCACCCATCTGGCCGCCGAGTTGGTGTCGATCGCCGGGCGTTACTGGCTCAGCGATCAGATACCGGAAAACTATTTCGGGAAGGCGGCGCGCCTGAAACTCAGTCCGCCCGACCATGTTCTGACCATACAACCTCTAGACTAGGCCCTTGAAAGGAATTATTTATGGCACGCATCATTGTTGTTACTTCAGGTAAAGGGGGCGTTGGCAAGACCACTTCAAGCGCGGCCATTGCTACCGGTTTAGCCCAAAAAGGTAAGAAGACGGTTGTCATCGATTTTGACATCGGTCTGCGTAACCTCGACCTGATCATGGGATGTGAGCGCCGGGTCGTGTATGACTTTGTGAATGTCATCCAGAACGACGCCACCCTGAATCAGGCGCTGATAAAAGATAAGCGTACCGAAAATCTGTATATCCTGCCGGCGTCGCAGACCCGCGATAAAGAAGCCCTGACCCGTGAAGGCGTGGACAAGGTACTCAAGGATCTGGCTGACATGGAGTTCGACTTCATTATCTGCGATTCCCCCGCCGGTATTGAAACCGGTGCGTTGATGGCGCTTTACTTCGCGGATGAAGCCATCATCACCACCAACCCGGAAGTGTCGTCAGTACGCGACTCCGACCGAATCCTGGGGATTTTGTCCTCCAAGTCGCGCCGTGCCGAACAGGGCCAGGAGCCGATCAAAGAGCATTTACTGCTCACCCGTTACAACCCGGGCCGCGTCAGCCGCGGCGACATGCTGAGCATGGAGGACGTGCTGGAAATTCTGCGCATTCCTCTGGTCGGCGTGATCCCGGAAGATCAGTCGGTGCTGCGTGCGTCCAACCAGGGCGAGCCGGTCATTCTGGACAAAGACGCCGATGCGGGCAAAGCCTATGAGGACACCGTGGATCGTCTGTTGGGAGAAGAACGGCCTTACCGTTTTATCGAGGAAGAGAAGAAAAGCTTCCTGAAACGACTCTTTGGGGGGTAAATCATGGCGTTACTCGATTTCTTTTTGTCCCGCAAAAAAACGACAGCCAATATCGCCAAGGAACGGCTACAGATTATTGTCGCGGAGCGACGCCGTGGGGACAGTGAACCGCATTACCTGCCGCAGTTGAAGCGCGATATTCTGGAAGTCATCTGCAAATACGTGCAGATTGACCCGGAAATGGTGACGGTGCAGTTGGAACAGAAAGGCGACGACATTTCCGTGCTGGAACTGAACGTCACCTTGCCGGAAGCCGACGAGCCCACGACGCCCGCCGATAAGTAATCACCGTTTCCCCTGCTCCAGCAGGAAACGGTTGCGGCCGCCGCCCTTGTCTGCAAGGGCGGCATGTCGATATCAGTAATGCGCCAGAATATCTTTCAGACCTGGTCCAAACAGGCGGCCACGCCAGCCGGTTACCATTTCAGGTTCATTCTCCGGCAATGTCAGTTTCCAGTGCCAGTTCAGCAATCGGTTAATCTGCCGCCGGGATGCCAGCAATTCGGCCGACAATCCGCTTTGCTCCGCACACTGCTGCACCAGCGCCTTGATGTCGCGAAACGCTTTCTTATAACCGGGATAGTCGATCAGATTGACCACCGGCGGCGGATAATCCGCCTCGCTCAGCGCTGCGGTTTCCGCCACCAGCGCCAGTAGCGTCTTGCCGTGATAACGAATTTCCGGCCCGCTCAACCCCAGCGAATCCAGCTCGCCAAGCGAACCGGGCAGACAACGGGCCACTTGCCACAGGTTCTCTTCCCGAACAATGAAATTGACCGCACTGTCGCGCTCCCGCGCCTTACTAAGACGCCACGCCGCCAGTTTCTGCAAACAGGCCAGATGACGGCCGCGCAGTTGCCAGGCATTGCCAATCTCCCGATACGCCAATTCCGGCGCCAGCACCTCCTGACGGCGCTGGCACAGTAACAGGCACTCGTCCAGCGCCGCTTCCAACCGGCCCGCGGTACGGGTTTCCTCCACCAGCGTTCTGGCTACCGGCAGCAGATAGAACACGTCCGCCGCGGCGTACTGGCACTGTTTTTCGCTGAGCGGACGCGCCAGCCAGTCGGTGCGGGATTCGCTTTTATCCAGCGTGACCTGACGGTAATCCGCCACCAGCGCGGCAAAACCATAGGACAACGGCTTACCCAGAAACGCCGCCAGAATCTGGGTATCGATGAACGGCGACGGCAGGCAGCCGAACGCATTCAGAAACACCTCCAGATCTTCGCTGCCGGCATGCAGAAACTTGGTCACCTGCGGGTTCTGCAACAGCGCGCGAAACGGCGCCCAGTCACCGATCGCCAACGGGTCGATCAGCGACAGATTGTCACCGTCATACAACTGAATCAGCCCCAGTTGCGGATAATAGGTGCGGGTACGGACAAACTCGGTGTCCAACGCCACCTCAGGCACTGCGCACGCCTGCGCGCACACCGCTGATAATCCTTCATCGGTAGTAATCAACTGATAATTCAAAACGGTATTCTCTTGGTTGCGCCCCGGTGCGGCAACCGCGGCCGGGGCATGGAACATATTCATGGCGGACAATCAACATCACGCGGGTCAGACCGCTCCATCAGGGCAGGTAATGGCTTGACGCGAAAGGCGATGTTGTCCTGTGGTGCTCAGCAGGCAGGCCCCCACCATACCCGTCATGGCTACCACAGGCAACCTTCAGGCGGCTGACTGCTCATTACGCAGCTCACGCCGGAGAATTTTTCCCACGTTGGACTTCGGTAACTCGGCGCGGAATTCGAATAGCCGCGGCACCTTATACCCGGTGAGGTTACGACGGCAGTGACTGATCAGCTCCTCCACCGTCAGCGAGGGATCGCGGCACACCACGAAAACTTTGACCGCTTCGCCCGACGTTTCGCTGGGCACGCCAATCGCCGCCGCTTCGGATACCTTCGGATGGCGCGCCACCACTTCCTCGATTTCATTGGGATAAACATTGAAGCCGGACACCAGAATCATGTCTTTTTTACGGTCGACGATTTTCAGGAACCCCTGCTCGTCCGCCGTGACAATGTCACCGGTCGCCAGCCAGCCCTCTTTCAGCACGTCGTGAGTCGCGGCAGGCTGCTGCCAGTAGCCGGACATCACCTGAGGGCCGCGCACCCACAATTCGCCGGGTTCGCCGGGCGCCACATCCTGACCGTCATCATTGACGATACGCACATCGGTGGACGGCACCGGCAAGCCGATGCTGCCGCTGTAATGTTGCAGATCATACGGATTTCCCGCCACCAGCGGCGCGCTTTCCGTCAATCCATAGCCTTCCAGCAGATGAATGCCGGTCAGTTTTTCCCAGCGCTCGGCCACCACCTGTTGCACCGATGCGCCGCCGCCTACCGACAGCCGCAGCGTGGAGAAATCCAGCCGGCTAAACGCGGCGTTATTCAGCAAGGCGTTGAACAGCGTATTCACCCCGGTAATGGCGGTAAACGGGTAGTGCGTAAGCTCTTTGATCATGCCGGGAATATCGCGCGGGTTGGTGATCAGCAGGTTTTTTCCACCGATTTCGACAAACAACAGGCAATTCACCGTCAGTGCAAAAATGTGATAGAGCGGCAGCGCCGTCACCACCAACTCCTGTCCCTCCTGCAATACCGGGCCATAAGCCGCTCTGGCCTGCATCAGATTGGCCTGCATATTCCGGTGAGTCAGCATCGCTCCCTTGGCGACGCCGGTGGTGCCGCCGGTATATTGCAGGAACGCCAGATCCTGATTGTTCACCTCCGGCTTCACATACGGCATCCGTTTGCCCTGCTGCAGTACCTGACGGAACGAAATGGCGTCCGGCAGGTGATATTTCGGCACCAGACGCTTGATGTACTTGACCACGAAGTTGACCAGCGTGCCTTTGGCCGGCGCCAGTTGATCGCCCATGCGGGTCAGGATCACATGTTTCACCGGGGTGTTGTAAACCACTTTTTCCAGCGTATGGGCAAAATTGGAGACGATAACGATGGCCGAAGCACCGCAGTCTTTCAACTGGTGCTCCAGCTCGCGCGGCGTATACAGCGGATTGACGTTGACCACCACCAGACCGGCCCGCAGGACGCCGAATAGCGCGATCGGATACTGCAGCAGGTTCGGCATCATCAACGCGACGCGATCGCCCTTTTTCAGTTTCAACTGATGCTGCAGGTAAGCGGCAAAAGCGCGGCTGCGCTCCTCCAGCCGACGGAAGGTCATCACCTCGCCCATATTGATAAAGGCGGGCTGGTCGGCATAACGCGCCACCGCGTGTTCAAACAACTCGATTAGCGAAGCGTAGCGATCCGGGTCAATTTCCGCGGGGACATCCGCCGGATAACGCGCTAACCAGATTTTTTCCAAAACGTCACTCCCGAGATATTTTTTAAGTGGCATAATCAATCCCAACCCGAGTGATCTGTAACAACATTTTAACTCATATTAACAACTGTGAAATTCACAATGTTCAGGTTGAGAAGATGATCACTTATTTCAACTTGTTATCAGTGCCGAAAAAAAACGAGGCGACCCAGGCCGCCTCTATTCACTGTCAGGCTATCGCCTGATTGCTGACGATCGTTACTCCGTGACGACAGACTCCACCTGAGCCGGCGCATACCCGTCGTTCCAGTCCGGGCCCCAACCGGGTCCCCAGACATGACGGTAGCGGCGATCCCACCACGGATCGTAGGCTCGCGGCGGCAACACCACCTGCTGTACCACGCGCCAGCGTTTATAGCCCTGCACGTTAATCACTACGTACTGATATGGCCGTTCACCGATTTTACCCTGCTCGGTGCCGCTAATTGGCCCTACCACGGTGATCAGCTGGTTTTTGAAATCCACCGGCTCCAGAAACCCATTGACGTAGGCGACCAGACGACCGCCAGACGGCTCGCCCAGTCGCGGCCGGCCGGCATCATCCAACGGCAAGCTGACAATCTCCAGCCGGGTGCGATTGGCCTCGTTGCGAATATCGGCAATCCGGCCGCCAAAGCGCGATTCCTGCCCAACGTACAGATTCGGCGCATTCATCACCCGAATCAGGTCCATCTGCGGCGTGGCCGAGGTCCCACGGATTTCATCCGGTAACGTAACGCAGCCAGACAACACGCTCAGACTTAGCAACAGCAGTCCGCACAGCCCGGTCCGGCGCAGCCGCATCGACGTTCTATTTCCGAAAGATTGGATAGTCATCACATACATCCCGCTTGCCATCGTCAATTTATGACAGATACCTGACTTAGACTGTAGCCGATGCGATAAGTTGCTGTTATTCGCGGCCGGGTAATTTTTTCCACGCTACTTCGTTGCGCAGATAACGGGGTTCGGCCTGTTCCACGCTCACCGCACCATCCGACGTCCACAACCGCCACGCCAGCGGCAGCATGTCCTGCGCCTGCGGCAACAGCATATCGGTGTGATTCAGGACGATATCGGGATGGCCGATCAAATCCGGATAGGTTTGCCAACCGGTTCCCGCGGTGGCCCAGTCGCCGTTCAGCGATGCCGCCAGTGACTGCACCTGAACCGGCGCCAGCACGGCTTCACTCGCCTCGCCGCGCCAGTCGCCCTGTTCGTCGCGCTGGTAGCTTGCCCAATAGACCTCGCCCATGCGAGCATCAATGGCGGTCAGCACCCGGCTGGCGCCGGTCAGGCGGTGCGCCCCTTGCGCCAGCGTCGCCAGCGTCGACACGCCGAGCATCGGTAAATCCGCGCCCAGCGCCAGCCCTTGCGCGATGCCGATGCCGATACGCACGCCGGTGAAGCTGCCCGGCCCGCGCCCGAATGCCAGCGCATCCAACTGGCCGAGCGTCATGCCGTGATCGGCCAGCAATTGCCGGACCATCGGCAATACCCGCTGGGTATGCTCGCGGGGGCAAACTTCAAACAGGGAATGGATTTCACCGTCATTCCAGAGTGCAACGGAACAGGCTTCCGTTGCGGTATCAAGCGCTAAAATTCGCGTAGACATGCCAACCTCAGGCAGGGAGAGAATATTTCAACGGCGCGCATCATAGCAGCCAGCGCCGGTGACCGTCACGGTTTGCGCGTCAGAAAATCGATGGCTTGCCGCAAATCCCGTGTTCTTGGCGCCGGCGGCAGGCTGGTGAGAAACACTTCGCCATACGGCCTCGTCACCAGCCGGTTGTCGCAAATCACCAGCACGCCGCGGTCTTCCACGTCGCGGATCAATCGGCCGACGCCCTGCTTCAACGTAATCACCGCATCGGGCAATTGCACCTCGTCGAACGGGTCGCCGCCGCGCACCCGGCAATCCTCCATGCGCGCCTTGAGCAACGGATCGTCCGGGGAGGTAAAAGGCAGCTTGTCGATAATCACGCACGACAGCGCATCGCCCCGCACATCCACGCCTTCCCAGAAACTGCCGGTCGCCACCAGCAACGCGTTGCCTGCCGCCAGAAACTGCGCCAGCAGCTGCGGCTTGCTGGTTTCGCCCTGCACCAGCACCGGCAACGTCAGCGACGCCCGAAACTCGGCGGCCAGGTCGCGCATCATCTGGTGCGAGGTACACAGCATGAAGCAACGCCCCTGATTGGCCTCAATCAGCGGGCGCAACATGCGCGCCAGTTGTCTGGCCGCGCCGGGTCGGTTGGTTTCCGGCAGGTAACGCGGCACGCACAATAACGCCTGACTCGCGTAATCAAACGGGCTCGGCAGCAGCAACGTCCGGGCCTGCTCCAGCCCCAGCCGGTCAATGAAATGCGTAAGCTGATCGTTTACCGACAGCGTAGCTGAGGTAAATACCCAGCAGGCCGGTTTTTCTTTCATTACGTCCCGGAAACGGTCCGCGACTGACAGTGGCGTCAGCGCCAGCACGAAATGACGCGAGGTGCATTCGTACCAGTAGCTGTAGCCGGGTTGCTGCACGTCCCGCAGCCGCTTCAGCCGGGCACGGTATATGGTCGCGCGTTCAAACGCCGCGTCCAGCAACGCGGAGCGGCCCAGCGACAGCTTGGCGACATCGCAACACAGTTCCAGCGCGTCATCCAGCAACGTCAGCGACCGCTGCAACATATTATCCGTGACAATGTCACGTAAATTGCCGCGAAATCCCGGGTCGCCCAGCGCCAGACGAAAATCCTGGGTACTCTGGCTCAGACGATCGGCGCTTTTCTGTAACTGGCTGGCGTCCCGCACTTCGGTGCGGTAGGCAATCACGATATCTTTGGCGAGGTCCAGCAACTGGCGACTGGAGAGCTGCTGGCCGAAGTACTGGCTGGCGATGTCCGGGATCTGGTGGGCTTCATCAAATATCACCACGTCGCTGTCGGGGATCAGTTCGGCAAATCCGCTCTCCTTGACCACCATATCCGCCAGATAAAGATGATGATTCACCACCACCACATCGGCATCCATCGCCCGTCGGCGCGCCTTCACCACAAAGCATTCCTTGTAGTGCGGGCAGTCGCTGCCGAGACAGTTATCGTTGGTACTAGTCACCAGCGGCCATACCGCGCTATCTTCAGCCACATCGCCGCACTGGCTGATGTCGCCGTCTTCGGTTTCGGAACTCCAGCCGCGCAGCCTCACCAGTTCGCGCAGCACGTCGCGGCCAAGATCGCCGCCCGCCAGCGATTGCTGTTCCAGTCGTTCGATGCACAGATAATTGGCGCGCCCTTTCAACAGCGCCAGCTTACCTTGAAAATTCAGCGCGTTGGCGACAGTCGGTAAATCGCGGCTGTACAGCTGATCCTGCAGCGCGCGCGAGCCGGTGGAGACAATCACCTTTTTGCCGGAACGCAGCGCGGGCGCCAGGTAGGCGTAGGTCTTGCCGGTACCGGTGCCCGCTTCCACCACCAGTGGTTTTTTGGCGTCGATCGCCTCCAGCACGGCGGCCGCCATCTGACGCTGCGGTTCGCGCGGCTGGAAACCCCGAATCGCCTGCGCCAGTACGCCATCGGTTGCAAAATCGTCGATTGAGCTGTCTGCTGCCACGCTGCCTCTCTTGTCTGACACTGCTGTCGCCCTGATTCGGCTGGATAAAGGTGGCTGATTATGCCAAGCCTGCGCGCACGACACCACTTCGGGTCGTGTCTGCCGTCCAGCTCAGGGATCACCTGTTGGGAAGAACTGTGTTAGTCTCTGCGGTTTTAGCGCTTGTCCCGGCAGGCGCGCAGACTGAAACGAGGAGCCTGACTTCATGTCGATTACCCGCATCAATCCCGACGCACGCTGGTCCGACGCCGTGATCCACAACAACACGCTGTACTACACCAGCGTGCCGGAAAATCTGGACGACGACGCCCTCGCCCAGACCGAAAACGCGCTGGCGTCGCTGGACGCCATCCTGCAACAGGCCGGCAGCGATAAAAGCCGCCTGCTGGACGTGACCATTTTTCTGGCCGATAAAGCTGATTTCGCCGCCATGAACGCCGCCTGGGACGCCTGGGTAGTGGCCGGCAGCGCGCCGGTGCGTTGCACCGTGGAAGCCAAACTGATGAACCCGAAATTCAAAGTGGAAATCAAAGCGATCGCCGCAGTCGGCTGATCCTGCGCGGGCGGCGGTTCACGCGCCGCCCGAAAGCCATTATTCCTGCTACTCCTGCGAAGAAGCTTCGTCGTCCTCAAAACGCGCCACCACCCGCGCCCCCTGATGATTCTGGCGCAGTTCTTCCGCCACCTGCGCGATGGCTTCGCCGCTGCTCATGCCTTCCGCCATCAGCTGTTGTATTCTTTCCACCGCCTGTTGCTGCTGCTCATGAGTCAGCGCCGGGATACCTGCAAACATCATTCTTCTCCTGAAAACCTTTTTATGCCGGCCACGCCAGCGATCCGCCACGGTTTGTGGTACGCTTGCACCGCTGTGATGCATGCTGCCGGTTCAGCGTACGGCTGCCGGCATGACCAACGCCGAGAAACTATACCAATACCGCTATGCCGACACCGATAGTCTATCACGCGCTCCCGTATCAGCCGGATGCGCTGTTGCGCCTTTTTAGTTCCCTGTCGCGCCAGCCCTGGGCGATGTTGCTTCATTCCGGGTTTGCCGACCATCCTCATAACCGTTTTGACATTCTGGTGGCAGAGCCGCGCCTGACCCTGCAGACCGTCGGCGAACTGACCACGATCCAACACGGCGATGCCCGGCAGACCTCCGCGGAAGACCCGTTTCACCTGCTGCAACAGCAGCTCGATGCGCTGGCGCTGGATGTGCCGCCGCATCCGGATTATCCGTTTCAGGGCGGCGCTCTCGGTCTGTTCGGTTACGATCTGGGGCGACGGGTGGAGCAGTTGCCGGCCATCGCCGACCGGGATATCGACCTGCCCGACATGGCGGTGGGCATGTACGACTGGGCGTTGATTGCCGACCATCATCAACAACGCCTGACCCTGGTCGCCCACGGCGATATCGACGCCAGACTGGCCTGGCTCAACGCTCTGTCGCCTGCCGAACCGGGCGCATTTCGCCTGACCAGCGACTGGCAAGCCAACATGAGCCGGGAGCAGTACGGCGAAAAATTTCGCCGTATTCAGGATTATCTGCGTGCCGGAGACTGCTATCAGGTCAATCTGGCCCAGCGTTTTCAAGCCGGTTATCAGGGCGACGAATGGCAGGCGTTCCTGACGCTTTCCGCCAGCAACCGGGCGCCGTTTTCCGCGTTCCTGCGGTTGCCGCACAGCGCGGTGCTCAGCATTTCGCCGGAGCGTTTCCTGTGGCTGCACGATAACCACATTCAGACCCGGCCGATCAAAGGTACGCTGCCGCGGCTGCCGGATGCGGATGCCGATGCCCGTCAGGCGCAGCGACTGGCTGCCTCCGAGAAAGATCGCGCCGAGAACCTGATGATTGTCGATCTACTGCGTAACGATATCGGCCGGGTAGCGGTGCCGGGCAGCGTGCGGGTGCCGGAATTGTTTGTGGTGGAGCCGTTTCCGGCGGTGCACCATCTGGTCAGTACTATCGAAGCGCGATTACCCGCGCAGCAGCACGCCACGGATGTGCTGCGCGCCTGCTTTCCCGGCGGTTCCATTACCGGCGCGCCCAAAGTGCGGGCCATGGAGATCATCGAAGAGCTGGAACCGCATCGCCGCAACGCCTATTGCGGCAGCATCGGCTATCTCAGCGTCTGCGGCACGATGGACACCAACATCACCATTCGTACGCTGATCGCCGCCAATGGCACGCTTTCCTGCTGGGCTGGCGGCGGAATTGTGGCCGACAGCGAAGAACAGGCAGAATATCAGGAAACATTCGACAAGATTGGCCGCATTCTGCCGTTATTAACCGTATCGACCACGGATTAAACAGGGCTGACCGACATGACCGACGCCACGCTGTTGCCTCTCTCAGACCGCACTGACGAATACCATCCTTATGATCTGGACGCGTTTATTACCCGCTTTCAGTTGCAGAGCGCCCCCGATCTGCCGGTCACCCAGCACCACCGGCAGGCAGCGGTGCTGGTGCCGATCATCCGTCGCCCCGATCCGTGCCTGCTGCTGACCCGCCGCTCGCTTCGTTTGCGCAAACACGCCGGACAGGTAGCTTTTCCCGGCGGCGCGGCGGACCCGGACGATCATTCGCTGATCGCCACCGCGCTGCGCGAAGCGCAGGAGGAAGTGGCGATTCCCCCGGCATCGGTCCAGATACTGGGAACGCTGCCGGCGTTCGACAGCACCAGCGGTTATCAGGTCACCCCGGTGGTCGGTCTGTTGCCGGAGAACACGCCTTTTCATCCCAACGCCGACGAAGTGGCGGAACTGTTTGAAATGCCGCTGCGGGATGCCTTTGCCCTCCAGCGCTACTATTCGCTGGATATCGAGCGCCGCCAGCAGCATCACCGCGTCTACCTTTCCTGGTATCGGCAGCAGTTCGTCTGGGGGCTGACCACCGCCATTATCCGCCAGTTGGCATTGCAGGTGGCGACGCCGGAACCGGCGTAATCTCCCGGCCAAATGTCGAATCTGCCATAAGTTATTTTTCGGCATAACATAACTTTATTTCATGTGAAAAGCCGAATATGGCAGCATACTCTCCACTACAATAGCGCGATCTATCGAGTTTTATTCTGGAGCGAGTCGTGTCGTCGGCCATAACGCCAGATAAATGGTGGTATGGCGAGCGATGCCCCCCTCGTTCCCCTATAGTAACAGCAGTGCCCTAAAGGAGTTTCAGCGTGATAAGCGTATTCGACATGTTCAAAATCGGTATTGGCCCCTCCAGCTCTCACACAGTCGGACCGATGAAAGCCGGTAAACAATTTGTCGATGAACTGCAACAACGGGATTTGTTGTCTCGCACCGATCGGGTGACGGTGGAGGTTTACGGCTCCCTCGCCCTGACCGGCAAAGGCCACCACACCGATATTGCGATTATCCTGGGGCTGGCGGGCAATCAGCCGGATACCGTGGATATCGACGCCATCCCGGCGTTTATCCGGGACGTGGAGCAAACTGAGCGGTTATCGCTGGCAGGCACGCATGACGTCGCTTTCCCTCGTGAAGGCGGTATGATTTTCCGTGGCGAAAACCTGCCGCTGCATGAAAACGGCATGACGCTGACCGCCTTTGCCGCCGACCTTCCGCTGTTTCGCCAAACCTATTACTCGATCGGCGGCGGTTTTATCGTCGATGAAGCGCACTTTGGTCAGTCTCAGGAATCCACTTTCACCGTGCCGCATCCTTACCGCTCCGCGCGGGAAATTCTGGAGCAGTGCAAACAGAGCGGTCTGTCTATCTCCGGCATGATGATGCGCAACGAGCTGGCGCTGCATAGCCGTCAGGAGATCGAAGACTATTTCGCCGCCGTCTGGCAGACCATGCGCGCCTGTATGGATCGCGGCATGAACACCGAGGGCGTGCTGCCCGGCCCGCTACGGGTACCGCGCCGCGCCGCCGCGCTGCGCCGCATGCTGGTGTCCTCGGACAAGCTGTCCAACGACCCGATGAACGTGGTGGATTGGGTCAACATGTTCGCACTGGCGGTCAATGAGGAAAACGCCGCCGGCGGGCGCGTGGTCACCGCGCCCACTAACGGCGCCTGCGGCATCGTGCCGGCGGTGCTGGCCTACTACGATCATTTTATCGAGCCGGTCGGTCCCGGCATTTATCTGCGTTATTTCATGGCGGCTGGCGCGATCGGGTCGCTGTATAAAATGAACGCCTCGATTTCCGGGGCGGAAGTCGGTTGTCAGGGCGAAGTGGGCGTGGCCTGTTCGATGGCGGCTGCCGGCCTGGCCGAGCTGCTGGGCGCCAGTCCGGAACAGGTGTGCGTGGCCGCGGAAATCGGCATGGAACACAATCTGGGGCTGACCTGCGATCCGGTGGCCGGTCAGGTGCAGGTGCCTTGTATCGAGCGTAACGCCATCGCCGCGGTCAAAGCCATCAACGCCACCCGCATGGCGGTGCGTCGTACCACCGAAGCTCGCGTATCGCTCGACAAGGTGATTGAAACCATGTACGAAACCGGTAAAGACATGAACGCCAAATACCGCGAAACCTCCCGCGGCGGTCTGGCCATCAAGGTGCAGTGCGACTAACCAAATACAACGCCGGCGAGTTCCCCCGCCGGCGTGACGCTACCCGTTAAAAAAGCGCTGGCGACCGCCATTACCGCCCCAAAAACAATCGGGGTTGGGCCGCAGTTGAGGCCACCTGGAACACCGCTACCGCCTGTACCAGTTGCTGGGCCTGTTCTTTCAGATTCTCTGCCGCCGCCGCGCTCTCTTCCACCAGTGCCGCGTTCTGCTGTGTGACGGTATCGATCTGCGTGATGGCCTGTCCCACCTGTTTCACTCCCGAACTCTGTTCCAGGCTGGACGCGCTGATTTCTGACACAATATCGGTAACCTGATTGATCGCCGCCACAATCTGCGTCATGGTCGCGCCGGTTTCATCCACCAGCTGACTGCCCTGTTCAACCTGTCCGACGCTGTTGGTAATCAACGTGCTGATCTCTTTGGCGGCATTCGCGCTTCGCTGTGCGAGACTGCGCACTTCGGAAGCAACGACCGCAAAGCCTCGCCCTTGCTCGCCCGCCCGCGCCGCTTCCACCGCCGCATTCAGCGCCAGAATATTAGTCTGGAAAGCGATGCTGTCGATCACATTGATGATGTCCGAAATCTTTTTCGAACTGTCGTTGATGCCTTTCATGGTTTCGATCACGCGTTCGACCATGCTCCCGCCTTCCGCCGCCAGCGTTGATGCGCCTAGCGCCAGTTGGTTGGCCTGACGCGCGTTTTCAGCGTTGTTGCTGACGGTAGACCCTAACTGTTCCATAGTGGCGGAGGTCTGTTGCAGCGCGCTGGCCTGCTCTTCCGTACGCTGACTCAGGTCCTGATTACCCTGGGATATCTGAATACTTGCGGTCGCCAGGCTTTCCGCATTGCTGCGTACGCTGGTGACAATCCCCGCCAGGGACGACTGCATCTCGTTCAGTTGGGCGAGCAGGCTTATCTGATCATGGTCTTTTACCGGGATCGGGCTGGAAAGATCGCCCTGCGCCATCAGGTTAACCACCTGTGTCGCTACCACCGGCTCGCCGCCCAGTTGCCGCAGCAGACTGCGTAGAATCACCGCGCCCAGCACCATTGACCCCAGCGCAACGATGCCTGCGGCAAACAGCGAAATGATGCGTGTCGTGACATTGCTGCTTTGCTGTTCAACTACTTTCTTGTTTGCCAGTTCATCCTGATATTTTTTTAACGCGGACAATTCGCCAAATGTCTTGTCTGCCGGCCCCTTGACTTCATTTTTATTAATTTCGCTGGCGTTTTTCATATCGCCAGACTCAACGGCCTGTACCTGATGCTCCATGCCTTTGCGCATTAGCGTGTACGATGACACCAGTCCGTCAAAAGATTGCGCCATCGTAGGGTCAATAATGGCTTTCAGTTTACTCAACAGCCCCTCCACCTTCGTGAAGTTCTCGGTATTCTGACTTTTCCAGCCGGCAATCGACGTGGGGTCGCCAATGGCAATCATACGCAAGATGTTGATATCCACACGCGTGAGCAGGCCGTCAATCTGGCCGATAATCGACGCAGCCTGGTAGTCCTTTTCATACAAACGTTGTAATTCTGAGGTGGTGGCGGTCTGGCGGGAAAGCAGAAATGCGGCCAATACAATAAAGGATATTATGATAACGGCGATCATCATTGCCAGCTTTTTTTTAACAGTCCATACGTTCATAGGTTGTTCTCAAATTATAACGGTCTGATGAAGTAGACACAGATGACCTTGCGGTATGATCTGTAATGTGACGAAATTGTTTCGTACTTAAATGGTATCGACAGCCGGCAGTGGCACTTGAACGCAAAAGATACTTAATGGCTGAAAAGAGCGGCCATGAATTGTAATAAATGGTGAACCGATGGATTAGGCTTGCCGTAGCGAGGAACAAACGATGATGAAATCACCTCAGCCCTCCTTCAGCGGTAGGCCGAAAAGATAAAGAAAAAGCGAGCCTTAGGCTCGCTTCGGCATGGTTCGACTAACCACGCAATGCAATATCATTTAACCGCGGAGGCCGCCGGTCAGGACAGGCCTCCGCGCCTGGCATTACGCCTCGTCTTCCGTAGCCGTCTCAGGAATACGGACAATACGAACCAGTTCGATACGATAGTCCGTCGCTTCCACGATCAGGAACCGTAACCGGTTCAGTTCCAGCCAGTCTCCCACTTTGGGGAACTCATCGCTGTGCGCCAGCAACAGACCGGCCAGCGAGGTATAGTCTTCTTTCGGATCGACCAAATCCTGCACGTTGAGCACCTGCTGCAACGAATGCAGATCGGTGCCGCCTCGCACCAGCCAACCGTCGCCGTCTGCGATGATATCCAGCGTTTCATCTTCATCCGGGAATTCGCCGGCGATCGCTTCCAGGATATCCAGCGGCGTCACCAGCCCCTGCACCACGCCAAATTCGTTGGTGATCATCACCAGGCTGCCTTTCGCGCGACGCAGCACCGGCAACAGGTTGATGACATCCAGCGTTTCCGGCACCACGATCGGCGGGTTGGCGGCGGCGAACTGTTCCACATCGGTGTGTTCATCCAGCGCCACCAGCAGGTCTTTGGCGCGCACTACGCCGACCAGTTCATCCAGCGAGCCGCGGCATACCGGGAACAGGCTGTGCGGCGTGTCCAGCAGTTGCAGGCGAATGTCTTCCACCGAACGTTCGCAGTCCACCCAGGAGATATCGGTACGCGGCGTCATCACGCTGCGCAGGGAACGGGAGGCCAGCGTCAGCACGCCGCTGATCATATAGCGCTCTTCTTCAGCGAACGTTTCTTCCGGTTGCTGCTGCGGCTGTTCTTCCTGATCGTCATGGCTGGCTTTGCGCGCCCCCATCAGGCGCAGAATCGCTTCGGCGGTGCGCTCGCGCATCGGCCGGTGCGACTGATGTTTGATGAAGTTGTGCCGGGCAATCTGGTTAAACATCTCAATGACGATCGAAAAACCGATCGCGGCATACAGGTAGCCTTTCGGAATATGGAAACCAAACCCTTCCGCCACCAGACTCAAACCGATCATCAGCAGGAAACTGAGACAGAGCACCACCACCGTCGGATGGGCGTTGACAAAGCGGGTCAGCGGTTTGGATGCCAGCAGCATCACGGCCATGGCGATCACCACGGCGGTCATCATCACGCCCAGGTGGTTCACCATCCCCACGGCGGTAATGACCGCATCGAGGGAAAACACCGCGTCCAGAATAACAATCTGCACCACCACCGCCCAGAAACTGGCATGCGTACGGTTGGCATTCGGGTCGTGCGGACGGTTTTCCAGCCGTTCATGCAGCTCCATCGTGGCTTTGAACAGCAAAAACAGCCCCCCGGCCAGCAAAATCAGGTCACGGCCGGAAAAACTGAACTCCCCGACAGAAAACAGCGGTCGCGTCAGCGTCACCATCCAGGAGATCAGCGATAGCAGACCAAGCCGCATCAGCAGCGCCAGCGACAGGCCGATGATACGCGCCTTGTCACGCTGTTTGGCCGGCAGTTTATCCGCCAGAATGGCGATGAACACCAGGTTGTCGATACCCAATACAATTTCGAGTACCACCAACGTCAGTAAGCCTGCCCAGATTGAGGGATCCAGCAAAAATTCCATGTCAGACTCCGGAAAATGAACGAGCGAACGACATCAATGCAGCAGCATTGTGCGACGAAAACGAAAGGGAAGTGTCAGTATAAGGCTGAATTCGGCCTGAATGGCCCACTGGGTGAAGAACACCACCGGCCAGAGCCGGGGCAAAAGAAATGAATCGTCGGTGACAGTCCATAGGAAGGGTGTTTACCCGTTACTCCTCTGTAATTAAAGGGAAGACAACTTTAACAGAGTTAATGCGATTTTCCACAACGATTTTCCTCCACTCCGCGAAGCGGGTCGCATTCATTGGCATCACCGTTCTCCCTGAATATATTCCGCCGCCGATTATCGACCGGTATCACATAATTTATTTCTTCGACCCCTAAAATAAATCCTGCCGATATCAGACTGGCCTGAATCGATTCATAACCCGGCGTGATGAGTGTCGTAAACGCTTTTTGTGCCATCTATCGGGCAAGAAACAGTATTACAGCCATACTGAATATCGCTCACGGATAAACGTGACTAATTTATCCAGATTATCAGACAGATTTCACTCTCAACAAAACAGTGACTCATGAAAGGAGGGAGCAAGTGAGTATTGCCATCATGCTATGCACTCACGGCGCCACTGCCGGTCCGCTGCTAAATACAGCTGAAATGATTCTTGGTGAACAGAGTAACGTTGGCTGGATTGATTTTGTTCCCGGCGAAAACGCCGAGATCCTGATGGAAAAATATCAGGCGAAGCTGGCCGAACTGGACACCTCGGAAGGTGTGCTTTTTTTGGTGGACACCTGGGGAGGCAGCCCGTTCAACGCCGCCAGCCGTCTGGTGAACGACAAGAAAAATCATGAAGTGATCGCCGGGGTCAATATTCCAATGCTGGCCGAAACGTTTATGGCCCGCGATGACAACCCTGAATTTGGCGAACTGGTCGCGATCGCGGTGGAGGCCGGTCGCGCAGGCGTCAAAGCGCTGAAGGCGCCCGACCCGGAAAAAGCGCCCCGCCCCGCGCCCGTCATCGCCAAACCGGCAGCAGCGCCGGGAGCCGGCGGGCACATGAAGATCGGACTGGCGCGTATCGACGACCGTCTGATCCACGGGCAGGTCGCCACCCGCTGGACCAAGGAAACCAACGTCAGCCGGATTATCGTGGTTAGCGATGAAGTGGCGGCGGACAACGTGCGAAAAACCCTGCTGACGCAGGTGGCCCCGCCCGGCGTCACGGCCCACGTGGTCGATGTCGCCAAAGCGGTCAGGGTCTACGACAACCCGAAATACGCCGCTGACCGCGTCATGCTGCTGTTCACCAATCCAACCGATGTGCTGCGGCTGGTGGAGGATGGCGTCAAGATTACCTCGGTCAACATCGGCGGCATGGCCTATCGTCAGGGCAAAACCCAGGTCAATAACGCCGTCTCGATTGACGACAAGGATATCGAGGCGTTCAACAAGCTCCATGAGCGCGGTATTGAACTGGAAGTCCGCAAAGTGTCGACAGATACCAAAATCAATATGATGGATTTGATCACCAAGATGGCGCGTTAGCACTTCCGAAGCAACGGATTGGGTAACGACGTTATTTTTCGGACCACTATTCTCACAGGAGAAGTACCATGGAGATCACCACGTTTCAAATCGTGCTGATATTTATCGTAGCCTGTATTTCAGGTATGGGTTCCATTCTCGATGAATTCCAGTTCCACCGGCCGCTGGTGGCTTGTACCCTGATCGGGCTGGTGCTGGGCGACATCAAAACCGGGATCATTATCGGCGGTACGCTGGAAATGATCGCGTTGGGCTGGATGAACATCGGGGCTGCCGTTGCGCCTGATGCGGCGCTGGCTTCCATTATTTCCACCATTCTGGTCATCGCCGGCGGGCAAAGCGTCGGCGCCGGGATTGCGCTGGCGATTCCGCTGGCGGCCGCAGGCCAGGTCCTGACTATTATTGTGCGCACCATCACCGTCGCCTTCCAGCATGCCGCCGACAGCGCAGCCGAGCGCGGCAATCTTTCCGCCATCAGTTGGATTCACGTTTCCGCCCTGTTGTTGCAGGCGATGCGTATCGCCATTCCGGCGGTGATTGTCGCCGTCTCGGTCGGGACTGAAGCGGTACACGGCCTGCTCTCTTCCATCCCCGAGGTGGTCACCACCGGTCTGAACATCGCCGGCGGCATGATTGTGGTCGTCGGTTATGCCATGGTCATCAATATGATGCGGGCCGGTTATCTGATGCCTTTCTTCTATCTGGGGTTCGTTACCGCAGCCTTCACCAACTTCAATCTGGTGGCGCTGGGCGTCATCGGTGTCGTCATGGCGGTGCTGTATATTCAGCTTAGCCCCAAATACAACAAGGCTCAGGGTGTGGCGGCCGCATCGTCAAACAACGATCTTGATAACGAACTGGATTAACAGGAGAGCAAGAAATGGTGGATACGACAAAGAAACTGACTCCCGGCGATATTCGCGCCGTATTTCTGCGTTCCAACCTGTTCCAGGGGTCGTGGAATTTCGAACGCATGCAGGCACTGGGATTCTGCTTTTCCATGGTACCGGTGATCCGTCGCCTTTACCCGGAAAATTCGGAAGAGCGTAAACAAGCGATCAAACGTCATCTGGAGTTTTTCAATACCCAGCCTTTCGTCGCCGCGCCGGTCTTGGGCGTGACCATGGCAATGGAAGAGCAGCGTGCCAACGGCGCGCCGATTGACGACGGGGCCATCAACGGCCTGAAGGTCGGACTAATGGGGCCGCTGGCCGGCGTTGGCGACCCGATATTCTGGGGAACCGCGCGCCCGGTCTTCGCCGCGCTCGGCGCCGGTATCGCCATGAGCGGTAGCCTGCTCGGGCCGATCCTGTTTTTCGTGCTGTTTAATCTGGTGCGTTTGCTGGTGCGTTATTACGGCGTCGCCTACGGCTATCGCAAAGGTGCGGATATCGTAAGCGACATGGGCGGCGGCCTCCTGCAGAAAATGACCGAAGGGGCATCGATTCTGGGGTTGTTCGTCATGGGCGCGCTGGTCAACAAGTGGACCCACGTCAACATCCCGCTGGTGGTATCGCGCGTAACCGGGCAGGATGGGAAAACGGCAGTCACCACGGTGCAATCGATCCTTGATCAACTGATGCCCGGCCTGGTGCCGTTACTGCTGACGTTTGGCTGTATGTGGCTACTGCGGCGCAAGGTTAATGCGCTCTGGCTGATCGTCGGCTTTTTCGTTATCGGCATCATAGGCTACTGGATCGGCCTGTTGGGGCTCTGAATCTACCGGCCGGGGCAACCCGGCCATTTCTCATCCCGCATGATGCATTCTGTTTTCATCACTCTAACCCGTTGTCTCACATCCTGTATTCACGCCACCACCGGAGTTGCTCATGACTTTCACCGACATCGTTCTGATGGTATCCATTGCCCTGGCCCTGCTGTATGCAATTTACGATGAATTCATCATGGACCAGCGGCAAGGCCAGACCCGACTCAAGGTGCGGCTGCGGCGCGCACATCGTCTGGATGCGCTGATCTTCAGCCTGCTGGTGGCAATACTCATCTATAAAAATGTCACGACTCACGGCTCGCCTTTCACCACGCTGCTGCTTTTCTCGCTGATACTGATGGCGATATATCTGACCCTAATTCGTTACCCGAAATTACTCTTCAAAGATCAGGGTTTCTTTTATGCCAATACCTATATTGCTTATCACCGCATTAAACATATGAATTTATCGGAAGACGGCATTTTGGTGATAGAACTTGAAAAAAGTCGACTACTTATCGCGGTTAATGAATTGGATGATCTGGAAAAAATATATCATTTTATGATTGAAAATCAGTAGGTTAAAATATTTTTCTTTTTCGGATAAATAATGACTCATCTCTCCATAAAAAACGTGCTGTTATTTTGACCACATGGTTACTGATGTAATTAACACCAATTGTTTCCAATTCATTAAAGATGAAAATAATTATCAATTGCATTGATAATCCATATATTATTTATTGTTGTTTAATGTAGGAATAATATGATATCGTTGCGCCGTCATTGGGGAGTAGCCGGTTCCTGAAGCCTTAAATTCAGGAATGCTCGTATCAACATACTCGTTCTTCACTGAACGTGGTACGGGCGGCCAGGTTGGCAGGCGAGACCATAGACACGTGATCCGTCGTCTGGTTGGGGGTGGGTTACGTGGATATGGAGAACCGCCCAGCCGAGGCTATTACACATGAACTTATCAGCTACACTCATTCTTGCTTTTGGCATGTCAATGGACGCTTTTGCTGCGTCCATTGGTAAAGGTGCCGCACTGCACAAACCCCGCTTTCGTGAAGCAATTCGAACCGGCTTGATCTTCGGTCTGATTGAGGCGTTGACGCCGCTAATCGGCTGGGCGCTGGGTTTTTATGCCAGCCGTTTCATTATCGCCTGGGACCACTGGGTGGCTTTCAGTCTGCTGCTGATTTTAGGCGGCCGCATGATTATGGAAGGCCTGAAAGGCGAAGACAGCCACAACTGTGAAAAAATCTCCAAACACAGCCTATTCGTTCTGATCTGTACGGCTGTCGCCACCAGTTTGGATGCGATGGCGATTGGCGTCGGTTTGGCTTTCCTGCAGGTAAATATCTTCCACACCGCGATGGTTATCGGCTGCGCCACTATGATTATGGTGACTCTCGGCATGATGATTGGCCGTTATGTCGGCCCGATCCTCGGCAAACGCGCTGAAATCCTCGGTGGTATCGTACTGATCGGCATTGGCTGTAACATTCTTTACGAACATCTGCTCGACCTCGCCTGATACGCACAGCGGGCAGCCCGGCTGCCCGCCTTTTGTTCACCCCTCGCGGCGATGAAAACGAATCAAAAAATCGGTTTCACACTCGAACTGCGCTTCCGCCTTCAACCCTTCGCTCACGTCCGGCGTGGCTCGCCAGGCGAACGGCGTCATCTGTAGCAGACTGGCGGCATCGGCTCCCGTCATGGTCATGCGGTACTGCAACCGTTCGACCGTTTCCAATACAAACCCCGGAAATACCTCTTCTACGTCGGGGTGCGGCCTGACTTCCTGATACACCCGCGCTTTCAGAGACAGCAAATGATTTGGCCCCGGAGAAACCGTCATCAGCCCGCCGCCAGGCCGGATGACTCGTGCCAGTTCGTCACCGTTACAGGGCGCGTAGATTTTCAATACCGCAGCCAGAGAATGGTCCTGAAAAGGCAGCCGCTGACTGGACGCCACGCAGAACATCACCTGGGCATAACGTTTCGCCGCGCGCTGTATCGCCGCTTTGGAGACATCCAGCCCATAAACCGCCATCCCCTGCGGCGTCAGTTTATCTGCCAACACAGCCGTGTAATACCCTTCCCCACATCCAATATCCAGCAGCGCGCCCGGTTGCATCTGCAGGCGGGCCGCCAACTGCTCCGATACCCGATCCCGTAATGGCTGATAGTGTCCATTATCAAGAAACGCCCGCCTGGCCTGCATCATTTCGGCGCTGTCTCCCGGCTGTCTGGAACGTTTAAACTGCACCGGCAGTAAATTGACGTACCCTTCCCGCGCACGATCGAAATGATGACGTCCGCAGGACCATCGACCCGCTTCAACATTCAGGGGTTGATGACACAGAGGGCATTGATAAGGCACTGAAGATTTTTGCATAACACTCTTGATGATTTCGCGGATAACACCAGAAAAGCAAAAAACCCGCACAAGGCGGGTTTTATGGCATGAGCTGAAAATTACAGCGCAGTAACGTTCACTGCAGAAGGACCTTTCTGGCCATCCTGAATTTCAAACTCAACATTCTGGCCTTCGGCTAAGGTTTTAAAACCGTTGCCCTGAATTGCAGAGAAGTGTACGAACACGTCTTTGCTGCCATCAGCCGGAGTGATGAAACCGAAGCCTTTAGACTCGTTGAACCACTTAACCTGACCTTTAATCTTTGCCATTTCAAAGTTTCCTTTAATAGTTTAAACCGCACAGAGGCGTTATACAGAAAAACCAGAGTCGTTACTGCTTGAGGCACTAAAATAAGGATCGGCAGAGAAGTGGTATTCAACGCTAACGTTTGTACTCAAGACTTCTTTACTGAAAATGCCATTCATATACAGAACTGTACCTCGTTTTACCCAGATGCGTTATTACATACTCTGTAATCGTTGGCAAGCCATTTTTTGCCACCGATGGATGCGTCGCACAAATTAGAGTCTTTAATGTATCATTAATATCCACTCTACAATATCCCGGGATATTGACACGCTAAAGCATTCTCTGCGGCACATCCAATCGTTTGATTATGTGCATGGTATTCCAATTACGCAAGTCGGCATGATTGACTTATTGCCAGTCGCGTCATGCCATAACAAAATGATATTACCCCACTGGTTACAGGATGTATCGATTGTCCAGCCACTGTTTATCAAAAATGTGATTAAGGCATTCTTTTTTCAGCTATCAATGATAAGAAAATCCTTTTATGACAAACAGATGCAATCGATCGAATCCTGATAGTGACTATCTGGTCATATAATAATAATGAAACATAGCAAGTATACTCTTCCGCAACTTAGAACAGAGATAACATTATTTTTGCAAAAAAATGATTTACCGATGACTTTCCTTTGCCCTATTCCGGTTTTATTTCTGTTTTTTAGCCGCTAAAAAAATGTTTATGCCGTGCTTTATGCCGCGCCCCTCCCGCTTATTTCTCAACCCTTCAATTATGTTACTGAGTTATATTCTTTCTCCCCGAATACACGCCGTTGATTCATCTATCGCGATCACATTTTATGCCTAACAAAAAATTAATCTGAATCAACCGTCAGGATCGTTGTGCCAGATCCCAAATACCGGTCTGGGTCAAATCAGCCATCACGTCGGTCATTCGCACAGATATCGCCTCCGTTTTTTGACATCCACCGTGACAACCCCGGCAGAGCGCGTTATTGTGTCCCTGCCGCCATCTTCCAATCACATCATACCCGGCGGGCTCACACTTTTTTGAGGGAAGCCGCCAGACATTACGGTTGTTGTAACGACCGCCCGCTTTCCCCCGTTTCGGCAGCCCCGATAGCGCTGTCAGCTGTGCGCCAGATTCCGTTTTTACACTGCACAAATCGCTAATGTAATGATAATCGGCAACATCAACGGGAGGTGACCTATGTGGCAGACGATTGATCAACTGCTGGAAGAACATCTCGGCCCCGGTGATATTCTGGATCGACGGGAATTACCTGGCGGCGAAGTGCATCCTGCCTGGCATCTGCGTTATGGTCAGCATGATGTCTTCGTCAAATGCGATGCTCGTGAACTGCTGACCAAATTTCGCGCGGAAGCCGAGCAGTTGGAACTGCTGGCCCGCAGTAAAACGGTGCAGGTCCCAACGGTGTACGGCGTAGGCAGTAACCGCGATTACAGTTTCCTGCTGCTGGAATACCTCTCACCCAAACCCGCTTCTGCCCACGATGCCTGGCGTCTGGGGCAACAATTGGCACAACTGCACCAGTGGAGCGATCAGCCCCAGTTTGGCCTTGATTTCGACAACGATCTGTCCACTACGCCGCAACCCAACACCTGGCAGCGCCGCTGGTCCAGTTTTTTTGCAGAGCAGCGTATCGGCTGGCAACTGCAACTGGCGGCAGAAAAAGGGCTTCATTTCGGTGATATCGACACCCTGATAGCACAGGTGGAAAAACGGCTCTCAGGCCATCAGCCTCAGCCGTCACTACTGCACGGCGATCTGTGGTCCAGCAATTGCCTCAATACCGACCACGGTTATTACCTGTTCGATCCGGCCTGTTACTGGGGCGATCGGGAATGTGACTTGGCGATGCTGCCGCTGCACGCCGAACTCCCGCCGCAAATTTATGACGGCTATCAGAGCGTCTGGTCGCTGGAAAAGGATTTTGTCGAGCGTCAGCCGATTTATCAGATCTACTACCTGCTTAACCGGGCCAATCTGTTCGGCGGCAAACATGTGGTTACCGCCCAACAGGCGATAGAAAGTCAGTTGCTATAACGAAGGACGAAACCGATGCCGGGGCTACATAGCCCCGGCAGTGCCGTCAGGCCAGGATACCCACGGTTTTCAGCGTGAGATAACCGATCACGGCAACGACGACCGGCAGGATATACAACGGAAAAAACTGCAGCAGAATAGTATGGCGGGGTAATTCCACCCGGGATTCCAGTTCATCACGGGTTTTGCCTTCATCGCCTTTGACCTTCTCCAGAATCAGCTGATCTTCCAGCCCTTCACGGATATGTTTGACCTGGCGGGACAGCCGGGAACCCGACACCTGCAGCGCCAGACCGACAAACATCAACAGATAGATCAGCCAGAACATGATGGTGGCTGATGCCGACAGACGGCCGAAATCAGGCACCGGCGAGTTGTACCAAAAAATGTTCAGGAACGGCGTATTGAAGCGCAGCACTTCCACCACCAGATGCAAAAAATCCTGCATCACGCCATTAATCCCCTGCTTCTTCTCGGTAAAGGCATGAATAAGATTGGCCAGCGAGATAATGGTCGAGAGCAAAGCCGGGAGAAAGATGACCCATCCCGCAATACGTTTGATCACGGCAAAAAGGCCAGCCTGTCGATACGTCATGTGTTCCCCTTGTGCGTGACGTCACACCCAGTGCCACGATGAGCAAGAAAAGTGTAGACCCATAAAACCCGTTAGCAGGGTACTTCAGGTTTTAGCAGAGTCAACGTTTTCTTTCCCGATGGCACAGTCCTACCGCACGTTGCAGGCTACGCCCACCGTCAGACTGATGAAAAGCAGACTATAAAGGAAGGAATTTCGGCAAGGCGCCGGCAACATCGCCGGCACCTTATTAATAGAAAGGATCAGAGGAAGTCGGCACGTTTCGGCGAGAAGGTGTCGATCAACACGCTGCCTTCTTCCAGCGATACCACGCCGTGCATTTCGTTCTTCACCGCCATATAGGCATCGCCGGTTTTCAGGATGCGTTTTTCGCCTTCGATTACCACCTCGAAGCTGCCGGCCGCTACATAGGCGATCTGATCGTGGATATCGTGTTTGTGCGGCGTACCGATGGCGCCCTTGGCGAAATGCACGCACACCATCATTAGATCATCGCTCCAGGTGATGATTTTACGTTTAATGCCACCGCCCAGCTCTTCCCACGGCGTTTCATCGTCAATAAAGTACCTTCTCATGGTTTCTCCTTAAAGATCATTCAGCGTGCCTCCCTTGTGTGAACAAGGTAACACAAAGGGTAAATACCGATATTCTAGTAACATCGGCATCAGATGAAACATAAAATAAGCAAAACCATGACGCCTCTCAAGAAATAAATAAAACATTATTTCATTTTTATTGAATTCACATCTCAACCACACTATCATCGCGCCATAACACGAAAGAACCGGGCAAAAAAGGTTCAGGTGACGTTGTCACTGCCACGCAAGGTGACCTGTTCCGCCCGGCGCTTTCCTGTCAGGCCCTCAGCCTGATTTCCATCTGAAAGCGAGGAGCAACCATGCAAGTCCGTCAGAGCATCCACAGCGACCACGCCCGTCAGCTTGATACCGCTGGCCTGCGGCGCGAGTTTCTGATCGAACACATTTTTGATGCAGATGCCTGCACCATGACCTACAGCCACATCGATCGAATCATCGTGGGCGGGGTAATGCCCGTTCATCAGGCGGTCACTATCGGCGAGGATGTGGGAAAACAGCTGGGCGTCAGCTACTTTCTTGAACGCCGTGAACTGGGCGCGATTAATATCGGCGGCGCCGGCGTAGTCAGCGTAGACGGCGAGTGCTATGAAATCGGCCATGAAGAAGCCATTTATATCGGCAAAGGCGCGCGGGATATCCGTTTTACCAGCGTGGACCCGGCCAAGTCCGCCCGCTTCTACTATAACAGTGCGCCGGCGCACACTTCCTATCCGACACGCAAAATTACCGCTGCAGAAGCATCCCCGCAGACCATCGGTGATGATGCGACCAGCAATCGTCGGACCATCAACAAGTATATCGTTCCGGATGTGTTGCCCACCTGCCAGCTCACTATGGGGTTAACCAAACTGGCGGAAGGTAGTCTCTGGAATACCATGCCGTGCCATACCCATGAGCGTCGCATGGAAGTCTATTTTTATTTCGATATGGATGAAGAAACGGCGGTGTTCCACATGATGGGACAACCACAGGAAACCCGCCACATTCTGGTGCACAACGAACAGGCGGTGATTTCACCGAGCTGGTCGATTCATTCGGGTGTAGGCACCAAACGCTACACCTTTATCTGGGGTATGGTTGGCGAGAATCAGGTTTTCTCAGACATGGATCACGTCAAAGTTAGCGAACTACGCTAACGGCTTACCCAATAATTTCGCGTTGCGGGAAAGTGGCAAGTGAGCGCATCCCCAGTCAATGACCGGGATGAGTGAAAGCAGCCAGCAAGCCGGCAACCTGAAATATGACGGGTATAAACCGGTATTTCCCTACAGTAACAAGCTCACGACAAAACATGTCGTTTACAGAGAGATCAAGGCTATGATTCTAAATACATTCAATTTACAGGGCAAAGTGGCGCTGATTACCGGTTGCGATACCGGCCTGGGTCAGGGTATGGCTGTCGGTCTGGCTGAAGCGGGCTGTGACATCGTCGGCGTCAACATCGTTGAGCCGAAAGAAACCATCGAAAAAGTCACTGCCACAGGCCGTCGTTTCCTCAGCCTGACCGCTGACATGAGCGATATCTCCGGTCATGCCGCGCTGGTGGAAAAAGCCGTTGCCGAGTTCGGTAAAGTGGACATTCTGGTCAACAACGCCGGCATCATCCGTCGTGAAGACGCCATCGAGTTCAGCGAAAAGAACTGGGACGATGTGATGAATCTGAACATCAAGAGCGTATTCTTCATGTCGCAGACGGTTGCCCGTCAGTTCATCAAACAGGGTCATGGCGGTAAAATCATCAATATCGCATCCATGCTGTCCTTCCAGGGCGGTATCCGCGTACCGTCTTACACCGCTTCCAAGAGCGCGGTTATGGGGATCACCCGTCTGCTGGCCAACGAATGGGCAAAACATAACATCAACGTCAACGCGATTGCCCCCGGTTACATGGCGACCAACAACACCCAGCAACTGCGCGCCGACCAGGACCGCAGCAAAGAAATCCTGGACCGTATCCCGGCGGGTCGCTGGGGTCTGCCGCAGGACCTGCAGGGTCCGGCCGTGTTCCTGGCTTCCAGCGCGTCCGACTATGTGAACGGTTACACCATTGCCGTTGACGGCGGCTGGCTGGCTCGCTAAGTTTTTCCGCAAAATTTTTTTGTGATCAAAGGCACAATACTGAATTGTGCCTTTCTTTTATCTATCAGTAAGTTATCCTCCAACACTCTTTCCCTCCCGTTTCCAAATCTTCCATAAAAAATTTTCAAAACAACGTTCCGACTTTGATCACACTTTCGATATTGAGCGCATGACGAAAATAGAAGTTGGGCAATATAATCAATCAAAACAATGTTTCTATTTATAAGGAACTGTTTCGCACAGTTCTGAAAGAAGGTACTCCATGAGTATTTTTACTGATTTGAACACCAGCAGAAAATGGCAAATCGACCAATGGCTATCGGCGATTAACAGCCACATTGAAAAGATTCAGCAATACGGCCACAGCGCTGTCAACCCAACGCCGTTATTAGCTGACGGATTTGAGATAAAAACACAGTCTCCAGTTGTCTGGCAGTTTCCCGACGGCCATGATGCACCGATCTCTAACTTCGCCAGCCAGCAAAACTGGTTGCGGTTATTAATTTCCATGAGTGCCGTCACAGAAACAGAAAAATATCGTCAGATGGCGTTCTCTCAGAGCGAATATTTTCTGGATCGCTTTGTCGATGAAAATAGCGGACTTTTTTATTGGGGCGGCCACCGTTTTATTAATCTTGATACGCTGGCCGGCGAAGGTCCGGAATCCAAGTCGATGGTGCATGAATTAAAACACCATCTGCCCTATTACGAATTTCTGCATCAGGTGAATCCGGAAAAAACCCGCCATTTCATTCAGGGATTCTGGAATGCTCACGTAGAAGACTGGAGTTGCCTGGATCTGGGCCGCCACGGTGATTACGCCAAGCAACGCGATCCGGACGTGTTTCTGCATTCCCGACATGATGTGGTCACCCCAGCCAAATGGCCGGAATTGCCGCTGACCAAAGGACTGACCTTCGTCAATGCCGGCACCGACCTGATCTATGCCGCCTTCGTCTATGCGCGCCACACTGGCGACGCGCACGCGGCAGCCTGGGGTAAACACCTCTACCGCCAATATGTGCTGGCGCGTAACCCGGAAACCGGTATGCCGGTTTACCAGTTTAGCTCGCCCTTACAGCGCCAGCCGGTGCCGGCAGACGATAACCAGACCCAATCCTGGTTCGGCGACCGCGCCCAGCGGCAGTTTGGGCCTGAGTTTGGCGCCATTGCCCGTGAAGCCAACGTGCTGTTCCGCGACATGCGCCCGCTGCTGATTGATAACCCGCTGGCTATGCTCGATATTCTGCGCCATCAACCCGACGCCGAAATCCTGACATGGGTGATCGCCGGCCTGAAAAACTACTATCAGTACGCTTACGACGTTGACAGCAACAGCCTGCGTCCGATGTGGAACAACGGTCAGGACATGACCGGCTACTGCTTCAAACGCGACGGTTACTACGGCAAAGCCGGTACTGTGTTGAAGCCCTTCCCGCTGGAAGGCGACTACCTGCTGCCGCTGGTACGCGCCTGGCGCCTGAGCGACGATAACGACCTGTACACGCTGATCGTCACCATGCTGTCCCGGCTGGAAAAACAGGGTATCCATCAATCCGCTTCGCCTTTCCTGCTGCTGGCGATTACCGAGCTGGCGCAAGCCAAACAATCGGCGCAATGGGCGGAATATGCCTGGCAAATGGCGGAGATTTTATTTAAGCGTTATTTCCATCACGGTTTGTTCGTGCGTTCTGAACATCATCGCTATGTACGACTTGATGATCCTTTCCCAGCCATTCTGTTAACGCTGATCGCTGCCTGCAGAAATAAATGGCCGGAAGTTCCTGCTGTTCTGACACAAGGGGGATACATCCATGGAGATTATCGAATTAATGGGGAAAGCCGGGTTATTTACGACACGGAGTTTATTTACCCAGAAAAATTAATCCACTGATTTTATTTTTTACAGATTCACCATTACTAAAAGTAGGTAGGCATTATGAATGAAAACAGAATGCTGGGGTTAGCTTATATCTCCCCCTATATAATAGGGTTGATAGTTTTTACCGCTTTCCCCTTTCTTTCATCGTTTGTACTCAGTTTTACTGAGTATGATTTAATGAGTCCGCCCACATTCACCGGTCTGGAAAATTACCACCGGATGTTTATGGAGGACGATCTTTTCTGGAAATCCATGGGAGTCACCTTTGCTTATGTGTTCCTGACCATCCCGTTAAAACTGATTTTCGCACTGCTGATCGCGTTCGTGCTGAATTTCAAGTTACGTGGAATCGGTTTTTTCCGTACCGCCTACTACGTGCCGTCGATTCTTGGCAGTAGCGTAGCTATCGCCGTACTGTGGCGCGCCCTGTTCGCTATCGACGGGTTGCTGAACAGTTTTATCGGCGTTTTCGGGCTCGACCCGGTCAACTGGCTGGGCGAACCGTCACTGGCGTTGATGTCGGTAACCCTGCTGCGCGTCTGGCAGTTTGGTTCCGCGATGGTGATCTTCCTGGCTGCGCTGCAAAACGTACCGCAATCCCAGTATGAAGCCGCGATGATCGACGGTGCCTCGAAATGGCAGATGTTCATGAAAGTGACCGTGCCGCTGATTACACCGGTTATCTTCTTCAACTTCATCATGCAGACGACGCAGGCGTTCCAGGAATTTACCGCGCCCTACGTCATTACCGGTGGTGGACCAACCCACTACACCTATCTGTTCTCGCTCTATATCTATGATACGGCCTTCAAGTATTTCGATATGGGGTACGGCGCAGCTCTGGCATGGGTGCTGTTCCTGGTGGTAGCCGTCTTCGCCGCTATCTCCTTCAAATCGTCTAAATACTGGGTGTTCTATTCCGCCGATAAAGGAGGAAAAAATGGCTGATATTCATTCCCCACTGTCTGCGCAGGCTATTGCAGCGGCAGAAGTTCGCCGTACCCTGCGCCGTGAAAAAATCAGCGCGGGCATCCGTTACACCATTCTGTTGGCTGTCGGCATTCTGATGCTCTACCCGCTGGCGTGGATGTTCTCGGCGTCGTTCAAACCGAACCATGAGATCTTCACCACCCTCAGTCTGTGGCCTGCACATGCGACCTGGGATGGCTTTATCAACGGCTGGAAAACCGGCACCGAATACAACTTCGGTCACTACATGATCAATACCTTCAAGTATGTGATTCCGAAGGTGGCGTTGACGGTGATCTCCTCCACCATCGTGGCTTACGGCTTCGCCCGGTTTGAGATTCCGTGGAAGAACTTCTGGTTCGCCACCCTGATCGCCACCATGCTGCTGCCGAGCACCGTGCTGTTGATTCCTCAGTACATCATGTTCCGCGAAATGGGCATGCTGAACAGCTACCTGCCGCTGTATGTGCCGGTTGCGTTCGCGACGCAAGGGTTCTTCGTGTTCATGCTGATCCAGTTCCTGCGCGGCGTACCGCGCGATATGGAAGAAGCGGCGCAAATCGATGGCTGCAACTCCTGGCAGGTGTTGTGGTACGTAGTCGTGCCGATTCTGAAACCGGCCATTATTTCGGTCGCCCTGTTCCAGTTCATGTGGTCAATGAACGACTTTATCGGCCCGCTGATTTACGTTTACAGCGTGGACAAATACCCGATTGCGTTGGCTCTGAAAATGTCTATCGACGTTACGGAAGGCGCACCGTGGAACGAAATTCTGGCAATGGCGAGCATCTCCATTCTGCCGTCTATCATCATCTTCTTCATGGCTCAGCGCTACTTCGTTCAGGGCGTTACCAGCAGCGGAATTAAAGGTTAATTGAGGATTTATCATGGCTGAAGTCATTTTCAACAAACTGGAAAAAGTCTACTCCAACGGTTTCAAAGCAGTTCACGGTATCAACCTGACGATCAAAGACGGTGAATTCATGGTGATCGTAGGGCCGTCCGGCTGTGCGAAATCCACTACCCTGCGCATGCTGGCTGGGCTGGAAACCATCAGCGGCGGCGAAGTTCGCATCGGCGACAAGATCGTCAACAACCTGGCGCCGAAGGATCGCGGCATTGCGATGGTGTTCCAGAACTATGCGCTCTATCCGCACATGACGGTTCGCGAAAACCTGGCCTTCGGCCTGAAACTGAGCAAGATGCCGAAAGACAAGATCGAAGCGCAGGTTAACGAAGCGGCCAAGATTCTGGAACTGGAAGAGCTGATGGATCGCCTGCCGCGCCAGCTGTCCGGCGGTCAGGCCCAGCGTGTGGCGGTAGGTCGCGCCATCGTGAAAAAACCGGATGTGTTCCTGTTCGACGAACCGCTTTCCAACCTGGACGCCAAACTGCGCGCCTCAATGCGCATCCGTATTTCGGATCTGCATAAGCAGCTGAAAAAGAGCGGTCACCCGGCCACCAGCGTCTACGTTACCCACGACCAGACCGAAGCCATGACCATGGGCGATCGTATCTGCGTCATGAAGCTCGGCCACATCATGCAGGTGGATACGCCGGATAATCTCTATCACTTCCCGAAAAACATGTTCGTCGCCGGTTTTATCGGCGCACCGGAAATGAACATCAAACCGGGCAAGCTGCTGGAAGAAAACGGCCAGATCACGCTGCAGGTAGGCCAGTACACCATGGGCCTTAACCAAACCAAGCAGGATAAAGTTCGTGATTACATCGGCAAGGACATCTGCTTCGGTGTTCGCCCGGAATACGTCACGGTATCGGAAGCGCCTTTCGACGGCGGTCACTTCCAGGGCGAACTGGTGCGCGCCGAAAACATGGGCCACGAATTCTTTATGTACATCAAGGTCGATGGTTTTGAACTGACCAGCCGTATGCCTTCAGACGAAGCCCGGTTGATTATCAATAACAGAATGAATAGTAAGGTGTATTTCAAGTTTGATATGGATAAATGCCATATCTTTGATGCAAAAACAGAACAAAATATCTCTCTTTAAAGGAGTATAACCGATGAAAAAAGTAATCCTACGCACATTGATTGCCTCTTCTCTGGCGCTGATGGCACATCAGTCTTTCGCCGCTGACCAGGTTGACCTGCGCATGTCATGGTGGGGCGGCAACGGACGCCACCAGGTCACGCTGAAAGCCATCGAGGAATTCCAGAAACAGTACCCGAACATCAAAGTGAAGGCGGAATACACGGGTTGGGACGGGCACCTGTCCCGTTTGACCACCCAGATCGCCGGCAACACCGAACCGGACGTGATGCAGACCAACTGGAACTGGCTGCCCATTTTCTCCCGCACCGGTGACGGTTTCTACGACCTGAACAAGGTGAAGGACGTGCTGGATCTGTCGCAGTTTGAAGCCAAAGAACTGCAGGCCACCACGGTAGACGGCAAACTGAACGGGATTCCGATCTCCGTGACGGCGCGCGTGTTCTATTACAACACCGAAACCTGGAAGAAATCCGGTTTGACCGCCCCGAAAAACTGGGATGAGCTGCTGAACGCCGGTAAAGTGTTCAAGGAAAAACTGGGCGACCAGTCCTACCCGCTGGTTCTGGAACATCAGGACTCGCTGGCGCTGCTGAATTCCTACATGGTGCAGAAATACAACATTCCGGCGGTAGACGAGAAGAACAAGAAATTCTCTTATACCGACGCGCAATGGGTGGAATTCTTCCAGATGTACAAAAAAATGGTCGATGCCCACGTCATGCCGTCTGCGAAATATTACGCATCGTTCGGCAAGAGCAACATGTATGAAATGAAACCGTGGATTACCGGTGACTGGGGCGGCATATACATGTGGAACTCCACCATCAACAAGTACTCCGACAACCTGCAGCCGCCGGCCAAACTGGAACTGGGCGCCTACCCGATGTTGGCGGGCGCCAAGGAAGCGGGTCTGTTCTTCAAACCGGCCCAGATGTTGTCCATCGGCAAATCCACCAAGCACCCGAAAGAAGCGGCCATGCTGATCAACTACTTATTGAACAACAAGGAAGGCATTCAGGCGCTGGGGCTGGAGCGTGGCGTGCCGTTGAGCAAAGCGGCTGTCGCCCAGTTGCGTGCCGATGGCGTCATCAAGGACAGCGACCCGTCGGTAGCCGGCCTGAATCTGGCCTTGTCTTTGCCGCATGAAACCAAGACATCGCCTTATTTCGATGATCCGCAGATTGTCGCCCTGTTTGGCGATGCCATTCAATATATCGATTACGATCAGAAATCCGTGGAAGAAACGGCCAAATACTTCCAGCGTCAGGCCGATCGTATTCTGAAACGCGCCATGAAAGAATAATCTTTAATTGGCTGTCTGTTTTAAGCCCCGTGCTCTCCGCCGGGGCTTTTTTATTAAAAATGAAACAAAATGAATCATCCTGTCGATCATCGTCACAATTTGAAATCATTTTGAATTTATTGTGGTTCTAAAAGATCGAGATCACAAAACGATATTAAATAATCCATAAAATAGAACTTGTTCCATAAGAACACATCGACTTTATTTTTTTATTCTTTTCTTTATCTGTATATCTATAGGGAAAATACAATGAAGATTAAATTATTAACTTTGGCTGTTGCATCTCTGGTTAGCGTCAACGCTCTGGCTGTATCTATCGACTATCGTCATGAAATGCAGGATACCGACAAAGCCGGCCATAAAGATCGTCTGTTAATTTCTCACCGTTTTGCTAATGGTTTCGGGTTATCTTCCGAAGTAAAATGGGCACAATCCAGTGCGGATAAAACCCCAAATAAGCCATTTAATGAACAGGTCAGTAATGGTACCGAAGTCGTCGCCAGCTACGTTTATAAATTCAATAACGTCTTTTCCATTGAGCCAGGTTTTTCTCTTGAATCAAACAGTTCAAGCAATAACTATCGCCCATACCTTCGCGGCCGTGCCAATGTGACTGACGATTTATCCGTTGCGTTACGTTATCGCCCCTACTTTAAACGTAATAGCGGTAATATTGGCAAAGACAATACCACGGATAAAGGTTATACGCTGACTGGTAATATCGACTATACCTTCCTGAAGGATTACACCATCGGCTATGAGCTGGAATACAAAAAGGCCACATCAGGCAAAACCATTCTGTCTGACAACGATAATTATGACATCACCCACAACGTAAAACTGTCTTATAAATGGGATAAAAACTGGAAACCTTATGTCGAAGTCGGCAACGTTTCCGGTTCTGAAACCACCGATGAGCGCCAGACTCGTTATCGCGTAGGCGTGCAGTACAGCTTCTGATAGCTGCCCGTGGCGCCGGAATATCGGCGCCAAAAATGGATGATAAATAACATGTCAATAGGTTGTTATTTATCATCCCGGCTAATCACCTGACGGGAATTAGCCAAACCATCAATTCGTCTTTTAAATTTCTGCGTCTATTTCCCTCCGAGGGAAATAATACCATTCGCCAATTTGGGTAAACATTTTGCTCTCTTCGATGAAATGTTTACCTGTTTTTTTATCCCCACCAGCGTCATACTAATTTCTATTAATCAAATAGGTAAACTGTCATGTCACTACGAAGGGTAATTGCAGGAACGCTTATGATGTCTGTCAGTGGACTCAGTCTCGCCGACACCATCTTCCCGGTATGGCCGCAGGGTGAAGCGCCTGGTGCGGCAACATCGTCAGTACAACAGCAGGTCGTTGAACGCAGTAAAGACCCTACCTTGCCAGACCGGGCCGTGACCGGTATCCGCAGCCCGGAAATCACGGTTTATGCACCGGAAAAGCCGAATGGCACAGCGTTGTTGATTACCCCCGGCGGCTCCTATCAGCGCGTGGTGCTGGACAAAGAAGGCAGCGATTTGGCGCCCTTTTTCACCCGGCAGGGTTACACCCTGTTCGTCATGACATACCGTATGCCGGGCGATGGTCATCAGGAAGGCGCGGATGCGCCACTGGCCGATGCCCAGCGCGCTATCCGCACGTTACGGGCCCATGCCGCGCAATGGCACATTGACCCGCAACGCATTGGCATCATGGGCTTCTCTGCCGGCGGGCATGTCGCCGCCAGCCTGGGCACCCGCTTTGCGCAAACCGTTTACCCGGCGCAGGATGAGATCGACCATCTGAGCGCCCGCCCGGACTTTATGGTGCTGATGTACCCGGTCATCTCCATGCAGGAGGACATTGCGCACGCTGGCTCCCGTAAAGCGCTGATCGGCTCTCACCCCAGCGACGCGCAAGTCCAGCGCTACTCCGCGGAGAAACAGGTCAGCGCGAAAACTCCGCCGACATTTTTGGTCCACGCCATTGACGATCCTTCCGTATCGGTAGACAACAGTCTGGTGATGCTGGCGGCGCTACGCGCGCACCAGATTCCGGCAGAAATCCATCTGTTTGAACAGGGGAAACATGGGTTTGGTATCCGCGGCACGGTCGGATTGCCGGCCGCTATCTGGCCGCAACTGCTGGATAATTGGCTAACATCGCTGCCGTCAAAGAAAAATACGGCGAATCAACCGGATAAAACATAACTAGTTACACCGTCACACCTTCCGCCGTCTATCACAATCTCCTATACTGTATAAAATGACAGTTTTTGAGATGTTTCATGACCGCGGAAGGCCACCTCCTGTTTGCCGTAGCCAGCGCAATCTTCGCCAAAAAAGCAGAATTATCGCCCGTTCTGGCAGCCGGCGACTGGTGGCACATTATTCCCGCCGCCATGCTGACGGCGCTGCTGCCCGACATCGATCACCCGAAATCCATTCTGGGCCAGCGCCTGAAATGGATTTCGGTGCCGATCGCCAGGCTATGCGGTCACCGCGGTTTTACGCACAGCCTGCTGGCGATTCTGGCCGGCGTTTATGTTATCCGCACCCGGCTACCCGCAGACTGGCCGTTGCCGGGTGATGTTTACCACGCCATGATCGTTGGGTATTTGAGCCATATCGTCGCCGATATGCTGACTACTGCGGGCGTACCGTTGTTATGGCCCTGTCGCTGGCGCTTTCGTTTTCCCATCCTCAACAGCGACAAAGGAAATCAGCTGGAGCGATTACTGTGCGTAGGACTGATTCTGTTTATGCTATGGCAACCGCAACAACCGCTGGAATCCTGGCATTACGGCGAACCGGCGCGATGGCTGCAACAGTTCAGCCAGCAACTCCGTCAGTTGCTGACGCTCTGATCTGGCGCGTTATTCCATTCTTATCACCCCATGTTAGTTATCTCTATAACCGCGATATAAAAGACCTGCTATGCTACTGCGCTGGTTACGTTTCTCTGACCGTAGCCATTTTGAACATTAAAAAAGGAGTAGTGGGATGAATTTTCCGCTGATAATAAATGTGGTGGTTTTTGCTGTGTTGCTCTTCGCACTAGGGTATGGCGGTAATAAAAACTGGAGTCTGTCCAAAAAGGTGCTGCTGGGCCTGATCACCGGCGTCCTATTTGGGTTGGTGTTGCATCTGATCTATGGCGACGACAATCCGGTCGTAAAGCAATCCATCGCCTGGTTTAACATCGTCGGCAACGGCTACGTACAATTACTGCAGATGATTGTGATGCCGCTGGTATTCGTTTCAATTCTCAACTCGGTTGCCCGGTTGCATAACGCCTCATCGCTGGGGAAAATCAGCCTGCTGGCGCTGGGCACGTTACTGTTGACCACCTTGATTGCCGCACTGATCGGTATCTTCGTCACCAACCTGTTTGGCCTTACCGCCACAGGACTGGTACAAGGCGCGCAGGAAAGCGCTCGTCTGTCTACGATCCAGAATAGCTATGCCGGCAAAGTCGCGGACCTGAGCGTCCCGCAGTTGCTGCTGTCGTTTATCCCCAAAAACCCGTTTGCCGACCTGACCGGCGCCAACCCGACCTCGATTATCAGCGTGGTGATTTTCGCTGCGTTTCTCGGCGTCGCCGCGCTGCACCTGCTGAAAGACGATGCGGTGAAAGGCGAACGCGTACTGACGGCCATTGATACGCTGCAATCCTGGGTGATGAAGCTGGTCCGCCTGGTGATGCGTCTCACGCCTTATGGCGTTATGGCGCTGATGACCAAAATGGTCGCCAGTTCTAACCTGCAGGACATCCTCAAACTGGGCGGCTTTGTCGTGGCGTCCTATCTCGGGCTGGGACTGATGTTTGGCGTACATGCCGTGCTGCTGGCGCTGACAGGCGTGAACCCGGCTCGTTTCTACCGTAAGGTTTGGCCGGTACTGAGCTTCGCCTTCACCAGCCGCTCCAGCGCAGCCACCATTCCGCTGAATATTGAGGCTCAGACGCGCCGTATCGGCGTACCGGAATCTATCGCCAGCTTTGCCGCTTCCTTTGGTACGACCATCGGCCAGAACGGCTGTGCCGGGCTTTATCCGGCCATGCTGGCGGTCATGGTCGCGCCGACGGTAGGCATCAACCCGTGGGATCCGATGTGGATTGCCACTCTGGCAGGCATCGTGACGCTCAGCTCGGCAGGCGTGGCCGGTGTCGGCGGCGGCGCGACTTTCGCCGCGCTGATTGTCCTGCCCGCTATGGGCCTGCCGGTGACGCTGGTTGCCCTGCTGATTTCCATTGAACCGTTGATCGACATGGGGCGTACCGCGCTGAACGTCAGCGGCTCGATGACAGCCGGCACCATTACCAGCCAGTTGCTGAAGCAAACCGATAAAACCGTGTTCAATCAGGACGACGACGCCGCATTGACGCAGCGTTAGTTCTTTCTGTCATGGCATAAAAAATGCCGGAGCGGTTTCCCCCTCCGGCATTTTTTTACGCTCCGATCAGAGTTTCGGATTGGTGTCATATTCCTGACAACTCTGGAATCCTTTGTTCAACACATGGCCGGTTTCATCAAAGCTGACGAAGTAGTACTGAATCTTGCCGTCACGTGTGCCGAGTACATAGGTATTACAGGTGCCGCGGGCGTGAATCATCGTGGCCTCCGTCGATGCGGGACCGGCAATCCGGTTCACTTCCTGGCGGCTCATGCCTTTTTTCACATCCTTCACTACCGGTTTGGTGAGGAAATTTTCCGCACGATCATAAGCGACACAGCCAGAAAGCATCAGCGCACTTGCCGCGATACACATGAGTAAACGATTTTTCTTCATGGCATGACCTCATTGGCTATCGGTGTTGCTAAGACTAGATAGCAACCGCGGCTTTTTCAAATCGGCCGCGTTTTTTCAACAGGCTGATAGTTGGCGAAAAAGCCCCCGGTTCGATGTAAAACTTCCGGCTTTCTCTTGTTCTTTTGTTCCGCCGGAATTAACGTTACCCTTTGGTGATGTGAATAATTATTCTGGCGCATCAATAGGTTCAGGAGGGGGTGACATGTCATTACAGCAGGAAATCATTCAGGCGCTCGGGGTGAAAAGCACCATCGATCCGGCGCAGGAAGTTCGGGTGAGCGTTGATTTTTTAAAGAATTATCTGAAGGCGCATCCGTTCGCCAAAAGCCTGGTACTGGGGCTCAGCGGCGGACAGGACTCGACGCTCACCGGTAAATTATGTCAGACGGCTATCACCGAATTGCGCGAAGAAACCGGCAAAACCGATTATCAGTTCATCGCGGTACGCTTACCGTATGGCGTGCAGGCCGATGAGCAGGACTGTCAGGACGCCATCCAATTTATCCAGCCGGACCGGGTGTTGACCGTTAATATCAAACCGGCGGTGGACGCCAGCGAAGCGACGTTGCGCACCATAGGCATCGAGCTGTCTGATTTCGTCAAAGGTAACGAAAAGGCGCGCGAACGCATGAAAGCCCAGTACAGTATTGCGGGCATGAACGCCGGTCTGGTCGTCGGAACCGATCACGCGGCGGAAGCGGTCACCGGCTTTTTCACCAAATACGGCGATGGCGGCACCGACATCAACCCCATTTTCCGCCTCAACAAGCGCCAGGGCAAAGCGCTGCTCAAACTGCTGGGCTGCCCGTCACACCTTTATACCAAGGCGCCAACGGCCGATCTGGAGGACGACCGTCCATCCCTGCCGGATGAAGTAGCGCTGGGCGTAACCTACGAGAAAATCGACGACTATCTGGAAGGCAAGCAACTTGACCCAATAGATATCGCGATTATCGAAACCTGGTATCGCAGAACCGAGCACAAGCGCCGTCCTCCTGTTACCGTGTTTGATGATTTCTGGCGTTGATGACTGCACGGCGTTAGACCCGGAACATTCATCCCAGAGCCAAAACATTCATGCGGATACCGCCTGGTATCCGCCTTTTTATGCCATGCCATAACGATAACCCTTTGATGATAGCCATAACCCCTTATCGCGCCACGCTGGCCGGCCTGTTGGCGATTATGCTCTGGAGCACCTCTGTTGGCCTGATTCGCAGCCTGACCGAGGCGCTGGGCGCGTTAGGCGGCGCTGCCATGATCTATACCACCAGTGCCCTCTTCCTGCTGTTATTCGGGCATCGTCCCACATTTCGTTCCCACTCCAAAATCTACCTGCTGCTCGGCGGCGCGCTGTTTGTCAGCTACGAAATCTGTTTCTCGCTGTCGATTGGGCTGGCGCAAAATCGGATGCAGGCGATGGAATTGGGAATGATCAATTACCTATGGCCCTGCCTGACGATTCTGTTTTCGCTGTTTATCAATCAACAGAAAAGCCGGTTTTGGCTGTGGCCGGGTCTGGCCTTGTCGGTAATGGGGATCCTGTGGATTCTGAAGGGCGATGGCGACTGGTCGCCCGCGCTGATGTGGCGGAATATCAGCGCCAATCCGCTGGCCTATGGCATGGCGCTGATCGCGGCGCTGGTCTGGGCGTTGTACTGTAACGTTTCACGCCGCTTCGGCAACGGAAAAAGCGGCATCCTGCTGTTTTTCATCACCGTTTCCGCCGTCCTGTGGGGGAAGTATTTGCTCAGCGACGCGCCCGGTTTTTCCTTCCCGGCGCAAACCCTGCTGGAACTGTTGTTCATCGGCGGCTCCACCGCGCTGGCCTATGCCGCCTGGGATGTCGGTATTCAACGTGGCAACATGGCGCTACTGGCAACCGCGTCTTACTTTACGCCGATACTCACGACGCTGATGGCGGCATTGTGGCTGCAAACCGTACCTACCTTCACTTTCTGGCAAGGCGTCATCATGGTGACGCTGGGATCGCTGCTTTCGTGGCTGGCCACGCGCTCAACCGGTTAATCTGCCTAAGAACACGGTTCCCGTGTTAAATTGCATGTATTATACAATTTAATACAACCACGAGAGCGCCACGATGTCCTCTTCTTCCGGCAAACGTATCCAGCGTGAAATCCAAACGATTCAGGCGATGCTCACGCTGTATGAAAACGCGTTCCCTGCTCCGGCGGATGACGCGGACTACTATGCCAAACTGCGCGATTACGCGCTGAACCGGCTGCAAAAATGCTATTACGGTGAAAACAAACCCGCCTGTAAACAGTGTCCAATCCACTGCTATCAGCCGGCAAAACGGGAAGCCATCAAAGTGGTTATGCGCTGGGCGGGACCGAGAATGCTGTTGTATCACCCGATACTGGCTATCCGTCACCTGTTGGATGACCGTAAACCTGCGCCTGCTGCGCCGCAACGTCCGCGCACAGGGGAAAGACCTGAATCGCCCGCCTCACTTTCAGACGATTCTGCAAAAGAAAAAGGCCGCTAATGCGGCCTTTTTGTCAAATCAAGACACTTTTTGCCAAATCAAGACACTTTGGGTGAAGCATTTTCCACCCTGCTCTTCAATTTCTGCCCTGGACGGAACGTGACGACCCGACGCGCCGTAATCGGAATATCTTCGCCGGTTTTTGGGTTACGTCCCGGGCGCTGGTTCTTGTCCCGCAAATCAAAGTTGCCAAACCCCGACAACTTAACCTGCTCACCATTCTCCAGAGCGCGCCGAACTTCTTCGAAAAACAACTCGACGAGCTCTTTGGCATCCCGTTTGCTGAGCCCAAGCTTTTCAAACAGGTATTCAGACATTTCAGCTTTAGTAAGCGCCATAGGTTAATCCCTCAAGGATGCTTGGAATCGCTGTTTTAGTGCTGCTACGCATTGCGCAACGGTAGCGGCAATTTCCTCTTCTGCCAGTGTACGAGCGGTATCCTGCAATACCAGACTAATAGCCAGACTCTTATACCCTTCCGCTACGCCCTTGCCCCGGTACACGTCAAATAAGTTTACGCCAACTAACTGATTTGCGCCAACTTTCTTGCACTCGGCCAAAACGTCGCCCGCCGGCACGCTTTCAGCCACCACCACAGCAATATCACGGCGATTCGCCGGGAAACGGGAAATGTCCGCCGCCTCAGGCACCACACGCTCGGCAAGCTTGTCCCACAGGACTTCAAACACCACGGTGCGCCCGTTCAGATCCAGCTTGCGTTCCAGCTCCGGGTGAATCACACCGATATAACCGATGCGCTCGCCAGCCAGATAAACGGCCGCAGTCTGTCCCGGATGCAACGCCGGATGGCTTTCGGACCGGAACTCAAGCGCAGACAGTTTCCCGGTCAATGCCAATACGGCTTCCAAATCACCTTTTAAATCATAGAAGTCAACCGCCTGACGCGCCAGATCCCAGTGTTCTTCGTAACGGGTGCCGGTAATCACGCCCGCCAGCATGGTTTCCTGACGCACACCCAAATCGGCGCTCTGATCAGGAACAAAGCGCAGGCCGCTCTCAAACAGGCGCAACCGGCTTTGCTGGCGGTTCTGGTTATACACCACCGCTCCCAGCAGACCGCTCCACAGCGACAGGCGCATCGCGGACATTTCCACCGAAATCGGGCTCGGCAGAATCAGCGCCTCTTCACCGGGGTGAATCAGCGACTGAATTTTGGGATCGACAAAACTGTACGTGATCGCTTCCTGGAAGCCGTGATCGACCAGCAGGGTTTTCACGCGCTTAAGCGCCAGATCCGCCTCGCGATGTTGCGTCATCTTCAACGGCGCCTGAGTAGGAATATTCGGAATGTTGTTGTAGCCGTAAACACGCGCTACTTCTTCCACCAAATCTTCCTCAATCTCCATGTCGAAACGCCAGCTCGGCGCCGCCGCCTGCCAGCCATCGGCAGTTTTGGTTACCTGGCAACCCAGACGATTCAGAATATCGCTGACTTTCTCATCGGAAATCACATGACCGATCAGACGATCCAGCTTGTCGCGACGCAATGTGATAGTGGCGCGTGCCGGCAGGTCTTTCTCGCTGACGACTTCCACCACCGGACCGGCCTCACCGCCGCAGATATCCAGCAGCAGACGGGTTGCTCGCTCCATCGCCTGATGTTGCAATGCCGGGTCCACGCCGCGCTCATAGCGGTGCGACGCATCAGTATGCAGGCCGTAACGGCGCGCACGCCCCGTGATCGACAGCGGATTAAAGTAAGCGCACTCCAGCAGCACATCCTGCGTGTCGCCATTCACACCGGAATGCTCGCCGCCGAAGATGCCGCCCATAGCCAGCGCTTTCTGATGATCGGCAATCACCAGGGTGTCGGCGCTCAGCGTAGCGTCAGTGCCGTCCAGCAGACGCAGGATTTCCCCTTCTTTCGCCATGCGCACCACGATGCCGCCTTCCAGACGGTTAAGATCGAACGCATGCATCGGCTGCCCCAGTTCCAGCAGCACATAGTTGGTGACATCCACGACCGGATCGATAGAGCGGATACCGCAACGACGCAATTTTTCGCGCATCCACAGCGGCGTGGCGGCCTTAACGTTGATTCCCTTAACCACTCGTCCCAGATAGCGCGGACATGCTTCAGTCGCATCCACCTGAATCGGGAAACGGTCGGCGATGGTCGCGCTTACCGGCTCGATAGCCGGCGCAGCCAGCGCCTGCTCATTCAGCACCGCGACGTCACGCGCCACGCCCAGAATCCCCAGGCAATCGGCACGGTTCGGGGTCACGCTGATTTCGATGGTATTGTCATCCAGTTTCAGATACTCACGGATGTCAGTGCCCAGCGGCGCGTCAGCCGGCAATTCGATAATGCCGCTGTGATCGTCGGAGATCCCCAGTTCGGAGAAGGAGCACAACATCCCTTCAGACGGTTCGCCGCGCAGCTTGGCCGCCTTGATTTTGAAATCGCCCGGCAGAACGGCGCCCACGGTAGCCACCGCGACTTTGAGGCCCTGACGGCAATTAGGCGCGCCGCAAACGATATCCAGCAAACGATCGCCGCCGACGTTGACTTTCGTCACCCGCAATTTGTCCGCGTTCGGATGCTGTGCGCACTCCACCACTTCCCCAACAACCACGCCGTGGAATGCGCCTGCAACCGGCTCAACGCCGTCCACTTCCAGACCGGCCATGGTGATTTGTTCAGATAAGGCATCGCTGCTGATGGCTGGGTTAACCCATTCCCGTAACCAGAGTTCACTGAATTTCATGTTGATTCCTGCCTTATTTAAACTGTTTGAGGAAGCGTAAATCGTTTTCGAAGAAGGCGCGCAGGTCCGTCACGCCATAACGCAGCATGGTCAGGCGCTCCATCCCCATACCGAAGGCAAAACCGGAGTACACTTCCGGGTCGATGCCGACGTTACGCAACACGTTCGGGTGCACCATGCCGCATCCCAGCACTTCAAGCCATTTGCCGTTCTTGCCCATCACATCCACTTCGGCGGACGGTTCGGTGAACGGGAAATAGGACGGACGAAAACGCACCTGCAAATCTTCCTCAAAGAAATTGCGCAGGAAATCATGCAGCGTTCCCTTCAGGTTGGTGAAGCTGATGTCTTTATCCACGATCAACCCTTCCATCTGATGGAACATCGGAGTGTGGGTCTGATCGTAGTCGTTACGGTAAACACGGCCTGGCGCGATGATGCGAATCGGCGGCTGTTGTTTCTGCATGGTGCGGATCTGCACCCCGGAGGTCTGGGTACGCAGCAGGCGCTTGGCGTCGAACCAGAAGGTATCGTGATCGGCGCGTGCCGGGTGGTGACCCGGAATATTCAGCGCGTCGAAGTTGTGGTAATCGTCTTCAATTTCCGGACCGGACGCCACCGCAAACCCCAGTTCGCCAAAGAAGGTTTCGATGCGATCGATAGTACGGGTGATCGGATGCAGGCCACCGTTTTCAATCGTGCGACCCGGCAGCGAGACGTCAATGGTTTCCGCCGCCAGACGCGCATTCAATTCAGCGCCTTCCAGCGCCTGCTTGCGCGCATTCAGCGCATCCTGCACTTCCTGCTTCGCCTGATTGATAACCGCGCCCGCGGCAGGACGTTCTTCAGCAGGCAGCTCGCGCAGCGAGGTCATCTGAAGGGTTAAGTGACCTTTTTTGCCCAGAAACTCGACGCGCACATTTTCCAGTGCGGCGACGTCTCCAGCCTGTTCTATGGCTGTTCTGGCTTTGGCAACCAGTTCTGCGAGATGTTGCATTGCATTCCTCTTCTTCTGCCTGTATGGCCGACAATCATGATTGGAAAGATACGGTTTTCAGTGCGCCGGACGTTAACACTACCCACGGATTCAGGAATCGGGTCCAATAAAAAAGCCTCCACAGAGGAGGCTTAGGCGCTACTTTTCGTTTCTATTCTTACGCGCAAAGCCCCCGACGTTCAGGCGCTAAAGTAAAAAAAGAAACGGAAAATAGCAGCGTTCATACTTGCGTTACCTTATCGTTGTTTAGCTAATTATTGTCTAACCCGTTGACAATATACCAATTTCACTCTTTCTGAAAGTTTTTCGTCGGCAATTGAGGGGTTGTCAGCTTTCAACCGGCGTCAAAGACGAAAAGAGGGAGACAAGCTCCCTCTTTCACTGACTTACGCCAGAGCTGATTTCGCTTTTTCAACCAGTGCGCTGAACGCCACTTTGTCGAATACGGCGATGTCAGCCAGAATCTTACGGTCAATTTCAACAGAGGCTTTTTTCAGGCCATTGATGAATTTGCTGTAAGACAAGCCATTCTGGCGGGCTGCTGCATTGATACGTGCAATCCACAGCTGGCGGAATTGACGCTTACGCTGACGACGGTCACGGTAAGCGTACTGACCAGCTTTGATTACTGCCTGGAAGGCAACACGATAAACGCGCGAACGGGCACCGTAGTAACCTTTCGCTTGTTTCAGGATCTTTTTGTGACGTGCGCGAGCAACCACACCACGTTTTACGCGAGCCATATGCTCTCTCCTAAAGTCTTATTCTGAATTAAAAAAAGGTTACTTATGCGTAAGGCAGACATGCTGCAACCAGGCCCAGATCTCCTTTGGAGACCATAGCTTTCGGACGCAGATGACGTTTACGTTTAGTCGCTTTTTTGGTCAGAATATGACGCAGGTTAGCATGCTTACGCTTGAAACCACCGCTGGCGGTTTTTTTGAAGCGTTTAGCGGCGCCACGTACAGTTTTAATCTTTGGCATTGTTATTTCCACTTCGCATTGTTAAACAATGAATCAGATAAGGCGAACAAAAACCGCGCCACACGAAGGCAGCGCGGAACGTGTTACTTGAGTGCCTTACTGTTTCTTCTTCGGTGCCAGCACCATAATCATCTGACGCCCTTCGATCTTACTCGGGAACGACTCGACGACAGACAATTCACTCAGGTCGTCACGAATGCGGTTAAGCATTTCGATGCCGATCTGCTGGTGCGCCATTTCACGGCCGCGGAAACGCAGCGTGATTTTAGCTTTGTCACCATCTTCCAGAAAGCGAACCAGGTTGCGTAGTTTGACCTGATAGTCGCCATCATCGGTACCAGGCCGGAATTTGATTTCCTTAACCTGAATAACTTTTTGCTTCTTCTTCTGTTCTTTAGTGGCCTTACTCTTCTCATAGAGGAACTTGCCGTAATCCATGATTCGGCAAACCGGCGGCTCGGCGTTCGGGCTGATTTCAACTAAATCAACTCCTGCTTCCTCAGCTTTCTCTAACGCTTCATTCAGGCTGACAATACCGAGCTGTTCGCCATCAACGCCTGTCAGACGTACCTCTTGTGCGCGAATTTCTCTGTTGATGCGATTAGGACGCGCCGGTTGAACTCGTTTTCCGCCTTTAATACCTTATTCCTCCAACTGATGAAGACTACGGCTGCGAATCTCTTCCTGCAGCTTCGTGATTACTTCACTGACGTCCATGCTTCCCAGGTCCTTGCCGCGGCGGGTACGGACAGCCACTTTGCCTGCCTCCACCTCTTTGTCGCCACAAACAAGCATATAGGGAACACGCCGTAAAGTGTGCTCGCGGATTTTAAAGCCTATCTTCTCATTTCTCAAGTCTGCTTTAACGCGAATTCCCGCATCTTGCAATTTTCTTGTCAATTCGCTGACATAATCAGACTGTGTATCGGTGATATTCATCACCACGACCTGTACCGGCGCCAGCCAGGTTGGGAAGAAGCCCGCGAATTCTTCGGTCAGAATCCCGATAAAGCGCTCCATCGACCCCAGTATCGCACGGTGAATCATCACCGGTACCTGACGCTCGTTGTTTTCGCCGACATAAGATGCGCTCAGACGCCCCGGCAGCGAGAAGTCAAGCTGCACCGTACCGCACTGCCAGGCGCGATCCAGGCAGTCATGCAGGGTGAACTCGATTTTCGGACCGTAAAATGCGCCCTCGCCCGGCTGATAGTCAAACGGAATGCCGTTTTCAGTCAGCGCAGCCGCCAGATCTTCTTCCGCTCGATCCCACATGTCATCGCTGCCGATACGTTTTTCAGGACGCGTTGACAGTTTCACCACGATTTTTTCAAAACCGAAGGTGCTGTACATGTCGTACACCATCTTGATGCAGCTGTTTACTTCATCGCGCACCTGCTCTTCGGTACAGAAGATGTGGGCATCATCCTGCGTAAAGCCGCGCACGCGCATCAAGCCATGCAGGGAGCCTGACGGCTCGTTACGATGGCAACTGCCGAACTCCGCCATACGCAGCGGCAGGTCGCGGTAGGATTTCAGACCCTGATTGAAGATCTGTACGTGGCCCGGGCAGTTCATCGGTTTGATGCAGTATTCACGGTTTTCAGACGACGTCGTGAACATGGCCTCTTTGTAGTTTTCCCAATGGCCGGTTTTTTCCCACAGCACACGGTCCATCATGAACGGACCTTTTACTTCCTGATATTGGTACTCTTTGAGCTTCATGCGCACAAAGGCTTCCAGCTCGCGGAAAATCGTCCAGCCATCGTTATGCCAGAACACCATGCCCGGCGCTTCTTCCTGCATGTGATACAGGTCCAGCTGTTTACCGATTTTACGGTGGTCGCGCTTGGCGGCTTCTTCAAGGCGTTGCAGATAAGCGCTCAGCTGTCTCTTGTCTGCCCAGGCGGTGCCATAAATGCGCTGCAGCATTTTATTCTTGCTGTCGCCGCGCCAGTAAGCGCCGGACGTTTTCTGCAGTTTGAAATGATGGCAGAAACGCATGTTCGGTACGTGCGGCCCACGGCACATATCGATATATTCTTCGTGGTGGTATAACCCCGGGCGGTCATCATGGCTGATGTTTTCATCCAGAATCGCCACTTTGTAGCTTTCGCCACGCGCTACAAATGTATCACGCGCTTCCTGCCAACTGACTTTTTTCTTGATAACGTCGTAATCTTTGCCCGCCAGTTCATGCATCCGCTTTTCAAGCAGGTCCAGATCTTCCTGAGTCAGGGTGCGGTCCAGATCAACGTCATAATAGAAACCGTTGTCGATCACCGGGCCAATCGCCATTTTGGTGTCCGGCCACAGCTGCTTGATGGCATGACCCAGCAGATGCGCGCAGGAATGACGAATAATTTCCATCCCCTCTTCATCCTTGGCCGTGATGATGGACAGCTGTGCGTCGGATTCAATCAAATCGACGGCGTCAACCAGCTCACCATTGACCCGGCCGGCAACGCAGGCTTTCGCCAGACCCGGGCCGATATCCAGTGCGACATCAAGAGGAGAAACGGCATGGTCATAATGACGCTGACTGCCGTCAGGAAGCGTAATAACAGGCATGTAAATTCCCTTATTTGCAGTGGTGAGCCACACGAAAGCTCACGTGCAAAAGATATTTGCGTTTGATTTAGGTGGTCGGTGGAAAAGGATTTAACCCACAATTGTTAAATCAGTTCCGCCCTGTCGTCAGGTGGCATGGCAATGGTCACGGCCTTCAACGGGATAACGCGCCAATGCCTTAACCCGACGGCGTAGAGTAGCACCATGCTCCTAGGGATGCCACCCATCCGGTCAAAACAGGCGGCAGAAATACGGATTGACGTCATTGAGATACGGGCGAAGACCCGTCATTACAGCGGGTCTTGTTGATACCCTCGGCAATATGCCGGAGGGCGGAGAATCAACGCTCCGGAATCATGTCCTTAAACAGCGGATCAATCTCGCTTTCCTTAATCTCCGGTAAGGAAACCGGCTGCTCGGGAGCAGGCTCTACCGCTACCTCCTGTGCCGGCACTGGCGACAGCGATTGCAACAGCGCGATTTGCTGTTTCTGCTGCTCGACAATTTCATGCAACAGCCTGATCTGTTCATTGGCCCGCACACTGGCCCGGTTGATAAAGAACCAGACCAAAATCACCAGTAGCACAATCAGCGCGACAAAAACCACTTCCAGCATGTCTGAAGCAAAACTACTCATGTCTAAAACCTGTTACGTAACCTGACTCAGCCGCGCATTCTAGCACTGTGCCGACAGACAATTCGACAGTCATGCCGAGATTCATTGTCTGGAATACCGACTTTCGCCCATAAAAAAGCCTGTCACCGGGACAGGCTGATGGTCAAATTGGCCTCACACCTTTCGGTGTCAGAACGGATAATCGTGATATCCCATTTGATCGGAGATGTTGCGTGCTGCTGTATGCAACATGGCGACATACTCATGTTTATTCTCTTCCGAGAAACGAATAGTCGGGAAAGAGATACTCAGGCCGGCAATTACCACGCCAAAGCGATCAAATACCGGAACCGCGATACAACGCAACCCTTCTTCCTGCTCTTCGTTGTCTTCGCCGTATCCCTGTTGACGCACCAGATCAAGCTGAGGCAACAATTCTTCCGTACTACCGATGGTGCGCACAGTGCTACGCTTGAATTCCACCTGAGACAGAATTTCTTTAACCTCTTCACGGTCGCGCCAGGCCAGCAACACCTTGCCAATCGCCGTGCTGTGCAGCGGATTCCGACGGCCGATGCGGGAATACATGCGCAGGTTGTACATGGAATCGATTTTATGGATGTAGACAATGCTGTCTTCATCCAACGCGCCGAGGTGGATGGTTTCACGCGTTAATGCCGACAATTCACGCATCTGAATATCCGCACTGCGGATCAGATCAACGTTCTGCAGCGCTTTAGCGCCCAGCTCGAACAATTTCAGCGTCAGCGAGTATTTCTCTGATTCACCTTCCTGGGCAACATATCCCAGAGATTTCATCGTCTGCAGGAAACGATAAACAGTACTTTTAGACATCATCACGCGCTGTGAAAGTTCAGTAATGCCAATCTCACGCTCTTCGCCCAACGCCTGCAAAATACCAAAAACCTTTAAGACAGATGACACGGAATCGGGTTGTTTATCTAAATCTGCAATAGCCATTTTTGTGGTTACCCTACTCAGTATTTTTTGTTTTAAAAAAAATAGAACACTTGTTTTAGTATAAAGGGAACGCTTTGAATATGGCAATCAGGCATTACTATAACTGACAGTATGATTAAATATTGTCCATTACAATGGCGCTGCCGGATTAATAATCTTATTGTAAAAGCGAAAAAAACCGCGCCCTTGGCGGGCACGGTTGCAGGTGCTGTTATTGCCAGACCGAATCAGGCACTTTTGCCAGATATAACGCCGGCTTGCCATCGACATCAGACGTAAACAGAATATGTTTGTCATCCGGCGTGAAGGACGGGTGCGGATGCGTTACCTGACGGTCGCCCTCCAGCACTTCCCACGAGGTGTTGTGTTGCGCGACCTGGAAATGTTTCCCGGTCTTCATATTGAACACATACAAGAACGGATCGTTTTCAATTTTGTAGCCACCGTCATCTTTCACATCCACCGGCGCATTACACCCATCTCCCACCATCAGCGTGCCATCGTAGTTGCTCATCAGGTGAGAACACGGCGGCATTTCAGTCAACTGACGGTTTTCCAGCGTTACCGGATCGACACTGCAAATGAAGCGGTTGGTGCTGCCTTTCAGATAGGAAACATAAGCCAGCGCAGAACCATTCGGCACCCAGAACTCGTGGGTGCAACTTTCACCCGCCGCATGTTCTTTCACCTTACGCATATTGGTGCCGTCTTCATTGATGAACCACATACGCGCATCAACCAGGTCATGCGGGCCTTCATGGCAGAACGCCACCGTATTATCGTCGCCCGGACGATAAATGGGATGACCCAGCCATTGGTTTTCCTGCAGGATGGTGGTGGCTTCGCCGGTTTTCAGATCGATACGAATCAAACGGCAGCATGGGTTGGTAAAGTAGAATTCCTGGAATTTTTTCCAGTCGGTCAGCGGTTTCCAATCCTCTTTCTTAATCTCGATGCCGACCATTTTGGTGCAATCGGAATTGGCAACCCAGGTACCGTAGCCGACCCAATCGTCCGGCACCTGATAAATATTGGTTTCTTCCAGTGTCTTCAGGTCAACGCGCATCAGATTACGAACGTTCTTCACATAATACAGCGCATCATCATCTGGAGACAGGAAACCGCCGAACGTATTGTCGCCGGTGCCTTCGGTCAACTGCGTTGCCTGCTGGGTTTTCAGATCCAGCAAATAGTAGTTCCACGGCCCGTCAAAGGCGCCACCAAACAGCAGCTTGCTGCCATCATTGGAAAAACACTTCTGATAGAAGTAGTTGCGGTGGCAGATAACATCGGGAGGAGTGAGACGCACCACTTCGGTGCCGGTGACTGAATCCTGGTAGGTATGGAACGAAAAAGAAAGCTTTTTACCTTTGGCCATCCGTAAATCCTTAGCACTTATCGTGAAAAATCGACGCAGCCAGGTGAAAGATTACCCGTCATCCCGGCCAATCGCCTTGTTATACCGATATTGTAGAAACAATGTTTCATTTTTCCGTGATCGTGGTTTTATTTTATAAAACATTCTTTCACTTTTCACTGACTGTTTGCGCTGACGCAAGATTATTTTGCCCGATATTGATCCAGATGCGGCAATGAAGAACCTGACCGAACGCCAGAAAAAAACAAAGGCCCCGAGGGGCCTTTGCGAATAGAACCAGCGATTATTTGAGGTACTCGCCTGCACGCAGCGCTTCGATACGTTTGTCCAACGGCGGGTGCGACATGAACAGCTCGCTAAGGGACTTGGATTTGCCATTGATGCAGAATGCCATCATGCTGCCCGCTTCCTGCGGCTCATAACTGGTTTTCAGTCGCTGCAATGCAGCAATCATCTTCTCACGCCCGACCAGTTTCGCTGAACCGGCATCGGCATGAAACTCACGGTAACGAGAGAACCACATGGTAATGATGCTGGCCAGAATACCGAACACCAGCTCCAGCACCATGGAAACCGCCATGTAAACCAACGGGTTGCCGTTGCTGCTCTCTTCGCCGTCGTCACGATTGCCGGAAAGAAAACTGGTAACGATTTGCGCAATGATGCGGGAAATAAAGATCACAAAGGTGTTCACCACCCCCTGCACCAGCGTCATCGTGACCATGTCGCCGTTAGCGATGTGGCTGATTTCGTGAGCGATAACCGCTTCGGCTTCATCACGGCTCATGTTCTGCAACAACCCCGTGCTGACCGCAACCAGCGAACTGTCGCGGCGAGCGCCCGTCGCGAACGCATTAATATCAGGCGCATGGTAGATAGCGACCTGCGGCATGGCGATCCCCACCTGCTGAGACTGGGCGCGCACCGTGTCCAGCAGCCAGCGCTCGGTTTCATCACGCGGTTGTTCAATCACCTCACCGCCAACGGAGCGCAACGCCATCCACTTAGACATCAGCAGTGAAATAATCGACCCGCCGAAGCCGAACACGCCGGCCATGATAATCAAGCCCGCCATGCTGTTGTGCTGAACGCCCGTCAGACTAAGCACCAGTCCGAATACCACCATCACCGCCAGGTTGGTGAGCAGGAAAAGCGCAATACGCATCATATGATTCAGATTTCCTCTTTCAGCAAAAGCAACAAAAGTGTTTGCAACAACCACATCGTATGGGTTGCGCCGTCATTTTCAAGCATCCATAACCTTTATGTTACCAAATTAACATAACTTTACATTTTTATTGATGAAAGATTCGGGAAAAACAAAGAATGTCATCCATGCATAGCGGACTGTTTGCAACGATAGTCAACAGCAGGAAATCTGATGTGATTATGTTGGATACCATGAAAGGGCCTGACATATCCGCAGGTTGAGATGTAATAAAATATAATTTGCGTAATATTTATCCCGAGCCGGCGAAAAACATTAAGCAGCCTGACCGATGGCACAGGCCGTATGCTCAAAAGCGATGCAACCGGACCTGCTTTACCGCGTTTCACACGAATTATTCAAAAATATCGTGGCATCCATGCGCATCTTCGCTACTTAACAGATGCCAGTTACATCACTGCAATATCAATGGGCCAACGGCGCATCCTCTAAACCCAACAGTTTTTCGAACTCATCTGCCGGCATCGGCCGGCCAAACAGGTAGCCCTGCGCCTGCTCACACCCTTTGTTGAGCAATCTTTCACATTGCTCCTGTGTTTCCACACCTTCAGCGATTACATCCAGACCGAAGCTTTTTCCCAGATAGAGAATCGCGCGGACAATCGCCGCATCCGGCGCCGACTCACACATAGCGCGCACAAAGGTTTGATCGATCTTAAGCCGCGTGACCGGGTAATGCTTCAACATGCTGAGTGACGCATAACCTGTACCATAGTCGTCAAAAGCGATGCCGACGCCGCTATTACGCAGTTCATTGAGAGGTTTCATCATATTCTCATCGTGCCGCAATATGATGTTCTCCGTGATTTCCAGCTCCAGTGCGCCAGGTTTAAGACCCGTTTGCGTCAGGACTTCCTTGATTTTCTGCGCCAGCATGCCGGAACGGAACTGGGCCGCGAACAGGTTGATGCTGATACGGAAATTCCCCGCGCCAGACCGGCACCAGTCAGATGCCTGCTGGCAGGCGGACCGCACGACCCAGTCGCCAATACGCTCAGCCCAAGGGCCTCGCTCCAGCGCGGACATAAACGCCGCCGGCCCCAGCAGCCCTTTATAAGGATGACGCCAGCGCAGCAACGCCTCAGCGCCCACAACCTTACTGTTAACCAGGCTGACCTGCGGCTGATAAAACACCTCGAACTCTTCCTGTTCATACGCCCGGATAAATTCCAGTTGGAAAGCATGCCGCGCCTGAAATACTTCTCTCAGCTCACGGGTAAAGAAGCGGTAGCAGTTACGCCCGTCCGCCTTCGCCTGGTATAACGCCAGATCGGCGCTGGTGAGCAGATCCTGCACGGTTGTGCCATGCGCCGGATACATGACCAGCCCGATGCTGGCGCTGGTGTTGATTTGTTTGTCATCAACCGGCACAGCTTGCGAAATATCATAAATGATTTTTTCCGCCAGCGTTGCCACCTGCGCCTCGTCATTCTGCTTCGGCAACAGAATCGCGAACTCATCGCCCCCCATACGGGCCACCAGGTCGCCGGAACGCACGTTATCCTGTAATCGTTTGGCGACACTGGACAGAATCTCATCGCCGCTGGCATGACCAAGACTGTCGTTGATATCCTTAAAGCCATCCAGATCAATGATCATGATGGCGGTTGGCTCACCGTTCTTCAGCACCTGCTCCAGCGTGGATGTCAGTAACGTGCGGTTGGCCAGCCCGGTCAGCGGATCGCGGTGCGCCTGCAGGAACAACCGCTCTTCGTAACGTTGCCTTTCAGTGATATCGCGCAGAATGATGCCGTAACGCGTCTGATGGTTGTCATGCCACATTGACACCGTTAGCTCGGTTGGAATCAGGGTGCCGGGCAATGCGCGCGTTTCCAGCTCGATCGAGCTACCTTTGAATATCGCGGTTTTGTCCGTCGCCAGATGATGCAACTGCACCACGAACATATCCGGCACGATGATGCTGATGTGTTCGCCGACAATCTGCTCACGGCTGTACTCCAGCATTTTTTCTGCCGACTCGTTCCAGAAGGTGATCGTGCCTCTGTCGTTGACGCAGAGAATGGCATCTGGCGAGGACTCGGCGATGCTCTCAAAACGAGCCTGACTAGCGCGACGCGCCAGATCCAGCCGCCGCATCTCCAATTTGTCCATCACCAGCGCGGCAAAATCCTGCAAATTATGCGCATCGCGGGCGCTGAGAGAAGATCGGGGCTTGTTATCAATAATGCATAACACGCCGATGGGAAAGCCGCTCGGCGTCCGCAATGGGATACCAGCGTAAAAACGGATGTGCGGCTCACCGGTTACCAATGGATTATCCTGGAAGCGGGGATCCTTGCGCGTATCGGGGATCACCATGATCCGTTTTTTGAGAATCGCATGCGCACAGAATGATTCGTCTCTTGACGTTTCGCACACCGACATGCCGACGCTGGCGGCAAACAATTGTCGTTCTTCCTCTATCAGCGAAATCAATACGATAGGGACATTGAAAACGTTAGCCGCCAAATTGATCAAATTGTCAAAACCAGGATCAGACAGTGGTTTACTGATGCCGTACTCTCTCAATGCCTCAAGTCGGCTTTTTTCATCTTTATTTGCTGGGGCTCGACTCATGGGGGTTCCCCTCACATTATCCATTGTTTTTTCTTTCAGAAAAAATTGTAGCCTGTTGTCGCGACGGTGCTTACCGTAACTTTTCACGCAAAAAAAATCATCGATGAATAAAATCCATCGATCTCTTTCGATTAAATTTAAAACGATAACTGGCTACTATCCCTCTTTGCTCGGTTTCTTCCCCACACCAGGGTTCGCCTCTTTCATGCAAATTAGCGGGCAGCGTCAACAGAATAGCAAAATGCAGACAAGGAGGAAGACCTGCCGTCAAGATTTTCTAAGATTCCTCGGTTCCTATAAAAAATAGAGGACAACGCAAGTGGTTAATTATCTTAATAGATCGTTATTCCCAATCGTCAACGTAAAGTTGATAACTTATCACTATAAAAATGTTCTTATTTACGGCTTATCATAACTGGCAGATCAGCGGATACGTTTTCTCTGATCGGTTAAATGCCGATAAAAGACTTTCTCTTTAAGAAAATTGGCGCGTAAAACCGAAATAACAATTATACCTACCGGCGTTATATCCGATGCCAATCTCATTCTGACCCGATGCGGAAATGAACAGGAAAAACAGGCTGCTGTGGGTTCACTCGCTTTATTCCGGACGAGATCGACGGTTCGCACGAAGAAAATGCGCTAAAAAAGAGAAGAGAAAGTAAAGTAATAGTACAAAAATGCGGAACGGCAAGCCCAAAGACTCACAATTAATGCGGAATAGTACGTCAGAAAAACGGCAAACATCGCCGGAAAGCAACCTCACCCAGAAAAAAACCTCACGGAGGCCAGCGCCGCCGTGAGGTTCGATGTAATCGTCGATTACATATTGCTGATGATGTCCTGGGCAAACTCGCTACATTTACGCAGCGTAGCGCCTTCCATCAGTCGCTCAAAGTCATAGGTGACGGTCTTGTTCTTGATCGCGCCTTCCATACCTTTCACGATCAGGTCAGCCGCTTCAAACCACTGCAGGTGACGCAGCATCATTTCAGCAGACAGGATCACGGAACCCGGGTTCACTTTATCCTGGCCGGCGTACTTCGGCGCCGTGCCGTGAGTGGCTTCGAACAGTGCGCATTCATCACCGATGTTGGCGCCCGGCGCGATGCCGATCCCGCCTACCTGCGCCGCCAGCGCATCGGAAATATAGTCGCCGTTCAGGTTCATACAGGCGATGACATCGTACTCTGCCGGACGCAGCAGAATCTGCTGCAGGAAGGCGTCGGCGATCACATCTTTAACGATGATGTCCTTGCCGGTTTTCGGGTTCTTGATTTTTACCCACGGCCCGCCATCAATCAGTTCACCGCCGAACTCTTCGCGAGCCAACTGGTAACCCCAGTCTTTGAACGCGCCTTCGGTGAATTTCATGATGTTGCCTTTGTGCACCAGCGTCACGGAATCGCGATCATTGGTGATGGCGTATTCGATCGCGGCACGAACCAGACGTTTAGTCCCTTCTTCAGAGCAAGGCTTCACACCGATACCGCACTGTTGCGGGAAACGGATTTTCTTCACGCCCATTTCGTCTTGCAGGAACTTGATGACTTTGTCCGCTTCCGGCGTACCGGCTTTCCACTCGATACCGGCATAAATGTCTTCGGCGTTTTCGCGGAAAATGACCATGTCGGTCAGTTCGGGCTGTTTAACCGGGCTTGGCGTGCCTTCATAATAACGAACCGGACGCAGACAAACGTACAGATCCAGTTGCTGGCGCAGCGCCACATTCAAAGAACGGATACCGCCGCCTACCGGCGTGGTCAGCGGCCCTTTAATGGCTACACGGTATTCGCGGATCAGATCCAGCGTTTCATCCGGCAACCAAACATCTTGACCATACACCTGAGTGGATTTCTCACCGGTGTAAATTTCCATCCAGGAAATTTTGCGCTTGCCCTGGTAAGCTTTGTTCACCGCGGCATCGACTACGTTAATCATGGCTGGCGTAACATCGACACCGATACCGTCGCCTTCGATAAACGGAATGATCGGATTAGCCGGCACGACCAGTTTACCCTGGGCGTCAACCGTGATTTTCTGCCCTTCTGCCGGTACAACTACTTTACTTTCCATTAACCTCTCCTTCGAGCGCCATTTTGTTAATGACTTGTAAGATGCGTGTCAATACTACTTGAATATTTAGCCTGAGCCAATCACAAACCATTTCGAGTATAATGGTTTTGCCATCCACAGCCAGTAATAAGATGAATAAATTCCCTGTTAAAAATCACCGACTTAAACGATTCAGCTCTCGACCGGCAAAAAATGAATCCACCGCCGTAACGAAAACGCGCATCGTGTTGTTCAATAAGCCTTTCGATGTGCTTTCCCAGTTTACCGACGAGGGCGGCCGCGCCACGCTGAAGAACTATGTCCCCTTTCGCGACGTTTATTCCGCCGGGCGACTGGATCGGGATAGCGAAGGTCTGATGATACTGACCAACGACGGCAAACTGCAGGCGCGTCTTACCCAGCCCGGCAAGAAAACGCCCAAAATCTATTACGCCCAGGTAGAAGGCGTTCCCGACGAAGAGGCTTTGCACGCGTTTCGCACCGGCCTGATACTGAGTGACGGCCCGACCCTACCCGCCGGTGCTGAACAGGTGGAAGAGCCAGCCTGGTTGTGGCCGCGCCAGCCGCCGATCCGCGAACGTAAAAATATTCCGGTTAGCTGGCTGAAAATCACGTTGTACGAAGGGCGTAACCGCCAGGTAAGGCGTATGACGGCGCATATCGGCTACCCAACGCTGCGTTTGATTCGCTACAGTATGGCGAATCAAACGCTTGATGGATTACACCCCGGCGAATGGAGGGAGATCGACCATGTTTAAACCGCATGTGACCGTGGCCTGTGTCGTACAAGCGGAAGGCTATTTTCTGGTTGTTGAGGAAGAAATTAACCACCGGCGTCTGTGGAACCAGCCTGCCGGCCATCTGGAGGCGGACGAAACCCTGATTCAGGCGGCGCAGCGAGAACTGTTTGAGGAAACCGGCATTCACGCCACGCCGCAAAGCTTCCTGCAACTACACCAGTGGATCGCGCCGGACAAAACACCCTTTCTGCGTTTTAGTTTCACCATCGACCTGCCCGAACGGCTGCCCACCATCCCGCACGATAGCGATATCGCCTGCTGCCACTGGCTGAAGCCGGAAGACATTCTCAAGGCCGACTGCCTGCGCTCCCCCCTCGTGGCCGCCAGCCTGACATGCTATCAGCGCGGCCAGCGCTACCCGCTAAGTATACTGGAAGCCTTCAACTGGCCGTTTCCTGACCCGGCATAACGTTGGAAAAACCACGTCCGGTACGGCATGCGGCGTACCGGAACAGCCTATCCCTGCGCAGGCATCGGCCGTGCTTCCGCGGGGCGAGTGTGTTATAGTATTACGCCTGTTTTTCGCCTTAACGCTTTACATCATTAAGAATTAAGACGCTTTATTAAGAGTTCGCGAGACTGCCATGTCAGATAACAGCCAGAAAAAAGTCATTGTCGGTATGTCCGGCGGTGTTGACTCATCGGTATCCGCCTACCTGCTGCAACAGCAGGGGTATCGGGTAGAAGGCCTGTTCATGAAGAACTGGGAAGAAGATGACGATACGGAGTATTGCTCCGCCGCCACTGATTTGGCCGATGCGCAGGCTGTCTGCGACAAACTGGGCATTGAACTGCACACCGTCAATTTCGCCGCCGAATATTGGGACAACGTTTTTGAGCACTTTCTGGCGGAATACCGCGCCGGGCGCACTCCCAATCCCGATATTTTGTGCAACAAGGAAATCAAGTTCAAAGCCTTCCTGGAGTTTGCCGCCGAGGATTTGGGGGCGGATTACATCGCCACCGGTCATTACGTGCGCCGTAAGGATGTGGATGGTAAAAGCCGCCTGCTGCGCGGTCTGGACGGCAACAAGGACCAGAGTTATTTCCTTTACACCCTGAGCCACCAGCAACTGGCGCAGAGCCTGTTCCCGGTCGGCGAGCTGGAAAAACCGCAGGTACGCAAAATCGCGGAGCAGCTGGATCTGGCCACCGCCCGGAAAAAAGACTCCACCGGCATCTGTTTCATCGGCGAGCGCAAATTCCGCGACTTTCTGGCGCGCTACCTGCCCGCACAGCCCGGTCCGATTCTGTCCGTCGACGACGGTAAGGTCATGGGCGAACACCAGGGGCTGATGTACCACACGCTGGGTCAGCGCAAAGGTCTTGGCATTGGCGGCGTTAAAGAAGGCGGCGACGATCCGTGGTACGTGGTCGACAAAGATGTCGCCAGCAACGTGCTGTATGTCGCTCAGGGTCATGAACACCCGCGCCTGATGTCCGTCGGCCTGATAGCTCAGCAACTGCACTGGGTCGATCGTGAACCGCTGACTCAACCGCTGCGTTGCATGGTAAAAACCCGCTATCGTCAGGCCGATATTCCCTGCCTTTTAACGCCGATCGACGCGGACCGCATCGACGTCCGTTTTGACGAGCCGGTGGCCGCGGTCACGCCGGGTCAGTCCGCCGTATTTTATCTGGGCGAAGTCTGCCTTGGCGGCGGCATCATTGAAGAACGTCTGCGCGCGGCGCAATAATCGGTCGTCGCATCAGTCAGAGGAACCGCATCGGTTCCTCTGGCATTTCTGACATCCCCACAAGAAACCAATCACACCAGTGCGCTGCGTCAAATAAAACGCGGCTCGGGCACCTTTTCCGTTTTCATGACACTAAACTTGAATTGCCGGACGATCGAGTCTGACGATTTTCAGCCTGAACAAGGTTTTACCGGGTTCAGGCTGGGTTCATGCTGATTTTTATGGCATGATCACCGCCCTTTTAGGCTGTGTGAGTGAAAAAGCCAGGGCATGTTCGCCGGCGTTTACTTTTCCTCTGGATCGAACCGGAAACACAGCCGAGCCGGAAACACAGATAGTACAGGTATTCCGGACTCGCACGCCGGCCAGATGATGTTGACAGGAGCAATTGTGGCTAAAAACTATCATGACATTACGCTGGCAATGGCAGGAATCTGCCAGTCTGCTCATTTGGTGCAGCAATTGGCACACCAGGGCAGTTGTAATATGGACGCGCTAAAAGCGTCGCTGAAAAGCATCATGAACATTAACCCGCCCAACACGCTGGATGTTTTTGGCAACACGGAACGTAATCTAAAAACCGGGCTGGAAACCCTGCTGGGTATTCTCAATTCATCACGCGAAGGGCTGGGCGCGGAACTGTCGCGTTATACTTTCAGTTTGATGGTGCTGGAACGCCGCCTGCACAATAACCGCGAAGCGATGGACGAACTGGGCAGCCGCATCAGCCAGTTGGACCGACAACTGGAGCACTACGATCTGCTGTCGGACACCTTCATTAATGTGCTGGCAGGCGTTTACGTGGACGTGATCAGCAAACTCGGCCCGCGCATCCAGGTGACCGGCGCGCAGGAAGTGCTGCGGAACCCACAGATTCAGGCGAAGGTTCGGGCGGCGCTGCTGGCCGGGATCCGCGCCGCCGTGCTCTGGCAACAGGTGGGCGGCAGCCGGCTGCAATTGATGTTCTCCCGCAGCAAGCTGGTGCGCCATGCGCAGGAGATCCTGGCCCGCTGCCAGGACTGACCCGAACCAATGCATCTGCTCATTGACGGCGGCCGCTTATTCCGGTTCAGCCGCCGCCATGAGATACTGTCTACCATGAAATGCTATCCGCCATGAAATACCATTCGTCATGAAATGCTATTCGTCATGCGATAGGATGACGACAAACGATGTTCTTTATTTGAAAACAATCCCAGGAGTTGCTTGCGATGGAATTATCCTCACTGACCGCCGTTTCCCCCATTGATGGACGCTATGGCGATAAAGTCAGCATGTTGCGCACTATTTTCAGCGAATACGGTCTGCTGAAATTCCGTGTGCAGGTTGAAGTACGTTGGCTGCAAAAACTGGCGGCCTGTGCAGAAATCAGGGAAGTTCCTGCATTTGACGCTGACGCAAACGCTTTCCTTGACAAAATTGTCGCCGAATTCAGCGAAGAAGACGCCGCGCGCATCAAAACCATCGAGCGTACCACTAACCACGACGTCAAAGCGGTGGAGTATTTCCTGAAGGAAAAAGTGGCGGCGGTTCCGGCGCTGCACGCCGTGAGCGAATTTATCCATTTCGCCTGCACCTCCGAGGATATCAACAACCTGTCCCACGCCCTGATGCTGGACACCGCCCGTCGCGATGTGCTGTTGCCGTTCTGGCGCAACATCATTGACGCCATCAAACAGCTGGCGCTGCAGTATCGCGACATTCCGTTGCTGTCCCGTACCCACGGCCAGCCGGCAACGCCGTCCACCATCGGTAAAGAATTCGCCAACGTCGCCTACCGTATGGAACGCCAGTTCCGTCAACTGCAGCAGGTGGAAATCCTGGGCAAAATCAACGGCGCCGTCGGGAACTATAACGCCCATATGGTGGCCTACCCGGCAGTCGACTGGCACCAGTTCAGCGAAAGTTTCGTCACCTCGCTGGGCATCCAGTGGAACCCCTACACCACGCAGATTGAGCCTCACGACTACATTGCCGAACTGTTCGACTGCGTCGCCCGTTTCAACACCATTCTGATCGACTTCGACCGCGATGTGTGGGGCTACATTGCCCTCAATCATTTCAAACAGAAAACCATCGCGGGTGAAATCGGTTCGTCAACCATGCCGCACAAAGTCAACCCGATCGATTTCGAGAACTCCGAAGGCAACCTGGGTCTGGCTAATGCGGTAATGAGCCACCTTGCCAGCAAACTGCCGGTATCGCGCTGGCAGCGCGACCTGACCGACTCCACGGTGCTGCGTAACCTCGGCGTCGGCGTAGGTTATGCGGTCATCGCCTATCAGGCGTCCCTGAAAGGCATCAGCAAGCTGGAAGTCAACCGCGATCGCCTGCTGGACGAGCTGGATCATAACTGGGAAGTGCTGGCCGAGCCGATCCAGACGGTGATGCGCCGTTACGGCATTGAGAAACCTTACGAGAAACTCAAAGAACTGACCCGCGGCAAGCGCGTGGACGCCGAAGGCATGAAAGCCTTTATCGACGGGCTGGCGCTGCCGGACGACGAAAAAACGCGGCTCAAAGCGCTGACCCCGGCCAATTACATCGGCCGCGCCGTGAAACTGGTCGACGAACTCTGACCCTGCTCCGGGCGGCATTATCCCGCCGCCCGGCTTAGCGTCTATCCCAACCCTATTGGGAGAGACGCTTATTTCCTGCCTCACTGTTTAGCCTCAGTTGATAACGACTGTGGATAATGCTGACGTACCGCCGGCAATGGCGTATTTCTACCTATGACTATCCCGGATTGCGGTAAACGTGCGGGCGCAGGCTGCAAGGTCTGTACAACACGTTGATAGTTCACTAAGTTTGGATAAATCCCATCAGGAAAATGACCGAGGAAAACGTCATGCGCATTCTTGTCGTTGAAGATAATGTTCTGTTACGCCATCACCTCAATGTCCAGTTGAATGAAATGGGGCATCAGGTTGACGCGGCGGCGGACGCGAAAGAAGCGGATTATTTCCTTCAGGAACATGCGCCGGACATCGCCATTATCGACCTGGGCCTGCCGGTAGAAGACGGCACCAGTTTGATCCGCCGCTGGCGCGCGCATCAGATCAAATTGCCGATTCTGGTGCTTACCGCACGGGAAAGCTGGCAGGAAAAAGTGGCGGTGCTGGAAGCCGGCGCCGACGATTACGTCACGAAGCCGTTTCACATCGAGGAAGTGGTGGCGCGCATGCAGGCGCTGATGCGTCGCAACAGCGGCCTGGCTTCTCAAATCATCAGCCTGCCGCCTTTTGAGGTGGACCTGTCGCGGCGGGAATTACTGGTGAATGGCGACTCGGTGAAGCTGACGGCGTTTGAATACACCATCATCGAAACCCTGATCCGCAATAATGGCAAGGTGGTCAGCAAGGAGTCGCTGATGCTGCAGCTGTACCCGGACGCCGAATTGCGGGAAAGCCATACCATTGACGTGCTGATGGGCCGACTGCGCAAAAAATTGCAGTCCGCCAATTCCCACGATGTCATCACTACCGTTCGCGGGCAGGGTTACCGCTTCGATATCTAATCATTCTGGACGGTATGTTTTATTTTGGATGGCATATTATTTTGGATGGCATATTGAAAAAATCTCCTTTTTCGCTGCGTTTTCGCTTTCTGATCGCCACCGCCGCGGTGGTGCTGGCGCTGACGCTCTCCTACGGCATCGTCGCCGTGGTGGGATACAGCGTCAGTTTCGACAAAACCTCATTCCGCCTGCTGCGCGGCGAAAGCAACCTGTTCTACAGCCTGGCGCAATGGCACGACAATCAACTGACTATCGCCACGCCGCCTGAAATCGACATCAATTACCCGACGCTGGTGTTTATCTACGATAAGCACGGCAAACTGCTGTGGCGGGAGCGCGCCGTCCCGGAGCTGGAATCCCAGATCAAATCGGAATGGCTGGAAAAAACCGACTATCACGAGCTGGACGCCGACACCAACACCAGTAATGCGGTATTGCAGGGCAGCAACCCGCAGATGCTGGACAAACTGCACGCCTACAGTTCAGAAGACAAAACGCCGTTTACCCATTCTATCGCCGTTAATGTTTACCCGGCGTCCGAGCGCCTGCCCAAAATGGTGATTGTGGTGGTGGACCGGGTGCCGCAGGAACTGCAACAGGCGGACGTAGTCTGGGAGTGGTTCCGCTACGTGTTTATCGCCCATCTGGTGCTGGTATTGCCGCTGCTGTGGCTGGCGGCGCACTGGAGCCTGCGGCCGATCAAACACCTGGTGCATCAGATCAGCGAGCTGGAGCACGGCTCCCGCGAGCATCTGGACGAAAATCCGCCGCGGGAACTGAACAGTCTGGTGCGCAACCTGAATACGTTGTTGAGTAATGAGCGCCAGCGCTATCACAAATACCGCACTACCCTCACCGACCTGACCCACAGCCTGAAAACGCCGTTGGCCGTGCTGCAAACCACGCTGCGTTCGTTGCGTACCGGTAAAGAATTGACCATCGAGCAGGCCGAGCCGATCATGCTGACGCAAATCAGCCGTATCTCGCAGCAAATCGGCTATTACCTGCACCGCGCCAGCGTGCGAACGGAACATCTGGCCATCACGCGGGAAGTGCACTCCGTTCCGGCACAACTGGACGCGCTCTGCTCTGCGCTGAACAAAGTGTACCAGCGTAAAGGCGTGGTGCTGACGATGGATATCGCCCCGGAACTAACCTTCATTGGCGAGAAAAACGATTTTATGGAGGTGATGGGCAACATTCTCGACAACGCCTGTAAATACTGTCTGGAGTTCGTGGAAATCAGCGCCCGCTATTCCGGTCAAAAACTGCATCTGGTGATTGAGGACGACGGCCCCGGCATTCCCGACAGCAAACGGGAAGTGATTTTCCAGCGCGGACAACGGGCGGACACATTGCGCCCCGGCCAAGGCATCGGGCTGGCGGTCGCGGCGGAAATCATCGATCAGTATCAGGGGGAAATTCTGATCGGCGCCAGCACGCTCGGCGGCGCCAAGGTGGAAGCCATTTTCGGCCGTCAGCACCTTGGTCAGAATGAGAGCTGACACCGTCTGGCGTTAACCGTCTACAATACAGGGAAAACCACCGTCTGCCGGTCGACACGGTTCAGGGTCTTTTAACCCCGCCGTCTCGCCCGTGAATTAAGGACGGGACACCATCACGGCGACTTCGTTATAATCGCCGACAGCTCCCTGTTACTGGAAATGCGTTATGGACTACCAACTTAATCTCGACTGGCAGGATTTCCTGACCCACCACTGGCAAAAAAAACCGGTAATCATCAAAGGTGGTTTCCGCCATTTCATCGATCCAATTACCCCCGACGAATTAGCCGGGCTCGCTATGGAAAACGAGGTGGACAGCCGGCTGGTCAGCCATCAGGACGGCCGCTGGGATGTCAGCCACGGTCCGTTCGAAAGCTACGACCACCTGGGAGAAAGCAACTGGTCTCTGCTGGTGCAGGCGGTCGATCACTGGCATGAACCTTCCGCCGCGCTGATGCGCCCTTTCCGTCAGTTGCCTGACTGGCGCATTGACGACCTGATGATTTCTTTCTCGGTGCCGGGCGGCGGCGTCGGCCCGCATCTTGACCAGTACGACGTGTTTATCATTCAGGGCACCGGCCGCCGTCGCTGGCGCGTGGGCGACAAAGTGCCGATGAAGCAGCACTGCCCGCATCCTGACCTGCTGCAAGTCGCCCCATTCGACGCCATTATTGATGAGGAACTGGAGCCTGGCGATATTCTCTATATTCCGCCCAGTTTCCCGCATGAAGGCTACTCGCTGGAAAATTCGCTCAACTACTCGGTAGGCTTCCGCGCGCCCAGTTCCCGTGAACTGGTAAGCGGTTTCGCCGACTATGTGCTGTCTCGTGAACTGGGCGGCCAGCGCTACAGCGACCCGGATATCCCTTCGCGCGCGCATCCGGCGGACATACTGCCGCAGGAGCTGGATAAACTGCAGCACATGATGCTGGATCTGGTGCAGCATAAAGACGCTTTCCGCCAGTGGTTCGGCGAATTTGTCTCTCAGTCGCGTCACGAATTGGACCTGGCGCCGCCAGAGCCGCCTTATCAGCCGGGCGAGATGTACGATCTGCTACAACAGGGCGAGGCATTGCGCCGTCTTGGCGGGCTGCGGGTTGTGCGTATCGGCGAGGACTGCTTCGTGAACGGCGAGCATCTGGACAGCCGCCAGTCGCAGGCAATTGCCGCGCTGGCGCACTATGACGTGCTGAATGCCGAACGCCTTGGCGACGCGCTGGACGATCCCTCGTTCCTTGCTCAGTTGACCGCACTGGTCAACAGCGGCTACTGGTATTTTGTCGACTGATTATCGGTTTCCCGGTCATCAGAAACGCAAGAGACGCCATTCGGCGTCTCTTTTTTTGCCCAAAGCCCAAACCATTATCAGGCTTTAACCGACATGCTCTCGCTGCTGCTCTGCCGGGTTTTGGCACGCAGCGCAGTCAACTCGGCGATACGCATAATCACCGCCACCGCGCTTTCCATCCCTTCCAGCGTGACAAACTCGTGCTTACCGTGGGCATTGTAGCCACCGGTGAACAGATTAGGGCACGGCAGCCCCCGGAAGGAAAGCTGCGCGCCATCGGTGCCGCCGCGAATCGGCTGCATCAGCGGCGTAATGTCGCAATCGCGCATCGCCTGCTGCGCCAGCGCGATAATATGCGGGTACTGCTCTACCTGCTCGCGCATGTTGTAGTAGCTGTCGGTAATCGTGACCTCGATATAACAATCCGGGTGCAACCCTTTACCCACCGTTTCAGCAATATCCAGCAGGGTTTTCTTGCGCCGCTCAAAACCGTCGCGCTCAAAATCCCGGATGCTGTAATGCAGTTCGGCCCGCTCCACGGTCCCTTTCGCGCTGTGCAGGTGGTAGAACCCCTGATAGCCTTCGGTCTGTTCCGGCGTCTCATCAGCCGGCACCAGTTGGTGGAAACGCGTCGCCAGCGACAGCGCATTAACCATCACCCCTTTGGCCCAGCCAGGATGCACATTGTTGCCGACAATCTTCACCACTGCCGACGCGGCATTGAAGTTTTCATACTCCAGCTCGCCCACGCCGCCGCCGTCCACCGTATAAGCCCACTCGGCCCGGAACGCCTCGACATCAAAATGCTGCGCGCCCTTGCCCACTTCCTCATCCGGCGTAAAGGCGACGCGAATATCGCCATGTGGGATCTGCCGCTTTTTCAGCCGCACCAGCGCGGTGATGATCTCCGCGATCCCCGCCTTGTCATCAGCGCCCAACAGCGTTTTGCCGTCGGTCGTAATCAGCGTCTGCCCCAGCAGATGGTGCAACACCGGGAACATCACCGGCGACAGCACCTCGTCGCCCACGCCCAACGCGATATCACCGCCGCGGTAATTCTCCACAATCTGCGGATTAACGTGCTTGCCGCTGAAATCCGGCGAGGTATCCATATGAGCGATAAACCCCACCGCCGGCACCGACCAGGCCACATTGGACGGCAACGTCGCCATCACGCAGCCGTGCTTGCTGACGGATACCTGCTCAAATCCCAGTTCGGTCAATTCCTGTTGCAGCGCCTGCGCCAGTTTTAATTGCCCTTCGGTACTCGGCACCTGCCGTACACCCGGTTTGGACTGGGTGTCAAACGCAACATAATTCAAAAAACGATCAAGTAATTTTTCCATCACCACCCCCTCCGATGGATTACGTGTTTCATTATGTAGAGGGTGTCAGCGTCAGATATTGCGTCAGGTCAGTTTTTATTGGTTTTCCCCCCGGCGCCACCGCTCAGGCCGCCAGCGCCGCGGGGCAGCGAACACACCGGCATACCGGCCGCGCCATGAGGCTCAGCAATTAAACAACAAACCATTAACACATAGAGACTGGCGATCACGTGTCGCCACAAGGCAGGAGCATGGGCCGGCGGCTTGACACCCGCCAGCCTAAGTAGGTTACAACCACTCGTAATATTGGCCCAGACTTTTATCGCAGCCGCAGCAACTGCCGCATTTTGGCGCGGCTTCGCCGCTGTGAAAGCGAATTTTGCCTTTCTGCACCCACACCGCCAGCATCCCTTCCACTACGCCGGGATCCGCCTTAAAAGCGGTGCTGATGTCCTGCAGCGACACCTTTTTTCTTTCGCGGACAAAATCCCGCAATTCCAGTAGCGTCATTATGTTCTCCCCGGCGGGCGGCAGGCCCGCCCGACTGGTTACTTCGCTTCACCCACCGCTATTCGCTGGCGTTGCAAGCCATTACGGCGCAGCATCATCACCGTGACGCACAGCATCGCCGCCACACCTACCAGCGCGCATGACGAATACAGCGGATGCTGGGCAAAACGTCCGATCTGATACACCACCACCGCGGTACTATACCCGACCTGAATGGTCCACCCGGCGCAGAATAGCGTCCAGGCGGTTCCCACTTCACGCCAAATAGCCGACACCGCCGCCACGCACGGGATGTACAGCAGCACCATCAGCAAGTAGCTGAATGCGCCCAACCGGCCGTCAAACAGCTGGCTAATCACGGTCAGCGAGGTGACGGAAAACTTGTTGTCTTTGGCGATGGTGTCGGTATCGGTCAAATCCCCGACGTTGATCCCCATCGGGTTAAGCAGCGCGTCGCCCAGCTTGCCCAGGTTTTCCGGAATGGTCGCCAGCGCGCCGTGAATACCATCGATCAGGCTGAAGGTTTTTTCCTCCTTCGCGCCGCCGCTCTGCGAGGCCGCCATGGCGCCATACAGCGAATCCAGCGTACCGACGACCGCCTCTTTGGCGAAGATCCCGGTGAAGACACCCACCGCCGCCGGCCAGTTCTCTTCCCGGATCCCCATCGGTTTGAACACCGGCACGATGGCTTGTCCCACTGCCGACAGCACCGACTTCTGGGTATTCTGGTTGCCGAACGAACCGTCCGTCCCCATCGAGTTAAGGAAACCCAACACCGTCACCACCACCACAATCAGCCGGCCGGCGCGCAACAGGAACCCTTTCAGGCGCTCCCAGGTACGGATCAACACGCTGCGCAGACTGGGCAGATGGTAAGGAGGAATCTCCATGACGAAGGCGGAAGCATCGCCTTTCAGCGCGGTGTTTTTCAGCAGAAAACCGGTGGCAATGGCGGCGGCAATCCCCACCAGATACAATCCGAATACCAGATTCTGCCCGCCTTCGACAAACAGCGCCGAGGCAAACAACACGTATACCGGCAGCCGCGCGCCGCAAGACATAAACGGCGCCATCATCACCGTGACCACGCGATCGCTGTGACGTTCCATAGTACGGGTCGCCATCACCGCGGGCACGTTACAGCCAAAACCGACGATCAACGGCACAAACGCCTTACCCGGCAAACCGATGCTGCGCATGAACCGGTCCATCACGAACGCCGCCCGCGCCATGTAACCGGAGTCTTCCAGCCAGGACAGGAACAGATACAGACAACCGATCACCGGAATAAAGGTGGACACGGTCTGAATACCGCCGCCCACGCCATCCGCCAGCAAGGTTTTCAGCCATTCAGGGGTGTGCAGCGCCAGCAGCAGTTCGCCGAACCCCTCCACCAGCAATGTGCCGAACAGCTTATCGAAGAAGTCGATAAACGCGCTGCCGACATTGATGGTGAACACAAACATCAGGTACATCACCAGCAGGAAGATCGGAATACCGAAAAAACGATGCAGCACAATGCGGTCGATCTTGTCGGTCAGGGTGGCGGAAACTTCGCCGCGCCGGGTGATCACCTCACGAGCCACCGCTCCCACAAACTGATAACGCGCGTCCGCCAGAAAGATATCCAGCTCATCTTCATATTCCGCCACCAGCCGGGTCACCTGCGCATCGGCAAACGCCAGCGCGTCAGCAGGCACCCGGTGACGCACGGTAACATCGCCTTCCAGCAACTGAATCGCCAGCCAATGCGGATTGCGAATGGCACTCTGCCCCTGCAACTGTTCCGCAATCGCCTGCGCAGCCTGGCTCAGCGGCGCGTCGTAAGGAATCGACACCGGTGGAATGACCGGTTGCGCCAGCGCCGCCTGACACACCTCGCGCAGCATCTCGATGCCTTTCTTCTGGCTGGCGGTAATCGGGATGACCGGACATCCCAATCGCTGCTGCAAACCGGCGATATCAATGTCCAGTTTGCGGGCGATGGCGATATCCATCATGTTGACGGCCACCACCATCGGCACCTGCATATCCAGCAACTGCGCGGTGAGATACAGGTTACGCTCCAGATTGGAAGCATCGACGATATTCAGCACCAGGTTGGCTTCACCGGACAGGATGTAATCGCGTGCCACCCGCTCATCTTCCGAACTCTCGGAAGACGGGTTCAGCGAGTAAACCCCAGGCAGATCCACCAGCGTCACCTGCTGTTGCTGATAACGGTAGCTCCCGACCTTCTTTTCCACCGTCACGCCCGGCCAGTTGCCGACAGTTTGCTTACCGCCGGTCAGGACGTTGAATAACGTCGTTTTGCCACAGTTCGGGTTACCCACCACGCAAATTACGGATTGCGTACTCATAAAAAATCCTTACCTGCCCGGATTAACATTTTTCCAGAATCAAAATCTGCGCTTCGCCTTTGCGCACGCTGATCGCCGCGCCGCGCAGACGCAGCTCAATCGGGTCGCCCAACGGCGCCACACGCGACACCGAAAACTCCACCCCCGGCGTAACGCCCAGCGCCAGCAGACGCTTGCGGTAATCCGCCGAGCCCTTCTGAAACCCCAGCACACGCCACTGTGTGCCCACCGCCAATGCTTCCAGTGTCATCGCTGTGTTGACCTCATACCCATTGTTGCGTCAGAAGAACGACCGTTGTCGTAAACCTGTTGTTGTAAAAACGGTTGTTATAAACACCGTTATTCTAAAACCTGCGGTTATAGACCGATTGTCAGGCTGATTATTGCTGTGGCGACACCCACACCTGCTTGCCCATTTCCCAGTTGATCGCCACCCGGCTATCGCCGGAGGCCAACATCAGAGGCTGATTGGCATCGCGCTGAATCACGCGCACCTGCCCGCCGACGCGGATGCCAAGCTCGGTCAGCCGTTGCTGGTATTCGCCCGTTGAACGGATACGCGCCACCACGGCATTCACGTTAAGAGGGAGATCAAGCAGCGTTTGAAGACTCAGGGCCATACAACATTCCTTCACTGACAGTACGCGGCATTCCGCCAACTCACAGACGGCAATGCATCAAAGCAAGTAATAACGATTATCAATCATATTCCTGTCTGCGGGTCGTCCCTTGACGTGCGTCAAGGGAGGTGAAGATTGGGGGAATGGCGGGAAGGTACGGAGTTTATACGCTAAGCAGTTACGAGGAGAACTGTAAGCGCACCCGTTTTAGTTCCACACACTTTTTGAGATTTCCGGGTCTTCAGCCATCAGCCGATATTCCTCCGGCGTCAGGTTATTCAGCGATTCATGGGGACGCTCGCTGTTATATTCATGCAGCCAGCGCTCCGTAATTTCCCGCGCTTCATTCAGTGTCCTGAATAGGTAAAAATCCAGTATTTCTGTCCGGTACGTCCGGTTAAAACGTTCGATAAAGGCATTCTGTGTCGGCTTGCCCGGTTTAATAAATTCCAGTGCTACACCATGCTCTTCCGCCCATTGTGCCAACGTCAGCGAAACCAGCTCCGGGCCGTTATCCATCCGCATCTTTAGCGGATACCCTCGGTTTGCCACTATCCTGTCCAACACCCGAACAACGCGTTGTGCCGGTATATTCAGGTCAATTTCTATCGCCAGCACTTCACGATTAAAATCATCCACCACGTTAAACGTACGAAAACGTCTGCCGCATACCAGCGCATCATGCATAAAATCCACTGACCAGCTCTGATTCAGGTGTTCCGGCGTCGCCAATGGTGCTGGATCACGCACGGGCAAACGTTGCTTTCCTTTACGACGAAAATTCAGTTTCAGTAAGCAATAAATACGATGAACGCGTTTGTGATTCCATGCATGCCCCTGCCTGCGTAGCTTCTGGAACAACTTCTTGAAGCCGTATCGCGGATAGCGTTCCGCCATGTCGGTCAGTGCCTGAATGACCGGCTCATCACGCCGGGTGTCAGGCTGATAAAAATAGACCGTCCTGCTCAACGATAACGTCCTGCATGCCTGGCGGATGCTCATCGTAAACTGCGCGGTCAGATAACTGACGAGCTCACGCTTTATCGCTGGTTTTAAAGCTTTTTTTCAATAACATCTTTGAGTGCCCGGCACTCCAGACTGAGATCGGCAAACATCTGTTTCAGTCGCCGGTTTTCGTCCTCCAGATCTTTCATCTTTTTGATATCAGAGGCTTCCATTCCGCCAAACTTCGCTTTCCAGTTAATGGGATGGACTACCTCCTCCCCCTGCGGTTAACTGTACGAAATATGCTCAACAGGAGAGTCACCATGAATATCGTATTTCTGGGTATTGATCTGGCTAAAAATGTTTTCCAGCTTTGCGGATTAAACCAGGCTGGCAAACCGGTTTATACAAAACGTACCGGCCGAAAAGAATTACTCCAGACGGTGGCAAATATTCCTGCCTGTCTGATTGGTATCGAAGCGTCAACAGGGGCATTTTACTGGCAACGCGAGTTTGAAAAACTGGGACATAAAGTAAAAGTCATCAGCCCACAGTATGTAAAACCTTTTGTTCGCGGGCAAAAAAATGACGGTAATGATGCACAGGCGATAGCTGTGGCCCTTATGCAACCCACGATGCAGTTTGTTCCGCCTAAAAGTCCCGAACAGCAGGATATTCAGGCTCTGCACCGTGCAAGACAACGTATTGTCAATCATCGTACTGCAACCGTCTGTCAAATCAGAGGACTGCTGCTTGACCGGGGAATAACAATCGGTGCAGCGGTCTCAAGAGTTCGTCATGCAGTTCCGCTGATCCTTGAAGATGCAGAAAATGGTCTCAGTACCAGAATGCGCAGGACGATTGCAGAACTCTATGATCTCTTTAACGATCTTGGTCGTCGCATAAACTTTTTTGATAAAGAAATAGAGGCTGTGTTCAGGCAATCTGAAGCCTGCCAGCGCATTGCCAAAGTTAAAGGTATTGGTCCTAAAACGGCAACGGCTGTTGTTGCCGCTATTGGCAAAGGAACTGAATTTAAAAATGGTCGTCACTTCGCCGCGTGGCTTGGTCTGGTTCCCCGGCAACACTCAAGTGGTGACAGGCAAGTTCTCATGAATATGACGAAAAAAGGCGACAAGCATCTGCGGACTCTTTTTATTCATGGTGCCCGCGCTGTCGTCAGGGTTGCCACGAATAAGAATGATAGCTGTCTGCATCAGTGGGTTAATCAGTTGAGGGAACGGCGAGGGTTTAATAAAACGACCGTGGCGGTAGCTAACAAGAACGCGAGAATAATCTGGTCGATGCTGAGAAATGATACAGAATATCAGGCAGCCGGAAGTTAATTCCCAGCCAGAAAAGTTGCAGTGTACTGAGAAATGGTGACAGGTTGCACCTGCACAATCGGAACCTGATTTTTATACTGGCCTCAGAGGCCGTCCAGTTGTTGAGGCGATCGTGTGCGGATTACCCATTTGGGCACAGGTTTTCCTGATGCCGGATAGATGTAAGCAACAACCCAAAACCAGAATCAGTGCTTGCAAAACGGAGGTAGTCCATAGATGTAGTACGAAGCCTCGGATATTCCCGCTTCGCGGCAGACGTCTTTGACGGTACGTCCGGCTTCAACGGACTTCAAAACGGCGATGATCTGGTGCTCGGTAAATCGGGCTTTGCGCATAGCGATCTCCTCAACGGGACATAATCAGTATGTCGGAAGATCTCTAAAAGTGAATGGTTCGGTTTAGCGGGATACTTACAGAACCATGCCATCGGTTCCCCTGATGGAATGGAGAACACACCGACGACATAGCTCGCGCTCAAGGTCTGCTGGCTGGAGGAATTCGGCTTTAATACCGTTCTGCCGGTGGTTGTCACCGCTGAGCGCGAGCGGCTGGTGATTGGGGCGGAGCTGAGGTTCTAACAGGTAAGCACAACGATCCCGACTCGGGGTCGGGATCGTTAACATTGTTCTTAATGATCACTCTGTTTGAAAATATTATGCCAGTTTATTTCTTCTTTACTTCTTGGCTCATAGTGTCTGTTTAAATCTATCGAATGCCATATCCCATTATCCTCAACAAATAACTCTTTTACTTTCAAACAGAGCTTTGCTTTTTCATCCAGATACAACTCTCCTTTTATTTTGGCATAGTGGAACAACCTTGATGTCCCTCCACCATACAAACTAACATTATTCTCAAGGTTATCTCCCAATCCATCATTTGTGATTTTCAAAAAAGGAGACTTCAAATAATCACTGCCATAATCTGTATCAATCAGACTTAATTCACCATCTAAATGATAAACAAGGTATCCATCAACAAATATATCTCTATGATGAGAAAAATTAGCAACTACCTCTCTGACAGTCATCATTTCAATATAATCCCATTGTAATTCATAACTCGTTCTAACACATCAGCACGAACACCGGCTGGGCCATTATATGGATCCCGAGTCATATAATAATCGACCCCATGTGGTTCCCCACCGTGACATCAAACCCGTTACTGCCGGCAAACAGTCCTGACTGCTCCTGCACGCTGACAAAATTGCTGTGCATCTTCACGGCTGAAGCTGGCTCCGCCCCCGCCGCCGTAAATCGGTATCGTCACCCCGGCGTCTACCTGCGCCCCTGCGGGGTGGTGTCCCGCCCGCTGTTCAGAACCGCTCAGAACACCCGCGAGCTGTGGCACTGTCTGGAAGGTCTCAGCATCGAACCCTTTGACCCGGACGCGACGGCCAACTGGATTAAGCATTACCCCGGCGGCCTGACGTTCGCCGAGTAACCAACACCACCCCCGGCCCGCGCCGGGGGTTTTTGTTTTATGGCATGGCCCTGACCGGGTGGTTTTGGGGACACGGCAAACTGGCGGTGGCCACAAAACATTTCCTGTCCGGGTGATGGAGTACTTTCAGACAACTCCCGCCACTTAGGCTCAAGAATGGTGAGGGATGTTAAAATATAATCGTCTTTTCCAAATCACCCTCTAATAATTTAATTTCCTCTATCATATCTATGACAACACTATCATTCTCATATAAAAGAGATACTTTTTTTAACCATACACGCATATTGCAGTATAAAAACCTACCACCTACCAACACACCAAAAACATCATCTTCTTTCATTATTTTATCTATAAAATTGATTGACAAAATAATCCTTATTTTATCATCACCATTATCTAAAGTAATGTAACCGGACAACCCATCATCATTATAAACTGTTAAATAGCCTTCAATAAAATCAATATATCCAGGTTTCGTTGAAAAAACATCAATTAGCTTATCCATATATTACCACTCTATTTCTTTGGGCTAGTAATAATCGCTTGTCCAGTAAACTTCTCTCTGAACTCTGATAATGGCGTAAAATACTGTCTGCCCAATGCAGGGTCTCTAATAGCAACAACTTGCTGACCATTCCTAATTGTTACCCCATCAACCACAACAGCATGACCTCCTCGATCTAAGCTCATGGCAACAACCGCAGGATTCCCTTGGGAAGTTGCAGAAGATAAAACTTCAATAGACACATTAGAAACAAATCTAGCATCAGAAATACCTTGATTTCGCAAGGCTATTACAAGATTATTCATTCTCGCCCCATTCGGGGTAACTTTAGCATCTGTAATTAACTTACCCAGGTCATATTGTAATCCCGCCGTATCCAAAACCATTGCACATGAATTAGGACCACACGTTGGTAATTGTCCTTGATTCAAAACCAGTCGATCACCATTTCTTGGCAAACTTGTACTATTTGGATTACCTGGTTCTAAATTACCAACTTCCAGACTGGAACTCATTGAAAGAAGTTTCTTCGCCGCCGCTTCTCCCAGTATCGGAGTCACAGACGACAGGATGATATCTGCACCTTCTTTTAGTTCCGCATACCCTTTCGCCTTCTCATAATCAACGCCTTTGGTCTCCATAAAGAAGTTGATCATGGCATCCCTGACTTGCTGCTTGTTCTGTGCATCCACACTGGTGATATTCAGCAGGTTCACTATCTGACCATAAGCATCGGCATACTGCTGGCTGGCTCTGGAGTTATAGGGACCTGTGTTTTCATACTCCACTTTGGCCTGATAAGCCTCCAGCCGCGCGGATGCACAACCCGCACTGGCAGCATTTCCGTTACCGCAGGCGGCGATAACTTTCTTATCCCTTGAGATATCCAGTTCCGTTAACCGGGCAACGTCTTTCTCCGCCTGTTCACGCTCTGCCGGGTCTGTGCTGTTGCGGAGTTTCTGCTTCGCTATCTCAAGCTCCGATTTCTCAGAGACACTCAGGAAGTTATTCTCCACCGCCACCTGAGCCGACTGCGCGCCCTGTACCGCGTCCGTGCCGCTATTGCCCACCACGCCCGCCGCCAGACCACCCGCTATCGTCGACAGCGTACTCAGCAACTGCTTCTGGTCTTCATTCAGCTCGTCCGGCTTCTTGCCCGGGTACAGTGCCTCCAGCAACGCCCGTGCCGCCAGCTCTCCCCCCGCCTCGCCCGCCGCACCCGCCAGCGCGCTGTTCCCGCCCGACTCCGCCACTACCGCGCCCAGCAACGCATGCGCGATGGTGTTCGCCATCACATCCGTGTTGCCCTGCGCATCCGTCGTTGCCTTGTGGATCTGCTCCGCCAGATACGGCGCCGCCGCACCCGTCACCGCCTGTGCCACATTTCCCGCCAGCACGCCCTGCAACGCCGCCGTCACCGCCTGTATCCCCTGACGGACCGGCCCGCCCGTGCGGTACGGCGACGCATTCAATGACGCATGGTAGTAATCCTGATACAGCGCCTGCGTCACGTCATCCTGCGTTATCACCTTATCCGGCGACGCCTGCGCCAGCGACGCCGCCTTCTCCCTTCGTTTCTCCGCCGACGTCGCCGCCAGCCCGGCGTTGGCGTCTTTCGTCGCGTTTATCGTCCCTTCCGCCGAGGCGATATCCAGCACCTGCGCACCGATTTCCGACAGCAGCTGCGCCTGCCGCAGCTTGCTTTCCACCTTCTCCTTGTCGAATATCGGATTCAGCGCACCGCTGTTGGCCCCCGCCGTATCCCGGCTCAGACCGCTCACGTCCTGCTGTTGCCCGGTCGGGTTGCGGATGACCAGCGTGCCGTCGCTCACCGCCGCATACGTCGTCCCCGCCGACGAGCCGCTCTGGTTCGCCCCCGCCAGCATCAGGCCGCCCACGTTGCTCAGCACTTGCAGCCCCACCGGCGCACTGGTGCTGAACCCGCCGCCGGTGTGGGATGCGCTGTACTCGGCCCGGTTGTCGATATTGCTGAAGCCCAGCGTCCCGGTTTCCAGCCGGTTCCGCTCCGCACTCGCCGTGGACGCTATCGCCCCGCCATCCAGTTGCGTGTGGTTCCCCACCGTGACATCAAACCCGTTGCTGCCGGCAAACAGTCCTGACTGCTCCTGCACGCTGTCAAAGTTGCTGTGCACCTTGTCACGGCTGAAGCTGAAGCTGGCTCCGCCACCGCCGCCGTAAATCGGTATCGTCACCCCGGCGCTGACACTCTGCTGTTTGCTGTCGTAACGGTCGCTGTCCTGCTCGCTGCGCACCAACAGATCACGTCCCACCCGCGCGGTTATCGCCCCGGCATCGACCTGCGCCCCCTGCAGGGTGGTGTCTCGTCCGCTGCTCAATATCGCAGTCCGGCCCGCTTCCAGCAGCGACTCCGTGTGTGTCAGCCCATCGCCGCGCAGGTTGCCCTTCGCCGCGTTGACGCTGGCGCTCACGCTCAACCCGAAACTCCCCGAGGCGCTGACGCCGATACTGACCCCGATACTGCCGCCCTTGCTCTGGTTGCTGCCTTCGGTGTGCTGCGTATTCGCGCCTGACAACAGCAGGATATCCCGCGTGGCGGCCAGCGTCAGATCCTGACCCGCTTTTAACTGGCTGCCCACCACCGTGATATCGCCATCGGTCGCATGAACTCGCAGGTTGCCGCCGGCGGTCACGCTGCTGCCGGATACCGTGTCCTGCGTCCGGGTCTGCTGCGAGGAGGAGGACTGGCTGCCGTACGAAATGCTCACCCCGACCGCCTGCGGCTGGGCGCTGTCCTCACCTCCGCCCGCCGCCGCCTTCGCGCTGGCTCCTTCCCGTTGCGCCAGCGCTAACCTTGTGGCCTGCGCGCCCTGTCCGGCACTCAACGCCGCTTTCACCCCGGCCAGCGTTTTCAGCCGACTGTCGCTCTCCCGGCTCACCGCCTGCACGGTTTCCACCATACTGTTCAGCGCGCCGCCCACGCTACCGCTCAGCGCAATCGTCAGACCGCTCTGTTTCTGCTCCATCGTCTGTGTGGTGCGGCGGATATCATGCCCCGGCGTCACGGACACATTACGCCCGCTCAAATCAATGTCCCGCGCCGCAATGACATCCGTCCCCGTCAGCGCCACATCCTGCCCGGCATTCAGCCGTACCGACCCGCCGGTGCTGCCCAGCGTGCTGACGCTCTGGCTCTGCGTCGTCCCGGCGGTATCCAGCGTCTGGCGCAGCGATGTGCTGCCTATAGTAAACCCGATGCCGCCCCCGCTGAACACCCCGCTCTTCTTGCGACTGACGTCCTCATACTGCCGGTAGCGCTCCACACTGGCCGCGGTCGTGATGTCATGCCCCGCCGTCAGCGTCACGTCACCGTCCGCCGCCACCGCCGAGCCCTGCACCCCGATGTCATGCCCCGCCGTCAGCGCCACGCTGCCCCCCGACAGCAGCGTCCCCTTCTCCGTCGTCTGCGCCGTTTCCCGCAGCGTGTGCGTGGTGGTCTTCGACAGGAACCCCTTCTTCACCGTCGTCTCTTCAAAAAAATCATGCCGGCTTTCCGTCGCCGACAGCAGGTTCAGGTCCCGTCCCGCCTGCGCCGTCAGCGCGCCACGCGTTTCCGCCTGCGCCCCCTCGAGCGTCAGGTCCTGACCCGCCCGCAGGCTCAGCCCCCCGCCCGCATTCAGCACCGTCCCCTGCTGCGTCACCGTCTGCTGCCAGTCCAGATGCCGCGTCCACGCGTTCGAACTGAACTGCTCCTCGCTGGCCGACAGCAGGCTCAGGTCCCGTCCCGCCGACAGCGCCAGCGTCCCCGCCGCGCTCAGCTGCGCCGCCGTGCTGCTCAGGTCACGTCCCGCGCTCAGGCTCAGCTCGCCCCCGCTGGCGAGCGTACTCTGCACCAGCCCCTGACGACGACGTTCGGTGGTAGCCCCGTCGCCCTCGCGCACCGTGTCCGTCACCGTGGTCAGCGCCGTCAGTCGGATGTCGTTGCCCGCCGCCAGTTGCAGCGGCCCGCCCGCGCTCAGCTGCGCCCCGTTCAGCGCGATATCGTGCCCCGCCTGCAGCGTCAGCCCACCCTGTGCACTAATCAATCCCGTCTGACCAATGTCCGTGTGGTTTAATCGTTCGCGTCCATTTTTGGATTCAAACTGCCACTGGTCTGTTGTCGTGGTGTTGACGATATCGCCGTTGACGCTCGCCAGCGTCACCCGGTTGCCCTGTATCGTCGCGCTGCTGTTGGTCAGGTTCCCCAGCGCCACCAGGTTCAGCGCGCCGCCGGTGCTCAGCAGCCCGCCTTCACGGTTGCTCAGGGTGCCGCCGCCGGCGATGTTGAGTGCCTCCACCGCCGTCACCGTGCTGCCCCGGTTGTCGATATCCCCGCCCGCGCCCAGGTTCACGCTGTTGGCCACGATGCGGCTGCCCTGCAGGTTGGTTTTATCCGCCTGCGCCAGATACAGCTTCGGCGCCAGCACCGTCTGTCCGCCCACCGTGATGTTCTCCCACCACACCAGGCTGTGGCTCAGCCCCGCCACCTGCTCCGGCGTCAGGCTCACCCCCAGCTGCAGGTTCAGCCGGCTTTTCTCCGCCGCCGCGTTGTCCATCAGCTGCTGCATCTGCGCCAGCTCCGAGCCCACCCCGTTCAGGTAGCGCTGCCCGGTCTGGCTCAGCACCGCGTTGCTGATATAACGGGTGTCGAACGCCGCGTCGCCCAGAAAACGGTAGTCGTGCTCCGCGTCCAGATTCAGTTTGCCCAGCAGGTAGGACGACCCCAGCACCTGCGTCGGGTCGGTCAGCGTCGGGCTGCGCTCCACCGGCACCGTGGTGCCCGGCGTCTGGCCCAGCAGGCCGCGCAGGTCGCCGAACAGGCCGTTGTCCACCTGGCCAAGCCGGCTCAGCGTCGGGTTGGTGCGTATCAGGTAGCGGCTGTCGCTGGCGGTATCCGCCACGAACAGCCCGTTCTGGCTGGTGGGCAGCGGGTAGTCGGTCAGCGACGGGCCGGACAGCGGCGTCAGCCCCTGGGTCAGCGCCGCCTGCAGTTGGCCGAACGGCAGGGCCGACAGCGGCGTCAGGCTGGCCCCGGCCACCGGCACGCCGGCGGCGGCGCTCAGCCCGGAGCCGATACCCACCGGGGTCAGCGGACTGCCGGCGGACGTGGGGGTATCGCGGGTGACCGCACCGTAACCGGCATTCAGGCTGCCCGCCTGCCCGGCCAGCGCCACGCTGCCGGCGCCGCCCAGGGCGGCCGTCGTGACGTTACCCGGCGCCCCGCCCAGCCCGCGGTCGGCCTGCGCCCCCACCGGGGTCGGCGCACCCACGCCGGCCAGCGTCGGCGTGGAAAGCGCGGGAATAAAGCCGCCGCTGCCCGGCTGTAAATTGGTGTTGCTGATATTCTGGGTGAAGTTGGCGGCTATTGCGCCGCCGGCCTGGATGGTGGCGGTGTAGGACTGGCCGTTAATAAGTTCGGTGGTGGGCTCACCGAGGGGTTTATAATTGATAGAATAATGTTTGTTTTGTATTCCGAATTTTTCTGCCAGATCAAGCTGCTTTGTTATTGGTGAATTATAACCACCGACATACACACTTTGATCATCGTTAGCGAAATCATTAATCCAGCTCCATGTTCCATACACAAACTCAACACTATCATATATATATGTCATATATCGTTTTACATCACCCGCCTGATAAGTCCTGTTATTAAGGCTGCTTCCATATAAAACGATATTGTTGCGTGCATAAATAGTTGAGGCATCGTTTAACAACACATTTGAAGTAATCAATGCATCATTTGCTGAATTAATTCTCGCCTCGCCGCCTTGTGCTGATACAGATACTGACTTACTCGCAAGAGATACTTTCTGAATAGCAGCCCTGGCAAAGGGGGCCAATAAATACCCAGCTGAATCACCACAGCGTGCGCCACTGGCTTTTCCTCCCCGAAGACAACCGGTATAGAATTCTGCTATACCCAAGTCGCCCTCTTTAAACCAGGTAATAGGGATCTCAACACGCTCTCCTCCTACCCAGTCAGGTACGGCCTCAGTAATACTCTCTCCTTCCGTCACCGTCAGCCCTTCCCGCTGGTTGGTCAGCGTCCCGGTATTAATGCGGATATCCCCGCGCTGCGTCTCGATGGTCCCCGAACTGTTCAGCACGCTGTCGCTCGCATTGCCCGCCGCGTCTCGCTGTATCCACAGGCTGTTCCCCGCCAGGATGTTGCCGTACCGGTTCACCAGCGCGGCCGACAGCAGCTGCAGGTTGCCCCCGCCGTACACCAGACTCCCGTTCTCTATCATCCCCCCCGCCTGCACCAGCAGGTCGCCCGCCGTCCCGATAAATCCCCGGTTGGTGATATCGCCGCTCGCCAGCAGGCTCAGCGGCCCGCCCCCCTGGATAGTGCCGCTCTCGGTCTGGCTGATGGCCGCCGCCGACAGCGTGCTGTTGCCACTGCCCGCCACGATGCGGCCCTGCTGCGTCAGCGTGCCGGTGCTGCTCACCGTCACCCCGTTCCCCTGCAGCGTCCCCCCCTGCACCAGGTCGCCCGTCACGTTCAGCGTCAGCTGTCCCCCCGCCGCCAGCGTGCGCGTCAGGGTGAACGGGTTGCCGAGGTCCGCCCGCAGGTCGCCCAGCGCCGCCAGCTGACCGCTCTGCGTCAGCTGCCCGGTACGCAGCTGCAGGTCCCCCGCGCTGTACAGCCGTGCCCCGTCCGCGTTGGTCAGGCTCGCCGCCTGCAGCGCCAGCCGCGTCAGCCCCAGCAGCGTGCCCCGGTTCTCCAGCGCCCCGTCGGTGGTGATGTCCAGCTGCCCCGCCTGCACCGTCCCGCGGTTGGTCCACTGCGGCAGGTGCAGCGTCAGCCCGTTCTGCGCCTGCAGCGTGCCGCCGTTGTCCAGCTGCGCGGTGCTCAGCAGCAGGTCCGCGCCCTGCGCCCAGCCCGCGTTGTTCAGCTGCGCGGCGGTCAGCGTCAGCGCCCCGCCCGACAGCAGCTGCCCGCCGCCCAGGTTGTCCAGCACGCCGCCACTCTGTACCGTCAGCCCGCCGCGCCCCTGTATCTGCCCGGCATTGCTGACCGACGCCCCGCTCAGCGACACCGCCCCGCCGAGCAGCGTCGCCCCGGCGGTGTTCTCCAGCGGGTTGTCCACCGTGACGTTCAGCTGCCCGGCGCCGCTGATGCCGCCCTGATTGCGCAGGCGGGCCGCCCGCAGCGTCACGTCCTGCGCCTGCATCTGCCCGGCGTTGTCCAGCGTCGCCGCCGTCAGGCTGAACGCCCCGTTGCCCAGCAGCCGGCTGTCCGCCCCGCCCTGATAGGCGCCGGTGAGCTGTATCACGCCGTCGGTGACCCCCAGCAGCGTGCCCCGGTTGTCCAGCGTCGCCGCCTCCAGCGTCAGCCGGTCCGACTGCCACAGCCCCTGATTGAGCAGCGTGCCGGTGGTCAGGCGGCCGCTGCCGCCGCTCAGTAACTGGCTGCCGACGCGATTGGTGACACGGTCACCGTAGCGGGCGTCAAAACCGCCCAGTGCGGTCAGCGTGCCGCCGTTGTCGAACTGTTGGCCGCGCAGCGTCGCCAGCCCCTGGGTGCTGAGTTGCCCGGTATTGGTCAGGCTGGCGGTGTCAAGAGACAGGCCGTTCAGGCCGGTCAGCGTGCCGCCGTTGGTCAGCGTGGCGCCGGTAACGCGCAGTTCATCCGCCTGCCACAGCCCGGCGTTGTCGGCGTTGTCGATGGCCAGCGTCGCCGTGCCGCCGCTCAGCAGCTGACTGCCGGCCCCGCCGGTATAGCGCGACACCCCGCTCAGCGTCAGCGCCGACGTGCCCTGCACCCGGCCGGCGTTGTCCACCGTCCCCGCCTGCAGCGTCAGCGCGTCCCCCTGTATCTGCCCGGCGTTGTCCAGCGCCGCCGCCGTCACGGTGGCGGTACCGTTGCCCAGCAGCGCACCGTCGGCGGTATTGGTCAGCTGCCCCCGGCTGGTCACCTCCAGTTGCGACAGCCCCACCAGCCGCCCGCCGTTCTCCAGCGTGCCGGTGGTCAGTTGCAGCCGGTCACCGCCCAGCTCGCCCAGTTGCGTCAGCGTGTCGGCAGTGACGGTTACCCGGCCATTGCCCACGACCCGGCTGCCCGCCCCACCGTTGTAGCCCTGCGTCAGGGTCAGCGTGGCGTCGTTCGCCGCCAGCAGCGTGCCGCCGTTGGTGAGCGAGTCCGCCGTCAGCAGCAGGTTACGCCCCTGCCAGCCCCCCAGGCTGGTCACCGCGCCGGCCTGCACCTGCCAGTCGCCGTTGCTCAGCAGCCGGCCCGGTTCGCCCACCGTCAGCGCACCGGTCAGGTTCAGCTCGCCGCCCTGCTCCGCCAGCAGCGTGCCGCCATTGCTCAGTTGGTTGCCGACCAGTTGCAGGGTGCGGCTTTCCAGTCGGCCGCCGTTGGTGGTGTCGCCGGCCGTCAGCCACAGCGTACCGCCGCTCGACAGTGTGCCCTGGTTGTCCAGCCGACGGCCGGTTAGCCGGCTGTCGCCGCCGCTGACCAGCGTGCCGGTGTTGCTCAGGCTGCCCGCCGGCAGGCTGACCGCCTGCACATCCTGCGCCAGCTGCCGCACCGCCCGCCGCGGGGTGCGCCGCGGGTCGTCGTCCCCGACCGGCAGCGTGATATGCAGCCCGCCGTCGCCGGCGATACGCCCGCCGTTGCGCAGGTTGTCCGCCGTCAGCGTCAGGCTGGCGGCCTGCCACTCGCCGTCGTTTTCCGCCGCCGCGGCGTTCAGCACCGCCGCCCCCTGCGTCAGCAGTGTGCCGGTGCCGGTGTTGGTCAGCGCGCCGGTTGTCGTCAGCGTCAGCGCCGACAGGCCGAGCAGCTGGCCGGCGTTGCGGACCGTATCCGCCGTGGCGTCAATCGCGCCGGACTGCCACTGGCCCTGATTGTCCAGCGCCGTCGCCGTCAGCCGGCCCGCGCCATTGCTCAGCCACTGGCCGTCCGCCCGGTTGCGCGCCGTGCCGGTAATCGCCAGCGTCAGCGAGTCCACCCCCAGCAGGGTGCCGCTGTTGTCAAGCTGGTCTGCCGTCACGCTCAGCGTCTGCCCTTCCAGCCGCCCGCGGTTGCTCAGCGTGCCGGGCAGGGTCACCGTCAGTGACTCCACCCCGGTGACCGTGCCGCTGTTGGTCAGTGGCCCGCCTTCAAGCGTGACGCGACCGCCGCTCAGCGTGCCCCGGTTGTTAATCTGCTGTCCGGTGACCGCTATCGTCCCGCCCTGCCAGTTGCCGCCGTCGTTGGTGAGGGTGTTGCCGCGCAGGCTCAGTGCGCCCTCACTGCTCAGGCTGCCCGCGCCGTCGTAATTGCCGCTCAGCGTCAGCGCCCCCTGTGAGGCCAGCTGCCCGGCGTTGTGCAGCGCACGGCCATCAACCGTCAGCGCCCCGCGCACCGATACCCCGCCACTGTTGGTCAGCTGGCCCAGCGTCAGCCGGGTGTCGCCGTTGGCGGCCAGCCGGCCGCTGTTGGTCAGCCCGTCCAGCGTCGCCGTCAGCGTGCCGTCGCTCTGTATCTGCCCGCCGTTGCGCAGGCTGGCCGCCGTCAGCAGCAGGCTGCCGGCCTGCCACCCGCCGTCGTTCTCCGCCGCCGCGGCGTTCAGCACCGCCGCCCCCTGCGTCAGCAGTGTGCCGGTGGCGCTGTTGGCGAGGGTGTCGCGGGCGGTCAGCGTCAGCGCCGACAGGCCGAGCAGCTCGCCGGCGTTGCGCACGCGGTCCGCCGTGGCGTCAATCGCGCCGGACTGCCACTGGCCCTGGTTGTCCAGCGCCGTCGCCGTCAGCCGGCTGAGCCCGCTGCTCAGCCACTGGCCGTCCGCCCGGTTGCGCGCCGTGCCGGTAATCGCCAGCGTCAGCGCGTCCACCCCCAGCAGGGTGCCGCTGTTGTCAAGCTGGTCGGCCGTCAGGCTCAGCGTCTGCCCTTCCAGCCGCCCGCGGTTGCTCAGCGTGCCGGGCAGGGTCACCGTCAGTGCCTCCACCCCGGTGACGGTGCCGCTGTTGGTCAGTGGCCCGCCTTCAAGCGTGACGCGACCGCCGCTCAGCGTGCCCCGGTTGTTAATCTGCTGCCCGGTGACCGCTATCGTCTTGCCCTGCCAGTTGCCGCCGTCGTTGGTGAGGGTGTTGCCGCGCAGGCTCAGTGCGCCCTCACTGCTCAGGCTGCCCGCGCCGTCGTAATTGCCGCTCAGCGTCAGCGCCCCCTGTGAGGCCAGCTGTCCGGCGTTGTGCAGCGCACGGCCATCCACCGTCAGCGCCCCGCGCACCGATACCCCGCCGCTGTTGGTCAGCCCGTCCAGCGTCGCCGTCAGCGTGCCGTCCAGGCTCACCACCCCGCTGTTGCGCCACTGCCCGGCGCTCAGCGACAGCCCCTGCGCCGTCAGCTGGCCGGCCGTGTCCATGTCGCCCGTTGAGAGCGTCATCCCGCCGCCGCTTACCAGCGACCCCGTCGCCGTCTGGCTCAGCCGCCCGACGGTATTGAGGCTCACCGCCTCCCGCCCCTGCAGCGCGCCGCTGTTGGTCAGCCCGTCCCCCGTCACCGTCACCGTGCCGCCCGACACCGTCCCCCGGTTGGCCGTCTCGCCCGCCTGTATCGTCAGCCCGCGTCCGGCCAGCAGCGACCCGCCGTTGTCCAGCCGCGCCGCCGCCTGCACCGCCAGCGTCTCGTCCGCCGACAGCGTCCCGCGGTTGCTCAGCTGCGGCGTCTGCACCGTCACCTGCCGCCCGCTCACCGTGCCCCGGTTGTCCAGCACCGGCGTCGTCAGCCTCACCGTCCCGCCCGCCAGCGTGCCCCGGTTGCTCAGCGACCCCGCGCTCACCGTCAGCCCGCTCCCCGCCAGCAGCGCCCCGTCCCACTGCATCTCCCCCGCGCCGTCCAGCGTCAGCTCGCCCGTCGCCTGCCAGCGGCCCGCGCCGCGTACGTCGCCGCCGCTCACCGTCACCGTCGGCGCCCCGGCGTCCCCGTCCAGCGTCAGCGCCCCGCCGCTCACCGTCAGCACGCGGCCCGCCTGCCACGCCCCGCCCGCCGCCTGGCTCACCGCCCCCGAGGCGCTCAGGCTCACCCGGTCGCCCGCCAGCTGCGCCTGCCCCAGCGCCAGCGCCGACCCGCTCAGCGTCAGCCCGTACCCCGGCTGCACCGCCCCGTCGTCGCCCACCCCGGCGCTCAGCCGCCCGCCGTCCGCCGCAATGCGCCCGTCGCTCGCCAGCGTCAGGTCCCGGCCCGCCCGCGTCTGACTGCCCGTCAGGGTGATGCCCTGCGTCCCGCTCAGCGCAATCGCCCCCTGCGCCTGCTGTTGGTCCTGCAGCGCCAGCGTGGCCCCCTGCGCCGTCAGGTCGCCCTGCGCTATCGCGCTGCCCACCTGCAGCCGCCCGTTCGCCGCCAGCCGGATGTCCCCCTGCCGCGCGCTCAGCCCGGCGGTGTTCACCCCCACACCCTGCTCCGTCGACACCAGACTGATGCGGTGGGCGTACATGCCCCCCAGCGCCCCGGTGTCCAGCGCCAGCGCCGGCGACGGCCCGTCCCCGGGCTGCGCCGTCACCCCGCCGTCCATGCCCACCCGGTTCGCCCCCAGCACCACCCGGGCGTCGCGCGCGTTCAGCCCCGCCTGCAGGCTCGCCGTGCGCGCTATCAGCGCAAAGTAGTCGCTCCCGCTCGCGTCCAGCCCCGCCCCGTCTATCAGGATGTCACCGCCGCGCACGTCCAGTCCGCTCAGCTGCCCCGCCGCGTCGAACTGCGGGGTGCCGGTGGTCAGGGTGACACGCGGGGTGTTGAGAAAGCCGCAGCCGCTGCAGGTGATGCCGTACGGGTTCGCCACCACCACGTTCGCCGCCTGACCGGCCACCTCCAGGTAGCCCGCCAGCCGGCTGCGGTTCGGCGACACCACCTCGTTGAGGATGGCCGCGGCCGCCCGGCCCTGCAGGTTGGGGTTGGTCTGTATCAGCCCGCCCAGCTGGCTCGGATTGAGCTGGGCCGTGCCGTTGTTGAGGATAAGTCCGCGGCTGTCAACGCTGAAGTCGTGGTAGCGGTTGTGCGACAGCCCCGCGGCGTCCGGCGCGGCGATGTTCACCACCGGCACCCCGTTGCCCGCCGCCTCCAGCGCCGTGCTCCCCGACGCCACCGTCACCCCCGCCGCCAGCGCCGGCAGCACCGGCTGCAGCCCCGTCAGCCACACCAGCACCCACACCAGCACCCGCTGCGACGTCTTCACCGCTTTCATCCCTGAACTCCTGCTGCATGAAAAATTCAATGCCATGAAAGCATTGAAAAAATGTTGATTTATTGAATGTGTTAAAACGACTTTATTAAATGAGTTAAAACGACAAACCTACCCGGTAACCCACCACCATAGTGTCGGGTTGTAACCATGCCGGGTAGGAGATCGGCCACCCCACCGTTACCTGCTGGCTCAGCCAGCGGCTGGCGACGGTCACGCCGACTGCGCCGCCCCATAATGAGGCCGCCGTCGAATCATCCTGTTTATGGTTGTAGAGATGACCGCCGTCGACCGCCGCCATGAAGGTGACGTTGCCCAGCACCGGCAGTTGCCATGCCTGCCAGTTCAGCTCGTTACGCCAGTAGGCGCCCCGGTTGCCGGAGGTGTACTGCTCGCGAAATCCGCGCACGGAGGATTCCCCGCCCAGCGTCAGTTGTTCGCTGCCGTAAAGCGCGCGGGCCGCGTACTGGCCGTACAGGCTGCCGAGGTAGGTGATGCTATCGGTAACGGGGTAGTAATAGCTGGCCGACAGCGTCCACTTATTGAACTCGGCTCGCGGTTCGTCCGCGCTTTTATCGGTGTCGGTTTCCGCGCCAAGCCAGCGCACGCCGCGGTTGTAAGTCGGGTTGAAGGTCGCCAGCCCGCCCCACAGTTTCTGACTGTGATTGACGCCCAGCGACACGCTGCTCAGCTTACGGCTGCTGGACGGCAATAGCGTTCCGTTAAGATAGTTATTGCCGGTGCGCTGGCTGAGCGTGCCGGCAATGGCGGTTTTCATGGTGCCGTTGCGGAACACTACGCGGGAGAGCGATAGCCGATGGGTATCGCTGTCGCCGGTGGAATGCCAGGGAAAATCGCGGCTGATAAACGTATTGCGATAACGGCTTTGGGAGTAGCTATAACCCAGGTTCCAGTAGCCATACGGCATGGAAAAACCGGCCTGCAGGCTTTCGGCATCATGGCTGGTGGCAAAGCGGCTGCTGTGACCGGCGCTGATAAACCACTGATCGGCCACGCCGAACAGATTATCCAGCGCCAGGCTGCCGTTGAGCTGCTGTTCGCCGGTGCTTTTTTGGCCGCTGTTATCGAAGGTGAGCCCGCCGGTGAACGGCAGGTGAGCCTCACGGGTCAGGTTTACCACCGAATACCCCGGCTGGCTGCCCGGCAGAATCTCGATCGTGACCTGCTGGGACGGCATGCGGTTCATCTGCTCCATGCCCTGTTCGATATCGCGCAGGTTCAGGATCTCCCCTTCCCGCGCAGGAAACGCGGTGCGGGTCATCCGTTCCGTCTGGTTATTGATGGTGATCTTTTCCAGCCGCCCTTCCAGGATCTCCAGTTGCAGCACGCCGCCCGACAGATCCTGTTCGCTCAGAAACGCCCGGCTGGTGATGTAGCCGCGCTGGATATACCAGTTGCTGACGTCGTGCACCAGTTGGTTGATCTGCTCAAGGTTGTTACAGCGATTAAGGTAGCCGGCGGTCAGCGCCGTCTGGTCGCGCGGGCCCAGCAAGGTACTGTGATTGAAGCGGATCTCACGCAGGGTAAAACAGGGGCCTTGCGGCGTGTTGTCCGCTTTCAGCGGCGCCTGCACGATATTGTTCAATTGTTGCAACGCTTCCCGCTGCTGACGGGATTGCTCAATCACTTCCGACTGGCGTTGCTGGGTTTCGTTTCGCTCCGACGGATCCAACAGAGCGGAAAACGCAGAGGCGGTGTAACCAATGAGGGAAAAACAGACGATCAGGCCAGTTTTCCTGCTACTGACAAACATCATGCACGTCCATGTAATAGAAACAGATGGTAAAAATTGCCGAAATAATAATGCGCATTCCTTTCAAAAACAATACAAATACTTACAATTCAGCTGACAGCAAATACGGCAACATCAAAATCAATTCGTTGATTTTAAATAAATAATTTAATTTCCTATAAAAAGAAAACCTAAAAAGAATTGCTGGCGTCATGAGGTATGGCGGAAGAAAATGTAAACATACGGAAACTGAATTTTCATCGGATGTAACAGTTGTTCGCTTTTTAAGCAATACATTGTGTGAGATCTCTCCGCCACGCCTCATTTGCAGAACTGATTATTTCGGGTCGCAGCACCAGACGGAGAAAAAATGATGACGAACCAACTCAAGATTGTCAGACCGGTTAATCCCACGGAAACACAGCAGAATTTACCCTATTTTGTCGGTATTTCCCGCGATACCGTCGGCGCTAAGCACATCTCCATGAATATCGTGGTGATTCCCGCCGGTGCGGAAGCGGAACCGCACTACCACGTTGATTACGAAACCGCGATCTATCTGCTGAAGGGGCGGGTCGAAACACGTTACGGCACTGATTTATCGCAGACCTGCCTCCATCTGGCCGGCGAGTTTCTCTATATTCCGCCCGGCGTGCCCCACCAGCCTCGCAACCTGAGCGATGAGGAAGACGCTATCGCGATTGTGGCGCGCAACGACGCCAATGAACGGGAAAACGTGCGTTTGTACCGGGTGGTGGATGACAACGCATAAGGCCGGGTCAAGGCACGCAACGCGACATGACAATAGCCGCCGGGCGGCTATCTGCGTTTCGGCCTGCGTTTCGGCGCGCGGTCCGTTTGTCAGCAAGCCCCGGTTTCCACAAAGAAAAAGAGACAGGCTTCCCCGTCTCTGTTTTCTTTTCCGCTTTATCGGACAACCGAGGCGTATCAGGCGTGGGCCAGCTTACCCAGCGCCAGATTGGCGATCTTGTCGCCGACTACCGCGGCGTCGATACCCAGCGACGCACCGCCCGCACCGCGCAGGTTCAGGTTGGTATTGCCGGTATCGCCCGCCACGGCGCTTTTGATCATGCCCAGCGCCTGACGGAATTTGTCCATGCTGGCGCCGGTCATGCCGTCATCATCCGGTTTGCTCAGCGCTTTGGCCCAGGACTTGTCGTCAGTTTTCGCTGAACTCCAGCCATCTTTCTGATACTGCGGCTTACCAAAAATTTCCGGATACTGATCCATAAACTGACCGATCTCTTTAGCCAGGCCACGATCTTCTTTATCCACGAAATGACGGTTGTTGCCGTCGACATGGGTGCTGACATTGCTCAGCGAGTTCAGCGCCGCGTTCTGACCCACACCCATACCAATGGCGTTGCCCAGCTGATTGAACGATCCGGCGCCGCTCAGCCCCTGCAAACCGCCGGCGCCCAGCGTCAGCGGCGAAGAACCGCCCATCGCCTGACCCAGGCCGTTGCCCAGAATCGACGACAGTGCGTTGCCAACGCCGCTGCCGAACGCATCCATATTGCCCTGGGTCATCTGGCTGCCATTCAGCAGCGAGTTAGCTAGTTGGTTGCTCTGGTTAGTCAGCTTGGTCACGGTGTCGTGGCCCAGCAAGTCGTCCAGCGCTTTATCAAACATTTTTGACAAGGCATCGCTGTCGGATTTCGGCGGCGACAGCAGGTTGCTCGCACCCTGTGCGCCACTGCCGAACGACTGGCCCAGTTGATTACCCGCACCAAGCCCCTTCGAACCAGCACCCAGCCCCTGTGTCAGCGCGCCGGCAAACATCATCGACGTCAGCGCGGAAGTCAGCTTATCGATGGTGCTACTGAGTTTGTCTACGCTGGAACCCAGGGATGATGTCGCGGCGTTAAGCCCCTTCAGCCCCTGAGCGCCCAGGCCCAGGCCGGAGACGCCCAAATCACCGCCGATGTGCGCTTTGATCGTAATTTGCATAATTTCGTTTCCTCATTCATGTCAGGTGTTCGCAAAAGTATCTGCAACGGATGCCCGCTCCGATCCCGATGCGGGCATCATGATGGATACTTGTTACTGAGTGACGCCAGCGGCGAAACGGTTCCCCGCTGGCGCCGGTTTACCGTAAAAAACCGCGTGTCACCCCAACGGCCGGGCAATGCCGACGCCGGTTTGCGGGCGTACCGCTCGCTCCGCCGAAACCGGCGGCAGCGTCAGCCCCGCCAGCTCAAACAGGCGTTCAATGAGTTGCGGATAGGTATCAGGCGTCGGCGGCAGCGGCCACCAAAGAATCAGCACGTCGCTGCCGTTCAGGCACAGGTGGCAACCATCGCACTCCGCCGCCTGCTGATGACGACGGCCGAGCATGTTGCGCAACATGCCGGGATACTGTTGCCCCGGCTGAATCTGCAGCATCAGTTCGCGGCCGGTATCACCGTACTGAAACACCAGATCGACGCCGGATTGCGGCGACCAGCGCGCCGCCTGATGCCGGTTCATCGCCGCCATAAACGCCGTACCGGTCTCGAAAACCGTGATGTTGTCGGTCATGGCACGCTCACCCGGGTAAAATCGACGGCGCCGGGGCGCATGTCCGTCTGCCACCAGATCACCATCTGCCGGTTATCCGGTTCGGGACGGCAACTGACCGAATCGCAGGCGCCAAGCGGCGCCCGGGCGGCACAGGCGCTGAGCAGCAGCGAACCGCACAACACCAGCAAGAGTTGATAACGCATGGCTTTTCTCCCTAAAGGCTATGGTGGTAAATCGTCAGGGTTTAATCAGTGACGCGCGCGATGGCTGCGCGTTTTTGGCCGGCAACAGCGCCAGATACACCTCGGTGGATTCGCCGGGCGCCAGCGTGGTTTTCGGCCAGGCGGCTACCGCCAGCGTGCGGCTGCCGGCACAGTTGGCTTCATCAAAACGCTGGGGGCGAGTGCCGGTGTTTTTCACCACGCCCACCGCCAGACTGAGGGTCAAATTGCTGTACCACTGATGGCGAGTGCTCTGATAACTCAGCGACGGCGACGTGCGGCAGAACTCCGACAGGCGCGCCCCGCTGCTGTCGATGGTGAATCCGGCGGGCGTCTGGCCGCTGGCCAGATCGCGCATGGCGTTCTCAACCATGCCGAACAGATCGGTTTTGCTGTTGCGCTGCGCCACGCGCCCCATAGCGTCGTTGAGCTGGCGGCGGTTATCCGTCGACACAAATCGGGTGGGATCGTTCTGATCGCCAATCAGGTGCGGGGTAAGAATAAACAGCCGTTCGCGGCGGGATACTTCGTGCTGGCGCGAGGTGAACAGTTTACCGATCCAGGGAATATCGCCCAGCAGCGGTACGCGCTTATCACGATCGCCGCTCTCTTCCACATGGAACCCGCCCAGCACCAGCGCCCGGTTTTCGCCAATCAGCGCCTGTGTGCTGACGGTGCCGCGCTTCACGCCGGAGGCGGTGCCTTCGGTATTGGTTTCCACCTGACCGTCTTCAATATCGATCACCAGCTGAATGCTGCTCAAGCTGCCGTGGCCGACCACGCGCGGCGTTACCTGCAGGCTGGTGCCGGCCGTCACCGGTTGTACGTTAGCCACCCGCTCGCCGGTGGCGGTGATGAAGGCGGTGCGGCTGAAATCGATCACCGCCGGCTGGTTTTCCAGCGTCAGCACCGACGGATTGGCGACAATCGACGCGGTGCCTTCGCCTTCCAGCGCCTGAATATCGGCGAAGAAACGTTTGAAATCGCTGACAAACAGCGTGCTGGAGCCGGACATCATGCTGGCGCCGCCGGTGACCGCGCCCAGTTTGCCCTGCCAGTTGGCCTCCAGTCTTGACAGCGCGGTGCGATCGACATCCAGGATGATCGCGTCGATGTTGACCAGATTTTGCGGCACGTCGATCTTGTCGATCAGTTGCTGGTATTCGTCCCGGCGCTTTTCGTCGTCGCGGATCAACAGCGCGTTGTTACGCACATCCGCCGATACCTTGCCGTTAAGTTGATCCTTGCGCTGGGCCGTTGCGCCGGCGCCACCGCTGCTGCGGCTAGCCAGCCGAGCCAGCATGGCGCGGGCATTGACCTCAATCGCCTGACTGGCATCCTGCCCGCCGCCGCTGGCGGCCGCCATCGCGCCGTCGTTGCTCATACCACTGGCGGCGGCCGACGCGCCGGCAGGCGTGTTGCGGCTGCCATCCATCAGTTCATTGAGAATGGTCGCCACGCCGGGGATCACCAGACGCTGGTCGCGATACTGAATGGTACGATCCGACACCGAGGCATAACGCAGCGGGAAGATCATCACCTTGCGACGATCTTCCTTGGTTTCACGCTGCTGGCTGAAGTTGCGGATCAGGTTGACGTACTCCGCCGGGCCGGTGACCAGCACCACGCCCTCTTCCGGCAGTTCCCCCCAGCCGAAACGCGCATCCAGCAAACCAATGCCGGTCAGCGCCTGCTTCATGTCCGGCGCGGCATCCTGCGACACCTCAATGCGCACCGACGTCTGTTCATCCTGCGGGCTGACGTACAACACGTTGTTGTAGACGAACCACTGAAAACGGTGTTCCAGCGCCAGCCGATCCAAAAACGCCACCGCGTTGTCGGCGCGGATTTTGGCCTCTACGTTGATATCCTGAATGTTGCCCAACACCAGATCGACGCCGTGGCTGTTGGCGAAATCCTGCAATACCGCCGACAGCGGCGTCTGTTCGGCGGAATAGGCATACGCGCCTTTGCTCCAGTCAGACGGCGTCGCCGCATGGGCGATGGGCAACATCCCCATCAGCACCAGCGACCAGCAGAACAGGCGGTAGAGGTTGAACAATAGTGCATACAGCGCGTTACGCATGCTGATCTCCTTGCAAAAAAGCCAGTGTTTTCAGATTCAGCGGCGGCGGCGATGCCGGTCTGGCAAGCGGCGCCAACAGGCTCTGCCAGACATCCCGCTGATTAACCAGCGCTTCCAGTGAGCGACACAGCCGAATCGGGTCATCCGGCTCGCGTCGCATCAGTAACCATAATTGCTCGTCGGCGGCGGACCAGCAGAGCGCGGCGGCATCCATGCCCAGTCGCAACACGGCGGCTGACGAGTAGCGCAGCGCCTTGTGCAACAGCCGGTCATCCACCTTGACCGACAGCGTGACGACGGCGGAACAGCCCACCCCATCGTGATAACGGGTCAACACCACCGGGCTGCCGTCAATGTGCAGCATCAACTGGCCCGCGGCGCTGTTGAGCCAGCGTTCGATGACCCCGATCAACTCAGTTGAAGTCATTGATGATGGCCTTCGCCAGACCGTGCTTGACGCTCAGCATCTGCCCGGCGGCCCAGTTGGCGTTCGAATAGTCCATGCTGGCTTCATAAAAGGCATAGGTATCCGCCGCGCTGACCTCCCCCTCCGAGACGGTCATCGCCATCTCGTCGAGCCGGGACTGCGCATCGACAAACGCGCCGTCCAGCCGGCGCTGAATAGGTGAAGATGAAGACATGGTTGCTACTCCCGTTGATTAAGCTGGTATGGTTGGCCTGCAGTTGTGTGGCCGGGGAGTCACGGCGGTTCCATCGGGTGAGGGAAAGATGAATGGAAATCGGCGGCGTCTGGAAATGCAATGCGAGCGAAATGCGTGTGCATAGTACAAATAAATAATATAAAAACAGGCCGCTATCCCCGATAGCGGCCTGTGGTCTGTGGATTAAACCGAAGGAGGATTAAAACGTGGTCTTGCCATACTGATAGCGGTAAAAGCGGCGGTATTCCGGTTTCTGCGGGTTATCCGACGACAGCGTTTTCTGCAACGATTTACCGCCGATCAGGCCGGTGATGCCGTAGGACAGCAGGCTGGTCTGCTTGTCCAGCAGGCTGATCAGATCGGTTTTCGCGCCGGCGGCAAGCTGGTCGAGATAGCCGTTTTCAATCTGGCTCAGCAGGCGGGCCGATTGCTCCCAGTTGGGGTCGAACGACACCAGCTGTTGCAGAAACGCAATCGGCGCCACGCCTTTGCCCTGATACAGCGCGGAGATTTCATCCTCTTTGCTGACCGGCGCAGAATGGCGGAAACCGGCCATCACCAGTTTGGCGCGTTTAGCCGGGCCGGCCTGTTTGCCCATCTGCTCGGTGATGAAGCGATACCAGCGGGAATCGAAGGCAAAGCTGGAGCGGGCATCGTAACGCGCGCTGTACACCAGCGTGTCGAACACTTCCCGCCCGCCAAACCATTTGGTTTCCAGTTCGGCCAGAATCTGAGCAAGAGTTTTATCTTTGAGAATCGCATTAAACGCGTTGGTGTCCTTGTCGGAATCCTGCTGCCCCTGCACCGGGTCCACCACCACCAGCCGGATGGTTTTCGCATTGGCCCACACACCGGCCGCCTGATTTTGCACCGCCAGATGGTACAGCTCGGCCAGAAACTCGGTTAAACCGACCGCCGCGCCGCGGCTATGCCCGCCGACCACCAGTTGGTACTCTTTCAGCGTTTTCAGGTAATCCACCAGCGGGAACAGGCTGTCCAGCGTCACCACGCCGGCACGGTCGTCATAACCGTTGACCTGATCGTAGAGCACGCCCATCTTTTCACTCATATCCACAAAACTGCCGCCCCAGCCGGCGCGTTTTGCCAGCGCCTGGGTTTTAGTCAGCATCGCGGCGGTGCCGATGCCGTCAATGGCGACCACGGCGCTAAAGCCGCTGATTTCAACGTTGGCGAGAAAATCCTGTTTGGTGGTGCCGGTGCCGCAGAACCAGATTAGTACCTTTTCCATATGTAACCTCTTGGTTTTAAATCGATTAAGATCAGTGGTGTCTTCGTCAGGCAATGTAGCGGAGGCGCAGGCCGGCATGCTGCGTCAGAACAACGCGAATTCAGGCCGTAACAACGGCGAACCTGCCCGGACAAACACGCCAGAGAACCAGAGAGAGGCCGGGAACGCTCGCGCCCGGATAAGCGGAATGAAGTCTATTGTCGACGGCATTAGAGCCTGCGACGCCGCGTCCATTGCGATAACGATTCATTACAGCGCCAGCCTTCCATCACAGCCTTTCAGCTGACCGGCGGCGCTGAACACGTGCAGACTACAGGATGATGCCCGTCAGTTAACGGCGCGGAGGTTGTGTGGTCGACCGGCGGGAAAATACGGCCGAAAAGGAGGAGTGGTGAGTCACGCGAGAGGGAAAAAACGCAGCACAGGCCGGGTCATGCCGGCGATAGAAAAACCGGGCGGACCTGCGCCAGCGCAATGCGGCGGCGCATCAACCGTCTTACATTGCCGGACGGCGTGCCGGACAATCAGGAGCAATCCCCGTGAAAACCTATCTTGGAAATGACGAACTGAATGAAAAATACCCGGTGTACCCGTTTGCGTTGCGATCGCAGGATGGGAACGCGACCCTGACCGGTCAGATCAACTATCCGCAGACACCGGCGGGCGTGTATCCGCTGGTGATGCTGGCGCCCGGCAGCGGCATGCACGACCGTCACTATCTGATTGGCGACAGCGGCACCCAGGCGGATTTTGTCTTTAGCTGTCTGGCGCAGGATCTTCTGGCCGCCGGGCTGGCGGTGCTACGGTTTGACTGCCGCGGCGTCAAAGGCAACCTGCGCGACAACACGCTGGATAGCCCGGAATACCTGTTCAACCGCGAACTGGCTTACCGGCAGATGTTTATCGACGCCGCCGTCCGCCAGACGGTGACCCCGCAAAGCCAGTATGAAGACCTGTATACGTTGTACCGGTATGCCAGCGAACTGCCGCATATTGACCGTCACAATCTTATCCTGCTCGGTCACTCCGAAGGCGCCATCAACATCGGGCGCATGGTGGCGCGCTATCCGGTCGCCGCCAAAGCCCTGATGCTGGTGTCGCCGGTTTTTTCGTCCATGAAACACGTGCTGGAATGGCAGCTCATCCACCGGACCATCGCCTGGCTCAAGGCGATCCCACACACCGGCGACCGGCTCACGCTGGAGGATCTGAAAAACGGATTCGGCCGCAGTCCGCTGGCTTTTTTACAACCCATCAGCAGCCTGTTGCCCTACAAGGGATACTGGGATGAAGCGGACTTCGACAGCATGACCGCCAGGCTGCAGGCCAGTTTCGATACGCAGCGCAACATGGTTTTAAGCCACGACGATCGGGAACCCTGGCCGGCCGACGCGCCGTTCACCCAGTCATCCTACGCCTGGTGGAAACAGTGGTATCAGAATGATCAGCCGGAAATTGAGCAGTTGGTACGGTGTCAAAACCGGGTGGTCTGCTATTTCGGCATGATGGATACCCAGGTGAACGCCGCCGCCGAAGCGGCATGGTTCGAGGGTGTAAAACACCGCTTTCCGCATATCGATATCACCCTGCTGCCGGATGTCGGGCATACCCTCGGCCTGCATGGTCTGCTGGGGCCGATGACGGAATCGTGCGCCGAACTGCTGGTGCGGACGGCGCACGATATCGTGACGGCGCGCTAAACGCCGGCGTTTAACGACAGCGCAGTCTCTCAAGCAGCGCATGGTCAGGATACCCATCCGCCGGCAACCCTTCCTGCTGCTGATAGGCGCGGATCGCCCGCGTCGTGGCACGGCCAATGTTGCCGTCGATAGCACCCTGATAAAGCTGCTTTTCCTGCAGCAGAATTTGCAGCGCCTCGCGCTCTTTACGGGTTAACGGCGTCTCCTGACGCGGCCAGGGCTTGAGCACCGGCGTCTCGCGCTGGTAGTTATCCGCCAGCAAGCCGACGGTCAGCGCATAGGAAATGTCATTGTTATAACGAAGAATGGCGCGGAAATTCGCCGTCACCAGAAACGCCGGGCCATTCTTCCCGACCGGCAGCAATATCGAGGCTTGCTCCGAAGACAGCGCGGCCAGATCTCCGGGCACCGCGGTTTTCACCCCGAGCGCCTGCCAGTCGGCAACGCTTTTCTGGTTATCCAGACCGGAAAGGGAATAGTCAAAACCGGCGGGCAGCGTCACTTCAAATCCCCAGGGGACGCCCGCTTTCCATTTGGCCTGCTGCATATAGTTCGCCAACGACGCCAGCGTGTCCGGGAATGAGGTCCAGATATCGGGGTGATGGTCGCCATCAAAATCCACGGCGTATTGCAGGTAAGAAGTCGGTATAAACTGCGGCATCCCCATCGCCCCGGCCCAGGACCCTTTTATCTGTTCTGGCCGCGCATCGCCGTTTTGAATCATGCGTAACGCCGCAATCAGATTCTGCCGGTTAAACGCCCGACGATAATTGTAGTAATCCAGCGTAGCCAGCGAGCGAATGACCGCTTTATCACCGGTATTGGCGCCATAATGGCTTTCAATGGAGAGAAACGCGAACAGCAGCGGCGGTTCAACCTGATAACGATGCTCGATACGAGCCGCCGCCCCGGCGTATTGCTTAAGCAGTGTTTTCCCCTGCGCAATGTTCTCCGGCGTCACCCGTTGTTCAATATAGGTCCACACCGGCGTGACCAGCTCAGGCTGTTTTTGCGTGGCCGCCACCACGTCGCTGTCCGGCGTCAAACCAGCAAACGCGTTATCAAAGGTGCCGGCTGTAATGCCCTGAGAAAGGACCTCCTGACGCAGCACGGCTTTCCACTGTTCAAAACTTTCGTCTGGCGTCGGCAACCCCGCTGGCGTGTCAGTGACGCCGTGCGATTTCAGCAAGCCCTCAATATCCCGGCATTCACGTGAGGGGTAATGGGTGTGGGCGCATGAACTCAGCACCCCGGTACCGATCAGCAACACCATCACCTTTGCCATCGACATCATTGCTGATGCCTGTGTTCTGTTATTGACCATTTGACTATTCCATAAGAGATATACCCGTCATACCGTAACTTGGATTATTTAGGGTATGGAAACAGGCCAAAAGCAGGTCCGTAACATCATCGGCCCGATCAGGGTTGCCGGAACATCGTCGTCGGACGCCGCCGGAATCGTGCAACATCTCTGACAGTAATAGTGCAGCAACCGGCGGGAATATACAGACCACCGCTGACATAAGTGTCACTGACAGAGTTTATCCGTAGTATTCCCTCTGTTTTCGTAACGGCGTATTGCGGCCTTGTCTCCTGCTCTCCAGCTCTCGCCGTCGCACTCAGTTTAACGATAGCACCTCCGCCTGCGGCAACAGCTGTTCGACCGCCCGTTGCCAGCTCAGGGTCATGACGCCCTGCGCGGTGATCAATTTCAGGGTATCCTGCGCCAGCGCGTCGTCATGGCTCAGTTTCCAGCCCAGATGGCTGTGTTCGCTCAGCCAGGCGGCGACATCGGCCTGACGGTCGGGGTGACAGTACAGCGTGCCGCGCCCTTCTCCGCCCTGCGTGCGCAGCAGTTGACGCAACAGCGCCGGGTAGCGTTCAGCGTCGGGCACCGCTTTGAGAATTTGGGTCATCGCGTCGCTCAGCAACTGACCGCACCGCGCCAGCAGCCAGTTTTCCATCTGCTCGCGTTCCTGCTGCCAGCCGCGCAGTATCTCATCCGCCTGCTGCCAGAATTGCTGTTCCGCCTGACCGGTAGCGATGGCGATCGCCTCGTGCGCCTGCTGGCGCGCCTCGTCCAGCAGCGCATCCGCCTGTTGCCGCGCTTCGGCCATCACCGCCAGCCCGCGCTGATGCTGCTGCAATTGTTCAACCCGGATCAGTTCTGCTTCCTGCACATCCGTGCCGGCCACCAGTTTTAAACACCGCCTGGTCAACATACTCTCCCTCCCTGATGTCGATGATGCTTACGATTGATAATTTACCTTCAATATAGTTTAGTTGGTAAATTATTTTACACTAAACCGCCCTCATGCGCCGCCGGGTTGCCATCCGCCGCTTTCCAGATGATGGCATCGCACAGGCTGGCGATACGGCTGGCGGGCAACGCCTCGCCCAGCGGCCGACCGGCGCCGTCGCGCCAGTCGCGCGGGTACAACAGCTGCAGCCGCGACCAACAGGCCGGCGGGAAACGACAGCGCAGAACAATCAGCGCATCACGCTCCCGGTGCTGGTCAAACGCCAGCGACGGCGGCAGCCACAGGCCGGGGCGTAGCGCTTTCGCCAGTCGCCGGCACCAGACGGCCAGCGTCTCCGGCAGGTCGCCCGGCGTTTCGCGGCATACCGCCGCCATCAGTTGCAACACCTGACGCCGCCGCCCCACCTCCAGTTGCCCGAGTTGCAGCAACGTGCTCTCCGGCGCAGGGGGAAACGCCTCGACCACACCGAGACAACGGCGCATCGTGGCATGGTGCACTGGCGCCAGCGCCATCTCGCTCTCGCTGAAAACCGTCGCGTCCCGCCAGCTGGGGTCCGCCTGCCGCAGGCAGTCATAGCACCACCATCGGCTCCAGCGCAGGGCGTCGTTGTTATCGGCCACGCTTATCATGCTTAAGCCCCTGCGTCCGGTTGCGCCTGTTTCCTGCGCGCCTGCTGTTGTTCCCACCAGGGCTTGCCGAAACGCCAGCCCAGCACGCCGGCCAGCCCCAGCGCCAACAACCCGGCCAACCATTGCAGCTGCGTCATGGTCTGCGGCGTCAACTGAAACGGCCCCAGCGACACGGTTGGAATATGATCTTTGTACGGTTCCGCCGGAACAAACACGATGGCCAGATCTTTATCGCTCTTGCCGGCCAGCCCCGGAATACTGCTGGCCACCATGCGGCGGATACGCGGTTCGATACTGTCCGGCTCCAGCTCCGGCCGGTATTTGATGAATACCGCGGCGGACGCCGGTTGAATGGGTTCCCCCGGTGCAATACGCTCAGGCAGCACGACATGAACCCGAGCCACCAGCACGCCGTCAATTTGCGTGAGTGTGGATTCCACTTCCTGAGACAAGGCATAAATGTAACGGGCGCGTTCTTCCAACGGCGTCGAGATCACACCGGTTTTCTGAAACACCTGGCCCAGATTGGTGCGGGCCTGACGGGGCAATCCCGCGGCGTTGAGAATATTGACCGCCCGTTCCATGTCTTTGACATCAATCAGAATACTGACGCCGGCTTTCTCCGTGCGCTTTTCCGCCCCGATGTGATATCCCCCCAGCGCGGCGATCACTTCGTTGGCATCGTTTTCGGAAAGACCGCGATGGAGTTCCACGCGATCGCCGCAGCCAGCGATCAGCAACGCCAGCAGCAGGGTCAGGAATCGGTGCAGGACGGATTTACTCATCATGGTGCCATTATTGTGAGTTGTTCATGATTCGATCATGATTGGATTAGTCACGATGGCGTTGACTAATCACGACAGTGTTAACTCATCACGATCGTGTTGATTACAGGTTTGATCCTGGCTATTGCAGGTTGGTCAGTTTTTCCAGGCTCTGGACGCTTTTAGCCACCACTTTGGCATTGAGCAAACTTTCCAGATAAAACGAGGACAGCGTCCGGGTGGCATCCATCACATCCTTTGGGTTATTGCTGTTGATGCTTTTGCCTACCTGACGTTCTGCTTTCTGCAACAGGTTTTCCAGGTTATCGGATTTCTCCGCCAGCGCGCCCAGCCAGGCCTTGTTGTCCGCTGTCGGCGTTGCCGGCGCGGCGGGTTCCATCGCGGCGCTAAACCAGGTCACATCCGATTGCGCAGGAATATCAACGCTGCGCGGCTCACCGTCACCGATCAGTCCCTGAAGCTCATTGACGCGGGTGATTTTCATCATGAATCCGTTCCTCTTTGATGGATGTTAATGTGACAAAAAACCGGGGGAACTTCCCCCCGGTAGTCGACTACCTACACAACATCAGAACTGGATGGCTTTTGCCGCTTTCTGCCCGGAGTTCATGGCTTTGGTGGCGGAGTCCATCTGACCGTCGGTGATTGAGCTGATAGCATCGGTTTTCATTTTTTGCGCCTGGGCGGCCGTGGTCATCGCCGTGGTAGAAGCCATGGTTTTGTCCAGAGTCTGCATGCCTGCCAATGCTGCTGCGTTAGAAAGTCCCATCATGATAGATATCTCCAGTTAATAGTTGATTGATAAAGTGATTTCGCTAATGAACTTTGCGACTTACACAGTCATCGTGTTCATAAGTTAAGTAGGAGATAGCGAGAGGTGGTTCCGAAAGATATTCACTTTTTTTCCCCTGGTGGTGATAACAGGATACAGCCGATAAATTACAGTCCGCGCGCCGCCACATTCAGCAGCTTGATGCGGTGATAGAGCGTGCGTTTAGGAATGCCCAGCTCATTAACCACCGTATCGATACAGTGGTCGTTGCGCTGCAACGCCTCCTGAATCAGGAACCGCTCAATACGGCGCAGGCGCACTTTCAGCGAGGTCAGCGGCGTATCCGCCCCCATTCCCTGCCCGTCGCCGTCAGCGGCTATCGGCACCGGCGACAGCCCCAGCACCCAGCGTTCGGCCGCTGCTTTCAGTTCACGAATGTTGCCGGGCCAGCCGTGCATCAGCAGTTGTTCCTGAATGATGGCCGACAGACCCGGCGCCGGCCGTTTCAGCCGCGCCGACGCTTCGCGCAAAAAGCGCTGGAATAACGGCAAAATGACTTCCGTGCGCGAACGCAGCGTCGGCAGCTGGATTTTTACCGTATCCAGCCGGAAGTAGAGGTCGCGCCGAAAACGCCCTTCGTCCACCAGCTTCTGTAGCGGCGTCTGCGTGGCGACGATCACCCGCATATCCACCGGTTTGAACTGCGTGCTGCCCAGCCGTTCGATGCCGCGGCTTTCCAGCACCCGTAACATTTTGGCCTGCAGCGTCAGCGGCATACTGTCGATCTCATCCAGAAACAGAATGCCTTTGTCCGCGGTTTCAAGGTACCCGGCGCGGGACCGGCTGGCGCCGGTGTAAGCCCCGGACACCACCCCGAACAACTCGCTTTCCGCCAGCGTTTCCGGCACGGCGGCGCAGTTCACCGCCACCAACGGGCCGGCGCAACCGGAAAGCTGATGAATACGACGCGCCAGCGTGTCTTTGCCGGTGCCGGTTTCACCTTCCAGTACGATATCAACGTTAAGGGGCGCAATAGTGTGGATGAGAGAAGATAGCGATCCATGTATATCTTCCGACGGATGCGTTAACGAGGACTCATGGGAGACACAATGAAGTGACTGCACGGATTCATTGCTATTCCTTATCGTCATGACAACTCCTGTACCTTTTTCTGTATTCCATTATCAAACTGTCGAATCTATCCCGTTCCAGACTGTCTCCCGCCGCAACATCGCCATCAGTAGCTGTCATTGCATCATTACGGGATACACCCTAATCCTGAACGCTGGCACGGTTTTAAGTTCCAATAGCCCCATTGTCGTCCTGACAATTCCTTAACACTTAACAATCGATAACCTGCGAGTATTAACAAATTATTCATGGTGTGTGTAAGCATTACCGCCAACGGCAAAACAAACCATCAGCCAACCGCTGAAGTTGTGGTAGGAATTTCAGAGCGAAAAGTAGGAATAATCTGACCCCGGAGACAATGACGCTGGCGGCGTTCCGGGTACTGAAGGCGTGGTTCCCCCCTTCGTCATGGCATTGTCTTACAGCAAGGTCATCAGCGAAGGGAGGACAATAGGTTACTGTCAGGCGATTAAACGCTGGCTCAATGCATATTTCACAATGTCCGCGTTGGTGGTGAACTGCATTTTTTCCATTAACCGCGATTTATGGGTGCTGACGGTTTTGTTGCTGATGGCCAGCGTTTCGGCGATGGCGTTAACCCCCTGTCCCTGAGCCAGCATCACCATGATCTGATGCTCCCGCGAGGTCAGCAGTTCATGGCGCCCGTCGCCGCGGGTCTGGCAATCCGCAAACACAATCTGCTCGGCGATACTGTGGTCGATATAGCGCGCGCCCTGCGCCACCCGACGAATAGCCGACAGCAGCGCTTCCGGGTCTTTGTCTTTGGTGATATAGCCGAGCGCCCCGCTTTTCAGTACCCGCCGGGCGATCTGCGGTTCACTGTACATGCTCAACACCAGAATCGGCAGACGCGGATACTGCGCCACAATGCGGATAATCAGTTCTTCGCCGCAAATGCCCGGCATGCTCATGTCCAGCAGCAGTAAATCGATCTGGCTCTCCCGCAGTTGCGCCAGCACCTGCGACCCGGTCCCCGCTTCCGCCACCACTTCCAGATTCTCGTCTAATGCAAAGATCTGCTTTAATCCTTCACGCATAATTACGTGATCGTCAGCGATCATCAGCTTTATGAGTCTATCCATTCGCGTTTCGTCCTCTCCAGAGAAAATCTATTCTACGCGGTATCCTGCGGAAACGTCAGCCGAACCAGCGTACCTACGCCAGGCTGACTTTCTATTACCACTTCTCCCCCCAGCATCCGGCCGCGCTCTTTCATGCTCATCAGGCCGAAGGCGTGAGGTTTACGGGCCTGAGCGTCAAACCCTTTGCCGTTGTCGCGCACGCTCAGCACGATCAATCCTTCGCGGTTTTCCAGCGCAATCACCACCTGCGTCGCCTCGGCGTAACGGGCGATATTGGTCAGCGACTCCTGCACCACCCGGAACGCCGCGGTGGCGCATTCGTCATTCAGCACCACTTCCGGCTCCGGCGCCCGCAACAGACAAGGGCAGCGATACTGGCGGATAAAATCATCACGCAGCCACTCCAGCGCGGGGGTCAGCCCCATATCCAGCACGTTGGGACGTAACCGGGTCGCGACATGTCGCACCACCTGAATGGTTTTATCGGATAGCGCCATCAAATTCTGTAGCTGCGTCAGCATATGCGGGTTATCGCGGGCGAACTGCATACGCATCAGCGACAGGCTCATGCGCATTGATGTCAGATGCTGCCCCAGCTCATCGTGGATCTCCCTGGCGATGTGCTTGCGTTCTTCTTCGCGGGAGATTTCCCGCTGGCGCGCCAGCAGCCGCAGCTGCATGTGGGAATCCTCCAGCTTTTTTTCGGCATAGCGGATGGCGGTGATATCGCGCCCGACGGTCAGGATCGACGTCAGCTTACCGCTTTGATCGAACTCCGGCACACAGCGGATATGGTGAATCACCCGGTGGCGCGTTTCCGTCGCGCCGATGTCTTCCTCCAGCTCGCCTTCGACGCTGCTTTCCGAATCCACCACCATCTGCACCAGTTGCAGAATGCGCTGGGCGCAGCGGGCGTTCGGCAGCAGATCGGTCAGCCGCCGCCCGCGCAGCTGCTCGGCGGTAAAACGCAGGTGGGCCAGTGTGGCGGGATTGGCGTACTGGCAGTTGAGCTGCGGATCAAAGCGCGTGATCAGATCCGGCGTATTCTCCACCAGCGCCCGGAACTCCTGCTCACGGGCGTAAGCCAACTGTTCGATATGCTTGCGTTCACGAATATCCCTTACTACGCACATACTGTACTTTCGTCCTTTATGTAGAAAATGATTCACGCTGACCTCGACCGGCAGCACCATGCCAAAGCGGGTTTTATGCCGGGTTTCAAACGTCAGCCCGCGCTTCCAGCAGCGGGGATCGCTCCAGTGGCGGTTGGTCTCTTCCTTTGTCCAGCCAAGGTCGATGTCCTGTATCCGCATGCGACGAAACTCGCGGCGACTGTAGCCCAGCATGCGGCAGGCTTCATCATTGGCGTAACAAAACTGCTCCATGTCGTTGACAATATAAATAGCATCTTTGATACGACTAAAGGCGAAATCCACCAGTTCAAGCGGCGGTACGTCATCCGGATGGTGGGGTTGTGGGGAAGTCGGGGTATATAACATTGCCATCTCCTTGCTATCGCTAAGCCTGCCGGCCCCCGTAAACCGGGCGCCGACAGCAGAAAGGAAAGCCGCAGAAATCGCCCCCGGGGAAGGTGGCCTGCGGCCCTGTTAGGCTGTTCACCGCACGACGTGCGGGTACACAGCCTGATACTGACAGGTTCCTTCTCCTCCCCTGACTCAAGGGAGATGCCCTCCCGGGGCATGGCAATATAAGCGAGCCCCCGCGCCAGGCTGCCGCACGGGGGATTCAACTTATGCATCAACGGCCTGGCGGAGATATCCCCTGGCGCGGGAAAGACGCGAACGTACAGTGCCAATAGGAATGTTGAGCTGCTCGGCGATATCCTGATAGCTGACATCGGCATCCAGCAGCATCATCAACATCTTACGCGTTTCCTCCGGCAGGTGCGCACTGGCCGTCAGCGCGCGGTTCAGCGAATGATCGCACTCCGTAATGCGGCTGGGATCGATATCCGTCGACAGAATTTCCATCGCTTCCAACGCATCGTCGCTGATATCGACGGCACGATAACGCGCCTGTTTGAAGTGGTTTCGCACCAGATTCAGGGCAATGCCGAATACCCAGGTTTCCGGGCGCGAGGCGCCGGCGAACTTTTCGCGGTTTTTCAGCACTTCCAGATAGGTCATCTGCTGTAAATCTTCCACATCTTCACGGTTCGATACGCGCTTGCGAATGAAGTTTTGCAGTCGCTTGCCATGCAGGCGAAAAACCTGCTCCCAGTCCACGGTATTGGCAGGGGTATGAAGCTGACACGCGTCCATTTGTTTCAGTGCAATCGTTTCCATTTCATTAACTCTCCATCGTTATGCCCTAATTGGCGCATCTGGGAGAGCAAGGCGCGTGCCAGCCAATGAAAACGAATTAACTTATTGTTATATATTGTTTTATTTTTTATCGCACTGGCTTTTCATGCCATTTTTTGCCGGTAAAATCCGGCCTGAATTGCAAGCTTTTGCAGAACCAACCAACCAAATAGTAATCAAGATTATAATAACAGCAGGTTACTTATTTTCGTTGACTTACATCATTCAATGGGAACCCGCTTCCCGGTCCGGCCACATAACAGCACACCGTTAAAGCAGAGGCTGCTTCAGGCAGGACCGGACCATGATTTCACTCAACAACGTTTCTTCCGTGCTCAATACCAGCAGCGCGGCCAGCGCCAATGATATTGACGATCAGGAGCCGGTCGGCACGCCGGTCAAAACCAGCGAAGCCAGACCGTCGCACGACAAAACCCTTCATGACTCGATGGAAGAAGTCGCGGCCAGCTTCGGCGAGCAGGTCGAACGCAAAAGCAAGGCGCTGAACCGGCGGCAAATCAGCCAGCCGCAAAGCCGCATGCTGGCCAACATCGAACGCATCGAAAAACTGACCGAACTGTTCCAGCTACTGGAAAATCCGAAGCACCCGACGCTGGACCAGCAGATCCGGCAGATGCAGGCGCTGCTGCGCCAGTCATCGCCGCCATCGGTCGAGGCCATCATGCAGGCGGCAGGCGGCGACGCCGCACGCAGCGATATCGTGCTGCGCCATGTGCTGAGCCAGGCGCAACAGCAGCAGGACGCCTCACTCGCGCAGTCGACCAGCCAGAGCCTGGACCAGTTGCATCAGGAAAAAGGGCCGGAAGTCCGGGCGGGGTTGAACACCGCCGCCGCCATTTCCCTGTTCAGCACCGACCCGAACCAGAAACAGGCGCTGCGCGACCTCTACTACCAGCGCATCGTCCATCAACAGTCGCCCAGCGCCCTGCTCGACGCGCTGCTGGAGCGTTTTGACGCCCAGCACTTCGCCGCCGGGCTGCGTACGCTGCAACGGGCGCTGGCGGCGGATATCGCCTCGCTGGCGCCGTCCATCTCGAAGAATGCGCTCAGCAAAATGCTCAGCAGCCTGAACGACTCGCGTCAGCTCAGCCATACGCTGTCGGCCAGCCAATCGTTGCTCGCCCGACTGGCGTCGCGCATGCCGGAATGCACGCTGGGCGCGGTGGAACTGACCCGGCGGTTGATCGGCCTGAGCGCCAACGGCGCCTACGCCCGCGACCTGCACAACCTGGGCCGTGAAGTCGCCGGGCAGGACGCCCAGCGCCAGCTGCTGTTTTTCAACGGCCTGCTGCCGCTGGTTAACGACCTGCCGCACCCGCTGTGGCGCGACGCCAAAAACCGCCTCACCGCCCTGCAGCTGATTCGTAGCCTGATCGGCGATTTCGCCCAATACGAAAAGCAGCAGCAGGATGAAACCCAATCGATGAACGACCGATCTCGGAACAAGGGGTAACCGATGGCTGTGCTGATCGCCTGGCTTAACCGTTTTGCCATGAGCGCCATGCAGCGCTCCGAGGTGGTGGGCGCCGTGATCGTCATGGCGATTGTGTTCATGATGATCATCCCGCTGCCGACCGGCCTGATCGACGTGCTGATTGCGTTCAACATCTGTATTTCATCACTGCTGATTGTGCTGGCGATGTACCTGCCCAAACCGCTGGCGTTCTCCACCTTCCCGGCGGTGCTGCTGCTGACCACCATGTTCCGGCTGGCGCTGTCCATCTCCACCACCCGGCAGATCCTGCTGCAACAGGATGCGGGTCACGTGGTGGAGGCATTCGGCAACTTCGTGGTAGGCGGCAATCTGGCGGTCGGCCTGGTGATCTTCATGATTCTGACGGTGGTGAACTTTCTGGTGATCACCAAAGGGTCGGAGCGCGTGGCGGAAGTGGCGGCGCGTTTCACCCTCGACGCCATGCCCGGCAAACAGATGTCCATCGACAGCGACCTGCGCGCCGGGTTGATCGATTCCCAGCAGGCTCGCCAGCGACGGGAAAACCTGGCCAAGGAGAGTCAGTTGTTCGGCGCTATGGACGGGGCGATGAAGTTCGTCAAAGGGGACGCCATCGCCAGTCTGGTGATCGTGTTCATCAACATGATTGGCGGCTTCGCCATCGGCGTGCTGCAAAACGGCATGGCCGCCGGCGACGCCATGCACATTTACTCGGTGCTGACCATCGGCGACGGCCTGATTGCCCAGATTCCAGCGCTGCTGATTTCGCTGACCGCCGGGATGATCATCACCCGCGTCTCCGCCGACGGCCAGAAAATGGACAACAATATCGGCCGCGAGATCGCCGAGCAGCTGACCAGCCAGCCCAAGGCGTGGATCATCTCGTCGGTGGGCATGCTGGGGTTTGCGCTGCTGCCCGGGATGCCGACGCTGGTGTTTCTCATCATCAGCCTGCTGTCGCTCGGCAGCGGGTTATTTCAGCTGTGGCGCGTCAAACAGAGCGGCCTGCAGGATGCGCTGCTGGCGGACGACAGCATGCCCGCCGAGCAGAACGGCTATCAGGATTTGCGGCGCTTCAACCCGACCCGCGCCTACCTGTTGCAGTTCCATACCGTGTGGCAAGGCGCCGCCGCCGCCGCGGTGCTGGTACAGGACATCCGTCGCCTGCGCAACCGGCTGGTGTATCACTTCGGCTTTACGCTGCCGTCGTTCGACATCGAGTTTAACCCCAACGTGCCGGAAGATGAGTTCCGCTTCTGCGTGTATGAAATCCCGCAGTTGCGGGCCAGCTTCGGCGTGCCGCTGCTGGCGGTGCCGCGCGGACAACTGCCGGAAGAGACGCTGGACGACGGCATGATGCCCGGCCTGTCCGCCCGCGACGAACACCACCTGCTGTGGCTGACGCCGGAACATCCGCTATTGCAGCAGCCGGAACTGAGCCCCTGGAGCCCGGACGCGCTGATCCTCAGCCGCATGGAGAACGCGATTCATCGCAGCGGCGCGCAGTTTATCGGCCTGCAGGAAACCAAATCGATCCTCGCCTGGCTGGAAGCCGAACAGCCGGAGCTGGCGCAGGAACTGCAGCGCATCATGCCGTTATCGCGCTTCGCCAGCGTACTGCAACGGCTGGCGTCGGAGCGAGTGCCGCTGCGCTCGGTGCGGCCGATTGCCGAAGCGCTGATCGAAGTCGGTCAGCACGAGCGTGACATCAACGCCCTCACCGACTACGTACGGCTGGAGCTGAAAGCCCAGATTTGCCACCAGTACAGTCAGGACGACAGCCTCACCGTCTGGCTGCTGACGCCGGAAACCGAAGAGTTGCTGCGCGACGCGTTGCGCCAGACGCAAAACGAAACCTTCTTCGCGCTGACCCAGGAATACGCCGCCGTCCTGCTCGGTCAGCTGCGGCGGGCGTTCCCGCCGATGACGCCGCCGTCGGCGCTGATTCTGGTGGCGCAGGACCTGCGCAGTCCGCTGCGCATTCTGTTGCAGGACGAATTCCATCATGTCCCGGTGCTGTCGTTCACCGAATTGGAATCGCACCTGTCGATCAACGTAGCGGGCCGTATCGACCTGCAGGACCGGGTTGACCCCTTTAACGCATAGGATAACGCAAAATGTTTGAACTCCGTGTTCTGACCGGATTGCACCGTGGGGCCGCGCTGCCGCTGAGCGGAACCTCATGGCGTATCGGTTCCGCCGATGAGGCGGATATGGTGCTCTACGATCCCGGCATCCGCGAGCAGCATTGCCTGCTGGAAAAACAACCCGACGGCTGGCTGGTATCCGTACTGGACGGCCCGGTCAGCAACAGCGAAGGCCACGCGGCAGCGCAATCGCTCTGGCTGCCGCCCGGCACGCCGTTCGCCGCCGGCGGCATCTGGCTGTGCGTGGTGAGCGCCGACACCCCCTGGCAGGATGAGGCGGAAGAAACGCCGCCGGATGACGACCAGGCCGCCGACGACGCCGTCACCGGCACGCAAGACGCCCCGCCTGACGCCGCCGCCTCGCACACGCCCCCCGCACCGACGCCGGAACCGACGGTGACGCGCCGGGAAAAGCCGCGCCTGCCGCTGTGGGCCAAATTCAGCTACCTGCTGCTGGCGGTGCTGCTGTTCATGATCGTCGGTAGCTGGATGTTGCAGGAAACGGCGGCGATGCCGTCCGCGCCGCCGCCGCAGGATAACCGTTTACCGATCGGCACCTTACCGCAGTTGAACAGCACCCTGCAAACCATGCTGACCGACCGCGAACTGGAGCGATTGGTTTCGACCAGTCAGGATAACAACCGCATCGTGCTGAGCGGCGCGCTGCCGCCCGCGCAGCACACCCGGCTGGCGCGCATGCTGGCGCAATTCCACCAGCGTTACGTCACCGCCTTGCAGATTGAAAACCACACCACCGTGAAGGACGACCAGTTGCCGTTTCAGATCGTGCAGGTCACCAGCGGCCCGAAAGCCAACGTGGTGACCTCTGACGGGCGGCGCATCTTCGTCGGCGACGAAGTGGACAACCTGCGGCTGGTCAGCATCAACGACAGCCAGATCGAATTTCGCGGCAAACAACAGATCAAGGTGAACTGGTGATGAACGCGCAGAACGCAATCGATACCCGCTATCCCCGACTGAGCCAGTGGCTGCAACAGCAACAACGCCAGCTGGCGGCGTATTCGCCGGTGACGCGACAGGGGCAGATCATCGGCATCAGCGGCATTCTGCTGGAGTCCAGCCTGCCGAACGCCCGCATCGGCGATCTGTGTCTGGTGGCGCGTGACGACAGCTCGCAGGTGCTGGCGGAAATTGTCGGCTTCAGCCCGGAGAACACCTTTTTATCGGCGCTGGGCGCGCTGGACGGCATCGCGCAGGGCGCGGTGGTCACGCCGCTGTACCAGCCGCATTGCGTGCAGGTGTCCGACGCGCTGTTCGGCAGCGTGCTGGACGGCTTCGGCCGTCCGCTGGAAGACGGCGGCCACAGCGCGTTTGTCGAGCCGGGCTCACTCAACGCCAACCCCATCCCGGTGATCGGCGACGCGCCGCCGCCAACCGAGCGCCCACGCATCGCCGACCCGCTGCCCACCGGTATGCGCGCCATCGACGGCCTGCTGACTATCGGCTGCGGCCAGCGCGTCGGGATATTCGCCGGCGCCGGCTGCGGCAAAACCACCCTGCTGGCGGAACTGGCGCGCAACACGCCGTGCGACGCCATCGTGTTTGGGCTGATCGGCGAACGCGGCCGCGAACTGCGCGAATTCCTCGATCACGAGCTGGACGAGCAGCTGCGCAGCCGCACCGTGCTGGTCTGCTCCACCTCCGATCGCAGCAGTATGGAACGCGCCCGCGCCGCCTTTACCGCCACCGCCATCGCCGAAGCCTTTCGCGCAGCGGGCAAACAGGTGCTGTTGATTATCGACTCGCTGACCCGCTTTGCCCGCGCCCAGCGTGAAATCGGCCTGGCGCTGGGCGAGCCGCAGGGGCGCGGCGGGTTGCCGCCCTCGGTCTACACCCTGTTGCCCCGGCTAGTGGAACGCGCCGGGCAAACCCGTCAGGGCGCGATTACCGCGCTCTATTCGGTGCTGATCGAACAGGACTCGATGAACGACCCGGTGGCCGACGAAGTACGGTCGCTGATCGACGGCCACATTGTGCTGTCGCGCCGGCTGGCCGAACGCAACCACTACCCGGCGATCGACGTATTGATGAGCCTGAGCCGCACCATGAGCAACGTGGTCGAGCGGGAACACACCCGCCACGCCAACGCGGTGCGGCGGCTGATGGCCGCCTACAAGCAGGTGGAAATGTTGATCCGCCTCGGTGAATACCAGCCGGGACACGACGCCTTTACCGATGCCGCCGTCAGCGCCAACGACGACATCAACCGTTTTCTGCAACAGGCGATGCGCGAGCCGCAGGGCTTCGACCACATTCAGTCGCAACTCGAAGAGGTGAGCCAATATGCCAATCTCTAACGCCATGAAACCCGTCAGTGCGATGGAAGAAGAGCAGCCGGACAGCAGCGCGCAGGAGCTGGGCGCCGTGTTTAACCAGTTGCTGCCGATCCGCCGGCAGCGCCTCAGTCGCGCCGAACGCCAGTTACGTCTGTCCGAACAAGCGCTCAGGCAAACCGAAGCGGCGCTACGCACGCAACAGGCACAACTGGAACAGCTCCAGGCCGACTGGCAGCAACAGCGCGATATCTTCCTGCGCGAGGCGCTGGGTAAAACCCAGACGCTGGAGTCGCTGAAAAACCAGCTGGAGCAGGAGCAAAAGCATATTCGTCAGATTCAGGCGCAGGTGCTGCTGTGTACCGACTGGCAGCAACAGTATCTGAACCGGCAGCAGCAGGTCGGCCAGGCCCGGGAAGCGGCCCGGCTCTGCCAGAAAGCCGTTGAAAAACTGGAGTTTCTGTTAACCACCTATCAGGAGGCGATATGACCCCTCATCTGCCCGCAACACAAGATGTTTCTCTGCCTGCCCTGCGCCCGTTGCCGCACGGTCAGGAACAGGATTTCCCCGGCTACGGTTACGACGACGGTGCCTTCTGGGAACCGTTCGGCGAACTGTCCGAGCCGGAAATGCGCTTTCCCGACGCCAGTTGGCTGCCGTTTGGTCCGCCGCTGGCGCTGAATCCGTCGCTGAATCTGGATGCCTTCGCCGATGCCCCGTCGCAGGCGGAACCGGTCACACCGGCGTACTGGCCGGCGCTGGAGTCGTCGCTGACCGACATGCCGCTATTGCGCCGCGGGGAACCGCTGTCGTTCAGTCTGCAACTGCCGCAGTTGGGCAGCGTGGATGTTCGGATGGTGACGCTGCCCGCCAGCGGCTGGGACGTTTCGCTGCGCTTCGGCAAATCCGCCTACGAGCAGTTGAAAAGCCAGCGCGACGCCTGCCGCCGTTCGCTGGCGGATACGCTGTGCGCGCCGGTGCGCCTGCAGTTTGAAAGCCGGGAGGACGAGGAATGATCCTGCTCGCCCGGACGCTGCGCCCGGTCAGCCAGGCGCGAGCCGCGCTCTCCCGCCAGCTGGCGTCGGCGCACCGCTTTGCCTTCATGCTGGACGGTCAGCCCGGCGAATTACGCCTGCAACTGGCGGACGACGCGCCGCCCGGCGGGCAGGAAAGCCGCTGGCGCTGCCATGCCGGCACGCTGTGGCTGGACGACAACGCCGCGCCGTTGTTGTCGCTGCTTTCCGCCTGCCCGGCGCTCACGCCCGGCCCCGACGCCGCCGCGGAAACCGCCGACTGGTACTGGACGCAGTATAACCACCATCTCAGCCCGGCGCTGCGCGAGCTGTTCGGCGAGATTCAGCCGGCGTCATCGCCGCAGCCGGACAGCGAAGCGCAGGGCGACCTGACGCTGTGGCTGGAGGTTATCCGCGGGGATTTCCGGGTTCGCAGCCGGTTGCGGACATCGACCCGGACCTTGCAGCAGTGGCAAAGCCAGCCGGGGTGGTACGCGCCCCGCTACCCGCTGCCCGGTCATCTGGCGATGCGCGTGCCGTTGACGCTGGCAGACGTGACATTGTCACACGAACAATTGGCGACGCTGGAACCGGGCGACCTGATCTGTCCACTCAAACAGTACTTTTCACCGCAGGGCAACGGCTGCATCACGCTGGCCGACCGGCGGCTGACCGGGCAGCTCAGGATGGATGCGCTCGCCCCTTACTGGTTTACCGTGACAGAACTGGAGGAATGTCCCGTGACAACACCCTTTGACGACGCAACCCCTTTTGAGACCTACGCCGTCCCCGAGACGTCGCAGTACGCCCCGGATAGCGATAATCACACCGGCGCGCCGTCGGGCTACGCGCTGCCGCCGCTGACGCTGGCGCTGACCGTGCGCTGCGGCTACCTGACGCTGACGTTGCAGGATTTGCAGCAGCTCGCCCCCGGCACGGTGTTGACCCTGCAGCAGGCGACGCCCGGCGAAGCGACCCTGTACCACGGCGAGCAACCGCTGGCGCTGGGCGAATTGGTGGACGTGGAAGGCCGGCTGGGGCTGCAAATCACCCGCCGTCTTGGCGTGGATGGAGACATCGCCCCGGAGCCATCGTTATGACCTCGGGCAGCTTCGACCCGGTGATGTTTGCCCTGTTTCTGGGCACGTTGTCGTTGATTCCGCTGATGATGATCGTCTGCACCTGCTTTCTCAAGGTTTCCATGGTGCTGATGATTACCCGCAACGCCATCGGGGTGCAGCAGGTGCCGCCCAACATGGCGTTGTACGGCATCGCCCTCGCCGCCACGCTGTTCGTGATGGCGCCGGTATTCAGCGACATCAAACAGCGTTTTCAGGACGCGCCGGTGGATTTCAGCAGTCTCGACGCGCTGGAAAGCAGCGTGACCCGAGGTATCGAACCGTTGCAGAAATTCATGTCGCGCAACACCGACCCGGACATTCTTACCCACCTGCATGAAAACAGCCTGCGCATGTGGCCGGCGGCGATGGCCGAAAAAATCACCACCCAAAGCATCCTGCTGGTGCTGCCGGCCTATGTGCTGTCGGAACTGCAGGCCGGGTTTAAGATCGGTTTTCTGATTTATATCCCGTTCATCGTTATCGACCTGATCGTCTCCAACGTGCTGCTGGCGCTGGGGATGCAAATGGTGGCGCCCACCACCCTTTCGCTGCCGCTCAAGCTGCTGCTGTTCGTGCTGGTCAACGGCTGGACGCGCCTGCTCGACGGCCTGTTCTACAGCTACCTGTGAGGCGACCATGGAAACGCTCAATCTGTTTAGACAGGCGATGGTGCTGGTGGTGATGCTGTCGGCGCCGCCGCTGCTGGTGGCGGTGGTGGTCGGCGTGCTGATTTCGCTGTTGCAGGCGGTAATGCAGTTGCAGGATCAAACCCTGCCCTTTGCCGTCAAGCTGGTGGCGGTAGGACTGGTGTTGGCCATGACCGGCCGTTGGATCGGCGTAGAGCTGATCCAACTGGCGATGATGGCTTTCAACATGATCGAACAAACCCGGGCGTGAGGCGGCCATGTTCTCCATCGCCACAATCCAGAATATCTACGATTTTATTTACGCGCTGACGCTCGGCGTGGCCCGGCTGTATCCGTGCCTGTTCCTGGTGCCGCTGTTCTCGTTCACCATCATCAAAGGCATGCTGCGCAATGCGGTGGCGATCGCGCTGGCGCTGGTGCCGGCCGGCGCCATCCAGCAACAGATGCTGACCACCACGCTCACCTGGCCGATGTTGCCCGGCCTGCTGCTCAAAGAGCTGGTGATCGGGCTGCTGCTCGGAGTGGTGCTGGCGATGCCGTTCTGGCTGTTCGAGTCGGTCGGCGCGCTGTTTGATAACCAGCGCGGCGCGCTCACTGGCGGCCAGCTCAACCCGGCGCTGGGCAGCGACGCTACCCCGCTCGGTCACATGATGAAAGAGCTGTTCATCATGCTGCTGATCATCACCATCGGTTTTCCCGGTTTTACCCAGTTACTGTGGGACAGCTACCGGCTGTGGCCGGCGTTAGACTTCCTGCCGCCGTTGTCGGAACAGGGGTTTCACACCTATCTCGACCTGCTTAAAGACACCTTTCAGCACATGGTGGTGTACGCCGGGCCGCTGGTGGCGCTGTTGCTGTTGCTGGAATTCAGTATCGCCATTCTCAGTCTCTACAGCCCGCAGTTGCAGGTTTACGTGCTGTCCACCCCGGCCAAGTGTCTGGCCGGCATGGCGTTTTTCGTGCTCTACATGCCGGTGCTGCAGTTTCTCGGCGAAGGCCGGCTCAAGGCGCTCACCGACCTGAAACACCTGTTCCCGCTATTTTTTCAGGCGTCGCCCTGAAATGGCAAAACGCGAGATACGGTTAGTAACCACGAGGTACTGCGATGAGTGAAAAAACCGAAAAACCCACCCCCAAAAAATTGCAGGACGCCCGCAAAAAAGGGGAAGTGGGACAGAGTCAGGACGTACCCAAGCTGCTGATCAGCTTCGCGCTGCTGGAGATGATTCTGGCGCTGACCGACAACGGCATGAGCAAGTTACAGGCGCTGATGCAGTTACCGGTGAGCCGCATCACCGACCCGTTCGGCCACGCGGCGGATGAAATTTTCAGTGAAGCGCTGTCGCTGCTGGCGACCTTCTGCCTGCTGACCATCAGCGTGGCGTTGCTGATGCGCGTCGTGGGCGGCTGGATCCAGTACGGTCCACTGTTTGCCGTCGAAGCGCTGAAAATTGACTTCAACCGCCTCAACCCGATCAACCAGATCAAACAAATGTTCACCATGCGCAAACTCACCGACATGCTGACCAACATCCTGAAGGCGGTGACCATCGGGCTGGTGTTCTGGCTGGTGGTGATGCCGCAGCTGGAGTGGCTGGTGGAGCTGGCTTACGGCGATCTGACCGCGTTCTGGAAAGGGGTGGAGGGCGTGCTGAAAAGCGTGGCGCGCACCACCCTTTCCGCACTGCTGGCGCTGGGGTTACTCGACTTCGGCCTGCAAAAATACTACTTCCTCAAACAGCAGCGCATGAGTCATGAAGATATCCGCAACGAGTTTAAAAACTCGGAAGGCGACCCGCACATGAAAGGCCATCGTAAATCGGTGGCGCAGGAAATCCTCAACGAGCCCGCCAGCCCGCGCGCCAAACCCAAAGTGGAGGACGCCGATCTGCTGCTGGTCAACCCAACCCACTACGCGGTGGCGCTGTTCTACCGCCCCGGCAAAACACCGCTGCCGCGCATCCTGCTCAAAGGTGAAGACGATCAGGCCAAAGCGTTGATCGCCCGCGCCCATCAGGCCGGGGTGCCGGTAATCCGTTTTATCTGGCTGGCGCGCACCCTGTACCGGATACCGGAAGGTCACTACATTCCGCGTGATACCCTGCAACCGGTGGCGCAGGTTTACCGGGTGTTACGACAGCTGGAGAAAGACCTGCCGCCTCAGGATGTGATCGAGATGGGCTAAGGGGCGCGTCGCGTCGCCGTTTGCTGCCGTCATGGCATCGACGCCATTGCCTGTTAAACTACAGCCGAATATTTTTTTAATCGGAATACGAGGGCGACATGGCAGACAAAATTCATCGCTATCAGGTCCAGGTTAGCTGGACCGGCAACCAGGGCACCGGCACCAAGAGTTATCGCGGCTACAGCCGCGACCATGATATCTGCGCGCCGGGCAAACCGACGCTGCCCGGCTCATCCGACCCGAGTTTCCGCGGCGACCCAACGCGCTGGAATCCGGAAGAGCTGCTGGTCGCGTCGCTGTCCGCCTGCCACAAGCTGTGGTATCTCGGGCTGTGCGCGGGAGCCGGCGTCACGGTGCTGGCCTACGACGATCGGGCGGAAGGGGAAATGGTGGAAGAGGCTGGCGGCGCCGGGCAGTTTCTGTCGGTCACGCTGCGTCCGCGCGTGGTGATCAGCGCCGACAGCGACGCGCAGACCGCTCTCGCGTTACATCATCAGGCTCACGAGATGTGCTTTATCGCCCGTTCGGTCAATTTTACCGTCACCCACCAGCCGGACATCGTGGTCGACGCGCCCTCGCCTTGCCAGTAACACCACGGCGGCGATATCTGTACCTCTGTCGCCGCCGCTCTGTATTTTTTGCGTCCTGCTTATTTCTGCGTCGCCTTGCTTATTGCTGCGTAAAGAAAATCGTTATCCAGTCAAAAATCGTTTCAATATAATCCTGCGTCTGCGTTAAATATTTGCTATCACGGCAGTTATTCTCCTTTTACGGATAGAAGTGCGTTTATGTTCAAATCGTTTTTTCCCAACCCCAAACTGTTTTTCTCCTCCGCGCTGCTCTGGTCGCTGGTAGCCGTCATCATCTGGTATAGCTGGGGGCGACCGCTGGGCGATAGCCTGCTGCACATCACCCAACCGCTGCCGCAAGGCGCGATACGGTTCCTGTCGCCCGCCTTTCTGTGGTTCTACGGTTACTACCTGCTGTGCGTAGCCATATTCGCCGGCGCCTGGGCGCTGTTAAACCCGCATCCCTGGCAACGCTGGTCGATTCTCGGCTCCTCGCTGATCATTTTCGTGACCTACTTTTCGGTCGAAGTCGGCGTGGCGGTCAACGACTGGTACGTCCCGTTTTACGATCTGATCCAGAAAGCGCTGAGCGCGCCGAACGCGGTGACTATTCAGGCGTTTTACCAGCAGTTGCTGATTTTCCTCGGTATCGCGCTGACCGCGGTGACCGTCGGCGTGCTGAACCTGTTTTTCGTCAGCCATTACGTCTTCCGCTGGCGTACCGCCATGAACGACTACTACACCTCGCACTGGCAAGCGTTGCGTCACATTGAAGGGGCGGCGCAGCGTATTCAGGAAGACACCATGCGTTTCGCTTCCACGGTGGAAAGCCTGGGGGTGGATCTGGTGAAATCGCTGATGACGTTGATCGCCTTTTTGCCGGTGCTGGTCAGCCTCTCGTCTCACGTCAAATCGCTGCCGCTGATCGGCGAAATTCCTTACGGCCTGGTGATCGCCGCCATCATCTGGTCGCTGGCGGGCACCGGCGTGCTGGCATTAATCGGTATCAAACTGCCGGGGCTGGAATTCAACAACCAGCGGGTGGAAGCCGCCTACCGTAAAGAACTGGTGTATGGCGAGGATGACGCCAGCCGCGCCACGCCGCCTACGGTAAAACAGCTGTTCGGCAATGTGCGGAAAAACTATTTCCGTCTCTACTTCCATTACACCTATTTCAATATCGCGCGGGTGCTCTATCTGCAAAGCGACAACGTGTTCGGCATCATTATGCTGCTGCCGTCGATCGTGGCGGGCAGCCTGACGCTCGGCCTGATGACCCAGATCACCAACGTGTTCGATCAGGTACGCGGTTCGTTCCAGTACCTGATCAACTCCTGGACCACCATCGTGGAACTGATGTCGATTTATAAACGTCTGCGCAGTTTCGAGTCGGTAATTCAGGACGTGCCGATGACCAGCGACGCCGCGGATATAACTTCCGGCGCCTGATAGGTGAGCCCCTTTCCGCGCTGCCGAGCGGCAGCGCGGAACCCTGCAACATCACGCCATCATCCCGGCGCCGGCGGATTCAGACAGACGCCGTCGATCGGCGACGCCATCATGCGACAGACTATGATCTCGTTATGACCGTCATGCGCATTTTTCCTGTCGCTCGAATTATCTGGGGATACGCCCCGACTTTCCGACGAATATACAGCAAGCCGAGCATTATTTTTTCGGCGGTATGTGAAATGAAAAAATATGACTTAGTGCCGGCATCTAAAAATAATTTTTTGAATAAGTGCTACGAAATGGCAATTTTATCGCCCCAATTAACTAGTACATGAAATCATTTAACAGACGATGAACAGAATAAAAATACGTAAAAACGAATCTGGAATAAAAAACGTAAACATCGTGTTATTTCATTATGTTACCAGTCGTTTATATTTTTAAAAAATGTGATAACATTCACACGTTTTTTCTCTGTGCTGAAAAAACCCATCTCTTAATTTTGAAGAAAAACATGGATGTTAACAGATGGTTAGCCTCTGTTGATCTTACATTGTCAACGCACTTAGCCCCATAGGAAGCCATAATGAATACAATTCTACATACCTATAACAATCTGAAGGTTGGTATTAAGCTGGCGATTGGGTTTGGCCTGATTTTAATCATGTCCGCCTTCATCATGCTGTCGGGAGTTAATGGTTTTCGTAATATTGACACCTACGTCAATAAATCCATTATCAGTAACGACATTAATAACAACCTGAATGATGCCAGACGCGCCCGACTCAGTTTTCAGTATACCCATGACTACACCGCCATTAATAAAGTCGGCGACCTGATGGTGAAAGTGGGCCAGTCACTGAATCAGGCCAACCAGTTAACCTGGACCCCTGATGCACAAAAATTACTGATTCAACTCAATGACGCCTACAAAAAATACCTGCCGGGACGGGAAGCGCTGATCAAAGCCAGCCAGCAGCGTGACGCCATCGCGCAGAAACTGAATCAGGACAGCAGCGCCAAAACGCTCGATACGCTGCGCGCCCAGTTCAACGGCAGCACCCTGACGCCGGAATTACGGCTGGAATTTACCACGCTGTTCGAACAACTTTCGGAAATCCGCGACCTGACGCATGGGTTGTTACTGCAGCCGTCCACCCAGGCCGAATCCAGCCTGCGCAAAGCCCTTGGCAACACCCTGACCGCGTTCAATCAAACCCTGCCCAAATTCAGCGCGGAGCAACAAGGCTGGCTGAATCAGGCCTGGCAATTTTTCTCCGCTTACAACGGCTATCTTGATGATTACATGAGCGCTTTTTCGGCCGAAAGCTCCGCCACCACCACCATGACGGACGCAGCAGTCATTTTGGATAGCGCCTCCACCGATTTGTATGCAAGCCAGCTGTCGCTGGTCAGCGCCACCACCACCAGTTCGCAATGGCAGTTATTGTTTACCGGTCTGGTGATTATCGCTATCGGGGTACTGATGGCCTGGCGCATCACCCTGCAGATTACCCGTCCGCTGCATCAGAGCCTGTCGCTGGCTGAACGGATCGCTCAGGGCGACCTGACCGCCTCCATCAACGTCGTTCGCCGCGACGAACTGGGGATGCTGATGTCCGCCATGGCGTCCATGAACCACAAACTGCGCGAGATGATCGGCGAAATTCGTGAAGGGGTGAGCAATGTGGCGTCCGCCGCGTCGGAAATCGCCGCCGGCAACACCGATCTCTCCTCCCGCACCGAGCAGCAGTCGGCCGCCGTCGTGGAAACCGCCGCCAGCATGGAGCAGTTGACCTCAACGGTGAAACAGAACGCCGACAACGCGCACCACGCCTCGCAGTTGGCGGCCGATGCGTCAGGCAACGCCACCAAAGGCGGCGAGATCGTCACCAACGTGGTGAGCACCATGAACGAAATCGCCGTCAGTTCCCGGCGCATTTCCGAAATCACCTCGGTCATCAACGGCATTGCCTTCCAGACCAACATTCTGGCGCTTAACGCCGCGGTGGAAGCCGCGCGCGCCGGCGAACAGGGCCGCGGCTTCGCGGTGGTGGCGGGCGAGGTGCGCAATCTGGCCCAGCGCAGCGCTCAGGCCGCCAAAGAGATCGAAACCCTGATCGGCGAGTCGGTCACCCGGGTGAATACCGGCTCCACGCTGGTGGAAAGCGCCGGCAAAACCATGGACGAGATTATCCGCTCCATCTCCCATGTGCATGACATCATGGACGAGATCGCCTCGGCCTCTGACGAGCAAAGTCGCGGCATCAACCAGATCTCCACCGCGGTAGCCGAAATGGACGCCACCACCCAGCAGAACGCCGCGCTGGTGGAAGAGTCTTCCGCCGCGGCCAATTCGCTGGAAGAGCAGGCGCAAACGCTGGAACATGCGGTATCGGTGTTCCGCCTCGGTAATGACGACGTTTCGACGCGCCCGGCGCAACGCGCCAGCCTTAGCGTCAGTAAGCCGCTGAAGCTGACGACATCCGCCGCTAAAGCAACCACCGTCGCCAAAACCACTGTCGTGAGCCGCCCTTCGGTCAGCGGCAAAGATGACTGGGAATCGTTCTAACCGGTTTTAACCACCGGCAACACAGCATGGCGATAAACGCCATGCTGTGTTTATTTTATTCATTTCAAGGCCGCTCCCTTCCCTTTCCCGCAGCGTTATCCTGCCATTCATCACTTGTCTTTCCAGCCAAACCCGCGCCCGAAATTACTCCTGAACTCAGCCTTTATTACGTTTTTATGTCCGTCACTTAAAAAATTAAAAAAAACAAATGAGGCGTTAACCGTGGCTATACTTTCTTTCAATAAGCTGATTGATAATATCACTGTAGAATTTTACGAAAATGAAACATAATTTTTACATTATCTTTCCCTGTTCCTGGGATGAGGTTATGATATCCGCGACAGTAACAGCCTGTTTATAAAACGGCAGCATCACCGTCGACTATCCTATAACCATAACAGTAAGAAATAGCTTCAGCGTTCACGCCTCTGAAGCGATAACACGTTGATATGTTCAATTCGGTTTTTTCCCCGTCACTACCCTGGTAAATCAAGAAAAAGGAAGGCCCAATGAATACTGTTTTTGGCGCTTATAACAATTTCAGAGTCGGTGTGAAGCTGGCGATGGGATTCGGACTGATATTATTAATGGCGGCGATAATCATGCTGTCAGGGATCAATGGCTTTCGTAATATTGATGCGTATTCCCAGAAATCCATTATCAGCAATAATATTAACAGTTATCTGGAAGAGGCCCGGCGGGAGCGTCTGCGCTTCCAATATACCCATGATTATGCGGCGATTAATAAAAACGGCGAATTGCTAAATAAAATGACGCAATCGCTGAATGTCGCCCAAACAATGAAATGGGATGCGGACACCCGTATTATACTGGACAGGATTATCCAGTCCGGCAAGGAATATAATGTCGCGCGGGAAAACCTGATCAGCGCCAGTCAGAAGCGGGACGCTATCGGTCAGAAACTATCTCAGGATACCATCGGTAAAATCATTGATACCCTGCGCGGGAAATTTGATGCCGCCACGCTGCCGGCGGAATTACGGCTGGAATTTATGTATATCAACGAGGGGCTGTCTGATATCAAAGACACCGCCCATGAACTGACGTTGATGCCGTCCGCCGAAACTGAAACGGCGCTTCGCAAGACGCTGGACACCGCACAACGCGCCATCACGCAGGCGCTGCCGAAATTCAGCACGGAGCAGCAGGCCTGGCTGAATCAGACCTGGCTGCCTTTCGCCACCTACAGTGGGGATATCACCCTTTACATGGCGGCCTATCAGGAAGAGAACGCGGCGTCTCAGCGCATGGCGGATATCGCGCTGGTTCTTAACCAGTCTGCGACCCAGCTTTATCAAACCCAGTTGGATAAGGTGGATAACATTACCCGCCAGTCGCAATACCAGCAGTGGATCATCGGGCTGGCGATTATCGCCATCGGCGTACTGATGGCCTGGCGCATCACCCTGCAACTTACCCGCCCGTTGCGTCAGAGCCTGTCGCTGGCTGAGCGGATCGCCCAGGGCGACCTGACCGCCTCCATCACCGTCACCCGTAAGGATGAATTGGGTCAGTTGATGACGGCGATGAATGCGATGAACCACAAACTGCGCGAGATGATCGGCACCATTCGCGAGGGGGTGAGCAATGTAGCGTCCGCCGCGTCGGAAATCGCCGCCGGCAACACCGATCTCTCCTCCCGCACCGAGCAGCAGTCGGCCGCGGTAGTGGAAACCGCCGCCAGCATGGAGCAGTTGACCTCAACGGTGAAACAGAACGCCGACAATGCGCATCACGCCTCGCAACTGGCGGCCGATGCGTCAGGCAACGCCACCAAAGGCGGCGAGATCGTCACCAACGTAGTGAGCACCATGAACGAAATCGCCGTCAGTTCCCGGCGCATTTCCGAAATCACCACCGTCATCAACGGTATCGCCTTCCAGACCAACATTCTGGCGCTCAATGCTGCGGTGGAAGCGGCGCGCGCCGGCGAACAGGGCCGCGGCTTCGCGGTGGTGGCCGGTGAGGTACGCAGCCTGGCCCAGCGCAGCGCCCAGGCCGCCAAAGAGATTGAAACCCTGATCGGCGAGTCGGTCATCCGGGTGAATACCGGCTCCTCACTGGTGGAAAGCGCCGGAAAAACCATGGACGACATTATCCGTTCCATCGCCCATGTGCATGACATTATGGGGGAAATCGCCTCAGCTTCCGACGAGCAGAGCCGCGGCATCAATCAGATCTCCAACGCGGTAGCCGAAATGGACGCCACCACCCAGCAAAACGCCGCGCTGGTGGAAGAGTCTTCCGCCGCGGCCAATTCACTGGAAGAGCAGGCGCAAGCGCTGGAACAGGCCGTCTCGATATTCCGCCTCGATAATGACGACAGCCATCGCTTTGCCCGCACCGCGCACAAACCCGGCGCCGTCAGCGCTAAAAAACCGCTGATGCTGGCCAGCGCCGGAGCAGGCACCCGCTCCGGCAACGACGAGTGGGAGTCGTTCTAACCCGTTAATCCAGCCTCATCATGGCGGGCGTCGCCCGCCATGTTTTATCACTTTCCTCGTTTTACCACCCAGCGCATAAGCTCAGTCACTCTTCGCATTTAATGTCGCGGTGATTTCCTGCAATACTGCCTGAGCGCGCCGTCATCATGTTAATGATATTTAAGCATTATTTATGCAATAAGCCGATACCGCGCGTGGTGCTCGCCTTTTATTTATTGATTAATTCAACGCCTATTTTTATCGGGGGATGACCGGCGTAACCAGGCTCACACTGGCATGTAACATCCCCACGGAGACAGGCGCTTAACCATTCACACACGGGGACATTATGCATTTATCTTTTCGTACCATGATTGCCGCGCTGGCGCTGGTCGCCGCGCCCTGGCTGGCTCGGGCCGAAGCGCCCGCCTCCACCTGGCAACACGTCAAACAGACCGGCGAACTGCGCATCGGCGTGGCGCAGGGCGAACCCTGGTATTTCAAGAACGCGGCGACCGGCGAATGGGACGGTATCGGCTATCAGGTCGGTAAGGTGCTGGCGACAGACCTTGGGGTTAAGCTGGTGACGGTGGAAACCACCTGGGGCAACGCGGTCGCCGCGCTGCAAACCGGCCAGATCGACACCATGCTGGTGCTTGACCCCACCGACGAGCGCAAGAAAGCGGTCGATTTTCCTGAACAACCGTTCTTCTGGTATGCCCAGGGCGTACTGGTGCGCGACGGCATCAGCGTCACCAACTGGGAAGACCTCAACCGGCCGGATGTCAAAATCGGCGTCACGCTCGGGTCCAGCCCGGACCTGCTGCTGACCAAAAATCTGCCGAAAGCGCAGTTGGTGCGTTTCCCCAACATGGATGAAGGCGTGGCGGCGTTTTATGCCGGGCGGGTGGATGCGTTGTCCTACTTCCATCCGGCGCTGGCGCTGCAACAGGCTAAAGTCGGCAAAGGCAACCTGATCCTGCCGAAACCCATTGTGGCGGTCAGCACCAGCGGCGCTATCCGCAAGGAAAGCGACCAGACCTTCCAGCAGTTCCTCAACGACGAATTCGGCAAGCTCTATCAGTCCGGTCAGATTCAGCAGTTCTACGAGCAGGCGCTGAAAGCCCGTGGCGTGGACATCAGCAAGGTGCCGCCGGTGATCCGCGAAGCGTGGAAATAACCGGCGAGCGAGGAACGTCAGCCCGCGAACAGCGGCGCCAGCGCCAGCACCGCATCCGGCTGGCGTTCCAGTTCAAGCAGCGTATCAATAAAGCGATCGACCTCGTTATCGCCCAGCCGCCGCGACAGATTGTCGCGGCACTTGCGCACAATCTCCGCTTCCGCCATCGGGTTCTCTTCGCACCCTGGCGGATAATCCACTGCCGGCGCGTTCAGCCACTGCCCGTCAACGACCACCCTCACCCGATTAACCGGCCGCCGCTGCACCGCCATCAACCGATCCAGCTCGTCATCCACCACTAACTCGACCCGCCGGGCAAACGCCAGCAGCGTCGCATCCTGCCGCGCCGCCGCGTTGCTCCAGCCCTGCCGGGGAAGGCCGTAGGCCAGGCAGGCCAACGCCAGCGGCACGCTGAACTGGGCATCGGTTTCGCTCAACAGCTGGGTATCGGCGAATTGCTGCACCAGCGTCTGGCTGCCGATGACCTGAATCCGCGCGATCCGATCCGGCGTCAGCGCCTGCTGCGTCAGCAATTGCTCAAACGCCGCCAGCGCGGTGTGCATCCAGCGGCAAACCGGGTAGCGTTTGAAACTGGCATGGCGCAGCCGCCACGCATCCCCCAGCCCGTCGACCAGTAGCGACGCATCACAGCGGTCGGAACCGATCATGCGCCAGAACCCGTGCTCTCCGTCCAGTACGTCGCGCGGCCCGATAATGCCTTCCCTGTGCAGCAACACCCCGCGCACCCCGGCCTCCGTCGCCGGCGCGTTATAATCCTTGAACGCCACCAGCGGCCGCTGCCGCCAGTTGTACTTGTGCAGCCCCGGCAGCGGGGTCAGCGACGCCGCCAGACCGATGGCGTTTTCCAGCCCGGCGGCATCGCAGCCGCTCAGCAAACCGAACACGACCGCCGCGCCCAGCGACTGGTGCTGGCACACGCCGTACACCTGCCGAAAACGCTCCGGACTGGGTTGCTGAGCGAGAATCACGCGCCCGTTGATTTCCCAGGCCGCCGCCAGCGCGCACAGCAATTGCGCGCCGGATACCTGCCGCTCGCCCAGTGCCGCCAGCGCCGCCGCCACCAGCGTGGCGCCGGGGTGACCCATGCCGCGACCATCCCGCTCAAAGCCGTCGTCATAATCCAGCGCGTTCATCGCCGCCGAATTGACGAACGCCGCCCCCAGCGCCGACAGCCCGTCCCGGCGTCCCAGCACCGGCGATGTCCCGGCGGCATACTGATGGCGCGCCATGCGCTGCGCCTGCTGAAACACCTCGCTATCCAGCCCGGCGATGCCGCACCCCAGCGTATCCAACAAATGCAGCAGAATTTTTCGCCGCCAGACCGCCGGGATCGCCGCCGGGGTTAGCCGGCAGGCAAAGCGGGCCAGCGTCAGGGTTATCGGAGCGGCGTGGTTCAGGGAAGTCATCGGTTTAGATTCCTGTCGGCGTCAGGGACGGCATATCAAATATATCGATGATAACACTCCGTTTTCCGGCTGCTTTATGCCATTTTCGCTACCGGTTGCAACCAAACGACATAACCCGTCGTTCCGGTAGCGGATGGATATACCGCTGCATGGCTATCACCCCATATGTCTATCATCCCACATGTCTATCTACCCGCACGGCTATCAGGCTGTATGGCTTTACCGCCAAACAGCATTTTATTTCTAAAAATCGCATATAGATGGTTAGTTATATTATTTTTATGGTATTACGCCTGAGTTTTACCATGTCCACCTCGTTATTAACCGAGGTGATGACTATGCCTATTCCTACATCCGTACCTACGTCGGTACTCGGCCTGATCGGCAACACCCCGTTGCTGGAGCTGACGCAGTTCGATACCGGCCCCTGCCGGTTATTCGCCAAGCTGGAAAACCAGAATCCCGGCGGCTCGATCAAAGATCGCGTCGCGCTATCAATGATCGAGGCGGCAGAGCAGCAGGGAAAACTGCAGCCCGGCGGCACGCTGATCGAAGCCACCGCCGGCAATACCGGGCTTGGGCTGGCATTAGTGGCGGCGCTCAAAGGCTACCGCCTGATTCTGGTGGTGCCGGACAAGATGAGCCGGGAGAAAATCTTCCACCTGCGCGCGCTGGGCGTCGACGTGCGCCTGACCCGTTCCGATGTGGCTAAAGGCCACCCGGACTACTATCAGGACTACGCGCAACGACTGGCGGACGAGATCCCCGGCGCGTTCTACATCGACCAGTTCAATAACCCGGCCAACCCGCTGGCCCACTACCTTACCACCGCGCCGGAACTGTGGCGGCAGATGGAGAACGACATCGATGCTATCGTGGTCGGCGTCGGCTCCGGCGGAACACTGGGCGGACTGAGCCGCTACTTCGCCGAGGTCTCGCCGAAAACCGAGCTGGTGCTGGCGGACCCGGCCGGGTCGATCCTGACCGATTACGTGCGGCAAGGCACCACGGGCGAAGCGGGAAGCTGGCTGGTGGAGGGCATCGGCGAGGATTTCCTGCCGGCGCTGGCGAATTTCAGCCAGGTGAAACACGCCTACGCCATCAGCGATCGGGAATCGTTTCAGGCCGCCCGCGCGCTGTTGCTCAAAGAAGGCGTGCTGGCCGGCTCCTCCAGCGGCACGTTGCTGGCGGCGGCGCTGCGCTACTGCCGCGCCCAGACCGAACCGCGCCGGGTGGTAACGCTGGTGTGCGACAGCGGCAACAAGTACCTGTCGAAGATGTTCAACGTCTACTGGATGATTGAGCAAGGGTTAATCCAACGCCCGCCGCTGGGCGACCTGCGCGATCTGATCACCTATCGCCATAACGAAGGCGCTACCGTGTCGGTCTCCCCCGCTGACTCGCTGGCGATTGTTCATGCCCGGATGCGGCTGTACGACATTTCCCAGTTGCCGGTGCTGGAACACGACCGGGTGGTCGGGGTGATCGACGAGTGGGACCTGCTCAACAATCTCAAGACTAACCCGCGCCATTTCTCGCTGACCGCCCGCGACGCGATGACCGATCAGGTCAACACTTTGCAGAAAGATGCGTCGTTCGATCAACTGCTGACCACCTTTGATCGCGGGCATGTGGCGGTGATTCTGGACGGCCAGCGTTTCCTCGGCCTGATCACCCGCACCGATGTGCTCAATCACTGGCGGCATCTGGTGCGCTGACCTTTCTACCGTTTACCACAAGGATTAACCATGAGCCATTTCGATACCCTGACCGTTCACGCCGGCTACACGCCGGACAGCACCGGCGCGGTGATGCCCGCCATTTACGCCACCTCCACCTTCGCCCAGCCGGCGCCCGGCCAGCACACCGGCTACGAGTACTCACGCAGCGGCAACCCGACCCGCCACGCGCTGGAAGCCAATATCGCCGCGCTGGAAGGCGGCATTCAGGGCTTTGCCTTCGCCTCCGGGCTGGCGGCCAGCGCCACGGTACTGGAACTGCTCGATCAGGGCAGCCACATCGTCGCGGTGGATGATATTTACGGCGGCACCTGGCGATTGCTGGACCGGGTGCGCAAGCGTACCGCCGGACTGAGCGTCACCTACGTCGACCCGGCCGACCTGACCACGCTGGAGCAGGCTATCACCCCGCAAACCCGCATGATCTGGGTAGAAACGCCCACCAATCCGCTGCTGAAACTGGCCGACCTGCGCGCCATCGCCGAACTGGCCCAGCGCCGTGGCGTGATCAGCGTGGCGGACAACACCTTCGCCTCCCCGGCCTTGCAGCGGCCGCTGGATCTGGGCTTCGATATCGTGGTGCACTCGGCCACCAAGTATCTGAACGGCCACTCGGATGTGGTCGCCGGGCTGGCGGTAGTCGGGCGGGGCCAGGAGCTGGCGGCGCAACTGGCGTTTTTGCAGAATGCGGTGGGCGGGGTACTCGATCCGTTCAGCAGCTTCCTGACGCTGCGCGGTATTCGCACGCTGGCGCTGCGCCTTGCCCGCCATAGCGACAACGCGCTGACGCTGGCGCGCTGGCTGGAGCAGCAACCGCAGGTGGAGCAGGTGTACTATCCCGGCCTGCCGTCTCACCCGCAGCATGCGCTGGCGCGTCGGCAAATGAGCGCGTTCGGCGGCATGATAAGCGTCAGGCTGCACGGCGACGCCGACTACGCCGGCGCGGTGATTAAGCGCACCCGGCTGTTTACGCTGGCGGAAAGTCTGGGCGGAGTCGAAAGCCTGATCAGCCAGCCCTTCAACATGACCCACGCTTCCTTGCCGCTGGAACAGCGCCTGCGCCTCGGCATCACGCCGCAGTTGCTGCGTCTGTCGGTCGGCATCGAAAACGTGGAAGACTTGATCGCCGATATCCGGCAGGCGTTAACCGGCCAGACGGCGTAATCCCGCTTATCAGGGCTGTCGTCGACAGCCCCAGATGACTGACAAACCCCTTAAGTACAAGGGTGAGGGGTTTTTCCGGCGTCAAAAACTGTGCTGAGGCAGGCGACTTCGCCGGGTGAGCCGCACGGACGCGGCGAAAGCCCGATTTTCTACCCGCGACTCAGCGAATTTCCCGCTTTCCTTAGCCAAAAATCGGCTATCAATCCGCTTTTTTAGCATTTACTTATCACATTTTTCGGCTGCTAAGATGCGGTGGATATAAAAAACATTATCGATATAACAATTCGTACGCCATTGGCGTTATCAGGGAAAAACACATGCGTTATCAATGGGATTTTTCCGCCCTGCCGCACTGGTGGCCGTTGCTGCTGGACGGGTTATGGGGAACGGTCCGCATCGGGTTTACCAGCATTCTGATCGGGATGCTGGTCGGCGCGCTGCTGGCCGCCATGAAACTGTCGTCCACCCGGCTGTTGCGCCTGCCCGCTCACCTGTTCATCGGCTTTTACCGCAACACGCCCGCCATCGTGCATTTTTTCTGGATTTACTACGCGCTGCCGGTCGTCAGCCCGCTGACCCTGTCGCCGTTCGCGGCCGCAGTAACGGCCCTGTCGGCGCAGTCGGCCGCGTTTTACGCCGAAGTCTACCGCGGCGGCATCCTGTCGATTGCCGATGGGCAGTGGGAAGGCGCCAAAGCGCTCGGCATGTCGCGCCCGCTGGCGTTGCGCCGCGTGATCCTGCCGCAGGCGCTGCGACGCATGATTCCGCCGTTGATTGAACGCTCGTTCGAGCTGATTAAATCCACTTCGCTGGCGTCGTCGCTGGCCTACGGCGAGCTGTTGTATCAGGCGATGCAGATCAACAGCCAGAGCTTCCGTCCGCTGGAAGTCTACAGCCTGGCGGCGCTGCTCTATTTCACGCTGCTGTTTGTCCTTAGCCTGCTGAGCCAGTACGTCGAGCGGCGGCTGTCTTACGCCCGTGTACAGTGAGGTCGCCGATGCACTATCAATGGAACTTTGGCTTTATCTGGCAACAGTTGCCCGTCCTGCTGCGCGGGCTGGGCGTCACGCTGGAGCTGTGGCTGCTGGCGGGTATCGGCGGCACCCTGCTTGGGCTGGCGCTGGGCATCGCCCGCACCGCGCGTCGCCGCGCCGTCCGTCTGCCGGTGATGGCGTTCGTCGAGCTGTTTCGCAATACGCCGGTACTGATCCAACTGACCTGGTTTTACTACGCTCTGCCGGTGCTGGCGGGCATCCAGTTCAGCACCTTTGGCGCGGCGACGCTGGCGCTGACGCTCTACACCGCCGCCTACAGCACCGAAATCTTCCGTGCCGGTCTGCAATCGATGGAGCAAGGCCAGTGGGAAGGCGCCAAAGCGCTCGGCATGTCTTACCCGCTGGCGTTGCGGCGGGTGATCCTGCCGCAGGTGTTGCAACGCATGTTGCCCGCGCTGACCAACCGCCTGATCGAACTGGCCAAAGTCACCTCGCTGGCGTCGATGCTGGCGGTCAATGAACTGATGTATCAGGGCCGGCTGCTAAGCAGCGATACCTATCGGCCGCTGGAAATCCTCACCGTGGTGGCGTTGTTCTATTTCGTGCTGATCTGGCCCGGCAGCTATCTGGCCGCGCGGCTGGAGCGGCGCTGGCGCTCGCCTTTATCAACCCGATAACCTTTTATCAACCCGGAAACCCTTTATGACTGATTCGCAGGATATCGTTTTACGGCTGCGCGGACTGACCAAAGCATTTCACGATCAGCCGGTGCTGAAAGGCATCGACCTTGATGTGCGGCGCGGGGAGAAAATCGCCATTATCGGCGGCAGCGGTTCCGGCAAGAGCACCCTGCTGCGCTGCCTGAATTTCATGGAGGTGCCGAGCGGCGGCACCATCGAGCTGGACGGCGAGGTGCTGGGTCAACCGTTGCCGGACGGCGCGCGGCGCTATGCGGAAAAGCAATTGTGCGCGGTACGTCAGCGCGTCGGCATGGTGTTCCAGCAGTTCAACCTGTTTCCGCACCTGACGGTGCTGCAAAACGTGCAGGAGGCGCTGCTGTCGGTGAAAAAGCTGCCGCGCGCCGACGCCGCGGTCATTGCCCGCCGGCAACTGGAGAAAGTCGGGCTGGCGGACAAACTCCACGCCCGCCCCGGCAACCTGTCCGGCGGCCAGCAACAGCGGGTGGCGATTGCCCGCGCGCTGGCGATGGAGCCGGAAATCATGCTGTTCGACGAGCCCACTTCGTCGCTTGACCCGGAACTGGTGGGCGAAGTGCTGCACACCATTCGCGCGCTGGCGGACGACGGGCGCACCCTGCTGCTGGTGACCCATGAACTGGGCTTCGCCTGGCACTTCGCCGACCGGGTGATCTTCATCGCCGACGGCGTTATTCACGAAATGGGCAGCGCCGAACAGGTGCTGCGTCATCCCCAACAACCCCGCACGCAGGCGTTTCTGGCCCGCTTCGCCGAACGCGCGTTTTAAGGAGTCGTCATGAACGCTTCATCCCCTTCCGCCGTCAGCAGCCAGGCTTACCGGCAGGATCCCCGCAACGACGACGTGCAGGTGTACGTCAACGGTGAATTCGTGCATCGCTCACAGGCGGTGGTATCGGTGTTTGATTCGGGTTACGTCTGCGGCGACGGCGTCTGGGAAGGCCTGCGGCTGGTCAACGGCCGTCTGATTTCCCTCGACGCCCATCTGGACAGGCTGTTGGCCGGCGCGGCCGCCATCCGGCTGGATATCGGCCACAGCCGTGCTGAACTGTTCGACATTTTGCTGCGCACGCTGGCTATCAATGGCATGACCGACGGCGCGCACCTGCGGCTGATGATCACCCGCGGGCGCAAGAGCACGCCTAATCAGGATCCGCGCTTTATCCTTGGCGGCGCGACGGTGGTGTGCGTGGCGGAATACAAAGTGGTGGATGAAGCGGCCAAACAACGCGGACTGGCGCTGTTCACCTCCAGCTACCGCACCAGCACGCCGGACGTGTTCGACCTGCGGCTCAATTCCCACAGCCGCCTGAATCTGATTCAGGCGCTGCTGCAGGCGATCGAGGCCGGCGCTGACGAAGCGCTGATGCTGGACCCGCACGGTTTCGTCGCCAGTTGCAACTCCACCAACTTTTTTATCGTGCGACGCGGCGAACTCTGGACCTCCAGCGGCCGCTACTGCTTCAACGGCATCACCCGCCAGACGGTGATCGATCTGGCGCGCGCCCACGGCCTGACGGTACGGGTGGATGATTTCACGCTGGCGGAGGCGCTGACCGCCGATGAAGCCTTCGTCACCGGCACGCTGGCGGGCATCACCCCGGTGCGTAAGCTGGATGGACGGGAATTTGATCCGGCGAATCGCACAATCACCGATCGGCTCAGGCAGTGGTATCGGGAATTTATTGAAAGCTAACAACGCGGGTTGTTAACGCACACCACCGCCCGCCCGACCGCTGCGTCCCGACCACTACGCCGGATTTATGCTCTGTCCGGCTGCAAATTCAGCAGCCGGATGATGGTGTGCATCACCGCGTCGTCGTCGTTGGAACCGGTAATAAAGCGGGCGGCGGCCTTGGTTTCCTCAAACGCATTGCGCATGGCGAAACTGTAGTCGCCGCAACGCATCAGCTCAATGTCGTTTAACCCGTCGCCGAAGACCGCGGTTTCTTCCGGCGTTACCTGCAACATGTCCTGCAATCGGGCTACCGTGCTGCCTTTGTGTACCCCGACATCGGCGATATCAATCCAGGCCGCTTCGGACACCACGATATAAGCGCGATCGTCATAGGGCGCCAGATGGGTGCGGGTCTGATGGCAACGCCCTTTTTCATCGAACAGGGAGATTTTGACAAAATCATCCCGCACAGCGTTGAAATCCGCCACCAGCCGGACGGTAGCGTAGGATTTTTTCACTTTCTCGATCATCGCCGGCGCCAGCGAATCTTTCAGCACCGCGCCATCGGGGGTACAGGCGATGATCACATGTTCCTGATTCACCGCGTCCAGCGTGGCGATCATCTGCCGGCCGAGCGCATTGTCGATCAGCGACTGATAGACGTACTCGCCCCGGTGCCGGATACGGGTGGCGCTGTCGCCCAGAATCCAGAAATCCGCCGCCGGCGCGCCGAACAGTTCTTCAACCCGGTCGCACTGCTTGCCGGTACAGGGCGCAAACTGTACCTGCTTGCGTTGCATTAGCGCCCTGACCTCGGCAAACAACGCCTGATTGAACTCGCCGTGGCGGTTGAGAAACGTGCCGTCCAGATCGGTAATAATCAGCTTAATCATCACTTTTCTCCGTCATGTGTCCGAACGATTAGACCTTCACTCGATTAGACCTTTACTCGATTAGACCTTCACTGCTTTGGCGCTCAGCCCAACCAGCGCCAGCAACGCCGCCACCACCAGAAACGCGGCCGACAGGCTGCTGTGATGGGCGATAAACCCGATACTCGCCGGTCCGGCCAATACCCCGAGATAGCCCAGCGTCGTCACCGCCGGCACCGCGGCCGCCTGCGGCATGCTGGTCTGACGGCCAATGGCGGAGAACATGATCGGCACGATATTGGAGCACCCCAGCCCGATCAGCGCATACCCCAGCAGCGCCAGCGGCCAGAACGGCACCCACACCGCCAGCATCAGACCGGCGACCGCCATCGACGCCCCCAGCATCACCACGGGTTGCGGCCCCAGTTTCGTCACCACCCGGTCCCCGGTCAGGCGACCGAGCGTCATGGCGGCGGCAAAACACGCAAAACCGAGCGCCCCTTGCGCGTCCGGCATCCCGCGATGCTCGGTCAGAAAGACCGCGCTCCAGTCCAACACCGTGCCTTCGGCCAGGAACACGGCAAAACAGATGAGGCCCAGCACCAGCACCGCGCCGCGGGGAATGGCGAACGCCGGGCCTTCCGGCGGATTGGCGTACGTCAGCAGGCCGGACAGATGCGTCAGCAATAACAAGAGCGCCGCCAGTACGCTAAGCAGGCTGGCCGCCAGCGGCGACAGCCCCAGCGACATCATGCCGCTCATCGCCCCGGCGCCAACGATGCCGCCAATGCTGTAAAACCCGTGAAACCCCGACATCATGGCTTTGCCCGACGCCTTTTCCACCAGAATCGCCTGCACGTTCATGGCGCAGTCGGTGGTGCCGACCCCGACGCCGAATACCAGCAGCGCGATCGCCAGCCACAGAGTATCCGGAATCACCGCCAGCCACGGCAGCGTCAGGCTAAACAGCAACACCGCCAGCGCGATAACCTTACGGCAGCCAAAGCGAGTGGTCAGCATCCCCGTGACCGGCATCGCCACCAGCGCGCCGCCGCCCAGACACAGCAACAGCAGGCCGAGCGTACCGTCATCGACAGCGGTATTCAGCTTGGCAAAGGGCACCAGCGCCGCCCAAACGGCGGTGGCGAACCCGGCCAGAAAAAACATGACGCGCGTCGCCCGTTGTTCGCGCCGTCCGGGTTCGTCGATGACGCGGCCCGACAAAGGGGAATTTTTCAGGGAATCCGTTAACTGTGGCATAAACGATACTGTCTCGTGTGAAAGGTATTGACCAATAGAAAGGTATTGACCAATAACCGCCGCGGCGCGCGCCGCATATCAACTATCCATTAGGCTATTCAGTAAACTATCCATTAAGGACTTGCAGCACGTCTTCATGCAGCCGCGGGCACCCCGTCGCCAGAATTTGCCCGCCGGCTTCCGGCCGTTCGCCCTGTAGCGTGGTCACCACGCCGCCCGCCTGCTCCACAATCGGGATAAAAGCCGCAATGTCATAAGGTTGCAGCGCATACTCCAGGCAGATATCGATGTGCCCGGCGGCCAGCATCGCCATCGCGTAGCATTCGCCGCCGTAACGGGTCATCAGCGTGCGCCCGGTCAGTTCGGCGAAGCGAATCTGTGGATGACGTTCAATCGGTTCCGGCGAGGTGGTATGCAGAATGGCCTGACCGAGCGGGACATTCTTGCGTGTCGCAAGCCGGCGTTCGTCCCCCTGTGGACCGCGATACCAGGCATGCCGCCCATCGGCCCAAAACGCCTCGCCGGTGAACGGCTGGCTCATCATGCCCATCACGGCGCGACCCTGATATAACAACCCGATCAGCGTGCCCCATACCGGCAGTCCGCACAAAAACGGCCGGGTGCCGTCGACCGGGTCCAGAATCCACTGAATGTCGCCGCTGCCGGTCGCGCCGAATTCCTCGCCCAAAATCGCGTGTTCCGGATAGTGTTCGGTAATCAATGCCCGAATCGCCCGTTCCGCTTCCCGATCGGCATCCGTCACCGGATCGAAGCGAAATCCCTCTTTGGGTTTGCTGCCGACATGCAGATTCTGGTGTGAGCGAAAACGTGGCAGGGTTTGCTGGCTGGCCGCGTCGGCCAACGTATGAAAAAACGCCATATCCGGCAGTGGCTGACTCATGGTATTCACCTCTTGCGATAGAATGCGCATCAACAATATTGGATTGACAAATCGTATCATGATGCTTGATTCTGCTCGTTGTGATCGATTTTTTTATACATAAGGATTGATTATGCTCGATTATGCATCTTTTCCTGAGCAACGACAATCCCTGATCCGGGATCGTCTGCGCAATGAAGGTCGGGTGGTATGTACATTGTTGTCGCAGGAATTGCGGGTATCGGAACACACCATACGGCGCGACCTGCAGGAACTGGCGCGCGAAGGCGTGTGTAAACGGGTCTATGGCGGCGCCGTCAGCCTGGCTCCCGCTGACGGCCATTTCATCACCCGCGCCGCTGCCGACAGCGAGGCCAAAGATCGGCTGGGTCAGTCCTGCGCGGCGCTGGTTCAGGCGGGTCAGTGCGTGTTTATCGATTCCGGATCCACCAATCTGGCTATCGCCCGGGCGATTCCGGCCTCGTTATCCGTGACCGTGGTGACCAACTCCCCCGCTATCGCGCTGGAAATGATGAAATCATCCCATGCGGAGGTGATCATGCTCGGCGGACGAGTACAACCGCGCACCGGCGGCGCGCTTGGCATCACACCGCAAAAACAGCTGGAGAATATCTATTTCGACCTCTGTTTTCTGGGCGGCTGCGCGCTGGACGCCGCCGAAGGGCTGACCGTGTTTGACTACGAAGACGCGGAATTCAAGCAGGCGGCGGCGCGCAAGAGCAACGAGATCGTGGTGGCGATGACGTCGGACAAGCTCCCGGCTATCGCCCGCTACCATGTCATCCCCTGCGAAGATATCACCACCCTGGTGGTGGAACCGGCGATCCCGGCGGATAAACTCGCGCCTTTTATCGACAAGCAACTGCCGATCCGTTTTGCCGAGGCGCAATAAATCAGCCCTTATGCCGCATGTGTTACCCGCTCCGGCGCGCGGGCGGGTAACGCGGGGTTAACCACCTCGCCATCCCAGCCTGTGACACCGTCTGTTTCACGTAAGCCTCTTCGCTTTACCTTATCTCTACATTCGTACACATCAGGTTACGAATTCTTTCTCTGACAGCATTATCGTTATTGATTATGATAATCATTGTCATTTTCTTTTGTTTTTAATTAAAAATAGTCAGGGAAATCGTAATGATAACAATACAAGGCGCAGGCTTCGGCCAGGTCTCCCCTTCGCATGCCCACAAACGCGCGCTGGCGCTGCTGATTTCCGCCGCTCTGGCGGGTACGGCATCGGTAACGGCCTATGCGGACGACACCATCAACGTTGACGCCTCAACGGCGGCCGCGCCGGAAAATGCGTGGGGCGCCGCACCGACGATTGCCGCCAAACGCAGCGCCACCGGCACCAAAACCGACACCTCGATTGAAAAAAATCCGCAGTCGGTGTCCGTCGTGACCAGTGAGGAGATGCAAACGCGTCAGGTGGTCAGCGTCAAAGACGCGCTGAACTATACGCCGGGGGTTTTTGCCGGCAACCGCGGCAGCTCAAACACCTATGACGTGGTTAACCTGCGTGGTTTCACCGCGGTCAACACCAACCAGTACCTCGACGGTCTGAAATTGCAGGGCGACAACTATTCGGAAGCGTCGCTGGATCCTTACATGCTGGAACGGGTGGAAGTACTGCGCGGACCGGTGTCGGTGTTGTACGGCAAAAGCAGCCCGGGCGGCCTGGTGGCGCTGGTCAGCAAGCGGCCGACGGCTGAAACCATCCGCGAAGTCCAGTTCAAGATGGGAACCGATAACCTGTTCCAGACCGGTTTCGATTTCGGCGGCGCGATCGATGATCAAGGCGTGTATACCTACCGCCTGACCGGCGTGGCGAAAAGCAGCGATACCCAGCAGGATTTCGCTAAAGAGAAACGTTATGCCATCGCTCCATCATTTAGCTGGCAGCCGGATGAAAATACCCGCTTTACGCTGCTGACCCATTTCCAGAACGACCCGTATGCCGGTTTCTACGGCTGGCTGCCGCGTCAGGGCACGGTTAACCCGTTCCTCGACAGCAACGGCAATCCGCATAAGCTCTCCACATCGTTTAACGATGGCGAAGCCAGCAACAAGATGGCGCGTAACCAAAAGATGGTGGGATACAGCGCCGAACATGCGTTTAACGACACCTGGACCGTGCGGCAGAACCTGCGTTATATGCAGTTGGAAACGCAGTACCGCGGCATCTATGGTTCGGGCATTTCCGCCTCGCTGCCGTATGTCATGGATCGCGCATCCGTTATCTCTCACGAGCGTCTGAACAGCCTTACTGTCGATAATCAGGCGCAGGCGACGTTTTCAACCGCCGATGTCAGTCATACGATGCTGTTTGGCGTGGATTACATGCGGATGCGTAACGATATCGACGAGTACTTTGGCTCGGCATCATCGCTAAACCTGCTGAATCCGGCTTACGGCGACGATAGCATTCCAGCGGATTCGCTGTCGCCCTGGAACTACCTGAATCGTCAGGAGCAGACCGGGGTTTATGTGCAGGATCAGGCACAGTGGAATCAGTGGCTGGTGACGCTGGGCGGGCGTTACGACCGGGCGAAAACCTCGGCGCAGAATCGCACCGCCGGGACTACCGACTCGAACAGTCAGGGGCAATTTACCTGGCGAGGCGGGGTGAACTACCTGTTTGACAACGGCATCACGCCGTATTTCAGTTACAGCGAATCCTTTGAACCGACATCGGGCGCCAGCGCCAGCGGCCAGACCTTCAAACCGTCGCTCGGCAAGCAGTATGAAGCCGGGGTGAAATACGTACCGAAGGATCGCCCGCTGGTGCTGACGGCGGCGGTCTATTCGCTGACCAAGAGCAACAACCTGACTACCGATCCCGACAACACCAACTTCAGTGTCCAGAGCGGTGAAATCACGGTGCGCGGGCTGGAGCTGGAAGCCAAGAGCGCGCTGACGCAGAACATCAACGTGACGGCGGCGTATTCGCATGTTAATGCCAAATATACCCACGACACCGATCTGCAAGGTAAACGCCCGTATCAGATTCCCAACAATCAGGCCTCGCTGTGGGCGGATTACACCTTTAACCATTCCACGCTCAGCGGGCTGACCATCGGTTCCGGTGTGCGCTACGTCGGCAGTTCCTACGGCGATGCGAACAATACCTTTAAGGTGGCGCCTTACGGATTGCTGGATGCGATGGTGAAATACGATCTGGCGGCGTTCGGTATGCCCGGCTCCAGCCTGGCCGTCAATGTCGATAACCTGCTGAATCGCCAGTACGTGGCCAGCTGTTATACCGATTACGCCTGCTACTGGGGCAGCGAACGTCGCGTTACCGCGACCGCCACGTTCCGGTTCTGATTAGGCGGCATTTCAGTGATAGTCGCGGCCCAGGCCGCGACTATCCTATGCCAATACCTTTCAACCATGCGTCATATCAGGCAGCAACCCGGCAGGTAATGGCATTACTTTTTCGCCACTGCGTCTTTAACGTTTTTCATTTCATTCAGCAACGCGGTTAAGACGGCGGTATCCGTTGACTGGCTATTCTTTTCGGTAACAACCGACACGCCACACTGAGAATGGGTGGTCACTTTCCCTTTCACCGGTAAAGCCACCGCCTGCAAATATCTTGGGTCATTCACTCTGACATAAACAGTCTCTTCAACTGCCCCTGCCTTTTTTACCTTAATGACACCATCTCTGCAGGAAGCATAGATAAAGTGGTGCTTAATTTTATCCAGATTCTCCGGCAATGATGGCACAACCCAGTCGGCAGAAATGGCATCGACGGGCACACTCCCCAATGCTATTTCCGCACTATAACCATCAGATAAATCAATGGATTTTCCATTCTCATTTAATATCTTGTCGTCAATGTCTACTGTTTTGGTTTCGACTATTTTAGTTTCGACTATTTTAGTCTGAACGGTTTTATTATTATTCGTAGAAGAGAGAGGTGTTGGTATAAATTTAGTCACTGCAATCGCCAATGCACCAAACTCTTTAACAGCCTTTTCTCTGTTATCCTCTGTATCAACTCCAATGTCTTTCACTCTGTCTGTATTTTCAATTTTGGACATACTAATGTTTGTTTTGGTGAACAGACTTTCTTTAGGAGAAATACCCACTTTGAATTTCTTGTAATCATGATTTAATACAGTGATCTTATATTTTAAAGCACCATTTTCGCCATTGGATTTTTTTTCATATTCAGGCTCAAAAATCACAGAAGATGATGCCAGATAAAAGCTATCGGATATCTTTTTATCCAGCAGTTTTTCGCCTGCAGGCTTGTCCCCCTTAATGATTTGATACGACACTTCCGGTTTTACTGCACAGCCCGACAGCACCATCATTGATACGATAATGTACTTTTTCATATTACCCCTCGCCCAGACATGATTGGTTTTATAAAAACAACAAATCCGTTTTTCAAGGAATGAAAAATAAAGCACAAAAAATATCGCCACCATGGCGCATTATAAAATTATGGAAAACACAGAGAGTTCTTTAAGAATGACGTAATAAATCAACAATGCAAGCTGCCTGCATTCACAATTGCGTTAAAAACATTAATTGCATGATTTTTATTGTTATTATTTTCAATAACAGCAGGATTAATATCCAAAAGGATAAATATTCAACAGAGGGAAAATTACCGGATGGATTATTTACGCCGCATTGAATCAGAAACAACGCCGGTAGATTAATGCAATCGCACCGCCGCTATAACAAGCAACAACGCCCCTGCCAATTCCGGCAAGGGCGCTTCATAGATATTGCTACTGACATCAACCCACCGTCGGAATCAACGCCCGCCGCGCAGTTTCTCCGCACGACGACGTAGCACCTCCATCACCACCAGCAACACCAGCGCGGCAGCCACCATCATGGTCGCGGCGGCGGCGATGGTCGGATCGAGGTTTTCGCGGATCCCGGCGAACATCTGCAACGGCAGCGTGCGCTGGCGCGGGCTGGCGAGAAACAGCGTGACGATCACTTCATCAAACGAGGTGGCGAACGCGAACAATGCGCCGGAGAATACGCCGGGGGCGATCAACGGCAGCGTCACCTTACGAAACGCCAGCAACGGCGGCGCGCCCAGACTGGCGGCGGCGCGGGTCAGGTTCTGATCGTAATTTTTCAGCACCGCGGTCACGGTGATCACCACAAACGGCACGCCCAGTACCGCATGGGCCAGCACCAGACCAATATAGCTGTTCAGCAATGACAGCTTGGCGAAAAAGAAGAACATCCCTACCGCCACGATCACCACCGGCGCAATCATCGGCGAAATCAACACCGCCATCACCAGCGACTTGCCGCGAAACTCGCCGCGCACCAGCCCCACCGACGCCAGCACGCCCAGTACGGTTGCCAGCACCGTCGCCAGCGGCGCAATCAACAGGCTGTTACCGAGCGCGCTAAGCCATTCGCTGGAGTGGAAGAACTCCCGGTACCAGCGCAGGGAAAAGCCCGCCAGCGGGTAGCTGAGGAACGACCCGGCGTTGAACGACAGCGGCACAATCACCAACACCGGCACGATCAGAAACAGCAGCATCGCCGCGCCGTAAAAATTGAAGAAGCCATTCCACACCCGCAGCAGCTGCGAACCCTGTTGTCTCATTTCCTTCATCGGTTTCATCGCTTGCTCCTTCGGTTAACGCGCCGCCGCGTCGGCGTCGGTGCGGGTGACACGGATATACACCACATACAGCAGCACCACGATCACCAGCAGTTGTGTCCCCAGCGCCGCCGCCATCCCCCAGTTCATGGTGGTGTTGGTGAAAAACGCCACAAAATAGCTGAGCATCTGGTCGCCCGGCCCGCCCAGCAGCGCCGGCGTAATGTAGTAGCCAATCGCCATCATGAACACCAGCAACGCGCCGGCGGTCACCCCGGCGTAGGTCTGCGGCACATACACCCGCCAGAACGCCAGAAACGGATGCGCGCCCAGCGAAATCGCCGCCCGCACATAGTTGGGCGAAATGCCTTTCATCACCGCATACAGCGGCAACACGAAGAACGGCAACAGAATGTGGGTCATGGAGATGTAGACGCCGATACGGTTAAACACCAGCACCAGCGGCTCATCAATGATGCCCAGCCCCATCAGCGAGCGGTTGATCAACCCGCCGGATTGCAACAACACGATCCAACTGGCGGTACGCACAATCAGTGAGGTCCAGAACGGCAGCAACACCAGAATCATCAGCAGGTTGGCGCGATTATCCGGCTGTTTCGCCAGCCAGTAAGCCAGCGGGTAACCCAGCGCCACGCACAGCAACGTGACCACGCCCGCCATCAGCAACGTGCGCAGCAGCACATCGACGTACAGCGCCTGATCCGCCGGTTGCGCCACCACGTTGTCGGTCTGCGGGTCCACCTTGTGGTCGAATACCGCCAACAGATAGTAGCTGGTGAAAGGCCGTGACGCGCGGTCGATGGTTTTCCAGGTGGTCAGTTCGCCCCACATCGGTTGGTCGGCAATCAACTGTTCGCGCAGCCCTTGCTGCTCATCTGACGGCAGCTTGCGCAGCGTGCGGGTGATAAGCTGGCGGTACTGACCATCTTCATAACCCAACCGTTTGGTGATGGTGGCGACCTGCCCGGTGCTGCGGGCATTGCGCAGATCGCTCACCAGCGCCCGGAACACGCTCTCATCCGGCACATTCTTGCCGGACCATTGCCGCATCGCCTCGATAGTGGTCGGCATGCTGACGCGCAGGTCCGGGTTGGACACGCTTTTGCCCAGAATCGACAGTATCGGGAACAGAAAACTGACCAGAATGAACAGGAACAACGGCGCGATCAGCAGCAGCGACCGTTTCTGATAGCGGGCCTGCGCCTGATGTAACTGCTGTTTCAGACTGGTACGGTTTCCCTCGCCGCCGGCAGGCGGCTCTGCCTTCAACATCTCGTTCTGGGACATAAGCGCTCTCTCCTTGTGATCAATACCGGTTCGGGATTACTTCTGGGCGGCCCAGGCGTTGAAACGCTGCTCCAGCTCTTCGCCGTGATCGATCCAGAACTCGGTATCTACCTGCACCGACTGAGCCAGGTTATCCGGCGCGGTCGGCAGGTTTTTACTGACGGCCGGGTCCAGCAAGGCGGTGGTTTTCGCGTTGGTCGGGCCGTAGGCGATGTTTTCCGCGAACACTTTCTGGTTTTCCGGCTGGTTGGCGAACGCGATGAACTGCTCGGCCAACGCTTTGTGTTTGGTGCCTTTCACGATGGCCCAGCTATCCAGATCGTACAGGCCGTCGTTCCAGACGATATTGATGCCCGGTTTCTCTTTCTGCGCCACCGCCACGCGGCCGTTGTAGGCGGACGTCATCACCACGTCGCCCGCTACCAGCCACTGCAACGGCTGCGCGCCGGATTCCCACCACTGGATATTGGATTTGATCTGATCGAGTTTCTTAAACGCGCGATCGACGCCGGCCGGGGTCGCCAGCACTTTGTAGACCTCTTCACGTTTCACGCCGTCCGCCAGCAAGGCGATTTCCAGCGTGAACTTGGCGCTTTTACGCAGCGCGCGCTTGCCGGGGAAATTTTTCACATCCCAGAAATCGGCCCAGCTTTTCGGCGCCTGTTGCAGTTTGTTGGCGTTATAGGTCAGCACGGTGGACCAGACAAAGATCCCGGCGCCGCACTCGGACACCGAACCTTTTACGAAATCAGCCTGATCGCCCAGCTTTTTCCAGTCCAGCGTTTCAAACAACCCTTCGTTGCAACCGCGCAGCAGTTCCGGACCTTCCACTTCCACCACGTCCCAACCGACCTGGCCGGTCTGCACCATAGCGCGGATGCGAGCCATTTCACCGTTGTATTCGCCGGCTTCAATCGCGCCCTTGCCTGCCGCCTGGAACGGTTTGTAAAACGCTTTATCCTGCGCGTCCTTGTTGGTGCCGCCAAAGGAAATCACGGTCAGGTTCTCGGCCCAGCTCTGGGAAGCCATGGCAACGAGCAGAGCGGATAATGCAAATTTTTTCAACATGGTCTGGCTCCTGAAGAGAGTAGTCAACGTATGCCCACGAGGGCGAAACCCTTAAATTTTTTTGATGCATAGGCATCATTTTATAAAGCAGTTTTCGTGCCAGTTTCTGTTGTCTGTGTTGAAAAACCGCTGAACGGCGCCGTGGAGAAACCGCACTGTGCAATGTGCACAGTGCCTATGCTGTTTTTCGCGTGATGGCTTGTTTTTTTACCTGGTGACTTGTTTTCTGCCTGATACATTGCGTGGCGCGTGATGAGCAAGCCCTGCCGAATTCGCCTTATTGTGGTGCAATAGAACAAGACAATTGCACCACTCTGGCTCGCCAGTACGCGGGATGAACATCCCTGTTCATCCGCCGTCAGGCTGAGGGGGTGAGGTCAACGCAGAGATATTTCATCTCCAGGTATTCCTCGATGCCAAAGCGTGAGCCTTCGCGTCCCAATCCGGATTGTTTCACCCCGCCAAAGGGGGCCACTTCGTTGGAAATGAGGCCGGTGTTGATCCCCACCATGCCGTATTCGAGCGCTTCCGGCACCCGCCACTGACGGACGGCGTCGCGGGTGTAGACGTAGGCGGCCAGGCCGAATTCGGTATCGTTGGCCATCGCCACCGCCTGCGCTTCATCGTCAAACGGAAACAGCGGCGCCACCGGGCCGAACGTTTCTTCGCGGGCAAAACGCATCTCGCGCGTCACGCCGCCAATCACCGTCGGGGTGAAGAAGGTGCCGCCGAGCGCGTGGCGTGAGCCGCCGGTCAGCAGTTCCGCCCCTTTTGACAGCGCATCGTCAATATGTTGCTCGACTTTGTCGACCGCATCCTGGTCGATCAGCGGGCCTTGCATCACGCCGGGTTGGGTGCCGTCGCCCACTTTCAGCTTTTCCACCTCTGCCACCAGCCGGGCCGCCAGCGCCGGATAGATGCCGCGCTGGACATAAATGCGGTTGGCGCAGACGCAGGTCTGGCCGCTGTTGCGGAATTTGGATGCCAGAATGCCTTTTATCGCCTGCTCCAGATCAGCATCGTCAAACACGATAAACGGCGCATTGCCGCCCAGTTCCAGCGACAGCTTTTTCACCGTCGGCGCACATTGCGCCATCAAAATACGGCCAACTTCGGTAGAGCCGGTAAAACTCAACTTGCGTACCACCGGGCTGTCGCACAGGATTTTACCCACCGACGGCGCTTCGCCGGTCACCACCTGCAACACGCCGGCGGGAATACCGGCCTGTTGCGCCAGTTCCGCCAGCGCCAATGCGGTAAACGGCGTCTGCTCCGCCGGTTTGACGATCATGGCGCAGCCGGCCGCCAGCGCCGGTGCGGCTTTGCGGGTGATCATCGCCGCCGGGAAGTTCCACGGCGTGATCGCGGCGCACACGCCGATACCCTGTTTGATCACCAGCAAGCGCTGGCTGGCCTGCGGCGACTGCAGCACGCTGCCTTCCACCCGCTTGGCTTCTTCGGCAAACCAGTCGATAAACGAGGTGGCGTAAGCGATTTCACCGCTGGCTTCCGCCAGCGATTTGCCCTGCTCGGCGGTCAGAATGGCCGCCAGATCGTCCTGATTCGCGCGAATCAACTGCGCCCATGCCTGCATCAGCGCAGCACGCTCTTTGCCGGTGCGCTGGCGCCACGCGCTCAGCGCCTGTTCGGCGGCGCTAATCGCCTGCTGGGTCTGTTCCGCCGTCACCAGCGGAATGCTGCCCAGCTCGGCGCCGGTCGCAGGATTGGTCACGCTCAGACGCGCCCCGTTGCTGCTATCCTGCCATTCGCCGCCGATCAGACATTGTTGACGGAATAACGTTTTATTTTTCAGTTGCATAACTACCCTTTCACTCACGTCTCACTTCGCCAGAACGCTGCTCAGAATCGACAGCGCCTTGCTAAACTGGGTATCCGGAATGGTCAGTGGATACAGGAAACGAATCACGTTGCCGTGCGTGCCGCAGGTCAACAGCAGCAGTCCCTGTTCCAGCGCCGCCTGCTGGTATTTTTTGGTGATCTCCGCGCTCGGTTTGCCGGTCTGCGGATCGTTAAACTCCACCGCCACCATTGAGCCGCGGGCGCGAATATCGACGATCGCCGCATTGCCGGCTTTCGCCCGCTCCAGCGCTTCTACCAGTGTAGCGCCCAGGCGCTGGGCGCGCTGACACAACTGTTCTTCTTCAATCACATCCAGCACCGCCAGCGCCGACGCCACCGCCAGCGGGTTACCGGCATAAGTACCGCCCAGCCCGCCGGGGCCCGGCGCGTCCATCACCTCGGCGCGACCCACCACGCCGGAAATCGGGAAACCGCCGCCCAGGCTTTTCGCCATGGTGATCAGGTCCGCTTTATCGTCGTAATATTCCATAGCGAACACTTTGCCGGTACGGGCAAAACCGGTCTGCACTTCATCGGCAATCAGCAGCATGCCGTACTTGTCGCACAGCTGGCGCACGCCGCTGATGAATTCCGGCGGCGCGACGTTGAAGCCGCCCTCGCCCTGTATCGGCTCCAGCAGAATGGCCGCGACCTGATCGGCGGCGATATCGGTGTGCAGCAGGCGGTCAATGCTCTCCAGCGCCTGTTCCACGGTGATGCCATGCTGGGCATTCGGGTACAGCGCGTGGAAAATGGACCCAGGGAACGGGCCGAAGCCGGTGGAATACGGCGCCACTTTACCGGTCAGCGTCAGGGTCAGCAGCGTACGGCCGTGGAACGCCGCGCCAAACGCGATCACGCCCGGACGTTTGGTATAAGCGCGGGCGATTTTCACCGCATTTTCAACCGCTTCGGCGCCCGTGGTGAAGAAAGCGGTCTTGGCCGGGCCGGCGATCGGCGCCAGCGCGTTCAGGCGTTCCGCCAGCGTCACATAGCTGCCGTAGGGGACGATTTGATACGCGGTATGGGTGAATTTCTCCAGTTGTTCGCGCACCGCCGCCACCAGTTTCGGGTGACGGTGGCCGGTGTTCAGCACCGCAATCCCGGCAGCAAAATCAATATACTCGCGCCCTTCAACATCCCACAGGGTGGCGTTTTCGGCCTTGTCGGCAAAGAAATCGCACATGACGCCCACGCCACGCGGCGTGGCGGCCAAACGACGTTGATTCAATTCGCTGTTACTCATTATTCTGCTCCGATTCGATGAACACACCGCCCGACGGGGGCTGACGATTAACGTTCTGATGTTGCTATTTATCCCCTGCATGGCCCTATAATCCAGAGCCAGTTTTTAATATTTAAAGGATCCACTTTGCGCTCGCTACTGACCGATTTGCTACTACAGGGGCTGGAACAACAGCAGGAAGGCACGCTTAACAAGCGGCTGTACGACACTATCCGGCTGGCGATTCTGACTGGCGACATCACGCCGGGACGGCGGCTGCCCTCGTCCCGCGACCTGGCGCAGCAGCTGTCGCTGTCGCGCAATACGGTGATCGCCGCCTTCGAACAGCTGCTGGCGGAAGGCTATATCGAAACCCGCACCGGCAGCGGCAGTTACGTCACCGAGCAGTTGCCGGACACCCGCCCGCCGGATGTCCGCGACGATACCCAGTCGCCGTTGCGCCCGGTGGTGCAGGAAATTTCCCGGCGCGGCATGCATCTGCTGGGCTACGCCGGCGCGTCGGCGCGCCAGTGGGGCGCGTTTATGCCGGGCATCCCGGATATCGCCAGCTTTCCGCATGACCTGTGGCGGCGGCTGCAAACCCGACTGTCTCGCCGCCTGAAACCGGAACAACTCTCCTACTCGCCGATCGGCGGCTGCCCGGAACTGCAACAGGCGCTGGTGGACTACCTGCGGGTGGCGCGCTCGGTCACCTGTACCCCGGAGCAAATCCTGATTACCGAAGGCACCCATCAGGCGATGGACCTGCTGGCCAAAATGCTGTGCAACCCCGGCGATCTGGCGTGGATTGAAGACCCCTGCTACTGGGGAATGCGCAATGTTTTGACCATCAACGGGTTGCGCGTCGCGCCCATCGAGGTGGATGAGCAAGGGATGGTGCCGCCGGACGACGTCTCGCCCCAATCGGTGCCGCGGCTGATTTGCGTCACCCCGTCGCACCAGTACCCGCTGGGCGCGGTGATGAGCCTGGCGCGCCGCCAGCGTCTGCTGGCGCTGGCGCAGGAACACAGCAGTTGGGTCATCGAAGACGATTACGACAGCGAGTTCCGTTTTTCCGGCAGCCCCATCCCGGCATTACAGGGGCTGCAAACCCAGCCGCCGGTGATTTACATCGGCACCTGCAGTAAAACCCTCTATCCGGGATTGCGCGTCAGTTACATGGTGCTGCCGCCGCATCTGGCGCGTGAGCTGAAAACGGCGCACGCCGAGCTATACCGGGGCGGCCACCTGTTGACGCAACTGACGCTGAGTCAGTTCATCAGCGAAGGCCACTACGCCGCCCACATCCGCCGCATGCGCCTGCTGTATGCACGCCGCCGCGCCCTGCTGAGCGAGTTGATCGTGCAGCATCTGGGCGAAGCGTACCTTGGCTACAACAGTAATGCCGGTCTGCACCTGATTTTGCGGTTACCCGACCGCATCGACGATGTGGTGCTGAGCGCCCGTATCCTGCAACACGGCGTGATGGTCAAACCGCTGTCCAGTTACTATCTGCGGCCGACGCACCAGCGCGGGCTGCTGCTCGGTTACGCCAGCGTGGACGACGCCGAGATGGTGCGGGCGTTTGACGTCATTCTTTCCTGTTTACGCACGCTGGAAAACGCACGCGCCTGAATCCCCCACACGCGGTTTGAGCGCCCCGCTCGCCGCAGAAAAACCGGCCCGGCAGACACCCTATCCGCCCCGGTTTTTCGCCTTGCCGTCACGCACAATATCAGTGCCTTTATTTAACACGCGCTCACCATTTTGAGGCAAAGGCGGATTATCGTGCACCTTATTGTTCACTGCTGCTGCTAACTCTTGCGATTTTACTATTGTGCAACATGCACAATACTCTGATCTTAACGGCCGAGCTTCAGCCTGATTTTTTGCTGTGATTTTCCGCCGAGTCAAACCCCTGAATTGATCTTTTTTCATGCTCAATTTATAAGAATAATTTCTTAATTAACTATCAGGCATGACTTATGCATACATCAGTCATCAGCACCGCGCTACGACACGTGAGAGAAGGGAAGAATGAAAACCTACGTTAGCTTCAAAAATATTCAAAAAACCTACGATGGCGATCGTCTGGTGGTCAAAAATCTGAATCTGGATATTCAGGAAGGCGAGTTTCTGACCATGCTGGGCCCGTCCGGCTCCGGCAAAACCACCAGCCTGATGATGCTGGCCGGGTTTGAAACGCCGACACAGGGCGAAATTCTGCTGCGTGACACGCCGCTGCACAACCTGCCGCCGCACCAGCGCGGTATCGGCATGGTGTTTCAGAACTATGCGCTGTTCCCGCACATGACGGTGGCGGAAAACCTGGCGTTTCCGCTCTCCATTCGTCGCATGAACCGCAGCGATATCAAAGACAAAGTGGATCGGGTGCTGGACCGCGTCAAACTGACCAATCTGGCCGATCGTTACCCGGCGCAGATGTCCGGCGGTCAGCAACAGCGCGTGGCGCTGGCCAGAGCGCTGGTGTTCGAGCCGCGTCTGGTACTGATGGATGAACCGCTGGGCGCGCTGGACAAGCAGTTGCGCGAGCACATGCAGTTGGAAATCAAGGAGCTACACCGGGCGCTGGAACTCACCGTGGTGTACGTCACCCACGATCAGAGCGAAGCCATGACCATGTCGGACCGGGTCGCGGTCTTCAACGACGGGATTATTCAGCAGATGGACAGCCCCAGCGACATTTACGAACGCCCGCAGAATGCCTTCGTGGCGCAGTTTATCGGCGAAAACAACACGCTGATTGGCACCCAGTCCGGCGGCGACGGCGACTACTATCAGGCTCAGTTGGATGACGGCACCGAATTACGCGCGCTGAAAGTCCGCCCCAGCTCGCCGGGTAGGAAAATCCATTTGTGTATTCGCCCGGAGCGGGTACGGGTCAACGCCAGCGTACTGCCGGACGGCGCACAACAGGTCAGAGCCCGTATCCAGCAATTTATCTATCTCGGCGATCATGTGCGCATGATGACCGAGGTTGCCGGTCAATCGCAGTTTATGGTGAAACTGCCGGCCAGCGACGTTAACCCGGACTGGCAAATCGGCAGCGAAATCAATCTGTCCTGGCAGCCGGAACACCTGCGCGCGCTGGATGCAGTCACGACGCACTGATGATGGCGACAAACGTTGCCACCGGTTAAGCCGACGTCAATAATAAAGCACTAACGCTTGCCGCCCGAGGCCATGCCGGCGCAGACACTGCGCGGATGGCCGTCGGCGTTAGGTTTAACCGCTGTCCGCCATATACCGGACGCAATACACGGAGCCTTATCTATGCCACATGTTGCCATCAAGTATTTCCCCCGCAATCTGCCGGAAACCGTCAAACAGGATTTGGCAAACGAAATCAGCGAATTGCTCAAGAAGTACCTGAACGCGGAAGACAAGTCGATCTCGGTTGCCCTGACGGAAATCGTGCCGGAGCGCTGGAAAGACGCGGTTTACGATATCGAAATCGGGCCGGAACTGGCTAATCTCACCAAAAAGCCGGGATATACGCTGTAACGCCAACGCCCGCATGCACGTCGGTGACAACAGGCTGATATTGCCTTACCGACAGCGGTGCTGAACGGCTTTCATTACCCTGTGTATACCCAAAATAATTCGAGTTGCAGGCCAACACGTTAATGTTGAGTTGGCCCTTTATGACAAGGCTCATGATCAGTCTTGTCACGGCGATTAATCGTGCATCTAACACGCGTTCTTTGGTTATTCGGCTGCCCATCAACCAAACAATGCGGCGAGAAAACAACGCTATCACCGTGCCAAGATAAGACGTTGAGCGACGTCTGCAACCATCCCTGACCTGACCGTATACCCGACCATGAATATGGCTCATGTTGTAATGAAATTAAGTCGCTTTCCCTCGCCCATTAACTCTGGCATAAAATATGCTAAATTAACTTGCCAGCAACATGAAGACCACCAAATGACAAAATAAAGTCATTTAACATCAACACTTTAACCGGGTTTTCATATCAAGCATCAGGAAAAAAGAACGCGATGACTAAAAATTTTACATTTACGATTAAAAACAGTTGCTTCGATGAGAACTATAACCCCTCCGAAAATACGCGTATTACTACCAACTTTGCGAATTTGGCCAGAGGAACGAGCCGCCAGGAGAACTTACGCAATACATTAGTGATGATTGACAATCGCTTCAATACATTGGCGTATTGGGATAACCCCAAAGGTGACCGTTATTCCGTCGAACTTGAAATCATTTCTGTTGATATGCACATTGCCGACAATAACGCCACCTTCCCGGCAATTGAAATTTTGAAAACAAACATCATTGATAAAAAAACAAACCAACGGATTGAAGGTATTGTAGGCAATAACTTCTCGTCTTACGTGCGTGATTATGATTTTAGTGTGTTGTTGTTAGAGCATAATAATAGTCAATCCGAATTTAGCATTCCCGATAACTTTGGCGATTTGCATGGAAATATATTTAAATATTTCGTCAATTCGCAGGAATACAAAGACAAATTTAGCAAATTGCCGGTAATATGCTTAAGTGTTTCCAGCAAAGAAACCTATCATAGAACGAGAAACCAGCATCCTGTATTGGGCATCGAGTACCAGCCAAATGGTTCTTCTTTAACCGAACAGTATTTCGAAAAAATGGGGCTACAGGTTCGCTACTTTATGCCACAAAATAGTGTGGCGCCTTTGGCTTTTTATTTCTTTGGTGATTTACTGAGTGATTACACAGATCTTGAGCTTATCAGTACCATCAGCACAATGGAGACGTTCCAAAAAATCTACCGCCCTGAGATTTACAATGCGAACTCCGCTGCCGGGCAATACTATTGCCCCAACCTGAATCATCATGATCATTCATTAACAAAAATTGTTTATGATCGGGAAGAGCGCAGCCAGTTGGCCATTAAGCAAGGGAAGTTTACTGAAGAGCACTTCATCAAACCGTACAAAAATATTCTTGAGCAATGGTCGGCTCATTACGCGCGCTAATTCACCAAAAATATAAGGTCACCTGCTATGAAAACATTGCTACCTACCTCGACTGCTGGCAGTTTACCCAAGCCTTCCTGGCTCGCCGAGCCGGAGAAACTGTGGTCCCCCTGGAAATTACAAAACGACGAGTTGATTGAGGGGAAAAAAGATGCCTTAAGCTTGTCGCTGTTTGATCAACTGCGTGCAGGTATTGATATTGTCAGCGATGGCGAACAAACACGCCAACACTTTGTCACCACGTTTATTGAACACCTTAGCGGCGTGGATTTTGAGAAACGTGAAGTGGTTAAAATTCGTAATCGCTATGACGCGAGCGTACCGACAGTGGTCGGTGCGGTGGCGCGTCAAAAACCCGTGTTTGTTGAAGATGCCAAATTCTTACGTCAACTCACCAAGCAACCCATTAAATGGGCCTTGCCAGGGCCGATGACGATGATTGATACGCTCTATGATAACCACTATAAAAGCCGCGAAAAGCTCGCCTGGGAATTCGCAAAAATACTCAATCAGGAAGCGAAAGAATTAGAGGCTGCAGGTGTCGATATCATCCAGTTTGATGAGCCCGCATTTAATGTTTTCTTTGATGAAGTGAATGACTGGGGGATCGCCGCGTTAGAAAAAGCCATTGAAGGGCTGAAATGTGAAACGGCTGTACATATTTGCTATGGCTATGGCATCAAGGCCAATACCGATTGGAAAAAGACGCTGGGGTCAGAGTGGCGGCAATATGAAGAAGCATTTCCCAAACTGCAAACATCGGCTATCGATATCATCTCACTGGAATGCCATAACTCGCGTGTTCCAATGGATCTGCTTGAGCTGATTCGCGGTAAAAAAGTCATGGTAGGGGCCATTGATGTGGCAACCAATACGATAGAGACACCAGAGGAAGTCGCCAATACGCTACGAAAAGCACTTCAGTTTGTCGATGCCGACAAGCTCTATCCTTCGACCAACTGCGGTATGGCCCCCTTATCTCGTCGGGTAGCCACAGGCAAACTCAATGCGTTAAGTGCAGGCGCAGACATCATCCGCAGAGAGCTCTCTGCTCAATAACACCACGGCATTGTCGATCACTAAAAAACTCAGTCCGTGTCAGGCGATCTGATCAATCGCCAAATAACCTGAACCACCAACCGGACTGAGCAATACCGAACATTGCGCAATTACTGATGAAGAACGGCTAACTTATATGATGCCGTGAACCAGTAGCGAAACAAAACCACCGGCGGCCGGCGGAGTAAACCGGGCCGCCCTTTGACTGTCGTAAAGCGTGATATAGCGTGCTGACACATCGCCGCCAATCCGGCTTTTAGACCATACCATTATTCCCATGACGCAAGAATGCCGGTCGCTGATTCAAGCGCGTAAACCACGCATCAATGGCAGGGACTTCAGGGTGGGGAAACGGTGTCATTTTCCAGCGATTCACCGACAGTCCGAGCACCACATCGGCCAGCGTAAACGTCTCACCTGCCGCCCATGCGCCGGTGCGCTGGAGTTGTTGTTCAAGAATACCAATACAGTGATTCCACTCTTTAATGCCTGCGGCAATCGCGTTTTGATCGTTATAGGCCGGGTTCTTACGCGCCAGGGCCGGGAAGACATAACGCCAGGCGTTGTTAAACTCGGTCGCCTGCCAGTCCATCCAGTGCTCGACGTTAGCGCACGCCTGCGCTTCGTTGGGGAGCAAGTCATCGCGCCCGGCTTTGCGCGCCAGATAGCGGCAAATCGAATTCGATTCCCACAGCACGAATTCATCGTCAATCAACACGGGCACCATGGCGTTTGGGTTCATAGCGCGAAATGCATCGGTTTCCGTTGAGGCAAACCCGCTACCGTAATCTTCCTGAACATAATCCAGCCCCACTTCCTCGCAGGTCCAGAGCACTTTGCGCACATTTATTGACGTCGTTTTGCCAAGTATTTTAAGCATACTTCGAATGTCCTTCCGCGTGATTAATCGTTTAAAAACAATACACCAACCTAATATCTTCTTGCTACTGGCAACAGAGCACTGACATGGTTGCGTCGCATTCGTGAGCTTATGCTTTTATGGCACAGGGCTGCCTTCGGGAGGTGCATAACCCGGGCTGTCATGAGCGTGAAGCAGACATATGGCAACAATAACCGTAATCCAGACCTATTAAATGACATGACCCAGGCTGAATTTATTCGGAGTTTCCGGACTGGGTCTATGAATTTCATTCATAGCGCCTAGTTAATGGGCGTAATTATCTTTCCCCCCAACTTCGTTAATCTGGGCACATCACGTTACCAGGCGCAACGAATATTAAGCCGGTAAGTGGATAGTCGCGGCGGGACCATATAACGGCCAGCTTGCAAGGCTGGCCAGGGTATCGGTAGAACGGATTAAATATTTTGATCGAAGAATGTATCTAATTTTTTCATCGCCTGATCAACGTAACGAGGTACCCAGTAGGTTTCGATATGCGTTGCGCCATCAATCAGGAACAGTTGTTTATTCTTCGTACCGGTGGCCTTTTTGAATGCGCTTTCGGTCATGTAAAGCGAGTCAGCTTTAGTACCGGCCATCATTAGCAGCGGCTGATTGATGAGATCAATATTGCTTTGCGCATCAAAGTTCATCAAATCAAGCAGGCTGCTTGTGGTGTAGCGGAACGTTGAGTTCGGGTGAGCATGCGTTTTCCAGTAATACTCGTAACCCTGACGGTACAAATCGTACGGAAGTTTCGCGATTTGTTCATCTGTCAGGTTGGCGTCTCCGGAATAGCTGACCTCACCGGTGGTGACTTCTTTGGCGCGCGCATCACTTGCCTGTTTCAAACGCTCCTGAATAGTGGAAATCTGCGAGTCCTGATAACCATTGCGGCGCACGAGCCCGGAGTCAAACATGCTCAGCGTCGCCAGCGCTTTAAAGCGCTTATCCGTCTGGGCGGCTTTTAATGAATAGCCACCGCCGCCGCAGATGCCCAGCAAGCCGATGCGGGCGGTATCAACCCCTGGGTACTGGCTGATGTAGTCAGCCATACCGTGAATATCCTCAATGCGATTGGCAGGCTTATCAACGCTACGAGGCATGCCGCCACTGGCCCCCTGATAAGCCGCATCTGCGGTAATAGTGATATATCCGTGCTCGGCCAGACGCTGGGCATATAACCCGGCGACCTGCTCTTTTACGCCGCCATTCGGATGCGCAACCACAACCGCAGGGTATTTTTTCGCGGGGTCGTAGTTGGCTGGCGTGTAGACATTCGCGGCAATCTGGATGCCATGCAGATCGTATTTCACCGGATGAATGTTGACCTTGCCTTTGACGTTCTCGGTGATGGCACCGTCGTAGACGAGGGTAAATGGATTCTTTTTATAGTCAGCAGCATTAACCGAGGTAACTCCGGCCATTGCCGTAAGCAACATTGCACTTAACAGCGTGAATTTCATGATCTCTCCCGATGAGTGACGGCCTGTCCATGCAGGCTCGTGATATCGAATATGCAGGCTCAGATTAGGGAGTGAGGGCTGTCAGCCTCGTGACAGGCGAATAACATTTTTGTCAGGAAGCCACTGTGCGGCAGGCCATGGTTTCTGACAACGCTGTCAGGTAACCGTCAGCTTTATGTTGGCAATCAAGGGGCAGAATGCGCTCAGATTAAATGAGGTTCATGTTCAATTTACTGAGAAAAGGAATGATCCATGAAAAGTCAACACAACCCGGCGATGCCCGAGCGACGTAAGTTATTAGTTGCCGGGGCGGGTATCGCCGCAGCATCACTGATTCCTCATGCTTCAGCAACGGGGAAATCCTCTCAGGGTGAGGCCTCCAGACAAGGCAGCCAACGCTCAGCCTCACCGGGTAAACGTAAACTAGGCAGCCTTGACGTTTCTGCCGTGGGTCTGGGTGTCCAGAACATGAGCCGTAAATACGACACGTCTGTCCCGTGGCGTCCCGAAATGGTGAGCATTATCCGTCGGGCATTTGATGAGGGCGTGACGTTTTTTGATGCGGCTGAAGCTTATGGTCCCTTTGAGGTGGAGAAGATCCTGGGTGAAGGCGTCGCCCCTTTTCGGGACAAAATAGTTATCGCCACTAAATTTGGCTGGAACATCGATCAGCAGACGGGTAAGCGCCTGCCGGGCCTCAATAGCCGACCGGAGCATATCAGACTGGTCGTCGAAAATATGCTCAAACGCCTGCGTACCGATCGCATCGATTTGCTGTATCAGCACCGGGTGGATCCTCAGGTTCCGATCGAAGATGTCGCCGGTGTGATTAAGGATTTAATGGATCAGGGAAAAGTCCTGCACTGGGGTCTGTCAGAAATGGGGATTAATACGTTAAGACGAGCTCATGCGGTATTACCCGTCACAGCCGTACAAAGTGAATATTCCATGCTCTGGCGGGGTCCGGAAAAGCATGTGCTTTCGACATGCGAAGAGCTGGGGATAGGGTTTGTGCCATGGAGCCCATTGGGCGTGCAGTTTTTAACGGGCTGGATTGATGAGAATACCCGATTCGCTGCCGGTGATTTCCGCGCGACAGAAACTCGCTTCTCGCCTGACAACCGCCAGCACAACTTACAGTTAGTGGCATTACTGAAAACCTGGGCGGTAAGAAAAAATGCCGCACCGGGCCAGATTGCGCTGGCATGGTTACTGGCTCGCAAACCCTGGATTGTCCCGATCCCGGGCACCACAAACAAAGATCATATGCTGCAAAACACGGCCGCCGCACGGATCTCACTGACGTCTAGCGAAATGACCGAACTCACCCGTTCACTGGATGCCATCACTATTCAGGGTCAACGGTTGCCGGATGCGGTACAGGTTTATTCAGATGTAGACGCTCCGTTGAAAAGTTAATGAGGATGTCACGTTATGCGGCTGTTGCTAGTCGAGGATGAGGAAAAAACATCAACCTATCTCAGCCGTGCGCTGGGTGAATCCGGGTTTACAGTAGATGTTTCAGCGGATGGGGCCGAAGGTCTTCATTACGCACTGGAATTCGACTACGACGCGATAATCCTCGATGTAATGTTACCGGGAATGGATGGTTATCGGGTACTGGAAGGCGTACGAGCCAGTAAACAGACCCCTGTATTGATGTTATCTGCACGGGGATCGGTCGACGAGCGCGTCAAAGGGCTTCGGCTTGGCGCTGATGATTATCTCCCTAAACCTTTCTCGCTCATTGAGCTGGTGGCGCGCATTCAGGCGCTGGTGCGTCGCCGCTCAACCGATGGAGCGGATATCACACAACTGCAAATTAACGATCTCCATCTTGATCTGCTGGCTCGTCGGGTATTTCGTGCCGGAACGCGACTGGAACTGACGGCGAAAGAGTTTTCTCTACTGAGCCTTCTGGCCCGTCATCAGGGGGAAATTCTGTCAAAGATGATGATCGCCGAGCAGGTATGGGACATGAATTTCGACAGCGACGCCAACGTGGTTGAAGTCGCCATTAAACGCCTGCGGGCCAAAGTTGATACTCCGTTCGATGTTAAATTGCTGCATACCGTACGCGGTATGGGGTACGTCCTCGAAGTCAGGTGCGAATAAATAAAAGGGATAAGCATGCTTAAGCGCGCCATTTCGGTCCATCTGGCACTGATGTTTGCGTTATCCGCGCTTCTGATTGTTTCCGTCATCGGTATTCTGCTCAGAAGCTCATTGCATGACTCGCTGCAAAAACAGATGCACAACGAGCTGTTATTTCGGGAATCATTAATGAGCTCGTGGATTGCAGCGCGAACCTCGGCTGAGGGCTGGTCTACGCTGGCGAATAAATTTACCGTATTAGCCAATTCTGAAGGTGAGCGCGTTCGCTACTGGATAGTGAGCGATAACCCACGTTTCAGTGTGGGCGGAACGCCGCCTGTGGGTGTTCAGTGGTCTTCTTTGCAGGAAGGTTTTAACAAAATGCCCGGCGCATCGGACGGCGCATGCTCACTTTTTCTGCTGGTGAAAACGATCCCCGCAAACGGCGAAAGGCCTGAGGTGCGCTATGTGGTTGCCATCGACTCCACGCCGTACATGGGGACACTGGATGCGTTCACGCGTACCCTGCTGGTTATTGCCGCGCTGGGTGTGTTTATCGTAGCGCTGCTGGGATATCTAGTCTCAAGAATCGGTCTGCGTCCGGTGGTGGCGCTCAGTAAACAGGCGCAACATCTCGCCCCGGGAGATCATGGACAACGCCTTGATACCACGGCATTACCCGAAGAATTACAGCAGCTCGCTTCATCATTTAACGGTGTGCTGACGCGTCAGGAGATCGCCTGGCGGCAGCTCGAAAGCTTTAATGCTGATGTAGCCCACGAACTTCGCACTCCTCTCACCAACCTGATTGGTCAAACGCAGTTGGGGCTATCACGCCGACGTTCGTACGATGAGCTGGAAGAGTTACTGGGTTCAAACCTCGAAGAGCTTGAGCGGATGACATCAATCGTTAACGATATGCTTTTCCTGTCCCATGCTCACGCCGGTGAATATGCCTCCCAGCTTATGCTGGTCTCCCTGCGTGAAGAAACGCTTAAAACGGCGGAATATGTTGAGCCCTCCTTTGCTGAAAAACAGCTTACCCTGGACGTTGAAGGCGATGTGACAGCCCATATTGATCGACGGTTATTCCACCGCTCCCTCGCCAATTTACTGGAAAACAGTGCAAGGCATTCGCCCCCCCAAAGTACGATTACCGTTCGGTTGAGCGAAAAAAATAATCACGCCTGCGTTGAGGTTTCGAACCCAGGCAATCCCATTGCTCTGGAGCATGTAAACCGGCTTTTTGAACGTTTTTATCGGGTTGACTCCTCCCGGGCCAGGAGCGACACCCATCATGGTCTGGGGTTATCGATCGTACGCGCCGTCGCCATTATGCACCGGGGAGACGTCTTTGCGCGTAGTGAGGACGGTATCAATACATTTGGGCTGACCTTTGCGATATCACGGAGCTAATTCATTAACCACGTCAGCGACGCTTTTTACGCCCCGGATAGCGCCGATGCCGGTGCCCAGTGAGATATAGCCTTCGTCGGTATTTCCTTCGAGCATACCGATCCGCAAACCGCGTAGACCGCCCATCGTTTTGCCAAGCTCTTCGTTACTGGCGCCCGCTTTGTCCATCTGCACCAGTTTCTCTGCCAGCTTGCCGGGCAGCGAGCGATAGTAGGCGGGCTGCGTGCGGAAAAGCAGCATATCCAGTCCGTCGGAATCGACGATCTTGTCTTTTACCGACTGGGGTACGCGGCTTTCTTCCGTGCTGATGAATACGGAACCTGCGAAGACCCCGCTTGCCCCTAAGGCATGGGCCGCTCTGGCGGTACGGCTATCGGAGATCCCCCCCGCCGCCAGCACAGGAACATGTTGAACAGCATCGGCGATCAGCGGGACGATGGAAAACGTGCCCAGGGCCTTTCCTGGTAACGTTCCGCCTTCGTCAAAACCGGTGGCGACAATAATATCCGCCCCTGCGGCTTCGGCGAGGCGGGTGTTTTCGGGGGAGGGATTGATGTCGCGATAGATGATGCTGATGCCCGCGTCTTTCAGTTCGTCAAACAGCCCGGGGATTATCGAGCCTTCGCTATAGCCGGTATAAACAACCACCCTCACCCCTTCTTCCTTAATCACCTGCAATATTGGCAGGGTCCATACGTCATTCTCCGGCATTGGGATCAGGTTAACACCAAAAGGTTTTTCGGTAAGTGCTTTGGTTTTACGAATTTCTTCGCGCATTTTTTCAGCGGTTTCTTCCGGTGTGGATACGGCGGTTTCAGCCGTTAGACCTGCGTTTGGTCCCAGAACGCCCAAGCCCCCGGCATTGCTGACAGCGGCGACCAAACGGGCGTCGGTAAGCCAGGATAATGGCCCCTGGATGACGGGTTTTTCAATGCCCAAAATCTGGCAGATACGGTTCTTTTGATTTTGCATCGCGGAATTTCCTTAACAGAGACTCAGACCATCGGATGATGGCCGTCTTAATATTGCTTTTACGTTTCATAGTGCTTTTACGTTTCGAAATGATGCTGCGGGGCAGCTCAGCTTCGGAATGCGGAGAGTGTAGGACGCAAGATTATTTGGAAAAATAGCAGATATAGTTCATCACTATTATAAAATGAGTAACAATAAAGCTATCCGATTTCTTCTGAGCCGCTTTTCTTCCCCTGTAAAAGAAGCCCGCTATGCAAATTAATCTTTTTGAATCAATTAAGATTTTTATCGAAATTATCGAATCCGGCAGCCTTACCCAAGCGGCAGAAAACTTGCAGCTCCACCGTCCTGCCGTGACCAAAGCGTTGCAGCAGTTGGAGCAACACAGCGGCGTTCGTTTAATGCAGCGAACCACTCGCCGAATTTACCTGACGCCTGATGGCGAAGAATTTTATCGCCGCAGCAAACCCTTACTGGTGCAGGCGGATGACCTACTGGAGTCATTCGCCCCAGAACGCGCACTGCACGGGCAACTGCGTGTAGATATGCCAATCGCTTTCGCAACGTTACTGATCGTACCCAACCTGCCTGATTTTTACCGCGAAAACCCCGGTATCGAGATCATTCTGAGCTGTTCTGACCTCCGCCGGGATATGCTGCATGATGGCCTGGATTGTGTGCTGCGCGTGGGGGAACTGGAAGATGGAGAGTATATCGCCCGGCCGATGGGCAATATAAAAATGACGACCTGCGCAAGCCCGGCTTATCTTGCCGCTTATGGTAAGCCCGACACGCTGGAATCGCTGAAACAGCATCAGGCCGTAAACTGGATTAACAGCAGCAATCGCCGGATTATGCCGTGGATATTTCAGACCGCATCGGGAACAGAGGAAATACAACTGCCCGGCAAGCTGGTACTGGACAACACAGAAGCCTATACCGCCGCGGGTCTTGCCGGGCTGGGGCTTCTGCAGGGGATGACCTTCTTTTTACAGCCTTATCTCGACAGTGGCAGTCTGGTGGAAGTTTTACCAGACTATCCCGCTCCGGATCGCAAATTGTCGCTGCTTTATCCGCACCGTCACCTCTCACGCAAAGTACGCGTGTTTGCTGAATGGTTAGAACGGCTGCTTTAAAAGCCAGAGTTATAGCAATGGTATTTGCCACCGAGGGGCCTCCCTGGCCCTGCCAATTTCCGGCCCAACTGACAAAATTGTCAGGGGGTCGTCAGCCTGACGACATGTCACCCTGATTAGAATCATTGCAGGCTATTCCCTTCATCGACGAAAAGGAGGCTTTGTATGACCGGAAAAATACGTTACTTCGGGCTGTTACTACCCCTCTTCACTTTTTCATCCTGGGCGGTGGAGCAAAATGTCCCCGTTCATATTACCCCCGCCGGAAGTCAGAACGCGGTATATGGGCCAGCGGAGAATTTTACCGGACGCGTCTGGGTAGATCCGCTGTTCAAGCCTGATAAGGACATGCGTGTTTCGGGGGCTTACGTCACTTTTGAGCCAGGTGCTCGCTCCGCCTGGCATACGCACCCAGCAGGTCAGCGGCTTATTGTGACCTCCGGCGTAGGGCTGACGCAGCAGGAAGGCCAGCCGGTACAGATAATTCGTTCTGGTGATGTCGTGTCATGCCCCCCTGGTGTCAAACACTGGCATGGTGCAGCCTCCGGCTGCGCCATGACGCCCCTGGCGATAACCGGGATCGTGGATGGGAAAAGCGTTAACTGGATGGAGAAAGTGACTGATGAACAATACCACGCCCATTAAGGCATTCACGGTAGCAGCATTGCTGATCGTTGGTTACAGCCTCACGGCAAATGCGGCGACAGTAACGCAAGGAATCACCGCAATGAATCAGGAGCAAACCGTTGCAGATACATTGTCCGCACGCCAGCAGGCTATCCCTTTGATTGCGGCGTATATGGCAAGCAGCCAGATGGAAAAGCTTAATGCTGCGCTTAATCAGGGCCTGGACGCCGGACTCACCATAAACGAAGCCAAAGAAATTCTCGTTCAGCTCTATGCCTATACCGGCTTCCCTCGCAGCCTGAATGCGTTAAATGAACTCATGAAGGTCGTTGAAGCACGTAAACAACGCGGCATCAGCGATGTTGAGGGTAAAGAACCTGTCAACCCTGTTCCCGTCGGCGATGAACTCCGCCGTATTGGCACCGCAAACCAGACCAGAATCTCAGGCGCCCCGGTTCAGGGCCCATTGTTTGATTTCGCTCCGGTCATTAATCAGTTCCTGCAAACACATCTGTTCGGTGACATTTTTGCCCGCGATAACCTCGACTGGCAAAGCCGCGAACTGGCAACGGTCGGCGCATTAGCGGCCACACCGGGCGTTGAAGCTCAGTTGCTATCGCATACGCGTGCAAGCATGCGGGTCGGCCTGACGGCAGGACAACTGCGCCAGCTGGTACAGGCACTGCGTGAACATGGCGAAAATGATGCCGCAATACGGGCTGAACATGCGCGGCAACAGGCACTGGCTGGCGCAAAATAAAGGGGCCCTATTACTCACGGCGGTTACGGCAAAGGTGACAGCGACGTATTCTTGCCGGCCTTGCTCCGGCAGCACAAGACAGCTGTCGGGTACGCCTGGCAATGGCCCGGGAATGGCGAGACGTGGTTAACAAATCCGGAGGTGATGTGACCGTTACGCACCTGCCGGAGGGGGGGATAAAAGACATTCCACTTCCCGTTCTCCGATCTGAATAATGTTCAGATCGCTGATCTGGTTAGCCGGTTCCTGCAAGAAAAAACCTGCCGTAGTAAAAGAGCCGCAAGCAAGGCTCAAAGAGTATTAATGAACTCTACTAATTAACCCTAGCGAATTTCACCCTCTAATCGAATAAATCACCTTGCGGTATGCTTTTCATACATAACAAGCTGAAGGATAACGTCATGCAAACAGTAACACTGAACAACGGTATTAAAATGCCCCTGCTGGGCTTTGGTGTATTTCAGGTGACGGATGCCGCCGAGTGTGAGAGCGCCGTTCTTGATGCCATCGAAACAGGATATCGTCTGATTGATACCGCAGCGTCCTATCAAAATGAGACTCAGGTCGGGAACGCGCTGAAACAAAGCGGCATCGCACGTAACGAACTTTTTATTACCACTAAACTTTGGCTGCAGGATACCAATTACGCAGGTGCTAAAGCACAGTTCGAACGCTCACTGAATCGGCTGCAGCTGGATTATGTCGACCTGTACCTGATTCACCAACCCTATGGCGATGTTCATGGGGCCTGGCGCGCGATGGAAGAACTGCATCAGGCAGGAAAAATTCGCGCGATTGGCGTAAGCAACTTCCATCCCGACAGACTTGCCGATCTTATCGCCTTCAACAAAGTCGTCCCTGCCGTAAACCAGATTGAAGTAAACCCCTTTAACCAGCAACTGCATGCCGTGCCGTGGATGAAAAGCCGCGCAATTCAGCCTGAAGCCTGGGCGCCTTTTGCAGAAGGGAAAAACGGTCTGTTCCAGCATCCGGTATTAACGGCGATTGGTGAGAAGTATGGCAAAAGCGTGGGTCAGGTTGTCCTGCGTTGGATCTTCCAGCGTGGCATCGTTTCGCTGGCAAAATCTGTACGAAAAGCGCGAATGGAAGAGAATATCAACATCCTCGACTTCGAGTTAAGCTCTGACGATATGCTGCAGATTGCCGCTCTCGATACCGCAACCAGCGCATTCTTCTCGCATCGTGACCCGGCGATGGTGGAATGGCTGACCGGCCGTAAGCTCGACGTTTAAGCCACGGCAGAAGAAGCACCTCTTGATGCAAAAACGTTATCTCGGAACATCCGGGCTTGAAGTGTCGGCTCTGGGGCTGGGTTGCATGGGGCTCAGCCACGGCTACGGCCCGGTTATTCCGAGTACCGCAGCGCATCTATCATTAACGCAAAGGCTGGAGGGTGCTGTTTACGGCTGGGGTAGTAAAGATAGTATCCAGGGAAAGAGGGACACCAATCCTGCAAAATATGGATAAGTTCGCCTGATGTTATAAAAGCCTGAACCGTATCCTCTGGCACACAGGCGATACCAAACCCGGATAACGCCGCATCGATTCTTTCCGACAACAGGTTAAACGTCAGTTGCCCTTCGACTCTGACGCGCAGGGGTTTCCCCTCCCTTTCAAACTCCCAATGATACAGGCCACCGGCGGTAGGCAGGCGCATATTGATACATCGATGATTTTGTAGCTCATGCGGCGAATCAGGAACAGGGTTTGCGGCAAAATATGCCGGCGCGCCGACCAGGGCCATTCGCATATCCGGCCCAATTCTTACGGCGATCATATCCTTATCAACACTTTCGCCAAGGCGAATCCCGGCATCAAAACGTCCTTCGACAATATCGACAAAACCATTATCAACCACCATTTCGACATTGATTTCTGGATATTCCCTGAGAAAGGGTTTCAACTTCGGCCACACCAAGCTACGTGCGGCATGCTCCCCGGCTGATAAGCGGATGTTACCTGAAGCAGTACCATCCCGTTGAATCAGCGCCTCCAGTTCCTGCTCAAGATCGGCAATTCGTGGCTCAAGGCAGGCAATAATTCTCTCGCCAGCCTCTGTGGGGGCTACGCTTCTGGTGGTTCGGGTCAAAAGACGGATGTTTAAGCGCTCTTCCAGCGCTTTCATTGCATGGCTCAGCGCCGACTGCGAAACGCCAAGCTTACCGGCGGCTTTGGTAAAACTTCGCTCTCTTGCCACAACAAGAAAGATCTGCAACTCATTGAAGTTTTCTTTAAGCATCGGCCATTTCCTTATTCCTATCCCCCCTCAAAGAGAACTTATGAAGGGTGTCCATAGACGCCATCATTTTAGTCCCGCTACTGGCAATAATGATAATTGATATTCTGTCTGTATTGAAAATATGTCTGAATTAACAGACGGTTTCTCATGAAAATACTCGTTGTCGGGGCGACGGGAAGTTTTGGTCTGCATGTCGTGAAGACCGCAATGGAAATGGGCCGCCAACCCAAAGCATTAGTCAGAAATCGGCGCAAAGTAAAACAGTTTCCCCATGAGGTCGACGTTTTCTACGGTGACGTTTCAATGCTTAAGACATTGGCTGGCGTGGCGAGAATATTGATACGGTCATTTCTACACCATCGTCAGACCGGGCTGGTTCGATTACCACCATGATGATCGGCACAAGCTCGTCATGCTTCGTATTGTCCGTTTCTGGCACGAAGCCGTCTGCGGAAACGTCACTGGGCAGCTATAAGCGTGAAGCAGACTTAAGACCCAAATAGCGAATTGCTTATACAAGAGCTGCTACTCGAAAAGGTGTGAATGCTCAGTGGCGGTTCAACTATACGGCAGGTTCGTCTTCCCGGGGTGGTACAGTCAACTCAGCTATTGATTTGTCATGCAAATAAGAGGTAGCGCTCATTTTATTACCTTAGCGAGTCATATTCTGTGAATAGCTCTCAGGAGGAAATACCATGAAAAAGCTTCTGATATGTTGTTTGTTCGGGAATACAGCAAACTCTCTCGCCAAAAAGATGCAGTTAGTGGCAGAAAGGAAGGGCTACCATCTGATCATTAGTGCTGTGGGTCTGGATAATTTCGCCAGCGTAGCTTCCGTTTTCGACGGTTTTCTCATTGCGCCGCACATTCAGTACAAACTCACAGAGATTAGAGAGATTGTCGGAGACTCTCGTTCAATTGCGATTATTGAAAGTCTACTCTATGCATCACTCGACGCGGAGAAAGTTTTAAAGTTCGTGATGGAGCAGATGCCTGAACTAGCAGCCTGACACTGACGGCCGCACCTTTTGTGCGGCCTCCTCTCTTATGCATGGAGTTTGTGCATAGCACTATGGTCTGTTCCCATTAATTAATAAACCGTGATGTGCGTAATGTCCGCTACCGGCATTTAACTGACCAGCAGAAATAATTACACCAAAAATAATGCCAAATTGAAATTAATTACAAGCCAGTAAAATACACCCGATTAATAAAACAGCCCATCATCCTGACTATAGACAGGAGACAGTTATAAAAAAGCCCCCGGCCATGAAAGTCCGGGGGCTCGTCGATAATATTCAGATGACAGTTAGAACGCGGCGGCAAAAATCTCGACGATTTCCGCGTGGGTCGCCTGTTTCGGGTTGGTCAACCCGCAGGCGTCTTTCAGCGCGTTGTCCGCCAGAATGTTGAAGTCTTCTTCTTTCACGCCCAGATCTTTCAATCCGGCCGGGATACCGACATCGCGCGCCATCTGGCTGATCGCCGCGATCGCCGCGTCAGCAGCCTGTTGATCGCTCAGCCCGGCAACGTCGACGCCCAGCGCGACCGCAACGTCTTTCAGACGCCCTGCGGCGACGGTGGCGTTGTAACGCTCTACGTGCGGCAGCAGCACCGCATTGCACACCCCGTGCGGCAGGTTATAGAAGCCGCCCAACTGGTGCGCCATCGCATGCACATACCCCAACGATGCATTGTTGAACGCCATGCCGGCCATAAACTGGGCGTAAGCCATCTGTTCACGCGCCACCATGTTTTTACCGTCTTTGACCGCATCACGCAGATGGTCGCGGATCAGTTCAATCGCTTTGATCGCCACCGCATCGGTAATCGGGTTAGCGGCGGTCGACACATAAGCTTCGATGGCGTGGGTCAAGGCGTCCATCCCGGTAGCAGCGGTCAGCGATGCCGGCATTCCGACCATCAGGACCGGGTCGTTGACGGACATCACCGGAGTCACGTTTTTATCCACGATCGCCATTTTCACATGACGCACTTCATCGGTAATGATGCAGAAGCGGGTCATTTCAGACGCGGTGCCCGCCGTGGTGTTGATGCCGATCAGCGGCAACTGCGGTTTGGCGGAAACATCCACGCCTTCGTAGTCGGCGATTTCGCCGCCGTTGGTCGCCAGCAGAGCGATACCTTTAGCGCAGTCGTGGGAAGAACCGCCGCCCAACGACACCACGCAATCGCTGTGGTTTGCTTTAAGAATTTTCAGGCCCGCATCCACGTTGGCAACGGTCGGGTTCGGCTGCACGCCATCATAAATGGCGCTATCGATCTGGTATTTTTTCAGCAATTGCTGCACGGAGGCTGCGACGCCGATTTTGTTCAGCACGCCGTCAGTCACGATCAAGGCATGTTTGAAACCCTGCAACTGAATCTGCCTGGCCGCTTCCTCTAACGCACCCTCACCCATCAGGTTTAAAGCCGGAATATAAAATGCGCTGCTCATAGATCACCATCCATTTATTACAGAGTCTTAACTTACAGCCATCCTAGCATTGACATTTATCGGTAAAATTGACCAAAAACAAATTTCATCCACTCTTCGCTAAAATGCTGAACCGTTTTTTCTGAGGAATATCATGTATGAATGAAAAAACTGCGCCGCACAAATAAACAATTATTTTACTTCCAGGTTGCGCATAGAACCGGCGTAACGGGGCGGGTGGTATTTTCATCGTAAACAAGCGGGTCAATCTGCCGTTATTACATAGATTACGGCCTGAAAAGGTGCTACATCGGCGTATCGCGCCAGACCAAACCGTATCAGTATTAGTGCACAAAGACAGGCTGTCGTATCATGACTACTCGGGGCTTTTAATGTCGACAATACCCATGACGAATGAGATCACATTTAAGGTGATCGGCGATATCAGCACGGCCAGCGCCTGTAGCGCGGCGCTGGTTGTACTCGTCGATCCGTACGGAAAAATCCTGCTGCAATTGCGGGATTCGGATAAAGACATACCCTACCCCGGTTACTGGTCGCTGTTCGGCGGCGGACTTGAAGCTGAAGAGACGCCCGCCCAGGCGGCGGTGCGTGAATTAAATGAAGAGATCGGCATCACCCTTGACGACCGGGAGTTAACGCCGCTGATCGTCACGCTGTCGGATGACAGCAAAAACGCCCGGATTTATATCTTCTCGCTGACAACGGCGCTGACGCCGGGCGATATCGTGCTGCAGGAAGGTTCCGGGTTTGCGTTCTTCACCCGCGAGCAAATCGCGCATCTGCCGGTTGTGCCCTATGTCATGCGCGCCCTGAACCTGCTCTGGCGCGATACGCACTGATTCTCTCTTCCCCAAATGACAACGCGATACGCCGGAGCGTATCGCGTTCACCATGCCGAATGACAGACGGCGTTAGCGCCGGTTTCTGACCAGTTGGTAACGACGGGTCAGATACTCAACCGGCGCGCTCCAGATATGCACCAGCCGGCAGAACGGGAACAGCAGGAACAGCGTCATTCCCAGCACCAGATGCAGGCGGAAAATCAGCGCTACGCCATCCAGATGCGCCGAGGCGCCGCCGCGAAACGTCACCACCGCCTGCGCCCAGTTCACCAGTTTCATCATCTCGCTGCCGTCCATGTGTTGCGCGGAAAACGGAATGGTCAGCAGCCCCAACGCCGCCTGAATCACCAGCAGCGACAGGATCAAAATATCGCCGGTGGTTGAGGTAGCGCGCACCCGCGGATTCGTCAGCCGACGCTTCAGCAACAGCACGCCGCCCACCAGCGTCAGCACGCCGCAGGTTCCGCCGCCGATCATCGCCATCTTCTGTTTTATCTCCAGCGGCAAAAACGACTCGTACATCCAGTGCGGCGTCATCATGCCCAGAAAATGACCGCCCAACACGCCCAGAATGCCGAGATGGAACAGGTTCGACGCCAGCCGCATGCCTTTCTTATCCAGCATCTGGCTGGAGCCGGCGCGCCAGCTGTACTGACCGTAGTCGTAGCGCAACCAACTGCCGATCAGAAAAACCGCGCCGGCGATGTAGGGGTAGATATCAAACAAAAACAGATTGAGATAATGCATCAGCAGTCTCCTTTGGCGCGTGATGCGTCAAGGTTCAGGTAGTGCGGCGCCACCGCGTCGACGAAACGACGCTGGTGACCAGTCTGTTGCGCCGGGGCGCAGCCCGCATCGGCCAGAAAGCGGACCTGCTCCTCTTCCCACACGGCATCCAGCGCCTGCGGCGTGTCGTCGCGCGCCTCTTCCGCCACTTTCGCCGCTACGGATTCACGCGAGGGCTCGATCGCCGCCAGCGCCAACAGCAGATCCGGCAGCAGGGCATACTCGCTGTCGCGCTGGCGTAACCGCTCCGCCAACAGCGTCAGGATCGGCGCAATATCGCGCAGCCCATCGCGCACGGTCTGCGGATCGCGCAACGTCAGGTACTCCAGATAGAGCGGCAGGAAATCCGGCAGTTCGCGGCAATCCAGTTCCAGCCCGACCTCACGGTACTGCGCCAGCAAATCCACCATCGCCTGACCGCGGTCGCGCGACTCGCCATGCACATGTTCGAACAGCAGCAGCGACAACGCGCGACCGCGGTCAAACAGTTCGCTGTAGCGCGCCTGCCGGTCGAGCAGGTCGCCCTGATAAAAGTCGGCGATGAACTGCAGCAGTTGCGCGCTTTGGCGCAGCGGCAGTTCGTCGGCCTGTTCCAGCGCCTCCAGCATGGCCTGACGCTGCTGCCACAGTTCCGCATCCGGATACTCCAGCAGTCGGGCGATAACGCGAAGACTGATCATGACTTGTTCTCCTGCATCCGCCGGTTGCTCATGGTCTGGGTTTTGCTGGTAACGTCGATAGCGTCGATACGTCGGCTGTTGAACAGGTTGAACGACGAGTCGCTGCCGTGGCAGCCATCGCCAAAGCTGAAGCCGCAGCCGCGGGTTTCCGGAAACGCGTCCCGCGCCAGTTCCCGATGGCTGGACGGCACCACAAAGCGATCCTCATAGTTGGCGATCGCCAGATAGCGGTACATTTCCTCGGCCTGCGCCTGCGTCAGCCCCACCTGCTCCAGCGCGCTGACATCGGTGACCTGTTCCACCGTCTGCGCCCGCTTGTAATGGCGCATCGCCAGCATACGCCGCAGCGCGCGCAGTACCGGGCGGGTATCGCCCGCGGTCAGCAGATTCGCCAGATACTGCACCGGGATACGCAGGCTTTCCACATCCGGCAGTACGCCGCTGTGCGCCAGATTGCCCGCATCGGCGGCGGACTGGATCGGCGACAACGGCGGCACGTACCACACCATCGGCAGCGTGCGGTATTCCGGGTGCAGCGGTAGCGCCAGTTGCCATTCCACCGCCAGCTTGTACACCGGCGACTGCTGCGCCGCGTCAATCACGCTGAGCGGAATGCCGTCGCGCTGCGCCTGCGCGATCACTTCGGGGTCATGCGGGTCGAGGAAAATATCCAGTTGGCGACCGTACAGATCGGTTTCGCTTTCTACCGATGCCGCCTGCTCGATACGATCGGCATCGTACAGCAGCACCCCCAGATAGCGGATACGCCCGACGCAGGTTTCCGAGCACAGCGTCGGCATGCCGGATTCGATGCGCGGATAGCAGAAAATGCATTTTTCCGACTTGCCGCTCTTCCAGTTGAAATAGATTTTCTTGTACGGGCAGCCGGTCAGGCACATGCGCCAGCCGCGGCATTTATCCTGGTCGATCAGCACAATGCCGTCTTCCGCCCGTTTGTAGATGGCGCCGCTCGGACAGGTAGCGACACAGGCCGGGTTCAGGCAGTGCTCGCACAGTCTCGGCAGGTACATCATGAAAGTGTTCTCGAACTGCCCGTACATGGCTTTCTGCATGTCGTCGAAGTTCTTGTCCTGCGAACGTTTGCTGAACTCGCCGCCCAGATCGTCTTCCCAGTTCGGGCCGTTTTCGATCTTCTCCATGCGCTGGCCGGTTACCAGCGAACGCGGGCGCGCCACCGGCTGGTGCCGGCTTTCACCGGCGCGTTGCAGATGGGCGTAGTCGTAGTCGAACGGCTCGTAATAATCGTCCAGCGTCGGGACGTCCGGGTTGGCGAAAATCTTCGACAGCACCCCGACGCGATTGCCCATGCGCGGCTCAAGCCGCCCGTTGATTTTACGAATCCAGCCGCCTTTCCATTTTTCCTGATCTTCCCAGGCGTGCGGATAACCGGTGCCGGGTTTGGTTTCCACGTTATTGAACCAGGCGTACTCCATCCCTTCGCGGCTGGTCCAGACGTTCTTGCAGGTCACCGAACAGGTATGGCAGCCAATGCATTTATCCAGATTCAGCACCATGCCGACTTGTGAACGAATTTTCATCAGGCTTTCTCCTGCAGATGAGGTTGCACATGGGAAGACAGGTCGTCATGGCTGTCCTCATCCAGCCAGTCGATACGGTTCATCTTGCGGACCACCACGAATTCATCGCGGTTGGAACCGACGGTGCCATAGTAGTTAAAGCCATACGCCAGTTGAGCGTAGCCGCCGATCATGTGGGTCGGTTTCGGGCAAACGCGCGTGACCGAGTTATGAATGCCGCCGCGCTGGCCGGTGACTTCCGAGCCGGGCAGGTTCACCAGCCGCTCCTGAGCGTGGTACATCATGGTCATGCCGGACGGAATACGCTGACTCACCACCGCACGGGCGGTCAGCGCGCCGTTGGCGTTAAACACTTCCACCCAGTCGTTGTCGGCGATGGTCAGCTCGCGGGCATCATCCTCGCTCAGCCAGACAATTGGCCCGCCGCGCCCCAGCGTCAGCATCAACAGGTTTTCGCTGTAGGTGGAGTGAATCCCCCACTTCTGATGCGGCGTCAGGAAGTTGAGCGCCTTTTCCGGGTTACCGTTGGGCTTTTTATTCAGCAACGGCTGCGCCGCGCGGGTATCTACCGGCGGGCGATACACCAGCAGGCTTTCGCCGAAGGCGCGCATCCACTCGTGATCCTGATACAGTTGCTGGCGACCGGAAATCGTGCGCCACGGAATCAGTTCATGCACGTTGGTGTAACAGGCGTTGTAAGACACATGCTCGTCTTCCAGACCGGACCAGGTCGGGCTGGAAATGATTTTGCGCGGCTGCGCCTGAATATCCCGGAAGCGGATTTTTTCTTCCTCTTTCGGGTGCGCCAGATGGGTGTGATCGCGCCCGGTAACCTTGCTCAGCGCCGCCCAGGCTTTTACCGCCACCTGGCCGTTGGTTTCCGGCGCCAGCGACAGAATCACCTCGGCGGCGTCTATCGCCGTGTCGATTCTCGGGCGGCCGGCGGCCGGGCCGTCTTCCTGCACCCGGTTCAGACGCTTGAGGAAATCGACTTCATTCTGGGTATTCCAGCTGATGCCTTTACCGCCGTTGCCCAGCTTATCCAGCAACGGACCGAGCGAGGTAAAGCGGGTATACAGGTTCGGGTAGTCGCGCTCTACCGTCATGATGTGCGGCGCGGTTTTGCCCGGAATCAGGTCGCATTCGCCTTTTTTCCAGTCTTGCACCCCCAGCGGCTGCGCCATTTCGGCCGCCGAATCATGCTGGATCGGCAGCGTCACTACATCGGTTTCCACCCCCAGATGCCCCTGACAGACGCGAGAGAAGGTTTTCGCCAGCCCTTTATAGATTTCCCAGTCGGTTTTCGACTCCCAGGCCGGGTCAACCGCCGCCGACAGCGGGTGGATGAACGGATGCATGTCCGAGGTGTTCATGTCGTCCTTTTCATACCAGGTGGCGGTCGGCAACACGATGTCGGAATAGAGACAGGTGCTGGACATGCGGAAATCGAGCGTTACCACCAGATCCAGCTTGCCTTCGCCGCCCTGCTCGCGCCATTCCACCTCTTCCGGCGTCACGCCGCCCTGCTGGCCCAAATCCTGCCCCTGAATACCGTGTTCGGTGCCCAGCAGGTACTTGAGCATGTACTCATGCCCCTTACCGGATGAACCCAGCAAGTTGGAACGCCAGATAAACAGGTTGCGCGGGAAGTTTTGCGGGTTATCCGGCTGCTCGGCGGCAAAACGCAGGCGGCCGGCTTTCAGTTCCGCTACGGTGTAATCCTGCGGCGACATGCCGGCGGCCGCGGCCTGCCCGGCGATACGCAGCGGGTTTGCGCCCAGCTGCGGCGCCGACGGCAACCAGCCCATGCGCTCGGCGCGCACGTTGAAATCGATCAGGCTGCCGCTGAAACGGGAGCGGTCCGCCAGCGGCGACAGCAGCTCCTGCGGCGCGATGGTTTCGTAACGCCACTGGCTGGAGTGGTTATAGAAGAACGAGGTGCTGTTCATATGACGCGGCGGGCGCTGCCAGTCCAGACCGAATGCCAGCGGCAGCCAGCCGGTTTGCGGACGCAGTTTCTCCTGACCGACATAATGCGCCCAGCCGCCGCCGCTCTGCCCGACGCAGCCGCAGAAGATCAGCATATTGATCAGCCCGCGGTAGTTCATGTCGAGGTGATACCAGTGGTTCATACCCGCGCCGACGATAATCATCGAACGGCCGTGGGTTTTGTCGGCGTTATCGGCGAACTCACGGGCGATGCGGATAATGTTCTGGCGCGACACGCCGGTGATCTGCTCCGCCCATGCCGGGGTGTAGGCTTTTACCTGATCATAATCCGTTACCTGATCATCGCCGGTCGCGCACTGCGCGTCGTCCAGACCGCGATCCACGCCGTAGTTGGCGAGCGTCAGGTCATAAACGCTGGTGACCAGCGCCTGCTGACCATCAGCCAGCGTCAGGCGTTTGACCGGCAGTTGATGCAGCAGCACCTCGTCCAGCGCAACGCTGGCGAAGTTTTCACTGGATGCGCCGCCAAAATAGGGGAAACCGACGGACACCACGTCGTCGTGCTTGCCCAACAGGCTCAGTTGCAGATTGACATCACGCTGGGCGCTGCCTTCGCGCTGTTCCAGATTCCATTTGCCCTGCTCACCCCAGCGATAACCGATGGAGCCCTGCGGCGCGACCAGTTCGCCGGTGGGTTCGTCAATGGCGACGGTTTTCCACTCCGGGTTGTTCTCCTGCCCCAGGTTGCCCACCAGATCGGCGGCGCGCAGCAAACGCCCGGCGGCGTAGCTACCATCCGCACGCGCCTCCAGCAGCACCAGCATCGGCATGTCGGTATAGCGGCGCACGTAATCGGTGAAGTACTGGCGCGGCTGTTTGAGATGAAATTCGTTGAGGATCACGTGACCCATCGCCAGCGCCAGCGCGCTGTCGGTGCCCTGTTTCGGATTCAGCCACTGATCGCACAGCTTGGCGATTTCCGCATAATCCGGGGTGATGGCAACGGTTTTGGTGCCTTTATAGCGAACTTCCGCAAAAAAGTGTGCATCGGGGGTACGGGTCTGCGGTACGTTGGAACCCCAGGCGATGATGTACGATGCGTTATACCAGTCGGCCGATTCCGGCACGTCGGTCTGTTCGCCCCAGGTTTGCGGCGAGGCCGGCGGCAGGTCGCAATACCAGTCGTAAAAACTCAGGCATACCCCGCCCAGCAGCGACAGGTAACGGGCGCCGGCAGCGTAGGACACCATCGACATCGCCGGGATCGGCGAAAAGCCAATCACCCGGTCCGGGCCGAAGGTTTTGGCGGTATACACGTTGGCGGCGGCGATCAGTTCATTCACCTCCTGCCAGTCGGCGCGCACAAAACCGCCGCGCCCGCGCACCTGCTTATATTCCCGCGTTTTGCCCGCGTCGCCGACGATTGACGCCCAGGCGTCCACCGGGTCGGCATGATGCTGACGCGCCTCACGCCACAGCTTCATCAGGCGTTTGCGCACCATCGGGTATTTCAGCCGGTTAGCGCTGTAGAGATACCAGGAATAGCTGGCGCCGCGCGGGCAGCCGCGCGGCTCATGATTCGGCAGGTCCGGCCGGGTGCGGGGGTAATCGGTTTGCTGTGTCTCCCAGGTGACCAGCCCGTTTTTAACGTAAATCTTCCAGCTGCATGAACCGGTACAGTTGACGCCATGCGTCGAACGCACCACCTTGTCATGTTGCCAGCGGCTGCGATAGCCGTCCTCCCAGTCACGATTGGTATTCAGCGTCTGGCCGTGATCGCCGGAAAACGGCTCGGCCACCTGTTTGAAATAACGTAACCGGTCAAGAAATTTGCTCATCCGGACTCTCCTGCTGCGGAACCTGACGGTTCCTGTCGTTATGAAGTACACGTGGGTTTTGCTCACTGAGGCGTAGGGTAGCCAGCCGGATAAGTGCCAGAATTGACAGCGATCAAGCCAGCCCGGGCCGGTTTACGCGGGGAACAGCGGAGATACCACCAAAGGATTACGCGAAAAAAACAACCCAATAGACTGATAATTAATGGAATTTATTGATTTGCAATGATCAGGGGAGAGGATACTCACCCCCGGTGACTATTTGGAGGTAGTAGGTCGTATCAGGCGACCAAAACCGGTTTTTCACCCCGACGCTTTAGCCTGAATGAGCGCAGCCATAAGTGGGTGGTAAATGTAAGCCGGTCAATTCTGCGGCAGAGTAAGGCCGTAGCAGGTGTAAACGCCGCTACAGATGGCAGGAAGATTTAAGATCGGTAATCGGGCACAAAAGCAGCCCAAGAACGAGCATGTAGGATTATGGCGTGGATGGGTGGATGGGTGGATGGGATGAAAGCGTGCGGAAACGCTACCGCGTTGAGGTTTCACGGCCTCAACGCGGTAGGATTGTTCATCGAACAATTATTCAACGATCAAAAGCATTGTTTGCCGATAAATAGCATTGCTCGGCGATAAATAGCATTGTTCGGCGATCAGGCGCGGGCTTTACGTCCGTAACACAGCCAGGTGATAACCACGCAGGCCACGTAAAACACCACGAAGATCTTCATGGCGCCGGCGGGCGAGCCGGTCAACGCCAGCGAGGTGCCGAACGCTTTCGGGATAAAAAAGCCGCCGATAGCGCCGATGGCGGAAATAAATCCCAGCGCCGCGGCGGTATCGGTCACCGCGCTGCGCTGCGCTTCATCTTCGCCGCCGCCTGCTGCGGTCACCCTCGCCACTGTCAGCCCGCGGAAAATCACCGCGATCATCTGGAAGGTCGACCCGCTTCCCAGCCCGGCCGTTAAAAACAACAGCATGAAGATACCGAAGAACAGCAGGAAGGAACCGGGATGATTGTCACCCGGCAACGCGGTGAACAACAGCACGGACAGGATCGCCATCAGCACGAAATTGATCAGCGTCACCCGCACGCCGCCGAAGCGGTCCGACAGCATGCCGCCCACCGGACGCGCCAGCGCCCCCAACAACGGACCGCAAAAGGCGTAATGCAGGATAATCACATCCGGGAACTGGGTTTTCGACAGCATGGCGAAACCGGCGGAAAAACCGATAAAAGAGCCGAACGCCGACAGATACAGTACGCTGAGGATCCACAAGTGCGCCCGTTTGAGCACCGGCAACTGCTGGCGGAGCGACGCTTTGGCGGTGGACAGATCGTTCATGCCGAACCAGGCCGCCGCCGACGCGATAAGCAGCAGCGGCACCCACACCCAGGGCGCATTCTGCAACCAGACCTGACCGCCGTCCGGCTGCGCCACGCCATTGCCGGTAAAACTCAGCACCGGCAGAAAAATCACCACCGGCACCAGTAACTGCATCACGCTAACGCCCAGATTACCAAAGCCGCCATTCAGGCCCAGCGCGCTGCCCTGCTGCGCCTTGGGAAAAAAGAAGCTGATGTTAGCCATGCTGGAGGCAAAATTGGCGCCGGCGAACCCGCACAGCAACGAGATAATGATGAATACGCCGTAGGGCGTCTGCGGATCCTGCACCACGAACCCCAGCCACACGCACGGGATGATAAGAATCAGCGTACTGAAGGTGGTCCAGCGGCGCCCGCCCGCCAGTGGAATAATGAACGAATACGGCACCCGCAGCAGCGCGCCGGATACCGACGGCAAGGCGGTCAGCATAAACAGCTGGTCGGTGGTGAAATGGAACCCAACCTTGTTCAGGTTGACGGCCACGGTGCTGAACAACATCCAGACACAGAAAGCCAGCAACAGACAAGGAATTGAAATCCACAGGTTGCGCTGGGCGATACCGCGCCCCTGTGTTTGCCAGAACTGAACGTCTTCCGGGCGCCATTCCCGGATAACAGTCTGCCGTGAAGCGCCTGGCGTAATGGTTGACTGCGTCATAAAAAGCCTCGGTCAGTAAAAATGCCTATAACACTACGCGCCACATTAGAAGGTATGACCGGGGCAAAGTTGATATACATCAACAGGTTGTTGGGTAAAAAAATGCGTCTCTTTTGCGCCCCCTCCCAAATAGGTAAGCGATAATGACAAGTTAATGTCATAGTTTCATACTGTTATAGTCATTTATTTTGTCACTGTACTCACCGCCTCCCCCTTGTGGAAATTGGGAGGTACCTCTTTAGGGGTATAGGGTTACCCCTGAAAATAAGAAAAAATGACCTTGTGATGCGTGAGGCTGTTCTCACGGCAGGCAGCAGGGTTCGGTTTTTTGTCGATCTCCATCAACGCGTAACACCATACCCGCAGTACAGTTTTATCACACAAACGCGTTTCCACTTTCGTCACAGGCGGTTTCCCGATGTTCAGACGCTTTCGGCTTCCACTCTCGCTGGTCAATCAGGTGGCGTTGCTGATGTTGCTGCAGGGTCTGTTGGGGATTGCGGGCATGGCGGTTTCCAGTTGGATGTCGCAAAGCATTCAGGGCAATGCGCACGCCATCAATACCGCCGGCTCTCTGCGCATGCAGAGCTACCGGCTGCTGTCGATGGTGCCGCTCGACGCCGGCGGCGAGCGCTATTTGCAGGAGCTGGAGCAGGATGAAAACGACGACGACCTGCGTCAGGCGGTGGTGCGCGAGGGGCTGAGCGACCAATTCAGCACCCTGCGCCATTACTGGGCGGAGCAGCTTAAACCGCGCCTGCGCCAGGCCGAACGCCCGACAGACGCCGCCGCCGCGGTGGCCGATTTTGTCCACCATCTGGATACGCTGGTGCTGGCCATCGACCAGAAAACCGAGGCGCACCTGCGGCTGGTGACGCTGGTGCAGCGCGTTTTTATCGGCATCATGCTGTCGCTATTGCTGATCACCTTTTTCTATTTGCGCCACCGCTTGCTGGCCCCCTGGCGTAAGTTGGTGTCGATGGCGCAGGCCATCGGTCAGGGCGAATTCCATCAGCGGGTGACGCTGCGCGGTCAGGATGAAATGAGCACGCTGGCGCAGGCGCTGAACAATATGTCGGATGAGCTGTCGGCGATGTACCGCGATCTGGAACGGCGGGTGGCGGAAAAGACCGCTGACCTGCAACAGAAGAACGACACGCTGGCGTTTCTCTATCGCGCCAGCCGCCGGCTGCATACCAGCGCGCCGCTCTGCAGCCGACTGCTGCCGGTGCTGGACGAGCTGAGCGCGCTGATGCCGCTGTCCGATATCCGCTTACAGCTCTATGAAGACAATCATCAGGCGCATGTGACGCCCTCCAGCCTGACGCACATTCCCGACCCCGACGCCTGCCCGGACAGTCACTGCCAACGCTGCGATCGCCTTGCCCCGCCCCGCATGGCGACCGAAGGCAAACCGGTAAGCTGGGATCTGCACGACAAACTCGGCCATTACGGCGTGGTGCTGGCGCGGCTGCCCGACCACCAGCAACTGACGCCCGACCAACACCAGTTGTTCAATACCCTGCTGGAGCAACTGACCAGCACGCTGGCGCTGGAGCGGCAGTCCAGCCATCAGCAGCAGCTGATGCTGATGGAAGAACGCGCCACCATCGCCCGCGAATTACATGATTCCATCGCCCAGTCGCTCTCCTGTCTGAAGATTCAGATCAGTTGCCTGCAAATGCAGCACACCGCGCTGACGCCGGAGATACAACAGCAACTGGACGCGATGCGCGATGAAACCAATACCGCCTACCGTCAGTTACGCGAGTTGCTGACCACCTTCCGGCTCAAACTGTCGGAGTCCGGTCTGCTGGCGGCGTTGCGGGCCACGGCGGACGAATTCAGCCAGCGCCTCGGCTACGATATCGCGCTGGACTACCAGCTGCCGCTACAGGCGGTTTCCGCTCATCAGGGCATTCATCTGCTGCAGATCGTGCGTGAGGCATTGAGCAATATTTACAAACATGCTCAGGCTACAGCCGTCGGCATCACCCTGCGTCAGCAGCAGCGGTATATTGAGCTGCGCGTGCGCGATAACGGCATCGGCATCAGCGATGACATCGGCCGCGCGAATCATTACGGTTTGATCATCATGCGCGACCGCGCCCGAAGCCTGCACGGCGACTGTACTATTCAACGTCTTGCGTCCGGCGGCACAGAAGTCTGCGTCAGCTTTCTGGCAGACTACCGCCAGCCCCCCGTATTACCAGGAGAACACCATGACTAACGACGCCGCCACCGTGCTGCTAATTGACGACCATCCGATGCTGCGCAACGGCGTCAAGCAGTTGCTTAGCATGGCGCCCGACCTGCGCGTAGTCGGCGAAGCCAGCCACGGCGAGCAGGGCGTTACGCTGGCGGAACAGCTGGATCCGGATCTGATTCTGCTGGACCTGAACATGCCCGGCATGAATGGGCTGGAAACGCTGGCCCGGTTGCGGGAAACGCCACTGTCCGGGCGTATCGTGGTGTTCACCGTTTCCAACCACGAAGAAGATGTCATCAGCGCATTTAAAAACGGCGCCGACGGTTATCTGCTCAAAGACATGGAGCCGGAAGACCTGCTGGTGGCGCTGCATCAGGCCGCCGCCGGCAAAATGGTGCTCAGCGATGCCCTGACGCCGGTTCTGGCGGCCAGCCTGCGGGAAACGCGCAGCAGCGACACGCGGGATATCCAGCAACTGACCCCGCGGGAAAAGGATATCCTGAAGCTGATCGCCCAGGGCCTGCCCAACAAGGTCATCGCCCGCAAGCTAACGATCACCGAAAGCACGGTGAAAGTACACGTCAAACATCTGCTGAAAAAAATGAAATTGCGCTCCCGGGTAGAAGCCGCTGTCTGGGTGGTACAGGAGAAGATTTTTTAACCGCTGGCGGCCGGACGCCGCCAGCCGAAATAACGCCAGCGATGTCGCCCTTACCTTTTAATGTCAGAAATTACAGTAAAATACCCTCGCCTACACTTCTATACATTTGTTTGCACTGGGGGTGATAAAGTAACACCTGATCATGGTTTTTAGTACTTTATCGCCATTTTCCTAGATATTTCCCCATATTCCTTTCCTAGACTCACCTTGTTCGGCGTTTCATTGCGCTTTCGCCAGGCTTAACCGGAGGAAAAAGAGAATGAAAGTCAGAGAACGATTTATTGGACTGGAATGGCTCCGGTTTCTACTTGGATGTTATGTCATGGTCTACCACACCGTACATATCTATCCACAGCGCGAAAAGATCCTCTTTATGAACGAACTGACCAGTATGGGGTTCTTCGCCACCAGTACTTTTTTTGTGTTATCCGGCTTTCTGCTGACGCACGTTTATCTGCGTGACGGCCAGTTGCGGGAACCGGCCCGACACTTTTTGGCCAAACGGTTCTTTAACCTTTACCCGATCCATATCATCGGGCTGGTGTCATCCATCGTGGTGGTCAGCCTGATGCACTGGCTGGCGATTCCGCCGGAAGGCCAGGTCGCCAGCGCCCGCTTCGTCATTTACGACAGCAACGACCCCAGCGTCGCGCCGGAGACATTGCGTCATTACATGGACAATGCTCAACTGGCTTTTAACGGCTTGCTGCAATTACTGATGCTGCAGGCGTGGAACCCTTATTTTCTGACGTTCAACGCGCCGTTGTGGTCGGTTTCGACGCTGTTCTTCTTTTATCTACTGTTCCCGCTGCTGGCGCCGCGGCTTTTAGGCAGCCGTTACCCGCGCCTGTGGCTGATCGCGATGTTTGTGCTGTACCTGCTGCCGCCGATATGGGTTGTCTGGCATCAATTATATGGCGCGCCTTACACCGGTCTGCTGCAACGCAGCCCCCTGCTGCGTCTGCCGGAATTTCTGGCCGGGGTGCTGGGCTACGCCATTTTCCGTCAATACCGCGACGGCACGCTGCCGGCGCTGAGCCGTATGCAGCGTAAAGCGCTGGGCGTCTTTATCAGCCTGAGTTTTATCGTCGCCACCTGGCTGTTTACCCATGGCGACCGCTACTGGTATTTCCTGTTGCACAACGGTCTGTTGTTACCGGCGCAGGTGGCGCTGGTGTGCCTGTGCGCTCACTTCCGCGAGCCGGACAGCGACACGCTGAAAATCTGGGCCACCCGCCTCGGTGCGGCATCGCTGTCGATCTTCGCCCTGCATGTACCGCTGTTCAATCTGTTCCGCACGCTGGAACAGCTGTTGCGCGGCGACCCGTTGCAGTGCTTCACCGACTGGACGGCCTGTATCGACGCAGCCGGACGAGTCGAACTGTCCATGACCGGTTATGGCGTGTTCCTGCTGACCACTGTCGCACTGTGCGTGGTGTTTCAGGAACAGGTGGTCATCCGCATGAAACAGGCCTTGACCGAACGTTTCCTGGGCCGCCGTTTCCAACCCTCCCGCAGCGCAGCCTGATGATAACGGCTATATCGGTGATGTGATCGTCATCACCGTTATAGCCGTAAATCATTAATCGCACGGTTTATAACAATTTCCATTCTAATTATGGGACACTTATACCTAGAGGCGCAGCGCGATTCCTGTTAATGTTTGCCTCGCCGGAAAAAACCGGTACATCGATGCATCGGCAGACCGTCTGAACGGCGTCTTTCACTTTTAGTCACCCACTGTTTTATCTGACATCATGACACATTCCAAACACGCACTTTCGTCGCTGAGTCTGTTTATCGCCCTCAGCGCCGCAGGCATTTCCACCAGCCATGCGGACACCGTCTGGTTAACCAACGGTGACAAGATCAGCGGCCAGATTACGCTGCTGGACAGCGGTAAATTATTCATCAAAACCGACTATGCCGACACCGTGTCGGTCACCTGGGACAAAGTCAAAACCTTCCAGACCGACCACGGGATGGTAATTCAGGGACAACGCTACGAAAAAGGCGTGCTCTACCCGTCCATCAAGGCATCCGACAGTTCACGCGCCATCGTTGCCCAGCCGGCAAGCGTAGATGGCCAGCAGGTCAGCGCCGGTCAGGAAACCCTGCCACTGTCTGACATCAACTCAATGGTGGTGCCGCGCCGCTGGGTGGAAGATTTCTCCTGGAAAGGCAACGTTGATGTCAGCCTGGCCCACAAGAAAAGCTCCACCGAAACCGACAACCGCGATGTCACATTGAACACCCGCCTGCGTCACGGCACCTGGCGTCACAATCTGGATGCCAGCTACCACATGACCAAAGAAGACAATGTGGAGAGCACCAAAAACGCCGCTGGCGAATACGCGCTGGATAAATTCATCGACGAGCACTGGTTCTGGCAGGGCCGTTATGAATACAAACGCGACTGGGTGGAAAACATCAAGATCAACCGCTCCGTCGGTACCGGTCCGGGTTACCAGTTCTGGGATAACGATCTGGGTTCCTTCTCCGTCACCACGCTGGTGAACTCCCAGACCTTTACTTATCAGAACAACAGCGAAGACAATTTCTACTCCGGCGGCCTGAAGTGGAACTATGATCGTTTCCTGTTCAGCAAGCGCACCGAATTGTTCACCGATGGCGAAGTGGGTCGCTCGTTTGACAGCACCACCCCGCTCTACTTCAAAGCTGGCGCCGGTCTGCGCCTCAAGGTTACCGACTGGTCATCCGTCAGCATGAAGGTATCCCGCAACCGTACCGAAAGCGTTCAGGGCAACGTCAACGATACCCTGTACTCGCTGGGTCTGGGCGTCGGCTGGTAATTTCCGGCCCGGTTCCTGCGATTGCCGCAGGAACCGTTTCCCTGACTCACCCGGTGTTCCGCCCTGAGAGCGCGGTCTTGCTTGTGCCACCCTTCCTGAATCCCCGATATCCCGCCATGTAGTGATGTGCTGTTTTACGAAGATTGTAGCGCTGTCTCGTCAGTGGCGATGCGGCCATCAGCATGAACCTCCAGGTTCAACCGTGCTCACGTGCTCAACGTTTCGGGCGCGCCATCTTAGCGTGCCGCCGAGCCTTTTCCTCTTCCGACAGACACTTGTGCTCGCGACCCGCTTCTTGGGTGGCTTCATCACCACCGATCAAACTGGTTTCTCCGCGCATAAGGGCGTCATAACCTTGCCGCGCCACCAGGGCCGGATCGTTCTTCCAACTGTTGTCGCCGAAACCGGTATTGCCCATGCCGGCACGGGCGTGGAAGTTGGTCGCCGTCGCGCCCGGATGAAGGATCGTCACCTGTACACCAGTGCCCGACAGCTCCTCGCGGATGCTATGTCCGAACGATGACAGGAATGCCTTGGATGGGCCGTATACGCTCTCGTAGGGCGTGGGCGTGGTGGCAGACAGGGAACTGACCAACAGGAGTTTGCCGCCACCGTTTGCCACCATGCCTGGGATCACCGCATGGGCCAGCCGCACTGGTGAGATGACGTTCAAGGCGATGAGCTGCAGATGCCGATCCAGGGGGATGTCGATGAACGCTCCGCCAATGGCGATACCGGCATTGAGGACTGCGATCCCCAAAGGCCGCCCCGTAGATGCCAGAGCGTCGAGAACAGCGGCATTGCCGGCTTCGGTGGATAAATCGGATTGAACCGGGAGCACCTCGACGCCAAACTTGCGCAGCTCCTCTGCCGCCTGGAGGACGCGTTTTTCTCGCCCCGTGATGATGAGGTCGTTACCGTCCTTTGCCAGAAGGCGTGCGATCTCCAGCCCAATTCCGGCTGAGCCGCCGGTGACGAGTGCAAATGGCTTGGTCATTGTCTTTCTCCAGCTTGAAATTCCTGATTGATTGAGGATGTGCCAGACGATGTGTTGCACTTACCTCTGCGCGAGTGCAACGCATCATCCGAACACAACGTATCTACATAGACTTGATGCCCATGACATAGCGATAACGGGTGCGCTTGAGCGAGTACACAGTGGCCGCATCGCACATCACTGAGCCCACCTCGTAGTCCTTCGGGATTCGAATGACAACATCCTTGTTGACGGCGGCGCAGGTGGAGTATCTACCGTTGGTGGTCAGGCGCGCGACGTTCACATCCAGGTTCATAGTTCGAGCCGTCATGCGCCCTTCATGAACTCGGCGAACTTCTCGCGCCAGTCGGGATGCCAGCGCGACAACGCTGGCCGGTTCTGGATCATGTCATCAGCCGACCACTGCATCCGACGCTGATCCATTTCACGGGTAACGTCGTTGTCCTGGCAGAATATGTAGAAGTCACCGGCACTCAGGCTCTCGAACATCCGATCCACGACCTGATCGGCGCTCCAGGTCCCCGTCGGCTGGGGGGCATCCGCCGACACGTCGGGGAAGTTCATCGGGGTGAACGTCCAGCCCGGAATCAGCAGGTGTGCCGTCACGCGATCTTGCACACGCTCACACAGCTCATGCGCGAGTTGTTCCGTCAGAACACGCACGGCTGCCTTGGACACGCTGTAGGCCGCATTGCCCGGTGGCGTGGTGATGCCCTCCTTGGAACCCAGATTGACGATGGCACTGGCCGAAGCCTGCTCGATCAGGGTGGGCACGAAACGCTGCTGTAATGCCAAGATAGCCCAGAAGTTGATATCCATGACCCGGTGCCATTGCTCGGCGTCCTCCCAGGGACCAGCGCCTTTGATGATCGCGGCGTTGTTGACCAACAGCGCGATCTCGCCGAGCGCGACCGCTTCCTGATACAACTGCTCGACGGTGGCGTGGTCGGTCACGTCCCCGACCACGCCACGTTGGATCAGCGTCGGGAAAGCCGCCTGCAGGCGGTCAGTCGCTGCCATCAGGGCCGTTGCATTCCTGTCCAGCAGCACAAGCTGCATACCTTCCTGGGCGAGTCTATGGGCGATGGCGTAACCAATGCCCATTGCACCGCCTGTAATGACTGCGACGCCGTTTCTACGAATTGCTGGATGCATCGTTGTTCTCTCCCAAAATGAAGTGTTAACGATCAGGCGACCTGAGTGTGATTTCCGAGATCTCGGCGGGTACGCCGAGACGGATCGGGAATCCATTCCAGAGCCCCGTGCCATTGCTGACATACAGGTGCATGTCACCAACGGAGTAGTAGCCAGAGGCGAAGCCATCATTGAGCGGCGCGACCACCAGGGCATCGAAGCCCCGAATCATTCCGCCGTGGGTGTGTCCCGCCAGTTGAAGATCGATGCCGGACTGCGCATGCATCGCGATGTCCACCGGGCGGTGGGTCAGCAATACCGTTGCAGCTTCATGAGGCACGTCTTGCAAGGCATGCGCAGCATCGGGGCCAGGCTGCCCGTGTTCAAGGGCAGCCTGGTCAGCCAAACCCACCACGACAAGCCCGACGCCATCCACCGAGATGCGCAGATGCTCATTAACCAGCACGCGCATACCCAATTGTTCGAACACGTCTGTCCACTGGTCGGCGTTGAAATAGTACTCGTGGTTGCCCAGGATCGTAACGATGCCATGTTTGGCGCGTAGATCCCCCAGCGGTTTTACATCGTCGCGCCGGGCCGATATTGTGCCGTCGATCAAGTCGCCGGTGACGACAATCAGATCGGGATTCAGGGCGTTGGTGCGCTCGACCACCTGCCGTGCCCACGGGCCGTTCAGCAGTCGGCTGATGTGCAGGTCGGTAAGCTGCACCAGGCGAAAGCCATCCAAGGTCGGGGGCAGATCGTGCAATGTCAGCTCGACGCGTCGTACATCCGACACTTGCATGGCCTGATGCACACCGATAACTGAGAGAACAATAGCCGCGATTCCCACGGTATAGCGGGCCCGTGTGCGGAACGGCTCATCAACAGCCCTACCGCGCCGCACCAGCCAGGCCACTCCCAGCAGCACGTCGAATATTGCCGTGAGGGAAAATAACAGTACGAAGACGCAGAACAACCCACCAAACAGCACCACCAATGCACGCGGCATCTCCGGGGAAAACATCGTCCCGAAGACCCATTGCTGGATCAGATGGTACTTGGACGTCAGCAGCAGCACGGCGGCCAGCAACACACGGCATCTCGTGCACCAGGGGAGCGGGAACACGAAGCGGCACACCACATAGAGGTAGAGGACAAACAGGACAAAGTGAAACACGGGCTAAGAACCGCCTTATTGTTGAGATTTTTTGTATAATAAACCTATAAAATCCATAAACAATTGAGTTATATTCAATGATTTGTGAAATTGAATTCATCGATAGGTTTTGCCATGAGTGTTCGCCCCACCGCGCGCTTGTCGAGAGCCGACCTGGCCGACCTGAACTCTTTCCTGGTCGTCCACCGCTTGCGCAGCTTCACCCAGGCCGCTGTCGAACTGGGTATCACCACCTCGGCACTGAGCCATGCCATGCGCAACCTGGAAGCCCGGCTGGGCGTGCGCCTACTCAACCGCACCAGTCGCACGGTGTCGCCAACCGAGGCGGGCGACAACTTGGCGAAACGGCTGGAAATCGGCTTCCTTGAAATTGGCGGGGCTTTGGCGGACGTGAATCGCCATCGCGACCGGCCAGTAGGCAGGCTGCGGCTGAACGCGCTGCAAGACGGTGCCCGACTCTTGCTGGTCACGCACCTGCCGAAGTTCCTGCATAGCTATCCCGACGTCGAAGTCGAGGTCGCGGTAGATGACCATATGGTCGATATCGTGGCCGCAGGCTTCGATGCCGGCATCCGTTTCGGCGGTACGGTGCCGGAAGACTGCGTTGCGGTCAGGATCGGCCCGCCGCTCAAGTGGGTCGCAGTAGCGTCACCGCGCTACCTTCATCGCAGCGCACCGCTGCTCGTCCCCGAAGACCTGAAGGTGCACAACTGCATCCAGATCCGTACCGGCCAAGGAGTCATCTACCGATGGGACTTCGAGAAGGATGGCGAACACCGAGCCATTGACGTGCCGGGCCAGCTCTGCGTGAACGAAACGACATTGGGTATCGACATTGCGGTTGCCAGCGGAGGGATCATGTACTGCCTGGAAGATCGTGTCCGCGAACACTTGCGGCGCGGCGAATTGCAGGTGGTGCTGCCGGATTGGTCACCGGTAGAACCGGCATTCCACATCTACTATCCCGGCCACCGTCAGGTTCCGCCGGGCCTGCGGGAGTTGATCGAGATCCTGCGTCAGGACGGGTGACCTGTAAACATGAAGCAGCCGCGCGGGTTGTGACTAGTCCTGATATAGGTTGACAGTTGTTTGCCCGCAAAACGCCTGATGAACTTCATCAGGCGTTTTGTATTTCAGGGCCAGATGTGGCCGTTCATGGTTATAAATTGCTACAGACTCTTTCACCATTTTCCTTGCCTGTGCCGGATCGGCCGGGCGTGAGAGTAAAAATTCACTCTTCAGGATCCCGTTTATTCGTTCCGCCAGTGCATTCTGGTAGCAGTCGTAACCATCTGTCATCGAACAGGTTATTCCGTATTCTTTATGCACTGACTGATAAAGTGCTGAACAGTATTGTATCCCCCTGTCTGAGTGATGTATCAGAGGGCCTTCTGTTTGCCTTTGCCGCAGTGCCTGTTTGAACGCTTTTACTACATTTTCAGTGTGCAGGTTTTCATCCACATGATAACCCATGATTTTTCTTGAGCAGGCATCAGTGACCAGACTCAGATAAACCGTGCCTTCAGTGTCTTGTCCGGGTGACTGTTCAATAGATGGTGCAGTTTACGTGTGCCGATCCTCGGCTGGCGGCACCGGATCCGGGCAATAACATCCAGAACCTTACTATGGTGTGCATGTCGTTGATTGCAGCGGGCATTGTACTGATACCATGCCTGTCTGCTGTGACCCAGAAATTGGCAGGCGCGCGTAACGGTTATTTTTGAGGTCTGACCTTGAGCAAGGACTTGCCGGGCCGCTTTTTTACGACACTCACCCCGTAATCATTTTTCAGGACATTGATAACCGACTCAAAAAACTCAGCCTTCTGGTTCGCCAGCTCAAGCTGTTCTTCAAGCTCTTTGATTCTTTGCTCGGGGGTGAGTGGGGTATTTGTCTGAGCCACAAGCAATTTCCTCTTCACCAAATTCGGAAGTCCGGGGCTCCAGTCAAGCCGGCCATATTTACGCAGCCAGACAAGGACAGTGGAGCGCCCCTGAATACCGTATCGTTGCTGAGCCTGTTTGTAGGTCATTTCACCTTTTTCGACTTGCTCAACGACGGCTATTTAAAGGATAGAGGATAATCACGTTGGGTACGTTTGAACTCAGTCATCATCACGTTCTCCAGATTTAAGTCAGGAACGTGTCAACGCTATTCAGGACGGATCATCACCCATAAAAAAGCCCGGTTTTCTCACCGGGCTTTTCTTTAGTGCTACCGCTCGCCTTTACTGCGGCTTCGGTTCCTGTTTAGACAGGTCTTCCGCAATCTGGACGGTTTCATTCAGGTAAGCGTCCGGATCCTGATAATCCTTCGGCAAATCATCCAGCGTTTTCAACGGCGGTTTACCCTGACGCTTCAGTCTATCGTTGATGCGCTGCAGACGCGTAGCCTCGTCTTCGTTGTTTTCTTTCTGGCGTTGAGCCAGATTCAACGACACGTGGTTGCGCTTCTCTTTCAGCTCCTGATACCGGGCCACATCCTGCTGGATGTACTGGAACTCCGGATCCTTGGCGATACGCGCGTTATGCTGATCGAGCAGCCCCGGCAACAGCGGTTTCATGTCGCCCATCACCGTATAGCTGGCCGGTTTGATGCTGTCCCACGGCAAGGCGTTGTCTTCAAACTTCTCGCCGGTATCCACCATCTCGTTGCCGGTCGGCATCACGATATCAGGCGTGACCCCTTTACGCTGGGTGCTGCCGCCATTGATACGATAAAACTTCTGGATGGTGTATTGCACCGAACCCAGCGCCGGCCATTCCGGGCGCAGCATCTGATCGTAAATGCGGTTGAGCGAACGGTATTGTTGCACCGTACCCTTACCGAAGGTCGGCTCGCCGACAATCAGCGCACGGCCGTAGTCCTGCATCGCCGCCGCGAAAATTTCCGACGCCGAGGCGCTAAAGCGATCGACCAGCACCACCAACGGACCTTTGTAATAGATAGTGTCGTCGGTGTCGCTATCTTCACGCACTTTGCCGTTGTTGTCGCGTACTTGCACTACCGGCCCGGTGGGAATGAACAGCCCAGACAGACTGACCGCTTCCGTCAGCGCGCCGCCGCCGTTGCCGCGCAGGTCAATGATGATGCTGCTGACATGCTCTTTCTCAAGCTTCTGCAGCTGCACTTTCACATCATCCGTCAACCCGACGTAGAAACCGGGAATATCCAGTACGCCAACCTTGTCTTTGCCCGCATCCTTGATCGACATTTTCACCGCGCGATCTTCCAGCCGGATACGTTCACGAGTCAGGGTAATGGTTTGCGTTTTGGTGCCTTTGCCGGCCGGCAGCACTTCCAGACGCACCTTGCTGCCTTTCGGCCCTTTGATCAACGCCACCACGTCATCCAGACGCCAGCCGATCACATCTACCATCGGCTTGCCGGCCTGACCGACGCCCACGATGCGATCGCCAACGCTGATGCGTTTGCTTTTCGCCGCCGGGCCGCCCGGCACCATGGAGTTGATCACGGTGTAATCTTCATCCATCTGCAGCACCGCGCCGATGCCTTCCAGCGACAGGCTCATCTCGGTATTGAACTGCTCGGTATTGCGCGGCGACAGATAACTGGTGTGCGGATCGATTTCCCGCGCGAAGGCGTTCATGATCAGCTGAAACACGTCTTCGCTGTTGGTCTGCACCAGACGGCGAATCGCAAACTGATAACGTTTGGTCAGCGTTTCCTTGATTTCCGCATCGGCCTTGCCGGTCAACTTCAGGCTCAGCCAGTCATATTTGACCTTGGCGTCCCACAACGCGTTAAGCTCATCCACGCTTTGCGGCCAGGGCGCCTTGGCGCGATCGAGATCGATAGCATCGTTGCCGTTCAGGCTGATCGGTTTTTCCAGCAGCATCAGCGCGTACTGGTAACGTTCGAAACGGCGCTTCTGGGCCAGATTGTACATGGCGTACGGCAGGCTGAGTTTGCCGCTTTTCAGATCGTCGCCCAACTCGCCTTTCTGACCGGAAAATTGCGCCACGTCGGAAGCCAGCAGCACGTTATGGCTGTAATCCAGCATGTTGAGGTAACGATCAAAAATCTTGCCGGAAAACTGCGCATCCAACATGAACTGGCGATAGTGGGAACGCAGGAAACGCGACGCGACGCGTTCGCTAACGGTGGAATGCTGCGCTTCCGGCTGCAATTGGGGGATTTGATCCGCGCGGGTGATATTCTCACTGGCAAAACTGCATCCAGACAGCAAAAGCCAGATTAAAGCCGCTGCTTTGACAAATTTGTTCATGCCCAGGTTGGCCTCCGTATCAGAACTGCAAATGTTCTGCGCGTACGATCATCGCCAGTCCGGAAGCCAGCTGTACCCTGACTCCATCTTTGGCGATCTCAAGCACAGTGGCATCCATGGCGTTTTTGCCAGCCCTGACTTTGATTTCCTGGCCGATTTGCAGGCTGGAAATATCCGTCACCGCCTGCCGTTCCGGTTGCACCGCTCGGGCCGCTTTAGGCTGACGGGGTTGGGATTTTTCGGATGACGGAGAAGCAGTCTGTGCGGAACGGGAAGAGGAAGAACGCGGCTTGCGCGGCGCGGCGCCGGCGGCATCACGCTCACGACGCGGGGCATTTCTGCCGCCAGCCGGACGCGGACGGGACGGTTCGGCTTCGCCGGACTCGCGTTTCTTCGCCTGCTGCTCCGCCCGCTGGGCCTGAACGCGGGCTTTGGCCTCTTCCAGCTGCTTGCGCGCATGTTCTACATGCTGCTGCTCAAGCTCGCCGCACGAATTGCCATCAAGATCGACGCGCTGGGCGCCCAGTTTGACGCCATACAGATAGCGCCAGCTTGACGTGTAAAGACGGAGTGCGGAACGCAGCTGCGTCTTGCTGACGTGTTCAGATTCGGACACGCGTTCGACCAGATCCTGAAAAATACCAATCTTTAACGGACGCGCTTCGCCTTCAAGTGTGAAACAGAGCGGAAAACGCTCTGCCAGATAGGCGATCACTTCTTTACTACTGTTCAACTTAGGTTGATTTTCCATGAAATTTCCTGATTACAACGGGTTTGCCAACCAGCGCAGGCATGAACAGGCGTCATTATAATGACGCCATCGGCAATTGCTACGTTATCCTTGTCGCAACGTAAGAGAATTGATGAAAGCCAGCACGTCGCTCTGTGACAACTGGCGGCATAGCGCGGCCGTCACAGCATTCAGCCCGTCTTCGTCCACGGCATCAAAACGGTGATGAATGGTGCTGTCGATATCCAGTACGCCAATCAACTGCCCGTCGACCGTCAGCGGTAACACAATTTCGGCATTGCTGGCGGCATCGCAGGCGATATGACCGGGAAATTCATGCACATCGCCGACCCGCTGCACGCGGTTTTCCGCAACCGCCCGACCACAGACCCCTTTTCCCGCCGGAATACGCACGCAGGCCGGGCGCCCCTGAAACGGCCCCAGAAACAACGTATCGCCGTCCAGCAGGTAAAAGCCGGCCCAATTCACACCATCCAGTCGTTCAAACAGTAACGCGCTGCTGTTTGATAATATCGTGATGAAGCGATCTTCACCGGCAATCAGCGCCGTCAGATCACGCACCAGCTCATCGTAGAATTGTTCTTTTTTCATAGCTTGCAATAGGCAGAAATTGTCTTTACGGACCGCCTGACGGCTGACGCCCGCAGCACATTAATAAAGTTTCGGATCAGGATGCTACAGGATTTCTCTTGTTAGCCCAACCTTCACCGCACGGCGCCGTCACAGGACAGCGGGTTATACCTTTCCGCCTGGCATCCTGTCGTTGCCGTACGGGCTACCGCCTGGTGACGCCATCAATGTCAACTGACAAGGGTAGCAGTGATTTTGTGTCGTCCATCATTCAGTTACACTATGATAATACCTGTCCTGTTAACCTGCCCGCAGGAAATATGAAAATTTATAACGCCGCCCCGTCCGCCGGGCCGGCTGATTCCCCGCCTGCCGCGCCGCGGCGGCTTCAACGTTGCCCGCAATGCGACCTGCTGTTCACGCTGCCCCGGCTCAAACGCCATCAGCACGGCCACTGCCCGCGCTGCGCGGCGCATATCGCCAGCGGCCGCGACTGGCCGATTGTTCGACTGGTGGCGATGGCGCTCGCCATGCTGGTGCTAATGCCCTTCGCCTATACCGAGCCGTTGATCAATATCCGGCTGCTGGGGGTGTCGATTAACGCCAGCCTGCTGGAAGGCATCTGGCAAATGACCCGTCAGGGCCACCCGGTCACCGCCAGCATGGTGGCGCTTTGTATCATCGGCGCGCCGGTGACGCTGGTATTCGCCCTGCTGTATCTGTTTTTCGCCCCGCGGGTCGGCATGAACCTGCGCCCGGTGCTGTTGCTGTTTGAGCGCCTGAAAGAGTGGGTCATGCTGGATGTGTATCTGGTCGGTCTGGCGGTCGCCTCGATTAAGGTGCGCGAGTTTTCCGAGGTGCTGCCCGGCAACGGCCTGCTGGCGTTTCTGGCGCTAATGGCGCTCAGTCTGCTGACCCTGATTCATCTTAATCCCGAACAACTCTGGCAACGCTTCTATCCGCAGCGCGCCGCTCCGGCCTCGCCGCAGGCGCTGGTCTGCCTGTCCTGCCGCTTCACCGGCGCGCCGGACCACCGGGGCCGCTGCCGCCGCTGTCATATTCCGCTGACACTGCGCCGCCCCTATAGCCTGCAGAAATCCTGGGCCGCGCTGATTACCTCCGTGATCCTGCTGTTTCCCGCCAATCTGCTGCCGATATCGGTGATTTACGTCAACGGCGTTCGCCGGGAAGACACGATTTTTTCAGGAATTATGTCGCTGGCCGCCGGGAATGTCCCCGTGGCGCTGGTGGTTTTTATCGCCAGTATTCTGGTGCCGTTCAGCAAGGTGCTCATTACCTCAACTTTGCTGCTGAGTATTCATTTTCGGGTCAAACACAGCCTAATGACGCGCATGCGGCTGCTGCGCCTGATGACCTGGATCGGGCGCTGGTCGATGCTCGATCTGTTCGTGATCGCCCTGACCATGTCGCTGGTTAACCGCGACCAATTGCTTGCTTTTACCATGGGACCGGCGGCGTTCTATTTTGGCGCCGCCGTTATTCTGACAATATTGTCTGTCGAGTGGCTGGATAGCCGACTGATGTGGGATAACGATTAATAATCGTAGGATAACAATGCAGAACCAAACGCCGATGACACCAACTGAAGCCAACGTCAAAACCCGGCGCCGCCTGTCGCCATTCTGGCTGCTTCCTTTTATCGCCCTGCTGATCGCCGGCTGGCTGCTGTACACCAACCAGCAGGAACGCGGCGCGACGGTGACCATCGATTTCGTGTCGGCGGACGGCATCGTCCCCGGTCGCACGCCGGTACGCTATCAGGGCGTCGAGATCGGCACCGTGCGCAACATTAAGCTCAGCGACGATTTGCGCACCATCCAGGTCATCGCCAGCATTCGCAACGACATGAAAGACGCGTTGCGCAGCGGCACCCAGTTCTGGCTGGTTACCCCCAAAGCATCGCTGGCCGGCGTGTCCGGTCTGGATGCGCTGGTCGGCGGCAACTACATCGGCATGCTGCCCGGCGGCGGCGATCCCGTCAGTCACTTCACCGCCCAGGACACTCAGCCCAAATACCGCGTTAACAGCGGCGAATTGCTGATACATCTGCGCGCCGACGATCTGGGTTCGCTGAACGCCGGCTCGCTGGTCTATTTTCGTAAAATGCCGGTAGGGAAAGTCTACGATTACAGCATCAACCCCGATCACAACGGCGTGATGATCGATGTGTTGATCGACCGCCGTTTTACCGGGCTGGTAAAAAAGGACAGCCGTTTCTGGAACGTGTCCGGTTTGAAAGCCGACGTCAGTCTCAGCGGCGCGACCGTCGAAATGCAGAATCTGTCCGCGCTGGTCAATGGCGCCATCGCGTTCGACTCCCCCGAGCAAGGGGAAGCGGCGGCCGCAGACCAGAATTACACCCTGTACCCGGATCTGGCGCGCAGCCAGCGCGGCGTGCTGATCACGCTGGATCTGCCCTCCGGCGATAAACTGCGGGCCGGACATACACCGCTGTTGTATCAGGGGCTGGAAGTAGGCACGCTGCAACGCATCGCACTGGAAGCGGATCAGCGCGTCACCGGGGAGCTGATTGTCGACCCGTCCGTGGTGCCGCTAATGCGGGAAAACACCCGTATCGAACTGGCCGCGCCGCGTCTGTCGCTGAACGACCTCAATCTGCCCAGCCTGCTGGGCGGCACGACCCTGACGTTGATCCCCGGCGATGGCGAGCCGAAGCAGCGCTTCACCGTGCCCGACGCCACCCAACAGCAGCTACAGCAGCCCGGCGCGCTCACCATTGAATTGACCGCCAGCCAGAGTTACGGCATCGACAGCGGTCAGCCGGTTATCCTGCACGGCGTACAAATCGGCCGGATTGTTCAGCGCGCCTTAACCGATAACGGCGTCAGCTTTACCGCCGTTATCGACCATCAGTACCGTCATTTGTTGCACAAAGACAGCCAGTTCATCGCCAGTAGCCGGGTCAACGTCAAAATGGGGCTGGATGGCGTTCAGGTGCTGGGCGCCAGCGCCCAGGAATGGTTGAGCGGCGGCGTGACGGTGCTGCCGGGACGCACCGGCGACGCCCAGCCGCGTTATCCGCTCTACAGCGATCGGGAAAAAGCCGGCGCCGGGATTCAGGGCGCTACCCCGCCCACCACGTTGACGCTACTGACCGACAGCCTGCCGGATATTCAGGAAGGTTCGGTCGTGCTGTACCGCAAGTTTCAGGTGGGTGAAATCACCCGCATTCGCCCGAAAGCCGACACCTTCGAAATCGATGTTTATGTCCGGCCGGAATACCGCAACCTATTGACCGACAACAGTGTCTTCTGGGCGGAAGGCGGCGCGCGCGTGCAACTTAGCGGCGCCGGACTGACCGTGCAGGCGTCTCCGCTCAGCCGGGCGCTGAAAGGCGCCATTAGCTTCGACAACGTGGACGGCGCCGCCGACGTACAGGGCGGCAAACGCCCGTTATACAGTAACGAAACCGCCGCCCGGGCGATTGGCAGCCGCATTACGTTACGGACCTACGACGCCAGCAAACTCTCCGCCGGGATGCCGATTCGTTATCTCGGCATCGATATCGGCCAGTTGGAGTCGCTGAAACTGGCGGAGCAGCGGGATGAAGTATTGGTGCAGGCGGTGCTCTATCCGGAATATGTCCGCAACTTCGCCCGCGCCGGCACCCGCTTCTCGGTGGTGACGCCGGAGATTTCCGCCGCCGGCGTCAACCACCTGGAAACCCTGATCCAGCCCTATATCAACGTCGAGCCGGGCAGCGGCGCGTTTACCCGCAGCTTTGAACTACAAAAAGCCACCATTTCCGACTCCCGCTATCAGGACGGGCTGAACATCAGTGTTGATACCGCCGAAGCCGGGTCGCTGCAAATCGGTACTCCGGTGTTGTTCCGCGGGATTGAGGTCGGCACGGTGACCGGCCTGTCGCTTGGTTCGCTGTCCGACCGGGTATCGGTGGCGCTGCGCATTAGCAAACGCCATGCACATCTGGTGCGCGACAATTCGGTGTTCTGGCTGGCCTCCGGCTACAACCTGCAGTTTGGCCTGACCGGCGGCGTGATCAAAAGCGGCACCTTCCAGCAATTTATTCGCGGCGGCATCGCCTTCGCCACCCCGCCGGCCACCCCGCTGGCGCCTGCGGCACAGGCGGGCAAACACTTCCTGCTGCACGGCGAAGAGCCCGGCGGCTGGCGCGACTGGGGAACCGCGCTGCCGGAACGATAGGCGTCATGTCTGCGACTCACCGGCTTATAGCGGTGAGTCGTCATCCCTTCCAGCGGAAGAGATATGGTAAGATTCGCGTCCTGATTGTAGCTGTAACGGAACCATTTCTGTGGCCAAACCTATTCCCGCGTCTCTCACTCCCGACTTTCTGACCGCCATGCAGGCGATCATGCCTGCGCACCTGAGCATGGACACGTTCATCGACGCCTGCCAGCGACCGCTGCGACGCAGCCTCCGCGTTAACACCCTGAAAATCAGCGTGCCCGATTTTCTCGCGCTGGTCGCGCCCTACGGCTGGGAGTTGGAGGCGGTGCCCTGGTGCGATGAAGGATTCTGGCTGCTGAACGCCGATGAGGAAGCCATGCGGCTGGGCAACGCGCTGGAGCACCTGGCCGGCCTGTTCTACATTCAGGAAGCCAGTTCGATGTTGCCGGTCAGCGCGCTGTTCATGGGGGATGACGCCCCGGAGCGGGTGCTGGACATGGCGGCCGCCCCCGGCTCCAAAACCACCCAGATCGCCGCCCGGCTCAACAATCAGGGATTGATTGTCGCCAACGAATATTCCGCCAGCCGGGTCAAGGTATTGCACGCCAACCTGCACCGCTGCGGCGTCAGCAATACCGCCCTGACGCATTTTGACGGCCGGGTATTCGGCAACGCCTTACCGGAGACGTTTGACGCCATCCTGCTGGACGCGCCCTGCTCCGGGGAAGGCGTAGTCAGAAAAGATCCCGCCGCCATGAGTCACTGGTCGCTGGAGAGCATCGCCGATATCGCCGCGACCCAGCGCGAACTGATCCTAAGCGCCTTCCATGCCCTGAAGCCGGGCGGCGTGCTGATTTATTCCACCTGTACCCTGAACCATCAAGAAAACCAGCATGTTTGCCGCTGGCTGATGCAGCAGTTCCCCGACGCCTGCGAGATCGAATCGCTGGAGGCGTTGTTCCCGCAAGCGCACCGTGCTATCACCGAAGACGGCTTTTTGCACGTCTTCCCGCAGATTTACGACAGCGAAGGCTTTTTTGTGGCGCGCTTGCGTAAAACCGCCAGCGTAACGCCGCTGGCGGCGCCGGATTACAAACTCGGCAAGCTGCCGTTTACCCCCATCAACCCCAAGGATGCGCAGTTGATTCGCCAAAGCGCGCAACGGTTGGGCCTGCGGTGGTCAGAACAGCAATTACAGCTGTGGCAACGGGACGATGAGATCTGGTTATTTCCGGCGGCATTGCAGCCGATGTTGGGCAAAATGCGTTTCTCCCGCATGGGCGTCAAGCTGGCGGAGCGCTTTGCCAAAGGGTATCGCTGGCAGCATGAAGCCGTTGTGGCGCTGGGCAACCCCGACAGCCCAAACACCTACGCGCTCAGCGCGGAGCAGGTCGTCGACTGGTTCCGCGGCAAAGACATTTATCCGCCCTCGCCCGTCAGCCACGACGAGGTGTTGTTGACCTGGCAGCAGACCACGCTGGGATTGACCAAACGTGTCAGCCAACGCCTGAAAAACAACCTGCCTCGTGATCTGGTTCGCGATGGCGCCAACCTTGTCTCCGCCATCGGATAATCTTTGACCGGGCCGCCGTACGCGGCGTCCCCAGTGCGTTTTTTTCATCTACACTCACAAGCAGGGCGTGGCAACCTGTTGAGGAATCTATGTTCGCACTGGTGATCTTTGTCTGTTACCTGGGAGGTAACTGCGAGAGTCTGGTCGCGGGAACCTATATCAATGAACCACAATGTCTGGGTGCCATGGAGGAACAGCAAATCCGTAACGGCGGCTGTTTTCCGGTTGATGATTTTCGCAGCGGGTACTGGAAACCGGCTCACGAGTATCGTGACCGCTGATGCTGATGGCACCGCAAAAAAAAAGCAACGCCGCAGCTGTGACGGCGTTGCCCAAACAGGTGTGATGGTTATTGCCTGTTATTATTGGAATTTCATAACGGTCAGAATTTCACCCACTCATCTTCGGCGGGATGATGTTTCGCCGATTCAGTAGCCTTGCGGTGAGTATCTTTCTTCTGCGCCGGTTTTCGGCCGTTCTGGCCCGGTTTATTCAGCAGTAATGTCTGATGACTTGCTGGTGAACTGACATGGTGAGGATGCCCATCGTCGCCCAAATGAAACGCCGATACCGCCTGCGCCAGCATCCGCGACTGTTCCTCAAGCGAATTGGCCGCCGATGACGATTCCTCCACCAGCGCCGCGTTTTGCTGGGTCGTGGTGTCAAGTTCCGATACCGCCTGCGCGATCTGGGATATTCCCCGGCTTTGCTCATCCGAAGCCGACGCGATTTCCCCCATGATGTCAAATACATGAGCTACCGAGCTGACAATATCCTGCATGGTTTTTCCCGCTTCCCCAACCAGCGCTGAACCGGTATTGACCCGCGATACCGATTCATGAATCAACCCCTCGATTTCCTTTGCAGCCTGGGCGCTGCGCTGCGCCAGATTGCGCACCTCGCTGGCGACTACCGCGAACCCTCGTCCTTGCTCGCCGGCTCTCGCCGCCTCAACCGCCGCATTCAGCGCCAGGATATTGGTCTGAAAGGCGATGCTGTTGATCACCGTCGTAATATCAGAAATACGTTTGGAGCTGCTGGAAATGTCGTCCATGGTCTTCACCACGTTATTGACGATTTCACCGCCCTTGACCGCGTTCCGCGACGCTTCAGACGCCAGTTGCGACGCATGGTGGGCGTTTTCAGAGTTCTGTTTCACCGTCGAGGTCAACTGCTCCATGCTGGCGGCCGTTTCCACCACCGCCGCCGATTGCTGTTCGGTGCGGGACGAGAGATCGGTATTGCCCGCCGCGATTTCCGCCGATGCGGATTCGACATGCCCCACCCCTTCGCGGATATCCCGGATCATGGTGCGCAGCTTGTCATTCATGTTGCCCATCGCGGTGAGCAACTGCCCCAGCTCGTCGCGACGCGTTGTGCTGACGACGGACGACAGGTCGCCGCTGGCAATCCGTTCCGCGACCGACAGGCTCAGTTTAAGCGGGGTAATCAGCTGTACCGAGATACGCCACGCCATGACGATACCCAGCAGGATCACCAGCAGGCCGGTCACCACCATATTGAATTCCGACGACTGAGTAGTTTGGTTGGAATTCGCCAGTTGTTGATTGAACAGGCCGCCGACATCCGCATTCAGTTTTTCCGCCGCTTCACTCATCGCCTGACTGGCGCGGGTTTCATCCTGAAAGGCGGCCAGATAAGCCGGCGCAGAACGGCGGTAGCCCGCGAAATACTCCCAGGCGGTGTTCAGCCATGCCTGTTGTTCCGCAGACAACCGCCCGGCTTTTTCCCTGATGGCGGTTTCGGCGACATCAATGCTTTTCATGGTCGCGCCCAGCGTATTATCCGAGGGCGTCAGCAGCAGGTCATGCGCCAGGTCGCGAATGTCCGCCATGTACTCGCCCAATTGGTACAACAGCACCTGAATGTCTGACGGCACGCTCGCAACCTGCTGCCATTTATTATGGAATGCTTCCAGCACACTGCCGCTTTCATCCTGACCGATAGCCAGACCGGCCGTATCCCGCTTTTTGCTGGCGGCGATGAACGCGTCCCGCACGACCCGATACGCTTTCAGGTCCTGCTCAATTCGGTTTACATCGTCAATCGTATCCTTATCCCAACTCAGCGCCCTCGCCTGCCGGAGAATATCGTCCATTTTATTAATCAGCTCGCCATTTTTATCGATAAAGCTGTAATCATGCGTGAATTGAAATTGTGTGCGCAGAATGCGGGCCTGCGCCAATGTGGCGTTAAGTTGATTAGTCGCCAGCGCCTTATCGTTATTATCCGCCACACTGCGAAATCCAATAACGCCGGCGATCAACACCACCAGCGACAATAACAAAACCGAACCAAAGCCTAATGACAGTTTGGTTCCCAGCTTAAGGTTTTCGTATTTTCCACCCAAAATAGTCATAGAATCACCATTTATGGCTCTCATGATGTGATTGTCATTCCATGTATATCAATGACATGCCATGAAAAATTAAATATCGTCATTTAATAATTACGAAGATAATCAACGTCCATTTTTTACTGCCATCCTGCCGTCAAAAATCGATTGATACGTATATACCCGTCATACTTCACGTTGCAGGTGCGTTGGCTTTATTACTCGGCCCATCCCTGGGCCTCGCCCCTTTGGGGCCGCGGTAAACCGCGTTCAACGCTGCTCCCGGCAGCGTTGTCGATCACCCCAGTCACTTACTTGAGTAAGCTCGTGGGGATTCGCTGCGTCGCCGCGTTACAAGGCTCATTCTGAGCCTTGCCCTAAAGGGCCAACGCGTTGCGTTGTTCAACACGCCAGCGTGTTGTCCTGCAACTCGAATTATTTTTGGTATAAAGCCAAATTCAGTAAAAAATAATGGACACCGGAATGTTTCATACCGTCTCGCATGATTAAAATAGCCAATAAATCATGCTATTGTGAATTAACCGGGCGCCGTTAAGAATGGTGAAAGAAAAACGATTTACGTTGATTATCAGAATTTCCGTTAACCGTTTAATCCCTCATAATCTATATATCATCCTTCCCATAATAGAAAGACATATAATACAAGGGTATAAGAACCCCCGCAGATCTATCATGACTGGATATTTCAGTGAAAATAAATAGCTCGTTAACAACAGCGGGAAAACAGCATATACCTCGGGATGATACTCAGGCGTGGCCTTCTCTTTATGACAAATCCGTCCTTTAGACGAACTAAACCTTTATGACGTACTCAACCTGTGATGGCGCGATGGGGCGCGCAACTCTTGACGCGGTCGACCTTTCGCAACGGCGACGGTTTCTCTGCAGATGGAAATACCCGGCGCAGCCTGCGCGCACCGGGTATTCGGATCTCAGAAGCTGGGGGTTAGCGTCAGCACCACCACACCGCGCGGGGTAACTTCATCCACCCCGCACTGGAATTGTGAGCCGCCGCCTTCAACCTGCATTTTACGCCCCGGCAACAGCGCCACATCGTAGATATCGCTCTTGCCGTCGATATCCAGCAACCAGCGACCATTGCTGATACTGGTAATTCCAGTATCCACCAGCCAGGAAGATGAACTCCCCTCCACCAGCAAAGGCGCATGCAACCCTGCCGGAATAAACTGCGGATCCGCCTTCCACTCCCCCGCGTCCTGCAGTTTTCCGGTTTTCAGCAGATTGCGCGGGATCAGGCAGATACCGCTGTCATCCTGACGGCTGACGGGCGCGTCATCCTGCTGCGGCGAGCCTTTACCGGTTGCCAGCCACGCCAGCGACACGCCGGTATCCAGCGCGCAGGTGACCACCACATCCCCAGGAAAGAAATCACGGCGAATCCAGGTACTGATCGTACCGGGCGCGATGCCCAGCAAGTCGCCCAACTCTTTTTGCGTACTGAAGCCATAGGCATCAAGCATTCGACGCAGTACCGCCTTGCCGCCCGATGACAGGATCTGCTCATAAAGCGCTTTGCCTTTCAGCGGCGATTTATGCGTAAAAACATTCGCATTTGCGAACTCTCCGGTGACCAGCCATCCGGCATCGGCTCCGGTATCAAGCGCACACTTCAAAATAATATTACCCGGCACATTCCCTCGCTGAACCCAGTTACTGATTGTATTGGTAGGTATCTCAGTGACCTCGCTCAGTTCCTTCTGAGTCTTTACTCCGTAACTTGACATGATGCGTTCAAGCACGAAGGCCGCAGACACGGCATTACTATTTGTATTCAAAAACACCTCACGAGTATTTACATATACACGTTACGTGTTTTATAGTGTCTACACAGCACATGTAACACCATAGAACACCCTGGCCTGGGGGAGATATTGCTTTATGTCGGACGAGATTTCAATTCTAACGCACATTTCTGAGGAAAATCCTACCACAGCGAGTCCATCCGCGGTGACAGAAACCGGCTTTTCGGACGTCAGCCGACAGCCCCATGCTATCCCTGTTCGGGCGCTGTTTTCTTTCACCGGCTTGCGTAACGCAGCCTACGCCGCAGCGCCGATATCCGTGGCGTGGCGCGCAACGCGCCATACAAGGAAGCAGCGGTTCCGGTTTACCCGCACCGCGCTTCAGCATGATTTTGCAAATGCAAAAACAGCATTCATCACCGCCATGACGGCAGCCCTATTTTCCAGCCTCATTGCTGCCTGTGCGCTATCAGTACGGTATGGCGGTTCAACCGTTGTGAATGGCGGCAATGATTTTAACATCGAATTCGGAAATTCGAATTTCGGTTATATTCTGCGCCTGCTGCCGAAAACAGGCGGCAGCGATGGCAACCGAGCGTAATCATGAAGCCCCATTATGCCTTTACCGCCGACCATCTGCAGACCCTGCCGCCCAATTTGCGGGCGCTGATCGGAAAACACTTCGCGGATTCGCGCTGGGCGCAGACGTGCGTTTTTTACCGGCGTCTCTCCGAACGCTATCGCCGTACGCTGTGTTTTCATGCCGCACTGCATCACCGCTGGTGCGTCTATCAACTGGAAGAGATGGATGAAATGGCGCGCGAAAGAATTGTCAGCGCGCTGAATGAACTGCGTAGCGCATTCGGCTTGCCGGAAAAACAGGAGCACGATCAGTTGCTGCACGCGGTTCGGGTCCTCACCCTCAGCGAGCGCCGCACGCTGTTTTTCCATGCCGGACTCACGACCCGGGAATTCGATCAACCCTTGCGACGCATTGACGAGTCGGATTGCCAGTGGTCGACAGCGCTTAGCCGCGCCCTCGGCGAGCTGCACAGTATGTTTACCGGAGCACCCGACATTCTGACCAGCATCAGACCCGAACACTATTTCAGACCCGAACACCATTCTCGTTGACGACAGTTTCGCTGACGACAGATCTCGCCAGAAAAAACGACCCTCGTTAACTCAACCGCCAGCACATAGGCCGCCGCTCAGGCAGGTCCGCATTGTTGCTGCTTAACATCAGGAAATTGTATGAAAAACACACCAACCAATCACAAGACTCAGTCTGTCGCAAGGCGGCAAATCCCGAATGACGTCTGGCGTACAGACCTTGCTCATCGCTATAGCGAACATCTGGACCAGCTGGCGCAACACGCCCGGCAGGAGCAGCTATCCGCTCAGGAACTGGTGGCCTTGCTGCAACAGGAAGCCGAAAACATCCGTCACCAGATTTGGGAGGCGCACTAATGGCAGACAGTATGGACATTTCCCAGGAGCAGCAGGCCATGCTGCTGGATGCGCAAATCGCCCATGCCCGCAAAGCCCCAGCCGCTCACACCGCCCACGTTTGCGAGGACTGCGATGCGCCGATTCCCGAGGCCCGTCGTCAGGCGATCCCCGGCGTGACGTGCTGCGTAGCGTGTCAGGAAATTCGCGAACAGAAGCAACGTCACTACCGCTCACCGTCCTAAACGTGCGGTCACTGACAGACAAGCCAGGGTCGATCTGCGGCTATTTATTCCCGCCGACAACCCGGCAAACACTCATCGAGCAGGTAAACGCTGGCTGGTTATGACGTCTGACGAAGCTAAAAAAAACGCCGACAACCGGGGCAACCGCTGGGCATACCCGTGGAATGCGCCCCGTTCCGCCATTCTGCCCGAATCCAGCGCATTGTCCGCGGATACCCTGCAGCAGGGACAGGCGGTACTGTATCGGCTGGCGTTGCTGCCGCGTTTTCTGGCCGGCCATTTCCGCCGCCGTTTCGATTATTTGAAGCAGCATCAGGGACTGGGCGCCGCGTTCAACTACCTGTTATCGGTGGTTCAGCGTCGGCTCTGGCCCCGAATCGACGCCGTCAACGCCCGCTATCGGATGAATACCGCCTGCTCTTCACGCTTCATCAGCGAAGCGGAGCAGTATCATCAGTTGCCGGATATGCCGGACAAGGTTCTGCGGGCGTTTGCCAGCCGTATCGCCGCCCACATGAACGATGCCTACCATGCTCACTGCGAACGCTACCTGCAGGAATGCCCCGGCGATAGTCAGGCGAATTTATTCAGCGATGAAACACAAGCGCGCATCTATGGTCAGTTAGCGACGCTGGCGCAAGCCCTAAACGTGGCGCCCGCCCACTGGCAGCGTCATCAAAACGGGACGCTCACGCTGGAACAGGCATGCGCCGGCATTATGCGGCTGGTCACCCCCCGCTGGTGGGAACGTCAGTTGAAAATTCAGCGAACCCGCTGGCGTGAAGCATTGTGGATTGCCAGCGGCGAGGTGAGCCGGGCCGCATCCCCCTTTCTCAGCCGTCAGGCGCTGCAGGATATCCGCTACCGCCGTCTGGCAACGCTGGATTTTCTGAAAAGTCGCGAGCTGGAAAATACCCGCAACGGCGAGCGGGTCGATTTGATCGATAAAGTCATGGGCAGTATCGCCAATCCGGATATTCGCCGTATGGAACTGATGACCATGCTGGCGGGTATTGAGCGTTACGCTACCGCACACCATCACATCGGCATGCTGGTGACGCTCACCGCTCCCGGCCACTACCATCCCACCCGTACTCGCGGTCACGACCGGGTATTGGTCAACACAGGGTGGATGCCGGACTGTCCTTCGCCCAAAATGACCCAGCATTATCTGGTCCGGCTATGGGGAAAAATCCGCACTGCGCTCAAAGACCGTAAACTGCAAATCTACGGATTGCGGGTCGTTGAACCCCATCACGACGGCACGCCGCACTGGCACATGATGCTGTATTGCGAGCGCGCGCAGCGTCAGGCGATCGTCGATATCCTGCGCCGTTACGCCCAGTCAAATGAAAGCGACCGCGCCGTGGCGCACCGCCGCCGGTTTGACTGCAAGCATATCAACAAGGGCGGCGCGGCGGCGTACGTCGCCAAGTACATCGCCAAAAATATCGATGGCTATGCGCTGGACGGCGAATCCGACCACGAAACCGGCAAGCCGCTGAAAGACATGGCCGCCTCGGCCTCGGCCTGGGCCTCGCTCTGGCGCATTCCTCAATTCCATTTCATCGGGCTGCCCACGATTGGCGCCTACCGCGAATGCCGACGCATTCGCAGCCGGTCATTACAGGATGCGCTGGGCGAACAGGCAGAAACGGTGAGGAACGCGGCGGATCGCGGCGACTTCGCCGCCTATATCGAGGCGCAGGGCGGCGCGAATGTCGCCCGGCAACATCAGTCGGTTCGTGTCGCCAGAGCCGCCAGCGAACGGCTGAACGCCTACGATGAAACTATCGTGCGTACCGTCGGTATTTTTTCCGCCCAGCGCGGCCGTGAACGTGTATTCACCACCCGCCCGGATGAATGGCAAATCGTGGCCAAAAACCACGCCGCTGTCGATATCGCCGATCGCCGCCGGCCGGCTCTGCCTTGGAGTTCTGTCAATAACTGTGGGGGCGCGTTTTCACCCGGCGCGCTCCCTTACCCATTTCGCGATATTCCCCGCGTTCCTTCAGCGCGGCTAACCTATTTTCAGCGCGATCGGCTGGCGTCGTTGCGCCCCCGTCTTAGCCAGCAGGGTATCGAAATCTCACGCTGGGAGCGGGAGGCGCTGGTACGCGGCGCCAGCGTGAAAATTGACGGCCAACTGATTGATGAATTTAGGAATAACGCGATATCCGCCGTTGATGAAAAGTGCATCATGAGCGCACAGCGCCTGCACTTATGAGTTGACGAATACTACTGAATAAAGTACTGTATATAAATACAGTCTCACAATGGAAGAGGTACCGTGGAACAGACTGAAAACAGAGAGCTGACCTTGTCAAGGATTCGATTAATTGCCGATATGTCATTGATATCACAATGCGATCCTGAAGAAATGAAAATCGCCATGTCGTTGATCGCCGACTTATCTCACGGCGAGCTCCCGGAGAGTGATTATCAACAGTTTCTGAAGAACAGCAGTGATGGACAGCAGCTTAAAGCATGGTTCGAACAACAAATGTTGTAAGGGATTTCGATGGATAATAATGACCGACGTGAAATTCCCTGGCCGATCGCCAGAGGCACGTGCAAATTAATGGATTTTCTCTGTGGCTAACACGCCAGACTAATACGCAGCAAAAATTTTTTCGTATCCAGACCATTCCATAAAACGGTCTGACCGGCCAAAGCCGGTATATACATTTTGGCATTAATTTTAATTTCGACTCAGTGCGAACCTGTTCGTTGGTGACGTTTTTTCTTTAACACCGTAGTACGGAATTAGGGTAATCCCATGTAAGAAAATTTGTTAGCGACATTACCCCGGCTTTCCCAGTACCTTTAATGCGCAATACCCCCTGCCAGCAAAGATTGGCAGGGGTCAAAATAGGTAGAGTGACAATAAGGAGCAGACACAATCAATAAACCCCCAACATTATTTCCCGTATTTCCCGCCCGTTGTTGTGCCATCCGTCCGACACCTTTCCGGCATTGCGACCAGTACCGATCCTCTGGAGGATAAAGGACCAGAAATAACCTGTTTTATTCGACCTTATTTTATCCGAACTTAAAGGTATCACATGAAAGTTTACGCCCATCAGGACGACACCCTGGATGCGCTCTGCTACCGCTATTACGGCCGCACGCAAGATGTGGTGGAGACGGTTATGCAATCCAATCCGGGGCTTGCGGATCTTGGTCCGATTCTGCCGCACGGCACCGCCGTCACGCTGCCCGACATGAATGCTTCCGGCTCGCAGGAAAGCGTCAATATCTGGGAATAATTCCGGACTATCCGGCTCCATGCTCGCCTTCGGCAAATAACACATGGAGATCGCCGCCACACCAGGAACCTTATCATGCAAAAACCACAAAGCCTCAGACTTGCACTGACCACCGCATTACCCGCGCTGGGTAATGCGTTACAGTTTCGGATCCAGGAGGGGGAAATCGCCGCGTTGCAGGAGCCGTCCCTGTCGTTTGAATACCGCTATCAGTTGCTGCTGACGCTGAATAATTTCTCTGACAATCCCGACACCCTTTTTGTCACCCTGCTGCTCTGGGTGCGCCAGAACCAGCCGGATTTGTTAACGCGCGAAGGCATTCGCAATAAAGGCATCAGTTTTACGATCGACAACAATGCGGACAACACCAGCACACTATCCGTTCGGCTCAATCTGACGGAGCGCAACCGTGTCAATGAACAGAATCAAAGCCTGCAGGTGCATTATGAACCGGAACCAACACCGCCTGAGCCGGTGAGTCGACCCACTGCGCTGTATATCGCCGGCGAGCTGGTCAGCCAGTGGAAAGGGAACTGATCCCTTCAGATATCATTTCTTCCGTGAGGGCCGTTGCGAATACGGCCTGTTTTCTTCACAGGAAACGATAAATCATGATTATTTTATGATTTAAAATACTTGTCCTATACCCTAAATAATTCGAGTTGCAGGACAACACGCTGGCGTGTTGAACAACGCTACGCGTTGGCCCTTTAGGGCAAGGCTCATAAGAGCCTTGTAACGCGGCAACCGAGTGAATCCCCAGGAGCTTACATAAGTAAGTAAGTGACTGGGATGAGCGACAACGCTGCCGGGAGCAGCGTTGAACGCGGTTTACCGCGGCCCCGCAGGGGCGAGGCCCAGGGATGGGCCGAGTAATAAAGCCAACGCACCTGCAACGTGAAGTATGACGGGTATATTTATTTCCAGCTCGTAATTTTCATAATAAAAGATTATCACCACAATCTATCTGACACGCTTCCCCTCATTTTCTTCATCGCAAATTATTTCAGAAATCGTTTTCTACTGTTATCGCCCGGGATTAATCAGTAATACCCTATTACCTTCCATGTTTCGTCAGCGAAAACCGGCTGATGTTATTACCTCGCCTACTCTCTTTTGGATTGAATAACTGAAGGGAAACACAATTGGATAAAAGCCGAAGTTTGCCACGTAATATACGAAAGGAATTATTCCACTTTAAACATTTCGGTAACAATGAAGGATTTCTTTATTACCCGAAAATCATGGAAGATATCCGTCCTTCCCTTCCTGAAAACACGCCCCCCTATTGCAACGGCAATCGTGAAAAATCCAGAAAGTTGCTCAATCTGTTCGGCTGTCATTTAGGCGACCCGTATTGCAGCCAAACTGCCGTTCCCGGTGCGTCACCGCAGCTCGCCAGCATTTTTTCTTCCTACGGATTGCTGAAGTCCGCCGCGGGCTCGCCAACGCCGGTGTTTACCCAGCCCGACTTTCTGCTGCTGTATTGCCTGTGTGAAACGTCCGTCTTCAAAATACTGGTCGGCATCGCCAGTCTTCGCCATGTCATTCGGCATGTGGATCAGCACACCCGCACCGAATTATGCCTGCCGCAGTATGCGCTGCGCCCCGGCGCCGTCAGCCAGGAAAAAACGCCGTTCAGTCTCCTCAGCGCCGACCACGATCCATTTCTGACCTGTACGCCTGACCTGGCGTATCCCCTGACTTCGCCCGCCAGACATGCGCTGCTGAAGCTCGACCCGCTGCTGAAAAACAGCATGCAATGGCTCAATCTGAAGCGGGGCGATCTGCTCATTATCGACAACCGTCGCAGTACCCACACCTGCGTGCCATTCACCCCGTTCTTCCGACAGGACTCGCCTTATCTGACGCACATGTTCGTCAATAAACCGGACCCGGCGCGACACTGAATCCCTTACGCCTGTCTGGCCGCGCCACGGTGGTTTACCGTGAGGCAAAAGTCGTAACGTAAAAGTCGTGGCGCAAAGATCGGTGGGGTCATCCGCCACACAACCACGGCAAATTGTCTCATTCCGCGGGAAGACGCATGCTTCCCACCATGAATACATACGAATATCTCTCCGAAATCCAGCGCGCGCTGCGTAACCTGATTCGTATCGGCGTCATTACCGAAGTCGATACCCAACAGGCACGCTGCCGCGTGCAGACCGGTGGCATGGTCACCGGATGGCTCCACTGGCTGTCCCGTCGTGCGGGGAGTTCCCGCGAATGGTGGGCGCCGTCGGTGGGTGAACAGGTGTTATTGCTTGCAATAGGAGGCGAACTCAATACGGCATTTGTTTTACCGGGTATTTACAGCGAACACCATCCGGCCCCATCGGCCTCTGCGGATGCCTGCCACATCCGTTTCCCTGATGGCGCGGTGATGGAATACGAACCGGCCAACGGCGCGCTGACCGTCACCGGCATCAAGAGCGCGACGGTCGTCGCATCGGAATCGGTGACCGTCACCACGAAAAACGTCACCGTCAACGCCAGCCAGCGCATCACGCTGGACACCCCGGAAGTCGTCTGTACGCACAAATTAATCACCCAGACCATCGACGTTCAGCAAGGCGGCAGCATCACCGGCAGCGTCACCCACTCGGGGGGAAGTTTCTCCTCCAATGGCGTGGTGGTGCATACCCATCAGCACAGCGGCGTACAGAATGGCGGCGGCACAACAGGAGGACCTTTATGACCAGCACGTCATACACCGGCATGAATCGCAGCACCGGCGGCAGCCTCAGCGATCTGGAACATCTGCGCCAGAGCGTGCGCGATATTCTGACCACTCCGCAAGGCAGCCGGGTCATGCGGCGCGATTACGGTTCGCTGCTTTCCACCCTGATCGACCAACCGCAAACGCCCGCGCTGAAACTACAGGTGCAGGCGGCCTGCTATGTCGCGTTGCTGAAGTGGGAGCCGCGGCTGACGCTGACCTCCATCTCAATGGAAAGCCACTACGACGGCCAGTTGATTGTGGATATTTCCGGCACCCTGGCCGGCAACGGCACATCCCTTTCGTTAACCATTCCCGTGAGCTGAGATCATGCCTCTTATCGATTTAAGTCAGTTACCCGCCCCCAGCGTGGTCGAAACGCTGGATTATGAAACCCTGTACGCCACACGCAAAGAAACCCTGCTGTCGCTCTACAGCGCCGACGAGCGTGAAGCCATCGCGCGCGCCCTGACGCTGGAATCGGAGCCGATGGTGAAACTGCTGCAGGAAAACGCCTACCGCGAGCTACTGCTGCGCCAGCGCATCAATGAGGCCGCTCAGGCCGGGATGCTGGCGTTTGCTCAGGGCAACGATCTGGACCAGTTGGGCGCCAACGTCAACGTCTCCCGACTGCTAATCACCCCGGCCGACACCTCCACCGTTCCCCCGACCGCCGCCGTGATGGAGTCCGATACCGATTTTCGTCTGCGCATTCAGCAGGCTTATGAGGGCCTGAGCGTGGCAGGTTCCATCGGCGCCTACCAGTTCCACGGGCGCAGCGCCAGCGGCCAGGTGGCGGATATTTCGGTCATCAGCCCCGGCCCCGCTCAGGTGCTGGTGTCGGTTCTGTCGCGGGAAAACGACGGCACCGCCAGCGATACGCTGCTCGCCACCGTCAATGCGGCGCTGAACGCCGAAGACGTCCGGCCGGTGGCTGACCGGGTTACCGTCAAATCGGCGGTGATCGTTCCTTACGATATCAATGCCACGCTTTACCTGTATCCCGGCCCGGAAGTCGAGCCGATTCGCGCCGCCGCCGAGAAGAAACTGCAGAGTTACGTCAGCAGCCAGCACCGGCTGGGCCGCGATATCCGCCGCTCCGCCATCTACGCCGCATTGCATGTGGAAGGGGTACAGCGGGTGGAATTGACCAGCCCAGCGGCGGATATCGTGCTGGACGATACTCAGGCGTCGCACTGTACCGGCTATACCCTAACGCTGGGGGGAACGGATGAATAAAAGCCCCCTACTGCCACCCGGTTCATCGCCGCTGGAACATGCCGTTGCCCTCACCGGCGCCGGGCTGGAGCAGGTGCCGATTCCGCTGCGTCAGATCTGGAATCCGGATACCTGTCCGGTCGAACTGCTGCCCTATCTGGCCTGGACGCTATCGGTCGATCGTTGGGATGAAAGCTGGTCGGAAGCCGTCAAACGCAAAGTCATCAAAGATGCGTTTTTTATCCACCGCCACAAGGGCACGATCGGCGCGCTGCGCCGGGTCGTTGAACCGCTGGGATATCTGATTCGCATCAAGGAATGGTGGCAAACCGGCGACGCCCCCGGCACCTTCCGGCTGGATATCGGTGTCCAGGAGTCAGGGATCACGGAAGAGTCCTTTCAGGAACTGGAGCGCCTGATTGCCGACGCCAAACCGGTGAGCCGCCAGATGCTGGGGTTAAACATCAATCTGGACAGTTCGGGTCCGCTGTCAATGGGCGCCAGTTCCTATAGCGGCGACGAACTCACCATCTACCCTTACTTCCCGGAAACCATCAGCGTTTCTGGCGACGAGATCAATGGCGCGGCTATCCACCTGATTGATGACATACGTGTCGGCGGTTGATTTCCCCACTCGTTCCAAGCCAGCCTGAGCTGGCTTTTTTTATGGCTGCATTGCCGCCGAATGTGGTCTTCACATGTTGTCTCCCTCTGCGAACAACGCCCGCTGGATGCGCTGGCGGCGCTGACTTCGCATACTACCTCTACCCAGGCAGTGTCCCCGGGTAAAGCTCTTCACGACCAAAGCGGGCGCGCGTACCCCAGCTCATCGTTCTATAACCCGATAACGCCTTTGGGGTCTGCGTCCGCAACGCGCGCCGGGACACCGCCTACCCACAGCCGGGCATACCGGTGGTCATCACCTGTCGGCCAGCCCGGCTTCTCCGATGTCGCCCTGCGGCATCCTATTCTGTTAACCGTATGAGTAATCTGCATGAGTACAAAATACTTTGCTTTACTGACGAACACCGGCGCGGCGAAGCTGGCTAACGCCACCGCGCTGGGTAGCCACCTGGCTATCACGCAAATGGCGGTGGGCGATGGCGGCGGCAGCCTGCCGACGCCGACGCCCGCTCAAACCAAACTGGTCAATGAGAAACGCCGCGCCGCTCTCAACGCGCTAAGCATCGACGCGCAAAACACCAACCAGATCATTGCCGAGCAGGTTATTCCTGAGAATGAAGGCGGCTGGTGGATCCGGGAAATCGGCTTGTACGACAGCGACGGCGATCTGATCGCGGTCGCAAACTGCGCCGAAACCTATAAACCACAGTTGCAGGAAGGATCAGGCCGGGTGCAAACCGTGCGCATGATCCTGATTGTCAGCACGACCGAAGCCATTACCCTGAAGATTGACCCGGCGGTGGTGCTGGCTACTCGTCAATACGTCGATGATAGCGCCATTAAGGCCAAGGCTTACGCCGACACCCAACTCGGCGCCCATATTGCCGCCGCCAACCCTCACCCGCAGTACGCTCCGCTCAATAGTCCGGCGCTGACCGGCGCGCCCACCGCGCCAACGGCGCAGAAAAGCGCAAACTCCACACAGTTGGCCACCACTGCGTTTGTCAAAAACGTCGCCCTGCAAAAAGAGCAGAACGGCGCCGACATCGCAGACAAATCAGCTTTTCTCGCAAACCTGGGTTTAAGCGACGTACTGAAAACCGCCGACCTGGCGGGCATACCGCTGCCCTGGCCGCAGGCGACACCGCCCGCCGGCTGGCTGAAATGCAACGGTCAGGCGTTCGACAAAAACGCCTTTCCCAAACTGACGCTGGCGTACCCCGGCGGTGTCCTGCCGGATCTGCGCGGCGAATTTATTCGTGGCTGGGATGATGGAAGGGGGGTGGATGCGGGGCGAACGCTGGTGTCGGCGCAAACGGATGAGCTCCGCTCTCACAAACACCGTTTCGTTAACGAATATGGTACACCGACAGAAGGGATCATTGCGTTTAGCGATGAGAATAATGAAAAGATTGAAGTCAATCTCTCATCCGGAGCACGCGCGCATACATACATTTTTATGCAGAACACGGGGGGAGTCGAAACTCGTCCGCGCAACATCGCGTTTAGCTACATCGTGAGGGCCGCCTGATCTCTGGCGCAACTGAACCGGGGATGTCGCCGCGACGCCGGCGGCCTCCCGGATCAATACGGAATATAACCGGTAAACCACTGCGCGGTGAGGGGACTCACCGCGTTTTTATGCGTTGCGTTTTATACTATGCGTTGTCATAAAAGCGTCGTATTACAGTTCTAGTGTAATGTCGCCGATTTCTTTTACGGGGTTCGACCATGCGCCTTCATTTATCCTTTTTCCCCTTGCTTCTGCTGGCCCAGATAGTTCAGGCTGCGGATATTCAAACCGAACAGTACCAGATTACCTTTCCTGATAACGATCGGGTCAGTTACCACGGTAAATGGCAGACGCGTTTCCCCAACGGTTTTCCAATGGGGGTCGGTTCCGGGTTGTCATTTATCGGGCGGGATGGCGACAAACTGACGTTCGTTACCGTTACCGATCGCGGCCCGAATGCCGATGCGCCGGAATATCAGGGTAAAGATGCGAAGATCTTCGCCGCGCCTGATTTTACCCCCGCCATCATGACCATTACCGTAGATGCCAAAAGCGCGCAGGCCACGGCGCTGCGCAAATTGCATGATGAAGCCGGCCCTATCAGCGGCTTGCCACTACCCGGCTCGCTGGTCGGCGCCACCAATGAAGTGGCGCTCAGCGATGCACTGCAAAAATTAACGGATGACCGCCGTGGGCTGGACACCGAAGGCATTACCCCGGATGGTCAGGGGGGATTTTGGCTATCGGATGAGTACGGTCCGTTCCTGATTCAGGTGGATGCGCAGGGAAAAATCCTGAAGAAAGTCGGCCCGACGCCGCTCAACGGCGAACAAGGCGTAGCCAGCGGCTTACCCAATATTCTTAAATGGCGCCAGCCTAACCGCGGCTTTGAAGGCATCACCCGCATGCCGGACGGCCGCATTCTGGCCGCGGTGCAAAGTACGCTGGATATCGAAGGGAAAACCCAAAACAAGGCGTTATTTACTCGCCTGGTCAGCTTTGATCCGGCTACGGGCAAAACCGCCATGTACGGCTATCCGCTGGATGCGGATCAGTGGAAAAAAACCGGCGACGCCAAAATCGGCGATATGGTTGCGCTCAACGACCATGAAGTGCTGGTGATTGAGCAAGGCGCGGATAAAAACAAGGTGATGCATAACCTGATTTACCGTGTTGACCTGAGCCTGGCCAGCGATCTGAGCGCGTTGGATGCGCAACAGCCGGCTGAGTGGAATGATGCCGAAACGCTGGCGAAACGCGGCGTCGTGCTGGCGAAAAAGCAGCAACTGGTCGACTTGCGCCAGTTGGGCTGGAAACCCGAGAAGGCAGAAGGGCTAGCGTTAATCGATGCCCGCACGCTGGCGGTCACCAACGACAACGATTTTGGTTTACAGTCCGTGCTGGTCAATCCCGCCAAAGATGTAAAGAAGATCGGTAAATATCAGGCAGGCCCTGATGGCACGCTGCTGCTGGATGGCAAACCCGTCGATACCCGACTGGAGCTGGAACCGCTGCCGAAGGATAAGGCAACCAGCCAGTTATGGGTTATCCATCTGCCCCAGCCGCTTTACTAGTCCGCTTCGCATTTATTACCCGGCGGCGCTCCGTTTACGGTGCGCCGCTTTTATTTACCCGGTCCCTGAAATTTTTTCCCGCCATTATATTTCCCTATCGGAAATAATTGTTTACAGTGTAAGCCATTGTGAACATTTGTGCGGTATTGTTGGAGAAAAAGCGTGACAGGTTCCACCGCGATTGACGTACGCCAGCTGATTAATCAGCGTCCTCTTGGCGCTTACCAGAAACTGATTGTTTTTCTTTGCTTTTGTATTATTGCGCTTGATGGTATGGACATCGCCATCATGGGCTTTATTGCGCCATCGTTGAAAGCAGCCTGGGGAATCGGCAACGCGGAACTGGCCGTGGTTATCAGCGCGGCGCTGATCGGCCTGGCGGTGGGAGCGATGGTTTCCGGGCCGCTGGCGGACTGGCGCGGCCGTAAAACGATCATCATCGCCAGCGTATTTTTGTTCGGCCTGTGGACCTTGTTAACCGCATTTTCTCAGACGCTGCAGCATATGGTGATTTTCCGCTTTCTGACCGGTTTAGGTCTGGGGGCGGCGATGCCGAATGTCGGTACGCTGGTTTCGGAGTTTGCGCCGGAGAAAAAACGCTCCTTCATCATTACCGTGGTCTTCTGCGGTTTCAGTTTCGGCGCCGCCAGCGGCGGGTTTGCCGCCTCCTGGATGATCCCGCAGTGGGGCTGGCATTCCGTGCTGCTGATGGGCGGCATTTTGCCGCTGCTGCTGGTGCCGTTCCTGCTGATGAAGCTGCCGGAGTCGGTACGGTTTCTGGTCAGCAAGCGGGCGGACTCGCGTCAGATTCATCAAATCGTGGACAAAATCGCTCCCGGCATCTGCCAGGCCGACAGCCACTTCGCCATGCCTGTGGCGGAAAAAACGCCGGCGTTTGCCGTTCAGCTGGTGCTGTCCCGCTCTTACCGTTTTGGCAGCGTCATGCTGTGGGGCGGCTATTTCTTCGGCCTGTTCATGGTGTATCTGTTGGGCAGTTGGCTGCCGACCGTCATCAAGGAAGCCGGCATGAGCGTGACCGAAGCCACCATGATTACCGCCTTGTATCAGGCCGGCGGCACGTTCGGTTCGCTGTTTGCCGGCTGGCTGATGGACCGCGTTAACCCGCATCTGGCGCTTGGCATGATTTACGCCGCCGGCGGCGTAGCTACCGCGATGATTGGCGTCACCCACGCTTATTTTGTGATTCTGGCGGTGGTGGCGTTCAGCAGCGGATTTTGCCTTAACGGCGCCAACACCGGCATGAATGCGCTTTCCGCCCGTTACTACCCGACGGAAGCCCGCGCCACCGGCTCAGGCTGGATGCATGGCGTTGGCCGAATGGGCGCCATCATGAGTGCGTTTGCCGGCGCACAGGTGGTCAGCATGGGATGGGGGCTGACGACCATGTTTACTATTTTGGCGATTCCTGCCCTGTTGACGTCGTTGATGATTCTCGCCAAAGGACAGTTCGGCTATAGCCGGCCCGTCGTTGCAGAACTCAGTTACTAATACGCCAACACCCGGTTAACCGGGCGTTTTCTTTTGCTTCGAAGGAAAGATCAACGGCTACGTTTGGCGTGTCTCTCACGGTTATCCTGACGGGCCTGATCGGATTTTCTAAGCGACACATAACAGGCGCCGGCACCGCCGTGAAACGGCTGTGCGGTACAGAAGGCTTGCACGGAATCAAACTGCTGCAGCCAGCGGAACAGGTAATTGCGCACGACATTGGCGTGTGATTTTTCATGACGGCCTTTACCATGAATAATCAGCAAATTACGCAAATTGTCCCGTTGCGCCTGCAACATGAACGCAAACAGGTTCTGCCGACAGGTTTCGACCGGCTGACGCAGCAGGTTGAGGCTGGCATCCAGCGGATACTTTCCCTGACGCAGTTTATCCACAACCCCCTGCTGGATACCTTCTCTTGTAAATTCCAGCGGCACCTCGCATGGAAACAGGTCGAGAAAACCGGTGATCAGAAAATTATCCAGATCCGGCTCTTCCAGGCGAGAAGGCACAGCTTTCGACGGGGCGGGTTTAAGATGAACGACAGTGGCGGACGGCTTTAGCGGTTTGACATCGTCCATGGCATTCAGAAACAGCGTTTTTTCATCAGTATCCATCATGTCACTCGCGTTGATCCAAACCACCTGCCTACTATAACGAGAGTACGGTGAAATATCACCTTGCCGGTCACAGAGTAAAAACGCGGTGAGTCCCCTCACCGCGCAGTGGTTTACCGGTGTTATGCTCCGGGTTTATCCGGCTACGACGCCGCGACACCTACCCAGCTCAGTTTCACCAACTAAGTTCTCCAGTCTTCAGGCGGCCCTCACGATGTAGCTAAACGCGATGTTGCGCGGGCGGGTACCGCCAGCAATAAAATAGGGATTGTTGTTTAACGGCCGATTAGCATTCGTATCGATGGTTCTCTTATTACTATTTCCTGTATAAGCATATTCATTTATAGCAAAAGCATACCCTTTCAACGCTGGTCCATAATCAGCATCTACGATCGTATCGGTTTGCATTGATTGATTAAATTCAGCAATTGTCGCTGTGTTAGCCGTGGAGCCTTCAACAACTAATAATTGTGCTGCATCAGGACCGATGTTAGCAGTAATGAGGGATGGTGCCTGCCGTGATAACAATCCTCGCCCCGCATCCGCCCCGCGCCCATCATCCCAGCCACGAATAAATTCGCCGCGCAGATCCGGCAGGACGCCGCCGGGGTACGCCAGCGCCAGTTTGGGAAAGGCGTTTTTGTCGAACGCCTGACCGTTGCATTTCAGCCAGCCGGCGGGCGGTGTCGCCTGCGGCCAGGGCAGCGGTATGCCCGCCAGGTCGGCGGTTTTCAGTACGTCGCTTAAACCCAGGTTTGCGAGAAAGTGAGAAGATAAATACAATCAGCCTTTTCAGGAAGTTACGTTATGCTTATTGGCTATGCCCGGGTATCCACCAGCGATCAAAATACCGAATTACAGAAAAACGCGCTGGTCGGCGCAAATTGTGAACTGATTTTTGAAGATCAGGCCAGCGGCAAAAACGCCAGGCGACCGGGGTTGAAACGGGCATTGCGCAAACTCAAACGCGGCGACACCCTGATCGTCTGGAAACTGGACCGGCTGGGCCGCAGCGTACGGGACCTGATTACCATGGTGTCGGACCTGCAGGGTCGTGGCATTCACTTTCGCAGCCTGACCGATGCGATTGATACCTCAACGCCGGCCGGCCGTTTCTTTTTCCACGTGATGAGTGCGCTGGCCGAGATGGAGCGAGAACTGATCGTCGAACGAACCCGCGCCGGACTGGCGGCCGCCCGGGCGGCGGGTCGCATTGGCGGCCGTCGGCGCATTATGACGCCTGATGCGATTGAGCATGCCAGAACACTGTTGGGTAATGGGGCAACCCGCTGGCAAATAGCCAATATTATCGGCGTGTCGGAAAAAACCATTTATAAATACTTCCCGGCAACACCGACGAAAATAAAAACAAGATAACAACCGAAAAAAAATACATCACATTGCATTATTTTATTTCTAATTTTAAAAACTCACTGCTTACCCATTAATGATACAACAGCCTTACAATGAATAGCCTGTCATTCCCGACGATAATATCAGCGCGTAGAAATCATGACGCATTATTCATTCACTCACGCTGAGATAAAACAGATGGAAAAACATTGTCACCCTCATGCCTTTGATTTTGGTTTTGGTAAAGAAAACCTGTACAAAAATAATCATGTCTATATTGAAAATATTTCTCTTCAATGCTGCCAGAAAGCCTGTGGCGAACAGCAAGATACATCCACCGCTGCCTTGAAAGAGCTGGTGGGTATTCCGCAACCCTGGCCGCTGGCGGATGCGCCGGAAGGCTGGCTGAAATGTAACGGCCAGACGTTTGATACCGCCAAATACCCGCAGCTGGCAAAATTATATCCCGATGGCACCTTGCCGGATCTGCGTGGCGAATTTATCCGTGGCTGGGATGACGGCCGGGGAGTGGATACAGACAGGAAACTGATGTCAGCTCAAGCAGGTACCCATATTCTTGGAGACGATGGAACCTATCCAACACTTAACGGCATTGGTAACTTATCCGAATGTAATGCAGATAAACCAGATGGCACTGCTCGTACTCTGTACTGGTTAGATACAAGCAAGTCGGAAAAACAAGCCAGTGAAAAATTCTGGGGTGCCACTCGCCCGCGTAATATCGCCTTCAGCTACATCGTTAAGGCAGGTTAATCATGGCTACACAAAATGAAAATATGATTCAGCTGAATGAACAGGGGCTGAGCACCGGCAGTGGATATATTCAGGTTTACCATATTGATCCGCAAACTCGGGAATATATCGGCAATACCCGTGAATATCTGATGGAAGGCGTCGGCATTCCGGCGCACAGTTTTATTGATACGCCTCCGGCCGCTCAATCCGGTCAGGCTATCGTGCGCAGTCAGGATGGAGCGACCTGGGGAAGCGTTGCCGATTATCGCGGGCAGACGGCCTACGATAAGCAGACGCGACAATCCAGCCTGATAATCCAGCTTGGCGACCTTTCCGACACCCTGACGCTGTTGCCGCCGGCCACCGCTTACGATGTCTGGCAAAACGACGGCTGGGTGACGGATGCCAAAGCGCAGCAGACCGCACAGGTCAGCGCGGCGCAACAGCAGATGGCCAGCTATCTCGCTCAGGCGGAAAAACGGCTGACCGTGCTGCAGTATGCGGTGGAACTGGAGATGGCGACCGAACAGGAAACCCAGGCGCTGAAAAGCTGGAAAACCTATATGGTGCAATTAAGCCGGGTGGACGTTTCGTCTGCGCCCGCTATCGACTGGCCGGCCATGCCCGCCTGATTCACCTTTCCCGGTGGCGTAAACTGATGCGCCAAAACCCCACAGATGCCGTTGTCACCCCAACGGCATCTGTTTTTTATTTCAATTAACCCATTGTTTTTAATCATTATAAAAACATTATCGGCTTCACCCTGTTGTGCCATTCCATACCAAACCCTATTCGGATGCCTTCTGTTTTCCGGCAAGGCACTATTACTCGCACCCCACAACAGGAGACATTCTTGATGAGTGATTTTCATCACGGTACGCAGGTCGTCGAAATCAACGACGGTACCCGCGTCATTTCAACTGTATCAACCGCGATCGTCGGTATGGTCTGTACCGGACCGGATGCTGACGCCGCCACTTTCCCACTGAATACACCGGTGCTGATTACCGATGTGCTGACCGCCGCGGGCAAGGCCGGTAAAACCGGTACCCTGGCTGCCGCGCTGCAGGCCATCGGCGATCAGACCAAACCGGTGACGGTAGTCGTTCGCGTGGCTGAAGGCGCCAACGAGGCTGAAACGGTGTCCAACATCATCGGCGGCGCCGATGCCAACGGCAAATACACCGGTATGAAAGCCCTGCTGGACGCCCAGGCAGTCACTGGCGTGAAGCCGCGTATCCTCGGCGTTCCGGGGCTGGATTCCCAGCCTGTCGCCACCGCGCTGGCCGCCATCTGTCAGTCGCTGCGCGCCTTCGGTTACGTGAGCGCCTATGGTTGTAAAACCCTGTCCGACGCCATCAAATACCGCGGCAACTTCAGCCAGCGCGAACTGATGGTGATCTGGCCGGACTTTATCGCCTGGAACACCGCTACCAACGCCAGCGCCACCGCCTACGCTACCGCGCGTGCACTGGGCCTGCGCGCCAAGATCGACCAGGAAACCGGCTGGCACAAAACCCTGTCCAACGTCGGCGTCAACGGCGTGACCGGTATCTCCGCCAGCGTGTACTGGGACCTGCAGACCATCGGCAGCGACGCCGACCTGCTGAACGAAGCCGGCGTGACCACGCTGGTGCGTAAGGACGGTTTCCGCTTCTGGGGTAACCGCACCTGTTCCGACGATCCGCTTTTCCTGTTTGAAAACTACACCCGCACCGCGCAAGTGCTGGCCGACACCATGGCTGAAGCGCACATGTGGGCCGTCGACAAACCGGTTACCGCCACCCTGATCCGCGACATCATCGAGGGCATCAAGGCCAAATTCCGCGAGCTGAAATCCAACGGCTACATCATCGACGCCGACTGCTGGTTCGATGAAAGCGCCAACGATAAGGAAACGCTGAAGGCAGGCAAGCTGTACATCGACTACGAGTACACCCCGGTGCCGCCACTGGAAAACCTCACGCTGCGTCAGCGTATCACCGACAAGTATCTGGTGAACCTGGCCGCATCCGTTAACAGCTAAGGAGCGACAGACTCATGGCACTGCCACGTAAACTTAAATATCTCAACCTGTTCAACGACGGTATGAGCTACATGGGCCAGGTGCACTCCGTCACCCTGCCGAAACTGACCCGCAAACTGGAAAACTACCGCGGCGGCGGTATGCAAGGCGCGGCGCCGGTGGATTTTGGGCTGGACAACGACGCGCTGGTGATGGAATGGAACATGGGCGGCCTGCCGGACAGCGCCTTCTGGAGCCAGTACGCGTTGCCGGGCGCCGATGCGGTTCCGCTGCGTTTCGCCGGTTCTTACCAGCGTGACGACACCGGCGACATCACCGCCGTCGAAATCGTGCTGCGCGGCCGCCACAAGTCGATTGACAGTGGCGAATCCAAACAGGGTGAAGAGACTGACGTACGCGTCTCTACCCAGTGCACTTACTACAAACTGATCATTGACGGCGTCGACATGATCGAAATCGACACCATCAACATGATCGAGAAAGTGAACGGCGTTGACCGTCTGGAACAACACCGCCGCAATATCGGTCTGTAACGACCGCTTCATGGCCAGCTACGGCTGGCCATTCTTATTGATAGCACTGGAGTTTTTATCATGACGGTTGAAACAACCACACAAAACAGCGTCATCATCCTGAACGCCCCCATCAAACGCGGCGAAACCCTGATTGACGCCATCACGCTGCTCACACCGACTGCGGGCACGCTGCGCGGCATCGGTCTGGCGGCGCTGGCGAGCGCCGATGTGGAAGCGCTGATCAAATTGCTGCCGCGCATCACTTACCCTGCCCTGACCGAAGCCGACGTCATGGGGCTGGAACTGCCTGACCTGCTTGAATTCGCCGGCAAGGTGATCGGTTTTTTATCGCCGGGCTCGGTACGCTGACGCTGCCGCCGAGCCTCACGGTTGACGACCTGATGGCGGATATCGCCGTGGTGTTCCACTGGCCGCCATCCGCACTTTTCCCCATGAGCCTGGCCGAGCTGATTAACTGGCGTGCCAAGGCGCTACAACGAAGTGGACAGGACTATGCCTAAGCAAAAGACTATGCCTAAGCAAACGACTATGCCTAAGCAATCAACCACCCCGAATGGCGGTTCGACGACAACCGGCGCCAACGGACGAAGCAGCAGCGCCGGGGATAACAGCATCTTCTCGCCGCTTGGGGATAATGTTTATCTGAATAAAATCAGCAGCGTACTGCAGGATTTTTTGGCTAAGGCCGGCCAAATCACCCACGGTACGACGGCGTTCAACGCCGCCGGGTCGCCGAAAAAAAACGCGACGGGCGGAAAAAAAGGCGGCAGACTCGCTGCCGCGGCGCAGCTGGGAACCCTGGGAAACCTCGCCAGACGGTTCGACGCGCTGACCGCCATCCTGGCGCCGGCCTATTCCGCCCTGAAAACCGCGCATGACCGCTCATCTGCGGATAATGCGGCGCTCTCCCGCAACGGACAGTATCCCGACGCCGGCGCAACCCAATCGCTCATCGCTCAGGCCAGCGACGGCGTCAACAGCATCTATTTATCCGCAACGGCGGCCATGCAGGCGCAACAGCGCATCGCCGGTCTGGTGCCTTCGGCGCAGTGGTCTTCCGGAATCACCGCGCCGTCGCTGCCGGGCAACGTAGCGTCGTTGCTGAAGGCGCAGCAAAACCTCAACCTGCCGACGAACCTGCTGCCGACCGTCGGCCCTGACGTCGCTTCGCAGATGGGTGCGGAGGGGCTGAACACGCTCGCCGGAACCGCGCAGGAATCGTTTGTCGGCGTAGAAGAAACCAGCCTGATGATGTCTGCATTAAGCAATGCGGATCTGGATGACGGCGACGGCGGCAACGCCGCGGCCGGTGGGATTGACGCGCTGCAAGCTATTTCCAATCCGGCCATGCAACTGCTCAGTCAGTCAGCGTTGACCGGTCAGAACAGCGCGGAAAACCCGTCAAACCCGCTGTCTGACATGATTAACGGCAATTACAGCGCCCTCTCCCCGGCAGCAAAGCAAAGTTATTTTGACCAGCGCGTGGTGAATAACATCACGATCAACGTGCCGGAGAACAGTAACCTCGACGTGATTAAACAATACATCGACGAGGCACTGAGAAAATACACCCCGAATAGCAGCGCGTATTCCTACAACTCCATGACCTCTAATCTCATTTCATGAGGATAAATACCATGATGCTTGCGCTTGGTTTATTTGTATTTCAATTGCAAACGCTGCCTTACAGCACCCTCAGCCGCCATGTCAATTACCGCTGGGCCAACAACGGCCGTATAGGCCTGCGCCCTGCACAGCAGTTTTTGGGACAGGGAAATGAATCCATCAGCCTTAATGGCGTGCTGTGTCCGGAAGTTAACGGCAAGTTCAGCAAGCTCTCGCTGTCGGCGCTCGAACTCATGGCGGGAATGGGGCGCGCCTGGCCGCTGATCGAAGGCAGCGGCACCATTTACGGCATGTACGTGATTGAAAGCCTGCAGCACACCAACACCGAGTTCTTTTCCGACGGCAGCGCCAAACGCATTGAATTCTCTGTGAACCTGACGCGCGTTGACGAATCGCTGATTGCGATGTTCGGCGACCTCAGCCAGCAGGCTTCCGATCTGTACAGCCAGCAGATCGCGCCGGCCATTTCATCCGCCAGAACCGCCATCGGGGGAATCCTGTCGTGATAGTGAATAATCGCATCGGCATTGCCGATCAACTCGCCCCGGATTATCAGATAACGCTATCGGAAGCGTCAGGCGACGCTAAAACGACCCGCAATCTCAGCCAGCGGCTCATTTCACTGTCGCTGCACGACGTGATGGGTTTCGAATCCGACCAGCTATCGCTGGATATCGACGACAGCGACGGCAAGGTGCAAATGCCCAAACGCGGTGAGAAAATTAGCCTCAGGATCGGCTGGAAAGGCAAGGCGCTGGCCGACAAGGGCACCTTTATCGTCGATCAGGTCAGCCATACCGGCGCACCGGACAGGATCACCCTCAGCGCACGCAGCGTGAACTTTCGTGGCGATTTAAACACGCCGCGTGATGGCTCATACGATGCTACCACCCTGGGCGACATCGCCCGGACGATTGCGGAACGCTACAGTCTGATGGCGTCGATCGAAAACTCGCTGGCCGGTACCGCGATTGCTCATGAAAACCAGTCCAAAGAATCCGACTTGTCGTTTCTTTGCCGCCTGGCCAGACGATACAGCGGTACCGTGGCGATCAAAAGCGACACGCTGCGACTTTTCGTCGCCGGTACCGGCACCGCTGCAGACGGCAAAAACGTATCGACCTACCTGATCGAACGCAGCGACGGCGACTCGCACAGTTTTACGATCGCCGACCGCATCGCCAATACGTCCGTCACCGCCAACTGGCACGACAGCAACGACGCAAAAACACATACTGTGAAGATCAGCCGCAAGCGTCAGAGCCAACCGGATACGGTAGCAACCCACCCTAACGCCAAATCGTCCGCCCAGTCATCAACACCGTCGACGGACAACTACCTGGCTGGGGAAGAAGAAAGCCAGCAAACGTTACAGACCACCTATTCCACCCAGGACGACGCGACCCAGGCGGCGTTGAGCAAATGGCGTGAAACCCAGCGCGGCACGGTGACATTCTCGCTCACGCTGGCAAAAGGCATGGAAAACCTGAAGCCCGGCGCGCTGGTTCGGCTTAAAGGCTTCAAACAGGTGATGGATGAGCGCCAGTGGACCATCAAGCGGCTGACCCACACGATTGCGGGCAGTGGTTTTATCACCGCTATCGAACTGGAAGTGTCGATGCTGGATGTCGAATACGACACCAGCTACAGCGTTATCGGCAACGCAACCTCAGCATCATGACTCACTTTTCGAATTATAAATTTGCAAATTCGAATTAATTGCAGTACCATGTGTGTAAGATGTTTCACTAACCCGTACACATAAGGTGATTTCAAAATGATGCATTGTCCTCTTTGTCGTCATTCCGCTCATGCCCGTTCCAGCCGCTACCTGTCTGAAAATACCAAGGAGCGTTACCACCAGTGCACCAACGTGAACTGCGGTCACACCTTCGTCACCATGGAAGCCATCACCCGCTCCATCATGGTGCCGGGCAAAACCGAGCCGGTTGACGGCGAACGTAAGTAATTCGCCACGTTTCTCTCCCTCCGTGTTTCCTTACTTTTCCTGACCGTCTTTCCCCGCCGCCCGGCGGGGTTTTTTATCCCCGCCATAAATACACAAAACGTGTTTTAACCACTCCCGTACGCCTCGTGTCGGAAAAACGTATTATTGACGCTGACCGCCGTCGGCTTTTAGTATCAAACTGCTTTTGCTGATTTTCAGTCAATTGCCGCGTCGATGCCCGTCTTACGGTTGTTAACGCCGCAAGGGATGAATCCTGCCGTGACGATGGTGCCCTTCCCCCCTTCACCATCAAAAATCAGACGCAGACACCGCTTTGATTAACACGGGTTCAGGAAAAGAATGATGGGTATAACCCCTGTTTTCCTGTCCTCAGCAGGGAGAACACCGATGACGGAATCCATCCGCGCTTACCGCGCCAGTTTGTTGCACTTTGTCGCCGACCCGTTGCATGACCCGCAGGCCACTCGCTTTATCGAAGACGGCCTGCTACGGGTGCGCGATGGGCGTATTCAGGATGCCGTGCCGTATGACAGCCTCACCGAGGCCGAACGCCGGTCCATGACGGTGATCGACTATCGCGGCCGGCTGCTGATGCCGGGATTTATCGATACCCACATCCATTTTCCGCAGACGGAAATGATCGCCTGTTACGGCGAGCAGCTGCTGTCCTGGCTCAATACCTACACCTTTCCCACCGAGCGCAAGTTCGCCGACGAGAATTACGCCCGGGAACGGGCCGCGTTTTTCATTCAGGAACTGCTGCGGCACGGCACCACCAGCGCGCTGGTCTTCGCCACCGTGCACCCGCAGTCGGTTGACGCGCTGTTCAGCGCCGCCGAAGCCAAAAACATGTGCCTCATCGCCGGCAAAGTCATGATGGACCGTCATGCGCCGGACTATCTGTGCGATACCGCGCAGCGAAGCTATGACGAGAGCAAGGCGCTGATTGAAAAATGGCACCACCGCGGACGGTTGCGCTATGCGGTCACGCCGCGTTTTGCGCCCACTTCCACCCCGGAGCAGCTGGCGCTGGCGGGTCGCTTGTTGCGGGAATACCCGGATGTGTATCTGCATACCCACCTCAGCGAAAACCCGGATGAAATCGCCTGGGTCAAATCGCTGTTTCCCGAGCATCGGCATTATTTGGATGTCTACCATCACCACGGTCTGACCGGACGCCGTTCGGTGTTTGCCCATGCCATCCATCTGCAGCCTGACGAAGTCCGCACGCTGGCGCAAAGCCAGTCCGCCGTGGCGTTTTGCCCCTGTTCCAATCTGTTTCTGGGCAGCGGCCTGTTCCGGTTGCACCCGCTAAAAGCGGCGGGGATCCGCATCGGGATGGGCACCGACGTCGGCGCCGGCACCAGCCTGTCGCTGCTGCAAACCCTCAGCGACGGCTATAAAGTGCAGCAGTTGCAGGGAGAAAAACTCTCGGCGCGCGAAGGGCTGTACCAGGCCACGCTGGGCAGCGCCGCCGCCTTGTCGCTGGACGATCGGTTGGGTAACTTTCTGCCGGGCAAAGACGCCGATTTCGTGGTACTGGACTGGGCCGCCACCCCGCTGCAACAGTTGCGCCAACAGCAGTCTACCTCGCTGGACGATCGGCTGTTCGCCCTGATGATGCAAGGCGACGACCGAAACATCAGCGCTACTTATGTACATGGCGAATGCGTCTATACCCGTCAAACGCCAGATGACAAGTGAGTCGGCTTTCCCGCCCTCCGACTGATTTAAGGGTACCGCTACGGGCCGCACGCCGCGGCGGTATCGCATTCAGTCCGGCATGGCGGAGATAAAACACACCAGCGTTTTCACCAGAAAGTGATCTATTGCACATTTCGCCCAAAAAAATCGCGCTGCGATATGTCGCTTACCGATAACTGTCCTTGAATAATATCGGACAAGCGCTCAGGCCAACGGCGGGATGGCGACATCATCTGGGCTCTGCTCCTTGCAGAGCGTGCAGCAATCATCACCAGGTACCATAAGGTTTCGTCATGACTTCCCCATGCCATCGTTGTAGCGAAGAACAGCAAGACATCCTCGCGCGCATGCTGAATATCTTTGACACACAGCCCGCCGAAGAGCTCCCTCGCCTGACGCGTATTACCCGCACCTTTTTTCAGGTAAAAAGCGTGGTGATCTCACTGGTAAACAATGAACGGCAATGGTTTCTGTCGAAGGCCAATTTTCCCCGTAAGGAACCGGACATCGAGTTTTCCTTCTGCGTGCATACCGTGAACGCCAACGCGCCGCTGGTCATTCCCGATACCCTGCTGGACGAGCGCTTCGCGGCCAATCCGATGGTCACTGGCAATGACCCGATTCGTTTTCACGCCGGCTACCCGCTGCGTTCCTCGCTCGGCACACCACTTGGCGCGCTGTGCCTGTATCACCCCCAGCCGCGCGCCTTCAGCGATGAAGAAATGCAGCAACTCAGCGATCTGGCGTTTATCGTAGAAACCGTGTTGCATAAGGTGGAGATGCAGGCGCGCGAAGCGATCGCCCGGGAAAGGCTGTATCAGTCGGATTACATCAGTCAGCAGATTTTCTCCCGCGCCGCCATCGGCCTGGCGCTGATAGCCCCGGACAAACGGCCGCTAAAATTCAATCACGCGTTCTGCGATATGCTTGGCTACGACGAGGAAACGCTGCTGACGCTGCCGGTGGATAAAGTAGTACACCCGGACGACATGCCCCAACTCATCAGCGATCATGATCTGCTGATGGGCAGTAATCTGCTGGAGAGCACCCAGCAACGCCGCTATATCCGCGCCGACGGCAGCGAATTGTGGGCGCAGGTCTCCATTTCGGTGCTCTACAATCCGGATGGCGGAAAATTCGGCCTGTTGCTGGCGCTGACCGATCTTAGCGATCAGAAAGCGTCCGAACAGGCGTTGCGCAGCCTGAGTCTGGAACTGGAGCACCGGGTGGAACAACGCACCGCCGAACTGCGCCAGAGTCACCAGTTTATTCAGGACATCACCGATCATATTCCGGCGATGATCTCCTGCATTAACCCGAACAACGTACTGGTTTTCGCCAATCGCCACCTGCGCAAACTGATGGGTCATGAGCATGACACCCTGTACCAACGTGATATCGGCGAGATCTTCCGCCCCCAGGAACTGGCACTGTTTCTGCCTAAACTGGAAGAGTCGCGGCAAAAACAGCTTTCTCTATCATTTGAACATGTGCTGGATATGCCTGATGGGCAACTCACCACGTTTCACACCGAACTGGTGCCCGCCGAATCGCCGGAGCTCGGCACCTACATTCTCTCTACCGACATCACCCACCTTACGGTATTGCGCGACCAGCTGGCGTTCGAAGCCAATCACGATCACCTGACCGGCCTGCCCAACCGGCGGGCGGTCATCAGCTACCTGAACCGGCAGGCGGGGAAAAAGCGGCGCGGCGCGCTGGCGCTGCTGTTTTTTGATATCAACAACTTCAAATACTATAACGACTGCTTCGGCCACGATTTTGGCGATCGGGTCATCAAAACCTTCGCCCGCCTACTGCGTCAGAATACCCGTTCCTACGACTTTATCGGTCGTCTGGCGGGCGACGAATTCCTGATGGTGATTCATGAGCAGCGCAATCTGGCCACCGAAATCCGCGCCATCACCCAAAAACTGAAAGCGAAGATTGAAAAACCGATCACCATTCGCCAGCAGACCATCACGCTATCGGCCAGCGTGGGGCGCGCGATTTTGCCTCAGGGGGCGCCGCTTAACGCCAACGAGCTGATTCGTCAGGCGGACACCGCCATGTACCAGGCCAAACGTCGCCACGTTTCCCCATCCTGATTCGACCGGATAATGACTTTTAATTTGCCATAAACAGTAAGCCGATTTGCCGGAATGAGAATAATGAAAAACTATAAAAAGAATTACTTCCGGTGAATCATTCCGTTTATTTCTCCTCAACGCGTTAATCCGCCTGACCATTATCCTATAAGTATTTCCTGTGATGAAAATCACGTTTTTTTTAAAGTTCTCACTTTTTATTGCCGATGGCTTTTTTACCGACGTCATTATTCATTTATCGAGAGCGAGCCATGTTCAGGAATATAAAAATTGTCACCGGGCTATTTTCATTACTGCTGGCCTTAAGTCTGCTGCAGCTGGTCAGTTACGGTTTTTTCTTCGGCGCCATGAAAAGTGACAGGAATAACTTTGTCGTCGCGCAAACGCTACGCAAGCAAAGCGGGGAACTGAACGCCTCCTGGATTGCGCTGATCCAGACGCGCAATACCATGAACCGCGCCATCGCTCGGATGATCATGGAAACCAACAATATTCCCAGCGCCGGGAAGTCCGCCGATCTGATCGATGTCGCCAATCAATCGCTGGCAGAGGCGGATAAACATTTCGCCGCTTACAGCCAGATTCTGCCCCTGCCGGTACAGGACGCCGCGCTGGCAAAAAATATTAACGAGAATTACCAGGCATTACGCAGCGTGCTGCAACGCATTGTCGATCTGATCAAAACACAGGATGTCAAAACGATTCAGGCCCTGCCGACCCAGAAAATGCAGGACGCATTTCAGCAATCCTTTGATGCGTATTTCCGCCAGAACGACGCGCTGAATGACAGCGCGGTCAGCGACAGCGGTCAGAATTACCATTACAGTATTATCGTCATTGCCGTGTGCGTGTTGATCCTGTTTTTCGCTACCACCAGCGCCTGGGTATATATTCGTCGGGTTCTGTTGCAACCGTTAAATCGGGTCATTACCCATTTGCACCATATTTCCACGGGCGACCTGACGCAGTCGCTGCAGATTCAGGCGAAAAACGAAATCGGCCAGTTGGCGGACAGCGTTCGTCACATGCAGCACTCGCTGACCGATACCGTGGATAAAGTGCGGGTGAGCGCGCATGAAATTTATCGCAGCGCCAGCGAAATCGCCGGCGGCAACAGCGATCTGTCCTCCCGTACCGAGCAACAGTCCGCCTCGCTGGTGCAAACCGCCGCCAGCATGGAACAGCTGACCGCCACCGTAAAACAGAACGCCGACAACGCCCGTCACGCATCCCAGCTGGCGCGCGACGCGTCGGATACCGCCCACAAAGGGCTGCAGGTGGTCGATGACGTAGTCAGCACGATGGGACAAATCAGCGGCAGTTCGCAGAAAATCAGCGACATCACCGGGCTTATCGACAGCATCGCCTTTCAGACCAATATTCTGGCGCTGAACGCCGCGGTGGAAGCGGCGCGCGCCGGCGAACAGGGCCGCGGCTTTGCGGTGGTGGCCGGCGAGGTGCGGAGTCTGGCCCAGCGCAGCGCCGACGCCGCGCGCGAAATCAAGGGACTGATCGAGGATTCGGTCAGCCGGGTGCGCGAAGGGTCGGTCCTGGTCGGCTCCGCCGGGGAAACCATGGGCGATTTGGTGAAAGCCGTTACGCGCGTCACCGACATCATGGGCGAAATCTCCTCCGCGTCGGAAGAACAAAGCCGCGGCATCGATCAGGTCAGTCAGGCCGTCAGCGAGATGGATCGCGTGACACAGCAGAACGCGGTGCTGGTGGAACAGTCCGCCAATGCGGCGATGTCGCTGGAAGAGCAAAGCGACCATCTCAACCGCGCGGTGTCGCTGTTCCGGCTCCATACCGCCGCATCGCCCGCCGCCGCCAGAACCGCACCGGCCGCCATCACGCCGTTAGCACCGCCGCAGTTGCCCGCCAGCCGCAGCGTGGCGGCCGCTGGCGCCTACAATACCGCCAGCCACTGGGAAACGTTCTAACCCGCGGCCGCCGACAAACGCGACATAGCAAAACGGCCCGCGTACCGGCTATCTTGCCGGTACGCGGGCCGTATCCTCACGCCATACACGCTGACGGTTATTGCACCAGCGTATACATCAGGGTGCCGTAGCCAAGGTGATCAAATCCGCCGCTATTCGGGCCGTAATCACCGCCGCCGCCTTCCACCCGTACTTTTTCAGCGAACGCCTTGATATTCGGCGCATTCAGTTTTTTCAGTACCACGTAGTGGTTGTAAAGCATTTCCCAGGTCGGGCGCAGAGTACCGCGCCCGGTGGGGGAAATTACCGTCTGCACGATGCCGTCGCTATTGCTGTAAGTCGTATAGGGCACGTCTTTGCCGAGGTTGTAAGCCGCCACGTATTCCGCGCCTTTCAAAATACGATTGTCGGCGTAACCGAACAGGTCATCCCCCTGACTCCAGGCCATTTGCGCCAGCGAACCGACCAACCCCACCGCCAGCGTGGCGTGCCCCTGATCGCGACCGCTCTCCTGCATCTGCCCCACATTGGCCTCCGGATACAGCTTCCAGACCAGATTGTTGATGGCGCCGTTGCCGCTGCCGGTTTTGAAATAACCGATGGCTTCGTTGTAGATATCGCGGTTGTCGGTCAGTACCCCGATAGCCAGAATGGTGTTCATCTGCGCCAGATCCCAGTTCGACCAGTAGTGATCGATGCGGGCGTTGTTATGGCGGACCAGAAAATCATGGCAGAGCGGATAGAACACTTTCAGCATCATGGTACTGAACCGGTTGAAATCAGCCTGTTTCCAGCCGCGGTAATCACGCACCAGTTCAGCCGCATTGGCCAGTTCATAGCCGTAAATTCCGGCGGCCAGATAGCGGTCGCTGGTGCCGCGAATATCTTTCAACGTGGACGACCAGGCATTAAGGATTTCCACCGCCTTGTCGGCATAGGCGACATTGCCGCTCAGCTTCCAGCGCAGTGCCGGCGCAACGGCCGAGACCAGCAGCGACAACGTCAGCAGACAACGGAGAGACCGGTTTATCCGATCCCCCCGGCGATACAGTGAACGCCATAAAACACGTATGGAGATAAACAGCATGGTGAGATCCTTCTGATTTGCTGAGTAATAGAGTCTGCGCCGGGTAAGCCGCCCGACTAGCCCGCTCTGCGGCGCAACAGCCGCCCATAGACCAGCGGCGCACGGCGCGCGTCGACGATTGGCTTGACGGCACGCTCGCATCACCTTGCAGTCAGGCGCGGCCAGCCATCATAGAGCATATTCTGGTGCGATATCCTTTAATAATTCATGACGACGCAGTGGGGGCATACCATTGCGCCACAGCTGCCAGCGCTTATTGGCCGCCTTAAATAAGCCATAGACCAGAGCAACATGATTCCGTTTTGCCTTTCTTTGCTATCAAAAACTCCACCGATAGCCGTTACCTCGTTTTATTTTCATCGCCACATGCGATAGCGCATGATTATTTTCTGCGGAAAATGAAATTCTCCGGACAAATGCTAAATTTAAAATGATATCGGATCAGATAGCCCGTATATCTCCGTTATCATTAAGTTGCAAAAGCGTTAACTGACGCGACTGCCGACTTTTCACCGCGGGATAGTAGGTATATATCGCCGGCCTTTTGGCGGGGACCTACCGGTGCGTGAAGGGAAAAAACACAATTCATTGTTCTGCATGATCATTTTTACAAACAGGGAGTTGACCGCCATGTAAATAAAAACGGTTTTCATTAAAAACACGCTTTACCTTTCATTCACGTCTTTGTCGAGAAAATAGTTATCAGCCAATAAATAGTTATCAGCCAATAAATTGTTATGCCCCAAATAATGCGAGTTGCAGGAAGGCTGAACGTGGTTTGCCGCGGCGAGTCCCGTGGAGAAGTTGAGTAATAAAGCCAACGCGCCTGCAACATGAAGTATGACGGATATATGCCTTTTCAATGCGACATACCTTGAAGTCCAGATTAAAAATAATCCTCAAGAGGACCTGAAATGCGCAACAATCAGCCAGTCACACAGCGGGAATACGTTTTCGATAAGGATGCCACACTCATGTCGGTCACCGACGTGAACAGCCATATTGTTTATGCTAACGATGCCTTTATTCAGGTGAGTGGCTTCGAACCCGACGAAATCGATGGTCAGCCGCATAATTTTGTACGCCATCCGGATATGCCGGTCGAGGCTTTCCGGGACATGTGGCAAACACTGAAACATCAGGAGCCCTGGACCGCGTTAGTCAAGAACCGGCGCAAAAATGGCGATCACTACTGGGTGCGGGCCAATGCAGTGCCGATTGTGCGTCAGGGTCGTACGACCGGTTATATGTCCGTACGCACCCAACCTTCTCGTCAGGAGGTGGACGCGGCGGAAAAGCTGTATCAGACGATGCGCACCGAAGGTAACAACCTGAAGCTGCACCGAGGGGTACTGTTTCGCACCGGCCTGACAGGGCTGTTTTCGCGCCTGAAGCTGATCTCCATGCGCTGGCGGCTACGCGGGTTGATCATGCTGACGGCGCTGATCAGTTACGTCGCTTTCTGGATGATTCATGGCGAGTTTGACTCTGACTTTTATATTTCCAGCTCGTTTATGACGGGCATGATGCTGCTGCTGGATGCCTTACTTGAATGGCAGTTGATCAAACCGATCGAAATGGTTAAGCAGCAGGCGCTGAATATCGCTACCGGCAACGCCAACACCATTGATTATGAAAACCGCGCCGATGAGATCGGTACGATTCAACGCGCCATCGGGCAACTGGGGCTGATGTTCCGCTGGCTGGTGGACGACATCAGCACGCAGGTGTTGAATATTCGCTCCGCCAGCGACGAACTGGCCAGCGGCAGCGAAGAGATGAACAGCCATGCCGAACGCACCGCCGCTAACGTGCAACAGACCGCCGCCGCCATGAACGAGATCAACACCACCGTGCAGACCAATACCACTACCACCAGCGAAGCCAGTCAGCAGGCCGCAACCGCCTGCGATGCGGCTATCAGCGGCGGTCGGGTGATCGGCGAAATGGAAAAGACCATGGACAGCATTGTCGCCAGTTCGGAGAAAATCGCCGGTATCACCTCCATCATTGATAACATCGCGTTTCAGACCAACATCCTGGCCCTGAACGCGGCGGTGGAAGCGGCCCGCGCCGGCGAGCAAGGCAAAGGGTTTGCCGTCGTGGCCGGTGAAGTGCGTAATCTGGCGCAACGCAGCGCCAGCGCCGCCAATGAGATCAAACAGCTGATCGAATCCAGCGTCGCGCAGGTTCGTTACGGTTCCACCCATGTCAGGGACGCCGGCGACAGCACACAGAACATCGTGGCAAGAGTAAACAGCGTCAGCCAGTTGATTTCGCACATTGCCGATTCAACCAAAGAGCAAACGGTCGGGCTGTCTGAAATCGGCCGGGCGGTGGAGGAACTGGAACAGATTACCCAACAAAACGCCTCGCGGGTGAATGCCTGCGCGCAGGCATCAGACCAACTCAATCTACAGGCACACCGGCTGGAACAGGCATTGCACGTATTCCGATAAACCGTTCCCGGCAACGCGCCCTGATGATGACCTCAGGGCGCGTACCATTGGCGTTGTCATGCGTTACTGCGCGCGTTCGCCGTTTTCTGCGCGCCAGCGCGCCACCCTCTCTTTCGTGACCTCTTCTTTATAACAGAGTGGCGCCGCGCCCCCTTTGCGGCTCCAGGCGCTGCGTCCGCCGCAACGGCTGCCGTTTCTGGCCGAGCTGTACGGGCAGGCGCAACTCCCCGAATAATCGGCAATCGACTCTTCAATAATAATTTGTCTGATCTGATTATCGCTCAAACGGGTATTTTTCGCGTCCGCCGTGGCGGCGAATAAAAAACATGACATGCAGAATAATTGGAAAAGATATTTTTTCACGACCCTATCCTCGCCTGGGAAAATGCAGATACCCCCAATAATTCGGGTTGCAGGACAACACGCCGCGTTGGCCCTTCAGCGCAAAGTCTGTCTGGAGCGGGCGCGTCAGGGCGCCTGCAATCTGACGTATGGCGGGTATACAACGGTTCTTATTTATTGCTCACGCATCGATTCGAATTGAAAATCCGAAGTATTAATAATAGACCGCTTTATTTAATCAGCCGGGGATAAATAGCCCTGTTGGTTTATTTTCCCTGACGCCTGTTTTTCATTCTTCGTCCGTCTTTACGCTGCGCGCTTATTCGCTAGCGCCGCTCTGAATACAGCGTAACGTCAGTTCACCGCCGAACACGGCGCCGGTATCGATATACTGCAGATTCCAGCATGTCAGCACCTGTCGTAACGGCGTATGCCCGAACAGGAAAAGGTCCGCGCCGCTAATCGGCCCGCCGACGCCGGCCAGCGCCTGGCTGATCCGCTGCCGGTTCCATAACACCTGTATCCAGGGCAGCGGCTGGTCAAATTGATAGCATTCCGCCGGGTAATCCGCATGCGCCACCACCGTGCGCCGGCCGGCGGTCTCAACCTCGATGACATACGGTAACTGCGCCGCCAGCGCCAGCAGCCGGCGGGCCAGCGTCTGACGCTCGTCATCCAGCCGGAAAAACCAGTCGCCGCCGTTGGCTCGCCACAGCGGAATCCGTGCGGTATCGTCCAGCGCGTCCAGCGCCATCTGCTCGTGATTGCCGCGCACCGCGCGAAACCAGCGCTGCTGCAACAGATCAAGACAGGCGAGACTCTGCGACCCGCGGTCGATCAGGTCCCCCACCGACACCAGCAGGTCGCGCCCGGTATCAAACCCGGCCTGCTCCAGCGTCGTCATCAGTTGCCGGTAACAACCGTGTACATCGCCCACCACAAAGATATGACGCCAGTCGGCGCCGGTAATGCGTTGATAGGCCGACGGTTGTCGTTCGCTCGTCATGATGCCGCCCTCCGTCGCCGCAGTGCTGCACTGTGACCCGCTGTTGAGGTACAGTCAGTATAATGCGGCAATGCTGTTTTCCAGACCTGATGTGAGCCTGTATGTCCGAGACTATTTCCCTGCGTATTCGTTTTGTCATCGCGCTAACGTTAACCGGCGTGCTGGCCGGCCTCGGCGGCATGCTGCTGGCGCTGCTGCTTCATGCCATTCAGCATCTGGCCTATGGTTACAGTCTGGACCATATCATCAGCGAAGAAAGTTTTTTACAGGGCGTTTCGGCGGCGGAGCCCGCCCGGCGCTTTATGGCTTTGCTGATCGGCGGCGTGGTGGCCGGTCTGGGCTGGTATGCGCTATACCGCTACGGCCGTCGGCTGGTGAGCATCGCCTCGGCATTGCAGGCGGAAAAACCGGATATGCCGGTAAACGATATGCCGGTAAAAGAAACCCTCATTCACGCGTTGCTGCAGATTGTTACCGTGGCGCTGGGTTCGCCGCTGGGGCGGGAAGTGGCGCCGCGGGAACTGGGAGCGCTGGCCGCCAATCATCTCAGCCGTGCGCTGCGCATGACCCCGGATGATACCCGTTTGCTGATCGCCTGCGGCGCCGGCGGCGGCCTGGCGGCGGTGTATAACGTGCCGCTGGGCGGCGCGCTGTTTGTGGTCGAAGTATTGCTGGCGCGCGTTCAGGTAAAAACCAGCCTGGCGGCGCTGCTGACCTGCTCGCTGGCGGCGCTGGTGGCGCGCGTCGGTCTGGGCGACGAGTATCAGTACCACCTCAATCTGCCGCTCAACGTGTCCGGCGATTTAACCGTCTGGGCGTTGCTCACCGGGCCGGTATTCGGGGTGGCCGCCTGGCTGTTTGTTCGCCTCACCCGTCACGCCCGGCAACATTCGCCGCGGAACGCCCGCCTTATCATCACCAACCTGCTCAACTTCACCCTGCTGGGATTGCTGGTGATCATCCTGCCGCAACTGGCGGGCAACGGCAAAGGCCCGGCGGAACTGAGCTTCACCAGCCAGTTGCCGATACTGCTGGCATTGCTGCTGTTGGGCTGTAAGGTACTGGTGCAATGGAGCAGTTTGCGCGCCGGCGCGCAGGGCGGCCTGCTGACGCCCGGTCTGGCCAACGGCGCGCTGCTGGCGGTGGCGTTGGGCGGCGTCTGGTCGTGGTTCTTCCCGCACAACCAGCCGGGCGCCTACGCGGTGATTGGCGCGGCGGCGTTTCTGGCGACCTCGATGAGAATGCCGGTCACCAGTCTGGTGTTGATCATGGAATTTACCCGTATCAACAACGACTTCTTCGTACCGATGGCGCTGTGTATCGCCGGTGCGGTCAGCACCAACATGCTGATTGAAAAAGTGACGTCGCCGTCCTGACGGCCCTCATTCGCTGCTCGTTTCCCATCAAGCCGGCGGCAGGTTGGCGCGCCTCACGGCGATGCGGGCATCTCAGCCTTCACCTTGATAATCTCATCAAAATAGAGCATCGAATTGGCGATGCTCTGCCGGACATTCAATATCGTATTGCGCACCGCCACCAGCCGGTTGCCCTGCAGCATCACCACGAACGGCGAGTTTTCCCTGACCGCCTGCTGCAATTGCAGGTAGATGTCGCGTCGCGTTTGTGGATCGCGCTGGGCGGCGGCAGCGTTGGTCAACCGGCTCAACTCCGGAATTACCCAGCCCAAACGGGCCGCCAGCGTACCTGGGGTATCCGGCTGGTTGAGGGCGAACGCGCTGGCATTGCTGCTGGAGTCAATATAGTCCGGCCCCCAGTAGGTGAATACCGCCTGAAAACGCCCGCGGCGCATGCGCGTCCAGAGTTCGCTCTCCACCACCGTCTGCACGTCGATATAGATATCGGCGCGGGCGAAACTGTCCTGCAACGCCTGCGCCACCTCGACATAGGGCGGCTGGTTGGCTACCAGCAGCGTAAACCGGCTGCCCGGCGCGATCCCGCCGTCGTGCAATATGCTCCGGGCCTTATCCACATCAAGCCGGAACGGTTTCTCCATTGCCGCGCCGTCAAATCCCAGCGGCAGGAAATTCTGATGCACCCGGAATTGCCTTTTCAGCAAGCGATTGGCGATGCCCTGATAGTCGACCAGCCAGCGCGCCGCCTGCCAGAAAGCGGGCTGCCCCAGAAACGGCGCCGTGCTACTGCGGGTGTTGAAACCCAGATAGTAAATTTTCGCCCCCGACGCCAGATTCACGTTGATGCCCGGCTGATTTTCCAGCGCGCTGAATTGGTCCGCGCCCAGATCGAAGGCGACGTCGACGTCGCCCTGCAGCAGCAACAAACGGCGCACGCTCGGGTCCGCCACGTCTTTCAGAATCACCTGCGCCAGCGCGGGCTGGCGGCGCGCATACGGGTTACTCTCCAGCAACAATGCCTGCTGCGGCAGATAATGGCGAATCTGATAGCTGCCGCTGCCCGCCGAGCGGCTTCTCAGCCACTGATTGCCAAAATCACCGCTGTCGCTGTGTTTCTCTACCAGCTTGCTGTCGACAATCAACGCCACGCTGGCCGATAACAGGCGTAATACCAGTTCGCTGCCGATATCGCTGGTCCAGCGGATCTCCAACTGATGATCGTCGATTTTCCGGAACTGCCCGTCAATATTCGCCGACATCCACCCCAGTTCATTCAGAATGAACACCGGGGTTTTGTTGAGTTTTACCGCCCGGGTCAGCGAATAGATGACGTCATCGGCCAGCACCGGATTACCGGAGGCGAATACGGCGTTGGGGTCAAGGGTAAAAATCAGGCTGCGCCCGTCGTGGCCTTCGCGCCAGGCAAGCGCCAGATCGGGGTTCAGTTGGGTGGGTTGATTACGATCGCTCGCCACCAGCCCCTGGTAAAGCGAGGCAAGGCAGCTGTTGCTGACGGTTTCGAAACTTTCAGCCGGATCAAAACTGATGATGCCATTCAGAGAGATAGCCACCACCAGCGTATTATCCGGCGTCAATGCCTTCACCGGCGGGCTGGCCATCAGGGTCAGCGTCAGCAGAATGGCAAACCATGCCTTCATCGTTTTTATTCCTCGGTATCACTGCATCAGCGCGAGGATCTGTTTACTAGAAATTCGTCTGCGCCGCCAGACGGCAACGCGTAAAAATTCCATTCAGCGGGGATGCAGCCGCCCTTCCTGTATCCACACCATGCGGTCACACATATGCTCCATCACATTGCAGTCATGGCTGACCATAATAATGGTCATCTCCTCCGTTTCCCGCCAGCGATTGAGCAAATTGAGAATACGCGCCTGCCCGACCGTGTCCAAGGCCGACGTCGCCTCGTCCAGCAACAGCAGTTGCGGACGCAGCAACAGCGCACGCAACAATGCCATTTGCTGACGTTGCCCGCCGGACAGTTGATGGGGATAGTTATCCAGTAAGCGGCACGATAGGCCGACCTGATCGGCGCCCTGCGCGAGCCGCGCATCGATATCCGTCACGCCCATCAACCGCAAAGGGTCGCTCAGGGTTTTACGCAGACTGTGTCGCGGGTGCAACGACGCGTAAGGGTCCTGAAACACCATCTGTACCTGACGCCGCAGAACCGCATCGAACGATCGGCCGGGGTGTACCGACTGATCGAGCAGCGTCATGCTGCCAGACCAGTGAGGGTTAAGCCCCGCCAGCGTCCATAATAACGAGGATTTCCCGCTGCCGGACGGCCCTGCCAGCCCAAAACACGCCCCTTGCGCCACGTTGAAACTGGCGTCATGCACCACCTCATGGCGCTGGTAACCCTGCCAGTGGGCCACGCTGACCTGCTGCAGCATCACCGCCATAGGCTCATGCATCACGCGGCTCCTCCGGCTCGTCCGCTGCTGTCGGTAGCGCCTGCCCGTGGGTATGCTTGCCCGGTCGGGCTTGCCACAACGTTCGGGTGTAAGGATGCGTCGCATCCGGCAAGCGCGAGGCGGCCAGTTCATCCACCAGTTTCCCCTGACGCATCACCAGTATCCGGGCGCAATGATGCACTACCAGCGGCAAATCATGGCTAATCAATAAAAGGCCCATGTGATGTTCGGCCAGCAGGTGATCGAGCAACGACAGCACCTGCACGCGGGTTTCCCGGTCCAGCGCAAAAGTACGTTCATCGATAATCAATAGATCCGGCTGGGTGATCATCGCCATCGCCAGCATGACCCGCTGCGCCATGCCGCCGGAAATCTGGTGGGGATAGCACGTCAGTACCCCGCTGGGTTCCGCCAGACCGACCGCATTAAGGCTTTCCAGCACCCGGTCGCGCCGTTCAGAACGCGACAGGCTTGTGTGCAGCCGCAGCGGCTCCGCCATTTGCCAGCCGATGGTGCGCATCGGGTTGAGCGCGTGTTTCGGCCCCTGCATCACCATCGCCATGCGCCGACCGCGCCACTGCCGCCATTGCCGCGGGCTGAGCTTCAGCAAATCCTGCCCGGCCAGTTCAAGCCGCTCGGCCTGCATTCGACATTCGGGCGGCAGCAACCCCATCAGCGCCCAGGCCAGCAGCGATTTGCCCGCGCCAGACTCCCCCACCAGCGCCACCCGTTCGCGCCGCATGCTGAATGACAGCGGTTGCACCAGCGTTTGCGAGTCGCCGTTATGGCGCCGAATCGACAGATTTTCGACCTCAAGCAGCCAGGATTCAGCGTTTGTCATAACGGGGATCCAGTCTGTCGCGCAATGCGTTGCCGAGCATATTAAAAGTCAGGCTGGTGAGGAAAATAGCCAGCCCCGGCATGGTGGCGACCCACCACTGCTCAAGCATCACGCTACTGCCTTCCGCCACCATTGCGCCCCACTCCGCCATCGGCGGCGGCGCGCCCACGCCGAGAAACCCGAGCCCGGCCGCCGCCAGAATCATGTTGCCCGGCGTCATGGCCGCCCGCGTCAGCGCGCCGGGCAGGCACAACGGCAGCACATGGCCGTACATCAGCCGCCATCCGTCGATACCTTGCATACGGGCGGCAGCCAGAAACTCGCTGTTGCGTAGCGACATGGTTTCAGCCCGCGCCTGACGGGCAAACTGCGGCCAGGCGGTCAACGCCAACGCCAGTGCGCCGTGCAGCAACCCTGTGCCCAACACCGCCACCAGCGCCAGCGCAATCACCAGCCCGGGTAATGCCAGCATGATGTCGGTCAGCCGCATCAGCAGCCGATCGACCCAGCCGCCGAGATAACCGGCGCCTACCCCGATCAGCAGCCCGATGGGAATGGTGATCACCAGAATCAGCGCCACCATTATCAGCGCCGGGCGAGTGCCATAAATCACCCTTGAGAGCAGGTCGCGGCCGAAGCCGTCGGTCCCCAGCCAGTGGTCCGGGCCGGGCGGCTGCAGGCGATGCATCACATTTTGACTATAGGGGTCGAACGGCGCCAGCCAGGGAGCGAACAACGCGAGCAGCGTCAGCAGGCTCAACATCACAATGCAGACATTGAGGCTGTTCAGCATCGACGTGCGGCGCGTTGGCCGGCGCGGCTGGCGGTCGGTATAGAATGCATGTCGCCGCCTCATCGTGTTCGGGGGTCCAGCAAAAAGATCAATGCATCCGCCAGCGCGTTGAGCAGAATGAAACAGACGCCAATCAGCAGCGTCGCCCCCAGCACCGCCGGGATATCGGCGGCAAACAGCGCGGTGGTCAGATAGCGCCCCACGCCCGGCCAGGAGAATACGGTTTCCACCAGGATCGCGCCTTCCAGCAGGCTGGCGTAAGACAGCATCAGCACCGTTACCATCACCGTCTGAATATTCGGCAGGATATGAAAAAACAGGATGCGCAGCGGACTGGCGCCCATCGCGCGGGCCAGCGTCACGTACTCTTTGCCGCATTCTTCCAAAATAGCGGTGCGCAACATGCGGGCGATGCTGGCCATCGACACAAAGCCCAGCACGCAGGCAGGCAGCCACAAATGCGCCAGCGCGTTGCGAAACATCGCCAGATCGCTGTTCCAGCCGCCCAGCAGTACAAACCCGGTCGGCAATTCCGCCGAGTACTGATAAATATCATCGAAGCGCCCCGGCCCCGCGGACCAGTGCAGCACGGCATAAAACAGCAACAGACTCAACAGACCGATCCAGAACACCGGTACCGAATAGCCCAGCAGCGTAACGCCGCGCACCAGATAATCCAGCACCCCGCCGGGCTTCAACGCCGACAGCAGCGCCAGCGTGACGCCGCCGCCAAACCCAATCACAATCGCGCAGGTCGCCAGTTCAAAGGTCGCCGGAAAGGTACGCAGCAAATCCTGCAGCACCGGCTGCGCGGTGGTGCGTGATACGCCGAAATCGCCTTGCAATAGCGCGGAGAGATAGTGCCAGAATTGCAGCCACATCGGCTGGTCCAGCCCCAGTTGCTGACGCACCTGGCTGTAGGTAGCGTCGCTGGCATGTTCACCCGTCACGGGCAAAGCCTGATCGATCGGCGCCAGATGGGTTAACAGGAAGGTAAAAAACAACAGACCCAACAGCGTCAGGCACAATGAAAGGAAACTACCCAGCACTTTACCGGGACGCGCCGCAGTTCCCCATATCTGTTGATAAAATGGACTCATTGACGGAGGCCTTGTTGCTGGGAAGGCAACCCCAGGTCGTGACACGTTGCCAGCATGGTATCATCACTGCCGCCGGACTGGTATAGACAACCTCCGTCTCAGTTCACGCCCTCGTCAGGCCCGCGCCGCGCAGGGTTAACGCTACGCCTGACCGGCGGAAGGACCCTGCTGCAGTTCCCGCACCCGCTGCGCCAGCGCGCTCAGGCTTTCGTCCGCCATGCCGTAATGCTTCAGTTCCTGTTCCAGCGCGAACAGATACTGGGCGTTGGTGCCGAGCGGCCCGCTGGCGCAGGCAATCAGCGGCGCAATACTCTGTATGCAGGTATCGGCTTCCAGCAGCGGATGTTCGGGGTCGGTGACAAACACTAGCGCGGTGATCGGCTCGCCGCTTTGGCAGCGCAGTTCGCACCATAGCGGCCGGTAACAACCGGTCAGCATTTCACGCTTCCACAGCAGTTCCAGCTCTTCGCGCAGGGTAGTTTCAGGCAACCGGTAGGCCAGTCCGGTGGTTTCGCCGCCGGGTTTCAGCCCCAGCATACGGCCGGGCTGGCTATGGGTGCCGCGGCCGGCGGTGAGGCGCAGACAAAAGGTGCGATGCCAGCCGTTGAGCGTAGCCACGCAAACCTCTTCGGCATCGAATACCGGATTCCACATCAGGGAGCCGTAACCGAACACCCAGACCGGGCTTTGGTCAGGGCGGGATGCCAGCGTACACGCCAGAGACGCCGCACGCTGCTGAGGGGTCAGCAACAAGGATTCATCAATATTGCCAAACGAGGTTTTACAATCTGCTTTCTGCAAAAAATCACGCGTCAACACTACCCACTGCCCTCACTAAAACGTTTCTTACTGCGCGGCGGCATCGCCTCGTCTATTCTGGCCGATCATCAACCCTGTAATCAACGCAGGTATTGCTTATTTCTACGGCAAAATATCGTTAACCTTTACCAGAATTTTGCTAAACGCCCGATGCAATAGCGCGGCAGACGTTCATGAACGGTTTCACAATGATGTCAGACCGCGCCCATCCTTCGCATTCATGAGAAAATGACAATCCCATCTTATTTATGCGTCGTTTAGCTTAAAAATGACAACCTATAAAAAGATAAAATACGTTATCATTTGATAAAAACAGTAAACAAAAAGTACAAAATCTTTTACTATTAATCAGATAAAACATAAAGAATGAAAACACCCCGTAAAAACCCGCTAAATCAGGTTACACCGGGTTTTAAGTAACAATACTTTTGGCTCCGATGGTGTCGGAGAGGCAGGGAAAAATCATCCGGGCAAAAACGCAGCATCGCCCAATGCGTCAATCAACGCCCGGATGCAATAAAAAAACGCTTATCTTTAGACGGTATAAGGAGACCCGACCATGCCAACATCCTCCGACGCGGTGAAAACCCGTCACCACGAATACACCCTGATTTTTCCGTTGCTGGCGCTGCTGGCCCTGACATTATGGGGCGATGCCCGCAGCCTGCCGGCTATGGTCGGCATCAACCTGCTGGCGCTGGTGGGGATCCTCGCCAGCGCGTTCAGCGTGGTGCGCCACGCCGATGTGCTGGCGCATCGTCTGGGGGAACCTTATGGCTCGTTGATCCTCAGTCTGTCGGTCGTGATTCTGGAAGTCAGCCTGATTTCGGCGCTGATGGCGACCGGCGATGCCGGCCCGACGCTGATGCGCGACACCCTTTATTCTATCATCATGATCGTCAGCGGCGGTCTGGTCGGCTTCGCCCTGTTGCTGGGCGGCCGCAAATTCGCCACCCAGTACGTCAATCTGGCCGGCATCAAGCAATATCTGATGGCAATCTTCCCGCTGGCGATACTGGTGCTGGTGTTTCCCGCCGCGTTGCCGGAAGGCAATTTCTCCGTGGCGCAATCCATCATCATCGCGCTGATTTCCGCCATGATGTACGGCGTATTCCTGCTAATTCAGACCCGCACGCATCAGAGCCTGTTTGTCTACGAGCACGAAGATGAAAGCGATGATGACAACCCGCACCACGGCAAACCGTCGGTACACAGCTCCGCCTGGCACGCTATCTGGCTGCTGGTGCATCTGGTGGCGGTGATTGGCGTCACCAAGATGGACTCGCCGCAGTTGGAAGGGTTGCTGGAGGCGATGAACGCGCCAGCCCAATTTACCGGTTTCCTGGTAGCGCTGCTGATCCTGTCGCCGGAAGGGCTGGGCGCCATCACCGCCGTACTGCGTAATCAGGTACAGCGCGCCATGAACCTGTTCTTCGGGTCGGTGCTGGCCACCATTTCGCTGACGGTACCCGCCGTAACGCTGATCGCCACTCTCACCGGCCGCACCCTGCAGTTTTCGCTCGACCTGCCGCATATTGTGGTGATGCTGTCGGTGCTGGTGCTGTGCCATATTTCCTTTTCCACCGGCCGCACCAACGTCCTCAACGGCAGCGCGCACCTGGCGCTGTTCGCCGCTTATCTGATGACCATCATGCTGTAAGCGCCCCGCCGGTATCGCCGCCCAGCGATACCGGCATCGTACTATTCATTACCGGTTATCTCATCCCGGTTATCTTGCCGTCTTCCCTACGCTTCCCGGTCTACGCTTTTCTGCCCGCAACTTCCTGCCGCGTATCGGCAACGCAGCGATTTATACGACAATATTCTCTTCTTGCCCGAAAAAATCCTTTCCATTGATTTACCGCTGGATCTGCGTCAAAAAACAGGCGTATGGTATCGGCTTTGGACTGTGTCCTACCGCGGCGGCTGCGCTTTTTGTTTCCACTTCTCCAGCAACCACCGCAGGCGGCACACGCCCTGGCCGTGACGGGCCGCTGTCGACCCGCCTGTTTTTCATTGTTTGGTTCTTGTTTTCCATGAAATCACACCGAATTAACGGTATCAGACCGTTCAGCGCGCTGATTGAAGCCTGCTGGCGAGAAACCTACACGCTGTCGCGTTTTACTCATGATGTTATTGCCGGGATCACCGTCGGGATCATCGCTATCCCGCTGGCGATGGCGCTGGCTATCGCCAGCGGCGTGCCCCCGCAGTATGGACTTTATACGTCGGCGATCGCCGGGTTGGTGATCGCGCTGTGCGGCGGCTCCCGCTACAGCGTCTCCGGTCCCACCGCCGCATTTGTGGTTATTCTTCATCCCGTATCCCAGCAGTTCGGCATCTCCGGCCTGCTGGTCGCCACCCTACTCTCCGGCGTGTTTTTGCTGTTGATGGGCCTGTGCCGGCTGGGGCGATTGATTGAATACATTCCTTTGCCGGTGACGCTCGGGTTTACCTCCGGTATCGCCATCACCATCGCCACCATGCAGGTAAAAGACTTTTTCGGCCTGACCATGACCACGGTGCCGGAGCACTATGCCGAAAAAGTGGCGGCACTGGTACAGGCGCTACCGACGCTGAACATCGGCGATACGCTGGTTGGCTCGACGACGCTGCTGGTGCTGATCGTCTGGCCGAAGCTGGGCATTCGCCTGCCGGGTCACCTCCCCGCGCTGTTGGCAGGCACCGCCGTGATGGGCGTGTTATCGCAGTTTCACCTTGACGTGGCGACCATCGGCTCGCGTTTCAGCTACCTGCTGGCCGACGGCAGTCACGGTCAGGGGATCCCGGCGATTCTGCCGCAGTTTTTACTGCCGTGGAACATTCCCGCGCCGGACGGTCACACCATGACGCTGAGCTGGAAAAGCCTGTCCGAGCTGCTGCCGGCGGCGTTTTCCATGGCGATGCTCGGCGCCATTGAGTCACTGCTGTGCGCGGTGGTGCTGGACGGCATGACCGGGCGCAAACACCATCCCAGTAACGAATTGATCGGCCAGGGCATCGGCAACATGGTGGCGCCGTTCTTCGGCGGCATTACCGCCACCGCCGCCATCGCCCGCTCCGCCGCCAACGTGCGTGCAGGCGCGACTTCGCCCATCGCGGCGGTGATCCACGCCGGTCTGGTGCTGTTGTCCCTGCTGGTGCTGGCGCCCTGGCTCTCTTATCTGCCGCTGTCGGCGATGGCCTCACTGCTGTTGTTGGTGGCGTGGAACATGAGCGAGGCGCACAAAGTTGTCTACCTGCTGCGCCGGGCGCCGCGGGACGACATTCTGGTATTGGTGCTGTGCATGGCGTTAACCGTACTGTTCGATATGGTGATTGCCATTACGGTGGGGATTGTGTTGGCGTCGTTGCTGTTCATGGGCAATGTGGCGCGCATGACGCGGCTGAGCGAACTGCCGGGCACCATCGCGGGCCAGCGGCTGGTGCTGCGCATTAACGGACCGCTGTTTTTCGCCGCGGCGGAGCGCCTGTTTAATGAACTGATGGAACGCGCCCAGCCTTACCCGACGATTGTTCTGCAGTGGGATGCCGTGTCGGTGCTGGATGCCGGCGGCCTTAACGCTTTCCGCCACTTTGTGGAATTGCTGCCGCCGGAAAAACAGCTGATCATTACCGATATCCCGTTCCAGCCGCTCAAAACACTGGCCCGGGCTAACGTTACGCCGATCGCCAACCGGCTGGGTTTCTACGCCACGCTGGAACAGGCGCTGGCGGAAACCACCCCCGTTCCCGACGAGCCGGCTTCCTGATCGTTCACCGGATCCCGCTTTATGCGGGGTCCGATTCAGTACGCCTCAAATATTCAGCAGAGCAGCCCTGACGGCGCCGTCGATGTGGCGGAACGCACCGTCAGGCACTCCGCATGCTGGCTCAGCGCCAGTTCATGATCGCGGCAGGCCTGCCCTATCGCCTGCAACTGCTCGCCGGACAGCGCATAAGGCAACCGGATGTCCAGCTCCGTTACCCCTTGCTGGCGCGCCAGTGTAATCAGACGGGAAAGATTGGTTTCATCGCTGGCCTGAGTGGACAGTACCTGCATCGCCAGTTCCAGCAGTTTATCCTTGCCGGCGCTCCCGGCTACCACGGGTGACTTGGTCACCATGCCGAAAATCGGCATCACGCCGTACAACGCGTCGATAAAGCGCCAGCGCTTGCGGCACAGCGCGCCAAGGTACGCGGTATAATCAATGCACATCCGTTCACTTTCAGAGGAGCCCGCAGGCCCGGAATGAGCCTCTTCCATCCTTTTTCTCCTTTCCGTCAACCGACCGTTGGCATCACGCCATTTCACGTTAACCATTACAACGTAAAAAGGATTAATAAGGTATAGTATCTCTAATAATTGTAGAGCTATTAGACAAAAGCAGGGACTTTTCTGCTGGCAATGCGATCCAGCGCACCCTACGCTTGCGTCGTAGCCGCTCATGCCGTCAGACGGCGCCGGCATGAGCCATAACACGCGTTCTGTTGTGAGTGGGATGTCATGTATAAAGTTGTTTTTGTTGAAGATGATCCGGAAGTCGGCAAACTGATCGCAGCCTATCTGGGTAAACATGATATTGATGTACGCATTGAGCCGCGCGGCGATAACGCGCTGGCCTTCATCGAAGAACAACAGCCCGACCTGGTGTTGCTGGACATCATGCTGCCCGGCAAAGACGGTATGACGATTTGCCGGGAACTGCGCCCTCTCTTTACCGGCCCCATCGTATTGCTCACCTCGCTCGACAGCGACATGAACCACATTCTGTCGCTGGAAATGGGGGCCGATGACTATATTCTGAAAACCACGCCGCCGGCGGTGCTGCTGGCGCGTTTGCGGTTGCATTTCCGTCAATACGCCGCCGCGCCGCAGCCGGCGGTGGAAAAAAGCGCGCCGGTGAAAACGCAGGTTCAGGTGCATAAATCGCTGCACTTCGGCCTGTTGTGCATCGATCCGGTTAACCGCGACGTCACGCTGGCGGACGAGAATATCGCCCTCTCCACGTCGGATTTCGACCTGCTGTGGCTGCTGGCCACCCACGCCGGACAGATCATGGACCGCGAAGCGCTGCTTAAGGCGCTGCGCGGCGTCAGTTACGACGGGATGGATCGCAGTATCGACGTCGCCATTTCCCGCCTGCGCAAAAAACTGTACGACAACGCGCTGGAACCGGTGCGCATCAAAACCATCCGCAACAAAGGCTATCTGTTCGCCCCCAATGCCTGGGAGACCCTCACGCCATGAAAAAACTGTTTATTCAGTTCTTTCTGCTGCTGTTCGCCAGCTTTTTGGTGATGACCCTGCTGGTGGGGCTGGTGTACAAAGTCACGGCGGAACGGGCCGGACGCCAGTCGATGGATGACCTGATGAAAAGCTCGCTGTATCTGATCCGCAACGAGCTGCGCTCCATTCCGCCACGAGAGTGGCACAAGACCATCAACCAGATGGACCTTAACCTGTCGTTCAAGTTGCACATTGAGCCGATCAGCAAGTACCGGCTTAGCACGCAGGCGCAGCAGCGGCTGATTCAGGGGGAAATCGTCGCGCTGGACGACGAGTACACGTTTATCCAGCGTATTCCGCGCAGTCACTACGTGCTGGCGGTCGGCCCGATTCCCTATCTGTTCTTCCTGCACGAAATCCGGCTGGTCAACCTGCTGTTTCTGGCGCTGATCGGCCTGTCGCTGGCGCTGCCGGTGTTCCTGTGGATACGCCCGCACTGGAAGGCGATGCTGCAACTGGAAAGCGCCGCGCAGCGGCTGGGAGACGGTCATCTGGAAGAGCGAACCCACTTTGATAACACCTCCAGCCTGTTCCGCCTCGGCGTGGCGTTCAACCGCATGGCCGACAACCTCAACCAGTTGATTACCAGTAAAAAACAGCTGATCGACAATATCGCTCATGAGCTGCGCACGCCGCTGGTCCGGTTGCGCTACCGACTGGCGATGAGCGACAACCTGACCGACGAAGAACAGGAAGCCATCAACCGCGATGTCGGCCAGTTGGAGGCGTTAATCGATGAACTGCTGACCTACGCCCGCCTCGACCGGCCGCAGGTGACGCTGCATCTCGAAGAGATCGACCTGTCGCAATGGCTGCACAAGCGAATCGACGATTTCCGGCTGGTGCATGACGATAAACAGATTGAGCTGGACGTAACCGGCGATAACAACTTCGGCTATGTGGACCTGCGCCTGATGGAACGGGTGTTGAACAATCTGGTCAATAACGGCTTGCGTTTCTGTCAGCATCGCCTGCGGGTCGGGCTAACGCTGGACCAGCATACCGCCTACCTGCAGGTGGAGGATGACGGGCCGGGCATCGCGCCGGAAGACCGCGCACATATCTTCGAACCCTTCATCCGGTTGGAAGCCGGTATCGAAAACAGCAGCGGCGGCTGTGGTCTGGGGCTGGCGATTGTTCACGCCATCGTGCGCGCTTACAACGGCACGATCGAGGTAGACAGCAGCCCGCTGGGCGGCGCGCGCTTCCTGTTCCGCTGGCCGATTATCGAGCACAAATCCTCGTCAAATTCTTCGTCTGCAAACCTTGTACAATCCGTTACACGCGGAAACCAAACACTCACAGATCGCTAGCTTATGTTCCCCTATTCTTCAGTCATCGGCCCACCCTGGGGTTCGAAACGTGAACTGGATAATGAGGAATTTACGATGAATAAATTTTTAGTGATGATCGCAGGTGCGGCTCTGGGTCTGTCCTCTGTAGCTTTCGCAGCAGGTACCACTGCTCCGGCGGCTGCTCCGGCCACTACTACTGCTACTACTGCTACTACTGCTGCTAAAGCTGACACCACCAAAAAACCGGTGAAAAAAGCTGAGAAGAAAAAAACCGATCAGAAAGCACAGGCTGCTAAAAAGCACAAAAAAGTAGCGAAGAAAAAAGCCCCGGCTGCTCAGAAAGCTCAGGCCGCTAAAAAACACAAAAAAGCCAAAAAACCGGCTGCCCAGAAAGCTCAGGCTGCCAAAAAAGTAGCTAAGAAAAAACCGGCTGCCCAGAAGGCTCAGGCTGCTAAAAAAGTAGCCAAGAAAAAACCGGCTGCCCAGAAAGCTCAGGCTGCTAAAAAAGTAGCCAAGAAAAAACCGGCTGCCCAGAAGGCTCAGGCTGCTAAAAAAGTAGCTAAGAAAAAACCGGCTGCCCAGAAAGCTCAGGCTGCTAAAAAAGTAGCTAAGAAAAAACCGGCTGCCCAGAAAGCTCAGGCTGCTAAAAAAGTAGCTAAGAAAAAACCCGCTGCCCAGAAAGCTCAGGCTGCTAAAAAACACAAAAAAGTGAAAAAAGCAAAAACCGCTCCGGCTGCTTAATTCACCAAAGTGACTGTTGATGGTCATGAGCACCGGTAGTCAGGAGTACGCTCCCCCACTACCGACATGACAATAGCGTTATCAAACACCCGGTTCGCCGGGTGTTTGTTTCATGGGGACCGGATAATGCTGCGACGCTACTCATTTGAAATCGTGCTGTCCTTCCTGCTTATCTGCGCGCTGGTTATCGTGGTGTTCTTCTTATAACCCGATTTCATCCTCGCCTGAGCGCCCAAACCGGGTCATCCGATTCGCCTGACCAACCAATCTGTCGTTTCCTGCCTGATTCCGGCATGCTACGTTTATAGTGGATTGATGACGGTTAATTCGCTGAATTTCATCTTTAAAGGCCATCCATTACATGCGCATATCAGCCTGGTTGTTATGTTCATTGAGCGTGCTCGCCGCTTCTGCGTGGGCCGATAACGAGCCGTCAGCCACGACGGAACAACAAAAACAGACTCTGTTCTTTAATCATGATGACCGAGACAAAGTGCCGGATACCGCCCAATGGCCGTGGCAGGCCATTGGTCAACTGGAAACCGCCAGCGGCAACCTCTGCACCGCGACCCTGATCTCGCCGCATCTGGCGCTGACCGCCGGCCACTGCGTGGTGGCGCCGCCCGGCGTGCCGGACAAACCGGTGGCGTTGCGTTTTCTGGCAACAGAAAACGGCTGGCGTTATGAAACCGATAAAATTGAAGCGCTGACCAATAAAAAACTGGCCAGGATGCTGAAAGCAGACGGCGACGGCTGGATCGTCCCGCCTTCCGCCGCACCGTGGGATTTCGCGCTGATTAGGCTCAAACAGACGCCGCCGGGCATCCGCCCGTTGCCGATCTGGCAGGGAACGCAGGAAGAGTTGAAAGCGGCGCTGGAAGCCGCGCAACAGAAGGTCACCCAGGCCGGTTACCCGGAAGACCATCAGGATACGCTGTACCGCCATCAGGACTGTCTGATTACCGGTTGGGTCCATAAAGCGGTGATGGCGCACCGTTGCGATACGCTACCGGGCGACAGCGGCTCGCCGCTGATGCTGAAAACCGCCGGCAGTTGGGTGCTGATGGGTATTCAAAGCTCCGCGCCGGACGCCAGCAACCGCCAACTTGCCGATAACCGCGCCGTGGCGGTCACCGCCATCCGCCAGCAGTTGGAAGCGTTGTCCAAAAAAGATCGTTAATCCGCCTTCGCCGGTATTTCTGCCTGAAATACCGGCTATTCAGCGCCTGATCCTTCCCGCCATTAACATCAGCGACAGATAAGCATGGCGCTACCGGTTTCAAACCGATTCCTTTGTCCTTTGATTGGACGCCGATAACTATCCACCAATAACTATCCACCAATAACTATCCACCGATAACGATCCACCGATAACGCTCTCTCTTCAGGATAAACCACCGCAGCACAGGCGGTGCCGCCACGTTCGCAAGCACCGCCTACCGTTGGCGATTTACCCCTCAATCTGCCCCATCGCCTGCAAAATGCGTTTATCGGAAACAGGATAAGGCGTGCCCAGTTGCTGAGCGAAGTAGCTGACGCGCAGTTCTTCGATCATCCAGCGAATGGCTTTCACGTCGTCATCTTCACGCCGTTCCGGCGGCAGCTTGTTCAGCCACTGCTGCCAGGCCTGCTGCACCTGCTCCACTTTTAGCATTTGCGCGCGGTCGCGGTGTACGTCCTGCGCCAGTTTATCCAACCGACGCTCGATGGCCTGCAGATACCGCAGCACATCCGGCAGCCGCTTCCAGCCGTTGTCAGTGACGAAGCCGCGGAACACCAGCCCGCTCATCTGCGTCTTGATGTCGCTCAAGGCCAGCGCCAGCGCCATATCCACCCGGCCTTTGAGCCGTTTGTTGATCGAGAAGACCGTGGTCAGAATCTGCTCCACCTGTTGGGCGATATCCACCACCGTGTCATTCAGTTCCGCACGTACCCGCTCATGCAACTGGTGGAACGCGTCTTCCTGCCACACCGGGCCGCCCGCTACCGCCATCAACTTGTCCACGCCGCAGGCGATGCAGTCGTCGATCAGCTCCAGTACCTTGCCGTACGGGTTGAAATACAGCCCCAGCTTGGCCTTGTTAGGCAGCTTTTCATGCAGATACTTGATGGGAGAAGGAATGTTGAGCAACAGCAGGCGGCGCTGACCGCGCCACATCATCTGTTGCTGCTGGTGCGGCGAATCAAACAGACGAATCGCCACGCTGTCTTTCTCGTCCACCAGCGCCGGATAGGCTTTTACCGCGTAGCCGCCGCGTTTCTGCTCGTAACGCTCCGGCAAATCGCCAAAACTCCAGATATGCAGATCGCGCTGTTCGATGCCGTCATCCGCCACCGCCGACAGCGTTTGCTGCACCTTCTCCTGCAACTGATCTTTCAGCGCACGCAGATTCTTGCCTTCCCGCAGCGTTCGGCTTTTCTCGTCTATCACCCGGAAGGTCATTTTCAGGTGTTCGTCCACCTGATCCCACTGCCAGGCCTCACGATCGACCGTCACGCCGGTCATCAGCCGCAGCTCGCGCTCCAGCGCCTCCAGCAGCCCTTTCTCCAGCGGCGTCACCCGCGCCAGAAATGCTTCGGCATAGTTGGGCGCCGGCACGAAGTTACGCCGTATCGGTTTTGGCAGCGATTTGATCAGCGCCACCACCACGTCACGGCGCAGCCCCGGGATCTGCCATTCGAATCCGTCCTCTTTGACCTGATTCAGTACCGGCAGCGGGATATGCACGGTGACGCCGTCGGCGTCCGCTCCCGGCTCGAACTGATAGGTGAGCCGCAAACGCAGCTCGCCCTGCTGCCAGTGGTTAGGGTAGTCCAGCGCGCTGACGCGCTCCGCCCCGTCTTTGATCAGCATAGCCTTCTCGAAATTCAGCTGATCCGGGTCGGTTTTCGACGCCTGCTTCCACCAGTTGTCGAAATGACGGCTCGACACCACGTCATGAGGAAGGCGCTGGTCGTAGAACGCAAACAGCGTCTCGTCATCCACCAGAATGTCGCGGCGGCGGGACTTGTTCTCCAGTTCTTCCACTTCCAAACGCAGTTTCTGATTGGCGCGGAAAAACGCATGCTGGGTCTGCCAGTCGCCTTCCACCAGCGCATGGCGAATGAACAGCTCGCGCGACACCACCGGGTCGATGGCGCCGTAATTGACCTTGCGGGCCGCCACCAGCGGCAGACCGTACAGCGTGACCTTTTCCTGCGCCATCACCGCGCCCTGCGCTTTCTCCCAGTGCGGCTCGCTGTAGCTGCGTTTGATCAGGTGCTGCGCCAGCGGTTCAACCCATTCCGGTTCGATCCGCGCGGCGATGCGCCCCCACAGGCGGCTGGTTTCCACCAGTTCCGCCACGATGGTCCACTTCGGCGGCTTTTTGAACAGACCGGAACCGGGGAAAATGGCGAAACGGGTGTTGCGCGCGCCGCTGAACTCCTGCTTTTCAACGTCTTTTTGTCCGATGTGGGACAGCAGCCCGGTCAGCAACGCGCCGTGCAGGCTACGGTAATCCGCCGGTTCGCTGTTGACCGGGAAGCCCAGTTCTTTTACCACCTGACGCAATTGGGTGTAGATATCCTGCCATTCCCGCACCCGCAGGTAGTTGAGGTAATCGCTGCGGCACAGTTTGCGAAACTGGCTGGACGACAGCGCTTTCTGCTGCTCTTGCAGGTAATCCCACAGTTTGACGAAGGCCAGAAAATCGGACTCTTTGTCGGCGAAACGACGGTGTTTCTCCTCCGCCGCCTGCTTTTTCTCTATCGGACGCTCGCGCGGGTCCTGAATCGACAACGCGGCGGTGATGATCATCACCTCGCGCACGCAGCTGGTCTGGCGCGCTTCCAGCACCATGCGCGCCAGTCGCGGGTCGATAGGCAACTGCGCCAGCTGGCGCCCCTGCGGCGTCAAGCGGTAATGACCGTCGTCGCTGCTCTGAAGCGCGCTCAGTTCTTCCAGCAGCCGCACCCCATCCTGAATGTTGCGCTTATCCGGCGCTTCGACAAATGGAAACGCCGCGATATCGCCCAGCCCCAACGCCGTCATCTGCAAAATGACCGACGCCAGGTTGGTGCGCAAAATCTCCGGGTCGGTAAACGCTGGCCGGGAGAGAAAATCCTGCTCGGAATAGAGCCGGATACAGATGCCCGCCGCCACACGGCCGCAACGTCCTTTACGCTGGTTGGCGGAAGCCTGCGACACCGGCTCGATCGGCAGCCGTTGCACTTTGGTGCGATAGCTGTAGCGGCTGATGCGTGCGGTGCCGGGGTCTATCACGTAACGAATGCCCGGCACCGTCAGCGAGGTTTCCGCCACGTTGGTCGCCAGCACAATGCGCCGTCCGTGGTGAGACTGGAACACCCGGTTCTGTTCCTGATTGGAAAGCCGCGCGTACAGCGGCAAAATCTCGGTATGCGGCAGGTCCTGCTTGCTCAGCGCGTCGGCGGTATCGCGGATTTCCCGCTCGCCGCTCATGAACACCAGAATATCGCCCGGCCCTTCACGACACAGTTCATCCACTGCATCCAGAATCGCCTGCAACTGGTCGCGATCGCTGTCCTGCGCCTCTTCCACCACCGGCCGATAGCGGACATCCACCGGATACGTCCTTCCGGACACCTCAATAATCGGCGCATTGCCGAAGTGACGTGAAAAACGCTGCGGATCGATGGTGGCGGAGGTGATGATCACCTTGAGGTCCGGCCGTCTGGGCAGCAGTTGCTTGAGGTAACCGAGAATAAAGTCAATGTTGAGGCTGCGTTCGTGCGCTTCATCGATGATCAGCGTGTCGTACTGCATCAGCAGCCGATCCTGCTGAATCTCCGCCAGCAGGATACCGTCCGTCATCAGTTTGACCAGCGTGTTGTCGCCGACCTGATCGTTGAATCGCACCTTGTAGCCCACCGTGCTGCCAAGCGGCGTCTCCAGCTCCGCCGCGATGCGGTCCGCCACGCTGCGGGCCGCCAGCCGGCGCGGCTGAGTATGACCGATCAGCCCGGTGACGCCGCGTCCCAACTCCAGACACATCTTCGGCAACTGGGTGGTTTTGCCGGAACCGGTTTCCCCGGCGACGATCACCACCTGATGGTCGCGGATAGCGCTGAGGATCGCCTCGCGCTTCTGGCTAACCGGCAAGGCTTCCGGGTAACGTATCGCCGGCAACGACGCCCTGCGCTGCTCCACCCGCAGCCGCGCGGCATCGATTTCCTGGCTGATGTCCTGCGCAATCGAAACCTGTGCCTGCGGATTTCCCACTTTCATCGCGCCTTGCAAACGGCGGCGCAGGCGTTGCCGGTCGCGCAGCATTAGCGCATTAAGCTGAGGTTCTAACGCATGGAGAGGTGATGTCACGGTGCAATTCCTTACTGTCTGATTCCGGGTACGGTTGAACAAGGTCGCTCAACGCTCCGGCGCCCTGCTGGTACTGCGGGCATAACCTGATTGTATTGCAGGCATAAATAGTGCGGCGGGCATGGTATCACATTGACCGCGCAGGCTATACGCCATCAGGCGGGATTCCGCCGCACCGCATCGCGGTTTCGGGGGCATCGTTCAATAAAATCGAACAAAGGTCTCGAAATATTACGCTATCCCACTGCCGGCAACGCGCCTATGATGCATTCATTCGGCGACGGTTGTCGCCCTGGCACACATAACAAGGAATTGGCAATGAGCAAAGTACTCGTTCTGAAATCAAGTATTCTGGCTGACTTCTCCCAGTCTAACCAGCTGGCCGATCACTTTACCGCCTCCTGGCAGGCAGCCCACCCCGCCGACACCATCACCGTGCGCGACCTGGCTGCTAAACCGGTACCGGTGTTGGATGGCGAACTGGTTGGCGCGCTGCGTCCTTCCGACAAACCGCTGACGCCGCGTCAGCAGGACGCGCTGGCCCTGTCCGACGAGCTGATTGCCGAACTGCAGGCGCACGATGTCATCGTGCTGGCCGCTCCAATGTACAACTTCAACATCCCGACCCAGTTGAAGAACTATTTCGACTTTATCGCCCGCGCCGGCGTGACATTCCGCTACACCGAGCAGGGTCCGGAAGGTCTGGTGAAAGGTAAACGCGCACTGGTGCTGACCAGCCGCGGCGGCATCCACAAAGACGCGCCGAGCGATCTGCTGACCCCGTACCTGCGTCTGTTCCTGGGCTTCATCGGCATCAGCGACGTGGAATTCGTGTTTGCGGAAGGTTTCGGTTACGGCCCGGATATGGCGCAGAAAGCGCTGCAGGGTGCTAAAGAAGAGCTGTCCCAGCTGGCGTCCGCGTAACAGTTACGCGTTAACTCCCCTCATACTCGCCGCCGTGTTGCCTTGACAGCAACTCCCCGTGTCGCGGTACACGGCGGATTTCAATCTTCCTGTTTTTTATCTTGCATTCTGGCTTTGTCTTGCGCGTCTGTCGGCGCGCTTTTCTTTATTTGATCGCCAAGTCGGTTATCCGACTTCTCCAGCAGTTGCACCGTCTCTTTATCCGTGCGGATGCGAATGTCGTGCTCAATGTGTACATTCATGTTGATGGTGATCGGTTCTTTCGGCGCCGCCACCTCAATGCGCGGGGTGCAGCCGGCCAGCAACACGGCGGCCATCGCGGCACAGGCTGTTTTCATCTCATCCCCCTTCCTCATCGTTAATTACTTTGCGGCATAGTGAGTTATTCCGACGCATCGTTAGTTACTCGGCGGCCTGCTGTTCCAGCGATGCCTTCAGGTTATCGCCAAAGCGCAGGCTGTGCCACAGCTGGAAAATGTTCTCCTGCTGGCGGTAATTCAGCACAATGTCGCGCCGCGACTGGTCATCCATCACGCTGTGGCCGCTAATACGCGACACCAGCGTCAATTCGCCGCGCTGGCTAAGATCCAGCGTTACCCAGGAACGCCCGATTTCCATATAGCGCAGCCAGGCCACCGCCGCAGCGTTGGCTACGCTGTTTTGCGCCAGCTTGTCCGCCAGTTGCGGGTCCAGTTTTACGGTCAGCGGGGTGTCATTAGTGAGTTTACCGTCCTGCACCAGCATCGAAGGATGATTAAAATTCAATGGCAACACCCCGCTTACCCGGCCGGACATCGACAATTTTTTCGCCCGCAGCCCGGTAACCAGTTCGCCGAGATCGATACCCTGCAGCCGCAACACCGCGACGTCACGCGCGGGCAGACGCAGCGGCGACAACGACAGATGACCGTCCAGCACGTCCATATCCAACTGCGCCAGCGTCAGCGGGCGGCGTTCGCTGTAGGGATAGGCGCCGTACACCTGCACGCCGATATTCCGTATCGGGAACACGCTATCCAACCGGTTGATGCGCAATGTCACCGGCCGGGAAATTCCCAGTTGCCAGCGGTGGTTTTCAAACCGGTACGGCAGCACAAAATTGACGCCGCTAACCTCGCCATCCTGTAGCCAGGCGCCGCCATTTTTCACCACCCAATGGCCGCCGGCGCGAAATCCCTGGCCGCGAGCAGCGGAAAACGCGGTCTGCGCGTAAAACTGACCGGTACGCATCGCCAGTTCCCAGCTCGGCGGCAGTAACGTCTGGAACACCCGTAACGGCTGAGGCGCCCACCAACCGTTGCCGCGCAGGCGTTTTCCGTCCCAGCGGCCGTTGAGTTGGATCGGGCCGACCGGATCCGCCTGCAACTGACCGCGCCACTGGAAGTCTTGCGGATTGCGCCCGCGGATATCAACGGTCAGTTCGGTGGCGGGCAGCATGCCGGCGCCCTGAAAAGTCACCTGTTCCGCCGCCAGTCGCAATGCCCCTTGCAGCGAGGCCGCCGCCGGGTCGCGTCGCCAGCGCAACGGCTCGGTCAGCGTCAGCCGCGGCTGGTCAACCGTCACCACGCCGTAACGTAGCTGGTTAAGACCGCTGGATAAGGACGCTATCTCTATCAGTTCATCCTGCCAGCGGCCATGCCCGGCGATGTCCCAGCGCCCCTGCAACGGCGGCAAATCTCCTTCGCCCCAGTAACGCCAGCGCCAGTCGCCGCTATCGGGCCAGAACTGTTGCGCCTTGCCATCCAGATGCAGCCGGAAACGCCCCCAATAGCTATCGCGCACTTTCACAATCGCCTGCAACCGGCCGCTGACGCCCTGCCGGGTGAGCTGGATGCCGGCCAGCGGCCAGCGCGCTTCTTCCAGCGTTACCGTCGGGCGCGGCGAACCCCAGGCCCGTAATAACGACCCGGGCAACAGCGCTACGGTTGGATCCAGCACGGCGCCTTTCACCGTTCCCGGCAACGACGCGAAAATCGATAGATCGGGCAGATTAGCCTGCCCGGTCAGCTGAAAGCGGATATCGCTGTCGGTCAGGCCCAGATTGCCGGGCCCCAGCGACAACACCGCGTTGGCGCGACCGTTGTGCCCTTGCGTCAGAACATTAAGCCGCGCCTCCAGCCGTAACGGATCGTGCAAATTCAGCACGTCATACAACGTCAACGCGATGCCGCCTGTCAGCGGCTGGCTGGCGTACGGCCAGCGCCAACGACCGTCGTGAATGCGAAGGTTGCCGTCGGTCACCTGCCACGGCAGCGTCAGCAAGGGTTCCGTCATCGACGCCACGCTGACCGTCAGCTCGCCCTGATTGCCATGCCAGCGCAGCGTGGCGCTGGCCGGTTCCGGTAACCACAGCGGCAGTTGCTGCCCCCGTACTTCGCCCTGTTCCGGCAGGCGGTTGAGCGCCGGCGCCAGTTGCATCGCGCCGTTGATCTGCAACGGCGGGTGTTCCGTCGTGGCGCGCATCTGACCTTGTTGCAGCGTCAGCTCGGTGCCGTGCAGTTCAGCCTGCACCTGGAACTGGTCGCTTTGAATGCGGAGTTGCTGACGCAATGCGTCAGTAGAGAGTTGCAGGCTGCCGGCCTGCGCCAGCCAGGGGGTAATGGCGAAACGATGTAGTATAAGCTCGGCTTCCGGCAGCCGCTGTTGCCACTGGGCCAACAGTGGGGTAGTCATGCCGGAAGAAATCGGCCATTGTTGCAGACAGGAGGCATCCAACGTCAGCGACTCCGCCTCCAGCCGCCAGCGTCCTTCCCGATAGCGAACCAGCAGGCCCGACAGCGTGGCCGGCTGGCACTGCGCCAGACGCAGTTGCACCTCAGGCAGCCAGAATCCGCCTTGCCGCCAACCCGGCGACGCGTGCAGCGCGAGGCTGACCCCGACGGGCAAATAGGGCCGCAGCAATACCGGCAGCCAGCGCGGCATGGTCCAGCAGGCGGTCGCTACGCCCAGCGCCAGCACGAACGCCAGCGCAACCAGCCAGCCTGCATAGCGCATTAACTTCAGCATGGGTTATGTTTCAGGTTTATTCCGGTCGTCATCACTTTGTCATTCAGTGCGAATAGTTACGGTTTATGAACTAAAAGTCACCATTCAGTTCACATTCCCCCGCAAAATCCGTACATGTCAATTACCTGATTGTGATAAAATTTTTACATAAGCGCAGTATCTGACTACACCACGCGCCGGTTACAGGCTCTGTGACGCCGTGGCGCGAGCGTCAATCCTGCCCGGATTATACATTCATCAATATTGTTGCTTATTAAAACAATACGGACCTGCTTTACCCTTCAATATCGCAAAAAGGGATGCTCCATGCGTAAAAATTATCCAGTCAGTCAACGTCAGTATCCGCTGGATGCCAAGATCAAACTGATGTCGGTGACCACCCCTGATAGCCACATTACCTACGCCAACGCCGATTTCATCAAAGTCAGCGGCTACGAGCCGGAAGAACTGATGAATCAGCCGCATAATATTATCCGCCATCCTGATATGCCACCTTCCGCCTTCGCGGACATGTGGAATACCCTAAAAGCCGGAAAAATCTGGACCGGCGTGGTCAAGAACCGTCGCAAGAACGGTGACCACTACTGGGTACGCTCCAGCACAACGCCCCTGAAACGAGACGGCAAGCTGATGGGCTACATGTCGGTACGCACCGCGGCGACGGCGGAGGAAATCAGCCAGGCCGAAGCGCTCTACGCCCAGGTAAATCAGGGCATGTTGAAAAACCGTGCCTTCCATCACGGCCTGCTGGTTTACACCGGCCCGCTGAAATGGCTGAGCCTGTTCAAAACCATGCCGCTGCGCTGGCGCATCCGCAGCTACTTTGGCTTGCTGGGGCTGCTGCCGCTGGCCGTCGCGTTCGCGCTGCTGCCCAAAACGGCGCTGGTCTGGGGGCTGTTTCCGGCATTAATTGCGTTCGCCTGCCTGTTCTGCGAACTGCTGGTACAACACGTCGCCAGGCCGGTGGAACAGATTCTGGAACAGGCGATGCGCTCCGCGGCCGGCCAGGCCAATAGCCTGGCCCAACTCAATCGCGCCGATGAAATCGGTATGCTGATGCGCGCCGTCAACCAATCCGGCATGAACTTCCGCACCTTTGTCGATGACGTCAACGCCAACCTGCAGGAGCTAAAAATCGCCTGCAGCGAAATCGCGCAGGGCAATCACATTCTGGCGGAGTGTTGCGAAAAAACCGAAGAAAGCCTGCAGCAAACCGCCGCGTCGGTGGAGCAGTTAACCGCCACGATCAAGAGCAATGCCGACGCCTCGCTGCGTGCATCGCAGTACGCGGAAGACGTCAATCAGGTGGTGAATGTGGGCGAACAGGCGGTATCGGAGGTCGCCAATACCATGGAGGCAATCACCAGCGCCAGCGAACGTATCACCGATATCATCAGCGTGCTGGACAATCTGGCGTTCCAGACCAACATTCTGGCGGTCAACGCCGCGGTGGAAGCCGCTCATGCCGGAGAACAGGGCAAGAGCTTCGCGGTGGTAGCCAGCGAAGTACGCTCGCTGGCGCAGCGCAGCGCCGCTTCCGCCAAAGACATCGCCGCGCTTATCGACAACACCTTGTCCAGCATCCGCGCCGGCGACCAGCAGGTTGCGCATACCAACCGCTCGATGAACAACATTCTGGTCAAAGTGCAGGACGTCACCCATCTGATGAACGATATCAGCCAGGCCACCAAGGAACAGTCGCAGGGATTGCAGCAGATCAACGACGCGGTCAACCGTATCGATGAACTGACCCATCAGAATACGGCGCTGGCCAGCCAGTCCAACTCCGCCACCGGGCACCTACAGCAGCAAATCGCCAGCATGGCGCAGGCGGTTTCGGTATTCGGCGCGTCAAAATAAGCGACGTCATCCATTCAGGAGGGGGACTCCTCCTCCTTTATTTCTCCCGCATTGCTCCCGCAGGCTCACCCGTCACAACCTTTTCAAGTTGTTATCATGACAAGGGTAACAGTTTGTCTGTTCATGGTTTTCTGCTAGCTTACTCTGGCTGCCTCCGTCACCACGTATGACGGCGCGGCTGACAATACCCTGTGGAGAAACAATCATGAAGCTGGCGATTTACAGTACCAAACGGTATGACCGCAAATACCTTGAGCAGGTGAATCAGCAGTTCGGGTATGAGCTGGAGTTTTTCGATTTCATGCTTAGTCCGCGCACCGTCAAAATGGCCGCCGGCTGCGATGCCGTCTGCATCTTCGTCAACGACGAAGCCGGACGCGAGGTGCTGACGGAACTGGCGAACACCGGCATCAAAATACTGGCATTGCGCTGCGCCGGTTTTAACAATGTCGATCTGGACGCCGCCCGCGAGCTGGGGATCCAGGTAGTGCGCGTGCCGGCCTACTCGCCGGAGGCGGTGGCGGAACACGCGGTAGGCATGATGATGAGCCTGAACCGCCGCATTCACCGCGCCTATCAGCGCACCCGCGACGCCAATTTCTCGCTGGAAGGGCTGATTGGCTTCAACATGTATCAGCGTACCGCCGGGGTGATAGGCACCGGCAAAATCGGCATCGCCACCCTGCGCATCCTCAAAGGGTTCGGCATGACGCTGCTGGCGCACGACCCTTACCCGAATCCACAGGCGCTGGAACTGGGCGCGGAGTATGTCGATCTCGATACCCTGTACGCCCGGTCGGACGTCATTTCGCTGCACTGCCCGCTGACGCCGGAGAATCACCACCTGCTCGACCGCGATGCGTTTGCGCGCATGAAAAACGGGGTGATGATCATCAACACCAGCCGCGGCGGGCTGATTGACTCTCAGGCGGCGATCGACGCGCTGAAACAGCAGAAAATCGGTTCGCTGGGCATGGACGTTTATGAAAACGAACGCGATCTGTTCTTTGCCGACAAATCCAACGACGTGATTCAGGACGATGTGTTCCGCCGGCTCTCCGCCTGCCATAACGTGTTGTTCACCGGCCATCAGGCCTTTTTGACGGAAGAGGCGCTGACCAGCATCTCCGAAACCACGTTGCACAACATCAAGCAGCTTAACGAAGGCACAACCTGCCCGAATCTGGTCAATCCCTGATCGTTCAACCGGTGGCGCCATGCCGCCGGTTATCAGCTAACGCGGTTTACCCCGCCGGACAGCTACCGTTCATCAACGCCGCTTCGTCGCAGCGCTTGCCATTAGCCAGCAGACAGGTGCCGATGCTCGCTCCGCTCAGTTGACGCGAAACCCCCATGCGCCCGCCCGCCAGCGTACAGTTCACCTCCGCCGGCGTGCCCTGCCCCTGCCACATCGCGCGCTGCGGCGCTACCGATTCCGGCACCTGCGCCGATTCCGTTTGTCCGCCACTGCAAGCCACCAGCATCAGGGTGGCGCCCGCCACCAGCCATTGCGGCATAGTCATGTTTTGTCGATTCCTGTGTCGTGAATATGAAATGTCGTAAATATGAAAGGTAATCAGCCAATTTTGCCGCCACGCAGCAGAACTCGGCCTAATCCTATTTACCCTACTTCTTTGCCCCACTTCTTTACCACATTTTTGTGGTGTGAGCAGCAACGGTTCGACACCGGTTTTCACCTCTCATGTTTTTACTCACGGTAAGTAACAAATACAATTATTTTCAGGGGGATAAATTATATGATCTTATTTTTCAGCCACTAAAGGCAGCAGATCGTTGGTCGATTAATGGTTAGGCTGATAAGCAATCAGCGCCATCGCCAACGGGAGTAGATAATGGCACCTGCAAGAAAACGTTTTTTTGACATGCATGTCGCAACCAAGCTGTACCTGGGTTTTGCAATGATTTTGTTTTTAGTGGTTCTTTCCTCAGCACTGAGCATCCACCGTTTTTCGACCATCAAGGCGTACTACGGCAAGACCGACCTGATGCACACCGTCATCATGGATATTTTTCAGGTCAAAATCGCCAGAACAAAATATTTCGCCAGCAATGACAATGAGCCTTACGACACCATGCTCAGCTACAGCAATGACCTGGCTAAAAATCTGGCGCAAGGCAGCCAGTTATATACCGAAAGCGAATTCAGGGATCCGCTGGCCCGCATGCAGAAACACCAGGCCGCACTACAGCAATCCATCAGCGAAATGGCCCGCGCCAAACAGGCGCTGACCGACGCCGGCGCCCGGTTCAGCCGCATTCCGGTCGACGGCGCTATCTCCCGCTTTCGCAGCAGCCTGGCGACCACCGCTTTTGCATCCGACAGCGACCGGGAAAAAGCGACCGCACTTGCTCTGGCGCTGGCGTCTTATAAAGCGACAGCCGATGCCGTGGTGATTGAGCGCACTCCCGCCGCGCTTAGCACCCTGCAAAGCCGTTTCAGCGATATCGAGAAAAGTTACCGCGACCTGTCCGCGCAGCTCCCGGCCGATCAAAAAACGGCGCTGGATGAATTCTGGGGCAACATCGTCAACCTGAAGACAGGCGCAGAAGGCTACCTGAACGCTTACCAGGCGTTGTCGGGCGCAGAAGCGGCGGTGAAGACCGACGGCGATAATGTCAGCAATATCGCCAAAGAGGTCATCAGCCGCCTGAGCGAGATCAACACCACGCTCACCAGCGACGCCATCACCGGCGCCTCCGCATTCGCCTTGCTGGCGCTGCTGTTCGGCCTGCTGATATCGCGCTATATCACCCGCCAGATTACAGCGCCGGTGTCCCACAATCTGGCGTTGGCGGAACGCATCGCCAGCGGCGACCTGACCGCCAACATCGAAACCGACCGTCACGATGAACTGGGCCAGTTAACCGCAGCGATGGCGGGTATGAACGAACGGTTGCGTCAGATGATCGGCAATATCCGCGACAGCGTGGGCAGCGTGGCGGCATCCGCGGCGCAAATCGCCCACGGTAACCACGAGCTGTCGTCCCGCACCGAACAGCAATCCGCCGCCGTCGTGCAGACCGCCGCCAGTATGGAACAGCTAACCTCAACGGTGAAAAACAACGCCGACAACGCCCGCCATGCCAGCCAAATCGCGGCGGAGGCATCCAGAGACGCGCACACGGGCGGCGGCGTGGTGCAAAATGTGGTCAATACCATGAATGACATCGCCGTCAGTTCGAAAAAAATCTCCGATATCACTGACGTCATCAACAGCATCGCCTTTCAGACCAACATCCTGGCGCTTAATGCCGCGGTGGAAGCGGCCCGCGCCGGCGAACAAGGGCGTGGTTTCGCGGTGGTCGCCGGCGAGGTGCGCAATCTGGCGCAGCGCAGCGCTCAGGCCGCCCGTGAAATCGCCAGTCTGATCGCCGAATCCGTGACCCGCATTGATACCGGCTCGATGCTGGCGGCGGAAGCCGGCGACGCCATGCAAAAAATCCTGCTCTCGGTCTCCCGCGTCAACGACATCATCGGTGAAATCGCCTCGGCGTCCGATGAACAGCGCCGCGGCATCGAGCAGATCGCCAGCGCAGTCGGCGAACTGGACTCCACCACCCAGCAAAACGCGTCGCTGGTGACGGCGTCCGCGTCGTCCGCCAGTTCGCTGGAAGAGCAGTCGATACAACTGGAGGCGCTGGTGAGTCATTTCCGGTTGGCGCAGGATAATCAACCGTTATTACCCCGGCACACGGCGCTGCCCGCCAGTCGCCCCCCTGCTCCCGCCTTGAGCCAGGCCAGGCTAGCCCTCAACGGTAAAAACCGCCAGAGCCAGCAGGACTGGGAAAGCTTCTGAACAACCTTCCGCTGTCATCAGCAGTAAAAAAACCGGCAGGGATGCCGGTTTTCTGACAAGAAGCCTGGTAAATCGCCACGGACTTTATGCCATTGCCGCGGTTGCCCGGTTAGCGATCCTCGATCGAATGCGTCTCGACTTTCTCCGTCAGCGACACGTCAACCTTAATGTCATCCGTCAGGGTCAGCATCGCCTTCTTATCCCGGCTTACCACCGCAGTACGCTGCGGAATGATGAACTGGCGTACACTCTCACCCTCAATCATATCCTTGCCGTTTTCAACGCCATGCCGCGCCGACAGCAGATAATTCACCATGCCGTTATAGGTAATCCGATAATCGCCGCCGGACGACTCAACCCGATAGTTGAGGGTAATTTTCGGCAACGCCGCCTTATAGGTGCCGCGGATCTCATCCCAACGCGCCGGGTTACCCGTCAGGTAAACGGAATCTACCCAGTTGGTATTGTCCTGCAGCACATGGGCGGTGGTGTAGGAAAAGTAATACGGCGAGATAAACGTACTGTTCAGGCTCGTTGTTTTCGTACTGAATATAGAACATCCTGACAGCATCACCGTGGCCGCCACGGCCAGGAACAGTCTCTTCATGGGTATTTTTCTCTTTTTGCCAACAGTTTCACCCCGAACAGGGGCCGGGCCAGTTTTTCTGTCATGACCTGCCAGACAACACACACGCAGGCAACGAGTTGCGCCCATAGAATAGCAGTGATTCTGCGGGTTGATGGAGTGAAAAAGGGGCAAGTCGGGGGATATTTATCCGTATCGACAACCACCAGCCTGCGCCTGAAATCCATCAACCTGTTTGCTGAGCCGCCAGCCAACACGCCTGAATAGTTTAATCGCTCACAAACGATAATATAACGCCATCGTTCTTCTGCATGACGCTGAAATATACCCGACTTCAGATCGTAATAACGCTGAAGCGGCCTCCCATTTATCCAATTGGCGTTAATTTTCATGATTGACGTCAAATAATATTGTTATTAAACGCCTATGAAAAAAAATAACACCACCCGGAAACAACTCTTCGTCGTGATAAAAAAAACGCGCTCTTTTGCGAAGAAAACAGAAATAACGACCCATTCCCGGCAAAATACCGCTACGACCAGCGGCACGGCATCGAGCTATCCCAACGCTCCGTCAGCCGGATTGGACAATATTCGCTTGCCCGCACCGCAAGCCGGCTTGTCGGGCGCTCCAGTTCCTGCCGCCAGCCAGCCTACGCCTCCAGCCGCACCGCCGGCGGCAACCGTTCCGCCGCTGCCCAAATTTAACAAGCCGCACGCTGAAGCGGCCGCAGCGCCGTCCGCACCACCGGCACAGCCATCAACCGCCAGTGCGCCGCAACCCAGCCTGCCGTCTCCGGCGCCAGCGCCTGTTGCCGCCGCTTCTACCGCGGAACCTGAGGCTGCACAGGAACCGACCATCCCACCGTTTGCTCCTGAATATGCAGCAGTTGGAAATCAGCTGAGCAAGCTGATGTCCGGAATGGCAGCGCCGTTGTCGCGGCTGGCGGGCACAGTTCCAGGATTGCTCTCTTCCGCGTCTAAATCCATAGCGCAGGCAGCCAAAGACAAGCCAAGCGTAGCCACATCCAAGCCGACTCCGGTTGAATCCAAAGCCACAGCGCCAACAGTTAACACCGCGGAAGCCAAGCCCATTGAGGTTAAGCCGATCGAGGTTGATGTTAAAGTCAACGCGGTTACACCGGCTTCTTCGTCTGCTGCATCAACGCCTGCTGCCATGCCATTAGCCGGTAATTCAACAGCATCGTCACCCAAACCTATCGCAACGGTAACCTGGAATCCTGCGACTACAATAAGTTCACTACGGCGCAATGCAGGTAATGCATCCACAAAATATTGTGCAAGAGCCGTTGTAGATGCAATTAGAGCAGGCGGAACACGAATCGAAGGTGCTAACGCAAAGGATCTCGGTCCAAAACTAATTGCCGCAGGTTTTACCGACATATTTTCCATGCCAAGACCATCCAGCGAATACGACCGCAGCAACCTCTTGCCTGGAGATGTAGTTGTATTAGAAGGTTTTAATCAAGACGAGCGTAAAGGGATCAAAAAAGACCATCCTTATGGTCATGCCGCCATGTACGACGGCAGCAAATGGATTTCCGACTTCCATCAACCCGGATTCTATCCCGGCGATGATTACCGAAAGGCACTGCCCGGCTACACCATTTACCGAATGGTTGCCACGCAGGCTCAGATTAATGCCATCAACGCTTCTCAGAGCGGCGAGTCGGCACCCCAAACACCGGTAGCAATGCCTTCTGTACCGGCAACGCGCCCGGCCCAGCCATCTGTACCGGTATCTCGCCCTGCGCCGCAAGCAGTGCGACCATCTGCGCTAGCATCGCGCCCTGCGCCGCAGGCAGTACAACCATCTGTGCCAGCATCGCGCCCTGCACCGCAAGTAGTACAACCATCGGTACCGGCATCGCGCCCCGCGCCGCAGGCAGTACGGCCATCTGTACCGGCATCGCGCCCTGCGATCGCCGAATCGCTGCCCACGGCATCGGGTGGGAGCAATTCTCAGTCCGAACCGACAGAAAGTGTCTCAGCACAGGGAAATAGTCGCCAGATACCTACTGTACTCAAAGGGAAGGTGACATATGATGCTGAAGGACGTGAAGAGAGAGGGCAGTATTTTAGTCGACAGATTCACTATCCTGAATCAAAGGACCCCAGTGTTGCAGCAAAGACCGGTGTTACAATCGGTCGAGGATATGATATGGGGGAAAGAACGCAGGCACAAGTTTATAATGACTTAATAGCGGCAGGAATCCCAGCCTCTCAGGCATCAAGGATATCTGCTGCCGCGGGTAAAAAAGGAATAAACGCAAAAATATTTGTTAATAATAATAAAGATATCGGAGAGATTACTACAGAACAACAAATTAAGCTATTCAATAATATCTATCCCGCTTATGAAAGTAGAGCTCAGTTGCGTTATAAAGAAAAAACCAAAGGCATGAGGAATGTAACAAAGTGGGAAGACCTTAACCCCGCCATTCGAGATATTTTAGTAGATATTGTTTATCAAGGATTTCAAGGTAAGCAAGCAATGCCAGCTGCATCACAGAATAACATTGACCAGTTCATAACCTTCCTAAATAATAACGAAAAATATCAGCAGTATGAAAAAGGCCGACATAGGGTCGCCTATCTTCAGAAGGAAAAAAATCGCATCAGCAGAAATCAAAATAACTAACATTCGACATGCCCATCATTTAATTGGTGGGCATATTCATACGCTACATATAATTAACAAGCAATCCACCATTGCGAAACAATTTACACCACTTAATAAAAAAGTTATTATCCTCTTTAAACCAAGGAGGATCTTTAATGAAGAAAAAAGTCTCACTATTACTACTCTTATTCCCACTGACGGGAATGACAGCCGCCATTGATAAAAATCACTCCGATATCTATCAGCAGTATTATGCCAAAATGGTAGGCAATGTTTGCAACAATCTCACCAACAAAGACAGCGAGATGGGAATCTATCAGTGTGCGACATTAATGAAAAAAGATGCCGACGCAAAACTCACCGCACGTATCAACGAGATTAACCAGGAACTCAGTCAGTTAAGCGATGATGATGATAAAGAGTTTATAAAATCCTTCAAGGAAGATCAGTTGCAATGGGAGCGTTACCGCAATAAGCGTTGCAAATTGCGGGTGGCAAATTTAGAACAAGACTCTCCACAATATATATCTGAAACATTCTTGTGTCAGGCCGTAGAAAGTTACCGCAGGATAGAAGTGCTGATTGATGAACCTGACCGGCCCTGACCTCGTGATGAATTAATATTGCCGCCTTATTCACTTTGCGACAAAAGGACAAATACAATGAAACGAAACAGCGCTCTTCTTTTACTTCTCCTGCTCCCGCTGACAGTCATAGCGAATGACGCTCAGGAAATGAATCCCTACAATGCGTTAAGCGATCAAGCTGAACAAGGATTATGCAAAGACCTTTATGAACACGGCATTTATCTTGAAATGACACAATGCTCATACCGGTTACAAGAAGACTCGGAGCAAAAACTTAAACAACAACTGGACCTATTAAATAACGCCCTGAAAACCGCAGGAGATACCAAACGTCTCGCATTGCTGGCAGAAGAACAGGCAGAATGGGAAAAATACCGGGCGACACGATGCCGTTTTCGTGGCCTACACGTCATTCCAGAAAGCAGAGTATACTATGATTGGCTGGCTACCTGTCAGGCGGCAGAAAACTATCGTCGGATAGAAACGCTAGACAGCGAACCTGGAATGCCGTAAGCCATTTTTGTCACCCTCGTGTTTATGTGCCGCCAGACTCCCCTGGCGCGCACTTAATGGTACACTTAGCCCCCAGCAATGCTGGAGCACCGGCCCCATGAACACGAGTTACCGTTAAATGTCAGAAAATCAATCCGTTACACCCAAGCAGCAGTACAACCTCAACAAATTGCAAAAGCGCCTGCGTCGCAACGTAGGTGAAGCGATCGCCGATTTCAATATGATCGAAGACGGCGATCGGATCATGGTGTGCCTGTCCGGCGGCAAAGACAGCTATACCATGCTGGAGATCCTGCGCAATCTGCAGCAAAGCGCGCCGGTGAATTTCTCGCTGGTGGCGGTGAATCTGGACCAGAAGCAGCCGGGGTTCCCGGAGCATGTGCTGCCGCAGTATCTGGACAGCATCGGCGTTGAGTACAAGATTGTGGAAGAGAATACCTACGGCATCGTCAAAGAGAAGATTCCGGAAGGCAAGACCACCTGTTCGCTTTGCTCGCGCCTGCGCCGCGGCATTCTGTACCGCACCGCCACCGAACTGGGCGCCACCAAGATTGCGCTCGGCCACCACCGTGACGATATCCTGCAAACGCTGTTTCTGAATATGTTCTACGGCGGCAAACTGAAAGGCATGCCGCCGAAACTGGTGAGCGACGACGGTAAACATGTGGTGATCCGCCCGCTGGCGTACTGCCGTGAAAAAGACATTGAACGTTTTGCCGACGCGCGCCAGTTCCCGATCATCCCGTGTAATCTGTGCGGCTCGCAGCCCAACCTGCAACGCCAGGTGATCAAGGACATGCTGCGTGACTGGGACAAACGCTATCCCGGCCGAATCGAAACCATGTTCAGCGCCATGCAGAATGCGGTGCCGTCGCATCTGTGCGACACCAACCTGTTCGATTTCAAATCGATTCGTCAGGGCAGCGAGGTGGTGGACGGCGGCGATCTGGCGTTCGACCGTGAAGACATGCCATCACAGCCGGTAGGCTGGCAGCCGGATGAGGATGAAGAAGACAACGCCCGCCCGCTGGAGCGACTGAACGTACTGGAGATTCGTTAATTCACCGGCGGCTTCACGGCCGCCAACGTCCCCTCTCTCCGTCATGCTGTCTTTCCTGATAAAAACGGCTGTTCAGACGAGACTCTTGCATTCACAGACTCGCATAGGCACTCGTTCAAGCATGGCGCGTGTCGGAATCGCGGGCAAAAAAAAAGCCGACAAAACGTCGGCATGGTGTGAATTAATTGTGCTATGCAGTAATTCAAAAAAGGAAGTAAGACAATATGGAGCGCAACGCCCATCGCTTGACGTTGCATTCACCTGCGAGAAGGATAGTGCCGCAGACATAGACCAAAAATGTTGATATTGCGCAATATTAACAATGGTTTTTATCGCCGCCGGCGGTTGTGTGATATCCCACGCAATAATTTCGCCATGCCACTCACAACCATTTACTGCGTTTTAACCACCAGGCAACGCCGCTGACCAACAACACCAACATCAGGCAGAATACGCCAAATCCGATGCCGCTGTTGGCTCCCGGAATCCCGCCCAGATTGACGCCAAACAACCCGGTCAAAAAAGTAGTAGGCAGGAAAACCATCGCCAGCAACGACATGGTATACGTGCGCCGGTTCATGGCGTCGGTCATCAGCGTGGTGATTTCATCGGCAATCACTGTCGTACGGGCGATACTGGCGTCCAGATCTTCCAGACCGCGGCCGAGACGTTCGGCAATCTCCTGCATGCGGCGGCGGTCGTCATCCTGCATCCAGCCAAACTTCTCGCCGGATAAGCGCGAGAAAATATCACGCTGCGGCGTCATATAGCGACGTAACACAATCAGTTGTTTGCGAATCAGCGCCAGTTCGCCGCGCGGCGGAATGCGCTGTTCCAGCAACGCATCTTCCAGATCGATGATTTTTTCGTGCAGCTCATCAATGAACTCACTGGTGTGATCCGTTAACGCCTCGGCGATAGACACTATCCAGTCGCCGCTGTTGGCAGGGCCGTTGCCCTCTTTCAGATCGCTCATCACCTCATCAATCGCCGCCACTTTACGGCGCCGGGTGGAGACAATCAGGCGGTCGGAGATAAACACCCGAATCGCCACCAGCTCATCCGGCCGGGCGTTAGGGTTGTAATTGATGCTGCGCAGGGTCACCAGCGTGCCTTCGCCAAGCCGTACTACACGAGGACGCGCACTCTCCCCCGCCAGCGCGTTACGTACGCTATCCGGCAACAGGGTGGTTTCATGCAGCCAGCGCACACTGGCCGGTTGCGTCGAGTCAAGATGCAGCCAGGCAGGCAGCTCCGCTTCCTCGCCCAGAGCGCTCTCCACCAGCGGCAGAATGCCTCCCTTGCCGTCCAACTGACAGGTAAAGACGGCGCCGGTGTGTCGGATAGCTTTATTTTCAGTCACTTCCACACGTTATCTCCCTCTATGCACACGGCGTCCATCTTACTGTCTGCATCAATGACTGCAATCGGAAAGGGATGCATCCTCCGCTGCACCGTGCCTGGGCGGAGTGGCAGGCGCAACACCGTGTGCAACAAACGGTATGAAAGCCCGCCAGTCAGTGTTTCAAAATATAGAGCGTCTGGCTGTAGGCAACATCCTCAGGGTTAGTGATGGGATACCCTTTCACCCAGGGTTTAATCAACCGCCCGTTGGTGTACTGGTAAATCGGCGCAATTGGCGCCTGCTCCGCCAAAATCTGCTCGGCGCGGTTGTAATCCTCGGTCAGTATCTTTCGGTCAGTCTGCCCGGCGGTATCCGCCATCAGTCGATCATAATCGGCGTTGTTGAAACGGGCGATATTGCCGCTATGACTGGCGGTCAGCAGCGACAGGAAGGTAGACGGCTCGTTGTAATCGCCGACCCAGGAGGCGCGTATGACATCAAAATTCCCCGTATTGCGGCTGTCGATGTAGGTTTTCCATTCCTGATTCACCAGTTTCACGTCTACGCCGAGCTTGGTTTTCCACATCGACGCGACGGCGATGGCGATTTTTTGATGCACTTCCTGCGTATTGTACAGCAGCGTCAGTTTCAGCGGTTTGGACGGACCATACCCGGCCGCCGCCATCAACGCTTTGGCCTGCATATCCAGTTCGGCCTGCGAATACTGCTGCAGTTGCCCCGGCTGCGGTTTGAACCCGGCGGTGACATCCGGCGTAAAGCGATAGGCCGGTTTCTCGCCGGTTCCCAACACTTTCCCGGCGATAATCTTACGGTCGATGGCATAAGACAGCGCCTTGCGTACCCGCACGTCGTTGGTCGGCGCGCGCTGCGTGTTGAACGCATAGTAGTAAGTACCGAGCTGGTCCGGGGTAAAGATCTGCCCCGGCAGATCCTTCAGCAGTTTCTGGTACTGATTCTTGGGAAACGACTCGGTGATGTCGATATCACCGGCCTGATAGCGCTTGGTGGCGTTGGATTCCTGATTGATCGGCACAAAGGTGACCTGCGTCAGCCGGGTATTGGCGTGATCCCAGTAATGGCTATTCGGCACCAGCACCAGTTTTTCATTGACCACCCGATCTTTGAGCACGAATGCGCCGTTACCCACCAGATTGCCCGGTTTGATCCACTCATTGCCGTATTTTTCCACCGTGGCCTGATGCACCGGATAAAGGCTGAAATTAGCCATCAGACTGATGAAATAAGGCACCGGCTTACTCAGTTGCACCTTTAACGTGTGATCGTCAACCGCAATGACGCCCAGCTTGTCGGCGGGCAGCTTGCCGGCCAGGATATCATCAGCATTGACGATCCCCGCCAGCCGGATAAACCAGCTAAACGGCGAGGTATTTTGCGGCGTCGCCAGTCGCCGCCAGCTGTAGACAAAATCTTTAGCGGTGACCGGATCGCCGTTCGACCAGCGCGCATCAGGGCGCAGAGTAAAAATGAAGGTGCGGTTATCGTTAGTCTGCCAGCGCTGGGCGACGCCGGGAATCGGGTTACCCTGCGCGTCCTGATTCACCAGCCCTTCGAACAGGTCGCGAATCACCTGAATCTCCGGCAAACCAACCGCTTTAATCGGGTCCAGCGAAGCCGGTTCATCCTTGATATGACGGACGATCTCCTGTCGGTCCGCCAGAACGGCGCCGGGAGGAACCTGCGCCGCGCCCGCCGGGATTATCAAGGCTATCATCAGCACGGCGGAAACCACGCCCACGGAAACTGCGGAATAACGAAATTGCATGTTGTGTCCTTAAACCAAAGAGGCCCTGCCTTCGCCAGCCCGCCGCATCAAATCGACGCTGCGGGAGGGATTCAGGAACGACCGGGAGTCATCTCTGCGCCCGGAAAGCGGTACGCGATCATCACCGGTCCAAAAAAGAATCCGTCTATACCCGGTATACTTCAGGTTGCGGGCGCGCAAGCTGCCCGGCGCCCCAGAGCATTTAGGGCATATCTACTGAAAAAATCGTTATCAGGCTGGAAGTTATCATAGTCTCAAACCTGCCCTTCCAGCCAGTGGCGCGGTACCGGTTTGCGGAGCGTCCCGCGATTTCGGGCATGCTCCCGCGGCCAGCATGGATTTTTTGTTATCATCAGGCAAAACACTGCCGACTATTGTTCAGGATACCGCCATGACAGACGCCGAGTTTCTTCATCGCCCCCGTACCGAACGCGGGTTCTTCGCTGCGCCGGGCCGGGAATATGGCCGTTCACGACTGGGGGCGCCACTGCTGTGGTTCCCGGCGGAAGTGGAAGGGAAACACAGCGGCTTGATCCTCGCCGGCACGCACGGCGACGAAACTGCATCGGTGGTGGCGCTCTCCTGCGCGTTGCGTACGCTACCGCCGGGCAGCCGGGCTCATCATGTGGTGCTGGCGGTCAACCCGGATGGCTGTCAGTTGGGCCTGCGCGCCAATGCCGGCGGCGTTGATCTCAACCGTAATTTCCCGGCGACCAACTGGCAGCCGAACGGCACCCTCTATCGCTGGAGCGAAGACACCCCGGTGCGCGACGTACAGCTCTCCACCGGCGATAGCCCCGGCTCCGAACCGGAAACCCAGGCGTTGTGCCGCCTGATCGACCAGTTGGCGCCGCCGTGGGTGGTGTCCTTTCATGAACCGCTGGCCTGCATCGACGATCCCCAACGTTCCGAGCTGGGCGGCTGGCTGGCGCGTGAATTCGCGCTGCCGCTGGTCGACAGCGTGGGATACCCAACGCCGGGTTCATTTGGCAGTTGGTGTGCCGAGCGCCACTTGCACTGCATCACCGCCGAGTTGCCGGTGATTGCCGCCGACAGCGCCAATCACCGCTATCTGACCGCCTTGACCCGGCTGCTGACCCATAATTTTTTATACCAATGTTGATCATGTTGCCCTACACTGATCGACATGTTAATCACCTGTAATGAAGGACGTAAGCATGTCAACAAATGTACATTTCCAGGGTAACCCGGTGCCGGTAGCAGGATCTTTCCCGGCGGCCGGCGGTAAAGCACCGGCGTTTTCACTGGTTGCCAAAGACCTCTCTGACGTGGCGCTGAGCCACTACGCAGGCAAGCGCAAAGTCCTGAACATTTTCCCGAGCATCGATACCGGCGTGTGCGCCGCGTCCGTGCGTAAATTCAATCAGCTGGCATCCAGCCTGGATAATACCGTTGTACTTTGCATCTCCGCCGACCTGCCGTTCGCCCAGTCCCGCTTCTGCGGCGCTGAAGGCCTGAACAATGTGGTGGTGCTGTCCACCCTGCGCGGCGCCGAATTCAAGGAAAACTACGGTGTGGCGATTGCCGAAGGCGCGCTGAAAGGCCTGACTGCACGCGCCGTCGTGGTGCTGGACGAAAACGACAACGTGCTGCACAGCGAACTGGTGAACGAAATCACCACCGAACCGGACTACGACGCAGCTATCGCCGTACTGAAATAAGTTCGGTCCTCAATATCCGCGTTAACCATGCCAGTCGACCGACTGGCATTTTTTTATCTAAACCGCCTTGCCGCCGTTATCTCCCTCAGGCTACTGATCGTGGGTGCGCCAGCGTCAGCCGGTTGCGTAACGCGCACAACACCAATACCAGCATCAGTCCCCATTCCGCCATCAGCGTAGCAATCAGCGCACTGGCAAAATTTCCGCCGCTGGTATGCAGCATCTGCACCAGCACCGTACCCAGCACAATGGGCCCCAGCCCCAGCGACGCCTGTTGCATGGTGGAAAGCAGCGCGCTGCCCGCGCCGGCCTGATGCGTCTGCACATCAGACAGCCCAATGCGATAAAAGCTGCTGACGATAAACGCCTGACCAAAGCCAATCATCATGGTCGCGGGCAGCAATTGCAGCACCGACACCGGCCAGCGCCACGCCAGCGACGCCATCAGCAGCGCCAGTCCGCTCATCTGGATGGCGCATCCGGTCAGCAACGCCCCTATATTGCCAATGCGGGTGGTGAGACGGCCGCTGAACAGCGACGCAACAAAATAGGACAGCCCCAGTCCGATAAAGCTGTTGCCCGACTGCAGCGGGGTAAAACCGGCGCCGGATTGCAGGGTGTAGGCAACGGCAAACATAAAGCCGCTCCAACTGGAGAAAAACAGCAGCGCCAGCAACAAACCGAAGCGGATCCCCGGCAGCCGAAACAGCGCAGGCGGCAGCAACGGCGCCGGCTGACGACGCTCCACCCGCCACAGCAGCGCAAACCACACCAGACTGCTCAGCAGTACCGCAACGCAGAACCACGGCCAGTGCCAGATTGGACCCAAGGCCAGCGGGAACAGCAGGCTAGCCAGCATTAGCGACAGCAGCACCGTACCGGGCATATCCAGCGCCACCGGTTTTTCGCCGCGGGTGTCCGGCAGACGCGACGGCGCCAACAGCAGCACCAGCAGGCAGACCGGCAGATTGACCAGAAACACACTGCGCCAGCCATAACCAGCGATGTCCAACTGAATCAGAAAGCCGCCCAGTACCTGCCCGACCACGAAGGCCAGTCCGCCGATGGCGCTATAAAAACCCAGCGCCCGGGCATGCTCGCGCCCGCGCAGGCAGACATGAATGGTCGCCAGAATCTGCGGCACCACCAGCGCGGCGCCAATCCCCTGCAACGCTCGAGCCGCCAGCAACACCCATACCGCCTGAGCGATGCCGCACAACAGTGAAGCCACGCCGAACAGCGCCACGCCGGCAATGAACACCTGGCGGCGACCCAGGTTATCGCCCAGCCGGCCGCCCATCGCCAGCGATACGGCAAATGCCACGCCATAAACCGACACCACCAGTTCCAGTTCAGCCGGGCTGGCGGAAAGTGAATGGGCGATCGCTTCCAGCGCCACGTTAACGATCGAAAAATCGATCATCGGCAGCAGTTGGCCGGTCAGCAACACCATCAGGCCGATGCCGGTGAGCCCCTGTGAAAGTGAAACCTGTTTCATCGATGTACCCATTGTGCTAATTCTGTGAGGCAGTTAGCATTATCGATAATTTAAACGGGTACCAGTTCCTGTTTATCCTGGTATAAAAACTACCTGTCTGTAACGATTCACCGCGTTATCCGGAGGCTCGCGCTATGGTCATGACGATACCCACCCCACAGGCCGACACCCGTGTTACACCGTTGCAACCGGATAACCGCAAACGGCTGGGCGCGTTTTTGCGCGCACGACGTGAAAGCCTCGATCCACTGCGTCTGGGCCTGTCGCTACCTCGTAAACGGCGTACGCCGGGGCTACGCCGCGAAGATGTGGCGCTGCTGGCGGACGTGGGCATTACCTGGTACACCTGGCTGGAACAAGGGCGGGAAATCCGCGCCTCCGCCAAAACGCTGACCGCCATTGCCAAAGCCCTGCAGTTCAACGAAGCGGAAACCCGGCATCTGTTTATGCTGGCGGGGCTGCCGTTCTCCCCGGCCGCACAGGCCAGTTGCGAGAAAATCAGCGCCGATAGCCAGCGTATCCTCGATCAGCTCAACCCGTTTCCGGCGGTGATCGTCAACGCCCGCTTTACCGTTCTGGGGTTTAACCTCGCCTGGTGTCGGTTGCTGGATATCGACCTGCATCAGATGGCGCCGGAAGATCGCAACTGTATCTGGCTGGCGCTCACCCACCCGAACTGGCGGGAACGGCTGGTGGATCAGCACGAGCTGTTACCCAATCTGGTGGCGATGTTTCGGGCGCAGATGACGGAACACGCGGACGAACCGCTGTGGGAGGCACAATTGCAGCGCTACCTGAGCGCGTCTGAAGAGTTTCGCCAGTTGTGGTACCAGCGCTACGAGATTCAAGGCGTGGATGACAAGATCAAGCGCTTTCGTCATCCAACGCTGGGTATTTTCACCCTGCGTCAGATCAACTGGTGGAGCGCATCCCGCAACGGTGACCGGATGCTGGTTTACATGCCTGCCAGCGAGCAGGACAATGCGCGGCTGGCGCAACTCGCGCAGTTGCCGCCGCCCGGCGAACAGCCTCAGACAAGCCAGATTGCGCCCCGCGATTTAGAGCCTATCCCAGTAGGCGTTATTGGCGCAGCCAGTTTAGACACTGGCAGCGCGCAGAACCCGGAGCGTACACGTAGTACGTGAGGATTTCGAGCACTGCCCAGAGCCAAAATGGCAAGTGAAATAGCCGTATGGGATAGGCTCTTATGATGCCGCCTTAAGGCTGGGCGGAGGCCGGTTTTAGTTCCAGCCGGCTGGAGCCGACGCCCGGCAGCAGCGGCGTCAGCGCCTCGCTCATCCAGCGGCGATACCCATCCAGCCACCAGCGACTGAGCGGATTACCGCTCTGCCCGCCCGGCAGGCTTAGGGTCGCGTTGGCTTCATCGCCCGGCGAAATCACCAGCCGTTCCGAAGCGCCGAACGTTGGGCGATTAACATGCGGTACATGATTGTCTCCGGAGAGCGGTTCCGCCGGTACCCGCAGCAGATGGCCCAGCAACGGCAGCGACGAGGCCAGCGGGTGAGCGATGCGGCTCTGGTTAACGTCCCCCCATTTACGGCTGCCTTCCCCGTTCTCCCGCCATACCGTCGCCAGCTGTTGCAACGAGAACTGGCACCAGTCTTTAGCGGGCGCGGGCACCCACTGGCGTGCTTCATCATGCATCAGTTGTTGCACCGTCACATCCCAGCGTGGATTAGCGGCACGGTAGCTGGCCTCCGGCCACGCCTGCGCCAGTTGCTGATCCAGCGTGCCGAACAACCGCTGGTACAGCGTCTCGCGCCAGCGGCTCAGCAACAGATAAGCCGTTGAGTCGGCCGCCGCCTGCCCGTTCCATTGTTGCAATAACAGGTTGATTGTCGACTGACCCGCGATAACGTCCGGGCCGGAGGCATTCAGGCAATCGAGCAGCCGGTCGCGCCAGCTCGCCGCCAGCAGCGCACGGTTGTCCAACTGGATGCGATGCATCGCGGCGATATCCGGCTGCCTGACGTCGCCCAGCGCCTGATGAATCGCCGACGCGCGTACGCCAGGGTCGGCGCCGCCATCCCCGACGATGTCCCCTTGCTCATCAAACAGCAAGCGGTTGTTGGCGGTCACAATCACCCCTTGCGGCGGGTCGACCAGTTGAGGATGGGATGCGGGCGGCAGCGCCGTGTCACGCCAGCGCGCCTGCAGCACGCTCGTCAGCGGAAAACTGTTCTGTACGCCGGGCATCAGCCGGTCCGGCAGCATTCCGGCCAGCGTCCAGCCGATGTGCCCGTGACTGTCGGCCACCAGCAGATTTTGCACCGGCAGGCCGGTTCGTTGTCCGGTAGTCAGCGCCTCCGGCACCGTGCGGGTTTCCGCCAGCGCCATCAGCGACAGATCCAGCGAGCCCGGCAACTGCAACACCCAGTGCATCGCCATGCGCCCTTGCCCGGTATCGACAATCGGTCCCCAGTCGCTGGTTTGCACCGTCATTGACTGCGACTCGCCATGACTGACCGCCAGCGTTTCCTGCACCAGATGCGGATTGCCCTCGGCGCGATTCAGTTTCACCCAGTCGAAGGTATCGGCGTAACTATTGGTAAAACCCCAGGCGATATGCTCATTGCTGCCGCTGACGATGGCGGGCGCGCCGGGCAGAGAGAGCCCGGTCAGGCGCAGCGTTCCGTCTTCCGTCGGATAGATAAGCTGTGCGCGATACCACACCGTTGGCAAACGCAACCCAAGATGCATGTCGTTCGCCAGTATCGCTCGCTCCGGCGTACGCACCAGCCAACCGTTGCTGCCTTTAGCTTGTTCGTCGGCACCGCCGGGAGCAAACGCCGCACTGTTCTGCTGCCCCCACCACTCAGGCGGCGCGGCAGGCAACGCCGGCGCTGGCGGCAACTGCCCCACCAACGGCGCATCCCACACGCTGGCGTCCGGCAACAGAAAGTCGGCCTGCTCCGGCGTGCTCTGGCTGGCAATCCAGCCGCGGGCGTATTCGCGGCCGAACTGATTATCCTGCAGATCAAAATACATCGCGGCAATCGTCAGCAGGGTGTCTTCCGGCAGCCAGACTTGCGGTTCAACACGCAGCAGCCAGTATTCGAACGGCCGTGTTTTCAGGCTATGCAACCCGGCATTCACGCCGTCGGCATAGCTACGCAGGATCTGCTGCTGGTCGACGGGCAGTTGTTGCCAGCGTCCGGAAACCTGTCGGCGCAGCAAAAACAACCGGCGCTGGCGGTCCATCGGCAACGCCGCCGCGCCGACTAACGCCGCCAGTTCCCCTGACGCGCTGCGCCGGAGCAAATCCATCTGGAAAAAGCGATCCTGCGCATGGACAAACCCTAGCGCGAACGCGGCGGACAGACGGTCGCCAGCCCGGATGATCGGCACGCCGGCGTCGTCTCGCTCCACCGTCACCGGCGTATGTAGCCCCGGCACGCCCAGCTCGCCATCCAACTGGGGCAAACTCTGGCGCAACAGCATCCACACGGCGATGGCGATCGCCGCCGCCAGTACGGCGCACAGCGCCAGCCCGCCAACCGTTATCCGTAGCCAGTTGTTCAAACGCACCACCCTGTCCTCCCTCGTTATTCAGGCGAGCCATCATGACAATAGCGTGAGGCGGAAAACTGTTGCATTATCATTTGTATCATCCTGTATCTGCCATTGTCGCTTTTGGAGGAGATATGTTTCCGTTACTGACCGCCCGCCTGTGCCTGCGCCCGTTTGTCCCCTCCGATGCCGCCGCGCTGCTTGACGCCATACATGAATCGCAGGAAACCGTAGGGCGCTGGCTGCCCTGGTGCATGTCCGATTACGATCTGCCGATGGCGCAGGACTGGATAGCCTGTTGTGAACAGCAACGCCACGAGGGCGAGGCGTTTGATCTGGTTATCATAGACCGCACCGCCGGGCGCCTGCTCGGCACCATCGCCATCAACAGCATCAACAAAGCCTATCGCCTCGGTAATGTCGGCTACTGGGTACGCCAGTCGGCGCAGGGACAAGGATTGATCCCCGAAGCAGTGCGGGAAATCGTGCCGTTCGGTTTCGGCACGCTGGGGCTGACCCGGCTGGAAATCGTCGCGGCGGAAGAAAACCACGCCAGCCGCCGGGTGGCGGAAAAAGTGGGCGCGCATTTCGAAGGATTGCTGCGCAACCGGATTATTATTCGCGACCAGCCGGTAACGGCGGCCTTGTATTCGCTGATTCCGGGGGACAAACTTATTCACTAGTTTTTTAGCGCATCCCAGGTGCTTATTTTTATTGGCATCGGAGATAATAAGCGTCGGATGATTCCGCCCCATGATGCACATCATCTATGTACAACGCTAAATTTCAAATTATAGGATAGCAAGAATATTATTATCCTCATAACCAGAACAAGGCTAATATTCTTTGAAATATTATTCACGGATATCCATTAGAATAAATCACAATATAACCTAGGTATTTATAAAATATATTAGATGAGCCTCATGGATTAAAATTGAGGAGTTCTATTTTTGACAATCAGAGGATAAATAATGAGTAATTGTTCATCCTGTGACGGATCACTTAATGATTCAATTTTTATTGAATCCAGGGATTTAAAAAGTTGCCCTCATTGTTCAGCATTAGCAGGACATCATATTTTCTATCGCTGTGAAGATTTTGGCATGAGATATATGGGAGACGGTCGTTATATTCTGCAATCCTGGTGTCCTGGCTGTCGTTCACATGATGGCATAAAGCCTGTTGTGCAGGCTGAATGTCAGCAATAGGCGAGTACTGTAGAGAATAAAACGACACGTTTTTTTCAAAGCGGATAGCACCATCATCCGCTTTTTACTTTCATCGGGCCACCAGGATTACTCGTCCTCATCCCCACCTTTGCGGCTGCTCAGGCCATATTCCCGCAATTTATTGGCGATGGCGGTATGAGACACGCCGAGCCGTTTGGCCAGCTTGCGGGTGCTGGGGTAGGTCTGATAAAGGCGGGTCAATACTGAGCGTTCAAACCGTTTGCTGATGTCATCCAGCGACCCTTCCAGCAAATCGTCGTTGTGGACGATTTCCGGCTGGAAGGCAGGCAGGTCGATATCGCGCAGGCGTAGTTCGTCCCCTTCCAGCTGCGCCAGCGCCCGATAGATGGTGTTTTTCAGCTGACGCACGTTGCCCGGCCAGCCGTATTGGGGCAACAGGTTACGCACTTCCTGCGCGATGTGGGGACGCGCGATCCCCTGCTCATCGGCAAAACGGGCCACGAACAGCTCCACCAGCGGCATGACATCCGCCGGGCACTCGCGCAGCGGCGGCAGTTGCAACGTCAGCACGTTCAGGCGGTAATAGAGATCTTCCCGAAACAGACCGCGCTGCACCAGATCCTGCATGTTTTTCTGCGTGGCACAGATCACGCGCACATCCACGTGCACCTCGTGTTCTTCACCCACCCGGCGGAACGTGCCGTCATTGAGAAAACGCAGCAGTTTGGTTTGCATCTGCGGCGACATTTCGCCGACTTCGTCCAACAGCACCGAACCGCCGTTAGCCTGCTCGAAAAAGCCTTTCTTGCCTTCCAGCGCGTTGGGATAGGCGCCCGGCGCGTGGCCGTAAAGCTCGCTTTCCATCACGTCATCCGGCAGTGCGGCGCAGTTGAGCGCCAGAAACGGCTGCTTGCCGCGGCGGCTGCGCAAATGACAGGCGCGGGCCAGCATGTCCTTGCCGGTGCCGGTTTCCCCCACCAGCAGCAACGGCGCGTCCAGCATCGCCAGCTTGCGCGCCTGCTCCACCACCTGACGCATACGCGGACTGACCGCCACAATATGGTCGAATTCCCGTTCGTCGTTGACTGGCGTGTCCTGTAACTGACGGCCCATGCGCGCTGCCGACTTCAATGTCACCAGCGCGCCGGCGACGGTAGATTTGCCTTTATCGTCTTCCAGATGAACCGGCGTCACTTCCTGCAGAAAATCCTGCCCGCGGATCACCACACGGGTGGTTTCCGGCTGGCCGCCCTGCTCCTGCCAGCGGGAAAAGTGGTAATCGTTCAGCAACTGGCTGACGTTAAGGGCGCGGGCTTTTTCCTGCGTCAGCTCAAACAGGCTGAGCGCGGCGGCGTTGACCAATTCCACTTTGCCTTTGAGATCGAACGACAACACCGGCTCCGGCATCGATTCCAGCAGCGCGTTCAGCGCCCGATGCTCCCGCTCGGACGGCATAAACGCCACGGTGCGTACATCGCTGACGCCCGGAATGCGGCGAATCTCCGTCATCAGCTCGCGGAACGCATCAAAACCGAGGGTGGTAAAATTGAGGTAGATCCGACCCGTCGGATCAATTTCGATACCGCGCAGGTCGATATGTCGCAGCACCAGCAGATCGAGCAGCTCACGAGTCAGACCAATCCGGTCTTCACAAAATACTTCCAGACGCATCAATAAAACCTTCTTCATCAGGTGCGGCAGGGACGAGAGCTGCATCATACCCTTTCACCGCCACCGGATGAAGTGGGGTGTCAGCAAAAGTTGACACCCCGGCAACCGAAAAGCGAATTTACTTGGTTTTTTCCTCTTCCGGGAACGGCGTGGTCATCATCGACACCATAATGCGGATACCGTCGATGTAGTTGCCGATGCGCATATTTTCGTCGCTGCTGTAGGCGTTATTATCCGCATTCACCAGCGACACCACGGCAAAGGCGCTTTTCAGCGCGGCCAGCGCACCGTTGATCGGCGGCGACACCCCCAGCATACGATTCTTCTCCGGATCGCCTTTAAGCGGCGCTTTCACGCCGGCCTGCGCCCATTTCGCCAACGGCGACGCCAGTTGCGTACGCACGGCAAACGAACTACCGGACGACGTCATCATGCTCATCGAAATCAGTTTGGGGTTGTGATTACGCTCCTGCAGCGAGGGCGAGTCGGAACGCACGATATAGAAACCGTTGGCGGTTACATACCTTTTCAGCAGGTCATACAGGTAATCGGGCGAGGTTTCCGGCACCGTACGAATGTTGATGCTGGCTGTCGCGGTCGACGGAATGGCGTAGATGGCTTTGCGGCCGGTATCGCCCGCCTTCAGACCGATGACGTCCAGCGACGGATACTGCACCGCTTCCACCGGGTTGGGCGCCATTTTTTCCAGTTGGGTCACCCCATAACGGCTTTCGATGGTGCCCGGCTGCGGCGCCTGCGCAGCCAGCTGTTTGCGTTCGTCATCGGAGATTTTGACCCGGTCATAAAACCCCGGCAACGTCACCCGACCGTTGGCGTCTTTGATTCCAGCCAGCAGGCTCGCCAGCTGTTGCACCGGATTGACGATCACATTGCCGAACGCGCCGCTGTGGGCCGCCGGGTCGGGACCGAACACCGTCATGTCCACCTGTATCGACCCGCGATAGCCAAACGTGAGCACCGGCACATTATTGGTGTTCACTGCGCCGTTAAAAATCACCACGCCGTCATTTTTCAGCCGGGCGGCGTTCTGATTGACCACCGCGGCCAGGTGCGGCGAACCGCGCTCCTCTTCCGAATCGAGCAGCACCTTGATATTCACCGTGGTGGCGGTATTGGCGCTTTTCAGCGCATCCACCGCGGTCAGGAACAGGGAGATGACCCCTTTGCCGTCCGAGGCCGAGCGCCCGAACACGCGCCATTCCGGATCCAGCCCCGGCTGCATCAGCCGTTCGTTGGGTTGCGGCACCCAGATACCGCGTGAATCCTTGATTTTCAGCGTCGGTTTCCAGGGGTCGGTACTCCATTCGGACGCGCTGGCCGACTGACCATCAAAGTGCATCAGGAACAGCACGGTCGGGCGGTTGGGTTGCATCGGCCCCAGCTCGGCATACAGCATCGGGTGCGCGCCATTGGCCAGTTGCTGGGTGGTAAATCCCCGCTTCTGAAAAGCCTTGTCCAGCCAGTTGAGGTTGCGCTGAATATCCGCCGCCACGTCGGTGTCGTTGCTGAGCGTCAAGCCGTCGAGGTATTCAGGAAAGCTGGCCTGAGCGAAGCGCTGGGCGTCAGTCGGCGTCATGATCCACTGCGCCTGAGCGGAACCTGCCGTCACCAGCGCACCGAGCGCGCCAGCCAACAGGAGTTTGTTGCCACGAAGCATCATAAGTATCCTTCCAGCCAGAGGAAAAAAAAGAACATCCATCTTCTGGTTATCGGCAGTATCGGTCATCGCCTGAGCGATCTGGCCGCGATTCACCCACCGGGTTATCCCTGCTTAGGTTTATCCCTGCTTAGGTTTATCCCTGCTTAGGTTTTATCCCTACTTATAGATAAGCATGCTTCGTGGCAGCGGAATGCGGGCTATATCAAAACCCCCGCTGTTTTTAAGCCGCAACCCATTCATTTTATGGCTGCAGGAACAGCATTTTCCCACGATATCAGATATTTTCCAGCCGGACGCCGCGGGTCCGCGGACCGAACACGCCGACCGTCACCACTACGGTCAACATGCTGATGATGATGAACGCCAGCACACCGCTGGTATCGTAATGTTGCAGAATCAAACCGATGACGATACTGCTGAGCGCCGTGGACAGGCGGCTGAAGGAGTAACAGAAACCCACACCGCGGGCGCGGATCGCCGTGGGGAAAACCTCGGTCTGATAGGCGTGATAGCTGATGGTCAGCCAGGCGTTGGAATAGGTGATCAGAAAACCACAGACAATCAACCACAGCGGTTGCGTCTGAAAGGCAAACAGCGTGCCGCACACCACCGTCATCAGCGACGACAACACAATTTGCCACTTGTTTTCGAGTTTGCCGGCGTACCAACTGCACAGCAGCGACCCCAGCGGGTAGGCCAGCGTAATGAAAAACGCGTACAGCAGGCTGTGGGTCACGGTCGCGCCCCGTCCCGCCAGCAGCGCCGGCAGCCAGTTGCCAAAACCGAAGAACCCGATAGCCTGAAAGATATTCATGACCACCAGCATCAGGGTGCGGCGGCGATAGCGCACTGACCAGATATCAAGAAATCGACCGCGCGACGGCAGCGTAATCTTCGTCTGCGGCTCCAGCGCCTTACCCGGCGGTACGCCGCAGCGGTGCTCCATCGCGGTCATCACCTTTTCCGCTTCCCGGTAGCGTCCACGCGATGCCAGCCAACGCGCCGACTCCACCAGATTACGGCGCAGCAGCCACACCACCAGCGAGCACACCGCGCCGATGATCACCACATAACGCCAGCCGGATAGCCCCCAGAACGTCTGCGGCACCAGCCACCAGGACATCAGCGCCACCGTCGGCACCGACAGGAACTGCATGAAGAACGCCAGCGCAAACGCCTGGCTACGCAGGTGGGTCGGCGCCCATTCGGATAGATAGGTATCGATGGTCACCAGCTCTACCCCCAAACCAATCCCCACCAGAAAGCGGCAGAGGATCACCCATTCCGCCTGCGTCTGGAACGCCATCAACAGCGAGAACGCGCCATACCACGCCAGCGCAAACATGAAAGCGGCGCGACGCCCGAGTCGATCCGCCTGCGGCGCTAGCAGGCTGGCGCCGATAAACAGGCCGAAAAAGGTGGCGGACGCAAACGTAGCCTGATCCGACACGCCGAACAATCCCTCCTTTCCGGTGTGGAAAATCTTCTCCCCAATCAGCCCGGTGCTGATGTAAGCCGTCTGAAACAGGTCGTAAAGTTCAAAGAAGCCGCCCAGCGACAGCAGGATGATGAAACGCCACAATCCCCACGATGAGGGTAAGGCATCAATACGCGTCGCCAGCGAGTGAAGAGGAAGAGGATGATTGACGTCGTAAACCGTCGGCGCGTTGCGCGCACTGAAAGTCGAGTCCATGGTATTGCCCCTGATTGATGGTCGGTTGTCGTTGGTAAACGTTCTGGCAAACCATAGCGGCAATAATTATCATTTGTTATTGTTTGTCGATAACATTATTTGCAGGATATTAAAGTGCAACCGGGCGGCAATATCCTGCATCGGGGCTTTACGAATGTTATCCAGATGTTATCGCCATCCGCAGTGTGATGGCGATCGACGGGCGATATGACTGGTTACATAACGCACAACCTGTGGAGGTGCTTTTATGCCAAGCGCCGGGCATTACTCCCCAGACGACGATGACGGCGTTTTCACCCGAATCCGGCCAATCAGCTCACGCCGGAAATCCCCCAGCCGGGGCTTGTCATCCAGCCACGGCAGCGGGCGACACAGTTCCATAGCGCGAATCCCCAGCCGCGCGGTCAGTAGACCGGCGCCCAGCCCTTGCGCCGCGCGCGCCGACAGCCGCGCCGCCAAATCCTGAGACATCCAGTCCATACCGATTTCCCGCACCAGCTCGCTGGCGCCGGCAAACGCCACATTCAGCAGCACCAGCCGGAACAGGCGAATACGGCTGAAATAGCCCAGTTCGATGCCGTACAACCGCGCAATGCGATTGACCAGCCGCAGATTGCGCCAGGCGATGAACGCCATGTCTACCAGCGCCAGCGGGCTGACGGCAATCATCAGCGCCGACTCGGCGGCGGAGCGGCTGATCTCGCGGCGCGCCCGGGCGTCCAGCACCGGTTGCACCATATGAGCGTACAACTCGGTGACTTCACGATCGTTGTGAGTATCGTGCAGCGACGCCTGCCAGCGTTGCAGCGCCGGATGTCCGACATCCAACCCGGCCTGACGGGCCAGATTCTCACAAAAGACGCGGGCGCTGCCCGTACCGTGGCTGTTGAGCAATTCCCGCGCCCGATCGCGCGTTTCCGCCCGCTGGCGCAACCGATACAACCGGCGCCACTCGACCGCCAGCGCGCCGACGCCGGCGCCGACAATCAGGGTGCCCGCCGCCACGCCGCCGAGCGCAATCCAGTCCTGACTCATCCAGGCCTGATACAGCGAACGCCCGCCCTGCGCCAGCGCGCTAAGGCCAAACAGCGCCACGCCCAGACCCAGCATCCTCCGCCACAGGCTTCGGCGCGGGCGCAACGCGTCGCTGACCACCTGCTCGGCGCTCTCGCCGTCATCCGGTTCGTCGTCGTCGGCCGTTGCCGCCGGAATAAAACGTTGCGCCTCGCTGTCGGCAAAGGCAACCGACGGCCGCAGCGGCCCATCGGCCGGCGCCACCGGCGTATTGTCGAAGGTGATGCGGGGTTTCAACGGCTCATTCATCGCAATTTGTCTCCCAGTAAAAATTCCATCACCGTATCCAGGCGGATATGCGGCAACGGCGCGTCCGTCTGCATTTCCAGCGGCCGAAACGGTTCAAAGTGAAATCCCTGCTCGCGCCAGAAGGACGGTTCCGGCAGCCGTGACGGTACATCGCCGGGATACACGGTGACCGGCTCGCCGTCCGCCAGCCGGTTGCCGCGCAGAGCCGGCAACGACTGCCCCTGATGCGACACCACGCCGCTTTGCGTCGCCTGCACCGAAGCAATCCCCGCACAGTCGATCTCAATCCCCTCGAACGCCGCATTACGCCAGGCTTCCTGCACCAGTTGCTGTAGCAACGACACCAGATTGGCGTGCTGATCGGCGGTGATATGGTCGGACTGGCTGGCGGCGAACATCAGCCGGTCGATGCAGGGCGAAAACAGCCGACGCAATAACGTGCGCTTGCCGTAGTGAAAGCTCTGCATCAGTTGGGTCAGCGCCAGCCGCATATCGTTAAACGACTGTACGCCGTGGTTGAGCGGTTGCAGGCAGTCCACCAGCACGATTTGCCGGTCGAAGCGCACAAAGTGCTGGCGGTAGAATTCGCGCACCACATGCTGGCAGTAGTAATCAAACCGCTGACGCAGCATGCCGATCAGGGTGTGATCGCCCGCCTGCGTCAGCGCGGCATCCAGCCGGTCGTCAGGCCACGGCCAGGGAAAGAACTGCAATACCGGCGCGCCGGCCAGATCGCCCGGCAGCACAAAGCGCCCCGGCTGAATGAAATGCAGACCTTCCTGTTTGCAGCGCAGCAGGTAGTCGGTGTATGCCCGGGCGATCGCCGCCAGTCGGTTCTCATCCGCCGGCGCCAGCGGGTCGAGCCCTTCGCACATCGCCAGCCAGGGTTGCGCCCAATTGAGCCGATCGCCCTGCAACATAGTGGACATCTGGCGCGACCAGTCGGCGTAACTCTGCTCCAGCAGCGGCAGATCCAGCAGCCATTCGCCGGGATAATCGACGATTTCCAGATAGAGCGTGGCGGTATCGCGGAAGTGGCGCAGCAGGCTGTCGTGGGAACGGTAACGCAGCGCCAGCCTGATTTCGCTGACGCCGCGGGTCGGCGTCGGCCAGGCGGGCGGCACGCCGTACAGCGACGCCATGCCTTCGTCATAGGCAAAGCGGGGAATGCCCAGGTCCCGCTGTGGAATGCGCCTGGCGCCCAGCAGCCGGTTTTCGCGCGCTACCGAAAACAGCGGCAGCCGTGCGCCGTGCTGAGCATTGAGCAATTGATTGACCAACGACGTAATAAACGCCGTTTTGCCGCTGCGGCTCAGGCCGGTGACCGCCAGCCGCAGATGGCGATCGGCGCTGCGATTGACCAGCGCGTTGAATTCGTTCTGTAACCGGTTGAAAGGAAGGGAATAAGCCATGACGCTCCTGTTCATTGTCCTGCCCGACGATAACCGCATTATGGTGCGACCGCCGCAAAAAAACGAAAAACGACAACATGAAAAACGACAACATATAATGTACGGGATTCGATGGGCGCCGAATCCCGCAGAAGAGATCAGGCCAGCCGTCGGCCGGCGTGGTGATTATAGCTGACGGAACTTGCTGCGCAGGCCGTACGTGTCCGATGTGATATAGCGTTCAATGCTACGCAACCGCTGCTCGCTGGCGCTCAGTATCGCATCCGCCTGATCCAGCAGCGCGTTCGGCGAAACGCCGGCGTCGGCGGGCTGATATTCCTCCGGCGGCGCCGGGTCCAGCACGAAGCTGAGAATAATGTAGGCCACCACGGTAATCAGAAACAGACCGAAGAAAATCGACAGCACGGCGATGAGGCGCACCAGCTTTACCGGCACATCAAAATAACGCGCCAGCCCGGCGCATACGCCTTTGATCATGCCCTCTTCCGGCAAACGATAGAGTTTTCGCTCAAAACGGGTGTTCATCAGGATTGCCTCCAGTTGGGATGCTCCGCATCCAGAATCTGTTCCAGCGCGTCAATCCGCTCGCGCATACGCTGTGCATCTTCCGTTAACCGGGTCAGCCGCTGCTGTTCAGCCGGATCCCATTGCGGCGCACGGTTGCGGCGCTGGCTGTAGTGCAGCCACAGCCACAGCGGCGCCACAAACAGCAGAAACACCGTCAGCGGAATCATTGTCATTACCAGAGCACCCATTTTTTCTCCTTAATTATTATGGTAATGCGGCAAGGCTGCCGCCGCAGCGGCAGCCGGTGGCGATTACTCCGCCGGTTTTACCTTGGCTTTCAGCGCCGCCAGTTGCGCATCGATCTCATCGCTGGCCTTCAAATCGGCAAACTGCTGATCCAGCGATTTCTGTTTGCCCAGACCCACGCTTTCCGCTTCGGCTTCCAGCGTATCGATACGGCGTTCGAACTGTTCAAAGCGCGCCATCGCTTCATCCAGTTTACCGCTGTCGAGCTGGCGGCGGATATCGCGGGATGAACTGGCGGCCTGATGACGCAGCGTTAGCGCCTGCTGGCGAGCGCGGGTTTCGGTCAGCTTATTCTCCAGCTCGCCGATTTCCCGTTTCAGGCGTTCCAGCGTTTCGTCCACCGCCGCCGCTTCCTGTTCCAGTACCGCTACCAGTTCCGTCAATTTCTGTTTTTCCACCAGCGCGGCGCGCGCCAGTTCCTCACGCTCGCGGCGCAGCGCCAGTTCCGCTTTTTCCTGCCACTCGTCCTGCTGACCACGAGCCTGCTCAATGCGGCGGGCCAGCTGTTTCTTTTCCGCCAGCGCCCGGGCGGAGGTGGAACGCACTTCAACCAGTGTATCTTCCATTTCCTGAATCATCAGCCGCACCAGCTTCTGCGGGTCCTCGGCTTTATCCAGCAAGGCATTGATATTGGCGTTCACGATGTCGGCAAAACGGGAAAAAATACCCATACTCTACTCCTCAGTGATTTCCGGCGTCTGCGACGCCCGGTTCGTTATCTCCATCAGCCGTTGCCTGATGACACACTGACATAATCAAATGCCGTGCCAACTTTTCTTTATCAAATAATTCATTGATAAATAACGTATTAACGACCGGCGTATACAGCGTGCGCTATCTTTGCTATGGTCAAATTAACTAACAAGTGGTGAAAAATACAAGGCAATGTCATGGCGCATGAGCAAGAGTCGTTACTGGGCGAAGCCAACAGTTTTCTGGAAGTGCTGGAGCAGGTGTCGCAACTGGCGCAGCTCAGCAAACCGGTGCTGGTGATTGGCGAACGGGGGACCGGTAAGGAACTGATCGCCAGCCGCCTGCATTACCTGTCGCCCCGCTGGCAGGGGCCGTTCATTTCGCTCAACTGCGCGGCGCTGAACGAAAACCTGCTGGACTCCGAACTGTTCGGCCATGAAGCCGGCGCCTTTACCGGCGCGCAAAAGCGACATCTGGGCCGTTTTGAGCGCGCCGACGGCGGCACGCTGTTTCTGGATGAACTGGCCACCGCGCCGATGCTGGTGCAGGAAAAGCTGTTGCGGGTGATCGAATACGGCGTGCTGGAGCGCGTGGGCGGCGGACAGTCGCTGCAGGTGGACGTGCGGCTGGTGTGCGCCACCAACGAAGACCTGCCCGCGCTGGCCGCACAGGGGAAATTCCGCGCCGACCTGCTGGACCGGCTGGCGTTCGACGTGGTTCATCTGCCGCCGCTGCGCCAGCGCCAGCAGGACATCATGCTGCTGGCGCAGCATTTCGCGGTACAGATGTGCCGGGAATTGGGGCTGCCGCTGTTTCCGGGTTTCAGCCCGCAGGCGGAGCGCGCGCTGCTGGATTACGCCTGGCCGGGCAACATCCGCGAGCTGAAAAATGTGGTGGAGCGCTCGCTGTACCGGCACGGCGACAGCCGCGATCCGGTGGATCGCATCATCCTCAACCCGTTCAAGCCGCTGGCGGCATTCATACCCGAAAAGGAAACCGCCGCATCGGCGTCGCTCCCCGCGCTGCCGCTGGACCTGCGCGGCTGGCAGCATGATCAGGAACGGCAACTGGTGCAGCAGGCGCTGGCGCAGGCTCGCTTTAACCAGCGCAAAGCGGCCGAACTATTGGGGGTGACCTACCACCAGTTTCGCGGCTTGTTAAAGAAACATGCCATCAATGACAGTGAATGACATGGAAAGGCTATTTTCTACACACCACCTGCAAGAGAAGGATCGCTTTGCCTATTGGCGGGAAGTGACGTCTTCGGTGTTTGGCCCCACCTGCAATCAGCAGTTGACCAACGCGAGTTTTGACGGCCGGCTCGGCGTCAAACCGCTGGGCGGCGCAGCGGTCACCCGAATCTGTTCCCAGCCGATTGCGTACGAGGGAAAGCGGGGAAAGGAAAACACCGACGATTTTTTTATCGCCTTTTCATTGTGTGCTGAAGCCTACGTGACCCAACATGCGAGGCAATCACGGCAGCGCCCCGGAGATATCGTGCTGTTCGACGGCGCCAGACCGTATGTCTGCCAGTATCCTCAGGGTGATGACCAGATCGTCTTTTCCCTTCCCCGCGGATTGGTGCTATCGCATATTCAGAACCCGGATCGACTGCTGAACATGACGCTGGACGGCCACTCGCCGCTGGGAAAGCTCGCCGGTTCGCTGGTCAAAGAAGCCTGGCAGGCGGCGCCCTTGTCCGGCGTGATCGGCGATAGGCTCATCGGTTCCATACTGGATGTGCTGGACACCGCGTTCGAAGCCGCGCACGGCCGCGGCAGGGAACCGCACGACTCGCATCAAACCGAGCTGTTGAGGCGGGCGCAGACGTTTTTGCTGGCCAATCTCGATAATCGCGCACTCACGCCCGAGGTTATCGCGCAGGCGGTGCACGTCTCGCCGCGTACGCTGAACCGCCTTTTCGCCAAAGAAGGCACCACGGTGATGCGCTGGCTGTGGCAACAACGGCTCGCCGCCTGCCATGACGCCCTCCGGCACCGTCAATTCCGTACCGTCAGCGATGCCGCCCTGAGTTTTGGCTTTAGCAATCTGTCCCACTTCAGCCGCGCCTTCCGGCGCGCTTTCGGCGTGTCCGCGCAGGACGTGCTTAAGCGGACATAAACCGCGCCGGATGCGGACAATCTGACGCCCCCGGCACAGCGTTTGGCCGGCACAGCAAAGCGCCGGACGTGATCGATGGCGATAATCAGCGCCATCAACCGCGGCGGGCATGCGTCAATGCCACCGCTCCCTTCTCCCACGCCGTTCAATACTGGCGTGCTAATCGGAGTCACCACACCTTGTCTGTCAACTACACCCTGTCTGTCAACCACGCCATGCCTATCAACCATGCAAATACGCTTCGCTTACTCTTCCCCCAATGGCAGGGCGGCAACAATCCACCTTATTATTTCGGCGCGCAGTTGCTGTCATGGCTGGCGCCTAATCCTACGGGACCGGTTGAAACAGTAGACGTCGCGCCACCGCATGATACCCCGCTGGCGCTGGAAGACGGCATCCGCGGGCGCGGCATATTGCTTGAGCAACTGCGCCGGGCGAGGAAAACCATCGACCAACACCGTCCCGATCGCATCGTGGTGTTGGGCGGCGATTGTCTGGTGGATCTGGCGCCATTCGCCTATCTCAACGAACGCTATGACGGCAATCTGGCGGTGCTGTGGCTTGACGCGCACCCTGATGTCATGACCCCGAAAGCGTTCGAACACGCCCACGCCATGGTGCTCGGCAACCTGCTCGGTGAAGGCGACAAGGATTTTGTCCACGCGGTTAAGCGGCCGCTTAAACCTGAAAACGTCATGTTCGCCGGTCTTCAGCCAACGCTGGATGTGGAAACGGCGTTTATCGCGCGTTTGGGGCTAAAACATGCCGGTCCGGCACAGCTGGCGGAGAGCAGCCAGCCCGTTATGGACTGGTTCGCCGCCACCGGCGCAAAACATCTTGCCGTCCACCTGGACCTTGACGTGCTGGACCCCGCGGTGTTTCGCGCCCTGCTGTTTGCCAATCCCGACACACCCGCCGGGACGTTTGACGGCGTCTCGCAGGGCGCAATGACCATCGAACAGGTTGTTCGCCTGCTTGGCGAGGTGGCGCAAATAGCCGACATCGTCGGGCTTGGCATTACGGAGCATTTGCCGTGGGATGCGCTGGCGATGAAAAACATGCTGGCGGCGCTTCCGCTTATCGGCGCCCCTGGCAACCGACCACAGAAATAGCCCGTAAGCCAAACCTGTCTGATCGCAGGCGCGCACGGTCAGACGCCTGCGATAATCGCGCTCGGCAGGACAACGCCGCGCGGTCACCACGCCTCAAACGGATCGTCTAATTCCAGCCAGCTGTCTACGCCGTCCAGCAATTCATCATCCGTTAGCAGACAGCCATCCAACTGCGCGGCGATCCATGTCTGATCCAGATGCTGACCGATAAACACAATCTCCTGACGCATATCGCCAAACGGTTCCTGCCACTTATTCCTGATAGCCGCTCGCGTTTCTTCATCCTGCGGCCAGCGTTCCGGCGCAATCGCCTTCCAGAACATGCCCGCCAGCCCGTAGCGCAAAATGCCCCCGGCCTGATGCCAGGAACCGGCCTGAAACGGGCGGGTCGCCAGCCAGAAGAACCCTTTGGAACGCAGCAGACGGCCCGGCCCCCATTCATCCTTGCTCAGGAAGTCATGGAAACGCTGCGGATGAAACGGCCGCCGCGCCTGATACACAAAGTTGCCGATGCCGTAATGTTCGGTTTCCGGCGTATGGGTGCCGCGCAACTCCTGCAGCCAGCCCGGCGCCGTGGCCGCGGTTTGCATATCGAAACGCCCGGTATTGAGCACCTCGTCCAGCGGCACCTGGCCGTGCGCGATCGGCAGAATACGCGCCGACGGATTCAGGGTATGCAGAATCGCCACCACTTCATCATGCTGGCTATCGGTCATTTCATCGGTTTTGCTCACCAGCAGCACATCGCAAAACTCAATCTGTTCAATCAGCAGGTCGGTCACGCTGCGGATATCATCCTCGCCGAGGCTCTGTCCCACCGATTGCAGACTTTCCGCCGCCTGATACTGCGACAGGAAACCGGCGCCATCCACCACCGTCACCATCGTATCCAGCCGGGCGAAATCCGACAGGCACTGCCCCTGCTCGTCTTCAAAGGTAAATGTCTCCGCCACCGGCAACGGTTCGGAAATACCGCTGGACTCGATCAGCAGATAATCGTAACGGCCGGTGCGGGCCAGTTCGCGCACCGCCACCAGCAAATCTTCCCGCAGGGTACAGCAAATGCAGCCGTTGCTCATCGACACCAGTTTTTCCTGGCGGTGATCGAGCGTCACTTCCTGGCTGACCAAATCGGCATCGATATTCACTTCGCTCATGTCATTGACGATCACCGCCACCCGACGCCCCTGGCGATTATTCAGAATATGATTCAGCACCGTGGTCTTGCCGGCGCCAAGAAAACCGGACAATACCGTGACGGGTAAAGGTTGCATACGCGTGCTCCTGCTCAGAAATGATTGATCTACGGCCCGAAACGGGATGACCGCTACTCGGGCACGCACATTATCATAATTGATATGTTATAACATAACAATTACAGCATTCACGAAGCCGACCGCGCCGTGAGCGAATACGTGCCGTGAGTGAATCGTTGTCAATCCTGCTGACAACCCCATCAGTTTGCTGAAAAAACCGGCAGATAAACGTAAGAAATTGGGCGGAATGGCAGAGTGCGGTACACTCTGTATATTGCCGATTGCCTGAAAAAACACCGTATGTCCGGAAAACACACTCTCGCACTGGCGCTGGCCTGGCTGGCGCTGCCGGTTCTGGCACAAACGCCGCCCGCCGCTCCGACGCCGGCGCAAGCCATCCGCCACAGCGGTTTTGTTTATTGCGTCAATGACGTGCTCAGCACGTTCAACCCCCAGATGGCCCGCAGCGGGCTGATGGTGGATACGCTGGCCGCCCAGCTCTATGACCGCCTGCTGGGCGTCGATCCGTACACCTACCGGCTGATGCCGGAACTGGCGCAGCACTGGGACGTCACCGACAATGGCTCCACTTACCGGTTCACCCTGCGCCGCGATGTCCCGTTCCAGCGCACCAGTTGGTTTACCCCCAGCCGCACGATGAACGCCGATGACGTGTTGTTTAGCTTCCAGCGCATGCTGGACAAAAAACACCCGTTCCACGACGTCAACGGTGGCGACTACCCCTATTTCGACAGTCTGCAACTGGCGGACAACGTACAGAGCATCCGCAAGCTGGGCGATTACAGCATCGAGATCCGTCTGCACAGCCCCGATGCCTCGTTCCTGTGGCATCTGGCTACCCACTATGCGCCCATCCTGTCGGCGGAGTACGCCCAACAGTTAACCCAGCAGGACCGGCGCGAACTGCTTGACCGTCAGCCGGTGGGCACCGGCCCTTACCGGCTGGATGAGTACCGTTACGGGCAGTACGTGCGGCTAAAACGCAACGACGATTACTGGCGCGGCCTGCCGCGTATGGAACAAGTGCTGGTCGACCTCGGCTCCGGCGGTACCGGCCGCCTGTCCAAACTGTTGACCGGCGAGTGCGACGTGCTGGCCTACCCGGCCGCCAGCCAGCTGACCATTCTGCGCAACGACCCGCGCCTGCGGCTGTCGCTGCGACCGGGGATGAACGTCGCTTATCTGGCGTTCAACGTGCGTAAACCACCGCTGGACGATTCCCGCGTGCGCCACGCCATCGCGCTGGCGATCAACAACGACCGTTTGATGCAATCGATCTACTACGGCACCGCGGAAACCGCCGCCTCGATCCTGCCGCGCGCCTCCTGGGCTTACGATAACGAAGCGCAGGTCACCGAATACAATCCGGAGAAAGCGCGCCAGCAGTTGAAAGATCTGGGGATCGCCAACCTGCAACTGCAACTGTGGGTGCCGAGCGCCTCGCAGTCCTACAACCCCAGTCCGGTGAAAACCGCCGAACTGATTCAGGCCGATCTGGCGCAGGTGGGAATCCGGGTGACCATCATTCCGGTGGAAGGGCGTTTTCAGGAAGCGCGCCTGATGGAGATGAACCATGACCTGACGCTGGCGGGCTGGGCCACCGACAGCAACGACCCGGACAGCGTATTCCGGCCGCTGCTGAGCTGCGCCGCCATCCGCTCCCAGACCAATTACGCCCACTGGTGCGATCCCGGTTTTGATCAGGTGCTGCAGGACGCGCTCTCTTCCCAGCAACTATCCCGGCGCATGGAGTACTATCGGGTGGCGCACCACATTTTGGCCGAGCAATTGCCGGTGCTGCCGCTGGCGTCGTCGTTGCGGATGCAGGCCTATCGTTACGACATGAAAGGATTGGTGCTCAGCCCGTTCGGCAACGCCTCCTTCGCTGGCGTCTATCGCGATGACGGCAGTGAGGGAAAAAATGAGGAAAAACCGGATAGCTCTGCCGTGGATCCCTCCTCCAGCGCGCCGATCCAGGGAGAACAACCGTGATTATCTTTACGCTTCGTCGCCTGTTGTTGTTGCTGGTCACGCTATTTCTGCTGTCGCTGATCGGCTTCAGCCTGATGTATTACACCCCGCATGCGCCGCTCAACGGCGCGGCGCTGCTCGACGCCTACCGCTTTTATTTCGCCAGCCTGCTACAGGGGGATTTCGGCGTCTCCAGCACCAACGGACAGCCGATTAGCGAACAGCTGCGCGATGTGCTGCCCGCCACCATCGAGCTCTGTCTGCTGGCGTTTTCGCTGTCGCTGCTGGTGGGGATTCCGCTTGGCATCACCACCGGCGTACTGCAGCACAAGGCCGCCGATCGGATTATCAGCGCGCTGGCGTTGCTGGGCTTTTCGCTGCCGGTGTTCTGGCTGGCGCTGCTGATGACGTTGTTCTTTTCGCTGCATCTGGGCTGGCTGCCGGTATCCGGCCGTTTCGACCTGCTTTACCCAGTGCCGCAGGTGACCGGCTTCGCGCTGATCGACGCCTGGCTGTCCGATTCGCCCTACCGGGAAGAGATGATCGCCAGCGCCATACAACACCTGATTCTGCCGGTGCTGGTGCTGTCGGTCGGCCCCACCACCGAAGTCATCCGACTGATGCGCATCAGCACCACCGACGTCGGCACCCAGAATTACATCAAGGCGGCGGTTATCCGCGGGCTGCCGCGTTCCACCGTGATTCGCCGCCACCTGCTGCACAACGCGCTGCCGCCGATCATTCCGCAACTGGGTTTGCAATTCTCCACCATGCTGACGCTGGAGATGATCACCGAAGTGGTCTTTAACTGGCCGGGCATCGGCCGCTGGCTGGTCAACGCCATCCGCCAGCAGGACTTTGCGGCGATCGCCGCCGGGGTGATGGTGGTCGGCGCGCTGGTGATCACCATCAACGTGCTGTCCGATATCTGGGGCGCCATGACAAACCCGCTGAAACATAAGGAATGGTATGCACTCCGATAACATCTACGGCGAGAAAGAGCTTCCCAGCCGCTGGCGCGACACCTGGACTGTGTTCCGCCAGGACCGGATGGCGATGGTCGGTTTCTACGGGTTTCTGTTGCTGCTGGGGCTGTGCCTGTTCGGCGATACGCTGGCGCCCTACGCGCTGGATCAGCAGTTTCTCGGTTACCAGTTGCTGCCGCCCTCCTGGTCGCGCTATGGCGAAGTGTCGTTTTTTCTCGGCACCGACGATCTGGGGCGCGACCTGCTGAGCCGACTGTTGAGCGGCACGGCGCCGACCTTTGGTTCGGCATTGCTGGTCACGCTGGCCGCGATGCTGGCCGGCATTCTGATCGGCCTGCTGGCCGGGGTGACCCACGGCCTGCGTTCCGCGGTGCTGAACCACATTCTCGACCCGTTGTTGTCGATTCCTTCGCTGCTGCTGGCGATGATAGTGATCGCCTTTATCGGCCCGCAGTTAACGCACGCCATGCTGGCGGTGTGGATGGCGCTGCTGCCGCGTATGGTGCGCACGATTTATACCGCGGTGCATGACGAACTGGAAAAAGAGTATGTGACCGCCGCCCGGCTGGACGGCGCCTCCACGCGCTACATTATCTGGTACGCGGTGCTGCCCAATATCCTACCGCTGCTGGTCAGCGAAGTGACCCGCGCGCTTTCCATCGCCATTCTGGATATCGCCGCGCTCGGATTTCTCAATCTGGGCGCGCAGTTACCCACCACCGAATGGGGCGTCTTGCTGGGTAATTCGCTGGAACTGGTCTACGCCGCGCCCTGGACGGTGATGCTGCCCGGCGCGGCCATCACGCTCAGCGTGCTGATCGTCAACCTGCTGGGGGATGGCATTCGCCGCGCCCTGCTTGCTCAAACCGAATAGTGACGGAACAACACCATGGCATTACTGGAAATTCGTAATCTGACCATTGAATTCCTCACGCCGGACGGCCCGGTGAAAGCGGTGGATCGCGTCAGCATCAGCCTCAACGAGGGAGAAATTCGCGGACTGGTGGGCGAATCCGGCTCCGGCAAGAGCCTGATCGCCAAGGCTATCTGCGGCATCAACAAGGAAAACTGGCGTATCACCGCCGACCGTTTTCGTTTCGATGACGTGGACATGCTGCAACTCACGCCCCATCAGCGACGCAAACTGGTGCGGCACAACATGTCGATGATCTTTCAGGAGCCGCAGTCCTGTCTGGATCCTTCCGCCCGCGTCGGCCGTCAGCTGATTCAATCGATCCCCGGCTGGACTTACAAAGGCCGCTGGTGGCAGCGTTTCAACTGGCGCAAGCGCCGCGCTATCGAGCTGCTGCACCGCGTCGGCATCAAGGATCACAAAGACATCATGCGCAGCTTCCCCTACGAACTGACCGAAGGGGAATGCCAGAAGGTGATGATCGCCATCGCGCTCGCCAATCAGCCCAGATTGCTGATCGCCGACGAACCGACCAACGCGATGGAAGCCACCACGCAGGCGCAGATTTTCCGCCTGCTCGCCCGGCTCAATCAGAACAACAACACCACCATTTTGCTGATCAGTCACGATTTGCAGACCATGAGCAAATGGGCGGACCGCATCAACGTGTTGTACTGCGGCCAAACGGTGGAAAGCGCGGTCAGCGATGAGCTGATCAGCGCGCCGCATCATCCCTACACCCAGGCGCTGATTCGCGCCATGCCGGACTTCGGCTGCTCGCTGCCGCACAAAAGCCGCCTTAACGCGCTGCCGGGGGCGATCCCATCGCTGGCGCACCTGCCGGTGGGTTGCCGTCTGGGGCCGCGCTGCCCTTATTCACAAAAAGAGTGCATGACGGCGCCGCCGCTCATCCCGGTGAAAACTCACTGGTACGCCTGCCACTTCCCGCTCAACATGGAGGAATCCTGATGGTGGAAACCCTGCTGGAAGCCCGTAACCTCACCAAGACCTTCCGCTACCGTACCGGCTGGTTCCGGCGTCAGCACGTCGAAGCGGTGAAATCGGTGAGTTTTACGCTGCGGGAGCGGCAAACGCTGGCGATCATCGGCGAAAACGGCTCGGGTAAATCTACGCTGGCCAAGATGCTGACCGGCGTGATCCCGCCGACCTCCGGCGAATTGGTGATCGACGATCATCCGCTGCAATACGGCGACTATAACTATCGTAGCCAGCGTATTCGCATGATCTTTCAGGATTCGGCCAACTCGCTCAACCCGCGTCAGCGCATCGGCCAGTTACTGGAATTGCCGCTGCGGCTCAATACCGACCTGACGCCGCAGGAGCGTGAAAAAGCCATTAACCTGGCGCTGCGACAGGTCGGCCTGCGCGCCGATCACGCGACCTATTACCCGCACGCGCTGGCGCCCGGTCAGAAACAACGTATCGGGCTGGCGCGGGCATTGATCCTGCAGCCCAAGGTCATCGTGGCGGATGAAGTGCTGGCGTCGCTGGATATGTCGGTGCGTTCCCAGATCATCAACCTGATGCTGGAGCTGCAGGAAAAACACGGCATTTCCTATATTTATGTCACCCAGCATCTGGGCATGATGAAACACATCAGCGACCAGATTCTGGTGATGCAGGCCGGCGAAGTGGTAGAGCGCGGCAGCACCGCCGATGTGCTGGCCTCGCCGCTGCACGACCTGACCAAGCGTTTGATCACCAGTCACTTTGGCGAAGCACTAAGCGCCGACGCCTGGCGCCGCGACAGCAGCCACGTCTGACTAGCCGGGCGGAGACAGCAGGATAAGTGGTTGGAGTACTTCTTTAGCCGACACACATGCTAGAATCGCCCGGTTTATTCACACCGATCATGGTAAATAATTATTTTTATTGACGATGATCGCAGCAACAATGATCACAAAGGATACTGCCATGGGTTTTCTTAACGGTAAGCGCATTCTGGTAACAGGCGTTGCCAGCAACCGCTCCATTGCATACGGTATCGCCCAGGCGATGCACCGCGAAGGCGCCGAACTGGCGTTCACCTACCAGAACGACAAGCTGAAACCGCGTGTGGAAGAGTTTGCCAAAGAGTTTGGTTCGAGCATCGTTTTACCGTGTGATGTTGCGGAAGATGCCAGCATTGACGCCCTGTTTGCCGAACTGGCGAAAGTCTGGCCGAAATTTGACGGCTTCGTGCACTCCATCGCCTATGCACCGGGCGACCAGTTGGACGGCGACTACGTGAACGCCGTCACCCGCGAAGGTTTCGCTGTCGCTCACGACATCAGCGCTTACAGCTTTGTGGCGATGGCGAAAGCCTGCCGCAGCATGCTGAACCCGAATTCCGCGCTGATGACCCTGTCCTACCTGGGTGCCGAGCGCGCCATTCCGAACTACAACGTGATGGGCCTGGCGAAAGCGTCGCTGGAAGCCAATGTGCGCTACATGGCCAACGCCATGGGCCGCGACGGCGTGCGCGTCAATGCGGTTTCCGCCGGTCCGATCCGCACGCTGGCGGCGTCCGGCATCAAGAACTTCAAGAAAATGCTGTCTCACTGCGAAGCGGTCACCCCGATCCGTCGCGTGGTCACCATTGAAGACGTGGGCAACGCCGCGGCTTTCATGTGCTCCGACCTGGCCGCCGGTATCTCCGGCGAAGTTCTGCACGTTGACGGCGGCTTCAGCATCGCCGCGATGAACGAGCTGGAACTGAACGATTAATCTCGTCGCCCTGTGCCGGACAGCGGTCCGGCACAGGATTGCCGCGTGGTGAGTTCCGCGGCTCTCTGTCGGTTTGCTGTACTCTCCGCTGTTTCTCGTCTTTTCTTTCTCAGTAAAATCGCCAATCGCCGCCGTTACGTTAGCGGTCCAGCAGCCATTGCTGCGCTGCCGCAAAGAAATGCTGCGCCAGCATAGTGGCGCGCCCGGCTTCGGCGATCACCACCGCGCCATGACGCGGCATCGGCGCCAGCGTCAACGGTCGCCAGGCCAGCGCCGGCGTCATCGCCGGCAACAGGCTGCCATTGGGCACAATGCCGCACCCCAACCCGACAAACACGCTTTGAATCAATTGCAGCACCGACGCGCTTTCCACCCGTACCCGCGGCGTGATTGCCGCTTCACGGAACTGACTGTCCAGATAGCGACGGAAATAACGGCTGGGTTCAGCCAGACACAGCGGAACATTGGCGAGATCCGACAGCGTCAGCGGACTGTCGCTGTGCAGCTCAGGAAAATGGCGCGGATGATACAGCAGCGACGCGCCCTGCTCCGCCAGCGACGACGCCTGAAAATGCAGCTCGCGCAGCGTGGTCAATTCGAAAAAACCGATCCCGACATCCACCGTGTGGGCGGTCAGCGCCTCCAGCAACCGATCGGCGCTGAACAGCGATACCTGATAGTCCATCTCCGGGTAGGCACGGCTGACCGCCGCCAGCAATTCGGGCAGCGCCATGCTGCATTGCGGCACCGCGCCAATACGCAGCAACCCGCTGGTGCCGCGCGTGAGCGACGCCACCTCCAGCCGCAGCCCCTGATACACCGACACCATTTCCCGCGCCCAGGCCAATACCCGCTCGCCTTCGGCGGTAAACCCCTCGAAATTGTTGCCCCGATTGATGAGCGACAGCCCCAGTTCCCGTTCCAGATTCTTCAACCGCATCGACAGCGTCGGCTGGCTGACGAAGCTGGCTTCGGCCGCACGACCAAAATGGCGCTCTTTTTCCAGATTGCACAAGTAGATAAGTTGCTTGATGTCCATCAGGTTCTCCAACATTGCGGGCCGGGTCAGTATACCACCGCGCCATCTGCGTCAGGGGCCGACGCCGCGATAAACCGCCTCTATCCCACTATCACTCCCTTTGATTAGACGCCATACCGACCGCCGCCTACACTCTTGGTTAGCAAGCAAAGATTTAAAGATTTTTTTACATACTTAAAACATCATCACCTGCGTAGCGAATCATGAAATTCAAATCCTCCATCAAGCCATACCGCGCCGCCGCGGGCGGCTGGGGCTCTCTCGAAGCCACCACCCGTTTTGTCCTGGACAGCAAACAGGCCCTGAAAAATATCCGCAATTTGATGCGGGTCAATAAAAGCAAAGGATTCGACTGTCCCGGCTGTGCCTGGGGCGACGACAACAGCAGCACCTTTAGCTTCTGTGAAAACGGCGCTAAAGCGGTCAGTTGGGAAGCCACCCGCAAAGCCGCCGGGCCAGAGTTCTTCGCCGAACACAGCGTCAGCACGTTGCGCCGCCAGAGCGACTATTTTCTTGAATATCAGGGCCGGTTGACCCATCCGCTGCGCTATGACCGTGAACACGACCACTACGTGCCGATCGACTGGGGTGACGCGTTCGCGCTGATCGCCCGCCATATCCGTGAACTGGACCACCCGGACCAGATGGAACTCTATACCTCCGGCCGCGCCAGTAATGAAGCCTCTTATCTGTATCAGTTGTTCGGCCGTATGGTCGGCACCAACAATTTCCCCGACTGCTCCAACATGTGCCATGAAGCCAGCGGCACCGGGCTGAAACAGAGCATCGGCGTCGGTAAGGGCACGGTGCGACTACAGGATTTCGAACACGCCGACGCCATTTTCGTCTTCGGCCAGAACCCCGGCACCAACCACCCGCGTATGCTGCACAGCCTGCGTCACGCCGCCGATCGCGGCGCACATATCGTGGCGTTTAACACCTTGCGCGAGCGCGGTCTGGAACGTTTCGCCAACCCGCAGAACCCACTGGAACTGCTGACGCCGTTGTCCGGCACCATCAGCGAAACCTATCTGCAACCCCATCTGGGCGGCGACATGGCGGCGGTACGCGGCATGGTGAAAGCGCTGCTGGAAACCCACCGCCAGCGGCTGGCCGCGGGCGAAGCGGGACTGTTCGATCAGGCCTTTATCGACCAGCACACCGACGGCGTGGCGGCGTATCTGCAACAGGTGGACGCCACCTCGTGGGACAAAATCGTACAGCAGTCCGGGTTGAGCGAAGCGCAGATCCGCTACGTCGCCGGCATTTATCAGCAGTCTGAACGGGTGATCTGCACCTGGGCGATGGGCATCACCCAGCACCGGCATTCGGTAGCGACGGTGCGGGAAATCGTCAATCTGCAACTGTTGTTCGGCCAGCTCGGCAAGCCGGGCGCCGGCTTGTGCCCGGTGCGTGGTCACAGCAACGTACAGGGCAACCGCACGATGGGGATCGATGAAAAACCCGCTGATGTGCTGCTCGACAGTCTGGCGCGTCATTTCAACTTTACCCCGCCGCGCGGCCACGGCCACAACACCGTACAGGCGCTGGAAGCGATGCTGCGTGATGAGATTCGGGTCCTGATCGCGCTGGGCGGCAACCTGGCCGCCGCCGCGCCGGATACCGACCGCACCGCACAGGCGCTAAGCCGTTGCGGCCTGACGGTGCACATCAGCACCAAGCTCAACCGCAGCCACCTGATTACCGCGCGGCAGGATACGCTGATTCTGCCGACGCTGGGCCGCACCGAACGGGACATGCAGGCCAGCGGCCCGCAGTTTGTTACCGTCGAAGACTCGTTCAGCATGGTGCATGCCTCGGAAGGCATCAGCCCGCCGCTGTCGGATCAGCAGCGCTCGGAAACCGCCATCGTCGCCGGCATCGCCCACGCGGTTTTGGGGCGTGACCGGCTCGACTGGCCGGCGCTGGCCGCCGACTATAACCTGATCCGCGATCACATCGCCGCCACCCTGCCGGGTTTCGCCGACTTCAATCAACGCTGCGCCGAACCGGGCGGCTTCTGGCTCGGCAACGCGGCGGCGGCATACCGTTTCAACACCGCCACCGGCAACGCCCGTTTCGGCGCGGCGCCGCTGCCGGACAGCGTGGTGCCCGTTTCCGGCGACGCGCCCGCGCCGTTCACGCTGCAAACCTTGCGCTCCCACGACCAGTACAACACCACCATTTATGGACTGGACGACCGTTACCGCGGCGTGTACGGCCAGCGCGACGTGCTGTTCATGCACCCGGAGGATATTGCCGCGCTTGGGTTGCAGGACGGCGACCGGGTGGATATCGAAACCCTGTGGCATGACCATGTCGAACGCAAAGTCCTCGGTTTCCGGCTGGTCAGCTACGATATCCCGCGCGGTAATCTGGCGGCCTACTACCCGGAAACCAATCCGCTGGTGCCGCTGTCCAGCTACGGCGAAGACACCTTTACGCCGACCTCCAAATCGGTGCCGGTACGCATTACGCCCAGTGAGGCCGTAGCGCTGCAACGCATTGCCTGATGCATCGGGCCGGGTGGTTTCTTTCATACCCGGCTGATACATCCCCCATCCATGACTGGTTGCCAGCAACCAACGACAACGGATTGTTTCGTCGTTATTTGCAACCACGCCATACTCAAGTAAGATTAAAAAGAAGGGTTTAATAATTGTGGTCCCAAGGAGATAAAACATGTTGAAGGCAACCCGCAGGTATCTTCGCGCCGCCGGCAGCATTTTAGATCTGATGCCAGCGACAGACTATTTGGCAGACATCGGTAAGAAAAACGATGCTGAAAGAATGGCCAGTGATTTTCAGGCCATAGGCGACGACCTCAGAGTAGCAATGAATGCATACGGAAGAAAAAAAGGAATCGAATCAGGCATTGCAAAGCGCTGATACGCATAATAGGGAAAATGAAGAAGCCCGAGCACTTGCCGAAAAAGTCGAGTCCACTCTGATTGAAAACCCGATATTTCTTGAACGTCTGCTTGATCGGCCGCAGATCAAGGCCATGGTTTCTTCCACATTCTTCCGTGGGCCTCTTCCCCCTCCAGAAATGTTGAGGGAATACAACGACATCGTACCAGACGGTGCTGAAAGGATCATGGCAAAAAGCGAGCGGGAGCAAGCTCATCGCCATCGTATTACTGAAAAGAGTCTTGACGGTGAGATGAGCAGAGACAAACGTGGTCAATGGATGGCGTTTGCCATTACTATGACTATCTTGGTGATCGCAACTCTTTTTGCCTGGAAGGGCGAAATGGTATTTGCCGGGACGTTAATCACCCTTGATTTAATCGGACTGGCTTCAGTGTTTGTTATTGGAAGATATCGTCCTTCCAATAACAGCGAGTAACCCACCAGCACACCCCAAGACTTGGCCCGACCATACCTGCCTTGCGCAGGCTATTCATGTGCAGCAACGCTTGCCGCCAGCGGCCGATTCGCGTAAAACTGTCTGCCGCTAAAGCCACTATTAACCGCAATTCTGGACGCTATGTTTCAAGACAATCCGCTGCTTGCGCAGCTTAAACAGCAACTCCACTCTCAGACGCCACGAGCGGAAGGCATCGTCAAAGCCACCGACAAAGGATTCGGTTTTCTTGAAGCCGACGCGCAGAAGAGCTATTTCATCCCGCCGCCGCACATGAAGAAAGTGATGCACGGCGACCGTATCATCGCCACGCTGCATACCGAGAAAGAACGTGAAATCGCCGAGCCGGAAACGCTGGTGGAACCGTTCCTGACCCGTTTTGTCGGTCGGGTGCAGAAAAAAGACGACCGTCTGTCCATCGTGCCGGACCATCCGCTGCTGAAAGACGCCATTCCCTGCCGCCCTGCGCGCGGGGTTGAGCAGGACTTTAAAGAAGGCGACTGGGCGGTAGCGGAAATGCGCCGCCATCCGCTGAAAGGCGACCGTGGATTTTTTGCCGATCTGACGCAGTACATTACCACCGGCGACGACCCGCTGGCGCCCTGGTGGGTGACGCTGTCGCGCCATAATCTGGAACGCGTTGCGCCGGACGCAGACGCGGCCGATCTCGACGACGGCCAGCTTGAACGTGAAGACCTGACCAGGCTGGACTTCGTCACCATCGACAGCGCCAGTACCGAAGATATGGATGACGCGCTGTATGTGCAGGACAACGGCGACGGCACGCTGGACATGACCGTGGCAATCGCCGATCCGACCGCCTACGTGCGCGCCGACAGCGAGCTGGACGCCATCGCCCGTCAGCGCGCGTTCACCAACTACCTGCCCGGCTTCAATATTCCGATGCTGCCGCGTCACCTGTCGGACGACATCTGCTCGCTGCGCCCGAACGAACGTCGTCCGGTGCTGGCCTGCCGTATGACGATCGCCGCCGACGGCGCGCTGAGCCAGATTCGCTTCTTTGCCGCCTGGATCGAGTCGCGCGCCAAACTGGTGTACGACGAGGTGTCCGACTGGCTGGAGCAACAGGGCGACTGGCAGCCGGAAAGCGATAATATTGCCGGCCAGATCCGCCTGCTGCATCGCGTGTGTCAGGCCCGGAGCGCCTGGCGCACCACCCACGCGCTGGTTTTCCGCGACCGTCCGGACTACCGTTTCCTGCTGGGTGAAAACGGCGAGGTGCTGGATATCGTCACCGAACCGCGTCGTATCGCCAACCGCATCGTGGAAGAAGCGATGATCGCCGCCAACGTCTGCGCGGCACAGGTATTGCGCGACGAACTGGGCTTTGGCATCTACAACGTCCACAACGGTTTCGACCCGGTCAGCATCGATCAGGCGGTAGCGGTACTGGAAAGCAACGGTATTCAGGCCGATGCTCAGCAACTGCTGACGCTGGACGGCTTCTGCATTTTACGCCGCGAACTGGACGCCCAGCCGACCCAGTTCCTCGACAGCCGTATTCGCCGCTTCCAGACATTTGCGGAAATCAGCACCGCGCCCGGCCCGCACTTCGGTCTGGGGCTGGAGGCTTACGCCACCTGGACCTCGCCGATCCGTAAATACGGCGATATGGTCAACCACCGGTTGCTGAAAGCGATCATCACGCATACTCCGGCGGAAAAACCGCAGGATGAAGTGACGCTGCAACTGGCCGAGCGCCGCCGTCTCAACCGGATGGCGGAACGCGACGTCAGCGACTGGCTGTACGCCCGTTTCCTGAAAGGCAAAGCCGGCACCGACGCTCGTTTTAGCGCCGAGATTATCGACGTGAATCGCGGCGGTCTGCGCGTGCGGTTGCTGGACAATGGCGCCACCGCCTTTATTCCGGCCTCGTTCATTCACGCGGTGCGCGACGAACTGGTGTGCAGTCAGGACACCGGCATCGTCACGGTGAAAGGCGAACCGGTCTACCGTCAGAGCGACACCCTGACGGTGATGCTGACCGAGGTGCGGCTCGAAACCCGCAGCATCATCGCCAAACCGGCGGCCTGATTCGCGCCAGTCCTACGCCATCCATTCGGGTGGCGTTTTTTTTATCGTCGGATCGACCGCCGCCCTCCCCCTACAAGACATAGCGACATAACGGAGATGTGAACATGAAAAGCATCACACTGGGAAAAAGTACCCTGTCGGTCCCGAACATTGCGCTGGGCTGCATGCGGCTGGCGGGCAAGACGCAGCAGGACGCGGTGACGTTGTTGCAGACGGCGCTCGACGCCGGGATCAATTTCTTTGACCATGCCGATATCTACGGCGGCGGGCGTTCCGAAGAGGTGTTCGCCGCCGCAGTGCGTCAGGCCGGCATCGCCCGCGACCAACTGCTGATACAAAGCAAATGCGGTATCCGCCCCGGCTTTTTTGATTTCTCCAAAGCGCACATCATCGCCGCCGTCGAAGGCAGCCTGAAACGCCTGAATACCGATTACCTTGATGCCTTACTGCTGCACCGCCCGGACACGCTGTGCGAGCCGGACGAAGTCGCCGCCGCGTTTGACGAACTGGAAGCCAGCGGCAAGGTGCGCCATTTTGGCGTTAGCAACCAGCATCCGTTGCAGGTTGAATTGCTGAAAACCGCGGTGCGCCAGCCGCTGATTGCCAACCAGTTGCAGCTCAGCATTATGCACACGCCGATGATCGACGCCGGCCTCAACGTCAATATGACCCATGCGCCGTCACTCCACCACGACGGCATGGTGCTGGAATACAGCCGGTTGCAGGGGATGACGATTCAGGCGTGGTCGCCGTTCCAGTACGGCTTTTTTGACGGCGTGTTCGTAGATAATGATAAGTTTCCGCAACTGAACGCCGCCCTGAGCCACATCGCCGGGCAGCACGGCGTGTCCACCACCGCCCTCGCCGCGGCCTGGATTCTGCGCCATCCGGCCAGCATGCAGGTGATTGTCGGCAGTATGGACCCGCATCGTCTGCAAGATATCGCCACCGCTTCCGAACTGCGCATCAGCCGCGAGGAGTGGTACGAAATCTACCGTGCCGCCGGCAACAAACTGCCCTGAAATCTCCGCCCGGCGCTCGCCGGGCGTATCATCCCCACGCGCTTACGCGCTTTTGCCCTGACAGCAGGTTATTCAGCCTGTACCGACATCACATTTCATCACCGCGCACCGACTGCCCTTCCTGCTGTGGAAACCGGCGAAAAACCGTTTTCATAACAAAAATATAGCTTTGTTCACATTTTTGTCTTGTTCTGGCTACGCCGGCTAACTGCTGCACTATGTTATTTATTGATACACGGTATTTATTGATATCACTGTGTTTATCGATATCCCGGCGTCTGCGATGACCCGGTGTTTATGATGTCTCGCGTTATCCGTTTCGCCGTAAGGCGACGCCTTGACAGGCCGTCAGACATTGCCGGCGGCCGGGAATGACAACCAGTCAGGAGTCAGTGAGATGAAAACCATTAAAAACATATCGATCTGGATTGCCGTAGCCATAGCGGGCGCCGTGGCGTTCGCCATGCTGGCCTTGAACCGGGGTGAGCATGTGAACGCCGTCTGGCTGGTGATTGCGGCTGTCGCCTGTTACAGCATTGCTTACCGCTTCTACAGTCTGTTTATTGCGCGCCGGGTGTTTGAACTGGATGACCGCCGTCTGACCCCGGCCGAGCGCCGCAACGACGGGCTGGATTATGTCCCGACCAACAAATGGGTGTTGTTCGGCCACCATTTTGCCGCCATCGCCGGCGCCGGCCCGCTGGTGGGGCCGATTCTGGCCGCACAGATGGGCTTTCTGCCGGGGACGTTGTGGATTTTGATTGGCGTCATGCTGGCCGGCGCGGTGCAGGATTTTCTGGTGTTGTTTATCTCCACCCGGCGCGACGGCCGCTCATTGGGTGAAATGGCGCGTCAGGAACTGGGCTCCTTCGCTGGGGTAGTCACCATGCTGGGCGCGCTGGGCGTCATGATCATCATCCTGTCGGCGCTGGCGCTGGTAGTGGTCAAAGCGTTGGCCAACAGCCCGTGGGGGATGTTCACGATCGCCGCCACCATCCCGATTGCGCTGTTCATGGGCGTCTATATGCGATTCCTGCGGCCGGGCAAGATTGCCGAAGTGTCGCTGATCGGCTTTGTGCTGATGATGATGGCGATTGTCTACGGCGGCGACATCGCCGCGCATCCCTATTGGGGACCGTTCTTCACCCTCAAAGGCACGACGCTGACCTGGGTGCTGGTGATTTACGGGTTTGTCGCGTCGGTACTGCCGGTGTGGCTGCTGCTGGCGCCGCGTGACTATCTGTCCACATTCCTGAAGATCGGCGTGATCGTCGGGCTGGCGATTGGCATTCTGTTTGCGATGCCGGAGCTGAAAATGCCTGCGGTTTCGCGCTTTATCGACGGCAGCGGACCGGTGTTCTCCGGCAGCCTGTTCCCGTTCCTGTTCATCACCATCGCCTGCGGCGCCATCTCCGGCTTCCATGCGCTGGTCTCCAGCGGCACCACGCCCAAGCTGGTTGAGCGTGAAAGCCATATTCGTTTTATCGGTTACGGCGCCATGCTGATGGAATCTTTCGTGGCGATCATGGCGCTGATTTGCGCCTCAGTGATCGACCCCGGCGTCTACTTCGCCATGAATGCGCCGGCTGCGCTGATTGGCACCACCGTGGAAAACGCCGCGCAGGTGATCAGCGGGTGGGGTTTCGTCATCACGCCGAATGATTTGACCAACATCGCCAAAGACGTGGGCGAAGCGTCGATTCTGTCCCGCGCCGGCGGCGCGCCGACCTTTGCCGTCGGCATGGCGCATATCATCACGGAGATCTTCAACAGCCGGGCCATGATGGCGTTTTGGTACCACTTTGCCATTCTGTTCGAAGCGCTGTTTATTCTTACCGCCGTGGACGCCGGTACCCGCGCCTGCCGGTTCATGGTGCAGGATTTGGCCGGGTTGGTGGTGCCGAATATGGGCAAGAGCCACTCCTGGCTGGGCAATATGTCCGGGACCACCGTGGCGGTGGCCGGCTGGGGATTCTTCGTCTATCAGGGCGTGATCGACCCGCTGGGCGGCATCAACACGCTGTGGCCGCTGTTCGGCATCGGTAACCAGATGCTGGCCTCCATGGCGCTGATCCTCGGCACCGTGGTGCTGTTTAAAATGAAGAAACAGCGCTACGCCTGGGTGACGATGCTGCCTACCGCCTGGCTGTTCATCACGTCGATGACCGCCGGCTGGCAGAAGATTTTCCACGAAAAACCCAGCATCGGTTTTCTGGCGCAGGCCAAACGTTTCTCCACCGGCATCGAATCCGGCACGCTGATCGCCCCGGCGAAAAACATGCAGGATATGGCAACCATTGTGTTCAGCAACCAGATTAACGCCGTCCTGTGCGGTTTCTTCATGCTGGTCGCCGTCACCATGCTGGTCGCCGCGTTCTTCGCCATCCGTCGGGCGCTGCGCAGCGACAAACCCACAACGCACGAAACAACGGCGGCATGGCGTGAGGAAGCGCATAACGGCTGATAGCCGTACCCGCCAACGTTGATGCCCACCGGGCGTTTCCGCTGGCGGAGCACGCCTCCTCTTTTACGGAGGAGGCGTGACCGGCATTTAACGATGCGCCGCCTGCTGTTGCTCCGCCTTCTCTTCCGCTGCGTCTTCCTGCGGCACCGTGCCATCGCCGCCTTTAACGCGTTTTGACCACATCGCGGTGATGATCGGCACCAGAACGGAGGTGACAATCACCGACGTCGCCACCAGCGTGGTGGCGGCCGGCGCCACCGGCTTAAACGCCGGAACCATTTCTGCAATCAGCACCGGCGTCGCCACCGCCGCGCCCGCCGAGCTGGATGCGGCAATGCCCGCGGTACCGTCACCGCCGCCCAGCACTTTGTCCGCCACTATCAGCGGAATGCCGGTGATAATAATCACCGAAATTCCCAGCAATACCCCCAGCAGCCCGGTTTGAGCAATGACGCTCAGATCGATGGTATTACCGAGCGCGAAGGCAAAGAACGGGATCAATGTCTGTACCGCACGGCTGAAAAAGTCACGTAATTCCGGATCCAGATTCCCCAGCGCAAACCCCACCAGAAACGGCAGCACCGCGCCGACAAACACATGCGGTTCAAACGAAGCAATGCCGGCGGTGCCCAGGATCACCATCGTCATCAGCGGGCCGGACTCCAGCGACATCAGCACGAACGCGCCCGACTCCTCTTTGGTGCCGTACTGCTGCATGATCGAGGCGTACAACCCGCCGTTGGTCATGTCCATCGCCGCCACCAACGCCAGCGTGGACAACCCGGCGAAAAATCCCGCTTCCACCCCGTGTTCCGGCAGAATGCGCGAAGCTACCGCCGCGACGACCCAGGCCACGGCAATTTTCGTTACGACCAGCGTGCCGGATTTACGCAGCACCGTGCCGGTGGCGCTCAGTCGAATCGACGCCCCCATACAGAAGAACCACACCGCCAGAATCGGCACCGTACCGCTGATCAACCCGTTGGTAAAGGACCCGAAATACTTGCCGGCCCCCGGCGCAAAGGTATGGCACAGCGCGCCGAGGAACAACGGCACCAGCATCATGCCACCCGGAATCTTTTCGATAGAACGCTTGATATGCATAGGATTCATTGCCTGAGAAAGGGACAGAAACCATGAGCAATACAGACGCCACCCGTCATGATCCTCATCATGACGGATACCGCCCGTTCAGCCCACCCGAAGGCCGGGCTGCGCCACATCCATGCACATGCATCGTCAGCGCGACGACGAAGAAAACGACTCCTGGGGGACACAGCCCATACACTTCTCACTGCTGAAGGTAGTCGTTTAGTCAGGGGATAAAAGTGATCGCCTGCAAATAAATAAAACAACGTTTCTATTTTTACAGATCATTATTTCATTTATGTCACAGTGAAGAGGACGAAATAGACCAAACCTCATCAAACGAGGTGAAAATATCGTTACGTTCGTCAGCCACGCCACGCACCGACGAACGCTCAGATTCTCACTGCCCGTAGTACGCGTTTTTGCCGTGCTTGCGCAGATAGTGTTTATCCAGCAACGCCGCCTGCATCGGCTCCAGCGCCGGGGTTAACTGGCGCGAGAAAATGCCCATATAAGCGATCTCTTCCAGCACCACCGCGTTATGCACCGCGTTATGCGCGTCGGTTCCCCAGGCGAACGGACCGTGCGCATTGACCAGCACCGCCGGGATATCCTGCGGCGACAGGCCGCGCTCGCGGAAAGTGTCTACAATGACCTGTCCGGTTTCCCATTCGTAGCGACCGTTGATTTCCGCTTCGGTCATCAACCGGGTACAGGGAATCGGGCCGTAAAAATAATCGGCGTGGGTGGTGCCCCACGGCGGCAAATCTTTCCCGGCCTGCGCCCAGATGGTGGCATGCCGGGAATGGGTATGGACAATACCGCCCAGCGATGCAAAAGCCAGATACAACACGCGGTGGGTGTCGGTATCGGACGAGGGTTTGCGCTGGCCTTCCACCACCCGGCCGGTTTCCAGCTCCACCACCACCATATCCTGCGCAGTCATGACGTCGTACTCCACGCCCGAGGGCTTGATCACCATCAGACCACGCTCGCGGTCCACCGCGCTGACATTCCCCCAGGTGAAGGTCACCAACTGATGCCGGGGCAAAGCCAGATTGGCTTCAAGCACCTGAATTTTCAGTTCTTCCAACATCATCCGCCCTCCTGTGTGATTTGCTTTATTCTCACTTCCGGCTACCGGCGCAGGTATGGGCTGAATGGCTGAAAAGCAGGCTGCGTTCTGCTGGGACCACAGGAAAGGGATCGAGCCGACACGGGCTTTTGACAAAAGATGGGCAAACGCCGTCAGGGCACTGTGAATTAAGAGTTTTTCACCTGTTACGGCCCCAGCCGGTAATTATACTGGCAGCCAGGTAACACACAGCAGGTAACCGCGATGTCATAAGCTGACTTCGGGTTACGACAAGATTTTCCATGCCTGCGGTTATGCAGATCATGGAACGAGAACAACAGGAGAATAACCATGCAAATCAATAAAAAATTTACAGCAGCCGTACTGGCTATGGTGATAGTCAGCACGCTGGCGGGCTGCGCGGGCATGAACAAGCGTCAGCGTAATACCGCCATCGGCGCCGGCATCGGCGCACTCGGCGGCGCGGTGCTGACCAACGGCAGCGCGCTCGGCACCGTTGGCGGCGCAGCGGTGGGCGGCGTCATCGGTCACCAGACCACCAAATAACTCGCGCCACAAAATCAAACAGGCTCCCGCGGGAGCCTGTACTGTTTTCACTCTTCAGCCAGCATATCGCGGCGCAGCATGACTTAACCCCCGGCCAGCTTGACCTTCATGCCTTTGGCTTCTAGCAGCAGTTTGAGTTGATCGCGCTTGTCGCCCTGGATTTCGATCACGCCATCCTTCAGCGCGCCGCCGCAGCCACACTTCTTTTTCAATTCCGCCGCCAACGTTTCCAGCGCCGCGTCATCCAGATCGATACCGGTAATCAGGCACACGCCCTTACCCTTGCGTCCGCTGGTCTGACGCTGAATCCGAACAATACCGTCCCCTTTCGGACGGGCCGCTTTTGCTGCGGGCTCATCAATACGCCCGGTTGCGGTGGAATACACCAGACGGCTGTTGTCGTCACGCATTATTGGCCTCCCAGCGAAGCCAGAATAGTTTTCAGCGTCTGGGCTGGCTCGGCAGACTGCGTAATCGGACGACCAATCACCATGTAATCCACCCCGGCCTGCTGCGCCTGCTGCGGCGTCATAATGCGGCGCTGATCGCCCGCATCGCTGCCCGCCGGGCGAATCCCCGGCGTCACCAGTCGGAAATCCGCGCCGCAGGCCTGCTTCAACCGCACGGCCTCATGGGCGGAACACACCACGCCATCCAGACCGCATTGTTGCGTCAGCCGCGCCAGTTTCTCCGCCTGCTCCGCGGGTGACAGGGTAATCCCCAGCCCCTGCAGATCCGCGTCATCCATGCTGGTCAGCACCGTCACCGCAATCAGCAGCGGCGCATCGCTGCCAAACGGCGTCAGCGCTTCACGCGCCGCCGTCATCATACGTGCGCCGCCGCTGGCGTGCACATTGACCATCCACACTCCCAGCTCCGCAGCGGCGGCTACGGCTCTGGCCGTGGTATTGGGAATATCGTGAAACTTGAGATCGAGAAACACCTCAAAGCCGCGTTGTTGCAGGTCCTTGACCAACTGCGGCCCAAACAGCGTGAACATCTCTTTGCCGACCTTCAACCGGCAGTCTTTCGGGTCGATGCGATCGACAAAGTCATAGGCCGCACGCTGATCGGCATAATCCAGCGCAACAATAATCGGAGAACCTGTAACCGTGGTATTCGAAGAGGTGTTTGAGCCGTTCACTGGTATGATCCCGTCGTTAAGCATGAGTGAGTTAAATCATTTCCGCCGCGCATTCTACCCGCCCCTGCCGGTAAATGCCAAACCGCGCGATAGCCTGACCGACGCGCCGGGCGGCAGGCTCATTAGTATGTTGTAACTAACAAGCCGGACGACAAACCACGACGCACGACGGGGAGTCTATTCCCCGTCCAGCCCCCGGATAGGTTTCACGCTGGCCCAGGTGCGACAGGAAGGGCAATGCCAGTAGAGCGACTGCGACGTGAAGCCGCATTTGTGACAGCGATAGCGCGGTTTGGACTGAATCTGCTCGCCAACCATGTTGCGCAGCACCAGCAGGCTTTCCTTAGCGCGGCCATCTTCCGCTTCACGCTGGTGGTAATCGATCAACCGATGGAACACCCGCATGGTGGGATGACGCTGCAACTGGCGGGTGACGTAAGTCTGGGCCGATTCGCTACTTTCGTACTGTTCGAGCACATCAGCCATCATCAGGTCCGCGGTGGAACCGCTTTTCTCTTCAACGCAGCGACGCAGAAACGCCGCCCAGTTTTCCGGCTGCTGTAAGTGACGATAGCACTCCTGCAGCATTGGCAGCGTTTCACTGACCAACTCCGTATCCTGCTCCAGAACCTGCTGCAGCACGGCGACAGCCTGGGCATAATTTTGCTGCGCCATATAGATACGCCCCAGCATGATAGACACGCGGGCGCACTGGTTATCCGCAGCGGAGGCCTTTTTCAGCATCGCCATCGCCTTGTCGAGATCATCGCTGCCCATCGCCTGTAGCGACTGCTCGCAATAGAAATGGGCGATTTCGCTGCGCAACTGCGTTTTGCCCAGTTTGACCAGTTTTTCGGCGGTATCGATGGCGTTCGGCCAGTCGCTGGTGGACTGGTGAATCTGCAGCAGTTGCTGTAACGCACTGACGCGAAAGTCTTCTTCGTCTACCAGTTGTTTGAAGATTTCTTCGGCGCGGTCGTACAGCCCGGCAACCATGTAATCGCGCCCCAGTTGCTGCACCGCCAGCAGTCGCTGTTCAAAACTGAGGGAAGCGCTTTCGGTCAGCGCCTGATGAATGCGGATGGCGCGATCCACCTCGCCGCGCGAGCGGAACAGATTGCCGAGGGTCAGGTGAGCTTCGAAGGTGTTGCTGTCATCCTTGAGCATGTCGAGGAACAGCTCGACGGCCTTATCCTGCTGGTTGGACAACAGAAAGTTAACCCCGGTGACGTATTCGCGCGACAGGCGGTTGGTTTCGTCCTGTTTGTCCTGCTGTGCACTCCTGCGCCCCATATACCAGCCATAGGCGGCGGCAACCGGCAGCAACAGAAACAGCAGTTCTAGCATGGAAGCGATCCTTAGTGGGTAGCTGACTCAGCGGAGGGGGCGCTGCTGGCGTTCTCCGGGGCAGGCAGTTGCTGCTCAAGACGTTTGATTTTACGTTGTTCGCGCCCCAGCGCAATGCGCAGACGCAGATAAAACAGGCCGCAGATCACCCAGCCGAGCGCAAAACCGGCGGCAAATAGCGTCGCCAGCAACGTCGACAACCGGTATTCCCCCTGCGCCAGCAGATAGTTGAAGGTAATAACCTGATCGTTATGCGCTCCCAGCGTGATCGATACGATGAATACCGCCAGCACCAGAAAAAAAATCAGCATATATTTCACGTTCGCTTCCTGTGATATCGCCTTAAACGGATGAATTATGCCAAATTTCGGCAGTGAACCCTATTAACTTAACATTTCCTCATCGGAGGGGAAACGCTAACGGGAATAGCGGAGGGAAAAACGGATGACGGCGCACAGCGAGCGATGTGCAGAAGGATGTCGGACCAACGCCGGCATCCTTCTGTTCGACGAACGTGACCGCTCAGGCGTCCGGGCGTGCAGGCTTGTGATAGGTTGCGGCCTGCGGCACAGCGGCGGCGAACAACGGACCACACCAACGCTGCGCCAGCCACACGGCAACCACCGCCAACCCGGCGCTAATCAGGGTGGCGGTCGCCAAATCCTGCGGCCAGTGCATCCCCAGCGCCAGTCGGCTGCCGATAACACTGTTCGCCCACAAGATAGTTAACAATACCGTCACATAATGACGTCGGGTCCACAGCAATCCTACCGCCAGCAACGCCCAGGTGGCGGCAAACATGGCATGACCGGACGGGAAAGAATAATCAGCCTGTTCCTGCCAATGCTGACGCTGCCACGGCGGCAGTTGTGATTCCTGCTGCAGTTGCTGTTCCAACAGGCTGGCGCGCGCGCTGGCCGGCAGTGAATAAAAATAGCGGTCATCCACCTGGTGCGCCTGTTCCAGCCAGACTACGAACGGCCGGGCTTCCTGCGTCCAGTTTTTCATGACCGATTTAACGCCCTGCCCCAGCGCCACGCAGGCGAGCAGTATCGCTACCAACACCAACGCCGGGCGAATACGCACCCGCAGCAACCATAAAAACCAGGCCGACAACACCACGCTGGTCAGTATTCCCCAGGGCGCCGACACGGTTTCCGTCATCCAGAACAAGGGCTTAAGCCACCACCCCGACACGGTCGGCTGCCACTGCCATCCCGTCGTCCAGACCAACACGGGCAACACCATCAATGATATTGTGCCAATCAGAATGCGGCTGACCAGGTCGTGCATTATTTCTCCCTATAATTCAGCAGGATATTAGAACAAAATTTTCACAATTTTATCAAAAAAGGGGACATCAGTTGTCAGTATGACGTAAAATACTTGTCAGTTATGTCAACGACACCACGATTATCCCGAATCATTCAGCCACCGGTCAGCGAACGGCTGACCACCCCGCTGCCGGGGTTATAGCCCGGTGACGTCGATACGTAATTCTCTTCCTGTGAGGAACGGGAATTCATCATTTATGCGTTGGAGATTAACATGCAGCTAAAACGGGTGGCGGAAGCCAAACTACCCACCCCGTGGGGCGATTTCCTGATGGTAGGATTCGAGGAAACGGCGACCGGGCGCGATCACCTGGCGTTGGTTTATGGCGATATTTCCAGTCCCGAACCAGTACTGGCCAGAGTACACTCTGAATGTTTGACCGGTGATGCACTGTTTAGCCTGCGTTGTGATTGCGGTTTTCAACTGGAAGCTGCCCTGAATCACATTGCCGAAGAAGGACGCGGCGTACTGCTGTATCACCGTCAGGAAGGGCGCAACATCGGGCTGTTGAACAAGATCCGGGCTTATGCCTTGCAGGATCAGGGCGCCGACACGGTGGAAGCCAACCATCAACTGGGCTTTGCCGCTGACGAGCGTGACTTCACGCTGTGCGCCGACATGTTCAAACTGTTGAACGTGGAAGCGGTACGTCTGCTCACCAACAACCCGAAAAAGGTGGCGATCCTGAGCGAAGCGGGCATCAACATCGTGGAACGCGTGCCGCTGATTGTCGGCCGCAACCCGAAAAACGAGCATTATCTGGCGACCAAAGCGGCCAAGATGGGCCACCTGCTGGACACCGAATAAGTATCATCACCAAATACGTGCCATCTCGCCAGGCGGTCGCCCGCCTGGCGTGTCATCATCAATGCTTGATAATGTAAATATCCTTACTGTAGTAATCCCCTTTCAAATCGGGTTGGAACCCGCCCACATACGGCTTCACCATCTGGCTGCGCACGTAGTAGTAAATCGGGATCAGCGGCATCTGCTGTTGCAGGATAGCCTCCGCCTGATGATAGAGTTTGCTGCGGTCATCCAGCGACGACGCTTTCACCGCTTTATCCAGCACCTCGTCATAGGCTTTATCATTGAATTTGCCGGTGTTGTTGCTGTCGTTGGTGCGCAGGGTATCGAAATAGGTCGTCGGCTCGTTATAGTCGGCGCCCCAGGAGCTTCTCACCACCTCGAAGTTGCCGGTACGAGAGGTATCCAGCAGCGTTTTCCATTCCTGATTCAACAAGGTGGCTTCCGCGCCGAGATTCTGCTTCCACATTGACGCGGCGGCGATGGCGATCTTCTGGTGCGATTCGGAGGTGTTGTACAGCAACTGGAATTTCAGCGGATGGCTGTCGTCGTAGCCCGCTTCCTTCAGCAATTTTTTCGCTTCTGCATTGCGCTGCTGCTGCGTCCAAGCGGCCCATTCCGGCTGGTTGCTGGTATAGCCGGCCATACCGCGCGGCACATAGTTATAAGCCGGCACCTGGCCTTGCCCCAGCACCTTGTCGGCAATCACGCTCTTATCCAGCGCCAGATCCAGCGCGCGTCTGACTCGTGCGTCATTAAACGGCGGTTTCTGAGTATTGAAGCGGTAGAGGTAAGTTGAGAGATAAGGCGTGACTTTCACTTCATTCGGCAATTCTTCTTTCAGCGATTTAAACAACTGATTGGGCATAGTGTAAGTCGCGTCCACTTCCCCGGCTTTATAGCGGTTCACTTCGGCGGTGTTGGAGACAATTACCAGATACGTCACCTTGTTCAGCACGGTGTGGGCATTATCCCAATAGTTGGGGTTACGCTTGGCGGTGATGCGCTCGTTAACCACCCACTCGGAGGGAATAAACGGGCCGCTGCCGACAAAATTGGCGGTCTGGGTCCACTTGTCGCCGAATTTCTCAATCGCCGCTTTAGGGACGGTGATCATCACATAGTGATCCACCATCGGCAGAAAATAGGACAGCGGCTGATCCAGCGTTACCTGTACGGTCTGTTTGTCCAGCGCCTTGATGCCCAGTTCCTGCGGGCTCTTTTTGCCGTCGATGATGTCGGCGGCGTTCAGCACATGCATACTGCTGACATATGTTTGGTACGGCGACAATGTTTTGGGATCCACCAGACGCTGCCAGCTGAACACCACGTCATCGGCGGTGATCGGGCTGCCGTCCGACCATTTCAACCCCGGGCGCAGATGGAAAGTCCAGACCTGGTTATCTTTATTTTCCCAGCGATCCGCCAGGCCCGGCATCACGGAGCCGTCATCGCGCACCGACACCAGTTTTTCGAAAAAATCGTGGATCAGGTTACCTTCTACGTCGCTTTCCACTTTATGCGGGTCCAGCGACGCGGGTTCAGAACCGTTGGCGCGCACCAGTTCCTGTTTATCCGCCAGTTGTACGCCGGCAGGCACCACAGCCGCCTGTACCGAAACCGCAGTAAGGCTCAATACACCCAGTATTGATGCCAGCCAACCCTTGTCTATCGTCATTCCTTGCTCCTCTATCCCGCCATACTTCAGGTTACAGGTGCGTTGGCTTGGTGACTCGCCTTCTCAGGTCCGCGTTCAACGCTGCTTCCCCCACTCACGTCTGTCGCCAACTCACGGGGGATTCGCTGCGTCGCCGCGTTACAAAGCTTGTAATGCGCCTTGCCCTGAAGGACCAACGCATATGCTGCTCAAAACGCGAGCGTTTTATCCTACAACTCGAACTATTTGGGGTGTGATAATTTTATGTTATGAATCATGGCATTAAGCCATGAAACACTAATACTGCATCCGGACGGTCAGTACAAGTGCACAATGCACAATTCCCGTGGCACCGCCACAATGGCAAAAAATCAGCCCCCGGATGGAGGCTGATGGTAGACAGAAGACAGGGGGCCGTTCAGGCGTCAGGCATGCGGCGAATCACCAAGCATACGGCGAATAACGTAGTGCAAAATGCCGTCATGGCGGAAATAGGTTAGTTCGGTGGCGATATCGATACGACAGCGGGTCTGAATAATCCGCGACTCGCCATCCGGTCGGGTGATCGTCACCGCAACCGTCGCCCCCGGCGTCAGGTCTGACAGATCAAGGACCTCAATCCGCTCGTCGCCGGTCAGGTGTAGCGTTTTGCGGCTTTCGCCATTCAGAAACTCCAGCGGTAAAATCCCCATCCCAATCAGGTTAGAACGGTGAATACGCTCAAATGACTCGGCAATCACCACCCGTACGCCCAGCAGGCGCGGGCCTTTGGCTGCCCAGTCGCGGCTGGAACCCGAGCCATACTCCTTCCCGGCGATCACCGCCAGTGGTATGTGCTGCTCGCGGTAGCGTACCGCCGCGTCATAGATCGTTGTCACCTCCTGCGACGGCACATGCCGGGTGAAACCGCCCTCTTTGCCTGGCACCATATCGTTGCGGATGCGCACATTGGCAAAGGTGCCGCGCATCATCACCTCATGGTTGCCGCGCCGCGCGCCGTAAGCGTTAAACGCCGGCGGCGCGACGCCCTGATCTTGCAGATAACGCCCGGCCGGGCTGTCAGGCCGGATGCTGCCTGCGGGCGAGATATGATCGGTGGTGACCGAATCGCCCAGCATCGCCAGAATGTGCGCGCCGCGAATATCCTGCACCGGCGCGGGTGTTTTCTGCATATCGTCGAAGAACGGCGTACGCCGAATGTAGGTAGAGTCCACCGGCCAGTGGTAGGTCTGCTCCTCGCCCACCTCAATTGCCTGCCATTCGGGCGTGCCATCAAACACCGACGCATAGGCTTTGCTGAACAGCCCGGCGCTGACCGTCTGTACCGTATCCGCCACCGCATCGGCAGACGGCCAGATATCGCGCAGATAAACCGGCTGCCCCTGCGCGTCCTCACCCAGCGGATCGCGGGTCAGGTCCAGGGACATGTTCCCGGCCAGCGCGTAGGCCACCACCAACGGCGGCGAGGCCAGCCAGTTAGTTTTCACCAGCGGATGAATGCGCCCTTCAAAGTTACGGTTACCGGACAACACCGCCGCCACGGTCAGGTCATCCTCACGAATGGCGCTTTCGATGGCTTCCGGCAACGGCCCGGAATTGCCGATGCAGGTGGTACAACCATATCCCACCAGATGAAAACCCAATTGCGCCAGCGGTTCGGTCAACCTGGCCAGTTCCAGATAGTCTGACACCACCCGGGAGCCGGGCGCCAGCGAGGTTTTCACCCAGGGTTTAACCTTCAGCCCGCGCGCGACGGCATTCCGCGCCAGCAATCCCGCCGCAATCAACACGCTGGGGTTCGAAGTATTGGTACAGGAGGTGATGGCGGCGATCACCACCGCGCCGTGCGCCAGCCGCGCTGGCTTGTCCTTTTCCTGCGCTGCCGATGCGGCGGTCGCCCGGTTTTCCGTCGTTAACTCCAGTTCCCGACTGGCGTTGAACGCACCCGGCGCCTCGGCCAGCGTCACCCGGTCCTGTGGCCGTTTGGGGCCGGCCAGGCTGGTTTCAACGCTCGCCATGTCCAGTTCCAGCACACTGCTGAAACGCGGCTCATCGCCCGGATGACGCCATAAGCCCTGCTCGCGGCAATACGCCTCCACCAGCGCGACCTGCTCGTCGCCGCGGTTGGTCAGCCGCAGGTAATCCAGCGTGATGTCGTCGATCGGAAAAAAACCGCAGGTAGCGCCGTACTCCGGCGCCATGTTAGCCAGCGTGGCGCGATCCGCCAGCGGCAGATGGTCCAGACCGTCACCGAAAAATTCGACAAATTTCCCCACCACGCCGTGCTGGCGCAGCATCTGGGTCACCGTCAGCACTAAATCGGTGGCGGTGATGCCTTCGCGCAATTTGCCGCTCAACCGCACCCCGACCACATCGGGGATCAGCATCGAAACCGGCTGACCCAGCATCGCCGCTTCCGCCTCGATACCGCCGACGCCCCAGCCCAGCACGCCAAGCCCATTGATCATGGTGGTGTGCGAATCGGTGCCGACCAGCGTATCCGGGTAAGCCAGCAGCACATCGTCCTGCTGCCGACTCCAGACCGCCTTCGCCAGATACTCCAGATTGACCTGATGGCAGATACCGGTGCCCGGCGGTACTACGCGAAAATGCCGAAAGGCTTTTTGTCCCCAGCGCAGAAAAGCGTAACGCTCGTGGTTGCGGGTCATCTCCAGACGAGTGTTTTCCACCAGCGCGTGTTCATCGCCGAAATGATCCACCGTGACCGAATGGTCGATGACCAGATCCACCGGCGTCAACGGATTCACCCGGCTGACCTGCCCGCCCAGCCGCTGCACCGCGTCGCGCATCGCCGCCAGATCCACCACCGCCGGCACGCCGGTAAAATCCTGCATCAGCACTCTGGCGGGATGAAAGGTGATTTCGCGGTCCGCATGACCGTCGCGCTGCCAGTCCGCCAGCGCCTGCAGATCGGCTTCCTGCACCGTGTCGCCGTCCAGATGGCGCAGCAGATTCTCCAGCAGAATCTTCAACGACTTGGGTAGCCGATCAAGGTTCCCCAGCCGTTGCGCCGCCAGCGGTAAACGCCAGTATTGGTAAGTTTGCTTGTGGACCGTAAGGGTAGCGAGACAAGCATCACGATAAGATTGAGATGACATGATTTCTCCCCGACAGGCAACCTGCACGGCGGACACACGTCAGCGAACGCCACACAGATATGGCTGCAAAATGATCAGATGGCTAAAAACCATCGGTGTTGCATCGCCTTACGGCGATAGGTATCGCTTATTTAAAGATAACACAAACTGTGATTAACGCATTTGCAACATATTGGATAGCAAGATAAGCCACACGCGAGAGTGAATATTCCCGCGATGCAACCGATAACAACAGAAAGGAGACAGTTTATCCCTGGACAAGGATGTCGGGAGAAAGCGATGGCCCGGCAGTACGTTGATTTCACAGCACTCTTATCTTGCGATGCCGCGCACAGCCAGCCCTACTGATTTATTGCAATATGATTTACACGATCGTGTGAAAACGTTTACCGTTGTTAACACCTTTACCTGACACTGCGACTCACCGCAAAGACGTTTACTGAAGGAATGGCGAATGAAACTCTATTACAAACCGGGAAGTTGCTCACTGTTTCCTCACATTATTCTGCACGAGACCCGGACCAAGTTCACGCTGGTGAAAGTCGACCTGCGCACCAAAAAAACCGAGCAGGGAGATGATTACCTGCTGATCAACCCGAAAGGCCTGGTGCCGGCGCTGGCGTTGGATGACGGCACCATTCTGACGGAAACCATTGCCATCGCCCTGTATCTGGCGGACAAAGCACCGCAATACAATCTGATCGCGCCGTCCAGCACGATTCATCATTATCGCGCCATCGAGTGGCTGGCCTACATCTCCACTGAACTGCACAAGTCCTTCACGCCGCTGTTCCGCCCCGGCACGCCGGAGCTGTACAAAGATTTGCTGAAAAGCTATCTGGAGCAACGTTTCCGCTATCTGAACCAGGTATTGAGCGAACACGACTATCTGGTAGGCAACCGCTTTGGCGTCGCCGACGCCTACTTGTTCACCATCTGTCGCTGGGCGCACGATCTGAAATTCGACCTGATTCAGTTCCCGGCGCTGACGGCTTATCTGGAACGAGTATCCGGGCGGCCGGCGGTGGAAAAAGCGCTGACGGCGGAAGGGCTTGACGTCAAATACTGACGCCCCCTGATAGCAGGGTACAAGACAGAGGAACACAACGGGACGCCACGCCCCGTTGTTGAGCTGATGGTCGTTTAGAGACGAACGGCCTGGAAATGATGGCGTGGCTGCACAATGCCATCCTGTGCCGCCACCAGTTGCAGTTCGTACTGCTCCATTTCTTTCGTCACCAGCATCACTTCATAGACCGCCGCGGTGGTATGTTCCAGCGCTTTTTCCGGCGCAACGCCTTTCAGCAGATTCACCAGCAGCAGACCGCTGGTCAGGTCGCCCACGCCAACCGGCTGGCGCGGCCCGAAATCCACCAGCGGACGCTGGATATGCCAGGCATCTTCCGGCGTCACCAGCAGCATCTCAAAGCTGTCCTTGCTGGCGGCAGCGCGGCTCAAATGCTTGACCAGCACCAGCTTCGGCCCGCGCCGGCACAGCTCGCGGCTGGCCTGCACCGCCTCATCCACCGTATGCACGCTGCGGCCGCTCAGCAGTTCCAGCTCCGGCAGGTTGGGGGCAATCATATCGCTCGCCAGCAGTGACTGATTACAATGAAAATCGGTCACGCCCGCCGGTACGATACAACCTTTTTCCGGCGTCCCCATTACCGGGTCGCAGAAGTAGATGGCGCGCGGATTGGCGGCTTTCACCCGGCGTACCACTTCCAGAATATGCCCGCCCTGCTCCGGCGAACCGATATACCCGCTCAATACTGCATCGCAGTCCTTCAGATGATCGATATTACTGATGCCCTGAGCAATCTCGGTCAGATGATCGGCCGGCATCACGCAACCGGTCCACTGACCATATTGGGTATGGTTGGAAAATTGCACGGTATTCAACGGCCAGACATTCACGCCCATCCGGCGCATGGGAAACTCCGCCGCGCTGTTGCCGGCATGACCGAAAACCACGTGAGACTGAATCGACAGTATGTTTTTCATGAAAGTGACTACCCTTGCCTGCTCAAATGCGATGTGCTTGTTTTTATAAAGCAGCTTGCTATAAAACCGCGTGTTGCTTTTGTTGCGCCGCTCGGCGCGTAACCGATACGGCACTATCCGGTGTTGTCGGCCCGTCGCCCATCATGGTGGGGAACGCGCCTAAAAACAAAGGGAGCATTTCGCTCCCTTTGATGGATCAATCAGTCTTTCCAGCAGACCAGACAATAGTTTTTCTTGCCCCGGCGCAGCAGGGTGTAACGGCCGAACAGACGGTCGGCGCCCGTGAAAGCGTATTCCGGATCTGACTGCTTCTCGCCGTTGATAGTAATGGCGTTGGAAGCGATGGTCTTGCGCGCCTGTCCACGGGAAGGCTGCAATTCGGAATCCACCAGCGCCTGCTGCAGGTCAGCGCCTGTCGCCAGCTCAACCATCGGCACGCCGTCCTGCGCCAGCTGCGCGAAATCCGCTTCGGTCAGGTCGCTCAGGTTGCCATTAAACAGACTCTGGGTGATGCGCTTGGCCGCGGTCAATCCCTCTTCGCCGTGCACCAGACGGGTCACTTCTTCCGCCAGCACATACTGAGCGCGCGGCGCCACGCCGCTGTTCTTGTCTTCCTCTTCCAGCGCATTAATCGTTTCAATGTCGAGGAAGGTGAAGAATTTCAGGAACCGGTATACGTCAGCGTCAGCGGTGTTAATCCAGAACTGGTAGAATTTGTACGGGCTGGTTTTCTTCGGATCCAGCCATACCGCGCCGCTTTCGGTTTTGCCGAACTTGGTGCCGTCAGACTTGGTGATCAACGGAACGGTCAGGCCGAATACCTGTTTCTGATGCAGACGGCGGGTCAGGTCGATCCCGGAGGTGATGTTGCCCCACTGGTCGGAACCGCCAATCTGCAACTCCACGCCGTGCAGCGCGTTCAGCGAGGCGAAGTCATAGCCCTGCAGCAGGTTGTAGGAGAATTCGGTGAACGAAATACCCACATCGTCCCGGTTCAGGCGCTGTTTGACCGCTTCTTTGTTGATCATCTGGTTGACGGAGAAGTGCTTGCCGATATCGCGCAGAAACGTCAGCACGTTCATGGAGCCGAACCAGTCATAGTTGTTGGCCGCCACGGCGCTGTTGTCGCCGCAGTCGAAATCCAGGAACGGCGCCGCCTGACGGCGGATCTTTTCCACCCACTCCTGCACCGTATCTTCGGTATTCAGCTTACGCTCGGCGGCTTTGAAACTCGGATCGCCGATAAGCCCCGTCGCGCCGCCCACCAGCGCCACCGGTTTGTGACCGGCCATCTGAAAGCGTTTCAGGCACAGCAGTGGCACCAGATGTCCCAAATGCAAGCTGTCGGCAGTCGGATCAAAGCCGCAATACAGTGCAATTGGCCCCTGCGCCAGTCGCTCTGCTAACGCGCCCTCGTCCGTTACCTGGGCCACCAGGCCCCGCTCTTGCAATTGTTGAATCAGATTGCTTGCCATCAAAGTCTCCATGTATAAACGACTGCACCTTTGCCGGTACACGACTTTTCGCCTCTTTGGCGAAAGAAAAATTCAGGGTGACATAGAATAAAGCGCCGACACCGGGAGTGCCAGCGCTTAGCGCAACAAATTCCGGTGATTTAGGGCGCCAGCCGGTCGATTGTCCAGCCATCGCTCTCGCGCTGGTACAGAAAACGATCGTGCAGGCGGTGCTCGCCGCCCTGCCAGAATTCCATCGACTCGATAGTGACGCGGAATCCGCCCCAGAAACTCGGCAGCGGAATCTCGCCCTGCTGGAACTTTTGCTTCATCTCGAAGAACTTGCTTTCCAGCATGCTGCGGGCGGAAATGCGGCTTGACTGTTTTGAAACCCAGGCGCCGATCTGGCTGTCGCGCGGCCGGCTGTGGAAATACTTCATCACGTCCAGCATCGGCAGTTTTTCCGCCTTGCCCAGCACGATGACCTGACGCTCCAGCATGTGCCAGGGAAACAGCAGGCTGATACGGGAATTCACCGCCAGTTGCTGCGCCTTGCGGCTGCCCATATTGGTATAGAACACCATGCCTTTTTCATCATAGTGTTTCAGCAGCACGATACGCTGATAAGGCTGGCCCTGCTCGTCGACCGTCGCCACACACATCGCGGTAGGATCCGCCAGTTGCGCTTCGCAAGCCTGCTTTAGCCAGCGTTCAAACAGGTCGAGCGGGTTGTCGGTCAGATCGTGGCGACGTAGCCCGCCACGGGTGTACTCGCGCCGTAAATCGGCGATATCGATAGCGGCGATGTTTTCACCGGAAGTAATGTTTTCACCGGAAGCAATATTTTCACCGGAAGCAATATTTTCACCGGGCGCGATCGCAACGCGGTTTCGGGTGTCAGGGGTGTGCGCGTCATCGTGTTCTGTGGTCATGAGGTCCTGCCGTTGCCTAACCGGGCGAGAAATAGAGAGGACTCATTCTGCGCTCGCGTCGCCAAAATCTCAACGCCCGCAACGGCATGGACACGGATTACTTCAACACACAATCATTGACGATGATTCTATCGCCCCGCACGATAAACGCCTGATTTCCCTTACTCCAGAAAGCGTATCGGTCATCGCTGTAACGCGTGCCCGACGCGGCGGGCACCTGAGGCAGCGTGTGAGATTCGCCATCCAGCAGGAAAGTCACGCTGTCGCTCTGCGGGCCGGGGTTCAGGGTGACGGTGAGCGGCATGGTGCCGCACTGGTAGTGCAAGGTCTGCGGCTTCGCGGCCGGCATTAAGTAAGCGCAGCCGCTTAACAGCACTACACCGGCAATCAGCAGTGGTTTCATTCTATTTTTCTCCTGTTATTAGCGGATCCCGGCATCCCATCCAGATAAATCCAATAACGGAGCAGTCTATCAACAGACCGCTGACGGACCTCTCGGCAAAATCCGATTACACGATCATCGCCGGATAAATGGCGCCCAGTACGGTTTCTCGGCTGGCGCCGGTCACGGACGGCAAGTTGCCCGGCAACCCCGACAGGGTGCGGAACGCCAGCCAGGCGAACGCCAGCGCCTCCATATCATCGCCACGAATGCCGAAATTGTCGGTCGCGCTGACCTCAATGCCCGGCAGACGCGCCGACAGCTGACTCATCAGCAGCGGATTGCGCGCTCCGCCGCCGCATACCAGCACACGTTCGCAGCCGCCGGTCAGCAACACTTGCCCGGCGATGGTTTCCGCGCTCAGCGCCACCAGCGTGGCCTGCACATCTTCCGACCGCAGACGAGGAAAAGCCGCCAGTTGTCTTTCCAGCCACGTCAGATTGAAATACTCGCGTCCGGTGCTCTTGGGCGCCGGTAAGCCGAAATAGGGATCGGACAGCATGTGGCTCAGCAACGCGTTATCCACCTGGCCGGTTAACGCCCAGGCGGCGTCTTTATCGTACGGCTGCGCCCGGTTGCGCCACACCCAGGCATCCAGCAGCATATTGCCCGGTCCGGTGTCATAGCCTTTTACCGGGCGCCCCGGCACCAGCACCGAAATATTGGCGATCCCGCCGATATTCAGCACAATTCGCCGCTCCACCGGATGCTGCAACAGCGCGCGATGGAACACCGGCACCAGCGGTGCACCCTGCCCGCCCAACGCCATGTCGCGGCGGCGAAAATCGCCGACCGTAGTGATGCCGGTCACCGCGGCGATACGGTTGCAATCGCCAATTTGCATGGTGCAAGGCGCGTCGCCGTCCGGCTCATGCCAGACCGTCTGTCCATGACAGCCAATCGCGGTAATCTCGCTCGCGCTCAACCCGGTCTGGCGCAGCAGCGCCTGTACTGCTTCGGCAAACAACGCCCCGAGCCGGGTATCCAGTCGCCCTAATTCGGAGAGCGTCACGGCCTGCCCCTGGTTCATGCTCAGTATCGTCTGGCGAATCGCCGGCGGAATCGGGTGGCAATAACTGGCTTGCTGTGCGACGGTGTGCTCATCGATGGCGGCCAGCACCACGTCGACACCATCCAGACTGGTGCCGGACATCACACCAATATATCTTCCAGACCTCATCGGATTACCTTTGTTTTGTAAAATGACCGTCTGTCACGAAATGGCCTCAAATGACCAGGCGATTCAGGCGCGTTGTCGGTATATTGGCTTTAGATTTTGTCTTTTTTGTCAGACTGATGCCAGCGTAGGTAAAAAATCGCCATTTGACACGGTTTTTCAGAAAAAGCGGGATTCACAGGGAACTTTATAGCGCGTTTATTATCAATTTAGGCGCGCTATTCTATCCTTAACATCAATTGAAACAGTAGAATGGTGCGTTCGACCACACCATGATGTGACAATAGATAATTCGTCGGCTTAGGCTGCGCCCCCGACACAGACACAGCTATAACAGGAGTCTTTCTATGATGAAACGTTTTCTCGTGATCACTTTAGCAGGTATCACACTGGCTGGCTGCGCCAATACCAGCACCCTGTCAGGAGACGTTTACAGTGCATCCGAAGCCAAGCAGGTTCAGACTGTAACCTACGGCACCGTTGTCTCCACTCGTCCGGTACAGATTCAGGCCGGTGAAGACAGTAACGTCATCGGCACCCTCGGCGGCGCCGTACTGGGCGGGCTGGTCGGTAATACCGTCGGTCGCGGTACTGGCCGTAATCTGGCGACAGCCGCAGGCGCGGTTGCCGGTGGCGTTGCCGGTAACAGCATTGAAGGCGCGGTCAACCGCGTTCAGGGTGTAGAGCTGGAAATCCGTAAAGACGACGGCAGCACCATCATGGTGGTGCAAAAACAGGGCGATACCAAATTCCACGCTGGACAACGTGTGGCAATGGCCAGCAACGGCCGTTCCATCACCGTCTCTCCGCGCTAAGATTCGATTATCAATCACCACCCGCCGGGTGGTGATTGTCTAATGTCATCAATTCGGCTCGATATATCCAGATAACCATCATTCACGCCATATACTTGTCATATTTCGAGTTGCAGGTACGCTGACTTTATTACTCAGCCCATCCGTGGGCCTCGCCCTTAGGGGCCGCGACAAGCCACATTCAACCCTGCTTCCGGCGACGTTGCCGTTCATCCCAGTCATTTACTTATGCAAGTTCCTGAGAATTTGACTGATCGCCGCGTTGCAAGGCTCATAATGTGCCTTACCCTGAAGGGCCAACGCTTTGTATTGTTCAAAACGAGAGCGTTTTATCCTGCAATGCGAATTATTTAAAGTATATGTTGCCTGGAATTCGAATTCGCCCGCCAAAACATTTACTTTTTCTATTAATTAAGACTGACTCTCATGTAATGCCAAAATGTTTTTTTCCAGCCGGGAGATAATAGTGGCCAACTCATCCACTTCTTCCGGGGTAATACCATTTAATATTTCGCTGCGTGTCTGATCAATAACGTCATTAACAGCCTGAATGATAGGATCCGCCATATCTGTTAGCAGAATACGCTTGGCGCGTCGGTCGTGGGCACAAATGTGCCGGGTAATTAACCCCTTGTCTTCAAGCTGATCCAACGTACGCACCAGCGAAGGCTGTTCTATTCCTATCGCTTTGGCTAGCTGAATTTGGGACTGCCCCGGAGGCAGTTGGTGAATATTATGCAGCGTGACCCAGTGCGTCTGCGTGAGTTCCAGAGGCTTTAATCGATGATCAATCAAAGCGCGCCATACACGAACCAACCGGGCTAAATCAGAACCTAACGGCAATTCCATCACTTCTCCTTATAGTTAGCATACTAAGCAACTTCCCTGGATTGCAATCAACTCTGATTTAAAACGAAAGTCTAATAAAAAATGTCTTATTGTTATCAATCTATTCTAGCAAATAATAATTAATTAAAAATGATCTTGAACTTAATTTATATCATTAAATATCACCATACCGGTTAAAACAAGGCTGGCTGATCCGGCTCGGAGGGCGCTGAATTTTTTTCACTTCGCTGCGAACGTTTCATCCTTTGCCGACACAAACGCAGCACATCCTGTTTTTGCGCATCGCTCATCGTTCCCCAATTAAAGCGCTCGCTGCGGCTTCGAAAACAACCACGACAGAAGCCCCGGTCATCCGCCTGGCAGATACCCCGGCAAGGGTTGGGAACAGGAAAAAGTTCGAGCTGCTCAGCCACAGGACCTCCTCATCTGACGTCTTTATTGAAACCTTGATTGCCGTCACTGGCAAGCTTTCCGTAACGTTAGCGCGCAATTAACTACTATTTTCCCGCTTATCACGTCTTTTTTTCAGCAACCGCGCCTGAAAAGCGGCGCCCGGCCACAGGTTTGGACTCCCCCCGGCAACGACGTTATACTCAGGCCCTGTTATTTCAGGCGGTAACGGAACACAACCGATATCGCCCATGACGGTTAACCCACTGATCAAAATAGGGGTCATTATGCGTTTACTTCATACCATGCTACGCGTTGGCGACCTGCAGCGCGCTATCGATTTTTACACCAAGGTACTGGGCATGCGCCTGCTGCGCACCAGCGACAATCCGGAATACAAATATTCTCTGGCATTTGTCGGCTATACCGAGGAAAGCGAAGGCGCAGTGATCGAACTGACCTACAACTGGGGCGTGGAAAGCTATGACCTGGGCACCGCCTTCGGTCACATTGCCTTGGGCGTGGATGACGTAGCAGGCGCCTGCGAACGTATCCGTCAGGCCGGCGGCAAAGTTACCCGTGAAGCAGGCCCGGTCAAAGGCGGCACCACTGTTATCGCCTTCGTTGAAGACCCCGACGGTTACAAGATCGAGCTGATCGAACGTTCACAGGCCGGTCAGGGACTGGGCAACTGATCATCCCGCCTTTGCTGTCCAGGTGCCGACAGGCGCCTGTCTTTCGGGGGAACGGTTATTCGCCGTCATGCACGGCTGCTGCATCCCCCGCCGGAATTTGCCATAATGCGCACTGCATGTTACTGAAGAAATAAGAAACGAATGGCTGAGAAAAATAACCTGAACGCCCTGAACGCGCGTTTTCGTGGCTTTTACCCTGTTGTTATCGATGTGGAAACCGCCGGGTTCAACGCGAAAACCGATGCGCTGCTGGAAATTGCAGCCGTAACGCTGAAAATGGATGAAAGCGGTTGGTTACAGCCGGACGAAACCTTGCATTTTCACATCGAACCGTTTGAAGGCGCTATCCTGCGGCCCGAAGCGCTGGCCTTCAACGGCATCGACCCTGCCAACCCATTGCGTGGCGCGGTGAGCGAATATGAAGCGCTGCATGAAATCTTCAAGGCCGTGCGTAAGGGAATCAAAGATCAGAACTGTAATCGCGGCATCATCGTGGCTCATAACGCGACCTTCGATCACAGCTTTCTGATGGCGGCGGCAGAACGCTGCGGCCTGAAGCGCAACCCATTCCACCCTTTCGCCACCTTTGACACCGCCGCGCTCAGCGGGCTGGTGCTGGGGCAGACGGTGCTGGCTAAAGCCTGCATTGCGGCGGAGATCCCATTCGACGCCAGCCAGGCGCACTCGGCGCTCTATGACACCGAACGGACAGCGCAACTGTTTTGTGAACTGGTCAATCGCTGGAAGCGTATGGGCGGCTGGCCGCTAGCATCGGGAACCGATACCGAAGCGTCGTTGGCTGTCGGCAGTGAAGAGTAAGGCTGCGCGGACGCGTGTGTCCGTGCAAACACCTTGCGCGATCAAAGCACCATAATCGTAACGAGTAAAACGACATCAGGCAGCGCCGGGCTGCCTGATACAGAAGGGGATTACTGCTGATCCGCCTGCTGGGATCGGTACTTGTCGGCGGTTTCCTTAATCAGTTGCTGCAATTCGCCGCGCTGATACATCTCAATCACGATGTCGCAGCCGCCAACCAATTCACCATCCACCCACAGCTGCGGGAACGTCGGCCAGTTAGCGTATTTGGGCAATTCAGCGCGGATATCCGGGTTCTGCAGAATATCCACATAGGCAAAACGCTCGCCGCACGCCGACAACGCCTGTACCGCCTGGGCAGAAAAACCACAGCTCGGCAGTTTGGGAGAACCTTTCATATACAGCAGAATCGGGTTTTCAGCGATCTGACGCTGAATCTTTTCAAGTGTCGTTGTCGTCATTCTATTGCTTCCTCAAGGGCGTGATGACCAGCCCATCAACGGCTGTTCATGTGACTCGCGGCATACCGTGCCGTGCCGCTTCTGTTGTTTTGTATTCTAACGATAGCGACGGCCACAAAAAAACGCTATCTTTTGTAGGGTTTTGTCTGACTGGTCGCGCGCCAGCACAAAACAACGCCGAATCGACTGATAATTAAGCAGCGAGCTCCGTTGTTAACGTTTTCTCACTATTTTGTAGTAACAATGCCTTATTCCCCACTTTTTTATCAGGTCATTTTCGGGAATACTGTAAAGATTGAACGATTGAGGACAACATTCGGTCAGAATTATCATGCGTTTATTTATTACGCTTTTCGTATTATTTTTCAGTAATCTGTTTTTAAACCTGGCACAGGCTAATCCACATAGCGCTGCGGTATTACCGCGCAAAACCGGCGTAGAAACGGCGAATAAAGCTATTGAGGAATCCAAAAAAAGCAAGGTTGCCAAAAATACCAAAAAGGGTGCGGCGCCCACTCATGACAAAAAACCGGAAAAAACCACCAAAACCGCGCCTGCCAAAACGACCGCCGCTCACGATAAAAACGTCAAACCGCACAATGATAAAAAACCGGTGACCACTGCGGCCGCAGCCCACACAACCAGCAAGCCGCAGAAGCGGGAAAAAAGCGTTCAGGCTAAAGCGCCCGCCGGCAAAACCGCGAAAAAAGACACCCCGGCACCGGCGAAAAGCAGTCATAAGGCGCACGAAACCGTGATTGCTAAAACGGCAAGCAAAAAAAGCAAGTCTGCCGTCGTCGGAGAAGAAAGCGCCAGCGCATCACCACACGGCAAGAGTAAAAAAGGCCGGCAGGATAAAGCCGCTCTGACCATCAGCGCCGCTCACCAAAAGCGCTACCAGCATGCCAAACTGACCGCCATGAACAAGCTGATGAGCCAAATCGGCAAGCCCTACCACTGGGGCGGCGCGACCCCCTACTCCGGTTTCGATTGCAGCGGACTGGTGTATTACGCGTATAAAGATGTGGTGAAAATCCCGATTCCGCGAACCGCCAATGAGATGTACCACTTACGTGACGCCGCGCCTATCAAGAAAAGCGAGCTGGAAAGCGGCGACCTGGTGTTCTTTCGGATAACCAACCGCGGCGCCGCCGACCATGTCGGCGTCTACCTCGGCAATGGTCGTTTCATTCAGTCGCCGCGTTCCGGCTCTGACATTAAAATCAGCAAACTGAGCGAGGACTACTGGCAGGATCACTACGTCGGCGCCCGTCGCGTGGTCACGCCGAAAACCATTCGCTAAACAACTTCCGCTGGAATGGCCGTTCTCAATACGACAAAAGGGGCATCACGCCCCTTTTTTGTTTTCCTGTCTTTAACGGCAACGATGCGCCGCTGACGTTCCAGGCGCCGCTAGCGCCACGCCGTCAGTTCAATACCGCGCTCAGACTAAAGATGATGATCATCGCCAGTGAAGCCACAGTGGTGAACAGCGACATTTTCAAGTTGGTATCCATAGTATTCTCCTGTATGTGACTGATGATCGCCGTCATCCTGTCATGTCTGAATCAATCCCCTATCCGGCAGACGGGGGAAACATTATAAAGCATAGGTCTATTATCACCCGGCGAGCGTCAAAAAACCGGTTTCTGCGTCACAGAGATAAAACGAATTGCCTCTTCCACTTTTGCTCTAAATCGGCCAAAATCCGCAGTTTACTGTATACACTGCGTTGGTCGAAGCGTCAGCCCTCCCTTCAAGCTACACACCTCGGCATGTCTCCTCCTGAAATGTTGCCTTGTTGTCTGGCAGGAGAAGAATTCACGCAGGCAAACGATTAACAACATATTTACTGCTGTAACAGACAAGCTACTGTAACAGATGAGTTCAGGAGTCACTTTAGATGGCAACGATCAAAGATGTGGCAAAACGCGCGGGCGTTTCGACCACAACCGTATCACACGTGATCAATAAAACACGTTTCGTCGCCGAAGAGACCAAGGCTGCGGTGCGTGCGGCCATCGATGAATTGCATTATTCGCCGAGTGCGGTGGCCCGCAGCCTGAAAGTCAACCACACCAAATCCATCGGCCTGCTGGCGACATCCAGCGAGGCGCCCTATTTCGCCGAAATCATCGAGGCGGTGGAAAACAGCTGCTACGCCAGAGGCTATACGCTGATCCTGTGCAACTCCCATAATAATCAGGACAAACAGCGCGCCTACCTGTCCATGCTGGCGCAAAAACGGGTCGACGGCCTGCTGGTGATGTGCGCCGAGTACCCGCCGGAACTGCTATCGATGCTGGCGGATTACCGCCATATCCCGATGGTGGTGATGGACTGGGGCGAAGCCCACAGCGATTTTACCGATACCATTATCGATAACGCGTTTGCCGGCGGCTACATGGCCGGACGTTACCTGATTGAGCGCGGCCACCGCGACATCGGCGCCATTCCCGGTTCTCTCGGGCGCAATACCGGCAGTGGGCGTTATCTGGGTTTCCTGAAAGCGCTGAAAGAGGCCGACATTCCGCTACGGGAAGAATGGGTGGTTCAGGGCGACTTCGAGCCGGAATCCGGCTACAAGGCGATGCACCAGATTCTGGCCCAGAAACAGCGTCCGACCGCGGTGTTCTGCGGCGGCGATATCATGGCGATGGGCGCCATTTGCGCCGCCGACGAACTGGGGCTGCGCGTACCGCAGGATATTTCGGTGATCGGTTATGACAATGTTCGTCACTCCCGGTATTTTACCCCGGCGCTGACCACCATCCACCAGCCCAAGGAGCGACTGGGACAGGCGGCCTTCTCGATGTTGCTCGACCGCATTACCAGCAAACGCGAGGAAGCCCAGACCATTGAAGTGCATCCGACGCTGATCGAACGCCGCTCCGTCGCCGACGGCCCGTTCCTCGATTACCGTCGTTAAAATTCAGACGATTCCGTTATCTCTGTCTGGCTATTCAATCAAGCGGCAGGCCGCACCACACATGGTGCCGGCGCATGCTATCGCTGTTGAGCTCATGACTTAACGTGCTGCTTTAACCCAATGAATCTTGTCGTCGGGTTAAAGCAGTCATACACTTGTCACTGTCGTTGACGACAATAATCATGATCAGACGATGCTTTTGGCCTCATGCATCGCCTTACTTTTTCTATCCTGCCTGTTGACCGCTGCACCTTTTTGTTACGGCCAGGGATAGACGCCTTTCGTACCGGCTTTTCTCTTATTTTCCTCTGAGACGTTCAGGGGTAGACGATGGATTGGGTCCACCGAATGCCCTCCGTGGGTACATTTGTCTAATGTTTTTCCTTGCAAAGGCATTTTTCCGGCAAGGTAGGGAGAAGTTATGAGTTCATCTTATGTGGAGGAACTGGGTACCCCTAACCTATCCTGGTTCCAGATTGTTAATGAAATGCTGTCGGCCGCCGACATCGTCATTAACGGTTCACGCCCGTTTGATATTCAGGTAAAAAATCCCGACATGTATAAGCGCGTGCTGCGCGAAGGCTCGTTGGGATTGGGCGAAAGTTATATGGATGGCTGGTGGGAGTGTGAGCGGCTGGACATGTTTTTCCACCGCGTGCTGCGCGCCGGGTTGGAAAACCAGCTCCCTCACCGCTGGCGCGATACGCTGCGGATCCTGATGGCGCGGCTGACCAACCTGCAGTCCCGCCGTCGGGCCTGGATCGTGGGCAAGGAGCATTACGACCTCGGTAATGATCTTTTCACCCTGATGCTTGACCCTTATATGCAGTACTCCTGTGGCTACTGGAAACAGGCCGAAACCCTGGAGCAGGCACAGCAGGACAAGCTGCGCTTGATCTGCGAAAAACTGCAGCTGCGCCGCGGCATGACCCTGCTGGATATCGGCTGCGGCTGGGGCGGGCTGGCAGAATTCGCCGCGCGTCACTACGGCGTTTCCGTCACCGGCGTGACCATCTCCCGCGAGCAACAGAAACTGGCGCAACAGCGCTGCCATGATCTGGACGTGAACATCCTGCTGCAGGACTACCGCGACCTGAACCGGCAGTTTGACCGTATCGTTTCCGTCGGCATGTTCGAGCATGTCGGTGCCAAGAACTACGATACCTACTTCCAGATAGTAAAGCGCAATCTTAAACCTGATGGGCTGTTCCTGCTGCACACGATCGGCACTCACACCCCCACGCCAACGGGAGATAAGTGGACCAGCAAGTACATCTTCCCCAACGGCAGCCTGCCGTCGATAGAGCAAATCGCCGTAACCAGCGAGCCGTATCTGGTGATGGAAGACTGGCATAACTTCGGTGCTGACTACGACAGCACGTTGATGGCCTGGTATCACCGCTTCCAGCAGCACTGGCCAGCATTGTCCGAGCGTTACTCCGAACGTTTCCAGCGCATGTTCACCTATTATCTCAACAGCTTCGCGGGTTCATTCCGCGCCCGCAACATTCAACTCTGGCAGGTGTTGTTCAGCGTGGACGGCGTGGAAGGCGGCTTGCGAGTCCCCAGATAATCACCGCCATCCGGCGAATCGTACCTAAATAGCAAAAAACCGGCAGCCAGGCTGCCGGTTTTCATAGGGGAGAAAGCGTCAGGGAAGGAATGGCTTATTCGCCCTGCTCCGCCTGCGCCGCGGCCTGCTCCTGTTGCTGCTGCGCCTGACGAGCCAGGACGCGTTCGACCGTGTCGATGATGGCCTGGGTTTGCGGGTCGATTTCGATATTGATGCGGTCGCCCAGTCGTTTCTGACCCAGCGTCGTGCGCTGGAGCGTTTCCGGAATCAGATGCACGCAGAAACGGCTGCGGGTCACTTCCCCTACCGTCAGGCTGATACCGTCAATGCCGATAAATCCTTTGTGCAGCACATATTTCATCTGCGATTCATCAGCCAACCGGAACCAGATCTGGTGATTATTTTCCGACGTCAGGATTTTCACGATCTCCGCCGTACACATAATATGGCCGGACATCACATGCCCGCCGATTTCGTCGCCATATTTGGCGGCGCGCTCCACATTAACCCGATCGCCGGCTTTGACTTCGCCCAGGTTGGTCAGCCGCAGCGTCTCTTTGATCAGGTCGAAACTGATCCGATCGCCATCGATTTTGGTGACGGTCAGGCAACAACCGTTGTGCGCTACGGAAGCCCCGGTTTCCAGCCCCGGCAGCAGTTCGGGGGGCAGTTGAACGACATGAGTGCGGAAATTGGGTTTTTCATCAATCGACACGACGGTCGCCGTGCCCTGAACAATACCGGTAAACATGGTGCTGGTCTTGCCTCCTGGTCAGTAATAAGCGTGAACGCGACGCTACAGTGATATGGCGCGGCGAGCCTGCGCTCGGGAGAGACAACGTTCACTAATGTCTGGCAGTTTGCACCATATCCTCAGGAAAACCAAACGGGATCACTCCCGTTCAGTCAGTCATTGGTTTACTGTTGGCAAATCGTTACAATGCTTCATCTTTTTTTATAAATAAAGGATGATTGCCTTTCTCTCCCCATTAGAGATCTCTCTCCATCCTGCTTTAGGAAGGTGTTTTCGTGCAGAAGTACTTATCAGAAGCCCGTCATTTGCTGGCGTTGGCTATTCCGGTCATCATCGCGCAAGTCTCGCAAACCTCAATGGGTGTGGTGGATACCATCATGGCGGGCTCCTATAGCGCCACCGATATGGCGGCGGTGGCGGTGGGCACCTCCATCTGGCTGCCGGTCATCCTGTTCGGTCACGGTTTGCTGATGGCGCTGACGCCGGTCGTGGCCAACCTTAACGGCTCCGGACGCCGGGATCGTATCGCTCATCAGACTCAGCAGGCGTTTTTGCTGGCCGCGGCTATCTCCATCCTGACCATGTTCGTGCTCTATCAGGGAAAATACGCCATTAACCTGATGCATGACGGCGCGCCGGAACTGGCCGACAAAGCGGTGAAATACCTGCATGCCTTGTTGTGGGGCGCGCCCGGTTACCTGTTCTATCAGGTATTTCGCAGCCAGTGCGAAGGTTTGTCCAAGACCAAGCCGGGGATGGTGATCGGATTTATCGGCCTGCTGATCAACATTCCCATCAACTACGTTTTCATCCACGGTAAGCTGGGCATGCCGGAGTTGGGCGGCGTCGGCTGCGGGGTGGCGACCGCCTCGGTATACTGGATGATGATGTTGATGATAGCGGCCTATTCCCGCCACGCCTATTGGCTGAAAGACATTCGTCAGTTCAAAACCCAGTTGAAGCCGGATTGGGCCGTACTCAAGCGGATGTCCGGCATGGGGCTGCCCATCGCGCTGGCGTTGCTGTTCGAAGTGACGTTGTTTGCGATTGTCGCGCTGCTGGTATTGCCGCTCGGGGTGGTTGATGTAGCGGGCCACCAGATCGCGCTCAACTTCAGTTCGCTGATGTTCGTGCTGCCGCTGTCTGTCGGCGTCGCCGCCACCATTCGCGTCGGCCACCGGCTGGGCGAAGGTTCGGCGGAGGCTGCCCGGGTAGCGGCGCGTACCGGTATCGCTACCGGCGTGTTGCTGGCGATGTGCACGGCTATCTTCACCATCACGCTGCGTGAACCCATCGCCATGCTTTACAACAAAAACCCGGATGTGGTGGCGATGGCCTCGCATCTGATGCTGCTGGCGGCGGTCTATCAGATTTCCGACGCGGTGCAGACCATTGGCAGCGGCGTGCTGCGCGGTTACAAGGATACCCGCTCCATTTTCTTTATCACCTTCATCGCCTACTGGATACTGGGGCTGCCCAGCGGCTATACGCTGGCGCTGACCGACATACTGGTGCCGCGGATGGGGCCGGCCGGGTTCTGGTGGGGGTTCATCATCGGCCTGACCTCCTCCGCCACCATGATGGTGCTGCGGATCCGTTGGGTGCAACGCCAATCGCCGGCGCGTATTCTGGCGCGGGCGGCACGTTGATTCGTTGATGGCGGCAGAGCGCCGAAAAAAACGGCGCTCTGCTTACAAGCTCGTCACTCAGTGTGATCTAACGGGAATTTTGCGTTTTTTCCCTTGCCAGCGCCCCTATAGCCCGTTAATATTCGTCCCCGCTGTCGCCCTGACAGTTTCAGTAACACGATGCGTTCATAGCTCAGTTGGTTAGAGCACCACCTTGACATGGTGGGGGTCGTTGGTTCGAGTCCAATTGAACGCACCATTCCTTCAAATATAAACATTCAGCCCGTGTTTATAACGACGTAAAAGCTCTGACTCCCCTTTTTTACCGATACGCTTTCCCACAAGTCATTGGCGCTACCGCTTTCCGGTTTGTTTTCTTCCTGATGATCACAGCAAACCAGCGCCAGCGGGAAACCCGGTGACGCCACTATCCCCGGCTATTGATGCAGTTCAGCCACCGTCATCGTAAAAATAAGTTTGCCGTCGTCTACGTTTGCGTAACGATGCGGCACATCGGTTCTTGCCACTGCTGAACACCCGGCAGGAATGATGAGCTCGGTGTTATCCACCTTCATGCTCAACACCCCGGTCTCAACATGGAACAGCTCAAGCGTCCCCTGGGGGTGGCCTGACGACTCAAATACTTCACCGGGGAACATCTCCCAGCGCCACAGTTCTATCATGTTGGGGCCGCTGGTCCCCGCCAGCAGACGCGCCGTACCGCCGTGAGGGCCGTTCCATAACGTTGGAATATTTCCCTGTTCGATCAGGTATACCGCCGGAGCGTCCGTCACGTTGACGATATCGGCAACGGACAAACCAAGCGCCGCCGCGATCTTACACAACATGGCGATGCTGGGATTGGCCGTGCATTTCTCTATCTCCACCAGCATACCTTTGCTGACGCCAGCGCGTCGTGAAAGCTCATCCAGCGAGAGTTTCTGCTTTTTCCGGTGCGCTTTGATTCTGCGGGAAACGGCTTCGCTCACCGTCTGGATATCCGCGCCCGACTCGGTCGATATATTGACTTTTTTGGTCATCGGTCGATAATGTGAAATAAATTAGTCATTTTAGGATTATCTAATGCTTTCCGTTTTACCGTCAATCGACGCCAGCGTTGCTATACTGGCACCGGGTTTCCGGGCGCTGAGCATCACCGCGGCAGCAACGCCGATCACTGATCCTGACATCGCTGATAAAGCGCTGGCCGCTGCCTGCAAATCGGTGATTGCGGGAGAAGCACGCTGGGCTGATGCGCACCTTGCCGCCTGGGCTGATGTTTTCAGGAAGTTCGGCGCTAAACCGCAACGTACCCCGTGCTCAGCCGAGGCGCTGCGTAAACGTGTGCTGCGCGATGGCAGCATGCCGGGCATTGATCCGGTGGTGGATCTCTACAACGCCGTTAGCCTTCAATATGCAATCCCCGTGGGTGGCGAAAACCTCGCGGCCTATGTCGGTGCGCCCAGGCTGACGATGGCAGATGGCACCGAGCGGTTCGACACCATGAAGGACGGGCTGCCGGCTCAGGAGTCCCCCGAACCGGGAGAAGTTATCTGGCGGGATGATGAAGGCGCAACCTGTCGTCGCTGGAACTGGCGTCAGGGAGTCAGAACGCGGCTGAATTCAGAAACCCGCCAAATGTGGTTTATTCTGGAAAGCTTGCCGGTGATGCCGTTGACGGCATTATATGACGCGGGTGAACGGCTGAGCGATGGTCTGCAACGCATGATGCCTGGGGTCAGCATTGAGATGACCCTTGTCGATTCTGACTGCCGGGAATAAACCTCAGCGCAATAAAATACCACGCCGGATAAACCGTAAGCGTTAATCCTGTCAGAAAAGCCATTCGGCTTTTCCGCCTTGCTGGACGACCTGCAAGCGCTTTTTTTTGCGGTGGGGACGACCCCATTATTCATAATGGAGTGAACATGTCCTGGTTAATTCTTTTTCTTGCCGGATTATTAGAAGTCGTCTGGGCTATCGGCCTGAAATATACCCACGGCTTTAGCCGTCTGGTCCCCAGCGTCATTACCGTTGTCGCGCTGTTCACCAGTATCGGGCTACTTTCCTTAGCGCTAAAAAATTTACCGACCGGTACGGCTTACGCCATCTGGACGGGAATCGGCGCCGTGGGTACTGCGCTGGCAGGGATTATCCTGTTTGGCGAATCCGTCAGCCCACCGCGCATTATCAGTTTGACACTGATTGTAGCGGGAATTATCGGCCTGAAATTCAGTACGCATTAATTCAGTACGTATTAATTTAGTACGTATTAATTATTAATTTAGTACGCCGTAATAGCCGGTTGCACGCCCGCGTGTAAATGCGGGCGTGACGACAAAACCGGCACAGCACGGTTTCCCCATCAGTCTATCGACCTGTCCGCCAGCATCACGTCAAGTAAGGCATTGATATGAGTTTGCATGGTGTCCAGGCTTGCCACAGGTAATGTCACCCCATTGAACAACAGCGGCAGTTCGGTACAGCCCAGAATAACCGCGTCGATGCCCTGTTCATCTTTCATGCGCTGCATAATATTCAGAAACACCGCCTGTGTTTGCGGCCTGACGATCCCCCGTTCCAGTTCCGTCAGGATTTTTTCCGCAATAAACGTTATCGCTTCACGGTCGGGAATGGCCACGTTAATACCCGCCTCACGGAACGGTTTTTTGAAAAAATCCGCTGCCATCGTGACGCGCGTTCCCAACAACCCGACTGTCGAAAAACCTAATCGCTGCGCTTCATGCTCGCCAGTCTTGAAAAATGAAGCAAGTTAATATGCCGACCGTTGATAAATACCTTCGCCAGTCAGGCTTCCGGATGAATCCAGGAAAGATAAAGCGTTATCGTCAGAATCGAGATAATGGTGGAAAACAGTACGGTTCGCGAAGTAATGCGCGCTTCCCGGCGGTAAAACTCCGCCAACATGAAAGGCCCAGTTCCCGTCGGCAGCGCAGCCAACAGAACGGCGGTATGGTAGCGGATTGCGCACCAACGCCCCGACGACTTTCGCCACCAGTTGCGCACGCCGCCTCTCGGTCTGGATCCCCGTTTCAACAATCACGATCGCAAACGCAAAGAGCACGCAGACCGTGATAATCGTCGCGATTAGGGTCGGCGCCATCGCCGTCGGTCCCAGAAACGCCAGCGCCAGCGGGAACCCCATAAACCCCGTGTTCGCATAGCTTGAATTCAATGCGTCCAGCGCGGCATCGGCCAGATGTCGCGAACGGGAAATTTGGAAAATGAGGGTAACCGCGAATACCAGCACCGCGCCAAGACCAAACGCCATGATGAAACCGGGCTGCCCTACATCAGACCAGCGCGCATGCGCAATAATGTCGAAAAGCAGTGTGGGAAGCGCAAGATACACGACGAAGCGGTTGAGTTCCGAGGTGGCATTCGGGCCGAAGATACCGAGTTTACGGAAAAATAAGGCATTCCACATATGGCTTTATATGGATATGGCTTGTGTGGCTTGACGGTGGCATATCCAGATAATATTGCCATGCGACATGGTTTGATGGCTTATGTTATCCGTAAAGAAAAATTAAACACGCCTCGATTCATTAACTAATTTATTTATACCGAATAGTCATGCGTCATAAATAAAAACCAGACATTAGAGAAATAATAAACAAGCTAAAATATATTATCCAATGGCCTCGTGCCCGCATAGCCTCATTAATTAATTTCTCACTAATTTCCCAATAAATTCATTGCATTCCACATTGATGATGAAATAAATCCATCTCACCGCTTGCCTATATTGCCATCGAAGTTTAAATTATTGTTTATGAGATGTGAATTTATTGATAACAGAACAAGACACCCTACTCATTACACAATAAGACGGCCTTAATTTAAATATTGTCACGTCAATCGACAACGATATCGAACCCAGTAGAACCAAACCCTGCAAAAAGCAATGTTTTGATTTTATAGCAAAAACCTATCCGGCCAACAGGCTGGCAGGTCGTTTTTTATTTTCATAAATCTTCACGGAGGTGGTAAATAATATGGTTGATTATAGTCATAGCTCGTCTACATTTTCGCACGCTATTACCCATGAAAACAGAAAGGTTAAAAGCACTGCGTCTACACTCCCTTCATTGAATGGTATTCGCTTTATTCTTGCCATCGGTGTTTATTTATTTCACGTATCGATACCAAGAATGTGGAATCCATTCTCCGATGCTGAGATTAGCGATAGTTACGCCTTTTTCTTCAGCAAGTCAGGATGGGTAGGCGTCTCTTTTTTCTTTATACTCAGTGGGTTCGTCATGACCTGGTCGGCACGCCCCATTGACGATCCGATTCGCTTTTACAAGAAAAGACTGGCGAAAATATACCCCAGCCATGTCGTCACCTTGCTTATTTTGATGGCATGCGGCGCCGTCAGCTTTAACCGACCTGATATATGGCTACCCAATCTGTTACTGATACAGGCATGGATTCCTGATATTGATATTTTTTTTGGTGCAAATACACCCAGTTGGTTCCTGAGTGCCATCATATTTTTTTATTTGACCTTCCCCTGGTTAATTAAATTGGTAAAACGCATACCGGTGACATTTCTTTGGCCGACCATCTGGATTTGTTACGCGGGTATGATTATCAGCCAGGTAGTGGTATATGAACTCACCTCATCCGGCCTCCCCGTTCCTGGATGGCCCGTGCCAATCGGCAATACTCAGATGTGCCTTGCCTATACCTTTCCGCTATTGCGGCTTTACGAGTTCCTCATCGGCATGGTCACAGCGCGAATTATTCAGGAGGGAAAATGGATTCGAATTTCAATTACAACGTGCGTGGCACTAAGCATTTTGGCCTATATGGTCGATCTCTTCATGCCTTTTCAGTTTAGTTTTAATCTGGTGACGTTGATACCGTTCGTATTATTTCTGGGTTCACTGGTCGTGGGGGATATTAATAACCAACCTAATTTCTTGAGTTCAGCCTTGATGCAATGGCTTGGCACTATTTCGTTTGGATTTTACATGATCCACTATGCGATTCTGCTATTGCTGAAACGGACAATGGGAACAGCCAGCCACGACCTCGTTCACGCCACACTCCTGATTGTGTTAGGCGGTATAATGAGCATTTTGGGCGGATGGTTGCTCTATCGATTTGTTGAACGTCCGGCCAGCGCCTGGCTATCCCGCCGCTAGCCGACTCAAGCCTTGCAGCGGTGCCCGCTGCACACAATGACTCTGTGTTCTATTAACGGCAACGACATGCTGTTGTAAGCCGTCGCTGAACGCACCCTAAGCAAGCAGGACAAGCACATACCGGCGATTGTCCTGCTCACTTTCGGCAATGATTTTCAATCCGGCCAAACATTCAGCACTCGATACGGGGATGGCAACAAAATACTTGTCATTGCATCAGTGCAAGGCCATAATAGCGCCCGTTCAAAACGGGAAAGGAAACAGCATGATTTATCATGTACTTACCTCAAATACCGATAAATGAACGCTTCAATTTGCGACCGTAGCTCAGTTGGTTAGAGCACCACCTTGACATGGTGGGGGTCGGTGGTTCGAGTCCACTCGGTCGCACCATTTCATGTTCTATAGACGTGCACTGATGTCTATAGTACCTTGAAAAAAAGAAAGTTTTCATCTTCTCCCCTTCCAGTAATACCTATCGCAGTTCTTCCGTACCCAATGATTTTAAGTACAGGTTCAAGTCCATCCTGAATACGGATGAATTCGATTCCAGCTTGTTACTGAGCAGATGATGTCATTGAATGGCTCAGCCTTGAGCGTTCCCAATCAATCCGTTCAAACAAAATAATCGTCATCGCCGCCATTAATAGGTTAGTCATCGGAAATGCCCACCACAGGCCAGAGATACCTAGCGAGGTATAGTGGGATAATCCCCATGCCAGCGGGATCTGAATCAGCCATTGAGACACCAACGCCAGTGTCATGGTCGTCATGGTGCGCCCGGTGGCGCGAAAGGCGCCATTTAGCGCCATCTGTAGCCCAATTAATCCATAACATGGCGCGATAATATGAAAGAAATTCGTCCCGTAATAAATAACCTGGATCTGATCGGGGGCGAATTGCCCAATAATGTAAGGTGCAAAAACGAACCCTATCAGGCCAATAGTGGTCAGGGTGAGAAATGAGATCGTTGCGCTCAAACGGCCAATGGCATGCGCACGCTTAAATTGTCCAGCGCCAACATTTTGTCCAACAAGCGTTGCTGTAGCAATTGACATACCAATGGCGGGTACAATAACCAGTGCATTAATATTATTAACGACACCGTAAGCCGCCGTAACCGCCGTTCCCAGCCCTGTTACCAGAGACATCATCCCACTCGCGCCCAATGCATGAGCACACAGTTCAATTGACGATGGCATTCCCAGCCGAACGACGGATTTAACCATATCCCATCTGGGTTTCATCGCACGAAAATAGATCTTAAGGCCAGTATGACCAAACCGTAACACCAGCAATCCAGCCGTCATCGCAATGCCTTGATTAATGAGAGTGGCAATGCCTGCCCCCGTTACGCCAAATGCGGGAATAATCCCATAACCAAAGATAAATAGCGGGCACATGATGGCGTTAAGAATCAGTGTACCCAGCGTAATCAATAATGGGATACGGACTTCGCCTGAGCCCCTCATCAAGGATTGCAGCATGGCAAAACCAAAGGTAAATATTAAGCCACTGATGATAACGCGCAAAAAGCTGAGTGCGAACGGAAAGACCTCTTCCTGAGTGCCGAGCGAATGCAACATCCAGGGGGCAAGAAAATACCCTGCCGCCGAGATAGGTATTGCAAACAGCAACGACAGCATGAATACCTGCGCCGCAATATCGTTTGCATCCTGATGCAAACGGGCGCCGATGCACTGTGCGACCAGCGTAGTGCCCGCTACACTCAAGCCAATACCCAAAGCAAAAGCAAGAAAAATGATGGGCTGACTTACCGATATCGCCGCCACGGATTTATCACCCAAACGCCCTACCCAGAACGCATCAATCATGATGTATCCTGACTGTAAAAGATTAGCCAAAATAACAGGGACGCCTATTTTTATCAGTGAGCGTAATATTGAACCTTGCAATAAGGCGTTTGGTTTTTCATCAATGAGTTCAGAAGACAATAATTAATCCCTTAATGTCAATCGTTATGGAAAACTTACCGTTATAAACAAACAGCAAGCATGAAAAATTCATTCACACCATGCAGCCTCATTACAGGGTCATGGTTAAGGCGTCTTGGCCGTACCACTCCCCTGAAATATAAGAAGCTTACCAAGCAGCTCCTGACGGATTTTATTATCCTGGCCGATGGTAGAAATATGAATCGTCATCAACGCTCTATCCGGTTTGGCTGGGGAGATATCTATTTCAGTAATTTTTGCCCTTATTCGTAATATATCACCGGGCCGCGTAGGGCGAAGCCAGTTGATCTTCTCCACCCCTTTACCAATGATGCCATGTGCCAGAGGCAAGCTTTTAACCAGTAGATTCATGGTAATACTTACGGTGTGCCAGCCGCTCGCCGCCAGGCCTCTGAAGATGGAATCCTTTGCCAGGTCATCGTCTATATGAAAGGGCTGCGGGTCATATTTTATCGAAAACTCAGCTATTTCTTCCGCACTGACATAATACTCGGAACTATGAAAAACCTGACCGACTTTAAGATCATCAAAATACAGCTTTGGTGGTCTTTCATCCCTTACGTCGCTTCCGATAAAGTACTCGTTAGCACTATTCACATAGCCGTTTAAATAACTTTCATCTCGCATATCCACGAGTCTCCCTTACCAACATGAACAGATCCGCCGGATGCCAACAGTTAAGCATTCCAATCAACTGTGTTTTCCATACGCAACCATTGGTTAGAATTAAAGATATAAAACCTCTATACAAAAACAATCCAGTCGGTATTATCCCGCTCTCGCCACATACGAAAATTTTAAAATAATGAATAATTCCAATTACGGCGATACCGATAAGGATGTACGGATATCGCCGTCCCATTTCTGGTTATTTAAACTGTACTCCAGACTATATTCCACTGGTGTTGTCACCAGACTCCGGAGAAGAAAGTTACTCTTTATGAATAATGACTTTCAGATTTTCAAAACCATGTAAAAAATTAGAGTAATTACGCTCAGGCTCTTCCAATACCTCTATTCTGGAAAAACGCTTGAGAATTTCTTCCCAGATAATCGTCAGTTGCATTTCAGCCAGCCGACTGCCAATACAGGCGTGTATACCCACACCAAAGGAGAGATGCCGACGGGCGCGCTCACGGTCGATGCTGAAGGTATCAGGTTCTTCAATCGCCGAGGCATCGCGGTTGCCAGACGCATACCACATCACGACACGGTCGCCTTTCTGGATGTTTTTGCCACGAATTTCAACATCGCGGGTGGCAACACGGCTCATAAAATTGACTGGCGGGTGAAAACGCAGCGTTTCCGATATCATTGGCATCACCAGCTTAGGATTGGCCTTGAGCTTGGCAAACTCGGCGGGATATTTATCCAGCAAGTAAAGGCTGCCTGAAATCGTGTTACGCGTCGTGTCGTTCCCACCGATAATCAGCAGAACAATGGTGCCACGGTACTGCTCTAACGTCATATCGCGCGTGTCGGGGTGCTGGGCCAACATTGAGATAAGGTCATAGCTTGGCGGCGCATTACGGCGTTTTTCCCACATTTCCTCAAAAACTTGATAGCATTTAACGGTTTCTTCCGCCTTTTGCTCCCAGCTTTTCACCAGACCATGTCCCGGCTCAAACATCAGTAGGTCAGACCAATACGTCAGCTTACGGCGCTCTTCAAAAGGAAAATCGAGCAGCGTTGCCAGCACCGTCGCCGTCATCTCCTTGGAGACTCGATCCACCCAGTCAAAGGGTTCGCCAATCGGCAAACCGTCGAGAATAATGCCCGCACGTTCACGCATTATCGGCGCCATTTGAGCCAGGTTGGAGGGAGCCACCGACGGTGCCGCCGCCTTGCGGTGTTTAGTATGCTCGGGGGGATCCATGGTAATGAAACCCACATTTTTCCGCCGCTCATGACCCAGAGCCTGCATCGCCGCTTCGAGTTTCTCCTTCTCTTCAAGCGATTTCAGATCGATATTCTGGGTGGAGGTGAAATCGTGGTAATTATTGCCAACCGTGCGAATATCGTCCCACAATGTTACTGACCAGTAAGGCCCAAACTCACTTTCCGGCGTGAAATGCACCGGGTCTTCACGTCTGAGACGCTCAAACACCGGCAATTCAGTCGCATTCACAAACCGATCCCGACGCGCAGGGTTAATTTTCTCTAACGGGATAGCATTAACATCCTCAACAACATCCTGTAATTGTTTCGTCATTTTCATCCACTCATTGTGTTTCTAGAGAATGTGCTATAGCACTGCCGATAGCGTGCCTCGATAGCGCTACAGCACGTAACTGCAGAAGGAGCCACCTGGCGAACCCTGCCCCGGCACCTTCCCTGGTACGCAAGCGCAAACCTTTATTGATCCGCACCTGCATGAACATACTGACGCCACCATCGCACCAGCTCGGTCACATGGGGGGCTTTCAACACCGTAAAGTGCTGCCCTGGCCCCGCGATGGTTTCAAGCTCGTTGGCCCAGCGGGCCCATGCCGCCGCATCGTCATGTCGGCGCTGAAGATCCGCTTCGGTATTCATCCACGGATCGCGCACCTGTATCAGGTTGACCTGTCCGTGGTAGTGCGCCGCCGGTAGATAATGCGTTTGTCTCGCGGCATAAAAGGTTTGCCACGGACCTTGCAGTAACCGTGAAGAGGAATGGGCCGGTATTTTCCCCACGCGATGAAGATGCCGGTGCACAGCCGACAGCATCGTTTCAATGTCGTGACCGGCGTAAAGGGATTCATCCATCTCCAGCGCCATCTCTAAGGTGAAGCCGATGCTCTCAACGTACTCGCGCATGCACTCAGCCAGGCTCGGCGTGACGGCCGCCTCCTTGCCGCCAGACGGGGCTTCGGAATCGATCAGCGTCAACGACGCCACCCGGTAGCCTTGAGCCGCCAATCGGCTCGCCATCTCGAAGGCCACCTGCCCGCCAAAAGAGTGACCAAGCAGGTGAACGGGCGTCTTCTCGCCGATACCCGCCTGACGCATCGCCGCAAGGTTACGTATCGCCGCCGCCTCAACCGACGGATCCGGTTCGCCAACCCCGTCGATCCCTTTCGGCAGCAGACCATAAACCGGCTGCCCGCCGGGCAACGCCTGCACGAACGGCAGGAAGTCCGTGACGCTCGCGCCGGCTCCAGGCACACAAAACAGCGGTGTGCTATCGGCGGTACCTTTTTGCAACGTAATGAGCGGCTTGAAATCAGCCGTCGCGGCGAAAGTCTGACCTGCTGCCGGGCGTTGCGGCTCACCGGCGTCTATCGAGTGAGTGAGCGCGTTGAGCTGGTTTATCGGCGCATCAGGGTTGGCGACCATCGCTTCAAGCGTTGCGAGGTAGCCGGCCGCCATGCGCTCGGCCGTTTCCCGGCGAAACAGATCGACGGCATATTCCAGAATGCCCTCCATCCCCAGCGGCTCCCCTTCCTCGCTATATTTTTCATACAGCATGACATAGAGATCCCACTTGGCATTCCCGCTGTGGGCGGGGTAGACCTGCGCCGCCAGACCGGGGACCGCAAAGGTTTCCGATGGGGCGTTTTGCAGGATCATCATGGTCTGGAACAGCGGATAATGCGACGGCGAGCGCACCGGCAATAACTCACCGACCAGTTTCAGGTAAGGAATATCCTGATGACCATACGAACTTAACGCCTGCGTGCGTACCCGTTCGAGCACCTCATTAACCCGGGGCGTTCCAGAGGTATCAACACGCATCACCCACTGCGTCAGGAAGCATCCCACCAGATCGTTCAACGCTTCGTCGCTGCGCCCTGCTGAAACGGCCCCCAGCGGGATATCCTCGCCTGCGCCAATCTGGGTGTAATAGATGCCGAGCGCCGCCTGCAATACCATCGACAGCGTCATGTTGCGCTCACGCGCCAGGGTACTCAGCCGCTGGTGCAAACGGGCAGTGATCTGCAAAGGCAGCATCTCACCGCGATAGCTGGGTTTTTCCGGCCGCGGGTAATCTTCCGGCAACGCCAGCGTCGCGGGTAAGCCCGCGAGCGTTGCCTTCCAGTACGCCAATTGCTCGGCAAATACGCTGTTCGGGTCATCAGGAGAACCGAGCAGTTCACGGTGCCACACCGCGTAGTCGGCATACTGAACGGGCAGCGGGGTGAACTGTGGCGCGTGACCGGCGAGACGCGCCTGATAAGCCTGCGTGAGATCCCGAGTCAGCGGCGCCAGTGAAAACGCATCACAGGCAATATGGTGGAATAGCATCACCAGAATGTGCGTCTGCGGCCCCACCCGGAGTATTGCAGGGCGAAACGGCAGATCAACCGACAGATCGAACACCGAGGTAATCGCCGCAAACACCGCCTGTTGAGTCTGTTCTGCGCTCACTTCCGTATACGGGATATCCAAATGTACGGCGGCAAAGGGCTCGATCACCTGCACCGGTTGCCCGTCCACCACGGCAAAACGGGTGCGCAGTGGCTCATGGCGTTCCACCAGATCGTACAGCGCGGCGGTTAACGCCGCCTGATCCAACTCGCCTTCAAGCGAGACGACAATCGGCGTATTGAGCGATGAGTTATCACCACGCGTATTCTGCCCAACCCACATCAACTGCTGGCCGTAGGACACCGGCACCGGTTCTGGACGCGGCTCAACTTTCCTTAACGGCGGGCGCACGTTGGCGTGATCATCAAGCTGTTTCGCCAGGCTCGCCACCGTCGGGTTTTCAAATAGCACGCGCACCGGAAGTTCAATACCCAGCCTGGCGCGAATACGCCCGATCAATCCGGTAGCCAGAATCGAGTGTCCGCCCAGCGCAAAGAAGTCATCGTCAATGCCGACTTGCGGCTGCTGAAGTAATTCGGCATACAGCTCGCAAAGCACCGCTTCGCGCGCATTGCGTGGCGCCCGATAGGTGGAGGCATCACTGAACTCAACCGCTGGCAGCGCCTTGCGATCCACTTTGCCGTTAGCGGTAAGCGGGAATTGCGCCAGCACGACGATACGCGCGGGCACCATGTAGTCAGGCAAGCGCTCGCTGAGGTAATCCCGCAGCATTTCCTCAAGGGATATCTCCTCAGCGAATGCCGGCGCAGAAGCCTGCAAGTCCGCGCCGACGACGTAGGCCGCCAGACGCTTGCCGCTGCCGTTATCCACCGCCAGCACCAGCGCGTTATCGACCTGTGGATGTTCGGTCAGACGCGCCTCAATCTCGCCCAGCTCGATACGAAAACCGCGCAGCTTGACCTGTTGATCGTTACGCCCCACAAAGATCAGGTTGCCATCGTCCTGATAGCGCACCAGATCGCCGGTGCGATACAGGCGGGCGGGCGAGTCGGCCACAAACGGATTGGTCACGAAACGCTCGGCAGTCAGGTCATCACGATTCAGATAACCCAGCGCGACGCCGTCCCCGCCGATATACAGCTCGCCAATGGCGCCTAATGGCACCGGATGCCGATGCTTATCCAGCACGTAGAGCTGGGTATTACCGATGGGGCGCCCGATAGGAATGCCGGCGGCATGGGTCGCCACGTCATGGATCGGATAGGTGGTGGCAAAGGTGGTGGTTTCAGTGGGGCCGTAGCCATTCACCAGCTTCGCCGACGGCACCGTGCGCAGCACCTGAGCAATAATGTTCGGATCGAGCGCATCACCGCCGATAAACAGCGACGTGAACTGGGCGAGAACCGGGGTCAGCTCGTTATAAAGCTGATTGAACAAGCCCACAGTCAGCCACATCTGGTTCACGCGCTGATGCTGCAGAGTGCGCACCAGCCGTGCCGGCGTGAGCAAGGTCTCCTGATCAATCACCACGCAGCTGCCGCCATTGAGCAACGGCGCCCAAATTTCCAACGTGCTGGCGTCAAAGGCGGTGTTGGCCGCCAGCGCCATGCGATCGCCGGGCGCAAAAACACCGACGCCGCTGTTTATCACCAATCGGTTAATGGCGTAATGCGGCACCACGACGCCTTTCGGTACGCCGGTCGAACCGGAGGTGTAGATGATATAGGCCGGCGCGCTGGCGGAAACCCGCACCTCTACCTTGTCGTCACTTACCGCGCCGTCACTTACCGCGCCGTCGCTCGCCTGCGCCGCCTCGGGGCTATTGACATCAATCACCGGCAGGTTGATGGCCGCCGCCGGCTCTTGGTGGGCATCGCTTATCAGAAAGCGAGCAGAGCAATCCTCAATAATCCACGTTAAGCGCTCTGGCGGCGCCAGCGGGTCCAGCGGCACGTAAGCCGCGCCCGCCTTGAGTATCGCCAGCGTCGCCGCCAGCAATGCGCCGCTACGCGGCAGCAGCAGCGCCACCGCGTCCCCCGGCCGAACGCCACGGGCAATCAGCGTCTGCGCCAGACGGTTGGCACGCTGATTCAGGCTGCAATAGCTAATCTGCTCTTCACCCTCAATCACCGCCACCGCTTGCGGTGTACGTAACACCTGCTGTTCGAACACGCGGTGGACGGGTTCCTGCGCGGGATAAGACGCCGCCGTCGCGTTCCAGTCAACCAGCAGTTGGGTGCGTTCGCTGACCGGGAGAATCTCCAGTTCATGCATCGGTGTCGCGGGATTGCTGTCCAGCGCCTCGGCCAGGCTTGTCATGGTCTGCTGGAGATAGCCAATAATCCGCTGCGCTGATAACGGCGCCGCTGCGAGCACGTTCAAACGCAACGTCTCACCAAAGTCATCCACCGACACGGTCAGCGGGTAATCGGTACGCTCTTCAAAGCCGTGCCATTCAACGTCATCACGTTCACCGGACACATCCACGCTTTCGTCTTCAGCCTGCTGGTTGTGGCGGTAGTTGAACAGCACATTGAACAATGCCGTTGGCGGTGCAATCCCGCTGCAACGCTGGGCCAGACTGAGTGAAGCGTGTTCATGACTCAGTAATGCCGCCAGCCGCTTGTGCGTTAAGCGCACACTCGCTTCCACGCCCACATTCCCCAGATCAAGGCGGAGCGGTAGCGTATTAATGAACGGCCCCATGATCTGATCGGCTCCCTCCCCGGCCTGCAAACGGCCCAGCAGGATGGTGCCGAACACCACCGTATCGCTGTCGCTGGCGCGCGCCATCACCTGCCCCCACACCAGATGACACAGGCTTCCCATACTGACGCCGAGGCGACGCGCATGCGCGCGCAAACGCGCGACAACAGCCGGTTCGACATTCTGGCGCAGTTCCACCACGCTGGCGTTGTTTGCCGTTCCCGTCGACATGCCGAGTGCAAGGGTCGGGGCATCAATGTCACCCAGCATCTGACGGAAAAATTGCTCGTGCTCCGCCTCCGTCGTTCCGTTACGCACGCTGGCGATCAGGCGGCGGAAGGGTTGCGGCGCGGGCAATTGCTGACCACGGCCCAGCAGAAACGCGGTAATGTCCTGAATCATGATCTGCAATGACGCGATGTCATCGATCAGATGATGCAGCAACATCAGCATGTCAAAGCGCCCGCTTTGCGGGTCCTGCGCGGTATACAAACTCAGCAGCGGCGCCTGAGTCAGGTCAATACGGTAATGCGATGGATGATAGCGTTCGACCAATTGCGCCATAATCGGACCCTTGGCCGGATCCAGTTCAATTTCAGTGAGCTGCACGCGTGCCTGACGCAGCACCACCTGTGCCGAGCGCGACAACCCGCGCGAAAAAAACGCCGTGCGCAGAATGTCGTGCCGATTTACGGTTTGCTGAACCGCCTGCACGTATTGCGTCATCACCTCGCGGTTCGCCAGCGAGATCCTAGCAAACTGCAGGTAAGGGTCGCCCTTGTCGCTTAACTGGTGCAAAAAGAGGATCCCTTCCTGCAACGGCGTCAATGCGTAGATATCCTGCACATTCGCCACACCGCCCGGCACATTGGCGACAATATGCGCGATATCGGCCTGAGTCAGATCAATCAGCGGCAGCATATCTGGCGTCAGGTGGGTGGTCGCCGGCGTAATCCGATTCACCGGCGCGTTTGAACCCTGATTCCCGCCTTGCGAGGACAACGTTCTTCCCTGGCGCAGGGCGTCAACGAGAGCCGGTTTGTGCTCCCGCAACGCCGCCTTGATATCAGGGGTCAGCGACCCCTTTGCTGCCTTGATGACCAGCGCCTCACCATCAAGCGATAGGGCGATGTTGGCCTCATCCAGTGTCTGCAAAAGGTCATCAAAATCGATCATAATCTCATCTCGTCGAGTTCAATGGTGCGAGCGGACAGCTCGGCCAACGTCGGGCTATCGAATAAGGCGCGGATCTCCGTACTCAAATCGCGCTGGCGCAGGTGCTCCATTAATTGCACCGCCAACAGCGAATGACCGCCCAGTTCGAAGAAATTGTCGTGACGTCCGATACGTTCAACGCCCAGCAACTCCTGCCACAGCTCCGCCATCGCGATTTCAACATCGCCTTGCGGCGCTTCATAGGCACGACGAGAGAACGACGAATCATCGGGCTGCGGCAACGCTTTGCGATCCAGCTTGCCATTGGCCGTCAGCGGCAGTTGATCCAGTTTGACGAATGCCGCAGGCACCATGTATTCCGGCAACTGCGCCGCCAGGCTGCTGCGCCACTGCGCGATCTGGTCAGAGATGCTCAGGCCGTCGGCCTGCGCTTGCGCGCTGAGCACGACATACGCCACCAGACGCAAATCACCCTGCGCATCTGCGCGGGCCACCACCACGGCATCACCAATCGACGGCTGTTTGAGTAACTCCGCGTCAATTTCGCCCAATTCGATACGGAAACCGCGGATTTTGACCTGGTTATCGTTACGTCCGAGGTACTCGATATCGCCGTCCGCCAGATAGCGCGCCACGTCGCCGGTGCGGTACATCCGGGCGTCGGCATCGGCGACAAACGGGTCGTTAACGAAGCGCTCCGCCGTCAGGTCAGGCCGGTTGAGGTATCCGCGCGCCACCCCCACCCCGCCGATATACAACTCGCCGACCACGCCGCGCGGCACCGGGCGCAGGTGCTGATCGAGCAAATAGATACGCAGATTGGCGATGGGGCGGCCAATCGGCACGGTAGCGGTTTCAGGCAAATCTTTCGGGCAGGTCCATGACGTCACGTCGATGGCCGCTTCCGTCGGTCCATACAGGTTGTGTACCGCCGTGTCCGGCAGCAATTTGTGACAACGGGCCACGCTGGCGGAACTCAGCGCCTCGCCGCTACACACAATGCGGCGCAGTGAACGGCAGGCCGCCACGCTGTCGTTGGCCAGAAACAGGTTCAGCATCGAGGGGACAAAGTGCAGGGTGGTGATGTTGTTGGCCTGAATCACCTCGGCGAGCGCCTGCGTATCTTTATGCGCGCCCGGAGGGGCAACCACCAGCGTCGCGCCGACAGAAAGCGGCCAGAAGAACTCCCACACCGACACGTCAAAGCTGAAGGTGGTTTTTTGCAATACGGCATCGCTGCCGTCGAGCTGATAAGCATCCTGCATCCACTGCAAGCGGTTGATCAGCCCGCGATGTTCGTTTTCCACGCCTTTGGGTTTGCCGGTCGAGCCAGAGGTGTAAATAACATAGGCAAGATGGCGCGACGTCAGCCCCAACGCCGCGGGCGATAGCGATTCTGTCGATAACGATGAGCGCGCCAGAGACGCCGTATCCAGCTCAAGCGTAACGATACCGGCGGTATCGAGTGCAGCGGTCACCTCACGACCGCGTTTGTCGAGCAACAGCAGCTTCGGCGCCGAGTCTTGCAGAATGTAGGACAGGCGCTCCTGCGGATAATCAGGGTCAAGCGGCACGTAGGCCCCGCCCGCTTTGGTGATCCCCATTAATCCCACCACCATCTCGATACTGCGATCCAGACAGATGGCGACGCGATCATCGGGTTTGACGCCCTGCTGGTGCAAATGGTGCGCCAGCTGGTTGGACAAGGCATTTAGCTCTGCGTAGCTCAATTCACGATCGCCAAAGCGCAGCGCCGTTGCCGCTGGCGTCAGTTTTACCTGCGCTTCGAACATCTGATGCGTATAGGTCACATCAGGGTAAACCTTGTCGGTATTATTCCATTCATTCAGCAGTAAATGGCGCTCTGACTCGGGCAGAATCGCGATCTGCTGCATCGGCGTATTGGGCGCGTGATCCAGCGCCCTGGCGATATTCTCAAGCGCCTGTTGCGTATAGGCGAACAGCAGTTCGGGATCCAGCGAGTCCACCACCTGAATATTCAAACCCAGCGCGCTGCCGTAGTCGTCCACCGACAGCGTGATCGGGTAGGTGGTGCGCTCTTCAAAGCCATCCCACTGATCGGCTTCCGGCACCACAAAATCCAGCGACTTACTTTCCGACTCGCGGTTATGGCGATAGTTAAACAGGGTGTTGAACAACGGTGTGGAGCTGCTCACGCCGCTGCAACGCAGCGCTAATGCCAGTGAGGCATGCTCATGACTCAGCAGTTCCGCCAGCCGTTTGTGGGTGTTGCGTACGCTGTCCTCCACGCTTACGCCGGACATATCAAGACGGATCGGCAGCGTATTAATGAATGGCCCCATGATCTGGTCGGCACCGTCGCCGGCATGCATACGGCCAAACAAAATGGTACCGAACACCACCGCATCCTGACCGCTGATACAGGCTAGTACCTGGCCCCAGGCCAGATGGCAAATACTGCCGAGGCTCACCCCCAGACGGCGCGCATGCGCACGCAGGGTGTCGTTCAAACGCTGGGGAACCTTGCGCGTGACTTCGATTATCTCGAAGTCATCCAGCATATTGACCAGGCCATAAGGCGCGGTGGGCTCATCGATATCCGCCAGCGTCGAGCGGAAATACCGTTCATGCTCTTGCGGGCTCTTACCAAGACGAACCTGCGCAATCAGGCGACGGAACGGTTGTGCCGGGGGCAGCGTGTGGCCGCGCCCGGCCAAAAAGGTATGGATCTCGGCCGACAGGATCAGCACCGAGGTAATGTCATCGATCAGGTGGTGCAGCACGCGGAACATCTCCCAACGTTCGCTGTGCTTGTCATAAGCGACAAACGCGTGCAGTAACGGCGGCTTAGCCAGGTCGATGCGGTAATGTGACGGGTCGAAACGCTCGGCCAGCTGTGCGGCGATCGGGCCGTTCGCCGGATCCAAGTCCACCTCCAGCACATGCAGTGTCGCCTGACGCTGCACCACCTGGCACGGGGTCGATACCCCTTCCCAGTAAAAACCGGTGCGCATGATGTCGTGACGATCGATAACCTGTTGTACCGCGGCAAGGTAATTGTCTACCTTTTCGCGACTATCAAACGTCATCTGCCCTGTTTGCAGGTACGGGTCGCCGTTGCTGGCCAGCATGTGATGGAACAGAATCCCTTCCTGAAGCGGCGCCAGCGAGTAGATATCCTGAATATTGCTCACGCCGCCGGGCACCTGTTCGACCACGTGATCGATATCTTTCTGCGTGAAGTCGATAAGGGGCAACAGCTCAGGGGTAATCACCGTCGTCTCTGGCGTAATCTTGTTCTCGGGCACCACCACCTCAAACGCGTTTGACAGGCGTTTCCCATTACGCAGAGCGTTCACCATAGTCGCTTTGTGCTCGCGTAGCGCACTTTTAATCTCGCTGGTTAGCGCGCCTTTGGCTGAAGTAATAACCAAATCCTCGTTATCCAGCGATATCGAGATCTTTGCCTGTTCCAACGTCAGCAGTAATTGTTCGAAATCGCTCATTCTTTATCCTCCGTGATACTAACGTGTAGTCGATAGTGATTGACGTAATGCAATGCGACGAAACCGTCAGGGCCGTCTGGCAAAAATGTGGGAAATAGCCTGCTCACAGTCGGGTCTCCGCAAGCTCAATGGTTCTGGCCGCAATGTCTGCCAGAATAGGCGTGTCAAAAAGTGTGCGAATCTCGATACTGAGTCCCCTGCGGCGCAACTGTTCAATCAACCGCACAGCTAACAGCGAATATCCGCCGAGTTCAAAAAAGTGATCATGACGGCCGACCCGCTCGACACCGAGCAGTTCTTCCCAGATAGACGCCATCGTGATTTCCATGTTCCCCTGTGGCGGAACATACGCGCGCCGGGCGAAAGACATCTCATCCGGCGGCACTAAGGCGTTACGGTCTATCTTGCCGTTCGGCGTCAGTGGTAACGCTTTGAGCGTCACGAAGGCGGCCGGCACCATATAATCCGGCAACCCATCCTGCAGGTGTTTACGCAATGCCTTACGGCTAAACAGGCTCTGAACCATGCCTTTGAGCGTCACCAGGTGTTCCAGCGCCGATAACGCATTCTCAGGCACGATCCAATCGATCAGACACGCCACCTCATTCACCCCCGCTTCCTGCAGACTCTCTGCCACAGACAGCGCGGATTCCGGCGTACCAATAAATGACAGCTCACGGGTATAACGCCTGAACGCGAACTCCAGCATGCTCTGTTTATCCGCGCTGGGGAGCGTATCGAGGTGAATGTTTTGCTCTTTCAGCCAGCCCGAGAGCAAGCTGAGATGTCCCTCCAGATAATCAAGGAACGGTCCTTTGGCCTGCGTTAATGCCTCGTCAAGGTTCTCCCCCAGGTAGGTATGGATCATCACCGTCACCGTGCCGGTGCGGGGGTCGAACCCCGCGTTTTCACGCGCCGTGCGGTATATCCCGATATGGTGAGCCAGCTTGTCGATATTCTGCGTCAGCAAGTGGGTCAGCAAATTCGCCCCACTGCGGCCTGCATACTCAAAGGTTTCCGGCGCGCCGGCAGCGGTTATCCATATCGGCAGCTCCTTTTGCACCGGCGTGGGGTAAATCTGTACCGAGATGTCATTCCCATGATGATCCCGACGAGAAACGCTACCGCCTTGCCACAGCGTTTTCAGCTCCTCAATGCCTTGATACATCACGTCCCAACGCGCATCGTAGTTCTGCGGCGCCAGCGCAAAATCCCGCTGATTCCAGCCGGAAGCGATGCCGATACCGACACGGCCGTTCGACAGGTTGTCCAGTATCGACCAGTCTTCAGCTACGCAGAGCGTGTCGTGCAAGGGCAACACCACGCTGCCGGAGCGCAGCTGGATATGGCGCGTTCTGGCCGCCAGCGAGGCGCTTAACAGCGCCGGGTTAGCGAACAGCGCGCCGACACTGTGGAAGTGACGTTCCGGCGTCCACACGGCGGTGAAACCGTGCCGATCGCCGAACTCCGTCACCTCGGCGCAATGGTGATATCCCTGTCGGGCATCAGTATGCGCGCCGAAGAAGAACAGGCTAAAATCAAGGTGATTACTGTCGGGCGATGGCTCTGCTGCACGCTCTTCGGTCGCACCGGGAACCACATACGCCACCAACCGCGTCTCCCCGGAAATATCTTCTCTGGCAACCACCACCGCTTCACGCACCGAGGAATGGCTTAACAGCCGCGCTTCGATTTCGCCCAGTTCGATACGATGCCCGCGTAACTTCAGCTGATGATCGGTACGTCCGAGGAAAATCAGCCGTCCATCGTCCATAAATTGCGCGAAATCCCCGGTACGATAGAGACGCGCGGTCGGATCGGTTGAGAACGGATCGGGGATGAAGCGCTCAGCGGTCAGCTCCGGGCGCTGGTGATAACCACGGGTAACGCCGTCACCGCCGATATACAGCTCCCCGATAGCGCCCATCGGCACCGGTTTGCCGTGTCTGTCCAGCAGGTAGACCTGCGTGTTGGCAATCGGACGGCCAATCGACTGGTTGTATTGCGCGACGTCCTCTGCATTGACGCGATTGCAGGTTGACCACACCGTGGTTTCCGTCGGTCCGTAGAGGTTCCACAGTGACTCGCCGAAGGCATGCAGGCGCCGGGCCAAATCACTGGGCAGCGCTTCGCCGCCGCAGAGAATCTTCAACTGCGGGTGTGGCGTTGGGTCGGTATCCACCAGCAAGCGCCAGGTGGTCGGCGTGGCTTGCATGATAGTGATATTCAGGGTTTGCAACAGATTAAGCAGCGCGTAAGGATCCATCGCCTGAGTACGGCTCGCCAGCACAATCGACGCGCCCGTCATCAACGGCAAATACAGCTCCAGCCCGGCAATATCGAATGAAATGCTGGTGACGGAGAGCAGGCAATCTTCAGCGCTGAGGTGGAATAACGCCTGCATCCCGGTGAGGAAGTTGACCACCTGACGGTGCTCAACCATCACGCCTTTCGGCTTGCCGGTCGACCCCGAGGTGTAAATCACATACGCCAGATGTCTGGCGTTGAGCATTGCCACATCCGGGTTGCCGCCAGGCAGTTCTTCCCAACGTGCGCCGTCACGCTCCAGATCGACCACCGTAACATCACCGCCGGTCGCAGACCCAAAGAGGTCGCGCCCACGCCGGTCAACCACCAGTACCTTCGGTGTGGCATCCTCAAGAATATAGGCCAGCCGGGTGGCGGGATATTCAGGGTCGAGCGGCACGTAGGCGCCCCCGGCTTTGAGGATCGCCAGTAAGGCGATGAGCATGGTTTCGGTGCGCTCCGTACACACCGCCACGCGCGTATCCGGCGCCACGCCTTGCGCTATCAGGTAGTGAGCCAGCCGGTTGGCGCGCTGGTTAAGCTCGGCATAACTGAGGCGGACGTGGCCCATTTGCAGCGCCGGCGCCTGGGGGTGTTGCGCGACCTGTTGCTCGAACAACTGATGAATCATCGTCATCGCCGGGAACGGCAGCGCCGTATCATTCCAGCTTTTCAGCAGATGCCGGCGCTCTTCTGGCGGAAGCACCGTCAGCTCATACAGCGGCACCGGCGCAGCAGACGCGGTGGCCTCGACTTCAAGCGCCTCCACCAGGCTAAGCATACTCTGCTGGAAGTAACCCCAAATGCGCTCGCCAGACAGCGACTCAATCGCCTGAACGCCGATATCAAAGCCGACGTCGGCGTCATCCACAGAAATCGAGATAGGATAGTTGGTGCGCTCGTCAAAGCCGTGCCAGGCCACGCCGTCAAACTCAATCCCCCCTAACACGTCCACGTCTGTCGGGCGGTTACGACGGTAGTTGAACACCGTACTGAACATCGGCGTCGGCGCCACAATGCCGCTGCCCTGTTGCGCCAGCGATAAGGTAGTGTGCTCATGTTTTATCAGCGCGGAGAGACGCTGATGCGTCTGACGCACGGCATCAACCGCATACACCTCCCCCACGTCAAGACGCAACGGCAGCGTATTGATGCACGGTCCCATGATTTTATCGCTGTTCTCGCCGTGCATACGCCCCGACAGTACCGTGCCGAACACCACGCTATCGCTGCCGCAGGCGGCGCTCAGCACCCGTCCCCAGCTCAAATGGCACAGACTACTCACGCTGACGCCAAGGCGGCGGGCCTGAGCGCGTAGCCGCTGCGCAAGCGCAGCTTCAAGCGGACGCCGTGTTTCACTGATGCGCTGGCCGTTAAGATGGCCGCTCTTGAGATTAAACGGCGCCGACGGTTCGGTGATATCTGCCAGCATGTCGCTGAAAAAGGCCAGTTGCTGCTGGGTATCGCTACGCTGTTGCAGGCGCGCCACGTGATGACGGAATGGCGCCGGCGCAGGCAAACTCTCCCCCTTGCCAGTGAGGAATGCCTGAATCTCAGCGAGCAACATCTGCAATGAGGGAATGTCATCCACCAAATGATGGATATACATCAACGCTTGCCAGCATGCCTGTTCGTCGTCGTAGGCTACCACCATGCGCAGCAGCGGCGGCTGGGTGAGATCGATGCGGTTGGATTGAGGATCAAAGCGCGCCTTCATCTGCGCCACCACCGGGCCATGCCGGGCGTCAACGCTGAGCGTTGTGACCTGCAAACGTGCATCGCGCAGCACAACCTGCACCGGCGTCTCCAGGCCTTGCCAGATAAACGCGGTACGCAAGATATCATGGCGATCGATAACGCGTTGAATAGCCTCCAGGTATCGGTCCAGCGTCTGTCGGTGCGTAAACGACAGGTGGCCACACTGAAGGTAAGGGTCGCCGGCCTCATCGAACAGATGATGGAAGAGGATGCCTTCCTGCAGCGGCGCCAGCGCATAGATGTCCTGAATATTGGCGATGCCACCGGGCGTGCGGGCCACGATCTGGTCTATCTGCTGCTGAGATAACGACACCAACGGGAACAGCGCCGGATGAAGCGCCGTGGTTTCCGGCGTCACCCGATTAGCCGGAACCACCCACGCCGGCGAAGCGTCATCCTGATGGGTAATCTGTGCCGCCAGATCGGCCAGCACCGGATGAGCGAAGATGGTTGGCGCATCGGTGTAGAGCTGCTGCTCGCGCAGCATCGCTTGCAGTTGCATCGCCAACAGTGAATGACCGCCCAGTTCGAAGAAGTTGTCCTGCCGTCCGACCTGATGCACGCCAAGAATGGTCTGCCATAACTGCGCCAGCGTCGCTTCCGTACCGGCGTGGGGGGCTTCAAAGTCACGCTGCACGTAAGCGCTGTTGTCCGGTAGCGGCAAGGCTTTGCGATCGATCTTGCCGTTGACGGTCAGCGGCAGCGACTCCATCACCACAAACGCCGCCGGGATCATATAGCTGGGCAGTTGGGTGGCGAGCGCCTCGCGCCATTGCGCAATCGCACCGCCGCTGCAACCCGCCTCGGGCACCACATACGCCACCAGCCGCGCTTCGCCGCCACCCGGCGTGATACCGATAACGGTAGCGTCTTTGATGTGCTCAAGCGCGGCAATCCGCGACTCGATTTCACCCAGCTCAATACGGTACCCGCTCAGTTTGATTTGGTGATCGCGGCGGCCAAGAAACTCGATGCGACCATCGTCAAACCAGCGCCCGATGTCGCCGGTGCGGTAGATTCGGCCCCCGGCAACCCAGGGGTCGGCGATAAACTGCCGGGCGGTCAATTCAGGGCGATTCATGTACCCCACCGCGACGCCTTCACCGCCGATCCAGATTTCACCCGCCATACCGGGCGCACAAAGCTGGCCCAGATTATCGACAACGTACATACGGGTATTGGCGATCGGCCGCCCGATACTCAGGCGGGTATCCTGGCTCTGCTCAAAGCCACGCATCCATGCCGACGACATAATGGTGGTTTCCGTCGGGCCATAACCATTGATGTACCGGCAGCGCTCGCTCCAGCGCGCAATCAGCCCGAGCGTCGGTGCCGAACCCGCGGTCAAAATGGTCATGCCTTGCGGCACGAGAGCCGGATCTAAGTGCGTGAGATACGGCGGCGGGAACGCCGAGAAACGAATGTCGTTTTGGGTCATGTACGCCATCAACGCCGGCGGGTTTTGGATCACCGCATTCGACAGCAGATGCAGTTCACAGCCGCGGGTCAAGGTACCGAAAATTTCGCCGGCTGATGCATCAAAGGTATAAGGCGCGAACTGGGTAATGGGCTGTCCGACGCTAAAAATCCCGATGTGTTCGCACCAGGCGCAGAAATTGATCAGGCTGCGATGCGCTATCTCCACGCCTTTCGGCGTGCCCGTTGTGCCAGAGGTATAGATGATATAGGCAATAGCGTGCGAATCGATGGTGTGCGGATCGATGGTGTGCGGATCGATGGTGTCAGCGGACACATCCTCACGCTGCCCGCCATCCGGCTGCGCCTGCTGCAGATAATCCTCAACCCACAGCAAGGCGCTGCTTGCGTCTTCGTCGAAATTTGACCGATCGGCCCGGCTGGTCAGCGTCCAGCGCACGTTCGCATCGTTAATGATAAAGGCGCGACGTTCGGCCGGCGCATCCAGACCGACGGGCACATAAGCGGCCCCTAACTTGATGATACCCAGCATGGACGCGATCAGATTCGGCGTTTTATCCATACTCAGCACGATGCGATCGCCCTGCGTCACGCCGACACGGCGTAGCCCTGCGGCAATCCGTTCGGCGCGTTCGGCAAGCTGCCGATAGCTTAACCGCTCATCACCGGCCACCAGCGCGGTGGCGTCGTTTCTGGCCGCGACCTGCTCGGCAAACAGGGCGTAGAGCGAGTGATCCAACGCCACATCGAGTTCGGTCGCATTCCATTCGTGAATAACGCGTTCACTTTCAGCGCGACTGAGCAGTGACTGTTCACCCACTGTCCGCTCGCTGCCTTGCGCAAAGCTGGACAGCAGCTGCTGCAACCGATTGAGAATGTTATGCGCATCCGCATCGCTCATCTCGCCCTGACGATAGTGCAGCGTTAACGACAACGTCGTCCCGGTCTGCACGATAAGCTGCAGCGGCACCGGCTCGACGGGGCTTTCCTGCTCCGGGCCTTGCTCGTCATACACACCGATCAGTGATTCAAACAGCGGTGGGCTGGATGGGGAACCGACACCGCGCGCAAAGGCATCCGGCATCAGATCGGCATGGCGCTGATGCTGCTCAAACACGGCGGCAATATCGCCAAACCAGTGCTGCAAGGAGCGGTCGCCATCAATAATCAACCGCAACGGCAAGGCACAGTCTTCCCCTGCGTCGCTGGCAGCAAAGCGCTTGCCGAACAGCACCTCCTCCTCGCCGCTGTGCTTACTTAACAGCAGCGCCCATGCCGCCGTCATCAACACATCCCACGAAGTGGACTCACGCTGCACCAGCGCCAGCAGTTCGGTACTCAGCGCCCGCCCCACGTGGGAGACGAGCACACCGACCTCTTGCGCAGCGGAGGATAGTGCGGCCTTGGCATCCTCGCTCTCCGTGGCATTAACAAGGTTGGCGTTGGCCGTTGTTTGCGCCCCGGTAAGATAGCGCTGCCAATACGCCACGGCAGTGTCCTTACGCGACAAGAGCATATTTTCCTGCGTGATAGCCATGGGTCAGGCTCCCTCCGTGACAACTTGCCTGGAATGATTTTTTATAACATTCAGTAAGTTGGATAGGCTTTCGGCGTTCCTGCCGAATTGATTGATGACAGCGCCGTGCTGAATGCGCGCGGCAAAACCGTATTTGATGAACGTTGACAGGGTGCCTGTTGGGCTGAGATCAATAAAAAATGCCTCGTCTTTCGCCGCCAACCCCTGCATTAAGCGGTAGAAATCGACCGGTTCACGCAAGACGCGCCAGAAATACTCGCTATCCCAGCGTTCAACCGACGTCCCCAGCAGCGCGGAGTAAACCGTCATTTCGGGGGGATGTTTCGGCAAGGTATCGACCAGCGCCCGGAAATCCGTCTCGATGGCGGCGATGCCGGACGAGTGGAAAGGTTGCTCAACCGGCAGCAGCATCGAGATAACGTCCCGTTGCGTCAGACGTTCTTTGAGCGCCGATAGACTCGCCCGATTGCCGCTGACCACAAAGTTATTCTGGAAATTAATGCTGGCTAACTCGGTTCCCTGATACAGCGCGGCATGGGTATGGAAATGCGCTACCGGCGCCAGCACACTCATCATCCCGCCGCCTGCGCTTTTATCGCGCAGTAAGTGCGCCTGCGACACCACCAGTTTTATGGCATCATCCAGCGTCAGTACGCCGGCGACGACCGCGGCGATGCACTCTCCCAGGCTGTATCCCAGAACCGCGTCAGGTTTGACGCCCTCGGCTTTCAGCATATGGCTCAGGCTGACGCCCACGCTGAGTAACGCCACATTCGACAACGCGACATCAGAGAGCGGCAGATGGCGGCGAGCGTCGTCATACAGCGTATCCAGCAGACTGTAGCCGGTGTGTTGGCGACACAGGGCATCGCAGATGTCCATCTGGCTGCGGAACGCGTCATTCCGACGATACAGCTCATGCCCCATGCCGTAATACTGCGAGCCCTGCCCGCCGAACATAAACACCACGCCGGGGTTGGATGCATGGTTGGATGCATGCGCGGCGGGGGAACTGGCAACGTTTTTGGCCGTGGGCGCCGTCTCATCCGCCAGCGCCATCGGTTGCGCGCTGATTTTCGCAAACAGGCTGGTGAGCACCTGCCCCGGTCCAATTTCGTGCTGTTTGACCTCGCCAGACGCCAGCAGCCGCGACATACTTTCGTACCAGCGGACCGGGTGGCTTATCTGGCGCGCCAACAGCTCAAGGTAATCGGATGTGGGATAGTCATGCGCGGTGTAGTTGGAAATCACCCGCGCATTGAGCGGATTGAAGGTAAAACGCTGGGCAAACTGTGCAAACCGGGCTTCGATATCACGCATATAGCGCGAGTGAAACGCCGCACTCACATTCAGCTTGATATAACGCGCACCCGCAGCGGTAAACAGCGTTTCACAGGCAATAATGTCATCATACAGCCCTGAAATGACGATCTGCTGCGCGCAGTTGATGTTGGCAATATCAATGCCGCTAAACGGTGACGCAGCCAGTAACGCCGTCACCTGATTCAGCTCGATGCCCAGAACGGCGGCCATCGCACCGCGCGGCGCTGTCGACATCAGCCTACCGCGTTCTTTTACCAGCGCGACGCCGGTGGCAAAGTCAAACGCCCCGGCCGCAAACAGCGCGGCGAATTCCCCCAGACTATGACCGGCATAGCAGTCCGGCGCGTCCACGCCGTCTTGTCGATTGGCAAGAACCCCGAGCGCTGAGACAACAAACAACGCCGGCTGGGTGAATTCCGTCTCACCAAGTACGCCCTGCGGATCGTTGAGGCACAGCTCTCGAATCGAGAAACCGAGCACGTCGTCGGCCTCTCTAACGAGTTCGGGGAAACGCTCAAACAGCCCATCCCCCATCCCTTTCTGCTGCGATCCCTGACCAGGAAATACCCAAATTGAAGAAGACATAAATCTCCTATTACTGTTCCCTAGGATTGTCACTTAACGTTGCTTGCTTATCCCACCAGCCGCTCGCGGGGTCAGGACTTGACAGCCTCTGCCGGTAGATGGGCCTCAATCGTGCCGATCAGGTCGCCAAGCGTGTAAATACCGCGCTTATCGCCGTCGTTGACCTTGATGTGGAGCCGCTTCTCGATCTCGTACCAGGACTCCAGCATCTCGACCGAATCCACGCCAAGCTCGCCGCCGATAAACGAATCCAACTCCACGACATCAGGCGTAAACCCGGTATTTTTGATGCCGTTAATAATGTCGAGCACCACCGCGAGAATCTCTTTCTGAGCATCCATTTCTTCTCTCCTTCATCCAATCCATTAGAGTGCGTCAAACTCGCGCGCTACCTCAGTGATAAGCTCAACGACCTGCTCGATCTCTTCCCGGGTATGGGTCGACATCACCGAAATACGCAGGCGTTCTTTATCGGGGGGAACCATCGGGTATTCCATGATGTTGGCGAACACGCCGCGTTCGAAAAGACGGCGATTGATATTGCCTACGACAGAAAGCTTGCTGAAAAAGACCGGGATAATTCCCGATTCGCCGCGAAGAATGTTGAAGCCTTTCGCTTCCAGCAGGTCTTGCATGTAACGCACATTGTCATGCAAACGGGCAATGCGCTCCGGCTCACGCTCCATCACGTCTAATGCCGCGGAAATCGCCGCAATCGTCGGTTGCGCCAACCCCGAGGTAAACAGGTAAGGGTAAGAGAAGTTCCGCAGCATAAAGATGTGCTCGCGGCTGCCGGAAATAAAAGCGCCCTGCGCGCCCAGCGATTTGCTGCAGGTGGACATCCGCAAATCTACCTGGCCTAACAGGTCTAAATGTTCGAGCGTCCCCTTGCCGGTGCGCCCCATGGTGCCTAAACCATGAGCGTCATCCAGAATGATGATGATGTCGTGCGCCCGGCAAATCTCGATATAACGCTTCAGATCGATGATCGAACCGTCGGTAGAACGCACCCCTTCAACCGTGGAGAAAATCTGGGCATTCGGTTTGGAGCGCGCCCGAATTTTAGGCAGCATCGCCTCAAACTCATCCAGACGCTCGGGATCAAAGGTAAAGAACGGCACGTTGGTCATTTTGACGGCGTTGATCACGCTGGCATGACTGTTCTGGTCATAGATGATGATGTCGTTACGATTCATCAATCCGTTAACCCAGCACAGATTTGCCATATAGCCGCTCGGCAGCAGCACCGCGTCTTCGTGGCCGGCCAGCGCCGCCAGACGCAGCTCAAGATCCCGATGTTGCTTGGTATAGCCGGAAAATGCCGGTGACCCGCCGGTGCCGATACCGTATTTCTCTACCGCTTCAACCACCTGACTTTTTACATAAGGATGGTTAGCCAGGCCGAGATAGCTGTTGGAGCCAAACACCAGCACGTTCCTGAAGTCGTCGCTGTGCAGATCTTTGTATTGCATCTGCGCATCGACAGGCCCCATCCCCTGGCGGCTGAACATAAAGCCTTTTTCTACTTCTTTTAAATAGGTGCCATAACGTAATTTGACGCGTTCTTTGAAAGGCTTACGCTCAAGTTCGACCAGATCATGAAAATCCATTATAAAAACCTCCTTGGTTATTTATTCTCTCTCGGAGAATGCTTCCGCTCGCTAAGACGCAATAAAACCGTTTCCCCGATACCAGGACACGCACTCATCCACCATCTGGCTTAAGGGAGAAGGCTGATAGCCCAGCTCACGCTCTGCTTTGGCGCTGCTAAAGTAATAAACCCCGCCGAAAACACGCAGACGATAGGCGTCCAGCACCGGTTCGCCACGCACCAGCCAGGGCAGTTTTTCCTGAAGCCACGTTTTCAGATAGACAGACGAATAAGGGGTTTGAGGCCGGTTCGCCTTGCACGGCACAACCGCTTCAATGGTGTTGATAAGCTCGCTATAACGGGTATTGGCTCCGGCAATCAGGTAACGCTCGCCGGCGTTGCCGTTGGTCAAGGCACTGACGTGCGCGTCACCCACCGCGCTCGCGCCACAAAAACTGGCGCCGCCGGGGGGCAGGAACGGCAGCTGGTTATAGGCGACAGCCAGCACCATGCGTCCCCACTGCATGGAATAGTCGTAAGCCCCCAGCACTTCCGTCGGGTTGAGGATGACGGCGGACAAGCCGCGATCGCAGGCACGGTACACCAGCTCCTCCGCCTGCAACTTACTTTTGGCATACGGGTTTCTGGCACGAAACCCGGCAAGCGCCGTGTTTTCAGTCGCCTCGGCGGCCGGGTCGTTATCCGCCCCTATCGTCGAGCTGGTACTGGTATACACCAGACGTGATACCCCGCTCGCCAGCGCCGCCTCAATCACCGAACGGGTCCCTTCCACATTAACGGCTGCCAGCAGCGGCCAGTCACGCGGGTTGCTGCTGGTATTGCCCGCGGTATGGATCACCCCGTCGTGCCCGGCCATCGCGGCGCGCAGGCGCTGGCTATCCTGTAATTCGCCGCGCACCAGGGTGACGCCGAAAGGTTCCAGAAAGCTCACGTTGGATGTCGCCCGCACATAGGCCGTTACCTGATGGTTGGCGGCGACCAGCGCTTTTACCACGTTGAGCCCAACAAATCCGTTTGCTCCGGTAATCAGTATTTTCATAGTGTTTGATCTTGCTGATGAAGTTTTTCAAGCGTTTTCAAAAAGGCCTTACGCCCTTCCCCTTTACTGCGCATCGACAGCGCCGCCGGATTTTTATCGGGATGACGGGCCAGCCCCTCCAGCAGCAGCACGAACTGCTCAAGCAGTTGATTGAGCTGTGCTATCTGGGTATCCACGCCCCGGCACGCCAGACGCACCTGCACGCCGTTCTCCTCAATGCGGACCAACATCGCCAGACGCAGCTGCGGGTGCGCCGCAAACAACGCCGGGATAGCCGGGTTCACCTCGATACCGTCGGCCAGGAGCGCCACCGCGCTATCGAACTGTCCGGCATCGCCCACCCAGTGCGCTATCTGCTCAAGCGTGGCCCCGGCATGCTCAAGGCATTTCTCCAGTTGGGTTTCAACGCCGTTGAGCCAGGCGGCGGTCTTATAGCGGCCAACCACCTGAATACGGGCGGGGATCATCTGGAAACGGTCGTCATTAACATGCCGGATCAGGCCAAACTGCGCCTGTTTGACCCGCGCATGACGATTGATGAGCAGTGCCCAGCCGGCGGCTACCAGCGTTTCCAGCGCGATTTCCTGACGCTGGGTGCAGACTTGCACCGCCGTCACCGTGTCAGGGTCGATTAGCTGCTCCACAGACAGGCTAAGCGGCTGAGTCGCCTCGCCGTCCTGCACAGCGGCGCCGCCGAGCAATACCGACGCCGTCAACGAACCCACGTCCTCTTTGGCGTGTAACTGCTCCACCCAGAACGCCTGCAATGACTCATCATTACGAACGTCTACCGCCCCCACAGGCAACGTGCGGGCAAACCATGTCTGCGGCACGGTTAACGGGGCGAGCGCGTCTGCGGCATCAGCCACCACGGGGTCGCGGTGAGGGGTTTGCCGTTGCGGCGCGTCAAGGCGCAGCGCGGCGTAGAGATCACAGGGTTCTTTCGCAAAGGGATAGCCGGGGAACGGCACGCGACGGCGAGGTTCCCCGTGGTGCAACAGGCTCCAGTCGATGTCGCAGCCTCGGCTCCACAGCGTGGCAACGTTGGCGAGCTGCTGGTTTTGCACCAGCGCACGGATAAAGCTCTTACCCGCCTCGCCGGCGATCAGTTGCGGGACGTCTTTGCTGTGGCGTACGTTGCCGCTATACATCTCCCGCAGGCTATGTTCAGCGGTCGGTTGAGCAATAAAGCCGTCCAGTTTTGCCACCAGCTCATCCATGCTGGTGGCGACGATCGCCAGCCGATGGTCCAGCGTGACGCGCCCAATCTGGCTGCTGTAGGCAAGGTCAGCGAGCGACAGCGCACGGCCCTGTTGCTTAACAAAGTCACGCATCTCGACGGCATAAGCCGCCAGACGCTCCGCTGACAGCGCCGACAACACCACGATTTGCGGACTATTTGGCGCGTTATCCCTGCCAGTCGCGGTGTGGCGGGCGTGCTGCCTTACCACCTCCTCGGCAGATTCCACCACCATAAAGGCGGTAGAGCCGCCCATACCATAGGCGTTGATCCCGGCCAGACGCGTGCCTCTGGCATTGGCGTGCCATTCCTGCGCCTCGCGCGGGAACAGGAACGCCGAGGTTTCATGTTCAAACGAGGTGTTAATGCGGTGCAGGTTGACGCACGGCGACAGACGCCCGTGCTGCATGCTCAACAGCACCTTAATCAACGAACAGATGCCCGATGCGGCTTCCATGTGCCCCAGGTTGGCTTTGGTGCCCAACGCGCAGAACTGCTGCGCGTTAGTCTGACGACGCAGCGCGTTGGACAATGCCTTCAACTCAATCGGGTCGCCCAATTCGGTCGCCGCACCGTGGCTTTCGATGTAGCTCAGTTCGTTAACATCGATACGCGCCTCGTTGATAGCCCGAACGGCGGTGTCTTCCATCACCGTCAGGTTCGGCAGGTATTGCCCCGCCCCGGTACCGGCATGGCCGATGCTGGAACCCCGCAGCACGCCATAGATGTGATCGCCATCAGCCAGCGCCCGACTCAGGCGTTTGAGCACCACCATGCCGCTGCCTTCGCTCGGGATCAGGCCATTGGCGCGCTCATCGAAGGTATGCTCCTTGCCGTCGGCAGAGAGCACCTTCATCTCCTGCAGCAACATATATTTGCTGGGATGCAGGCTCAGATTAATGCCGCCTGCCAGCGCCATATCGCATTCGCCGCCGAGGATGGCTTTGCGCGCGACATGCACGCTCGTCAGCGATGAGGCGCAGGTGGTGGCAACGCAGAAGCTAGGCCCGCGCAGATTCATCAAAAACGAAATGCGATTCGCCAGCTCACTGACAACCGACCCGGCGCCCGGATAGCGCCCCGTGCGGGCGTAAATCTCGGCCATCACCCAGGTAAAATCTTCGTTCATCGCCCCGACATACACGCCGACTTGTTGCGCGTTAAGCGCAGCCGGGGTGTAACCCGCGTTCTCCAGCGCATGCCAGGCGCTACGCAGCAACACACGAACCTGCGGATCGAGGCGACTGGCTTCCTCGCTGCTCATACGGAACATCTCGGGATCAAAGCAATCCACATTGTTGAGGAAGCCACCGCGATTCACGTAATGCGGATTGCCGTTATCGTCCGGCGTGATAGCCCAACGCGCCTGCGGAATCGTGGTCAGATTTTCTTTGCCCGCCTGAATATCCGCCCAGAAATCCGCCAGATTCTCGGCGCCGGGGAACTCGCCCGCCACACCGATAATCGCCACGGCGTCGCTTTCGGCATTAAAACCGGCGGCACTGGCGGCTGACGACAATGATGTACGCATCGTCCGTGAACGCAGGGGATTCCTGGCGGCGGCAGGCATCGTCCGTTTGATATTCGCCGCAGCCGGCGCGCCGGCGTGATGGTTATCTACCGCTTCGGCAGCAGGATGCGGCCGCGTCGCCGCTACCTCATCATGCGCCGGCGTTACGCCATAACGCTCACACAGATACCCGGCCAGTTTGGCGGTGGTATTAAACTCAAACGGCGCGGTTTTCGGCAGCCCGTCATACTCTTTCTCCAGCACCGCGCGCAGCTCCATCAGCATGACGGAGTCCATCCCTAACTGCTCAAAGGTGGCGTCCACCGCGATATCGCTGGCCGGCAGTTTGGTGATGGTGGAAATCCGCTCTTTGAGCGCGCGCTCGCTGTGCAGATAAGCGCTATCGCCGGGCTGCATTGCCGCCGCTGTCGGCTGATGACGCGGCGCTTCGGTCACGACGCTCACCGCGGTTTGCGGGAGGGGAAGCGCCATCGCCTCGGCCTGAATGCGCAGGGAACGGGCAACCTTGCTACGGTCGCCGACCGCCACCAGTAATGCCGAACGCTGTTCGAGCAAGGCGCGTTCGAGGGCGATAATGCCCGCATCCTGGCCTAATGCCGCCATACCGGAGAACGCAAACAGGCTGGCATCCTCCTGCTCGATGTTCATCTGACCGCTGGCCCACAGCGGCCAGTTGACCGAGAGCGTCTGGCCGGTGCGCAGCCCTTTTTTCACCATGCTGTCGCGCCATACCGCATGGCTATCCATAAAGCGATTACCGGCGGCGTAAGCGCCAGATCCCAAATCACCGAGTACCGCTGAAACGGAAGAGAAGTTGATAAAGACAGAGAGCGGCTCTTGCGCCGTGGCACGGTCGAGGGCGACCAGACCGTCCACCTTCGGGCCAATCAGCGCATAAAACTCCGCATCCGACAGTGCCGTGATAGGCGTTGCGCTGGCGACGCCCGCGCAGTGCAGCACGCCATCTACCGCGCCGAACGCCGCTTTGGCTTGGGCAATCAAGGCTTCCGCCTGCCCTTCCTGCGCCACATCCGCCGCGATGTAGCGCACTTCGGCACCGTGCTCACGCATCGCCACCCATTGCTGCTGCACCGTTTCGTCCGGCTGGGCCGAACGGCCGCTCAACACGATGCGAGCCTGATAACGGGACGCCAGATAATGCGCCATCAGCAGCCCCAGCTTGCCGGCGCCGCCGGTTATCACATAATGTCCGCGATGAACAAAATTCAGGTGCGGCTGGCTTCCCATACCGTCTGCATCCGGCGGGGTGATCTCGCCAGCCTGACGCTGATAGCGGATACCCTGCCGATAAGCGACTTCGACACCGGCCACCGGCTGTGGACGTTGGACGAACTCCTGATAAACGTCATTCGCCAGCGTAGTGGCGTTATCCGCATCGCTACGCAAGGTGAACAGCTCGAAGCGATGGTTAATCGTCAGCAACGAGCGAGCATAGCCGCTGAGCGCATCCTGCTGTGGCTCAACCTGCTCCGCTTGTGCGGTATAAACGTTAACACAGCGTAGCGCCTGCCCCGGTGTTACCGTTTCCAGCGCCACAAACAGGTGCCGTAGCGACTGCAATCCCGCATGCAATAACGACGCCGCGCCTGCGACGGGCAAGTCGTCAAAGTGCTTATCCGCGCCGATGGCATGCACAATGTGGGTAGGCCACAGCTGCTGTGCCGCCAATTGCTCGCACAATGTCTGTACGCTGGCCTGGGATTGCGTATCGACGCTGAATCGATGGGCATCGTGCTGGGTAAACGCCTTGGCTGACATCGCCGTAATCACGCTGGCGTCATCGCCGTAACGCGCGCGCAGCGCCTCGGCCAGGGTGTCGTCATCACTGAGCACCAACACCCGCGCCGCTTCAGAATTCACCGCCGTGCCGGATACGCGCTCCGGCAGCGGCGATGCCTGCCATTCATAGGCGTAGTACTGCACGTCTTGTGACGTCACAGACGGTGCCTTATTGCCGGCATCACTCTCCAGCCGGCGGGCGGCAAAGTCTTTCAGACGCGCCAGTACCCGGCCGGAGGTATCCACCAGCGTAATGTCGTGCTTTTGAATGGCGCTGCCCAGGTGCTGACCTGCCGTCTGCGATTGGGCTGGCGTGACATAGGCATAGCACTCTGCGCCGAGCGGGTGGCGGAACTCCAGCTCCCCCAGAGAGAACGGCACGATAGGCGTGGCGTATTCCACCGGCTCCAGCCCCACCGCCAGACAGGTACGCAGCGCCCCGTCCAACAGTGACGGATGCAGATAAAACGCATCGGTAGAAGGTAGGCCATCCGGCAGGCACAAGTGGCTCAGCGCCGCATCCGCGAAGCGATAACGCTCGCGCGTTACCTGATAGCTCGGGCCATAGGCAAAGCCCATTTTGGCAAAATCGGCGTAGATGGCGGCCTGATCGCTGTCGTGTTTGCCACTGTTACGCAATGCGTCAAGATCGATCCACTCCTCTTCAGGCACATCCGTGTCTGGGCGATAGACCAGTTCGGCTTCCAGCGAAAGCGCATCGGTGTGGCGGTTACGGATGGCGACCTGCACGTTATCGCCGCTGGCATGCGCCAGAGAGATTTCCACCGCCACCGGCTCGCCGTCCACCTGAATGGCGTTCATCCACATCAGGTTGCGGACTGACGCCACGCTCCAGTCGCTTTCCATCGCCAGCTGGCCCGCCGCATGGATCATTTCGATGTAAGCCGAACCGGGTAAGATCATCCGTGCGTCACGGCTACCCACCACATGATCGCGCAGATAGCGCTCCTGCCCGGTCAACTGTTTGGTAAATTTCTGCTGCGACAGCGTTGAAATATTCTCGTCGATCAACGGGTGCAGCGAGTTAACGCGGCCTTGTCTATCCTGTTCAGCAGGCAGAGCCAGCCAGTGACTACGCGTCATCAGCGGCAACGGCGGGAATGACACCCGGCGCACCGCGCTCGCCGCGCCGTTGCCAGTGAAGAGTGCCGGCGCGAACTGCGGCCAGTTCACATCCAGCATCGTGGTCCACAACCGCCCTAAACGCAGCAACTGACGCTCCTGCACCAGGCCGGTAACCAGCTCATCAAGCTGTTTGCCGTCCAGAATGGTATCCAGACGCTCGCTGCCGCCGGCAATCCGCCCACGGAACAGCGATTTCGCCGCGCCGTCGCGCTGGTATTGCTCAAGCTGACTCAGCAAGTCGCCCAGACTGCTCGCCACCACAGCAAGACGCTCGGTCATGGCATCGCGCCCGACCAGCGAAGAAAAGGCCAGCGAGTCAAAATCAGGCGCCGTCTGCGGTTCACGTACCGCCTGACCGAGAAAGCGCACCATGCGCTCTACATACCGCGATAAACGCGCTTCACTATCCGCCGAGAGCACGAACAACCGCGACTCGCCACTCCGCAGGCCGGCCGCTGCCAATGCCGGCGCTTCTTCTATCAGCACATGGGCGTTCGAACCACCCGCACCGAAGGCGCTCAGGCCGGCGCGGCGCGGATGATCAGCCGCCGATTCCCACGGTTCAAGCGACTGCACCACGCGAAACGGCGAGGCAACGAAGTTGATTTTCGTATTCAGCGTCTGTGAGTGCAGCGACGGCACGATCTGACGATGACGCATCTGTAGCAGGATCTTGGTCAACCCGGCGATACCGGCGGCAGACTCAAGGTGCCCGATATTGCTTTTCACCGAGCCGATGCGGCAATGCCCCGGCAGGGTGATTTCCTGTGGTACGTTACGTTGTGCGTTGATAGTCGAAAAGGCTTTGGCAAGTCCGGAGATTTCAATCGGGTCGCCCAGCATGGTGCCGGTGCCGTGCGCCTCAATATAATCCACCGAGGCGGGGTTCCAGCCTGCCCGCGCTAACGCGGTGCTGATAACGTTGCTCTGTGCCGCCTGATTCGGCACGGTAAAGCCGCTGGTTTTGCCGCCGTGGTTGATAGCCGTTGCCTTGATCACGCCATAAATCTGGTCGCCGTCGGTGATCGCCTGTTGCAACGGTTTGAGCAACACCGCCCCCATCCCTTCGCCGGGAACATAACCATCGCCACCTTCGCCAAAGGCACGGCAGCGCCCATCGCTGGACAGGAATTGGTTTTGCCCCAGCTGGTAGTACTTCATCGGGTGCACGATCAGATTGATGCCGCCGGCTATCGCCATGTTGCAGTCACCGTTCTGGATCGCCTGGCACGCCATATGCAGCGCGGTGAGTGACGATGAGCACATGGTATCCAGCGCCACGCTCGGACCATTCAGATTGAAGTAAAAGGAAACCCGGTTGGCGACCGATGAGTGCAACGACATGGCCCAGCCGGATTCATGCTGTTTCTCCGTCGTGTCAATACATTGATACTGCGCCCACATCACCCCGACATAGACGCCGACCTGTGCCTTGCTCAGGGCGTGACGGGAATAGCTGGCGTCCGAAATACACTCCCACGCGGTTTGCAGAAACAGCCGCTCCTGCGGGTCCAACAGCTCCGCTTCGCGGGGCGATATGTTGAAATATTGGCTATCGAACTGATCAATACCATCGATAAACCCGCCCCATTTGCTGTAGACCTTATTCTTCGGCCCCCGCTCCGGCGAATAATGTTGGTGGTAGTCCCAGCGTGACAGGGGAATTTCGGTGACGCTGTCTACGCCGCCGGTAAGATTGGCCCAGAACGCATCCACATTGCCGGCCCCCGGATAGCGGCCGCTGAGCCCGATAACGGCAATGTCATCTTTCACACCAGCCGATCCGGCTTCGCCCGGCGCATGACGCCGCAGCGCATCAAGACGAGAATGATTTAACAGACTGGCCAACGTCGGGCGTGAGGACGATACCGGCGTCGCGGCGTGGTGCCGAGACGCTGGCTGCTGCGCGGCCTGTATCGCGTCGGCCCACTCAGCCTGCGTCTGATAACGGTAGACGGCGGCGGCGTCAACGCCGGCAACACGCGCATCCAGCTCATGCTGTAAGCGAATGAGATCGACCGTATCCAGCGGCCACTGCCAGAGCGGCGTCAGTGCAGAGCAGTTTGCCGCCGCCGAGCCGACAGCCGCCGTCAAACTGTCAAACACCACATCACCGATCGCCGCTACCGGATTTGTCGAACTATCCGGTTTAACCACGCTATCCGCTTCAGCAACGGGATCCGCAGCGTGACTGACTTTGGACTGCGACAACGCCACCGGCGCTGGCGTGGCTCTCGCCGCCGCAGACTGCAAGGCGGCAGCCTGTTCGGGATAGCTCTCACAGAGGAAATCGGCCAGTGAGTCGAGGTCCTGATACTCATAGAACAGGGTTTGCGACACCTCGCCGAAGGTGACCGCCAGCTTACCGTTCAGGGCCAGGATCATCATGGAATCCAGGCCGTAATCCGACAACTGCGTAGCCGGTCGCACTTCGCCCGCATCAAGCTTCGTGGCGTCAATAATGCTGGCTACCAGATAATCCAGCACGTCGTCACGTACCGGGCGGGTACCGACTGTCCCCGGCGCCGCCACGCTCGCAGCCGACGCGATGCCGGCGAGCGCCGTCACCTGCTCAGGGTAGTTTTCCAGCAGAAAATCAGCCAGTGAAGCGAGGTCCTGGTATTCATAGAACAGGGTTTGCGGCAGGCCCTCAAACGCAGCGGCAAGTTTCTCGTTCAGCGCCAGAATCATCATGGAATCCAGACCATAATTCGCTAACGGTCCGCTGGCGGTGACTTCGCCCGCATCCAGTTTGGTCACGTCGATGACATGCGCGATTAACGTATTGACGACGGCATCATGCGCAGAACCGGTGCCGGACGATTGGCGCGGCGAGGCAGAAATCGCCGACGTCGTCGCAACCGGCTGAGGCGCATCGGCATTGCCGGCACGCATTGGCGCGGTGGATTTCGTCGGCGTCACGACGCGTGAAGCGTTCATGCCCAGATGCGGCACCGCCTGGGTTTGCAACTGGGTGAGCCTGACCACCACATTGCCGATGCTATCCAGCAAATCAATGTGGTAGCTTGCCGTCGCCGAACCGGGCGCGTTGTCGCGGCGGGCGTAGGCATAGCAAACGCCGTCGATCGGCCTGAATATCTGCAACCGTGCCAGCGCCACCGGTACCTCTAGCGTATTCGCCGTTGCACTAAAACCGCCGATGCCCAGCGCGGTGCGGAATGCCCCATCCAGCAGCGAAGGCGGCAGGATAAACGGCTGCACAACCGGCGCTATCTGCAAGCCGTCAGGAAACTTCAGCTCCGCCAGCGCCTCTTCGGCATTCGCGTACAAACACTCAAGCACCTGAAACGTCGGGCCGAAAGTAAAGCCACGCTGTTTGAAAGCCACATCGATATCGTTACGCTGATAAACCTGGCCGTTGGTCAACAACCTTTGCAGGTTGGCAGGTTCTGGCTGAGGCGATGTCTCGTCACACAAGCGACCACAGCCATAGATATGACGTTGCTCGCCGTCCGCCCGGTAAATTTCAAAATCAAGCCCCCCCTGCGATGGCGCCAGCGAGATTTCTATCTCCATAGCATCACTGGCGAGCATAATCGGCTGACGCCATTGAACATGCTGCACCTGCGCAAACAGGGGCCTGCCGCCGGTAAGCGGCAACACATGGCCTTGCCACGCCAGCTCGCCGGCGCTCAATGCCATCTCAATATAGGCCGCGCCGGGCAAAATGCGGTTATCGCCCAGACGGTGATCGCTCAGGAAAAACTCGTCGGCACGCAGCCGCTTGCGGAATGCCTGCGAGGTCAGCGTGGAGATATTGGCGTCAATCAGCGGGTGCAGCGCAGCAACACCCGACACGGCGGAGCCTGACGGCGTGGCGGCGGGCAAGGTCGGCGCCCAGCAGTCCTGACGCTGGAACGCATAACCGGGCAGAGAAACACGCCGACGGGCATGCGCCGCGTGTAACTGGCGCCATTCCACCGCATGCCCATTGGCCCAGGCTTCGCCCAGCGCGCCAAGGCGCCCCTGCTTTATCCACTCGGCCAACGGCGGCGTCGAGGTCGCCTGACGCGCGTTGTCGCGATGGCCGGTGATCAATCCCGATAACTGCTGCTGGCTATACGCTCGCAGCATGTTGACCGCATCCGCCGCGACCTCTGCCACCAAAGCCAGTCGGTATTCGTGCGCAACGCGCCCAACCTGTAGCGTATAAGCCACATCCTGTAGCGACCGTTCCGGATGGCGTTCAATAGCGTCGGCAAGCTGTCCGGCCATCGTCTGCAACGCCGCCTCACGACGGGCGGACAGCACGATTAACGCCGGTTTCCGCGGGTCAGCGGCCGAAGGCGGCGGCGCAATATATTCTTCGACGATCAGATGCGCATTGCTGCCACCCGCGCCGAACGAACTGATGCCTGCGATACGCGGAATTTCCCGGCTAACGCGCTGACCATCCTCCTGCGTCACGTCGAGCACCGGACGCTGCCAGTGTTCCAGCGATTGCTGCACACGGAACGGCCCGCCCTGAAAATCGATAAACGGGTTAATCGCGGTTGACTGGATGGACGGCGCCAGCGTCTGGTGTTTCATCTGTAGCAGCACTTTGGTCAGCGCCGACATGCCGGCGGCGGCTTCCAGATGCCCGATATTGGCCTTGACCGAGCCGATGGCGCAGTACTTGGTATTCTCTCCGGCAATCGAAAAGGCCTTATTCAAGCCGCTGACTTCAATCGGATCGCCAAGTTTGGTGCCGGTGCCATGCGCTTCGACATAGCTGATATGACGCGGATTGACATTGGCCGTCTCCAGCGCCTCAGCGATCAACTCCGCCTGCCGTTTCGCGTTAGGCACCGTAAAGCCCGATGTTTTACCGCCGTGGTTAACCGCCGTACCGCGAATGATGCCGTAGATATGGTCGCCATCTTCCCGGGCCTGAGACAACGGCTTCAGCACCACCGCCCCAACCCCTTCTCCCGGCACATACCCGGTGCCGCCTTCGCCAAAGCTGCGGCAGCGACCGTCTGAAGAGAGGAAGTGCATATTGGATAACAGATGATACTTATAAGGATGCAACGACAGGTTGACGCCGCCCACAATGGCAACCGGGATATCGCCGCTGCGAATGGCATGGCACGCAATATGGATAGCCGTCAATGACGATGAACAGGCCGTATCCAGCGCCATGCTGGGGCCGGAGAAGTTGAAAAAGTGCGAAACACGGTTTGCCACCGACCAGTAAGACGAGTGAGAGGTGGTCCACTCGTTCTCCGGGCTGGTGACGGCATGAAGCTGGTAATCCCCCCACATGATGCCGACATAAACGCCGACGCGGTTCTCACGCCCAGCCTGCAACGGCGCCAGCTGATCCGCGGTGTATCCCGCATCCTCAATGGCGTGCGTCGCCGTTTCAAGGAACAGCCACTCATTCGGGTCCATAATTTCCGTTTCTTTCGGCGAAATATTGAAATAACGGAAATCAAAGCGTTCTACGCCAGAAAGGAACCCGCCCCAACGACTGTAGCTTTTCCCTGGCGTTGCCGCGCCGGCCTGAAACCAACGCGCGTCCCAGCGATCGGACGGAATATCGATGATGCAGTCGCGCCCCTGAGCAAGGTTGCTCCAGAACTGCTCCAGACTATCCGCTTCGGGATAACGCCCGGCGATACCGATAATGGCGATATCGTCATCGTTTACCCTCGGTTGCGTCGTCCGGTGCGCTGGCGCCGCTGCATGTACTGCATTCGCCGCCGACGAGGCGATATGAAACGCAGGCAGCGCGCCAGTGCCCGCCGGTGCGCCGCCCGGCAAACCACGGCAGGCTTGCTGACAGTTTTCAAGCAGGAAGCGACTCAGCTCGTCCATGGTTTGATATTCAAAGAACAGCGTCATCGGCAACGCGCTGCCGAAGGTGTTTTTCAACTCATTGACCAGTTCAATCACCACCACCGAATCGAAGCCATAATCACGAAAAAAGCCATGACGCTCGAAATACGGCGGGATGTGTAACTTTTTGGCAAACAAGTCGGACAAATAGCGGATCACCACATCCTGCAATGCGTGAGGGTCATTGGCATCAGTCGTGGCAGCCGCCGCCGGGTCAGACAGCAGAGGCTGCGGCGCGGGTTCGACAACGCCCAGCACCTCGTCAATGCGCGCACGTTCACCCGGCACGCCCGGCATCACCACTATCTGCGACGCCTGACTTTGCAGGGCATAATCGAAAATAGCGATGCCGTCGTCGGTCAGCAGCGGCACAATCCCGAACTGGCTCTTCAGGAAATCGGCTTCTTTCTCGGTCAGCCGCATACCGCCGTCCTGCCAGTAAGGCCAGTTCAGCGAAAGGGTTTTACCGCTGCGCGCTCCCCGCTGTTGCCGGACATTACGTTGGTAAGCGAAGTAATCTTCAAAGGCATTGCCAAAGGCATAATCGCATTGGCCCATATTGCCGAGCACACCGGTCACCGAAGAGAACAGCGCAAAAAAGTCGAGCGGCAAGTCGCTGGTTGCCTCATCGAGCAGCCAGGTGCCGATGGCCTTCGGGGTAATGACCCGCCCGAACGCGTCAGGGCTTTTACGCAGAATAAAGTTGTCTTCGATGACGCCGGCAGAATGAATGATGCCGTTCAGCGTGCGGCCCGATGCGCGGATCGTTGCGATCAAATCATGAACGCTATCAGGGTCGCTCATATCGCACGCCAGATAAATGGCATTGCCCCCCTGCGCATGAAGCGTATCAAGCTGTTGCTGTCGTTTTTCATCCAGCGCGGAGCGCCCGCTCAGATAAACGGTTGCGTCATAGCGCGAGCACAGGAAACGGGCAAAAATCAGCCCTAACGCGCCTAACCCGCCGGTAATCAGGTAGGTTCCCTGTCGGCGCAAGGCCGCCGGGGCGGATACCGGTTGGTTAACCGCATCAGCCACCTTCGCGCTCACCGGCGAACGGGAGGGCGCGGAGAACGGTGCCTCGGTGACAAAGCGACGCACCCGACGCACGCCCTGGATATAGCGCACATCCGCATCTTTGGAGACGTCACTGAATTCGGTTTTGATCAACGCCGGGATGACGATGCCCGTATCCGGCGCGCCCTCCACAACCGAATCACAGTGCACCACACGGCCAATGTAGGCCGGTTTTTCGACACGCAGCGTCCGATAAAAACCGCTGATGGCAGCGACATCCGGCAGGCTCTCGTCAGCCAGATGGAAATGGACAAACCGGGCCTTCTTAACCTTACGCATCATTGCCTTCGTCAGGGCAAAAAGGCTATGCGGGCCGTTGTTCAGGCGAGCTGCAAAATCAGCGCCGGCCTGCGGCGCACTGGCCCACAGCACACGTTCAAACGTAGCCCCCTGCGACAACAGCGCATCCACCGCCGCGATGAAGTCGTCATGATTGCCCGCACGAACCCACGCGCGATCCGGCTCGCGACTCACATCAGGCGTTGATGCCAACAGGATCCGCTGCATTTGCGGCGGATTTTCCGACTGCGCGATGAGGTTGGCGAGCCAGTCAACATCCTGTTCACCGCCCACCAGCACCACCTGCTCCATCGGTTCATCAGCGTCTGACACCGGTTTTTCAATCCAGTACGGCTGATAGAGGTTGACGGTTTCAGGCAGCGCAGGCGGTGAATGTTCGGATTTCGCCTGATCTGTTGCAGCAAGGCTGTCACCGAGAACGCGCAAGCTTAAGCCACGGAATATCAGCGCCACGCGTTCAGGGTGGTTCGCCTCGCTGACATGAATATCCACCTTGAAGACGCCATCGCGGGTAGCATGCTCGCCAGACAAGGTCATGGTTGCGGTCATCGCCGAACTGCAAGGATGCAATAACTCCAGCCCTTCCAGCGCGAAAGGAATGACCAGCGCCCCCTGCTCGTTCTCCTGCGGCGCTGCACGCCGTTTCTCGGTCGCCCAGACCACCGCAGCCTGCAAGGCGCCATCAGCCAAAGACGGATGAATCACAAAGTCAGTGCTATGCGAGTCAGTGCTATGCGTGTCAGTGCTATGCGTGTCAGTGCTATGCGTGTCAGTGCTATGCGTGTCAGTGCTATGCGCATCCGGCAGAACCAGATGCGCCACACAGGCGCGGTCATCGAAAGTTATCTGACGGATAGACCTCAGCCCCGCGCCGTAGCACATCTGCAAACTATCAAGCAGTTGGTAGCAGGCCATCGCATCGCGTGTATGCGCATCGTCAGCCGGCATCGCCGGGCGCGCTTCCCTGGAAAACCCGATAGTTCTGGAAAACCCAATAGTTCCCCGACAATAAAGCGTTTGCTCGTGATCGAGGACCTGGAACAGCCACTGTTTACCGGGTTCATGCGGATCAAGCTGAATGTACAGTTCCGTCGCGGCATCATGGAACTCAAGCGGCTTTAACCAGGCCACCTGAGAGAAACGTAGCGCGTCGATGTCTTTTAAATCAATGGCATCAGTAAAGGCGGCACGGACCAGCTCCAGATAGGCCACCCCCGGCAGTATCGTCTGACCGCCGATCTGATGACCGGCAATAAAAAACTCATTGCCCTGAAGCTGAGCCTTATAGCGGGAACTGCCGACATTCACCACACGGTGACGCGCGCCACGTAGCGCCGGGAAAGGGGAATCGGTACGGTAACCATCACTCAGCCAAAACGACGTATGAATAAACGGGTAACCGGGCAACGCAATGCGCGCTGGACGCTCGCCGTCAAATAGCCGGGTCCAATCAAGCGGCACGCCACGCTGATAACATTCCCCCAGTTGCTGCAACAGCCGGTTCGCTACGGTCGCATCCGCCTCGCGCATCGCATCAAGCACAGCAGCCCCTTCAGCGCAGGCGTTTTCCATGGCCTGCGCATCATCCGTCGCGTGTTCCTGCAACGCCAGCGGGCCTTGCTCCGCCGCCTGCGTCAGTGCCTGAATAATCGCCGTGCCATCACGGCCCACGCAGCTATAGCGATAAGCGAAGTGATCGCGGCAAGTCAGCAAGGTCGCGCTCACATCATTCAGCGATACCTCGGGATGCTCACCCAGCCAGTCGATCAACTCTTTTTGACGTTGCAACAGCGCCGCCGGACTTTTGGCAGACAGCGCAATCAAATAAGGGGTATCCGCCGTAGGCTGGTTGTCCTGATGCGACGGGTTCACCGGCTCAGGGGCTTCTTCCAGCACGATATGGGCATTGGTTCCGCCGAATCCAAACGAGCTCACCCCCGCCCGGCGCGGCGTATCAGCATCAATACGCGGCCAGTCGCGGGCGTCATCAACGAAGAAGAAAGGCGTGGAAGTCGTGTCAATTTTTGGGTTAAGCGCAGAGAAATTTCGTAATGGCGGCAGTTTGCGGTGTTTAAAAGCCTGCAATACTTTGATGATGCCCGCAACGCCGGCTGCCGCTTCAAGGTGACCAATATTGCTCTTAACGGACGTCACACCGCAGAAAGCTTCATCCAGCGAGGTTTCCTGTTGCTGAGCGAGCCGGCTGAATGCGTTGGTAAGCCCTTCAAACTCAATGGGATCGCCCTTCGGCGTCCCGGTTCCGTGCGCCTCAATGAGGCCAATGGAACGCACCGGCACGCCGGCGTGCGTATTGGCGGCAATAATCACCTCCGCCTGCGCTTCGGCACTTGGGTAGGTGAGCGTATAGGTGGTGCCGCAATGGTTAATGGCGCTGCCTTTGATGACCCCGTGAATAACGTCGCCGTCAGCCAGCGCGTTATCTAATGGCTTCAGTAATAAAACCCCCGCCCCTTCCCCACGCACATAACCATCAGCACGGCTATCAAAAGAGTGGCAGGCGCCGGTAGGCGACAGCATTCCCATTTTGGCAAAAGACTGATGCCGGGTGGCGGTTAAAATAAGATTCACGCCGCCGCTAATAGCAACATCGCAGTCACCATTAGTGATTGCCTGAATCGCACTGTGAATCGCATTTAATGAACCCGAACAGGCGGTATCAATGGCAATACTCGGGCCGTGAAAGCCAAAGAAATGTGAAATACGGTTAGCAATAATAGATGTTGCCGTACCCGTAGAATGATGCGCCTCTATTGGCGCATTGGTGTTTTCCTGTAATTCTTTATAATCGTTATTGAAAACACCAAGAATAACACCGACTTTATGCCCCCGCAGTGTTGACGGAGGAATACCTGCATCTTCCAAACAAGACCAGGTAAGTTCCAACATAATCCGTTGCTGTGGATCCATTGTCTCGGCAACTTTAGGAATAACGCCAAAGAATTGATTATCAAAACCATCAACGTTATTAACAAAAGCAGCCCATCGTTTTTCACTGGCGTCTGGCCACTGTAAAAACTTTCGGTTATACGGCAACGTATCTTTGTTAGCATCAGAAACTTCAGCAACCGAATTGCGCCGATGAATTATATTTTGCCAGAATTCATTGTAGTCATTGGCATCAGGGAACCGACAAGCGATCCCGATAATTGCAATATCCATACCCATCATCCATGTCCATATGTTTATTATTTTCCGCAAGAATTGATGCCATCACCTGAGCCACCAAATATACCCGTCACATTTCAAATTGCAGGCGCATTGGCTTTACTCACTCACCCCAGCCACTTACTTGTTCAAGCTCCTGGGGATTCGCTGCGTCGCGCCTTCCTGCAATTCGAATTATTTTTGATATAGTCTTTCCGACGTATGACTCATTAGCAGATCAACAAGTTTGATATCCGATTTTCATTAAATAAATGGTTTTAACGAATACTGCATCAAAAACATTCACCCACCTAATGCAATTTTCTTAATTTTTTTGTCAATATGTAAATAACGGCTATGCAATCAGAAAAATCCGAATGATGAAAAACAATAAGATACTGATTTTTATCAAATTATACTTGAAACAAAAAAACACAACTTACGCTATATTCAGAATGAAAAAACCATAAAAAATAAATTTCACTAATGAGATAACGGAATGCAAATATTTTTCACAACATTATCTACCAGATCTTAATTAAGTCGCTTGCGAATTATTAAATACATATTTAAGCATCATAAAATTGTCATAAAAACATCATCAAAATGTCATATCAAGACCACCAACATTAATTAGCATACAAAGAATTCATTATCACCATGATTAATTCTGCGCGTTAAAAAATATAACAACGACTTTTACCTGGGGAGCGTTAATCTATTGTGCTCAATACCCGGCGTTTGATAACACATTATGTCCTGTGAACAGGGACGACAGAGGCTACCGTTCGGCGTCCTGGCCATACAATAATCTTATTTATACTAAAAATTACAAAAAACCGGATTGAGGACGAAATGATTTTATTTGTTCAACCAACGACGGTCAGCTAACATAAAAACGGCCTTTATCTATATTGATGGCGTTATTGATGACAAATTGTTATTACTGATGAATAGCATATTTTAAATGGAGTTATTATGTTAGAGATTGTAACAGGGATGCCTGCGTGGGTAATTGTGCTTTTGGTTTCAACTACATTTTATTGTATAAGTTTTTGTTTTAAAAAAGAGGTTAGCATTAAGCTGCTGTTACTTATCCCAGGCTGTTTTATGGTTTTTTCGATTATCTCTTTACTACGACAAGGCAACATCCTGACTTCAAGTCTGATATGGTTATTGGGCTGTATTGTCGGCGGGATTGCGGCAAAGCGAATTTTTTCATCTCAGATCTATAGCCCTGGCAGTAAGGAAGGCACAATAACTGTGCCGGGGACGTGTTCTATTATTACAATTTTTTTACTCTATTTCCCTCTTCGTTATTATATTGGCTATCGTCAGGAAATTGCGGTTGATCATGTTCTTAGCATTCCCATGATTCTGCTATTAGCCGTCTCTTCGGGAGCTGTTGTCGGGTTTTTCACCCTTCGGTCCTATATTATCTTTGGGCGCTATAAAGATTTGAATATTAAATAGAAAAACGGGCAGGATACCCTGCCCGTGGGTCCGTGACCGTGGGGCTGTTGACAAACAGCCATGTTGTCTTATGAATGTTGTTTGGTCAGTGAATTTTGTCAGTGAAAGTGAATTTTGTCAGTGAAAGTGAATAGGTTCGTGCGTGTATTGGCTCAAACTTGGTCTGCCAGTGTTCTGTGTTAGAACACGATTAAACCTGACAGTCGGCAACGAGCGGGGGAACGGACTACGACGAACAGTCTATTTCTGTTCCATATATGGGATATATTGTAAAATTATCTCTTTATAACAGGTGGCATCGGCAATGGCTTTGATCCCAAAAAACTACTCGCGGCTGGAAAGCGGTTACCGTGAGAAAGCACTAAAAATCTATCCATGGGTGTGTGGGCGCTGCTCACGGGAGTTTGTTTATTCAAACCTACGCGAATTAACGGTTCACCATATCGATCACGACCATACCAATAACCCGGAAGATGGCAGCAACTGGGAGTTGTTGTGTCTGTATTGCCATGACCACGAACACGCGAAGTACACTGAAGCCGAGCAGTACGGTACAACCGTTGTGGCGGGGGAAGACGCGCAAAAAGATGTTGGCGCAGCCACCTATAATCCCTTTGCCGATTTAAAGTCGATGCTTAATAAGAAGAAATAGTGCCAGCAACGGCCGTTTCTGGCACAAAGTTGTCCGTCAGATTAGGTATGGTCCTGAGCCACAAAAGTGTCGGTTCAAATCTGAGCTAATACAAATTATGGGTTGGTAGCCAGTTGAAACACTTGACTGGCAACACGGTTACTCAAACGCCACTCCTCCTTGACCACTAGCTGATGGCTAAACTGTGCCGCTGCGCGGTTCCTTCGGCGTTTGCCTTCGCTGTTCGGACCGCCCGTGACGCGGTTACTCGCCCCATCCCTGGGGCTCGCCCTTCGGGCCAGCGTAAACGCTGTTCAAAAACGTTCCCGACGTTTTTGTCCAACACGTCACGGGCTTGCGCGGCTTCCCTGCCGCGCATCCGGCGAAGTCACCCACCTCAGCACAGTTTTAACGCCTGAAAACCCGTCATTTTGCACTTATAGGGTTTGTCAGCAGTCTGACAACAGTGGTTATTTGAAGACTTTCTGCACAAATTCGATGTACGCCGGCCGCCAGACGTCCATTTCATGCCCTAAACCGGGATACTGCCGGTAATCGAATTTCACGCCTTTCTGTTCCAACTGCGCTTTCAACCCGGCGATATCCTTACCGGTCACCGTATCCTTCTCGCCCACCGCCACGGTGAAATTGCGCAGTTGCTGATTGATACCGGCGGCGTTACCCAACTGCGCCGTGACCTGAGCGTTCGGCACCGTTTCGGTGGTCACGCCGCTGAAGGTCGCCAGCCAGCCGAAGTGCTCCAGATGACTCATCCCGGACACCAGCGCCTGATAACCGCCTTGCGACAGCCCGGCCAGCGCCCGGCCGTCGGCATCGCGCCGCACATTAAACCGTTCGCTGACCAGCGGAATAATGTCGTGGATCAGCTCACGATCGGCTGCCGCCGCGTTACGCGGATAAAACGTCTTGCGCCGCTCTTTCGGTGGAAAATCCTCCGGAATGGCGTCGGAAACATCGGTTTCGGTATCCGGGATCACCACCAGCATCGGCGTAATCTTTTTTTCCGCCAGCAGGTTATCCATAATCTGCGGGATGCGGCCCTGTGTGACGGCGGAATCACCGGCATCGCCAAACCCGTGGTAGAAATACAGCACCGGCAGCGGCTTGCCGGTGCCGGTGTAACCCGGCGGCGTCCAGACATAGACCTGCCGTTCCGATTTCAGCGACGCCGAGTGATACGTCACGGTGCGCAGCTCGCCATGCGGCACCGCCCGGGTATCCAGCACGCTGCCCGGCACCAGAATCATGCTGGTGTTGACCTGACGCTGCGGTTTGGGCAACGCCGAACCGGTATCAATGCTGCGAAAGCCGTCCACATTAAAGAAGTATTCGTACAGGTTGGGCCGCTGCGGCTCGCTGCGCCACGACCAAACGCCCAGATCGTTTTTCGTCATCGGGTGCGCGACCCAGGTTTCCGGCGTCGCGCCGGTTACCACGCTTACCGATTTGGCGTCCGGCGCAAACAGCCGGAAAGTAATGCTGTTATCCGTGTTGACCTGCGACAGGTAGTGCCGGGTCGCCACGTCGGCGCGCGGCAGCGCCGGGATAGCGCCCGCGTCGGCCAGCGCCGCCAGCGGCGCGGATAAACTCAATGCGGAGAGCAACAGGCACAGACTGGTTTTCCTGGTTTTCATTCTCAACCTCTTTTTTATTGGTACAGGGTAAAAACGGGCGGGCTGTGTCTGGGGGCTTACCACCAGACCTCAGCCTGAACGCCGGCGGTAAATTGATTTTTCTTGCTATCGGCAAAGGTGAACTGATCCAGTTCGTTATCCAGCACCCGGATATAAGTGCCGTAGAAGCGGATTTCCGGACGGGAAGCCAGCATGCTGGTGTCGACCTTGATGGTGTGGAACAACGTGGTTTTATAGCCTGACTCGGTAAAATACTTCCCGGCCTGATTCTTGTTGGTCTGGCTGAAATAGCCGAGCTCGACGCCGCTCTGGTTGTAATTGCTCCAGATGTAGGCCGGTCTGACCACCGCGCGCACGCTGTCGAAATCGGTATGGGCGCCGGTGTCATAGCTGTAGACATCCTGCCCGCGGGTATACACCAGCGCGTTAGCCATGATCACATCCGGGCGTAGATACATCTCCCCCTGCGAAATCAGACGCAGCGCCGTGCCGCCGCTGTGGTCGCCGTAGTATTTACCGTTCACCGCCACAAACGGGCTGGATCCGGCATAGCGCGCCAGGCTGCTGGCAATCGAGTTATTGGCCATCTGGGCGGTAAACTCATTAAAGCCGTTGTTCGGCAATGCCTGACGCAGCACCACGCCGCCCAGCCAGGAATCCTTCATCGGAAAATAGTTGTTGTTGGCTTCATTACTTTTCTGGGTATCGTTTTTATTAGCCATCGCGTATTTCCCCAGTACCATCAGGCTGGCGCCGTTCCATAACGGAATGCCTTTATAGCGCGCCTCGACCGCGTTGGTATTCATCTGCTGATATTTGGTTAGGTCGCGGTTATAAACATCGATGTCTTCACGGGTCAGCGCCAAGTCAATAGAGCCGACGCCCGCTTTGATATTTTCCACCCCTACGCCGGCGGCGGAGTCGGTTTTATTACTCTTCCAATCCAGCATCTGAATTTCATACACCGGCAACGCATGCTTGCCGACCCAGAAATCCGCCTCCGGCGCAAACGGCAGGAACCCTGTGGTGGTGAGATAAATATCCGAGAACTGCAATTTGTTTTCATTGCTGCTGTCTTCGCCAAACCAGCCGCCGGAATAGGACTGACCGACGTTACCGTCCAGTTTTATCACCCCATAGGCGGATTTGCCGTCTTTGTTGAACACCCGTTGTTTCAGGATCAGGTCATACCAACTGGTGTGCTCATTGCCAAATCGCCCCAGCGAACCAATGGCCCAGGATTTGGGCGACCCCTGCGAACCGGTGGCCCAGCCGGAACGGAAATAACCGGAATAGGTAAAACCGATATCCTCTTTTACATACTGGCTGAGTTCATGCAATGTCATGGAAGCGCGACTGTCGGGTGATACTGCCACAGAAGACAAGGCGTTATCTGCGATCGGCGTAGCGGTTTTCGCTGCGCTGCCGGTATTATTTTTATTCCCCGTACTGGCGGCGGAATTATCCCTGACCAGGGTGATGGTTTTATTTTTCTTCTCCTGTTCTTTATAACGCTGCAACTCCTGTTTGGTTTCCTGTAAATCTTTTTCCAGCGCCGCCAGTCGTTGTTCAACTGTTAATGGCGCCGCCGTGGAAATAAACGATGCCGGATATAACAGACTGGCTATCACCAAATAGCTATTTTTTATTTTCATATTCACATTCCCGTCGGATAATCGGATAAAGAAAAACAACAACTCACGCCTGCCGATTAACGGCGAGCGTCAATAGCCTGCGGATATCACTACCCGCAGGTTGACTTCAGATATATTGATACGCGCTATAATTCACGTTGCAGATACATTGGCTTTCCTGCAATGCGAATGACTTGAGGTAGATTAGCGCGTCAGCGTTTTTCCGTGACTGGCAATAACCGACTGATACCAGTAAAAACTCTTTTTACGTCGACGTTCCAGCGACCCCTGGCCGGCATCATCGCGGTCAACATAAATAAAGCCATAACGTTTGGACATTTCCGCTTTCGAGGCGCTGACCAGATCGATCGGCCCCCAGCAGGTATACCCCAACACCTCAACGCCGTCGGCAATGGCTTCGCCGACCTGTACCAGATGATCATTCAGGTAGCGGATACGATAATCGTCGTGAATCTCGCCATTCTCTTCGAGCTTATCTTTCGCACCCAAACCGTTCTCGACAATAAACAGCGGTTTTTGATAACGGTCGTACAGGAAATTGAGCAAATAACGCAGCCCCAGCGGGTCAATTTGCCAGCCCCATTCAGAGCTTTCCAGATACGGGTTCGGCACCATATTCAAAATATTGCCGCGCGTTTTTTCGAGTTGCGCTTCATCGGTGCTGACGCAGCCGGTCATGTAATAGCTGAAGGAAATAAAATCGACGGTGGATTGCAGATCCTGCGTATCCTGCGCCGTGATATTCAGCGTAATGCCCTGTTCACGGAAATAACGATGCATATACCCCGGATACGCGCCGCGCACCTGCACATCGCCGAAGAACAGCCATTCCCGGTTCTGGTGCAGGCTTTCCATCACATCTTCCGGCTTGCTGGTCAGCGGATAGAGCATCGCCCCCAGCAGCATATTGCCGATCTGCGCGTCGGGAATGATGTCGTGGCAGGCCTTCACTGCTCTGGCGCTGGCCACCAGTTGGTGATGGATCGCCTGATAAATCGCCGCTTTGTCGCTGTCCGCCGGTAATCCCACGCCGGTAAAGGGCGCATGCAGCGACATATTGATCTCGTTGAACGTCAGCCAGCGTTTGACCTTGTGACGATAACGCGTAAACACCGTGCGGGCGTAGCGCTCAAAGCAATCGATGGTCAACCGGTTGCCCCAGCCGCCGTGTTTTGCCACCAGTCCGTACGGCATTTCGTAGTGTGACAACGTCACTAATGGCTGGATGCCGTACTTTGCCAGCTCGTCAAACAGCCGATCGTAAAACGCCAACCCCGCTTCGTTCGGTTCTGCCTCATCACCCTGCGGAAAAATACGCGTCCAGGCTATCGATATGCGCAGGCAGGTAAATCCCATTTCGGCAAACAGCGCGATGTCCTGCGGGTAACGGTGATAAAAATCAATCGCCACATCTTTGATACCACTGTCGCCCGGCTGGCGCGTCACAATCTCGCCGAAGATACCCTGAGGCTGTAAATCCGACGTGGAAAGTCCTTTACCATCCGTCAGATAGGCGCCTTCCACCTGATTGGCGGCAATCGCGCCGCCCCATAAAAAATGCTCCGGGAAAGGGTTGTTCATCACTCGTCTCCTTTTTTCTGTTCAATAATCATTCAGCACACCAGTTGCGTCAGCGGCGCATTGGCGTCCACCTTGCCGCTGGCGACGGGTTCGACCCCGCGATAGTCTTCGCTGTTGGTAATCACAATCGGGGTGGTGAGGTCATAGCCTGCCGCCTCAATGGCCGGGCCATCAAATTCCAGCAGCAGGTCGCCCTGGCGCACCACATCGCCGACACGCACATGCGGGGTAAAATAACGGCCATCCAGCCGGACGGTGTCGATGCCGACATGTATCAGCACCTCTGCGCCGCCTCGCGAGGCCAGGCCGATGGCATGGTGGGTTTTAAACAGCGACGCCACGGTGCCGTCTACCGGCGCGTACAGCCGTCCCTGCGTAGGCCGAATGGCGATCCCCTTGCCCATCACGCCGCTGGCGAAGGTCCGATCGGCCACCTGCTCCAGCGGCAGTACCTCACCGGCCAGCGGACTGAACAGCGTCTCGTCACGAACGGCGCCAGCGTTATCCTGCGTTTCCACTGGTACCGCCGGACTATCCGCTGCCGCCGGTTGCGTTTCATCTTTCGGCACGCCAAACGACCAACTGGTCAACGCGGCAAACGTAAAGGCCGCCAGCGTGCCGATCACCGCCGCCCACACGCTGCTGTCCACGCCGGTCGGCGGAATCACCTGGGTGAAGGAGAAAATGCTGGGAAAACCGAATGAATACATGGTGGTATGGGAATATCCCATCACCGCCGCGCCCAGCGCTCCGCCGATACAGCCAAAGATAAAGGGGCGACGCAGCGGCAGCGTCACACCGTACACCGCCGGTTCGGTAATCCCGAAAATCGCCGCGGAAAACGCCGACCCGGCGATCCCCTTGCGCTTCAGGTCGCGGGTTCGCAGCAGCACGCCCAGCGTAGCGCCGGCCTGCCCCAACACCGCCGGCACCAGCAGCGGCAGTAGAGTATCGTGTCCGATCACACTGAAATTGTTCAGCATCAGCGGCACAAAGCCCCAGTGCAGCCCGAAAATCACGCACACCTGCCACAACGCGCCCATCACGGCGCCGGCCAGCAATGAATTCAGCCCGTACAGCCACTGGTATCCGCCCGCCAGCATCTGGCTCAGCCAGGTGGCGCTCGGCCCAATCAGCAGAAAGGTCAGCGGAACGCTAATGACAATACACAGCAACGGGGTAAAGAAATTGCGGATATTGGCATGCAGCCAGCGGTTCAGCGGCTTTTCCAGTTTGCAGGATACCCAACTGGCGAACAGAATCGGAATGACCGAGGAGCTGTAATTGATAAAGGTAATCGGGATACCCAGAAAATGGAGCGTTGGGTGATCCGGCGTCTGCATGGCGTTGAAAGCGGCGATCATGCTCGGATGCACCAGCGTGGCGCCAATCACCAGCGTGGTAAACGGGTTGCCGCCAAACTTCTTGCCGGCCGTATAACCCAGCACAATGGGGAAGAAATAAAACAGCGCGTCGCTGGCGGCGAACAGCAATTTATAGGTGCCGCTGCTTTCCGACATAAAATGGGTGGCGACGCCTAGCGCCAGAAAGCCTTTCAGGATCCCCGTCGCCGCCATCACGCCGACAAATGGCGTAAATATGCTGGAAATGATGTCGATAAAACCGGCAAACAGGCTATTTTTCTTCTCCTCTTCCGGCGCGGCCGAGTCGCTAAAGCGGGCCATACCGTCAAGGGAAAGCAGCGCCTGATAAACATCAGCCACCTGATTGCCCACCACCACCTGAAACTGACCGCCGCTTTCCACCACCATGATAATGCCCGGATTATTTTTCAGCGCATCGGCATTGGCGTTGGCATTGTCCCTGAGTTTAAACCGCAGGCGCGTGGCGCAATGTATCACGCTAATGATATTGTCCTTACCGCCTACGCCATCTCTTATTTCACTGGCTAATGTTTCGTAATTCATTGCTACATCCTTAATGCTCGATCCATGCCCGGAGAAAACCGCTGAGTGACCGCTATATACGGTTTCAGGACACCCCATATTCAAGACAAAAAAAAACCTGAACCGTCTCATCGCGGCGCAAGGCTCGCAAAAACGGTTCAGGTTTTGCCTGTATTTTCCGCTGGGGTATACAGTCGCAATCCATATTTATTGCTTTACAGATTACCAGTGCGATTTATTCTGACAAGCGTTTCACCCGGACAATCTGTTATTTTGTGATATCACGCAAACTTCGGTTTTCCGTACCCGAAATTTACTCTGCCGCCTGCTCCTGTAATTCCGAACGCACCCGTTCGATATGAATGGCCAGAAACATCAACTCTTCCTTGGTCAGGCTATAGTCGTAATGCAGCATAATGTGATCCTGGATTTTCTCGGCGCAGTGATACGCCAGCGTATATTTTGCTTTCACCACATCGTGCAGCGATTCGTCTTCGCTAAATACCGGCGAGTGCCCCAATAATCGCTGAGCAAAGAACTTCAGGTGAGTCACAAACCGGTGATAACTGAATGCCTGCTCGTTATAGTCGAGATTCAGCTGGTATTTGACGATATTCAGGATTTCCTGCATCACGCGGGTAATACGCATCACTTCCGGCATATGGCTGTCCAACTGGGCGTTCACCAGATGCAACGCAATAAAGCCCGCTTCATCTTCCGGCAACCGAACTCCCAGCCGCCGGTGGATAATGTCCAGCGCATCCAGCCCGATGGCGAACTCTTTTTGATACAGCCGCTTGACCTCCCACAGCAGTCCATTGCGGATATCCACCCCTTGCCGGTGGCGTTCGATGGCAAAGTGGCAATGGTCGGTCAATGAAATGTAGAGGCTATTCTGCAGGTTGCCGCTCAGCTTCTCTTTCGCCAGCGCGATGATCCGATCGGCGGTGGTCACCACCTCCAGCGGGATGCGTTCCAGCACGTCGCTCAGCCGTGCGGTCAGCTCGCTGCTGCGCAGCGAGAAGATTTTTTCGATAAGCGCGGCGTCCACCGTATCCCCCGGCCGTTTTTTGAATCCCAGCCCCCGCCCCATCACGACCTGTTCGTTGTTCTGTTCATCCATGACCGTGACGACATTATTATTCAATATTTTGGCGATCTTCATTGTCCGACCCCTGAAAACAAAAAAACCAGACGCTCGCCGCAAACGCGAACATCTGGTTTTGCCTGCCAATGGCAGTAGCAACCCCGGATTGCGCGCCGCCGCAACACAACAATGTTACTGACCGGGCACAACCTGTAGACGCTAACTTACCACCGGCGCGCGCGGGCTCAACCTCCCGGTGACGGAAACGTGACCGGGATCGACACAAACCCAACGCGGCCTATTATTAACAGACGTCAACAACTCGATTGCCTTCTGACGGCAACATGGGCCGGGACTTCACTCTCGAACTGCAATCCACTGACGTACCGGGAGAATTTATCGCGGTGTACGATGAATTGTCACCGGCTGCAAATACCAATCTGCAATCAAAAAATACAGACAGAAACGCAATCGCATTGCCATAAAACACGCATTTACCTTTCCTGAATGCATGATTTTGAATTTTGTAGCATACTGAACCAAAGACTCACTTACCAATGGTATGCAATGCTAAAAATGGATGAAATTGATAGCCGCATTTTACGTGAATTGCAAAAAGACGGCCGAATCCCAAACAATATTTTGGCGGAAAAAGTCGGCTTATCACCCTCCCCTTGCCTTCGGCGTGTAAAAAACCTCGAAGACAGCGGCGCCATCGATCGCTATGTGGCTATCCTGAATCCTCAGGCCGTTGGGCTTAACCTGACCGTTTTTGTCCGTATCTGGCTGCAAAGTCAGGGGGAAGAAACGGTTGAGCACTTCTGCCGCGAGGTCGCGAGGCTGCCTGAAGTCGTTGAGTGTCATCTGATGGTCGGCGACTGCGATTTTATCTTGCGGGTCGTTGCAACTGATTTAAATGCCTATCGGCAATTTCAGATCAAACATCTGGCGCGGATTAAAGGGGTGCAGAGCATCAAAACCGAGCTCCCGATGCAGACGATTAAACAGACAACTGAACTCCCGGTCCGATAAGAAGAATCGCGGGCTCACACCCGCTATTCTTTCATCCACGCTTATCCACTCTTTCACTTGCCGTAGAGTTCTATCCTGTACATACCCTCAAACCCCGGCGTGCCGCAGTGCAAGCATAAGCCATTGGCTTTGCGTACCAGCTCCGGTGGCGTCAACGGGAGATTGCAGATGTGCCGCATCGCCTGCGGCGTCAGCAACTCCGCCTTCTCAACATAACGTATCTGTGACAGCGCGTGCGGATAACTGTCAGCCAGACGCCAGACCAGATTTTCCAGACATCCCGCTATCACCATCGCCATACTGACCACACAGGAATACAGAACGACTTTCTGGATCGACGTCATTATCGTGAGCTCGGTTGTAATGACGTCGATTGTAATGACGTCGGTTGCAAACGCCGTTGCCGGGTGCCTTCCGTCAAAGCAGATGGCGTAAAAATGCCGTTGTCAGCACGCTGATGATCACCACAGGGAGCAGTGAAAATCGCATGGCGGCCAGCAATGAAATAAGTAATGCCAGTTGGTCGGCCGGTTCGGTGGTGACGAAATGGGGTGCGATGACCGTGATCAGCACGCAGCCGGGAGCGGCCTCCACCACGGCTTTTACACGCGGCCCCAGTCGTCTTCCATGCAACAGCGCATAACCGGCTATGCGTGTCAGATACGTCGTGATCGCCATCAGCAGGATGGTCAGCAATGTGAGGCTCATGATGTTTTCCCGTTCAGCAGCAATATTGCGAGGATCCCCGTTGTCGCGCCGACAGGCACATAGGCCGCGCCGGGCCAAAAATGATAGGTCGCCGCCGCGCAAACAAGGCTGACCAGCCACGGCAGTGCGGGCGGCAACCCGCGCCACATCCCTTTTAAAATCACCAGAAAAACGGCGGGGAATGCCATGTCGAAGCCCCATGCAGTCACATCACCGAGAACCGGTCCAACAATGACGCCGACCCCCGTTGAAATAACCCAGGCGAGCCACAGCGCAGATGCCACCCCGGCATAAAACCCCATACTGAAGCCTGAAACACCCTGCCGGCGACGCTTCGCGGCGTCAGCGACACTCATTGCCCAGCTCTCATCACACATAAAAAACAGCGCCAGAAACGCGTGACGACGCGGAAGATAGGCCAGAAAAGGCGCGAGTGATGCCCCCATGAGAAGATGACGGCTGTTAACCAACATACTGACGAGCACGATGGTCAGAACATGGGGAGGTGACGTCCAGAGTGACAGCGCAGCGAATTCAGAACCGCCACCGAAATTCAGTCCGGTCATCAACATCAATTCTGGCGCCGAAAAGCCTTTCTGCACAGCCTGCGCGCCCAGCAATAAGCCGAACGGCACGAACCCAATCATCACCGGGATAGCGGCCAGCAGCCCCCTGCTGAATTCATGGGCAAAGGTTCCGGCATGGGAAAATGTAAAAAAGCGGGACATAAATACTCCTTTCAGGAAGGAATATTATAAATTTTCGCTGTTGAAATTGGCGGGCGTATTGGTTGTAAAAACCAACAATATTGGCATCAGATTTCACACTTTAATCATTTGGCGAAATCCTGAATCATCACTCTGCCAGATTGCCATACTCAGCCATAAGGCCAGCGCTACGTTTATGGCCGAGCCGAGCGATACCTGAAAATGGATCACTCGCCTTATCCGATTTACCGCAAGGACACGTTTGAATGCGGTATGTTGCTGGAGGTACGGAGGTAATATAAGTTGGGTCATGTAAATACCGGTTAAATAATTCGCTGAAGTGTATTGTAATTCAATAAAACAATAACTGGGGAATGTGCTTCTCAGGTGAAGGGACGTATTTATTCACTACATTTTTTATTGCCGTTCATAAATCAAAAAAAGCCCACTGCATGAGTGGGCTGCCGGGAATATCAATCAAAGATAAGTCACATTATCTATCTGTCGGGCAGAGTCATTTTTGAGGCCAAGTATATCGAAACCCGGCATATCCCGAATAAACTCCAGGAAGGGAGGCTTGATGCCTAAATCGTCCAAATCGGCGGCATGCAAGTGGTAACGAATCGTATCTTCATGCCCAGAAACCACCTTTTCAACCCAGTTAGGTTCAATAATAAGCTGATGACCCAGCGCAACAAAATCAATACCGCTCTGCATCACTTCTTCGGCCTGTTCAGGCGTTCTGACATTACCTACCGCAATAACCGGTTTTTTATGACTTTCTTGCTTAATCTGCGTAATAATCGGCGCCGTATTGTCTTTATCACGTATTGATGAACGCCATACCGACCCCATAGAAACATGGATATAATCAAGTTCGGTTTGCTGCAATTTCCCGACGAAATATTTGGTGTCATCCAGCGTGATGCCGGGTTCTTCAATTTCCTCCGGCGATAACCGATATCCCACAATAAATGAAGGCGATGCATATTTGTTTTTGATCTTCATCACTTCATCGATTACGGTCAGGGGCAGGTTTAATCTTTTATCAAGACTTCCGCCCCATTCATCGGTACGCCGGTTGGAGTGAGGCGAAACAAATTGCTGCAATAAATACGTATTGGCGCCATGCAGTTCGATCCCATCAAAGCCGGCCTGAATCGCTCTTCGCGTCGCCTGAGCAAAATCGCTGATTAGGCTGACGACCTCGGCGGAACTGAGTTCACGTGGCGTCTCAGCACCATTTCGCGGCGCGGCCACGGCGCTGGCGCTAACCGGCTGCAATCCGCGGGTTATCAATGAATTAGTCATTCGCCCTGCGCTGAAAATTTGCAGAATGGCTTTTGCCCCGCGTGATTTAATAGCATGAGCCAATTTTGCAAGCCCGGGGATTTTACTGTCGTCATCAGCGCCCAGTTGCCCTTCAAATCCTTTACCTTCCTTATTAATGTACGCTACCGGTGTAATAAACAAACCTACGCCGCCCGCACGCTGTTGCATATAATTTATTTCTTCCAGCGTTACGGTTCCGTCCTCGAAAGACATCTGTTCAGTCATGGGTGGAAGCACGACACGGTTTTTAATCACAACGCCATTGGGAAGTGTTATAGGTTTAAGAAAACGATAATCCTTCATTTTTGCTCCAGAATGATAATAACTACATCGGTAAGATTTATCTGTTATTCGCATACTAGAGGAAAGATTAGGGAATGTGCTTCCCATAACAGGGGAACGTGGAGAGCGGATGTGAAACGAAGGCATTAACGCCATACATCGCATTAATGCCATATCCCCGTCATACTTCAAGTCACAAGAGCGCTGGCGGCACTTGTGCCCCCAACTACTGACTTATTCAGACAACTGAAGATTCACTCGGTTACCGCCGTCATTCAACACGAATTATTTTGGCTATAACATAAAAAAAACAAAAATGAGAAGAATTTAACCTAGCTTATTGTTCGCCAGGGTACGTCTTTGTTTCGCCATTCATCGGCGATTAAATCAACAAAGCCTCGAACTCTGGGCGACAGATGTCTTTTACATGGATAGATTATCCGTACCGGCTCAGGTTCTATTTTAAATTCCGTTAAGATAGCAACCAACTCGCCATTCTCAAGCGCCTGAAAGGCCAGATAATCGGGTAATTGAATAATACCAAATCCAGCAATGGCCGAAGATAACATGGCTTCTGAACTATCAATATCCATGCGGCTTGGTCCGTCATAAATAAACTCCCCGGACGGAGTAATATAACGCCAGTTTCGGCGCTTCTCAGCGCTACGGAAAAAAACGGTGTCGTGTTTGCTTAATTCCTCCGGAGTCGCAGGAACGCCACGCCTTGCCAGGTATTCAGGCGAGGCGCAAGTCACCATATGCTGCGTCGCGATGGTGCGCGTGAGTATCCGCGAGTCGTCTTTGGGCTCGCCAATGCGGATAGCGATATCAAACCCTTCTTCGATAAGGTCGACGTAGCGATCGGTAAACACAATATCGGCTCTCAGCTCCGGCCATTTTTTCAAAAATCGATCGATAACGGGCAGTACGTGCCGTTGCCCTAACGAGAGCGGCGCGGTTAACCGCAGGGTTCCGGTAGGTTTTTCCCGCCGGCGCGCCATGGTTGCGTCGACCTCTTCCAGATCCTCAAGAATTTGTTTGCACCGCTCATACATGATGCGCCCCTCTTCCGTAAGGCTGAGCTGGCGCGTCGTCCGGTTGAGCAGCCTGACGCCCAACTGAGATTCCAGCCTTGTGATGCTTTTTCCAATGGCCGAACGGGACAAACCCACACTGCCGGAGGCGCGCGTGTAACTCCCGAAGTCAACAGCAGCCACAAAGGCCGCTATGTCACCTATACGATTCAGTTCCATAATCTCGCTCTTTGCAGGGAAGTGCCTTCCTTCCCATAATTAGGGAATCATATTCCCCAAATTATCGATTACTCATCGCATTAGCTTAACAACAAGCCGTTAGCAGGGAGGAACTATTTTTGTACATCAGCCAGGCAGCACCTTTTTACTCACATAGCTCATCGCTTTTTGGGTGCAGTGAGTGAGAATATTAGCGGTGTAGCCGGCTTTCGAGTCGGATACCGCGTTCAGTTAGTCGTGGGGGCGTTCAACGCCGAATGAGGTTAGCACTCGTTGTACGGGTTAACGCCAGCCGGTGGCGCAGACTGACGCAAGTCGCCGCAATCCATGTACTGAGGAATCAAATTATTACGGCGATTTTTTGATAGCAGGCGATAGTACCTGAATAACGCCGGATCACCCGCGTATACCATTGCCAGACCAGCCGGCAGCGCCCCAGGCACCTGGCTCATTTCGCACCGACAGGCAGATATTCTTCGTGCATTTGCGCAACAAGTTTGTGTAAAAACAATAAATCGCACATTTTTTTGCGCAAGAGCACGAAAATACGCGTTATCCTTCCGTTCAATGGCTTGTATCTCTTTGCCTGATAACTATAATACGGAACGTCGTTTCATTGAATGGTTTCAGCGAATCCACGTGCCACTGACAAAAACACAACTAACAACACAATCCTCAGGGATATTGCCGCCTCGCCCACTCTTGATTATGGGCAATATCCGGCCACGTGCAGCTTCCTCTCCCTCGCCTGTCACCATCTATACTTATCATTCTCTCGCAGTCGCAAACGTATTATCCCCGGAGGTTCAGCTTCGGTTAACCGCCGGTCACCCTGTTTTTTTATCCATCACAACTTGTAGAAACTACCGTTATGAAAAAGACTAAAATCGTTTGTACCATCGGCCCGAAAACCGAATCAGAGGAAGTACTGGGCAAACTGCTGAACGCAGGCATGAATGTAATGCGCCTGAATTTCTCCCACGGTGACTACGCCGAGCATGGTCAACGTATCAAGAACCTGCGCGCCATCACGGAAAAAACCGGCCAGAAAGCAGCGATCCTGCTGGATACCAAAGGCCCGGAAATCCGGACCATCAAGCTGGAAAACGGCGCGGACGCCTCCCTGACCGCCGGTCAGACTTTCACCTTCACGACCGACCAGAGCGTCATCGGCAATAAGGAACGCGTGGCGGTAACCTATGCCGGTTTTGCCAACGACCTGAGCGTCGGCAACACCGTACTGGTCGACGACGGCCTGATCGGTATGGAAGTCATCGAGATCAAGGGCGGCGAAGTTATCTGTAAAGTGCTGAACAACGGCGATCTGGGTGAAAACAAGGGCGTTAACCTGCCGGGCGTTTCCATCCAATTGCCTGCGCTGGCGGAAAAAGACAAACGCGACCTGATTTTCGGCTGCGAGCAAGGCGTCGATTTCGTAGCGGCGTCCTTTATCCGTAAACGTTCCGACGTGGAAGAGATCCGCGCCCACCTGAAACAGCATGGCGGCGAGCACATCCAGATCATCTCCAAGATTGAAAACCAGGAAGGTCTGAACAACTTCGACGACATTCTGGAAGCCTCTGACGGCATCATGGTAGCCCGCGGCGACCTGGGCGTTGAGATCCCGGTCGAAGAAGTGATCTTCGCTCAGAAGATGATGATCGAAAAATGCAACCAGGCTCGCAAAGTGGTGATCACCGCGACCCAGATGCTGGACTCGATGATCAAGAACCCGCGTCCGACCCGCGCTGAAGCCGGTGACGTCGCCAACGCCATCATCGACGGCACCGACGCAGTGATGCTGTCCGGCGAGAGCGCCAAAGGCAAATATCCGCTGGAAGCGGTCACCATCATGGCAACCATCTGCGAACGCACCGATAAAGTGATGAAATCGCGTCTGGATAAACTGCAAAACACCAGCAAACTGCGCATTACCGAAGCGGTATGCCGCGGTGCGGTGGAAACTGCAGAGAAACTGGAAGCGCCGCTGATCGTCGTCGCCACCCACGGCGGCAAATCCGCCAAATCCATTCGTAAGTACTTCCCGAATGCCCGCATTCTGGCGCTGACCACCAACGAAATCACCGCGCGTCAGCTGCTGCTGAGCAAAGGCGTGGAAACGCTGCTGGTGAAAGAGATCGCGTCTACCGATGATTTCTACCGCATCGGCAAGGAAGCGGCGCTGAAGAGCGGCTTCGCTCAGGAAGGCGACGTAGTGGTGATGGTTTCCGGCGCGCTGGTGTCGAGCGGCACCACCAATACCTCTTCGGTACACCGCCTGTAATTCGATAATGAGAATATTTCAAAGCGCCCTGCGGGGCGCTTTTTATTTTGTCGCCATGTTTATCGCTGATAAATAGCGCGATCGGTTATACAAAAAAGGTATATCCGCGGCCGTGAAGGTCGGAGTAATCTGATAAGATAGCGCTGTTTTCCTTACTTTTTTAACCTGTCTGTAAAACTCGATGATTCTTTGAGCGAACGATCAAAATTAAGCATGTTCCCATCAAAAATTTATTCTCATCAGAAAACGGTTTGTGTAATACTTGTAACGCTACATGGAGATTAACTCAATTTAGAGGGTATTAATAATGAATCGTACTAAACTGGTACTGGGCGCGGTAATCCTGGGTTCCACTCTGCTGGCTGGTTGCTCCAGCAATGCTAAACTGGATCAGCTGTCTTCTGACGTTTCTTCTCTGAACGAAAAAGTATCTGCTCTGACCAGCAAAGTTGACGCTCTGGCTACCGACGTGCAGGCTGCTAAAGACGACGCAGCTCGTGCTAACCAGCGCCTGGACAACCAGGTTCGTACTTACAAGAAGTAAGAACTGGTTGAATGAAAAATGGCGCACATTGTGCGCCATTTTTTTTGCCCTTCCCTTTGCTCTCACCACACCGTCTTCCTGAGCGTGCCGCTCGCCTTATTGCACATCGCGTTACCGGGCATCGCCTTACCAAACACAAGTCTGGCGTGTCAGAACGCCCGTTTATAACGTCCTGACACAGGTGGTGGGTAAGGTGGTAGTAGTTAAAGTGAGTAGTTAAGGCAATAATAGTCAGTGCGACGGGGATGTCACCACCGCCGATATCGGCGCCCCTTGCTGTTGCAGCAGCGGCTGATGAGGAACGCTCTGCCCGGCATTGACCAGCACCGGCATACCGGAACGGCGCACAATCGCGTCCTGAGCCGCTTCGGCATCGGTATCGTCATTGTGGATAAAGGCTTTTACCTTCTGGCTCAGCGCAATCGGCATGGTCTGCGGGTCATCCTTATCGGTGCGCGACAGCGGCTGATGCACTTCCACATAGCGTTTCCCGTCAGGTTCCACCGCAATCTTGATCGGTTCATTGATGATCTGTACCCGGGTGCCTACCGGCACGTCATTAAACAGCGCTTCAATATCTTCCGGACGCAGACGGATACAACCGGAACTCACCCGCATACCGATGCCGAAATCGGCATTCGTGCCATGAATCGAGTACACGCCGCCGCTTTTCTCCAGCCGTAACGCGAACAATCCCATCGGGTTGTCCGGCCCGCCGGGCACGACCGCCGGCAGCGTAATCCCCTGCTCTTTATAGTGACGACGAATGTTGGCGGTAGGGATCCAGGTCGGATTCGGACGCCGCTCGATAACGCGGGTCACCATCACCGGCGTATTGCGGCCAAGCTGACCGATGCCGATCGGATAGACGACCACCGTATTTTTCCCTTTCGGGAAATAGTACAGCCGCAGTTCCGCCAGATTGACCACCACCCCTTCCCGCGGCGTATCCGGCAGCAGCATCTGCAACGGAACCGTCAGGCTGGAGCCGGGCTTGGGCAGGTAGGGGTCGGTGCCGGGGTTGGCTTCCAGCATACCGAGCAGGCCGATTTTGAATTTGGAAGCGATGGTTTCCAGCGGATGCCCGTCATTGGGCACGGTATAGGTGATATTTTCCCCGATCAGACGACTATCAGGGGGTGGCAGAGGATATTCCGTCGCACTGGCAGGCTGCATGCCCGCCAGACAGGAGGTAAACAATAATCCCATCAGGGTAAGCGCACGTTTCATTATCGGTTTCCTGTTTTACTGCTGAAGATCGGGTGAGCGCCAGAGCGCGACACGAGGTCACGCCCTAAAAAGGCGCGGGTGAATTGCCGTTGGCAGACACCTTCTTTCTTATTGCTTATCAATAGGTTGAATCTCTTTTGATCATTGGAAGTTCCCAAGGATAAAAGCAGGTTAGCAGGAAATCCACCGGATGGATTCTGAAATGTGACGTATCAGGGCGCGGGAGCCGCGCCCTGCGGGCGTTATACCCGCGCAGCCGCCCGCGTCCGCACGGCGCGCAGCATGGCTTCCAGCCCTTGCGATCGTGATGGCGTCAGGTGCTGGGTCAGCGCCAGCGACGCGAAAAAGGGGCGCACATCCAGCTCGACAATCTCCCGGGCGGTCAGCCCCTGATACAGGCTGAACACGATGGCAATCAATCCCTTGACGATAGCGGCATCGCTGTCGCCGTGCAGCACCACGTTGCCTTGTGCGTCACAGGCCAGATCGATCCACACCTGGCTCTGGCAGCCGGACACCCGGTTGCCGTCCTGACGCTGTGCGTCGCTGAGCGGCGCCAGACCGGCGCCCAGTTCAATGATATACAGGTACTTCTCTTCCCAGTTGCTGCAACGGGAAAAATTCCGCAGCAGTTTCTGCGGTTCCGGCAGTTGCGCCCTAGCAATTTGCGCCATAACAATACTCCAGAAGCAATGCTCCAGAAACAATGCTCCAGAAACAATGACTTTCTGCCGTCAGCTCACTCGCCCAACAGACGATGTATACGATGCAGACCCGCCACTAATCGGTCAATCTCATCCTGACAGGAATAGAGCGCCAGCGAGGCGCGGCACATACTGGGTACGCCATAACGGCTCATCAGCGGCATGGCGCAATGGTGGCCGGTACGAATAGCGATGCCGTACTGGTCGAGAAAGCTGCCGACGTCAAACGCATGGTGACGCCCCAGATTGAAGGCGATCACACCCTGCCGATGCGCCGGACCGTACAGATGAAGCGTCGGCACCTCGACCAACGACGCCAGCGCATAGCGCATCAGTTGGTCCTCATGCGCCTGAATCGCCTCAACCCCCAGCGCGGAGACATAATCCAGCGCCGCTCCCAGACCGATAATCCCGGCGACATGCGGCGAGCCCGCCTCAAAGCGCCACGGCGGATCGGCATAGGTGGTGCCCTGCGTCAGGCTGACCTCGCGGATCATGGCGCCGCCGCCTTCCCACGGCGGCATCGCCTGCAACAGCTCGCTTTTGCCGTACAGCACGCCAATGCCTGACGGCGCGTACAGTTTATGGCCGGAAAACGCGTAGAAATCGCAATCCAGCGCCTGTACGTCGATTGACTGGTGCATCACCGCCTGCGCGCCATCCACCAGTACTTTCGCCCCACAGGCATGCGCCTGACGGATAATCTCCGCCAGCGGGTTAACCGTGCCCAGCACGTTGGAAACCTGCGTCACCGCCACCAGCCGGGTGCGTTCATCCAGCAATGCCGGCAGTTGCGCCATGTCCAGTTGGCCGTCATCGGTGATCGGCAAAATACGCAGCGTCAGCCCGCGCGCCTGCGCCAGCATCTGCCAGGGCACGATGTTGGCGTGGTGCTCCATTTCGCTGATCACCACGTTGTCGCCGGGCTGAAACACGACGCGACCATAACTATTGGCCACCAGATTGATCGCTTCGGTGGTGCCGCGCACAAACACGATGTTTTCCGCCGAAGCGGCATGAATAAAGGTGGCGATCTTCGCCCTCACCTCCTCCATCGCGCTGGTGGCGTGGGCGCTCAGGGTATGAATGCCGCGGTGCACCGCCGCGTACTCGTGCAGGTAGAAATCCCGCTCACGGTCGATAACCGCCAGCGGTTTCTGCGCGCTGGCGGCGCTGTCCAGATAGGCCAGCGGCTGTCCGTTGACCGATTGCTGCAAAATCGGGAAATCCGCCCGCACCCGATCGATAGGGTAATGATCGACCGGATGATGCTCGATGGGATAATTCACGCTGTTTCTCCTCCCAGTGCCTGCAGGCGCTGGGCCACTCGCTCCAGCACCGCGTCACGCAGCGCGTCATGGCGGATCGCCTCCGTCAGTTCGGCGGCAAACGCGAAGATAATCATCTGCTGCGCCGCCTGTTCGCCGATACCGCGTGAACGCAGATAAAACAGCTGTTCTTCGTCGATGCGCCCGACCGTCGCGCCGTGGCTGCATTTCACGTCATCGGCATAGATTTCCAACTGAGGTTTGGTGTCCACCTCCGCCAGTCGCCCCAGCAACAGGTTGTTGTTGGTCATCTTGCCGTCGGTCTTCAGGGCGCCGGGCGCCACCTTGATCAAGCCGTTGAACACGCCGCGCGCCCGATCGCGCACAATCGCCTTGTGCAACTGGCGGCTTTCGCCAAACCCCTGATTGTGTTCCAGCCAGGTACGGGTATCGCACACCTCGTTGCCGGTCGGCACCATCAGGCTGTTCATCGACAACGTCACGCCTTCGCCGTTTATCTGCGCGCTGGTGTGATGACGGGTCAGCCCGGCCCCCAGCAGAAAACTATGGCTATGAAGCTGAGCGTCTCGTGCCAGACGTAAGTCATTGTGAGCGAAGTGATAGCTGTCGGCGGCTTCGAACCCCAGCTTGTAGTGCTCGGTACGGCTGTTTTCACCCGCATCGATGGTCAGGCGCGCGCCGCTAAAGTGAGATGCCCCTTCCAGACTGGCGTAATGCTCGATCAGCGTGGCGCTGGCCCCTGCGCCGATACGCGCATGATGGCGATAATGCAGCGTATTGAGCGACGCCGGCCGCCCACTGCTGATATGCAGCAGATAGAGCGGCTTCTCCGCCGTCACGCCGTTGTCGACCTGAATCAGCGTCTGTTCCGCCGCCAGGCTCTCCGTCAGGTGCAAAAACACCTCCGGCTGAATTGGCGGCAAACCAGGCTGTCGCCGGGCTGACGGAATCACCTCCACCTGATATGGCCCGATATCGGCGTCGCTCAGCGCACGGCTGAAGCAACCGTCGACAAACACCAATCGCCAGCCGTCGACCGGCAGCGCCAGCGCGTCGCGCTGCGCCGGCGTGACCTCGCTTTCGGTCGCTACCGTGGTGAATTCATGCTCAAGCAGCCGCTCCAGCGGGGTGTACTTCCAGTGCTCCAGCTTGCGGTGGGGAATCCCCAGTTGCATCACCTGTTGCCAGTGCTGCTGCGCCTCATCGGCGCGCGGCGCCGCGGCGTCAAACAGGCGCTGCCACTGCTGCAGCGCCTGTTGCGCTTTACTGTTGGTCGGTAAGCCAGCCATAGCCCTGCTCCTCCAACTGTTTCACCAGCGAGAAATCCCCGGATTTCACAATTCGCCCCTGATAGAGCACATGTACGTAATCCGGCCGGATATAGTCCAGAATGCGCTGGTAATGGGTGACGATGATAAAGGCGCGCTTACCGTCGCGCAGCGCGTTGACGCCGCCGGAGACGATTTTCAGCGCATCAATGTCCAGCCCGGAGTCGGTTTCATCCAGGATGCACAGCTCGGGTTCCAGCACCGCCATTTGCAGAATGTCGTTGCGCTTTTTCTCGCCGCCGGAAAAACCGACGTTGACCGAACGCGTCAGCAGGTCGTCCGGCATGTTCAGCAGCCGGATTTTATCGTCGATGAAATCCTCGAAATCGAACCGATCCAGCGTCGGTTGCTGGCGATAGGCGCGCACGGCGTTCAGCGCGGTTTGCAGGAAAAAGCGATTGCTGACGCCGGGGATTTCCACCGGGTACTGAAACGCCATGAAGATCCCTTCGCCGGCCCGTTCCTCCGGCGACAGTTCCAGCAGATCTTTGCCCTTGAAACGCAGCGACCCGCCGGTTACCTCATAGTCCTCGCGCCCGGCCAGCGTGGCGGACAGAGTACTTTTGCCCGAACCGTTCGGCCCCATGATGGCGTGGACCTCGCCCGGGTTAACCTGCAGGTTCAACCCGTTGATGATCGGTTTGTCTTCGACGCTGACGTTCAAGTTTTCAATCGTTAACATACTCTTACCCTTCCGGCGTCTTACCCGACGCTCATGATTATCGACACCGCTGCGCGGTGCATGGCGTGCCGTGGTGTTGGCGCATCATCAACCCACACTGTGTTCGAGGCTGATGGACAACAATTTCTGGGCTTCCACCGCGAACTCCAGCGGCAGCTCCGAGAACACGTCTTTGCAGAAACCGTTGACTATCATTGAGATAGCGTCATCTTCGCTGATACCGCGTTGCAGGCAATAGAACAGTTGATCCTCGCCGATGCGCGAAGTGGTGGCTTCGTGTTCCAGCTGTGCGCTGTTGTTCCTCACCTCCACGTAGGGAAAGGTGTGCGCGCCGCAGTCGCTGCCGATCAGCATCGAATCGCACTGGGTGAAATTGCGTGCATTGGTGGCGCTGGGCATGATCTTCACCAGCCCGCGATAGGTGTTCTCGCTGCGTCCGGCGGAAATCCCCTTGGCGATGATGGTCGAGCGGGTGTTCTTGCCGATATGGATCATCTTGGTGCCGGTATCCGCCTGCTGGTGACCGCTGGTCAGCGCCACCGAGAAGAATTCGCCCACCGAGTAGTCGCCGCGCAGGATCACGCTCGGGTATTTCCAGGTGATCGCCGACCCGGTTTCCGATTGCGTCCACGACATACGCGAATGGTCGCCGGCGCACAGCGCGCGTTTGGTCACGAAGTTGAGAATGCCGCCTTCGCTGCCCTGGCCGGAGAACCAGTTCTGCACCGTGGAATATTTCACTTCGGCATTCTTGTTGACGATCACTTCCACCACCGCCGCATGCAGTTGGTAACTGTCGCGCACCGGCGCTGAACAGCCCTCGATATAGCTGACATAACTGTCGTCGTCGGCAATCAGAATGGTGCGCTCGAACTGACCGGTCTTGGCGGCGTTGATACGGAAATAGGTCGACAGCTCCATCGGGCAGCGCACCCCTTTCGGGATGTAGACAAAGGTGCCGTCCGACGCCACCGCGGCATTCAGCGCGGCGAAGAAATTGTCGTTGGCGGGCACCACTGTGCCCAGATACTGGCGCACCAGTTGCGGATGTTCCTGAATCGCTTCGCTGAACGAACAGAAAATGATGCCCTGCTTCGCCAGTTCATCCCGATAGGTGGTGGCGACGGATACCGAATCGAAAATGGCGTCGACCGCCACGTCTTTGCCTTCCCGTACCGGTACGCCCAATTTGTCGAAAGCGTCCTCCACTTCGCGGGTCAGGTAATTGCTGTGGGCGACATCGCCGGCCGGCTGTTGCTGTGCGCCCGGCTGGGAACCGCAGCTGTCGTCGCACTGCCCGCAGGAGGGCGCGGAGTAATAGCTGTAGTCCTGATAGTTCAACCGCTCGTAATGCGCTTTCAGCCAGTGCGGTTCCTCCATCTGCAACCAGGCCCGGTAAGCGCTGAGCCGGAACTCCAGCATCCACTCCGGTTCATTACGTCTGGCGGAAATCGCCCGCACCACGTCTTCATTGATGCCGTGGGCCAGTTGGTCCATCGCCAGCTCGGTGAAAAAGCCCTCTTTATAACGGCCGTCATCGAGCCAGGTCTGGACATCGTCGGATACGTCTACATTACTACGCGCCATAATCGTGTCGCCGCTTAAAGCCCAAAACTTTCGCCACACCCACAGGCATGTCGGGCTTTGGGATTGTTGAATTTGAATACCTGATTGATGCCTTCCTGAACAAAATCCACTTCCGTACCGTCGAGAAACGGCATCGCCTTGAGCGGAATGAACAATCGCGCGCTTTCGCGCTGATAGAGCAGATCGGTGGGATCAGGCTGATGCACCAGTTCCAGTACATAACCGAAACCCGCACAACCCGACTGCTTAACCGTCAGCCGGATACCCTGCACCGACTCATCCCGCCGCATCAGGTTACTGATATGGGCCACGGCGCTATCGGTCAGCGTCAATCCCTGCCATGCCTGTTCGTCCAGTGAAAAAGTTTCTACATCGTGCGTTTGCATCGGAATCACCTCGTTTACTGTTATTGCCCCCCGCACGGCGGGCTGTGATACCGACCGCATGACATCCGTTTCCTTCGGCTTGATCGATTCGGATATCGATACTGTCAGAACTCACACAATGTTAATGATAATTATTACTACATCAACCGGGTGATTGTGGGGGCTTTTCCGGATGATAGCGGGGCTTTTCCCGGTTACAGGGTTCAGTACGCGCCATCCGCAAGCGATGTTTCGGCGCTCACCGCCCCGAAAACCAATAACTGACTATTGATATAGCAAAAATTGATAATTTATACCTATGGTTTTACCTGTTAGTGCTATCAACATTCTCTTATCATCAGTATAACACCTCTGAATCAGTCTATTTTTTGAACGCTTCTGCCATGCCAAAAATTCTCCGCCGCAAGCACATGATGATAAATTCAGCACGTTTCATGCAGAAAATGCGATCGCGATCGCCTCTTGCCGGTGAATGCACACCGGAGCGTTGCATGATGAGGCGCTTAAAAATATGATAATGATTCTTATTTGAGATATGAGGTGCCGGACATGTTCCCGTTCAGAGCCTGGTTGCAGACGCAGATTGATGACTACCGGCGGCAATTGCGGAATGCCACGATGGAATTTTATCTGGCGGAGTTATCGCTGGAGCGGGATGACGGCGAGATTGGCGAATTGCGGCACTACTACCTGACCGGCGTTCAAATGGCGGAGCTGAGCCAGCAGCAGGGCGACGAAAACAGTTACCTGTTCAGCCTGATCAAGATCCACCAGCGCCTGATTCATGAAATCAACAATGCCGAGCGCGACCACCTGTTCCGGGTACAGAGTTACTACTTTGCGCGCCAGACGTTGCAGCGCATCTGCACGCAATTCAGCCTAATGGGCAACTGGGACAAAGCCACCGCGTTCCAAACCGATTTTATGCAGCGGGTGGCGTTTATCCCCTGAAGTTTTATACCCTGAAGAGAGAGAGGCTGCCGGGCTGGGTACCCGACAGCAGCGTAACGATTGGCGGGAGGTCAGGCGTCCGGCGTGATCACCGCCGTAGTCAACCGCGAGGTGCAGCACAACCGATCCCGGCTGTCAAAAATATCAATCTGCCAGACCTGCATCCGTTTGCCGGTGTGCAGCGCGCGGCAAACGCCGCGCACCTCACCTTCCGTTACCGCGCGCAGATGGTTGGCGTTGATTTCCACCCCCACCACCCGCTGCTCGCCTTCCGAACACAGATAACCGGCGATCGACCCCAGCGATTCCGCCAGCGCCACCGATGCACCGCCATGCAACAGCCCGAAAGGCTGACGCGTGCGATGATCCACCGGCATCACGCCTTCCAGCGTATCGTCGGTCAGGCGCGTCATGCGGATGCCGATATGACCGGCCATGCCGCCCACCGCCATCTGATTCAACTGCTCAATATCTACGGTACGTTTCCACAGCATCACACCAGCTCCAGCAACGCCTGCAACGGATGTTTCAACCCACGCCCTTCCATACGCTTAACCTGACTGCGGCAGGAGTAGCCGGTGGTCAGACAGCGCGCCTGCGGCAACCGTTGCAGGGACGGCTGCCAGGAGAGAGCATAGATCCCCTGAGAGTGCGCCAGATTACGGCTCTCATGACCATAGGTGCCCGCCATGCCGCAACAACCGACGCTGACGTTTTCCAGCCGGGCGCCGAAATGGGCAAAAATGGCCGACCACTGTTGCCCGCTGGCCGGCAGCGCCGTGGTTTCGGTGCAGTGACCGAACAGATACCACGGTTCGTCGCGCAGCGCCGGCGCGCGATCGTCGCGGCGGGTCAGTAGCGCCGTTAACCACTCATGCACCAGTTGCACCTGAAAATCGCCGCGCCGATCGCCCAGCACTTCCCGGTACTCATCCCGGTAGCATAGCACCAGCGCCGGATCCACCCCCACCATCGGCAGGCCAAGACGGGCCACCCGGTTGAGGAATTCCGCGGTTTTACCGGCGGTTTTGGCAAAGCGCTGCAGAAACCCTTTGATATGCTGCGGCTTGCCGTTCGGCGAAAACGGCAGCAGCACCGGTCGCAACCCCAGCTTTTCCACCAGCCGGACAAAATCCGCCACCACCTGCGCGTCGTAATAGCTGGTAAACGGATCCTGCACGATCAGCACATGATCGGCACGCGCCTGCGGCGACATCTGCTCCAGCTGTTCCAGCGTGGTGGTCATCACCCGATGGCCGACAAATTGCTGGCGTAGCGACGGCGTCGACAGCAACGGCAAATCCACCATGCCGATGAACGTGCGGCTGACCGCATTCACCCACGGCTGGCGCAGGAAAAAGTTGAAGGTTTTCGGGCTGTGCGCCATCAGCGGAGCATAACTTTCCACGCCGGCCACCAGATAATCCCGCGCCGGCCGCAGATAGCGGGTGTGGTACAGTTGCAGGAAACGCGCGCGAAAACCGGGAACATCAATCTTGATCGGGCACTGGGTGGAGCAAGCTTTGCACGCCAGACAGCCGGACATCGCCTCTTTGACCTCGTGCGAGAAGTCATACACGCCCTGACGCGCGGCCAGCGTGTTGCGGGTTTTGGCGATCAGTCCGCGGAAACTGACGCGCTGATGCGGCAGCGCGTTTTCCAGCGCCAGCGGATCCACCCCCTGCTCCGACAGCAGTCGCAGCCACTCGCGCACCAGCGTGGCGCGACCTTTGGGCGAATGAATACGGTTGCCGGTGATTTTCATCGACGGGCACATCGGGCTGCGGGTATCGAAGTTAAAGCACAAGCCGTTGCCGTTGCACTCCATCGCGCCGCGATACGCGGTGCGCACCGTCAGCGGAATCTGCCGATCGTAGGTGCCGCGTTTCACCGCATCCACCTGCATCATCGGCGCGTCCACTCCCAGCGGCGCACAGATCTTGCCGGGGTTGAGGCGGTTGTCCGGGTCGAACGCCGCCTTGACCCGGCGCAATTCTTCATACAGCTCCGGACCGAAGAATGCCGGGCTGTATTCGGCGCGGAAGCCTTTGCCGTGTTCGCCCCACAGCAAACCGCCATATTTGGCAGTCAGCGCCACGATTTGATCGGACAGCTGCTTCATCAGCACTTCCTGCTGCGGGTCGCACATATCCAGCGCCGGGCGCACATGCAGCACACCGGCGTCCACGTGACCAAACATGCCGTAACTCAAATGGTGACTGTCCAGCAACGTGCGGAACTCGGCGATGTAATCCGCCAGATGCTGAGGCGGCACGCAGGTGTCTTCGGCAAACGGAATCGGTTTCGCCAGCCCTTTGCTGTTGCCCAGCAGGCCGACCGCTTTCTTGCGCATGCCGTAAATGCGTTCGATACCCGCCAGATCGCGGCAAATCTGATAACCGATCACCCCCGCCTCGCGGGCAGCCAGCAGCCCATCCAGACGTTCGCACAACGACGCCACCTGACTGTCGATAAGCGGCTCGTCGTCGCCGGCGAACTCGACAATGTTCAGCCCCAGCATCTCCTCGCCGGGCACATCGGTAATCAGTTCGCTGACCGAGTGCCACACGATGTCTTCGCGCGCCAGATTCAGCACCTTCGAGTCCACCGTTTCCACCGACAGCGCCCGCGCCTCCACCATAAACGGCGCGTTGCGCAGCGCGGAATCAAACGAGTCATATTTGACGTTGACCAGCCGCCGCACCTTGGGCAACGGCGTGATATCCAGCTTCGCTTCGGTAATGAACGCCAGCGTCCCCTCGGCGCCGGTCAGGATGCGAGTCAGGTCAAACGTTTGCATGTCATCGCTGAAAACATGACGCAGGTCGTAACCGGTCAGGAAGCGGTTCAGTTTGGGGAACTTTTCTATAATCAGCTCACGGCGTTCACGGCAGCGATGCAATACGGTGTGATAAATGCGACCGATCGGCGAATCGTCCTGCGCCAGCTGTTCCGCCAGCGCCACCGGCATCGCCTGGGTATCCAGCAGTTCGCCGCCTGGCAGCACCGCGCGCAGCCCCAGTACATGATCCGAGGTTTTGCCATACACCAGCGAGCCCTGCCCCGAGGCGTCGGTATTGATCATGCCGCCGAGCGTGGCGCGGTTGCTGGTAGACAGCTCCGGCGCGAAAAAGTAGCCGAACGGCTTGAGGTACTGGTTCAGTTGATCCTTGATAACCCCGGCTTCCACCCGTACCCAGCCCTGCTCCGGGTTGATTTCCAGAATACGGTTCATGTAGCGGGACATATCCACCACAATCCCGTGATTGAGCGCCTGTCCGTTGGTGCCGGTGCCGCCGCCGCGCGGCGTGAAGACCAGCTCGCGAAAGCGCTCCTCATCAGCCAGACGGGCCAGCAGCGCCACGTCGGCGGTAGAACGGGGAAAAACCACCGCGTCCGGCAGCAGTTGATAAATACTGTTATCCGTCGCCATCGTCAGGCGGTCGGCGTACTGAGTGGCGATATCGCCGGTAAAACCGTTTTGCTTCAAGGCTTCCAAAAAGCTCAGCACCGGTTGAACGATTCCCGGCGCTTGTGTGATCTGTGGGATCATTATGTGTTGACCCTGTCCGTGCGAGAGGTGTTTGCCAATAAACTATTTGCCAATAAACTAAATGCCGGCAGGCGACGCGTCGGCCATCCGCGGCTCCTTCGTTTTATCACATTTCCCCCGGCTGTGCGTTAATGGATCAATAAAAACTTAGGGTTGCGGCGGCTGGCGCGCCCGCGGCATAACGCTGACGATTCGCCCTCCCGGTCAGGAATCACTGTGCAAACCGGCGGAAATCACGCATGATAAATTCTGGCTCAAATCCTTTGCATTATCAGCCATCAGGGACGACAGCCAGCCCCGTTTTCATCATTTTGCATTAGGCCTGTCGCCTGAATTAACGAGGTAACCTCTCTTGATGAAACAATCTCAGTCACAGCGATTCGACCTCGCGCGAATCCTGTTCAGCTTGTTGTTTATTGGTATTTTGATTATTGCCTGTTTCTGGGTGGTGCAACCGTTTATCCTCGGCTTTGCCTGGGCCAGCATGGTGGTCATCGCCACCTGGCCGCTGCTAATCCGTCTGCAACAAATACTTTGGGGATCCCGCTCGCTGGCGGTGCTGGTCATGACCGTGCTGCTGGTGCTGCTGTTCGTGTTCCCGACCTCGATTCTGGTCAGTAGCGTGATTGACAACGCGTCGAATCTGATTAGCTGGATCGGCGCGCAGGGGCGGATTACCCCGCCGGAGCTGGACTGGTTGCAGTCCATCCCGCTGGTGGGCGCCAAGCTGCACAGTAGTTGGTATTCACTGGCGCACAGCGGCGGCCCGGCGCTGATGGCCAAAATCCAGCCCTATATCGGCCAGACCGCTTCCTGGGTGGTATCACAGGCGGCGCATATCGGCCGTTTCCTGATGCACTGCGCCCTGATGGTGCTGTTCAGCGTGCTGCTGTACAGCAAGGGGGACCAGGTCGCGCTGGGTGTACGTCGTTTCGCCATTCGCCTCGGGCGTCAGGGCGGCGACTCGGCGGTGATTCTGGCGGCGCAAGCCATCCGGGCGGTCGCCCTCGGGGTGGTGGTGACGGCGATTGTGCAGTCGGTGCTGGGCGGCATTGGTCTGGCGCTGGCCGGGATTCCCTACACCACGTTGCTGACGGTACTGATGTTTCTGTCCTGCGTGGCGCAAATCGGCCCGCTGACGGTGCTGATTCCCGCCATTATCTGGCTTTACTGGAGCGGCGATACCACCTGGGGCACCATCCTGCTGATCTGGAGCTGCGTGGTTGGCACGCTGGACAACATCATCCGCCCGTTGCTGATTCGTATGGGCGCTGATTTGCCGATGTTGCTGATCCTGTCCGGCGTGATCGGCGGCCTGCTGGCATTCGGTATGATCGGGTTGTTTATCGGTCCGGTCGTGCTGGCGGTATCTTATCGCCTGCTGTCGGCCTGGATGAAAGAGTCGCCGGAACCGCCGCCGATACGCGCAATTTCTCACCACCACAAGAAACCCTGATTTTCACATCCATTTCCCGGTGCATCACGCATCGGGATTACTCCTAATATGTAAGATAATTTTATATTTTTAGGAAACCTCTCAGCCAATTTTCATCATTTACGGCAGTTAATCTGCTATTAGATCAGTTTTCATGACAAAAATTCTTGCATGACAAATCTATTATTCAAAAATAATTAACCATTAGGATGATTCCTAATGACTCCGATCGCCCCAAAACCTAGTATTCATACCCGGAGCTATTGTTAACGTAATGTTTGTCAGTGAGGTTTCTCCTCGTCAGAGCTAGTAACGAATTGCTGTGTGTAGTCTTTGCCCATCCCCTGAGGTGGGCTTTTTTTTATCTGTTGCTTTCCCTCTTTCTCGTCCTGTGGCGCCTGCTGCGTTTTTGTCTCCCGTCTTCTTCACTCGCCTTATCTCACATCACCAAACGCGGGCATAAAAAAAACCGCCCGGCGCAGTGCGGCGGGCGGTGGGTATGGCTTCAATAACGTCGAATAGACGGATAACGGCTTAGCGTTTCTCTGCCAGACTCAGCCAGGTCTGCACCACGGTGTCCGGGTTCAGCGACAGACTGTCGATACCTTCATCCATCAGCCAGGCGGCAAAATCCTCATGGTCGGACGGCCCCTGACCACAGATCCCGACGTACTTGCCCTGTTTTTTCGCGGCGCGGATCGCCATCGCCAGCAGCGCTTTCACCGCGTCGTTGCGCTCGTCGAACAGTTCAGACACCACGCCGGAGTCGCGGTCCAGCCCCAACGCCAGTTGGGTCATGTCATTCGAACCGATGGAGAAACCGTCGAAATGCTGCAGGAATTCCTCCGCCAGCAGCGCGTTGGACGGAATTTCGCACATCATGATGATTTTCAGACCGTTCTCGCCACGTTTCAGCCCCTGACTGGCCAGCTCGGCCACCACGGCCTGCGCCTGCGCCACGGTGCGCACAAACGGGATCATCACTTCCACGTTGCTCAACCCCATGTCGTTGCGCACCCGTTTCACCGCCTCGCACTCCAGCGCAAAACAGGCGCGGAAGTCCGGCGACACGTAACGACCGGCGCCGCGGAAGCCCAGCATCGGGTTTTCTTCTTCCGGCTCGTAGCGCGCGCCGCCCAGCAGGTTGGCGTACTCGTTGGACTTGAAGTCGGACAGACGCACGATCACCCGCTTCGGCCAGAATGCCGCCGCCAGCGTCGCGATGCCTTCCTTCAGCCGTTCGATGTAGAACTCGACCGGGTCGTCGTATCCCTGCATCAGAATACGGATTTCGCGCTGCAATTCCGGCGTCTGCTGTTCAAACTCCAGCAAGGCGCGCGGATGCACCCCGATCATGCGGTTGATGATGAACTCCAGCCGCGCCAGCCCCACCCCTTCGTTGGGCAGGCAGGCGAAATCGAACGCCCGATCCGGGTTGCCGACGTTCATCATAATTTTCAGCGGCAGCGACGGCATGGCATCCACCTGCGAGCTTTTTACGGTGAAATCCAGCAGGTCCTGATAAACATAGCCGGTGTCGCCCTCGGCGCAGGATACCGTCACTTTCTGGCCGCTTTGCAGCCGCTCGGTGGCGTCGCCGCAGCCCACCACCGCCGGAATACCCAGTTCACGAGCGATGATCGCCGCATGGCAGGTCCGCCCGCCGCGGTTGGTGACGATCGCCGCCGCCTTTTTCATGATCGGTTCCCAGTCCGGGTCGGTCATGTCGGTCACCAGCACGTCGCCGGCATTCACCCGATGCATTTCGCTAATGTCATGGACGATCTTCACTTCGCCCGCGCCGATGCGATGGCCGATGGCGCGCCCTTCCACCAGCACCTTGCCGCCGGCCGGCAAATGATAACGCTCCATCACCTGGCCATTGGAACGTACGGTCTCCGGACGCGCCTGCACGATATACAGTTTGCCGGTGTGGCCGTCTTTGGCCCATTCGATGTCCATCGGGCGGCCATAGTGTTTTTCAATCAGCAACGCCTGATGCGCCAGCGCCTGCACTTCATCATCGCTCAGACAGAAACGGGTGCGCTGCGCCTCTTCCACATCCTCCACCCGCACCTGCTTGCCGTGCTCCTGCGTGGCGGCGTACACCATGCGGATTTTTTTCGATCCCATATTGCGGCGCACAATCGACGGTTTGCCACTGAGCAACGTCGGTTTGTGCACATAAAACTCATCCGGGTTGACCGCGCCCTGCACCACCATCTCGCCCAGCCCCCAGGCGGCGGTAATAAACACCACCTGATCGAAGCCCGACTCGGTATCCAGCGTAAACATCACGCCGGAAGACGCCAGATCGGAGCGCACCATGCGCTGCACCCCGGCGGACAACGCCACGCCGCGGTGGTCATAGCCCTGATGCACGCGATAGGAAATGGCGCGATCGTTGAACAGCGAAGCAAACACATGCTTCACCGCCACCATCACGGCATCAATGCCCTGTACGTTAAGGAAGGTTTCCTGCTGGCCGGCGAAGGAGGCGTCCGGCATATCTTCCGCCGTGGCGGAAGAACGCACCGCGAACGACGCGTCCGGCTCGCCGTCCGCCAGTTGCCGGTACGCGTCGCGGATTGCCTGCTCCAGCTCCGGCTGGAACGGCGTGTCGATGACCCACTGGCGGATCTGCGCGCCGGCTTTGGCTAACTGGCTGACATCGTCGGCATCGGTACGGTCCAGCAGTTCATAGATCCGCTGGTTGATGCCGCTTTGGTTGAGAAAGTCATTAAACGCCTGGGCGGTTGTCGCAAAACCATTCGGAACCGACACCCCAAGTTCCGACAGATTGGTGATCATTTCCCCCAGAGAGGCATTTTTGCCTCCCACCCGCTCAACGTCGTGCATACCAAGCTGGTTATACCACAGGACATTACGCATATCAGGGCCGTTGTTAGACATCGAAAATAATCCTTTTTGCATACAGTTACGGTGTAAAGAATTAGGGTGTGAAATATTTCGCCATGAATGAGTTTCGGCTTTATGAGCGTAGCACAGGGTTTCAAAAAGGACGGAAAGGTGAATCGATCAACCTGGTGAAAAAAAGAGGAATTCAGGGTTTTGGATTGCTAAAAGTCAGAAAAATCCCAATATTGTAGAATAATACCATCGTAATCATGAAGATAATGAAATGGCGTTTTAATAAAAAAGTCATGAAACACCTGATTTCCGGCACAAAAGTCTTATGATAGCCAGCGAAGGCATTGGAGGAGTCTGTATGGAAAGAAGCGTATTTTATGTGTCCGACGGCACCGCCATTACGGCGGAAGTGCTCGGTCACGCGGTGATGTCCCAGTTTCCGGTTAGCACCGTCAGTTATACCCTGCCGTTCGTCGATAACGAAGCCCGGGCGGCGGCCGTCCGCGAGCAGATTGACACCCTGTACCGTCAGCATGGCGTGCGCCCGCTGGTGTTCTATTCGATTGTCACGCCGGCTATCCGCGATATCATCGTCGGCAGCGAAGGATTCTGCCAGGACATCGTGCAGGCGCTGGTAGCGCCGTTGCAACAGGAACTGAACGTTTCGCCGATGCCGGTGGCCAACCGCACCCACGGGCTGACCGCCAACAACCTGATCAAATATGACGCGCGTATCGCCGCGATCGATTACACGCTGGCCCACGACGACGGCATCTCGTTGCGCAACCTCGATCAGGCGCAGGTGATCCTGCTGGGGGTTTCCCGCTGCGGCAAAACCCCGACCAGCCTTTATCTGGCGATGCAGTTCGGCATCCGGGCCGCCAACTATCCTTTCACCGCCGACGATATGGACAACCTGCTGCTGCCGGAAGCGCTCAAGCCTTATCAGCAAAAGCTGTTCGGCCTAACCATCGACGCCGAACGGCTGGCGGCCATTCGTGAAGAGCGGCGCGGCAACAGCCGGTATGCTTCGCTGCGGCAATGCCGTATGGAACTGAGCGAGGTGGAATCGCTGTTCCGCCGTCATCAAATCCGTTACATCAACACCACTAATTATTCGGTGGAAGAGATTTCCGCCCGCATTATCGACCTGATGGGCATAAATCGACGTATGTATTAGCTGTTTTTCACTCATCGGAGTAAGGGGTTGGCTGTGATAGACTATCGCCATCGCGGCCAGGCGGACCCGGAAAAATATCGGTGGCCCCACGGCCACCTCCCCGCGCTTTCTGCCAGACCTGATGGTTATTCATAAAAAAGCCTATACCTAACGGGATAGGCGCCACGTACATTCAGAGACTACACATGCAACCAACTGATGAGCTGCGCAGTGAGCGACTTGCCAGTCTGATGACGCCCCATGAACTGTTGACCGCACTTCCTCTCACGCCGGATGTCGCCGACACCGTCATCGCCTCGCGCGCACGCATAGAACGCATTCTTTCCGGGCAAGACCGCCGTTTACTGGTGATCATTGGCCCGTGTTCCATTCACCATATTGATAGCGCCAGAGAATACGCCCAGCGGCTGGCGGCATTGCGCACCACCTACCAGCACCGGCTGGAAATCGTGATGCGAACTTACTTCGAAAAACCGCGCACCGTGGTGGGCTGGAAAGGGCTGATTGCCGACCCGCTGCTCAACGGCAGTTTCCTGATCAATGAGGGATTGACGCAGGCGCGCCAGCTGTTGCTGGATATCAACGCGCTCGGCCTGCCGACCGCCACCGAGTTTCTGGATATCGTCACCGGGCAATATATCGCCGACACCATTAGCTGGGGGGCGATCGGCGCACGAACCACCGAGAGTCAGATCCACCGGGAAATGGCCTCCGCCCTCTCCTGTCCGGTGGGATTCAAGAACGGCACCGACGGCAATGTGCGCATCGCGGTTGACGCCATCCGCGCCGCCCGGGCGCGCCACATGTTTTTGTCGCCGGATAAACACGGCCGCATGACGGTGTACCAGACCCACGGCAACCCGTTCGGCCATATCATTCTGCGCGGCGGCAAAACGCCCAACTACGAAGAGCAGCACATTGCCGAAGCCTGTGCCGCGCTGCGGGAATTTGCGCTGCCGGAACGGCTGGTGGTGGATTTCAGCCACGGCAACAGTCAGAAGCAATTTCAGCGCCAGTTGACCGTAGCACAGGCGGTATGCGACCAGATTCGCAGCGGCGCCGGCGCTATCGCCGGCGTAATGGCGGAGAGTTTTCTGGTGGAAGGCACCCAACCGCTGCACCATCCGGATCAACTCACCTACGGTCAGTCGATTACCGACGCCTGCCTCGGCTGGCAGGACAGCGAACGTCTGCTGGCGATGCTGGCGGATGCGGTGGACAGTCGTTTTGTGGACTGACCAACAGCCATTCGGCGCATCATTCCGCTATGAAGCATCGTTGCGCTCTAAAAAAGAAAACCTCCGCCGCGGCGGAGGTTGTTCCCTTTTCGATTGACAAGGTGCGATCAGGCAATCGCCGCCCTGTCCTCCATGGCCTCTCGCCAACCTCCCAACCAGTTAGACCGGGCATCGATCGATTGATAAGGACAGAGCTCCTTGGACCGGCCAACGATACCAGCCTGGTAGCCCCGTGAATGCGCCCGTGCCAGACGATCTCTTTTCTGTCTCTTCATGCCTTGTTTCCCTCATTTCGACTCTGGTGGAAAGAAAACAGTGGTTACTTTTCGTGCAACCACACCCTATGAATAGCCATTCGGGAGGCGAAGATCAAGGCGCAAAATTCACGCCATTGTCATATTTGTGAACCAGAATAAAGAATTTTCTGTGAGACAAAGCCACATTTTGGCCTAACAGGCTGAGACAAAAACAAAACCCCTGGAACCCGATCGCGATCACAAAAACGGGATCCAGAGGTATTTGCTATAACTCAATTCATCTCGGTATATAAGGCAGCCCGGTATCCACGTCGGGTGGGTATCAGGCGCCAGCCTGCAGGCGCTGGCGCACCTGCTCCGCCACCTGCTGCCAGCCCTTGCCAAGCGCGCCGATCAGCGCGTCATAACCGTCTTCGGCCTGCGGCACTTCGATGTTGAACGGCTGGGTGACGACACGTTTACTCCCCTGCAGCACCCACTCGCCGCGAATCACCGCCTTGCCGTCAAACCGCCCCTGGAACGCCGTCACATTGACCTGCAAACTGGAGGCGCTATCGCTGGCGGCGCCGGTGGCGGCGACATGCCAGCCCGGCAGGCCGTTACGCAACGACGCCACCAGCGCCTGCTGCAACTGCTGGTCCAGCGGGCTGGCCCACAGATTATTGGTCGCGATGGTGTAACGCACCGCCGAAGTCTGGAACACGATGCCGTTCCCAGCCAGCGAATCCACCAGAGTGACCGGGGCCACCCACAGCTGGCGCCCTTCGGTCGACGCAACCGAGAGGCTGGTGCTCTGCGTGGCGGCAGGCAGTTGATAATAGACTTTCTGCGGGCTGCTACAGGCGCCCAGCAACAACACCAGCCACAACGGCCATCGTTTCATCATGGTTTCGCCTTCTTCGGTTGTGGATCACGGGCACCGGGTGCCTCGAAGATCAGAGCATTACTCTTGTCGTTCAGGGTACGCAGCAACGGCTGCAATTCACGCAGCGTCTGATCCAGCCGCTGCATATCGCCCACCATACGGTTATACGCCGGCGAACCGGGCTGTACGCCCTGCAGGCTGCGGTTCAGTTCGCGCAGCGTACGCTGCAAGTCCTCCGGCAACTGCTGCATCGCCTCGCTGTTGGTAAGCTTGTTGAGCGACGCCAGCGTTTTCTGCAGTTCGCGCAGGGTGGATTGGCTTTCCGCCAGCGTCTTCGTCGCCTGCTCCACCATCGGGTTGAGCGGCAGGTTATTGATTTTATCCAGCACCGACATCAGCTTCTGCTGGATCTGCGTCAGGCCGCCGTTGACCGTCGGCAACACCGGATACCCCTCCATCGAGGCCAGCGACGTCACGCGGCCTTTCTGCTGCGGATAAAAATCCAGATCCACGTACAGCGCGCCGGTCAGAAGATTGGCGGTTTTCATCGACGCCCGCAGACCAGATACGGCGCCCTTGCTCAGTTCCTGTTCCAGATTGATCTGGTCGCGCAGCCCTTGTTTCAGCCGGCCCGGCTCGATGCGCACCAGCACCGGGATGCGGTAGTCGCTGTCGAAACTTTGCGGCAGACTGCGCGGGAAGAACGGCACTTCGGCGACGGTTCCCAGCCGGATGCCGCGGAATTCGACCGGCGCGCCCGCTTGCAGACCGCGTACCGACTCATCGAAAAACAGCAGGTATTCTTTGTACTCGGTATACAGCGAGTCCTGAATGCTGTTCTGGTTGTCAAACAGCTGGAATTCGTCGCGCTCATGGGACTGATTGCCCTTCTCCCAACCAGTGGGCACATCAAAGCTGACGCCGCCGCTTAGCAAGGTGCTGAGCGACCCCATTTCCACCCGCATCCCCTGCGCGGACAAATTCAGCGCCACGCCGCTGTCTTTCCAGAAACGGACATTCGCCGTTACCAGTTGGTCATAGGGCGCGGCGACAAACAGCTGGTACTGCATCTTTCTGGCCGTAGGATCAAAATGGCTGGTTTCCACCGAGCCGACCCGGTAGCCGCGGAACAACACCGGATCGCCGGCGGTCAACTGCCCGGACTGATCGCTATTCAGGACGATGCGAATCCCTTTGGCGTCAGGCGACGCCAGCGGCGGCGAATCCAGCAGTTTGAAAGCACGGCTGTCCTCCTTGCTGGACCCCGGCTGAAGCTCGATGAAGGAACCGGACAACAGCGTCCCCAGCCCGGAAACGCCTTCGCGGCCGATCTGCGGTTTCACCACCCAGAACGCCGAATCCTTGCTCAGCAGTTTATCCATGCCGTCGTTAAGACGCGCCTTGATTTCCACCTGATGCAGGTCTTCGCTCAGCATCACGCTTTCTACCACTCCCACGTTCACGCTGCGGCTCTTGATCGCCGTTTTTCCCGCCTCGATCCCTTCGGCGTTACTGGTGGTCAGCGTGATTTCCGGCCCCTGATGACTCACGTGATAAAACAGAATCCAGGCGCCAATCAGCACGGTCACAATCGGTACAATCCATACCGGCGACCAGCGTTTGATGCTTTCGATCTGCGCCATGCCTTGATTAGTTTTCGTCAACGGAACGCTCCTCTCCTTGCACGTGATGCCGATCCCACAACAGGCGGGGGTCAAAGGTCATCGCAGCAATCATGGTCAGTATGACCACGGTGGCAAACAACACCGCGCCGATGGCCGGATAAATGCTCATCAGTCGGCCCATACGCACCATCGCCGACAACACGGCGATGACAAAGACATCGATCATGGACCAGCGGCCGACAAACTCCACGACCTCATACACCAGATGCAGCCGCTCAGTATCGTAACGGCGTGAGCCGTAGGCGCACCAGCACAGCCAGCCCATCGCCAGCATTTTCAGCGTCGGCACCATGATGCTGGCGATGAAAATCACCAGCGCCACCGGCCACGAACCGGAATCCCACAGCAGGATCACGCCGGACATGATCGTCGAGGTAATGCTATGACCCAGCGCTTCGGTAACCATAATCGGCATCACGTTGGCGGGTACGTACAGCAGCACCGACGTCAGCAGCAGCGCCAGCGTCCATTGCAGGCTGTGACGCCGCCGGGCATGGCCGTGCGTATGGCAGCGCGGACAGCGAACCTCATCGGCGGGCAGAATAGCGCTACAGCAGGTGCAGGCGCGCACGCCTTGATCCAGCCCGCTGCGGCCGGTTTCCAGCCCTGCCGGCATCGGCGGCGGCGGCGCGACGTCATCCCACAGCCAGCGGCGATCGAGGCTCTGGAACGCCAGCAACTGCAACAGGCAAAAAACGATATAGGGAACGAAACTGGCGCCGATGCCGATATCGCCATACGACATCAGTTTTACAAAACTGACCAACACGCCCGCCAGAAAGATCTCCGCCATGCCCCAGCTTTTCAGTTGGAACAGCGTCTTGGTGAACAGACGCCGCACCGTATCAGGCAACGGCACGCGCAGGCACAGCAGCAGAATCACCGCCATGGAACAGGCCGGCACCAGTTGAGCAAACAGCAGAAACAGCGTCGCCATGCTGGCATAGTTTTCCGCCACCATCACCCGCGGGATTTCCAGCAGGGTGATTTCGCTGCGAATACCGGCGACGCTCATCGAGACAAAGGGAAATAGCATGGACAGCAGCAGCATGATCAGCGCGCTAAACGCAAAGCTGGTCGGCCGCCACCGCGGCTCACGCTGACGGCTGGACAACGAGGTTTTACAACGTGGACACACCGCGCGCTGCCCATCATGCAACGTCGGCAGCTCTACCAGCAAGTCACAGTGCGGACACAGCATATGCCGGTCATAGTGATGGTGATGAACACACATTCGCCGCCTCCGGTGGCATGGCTGATACGAAAAATCGCGATGTTGTCGATACTGGATTTATGGCGGCACAGGCACGATAACATGCGAGATAAGCCAGCGTGTTTCTTCACAACCACCGCTTCCTTGCAACCACTACGATCGCAGGCCAGGAAAAGGCGCAACCGCCGCCCCGCCCTGGCCTCGAAATCATGGTTAATGATGCCCGTTTGACGGTTCAACCGACACAGGCGCTCGCCTCAGCGTCGCGTTTAGGTCAGGGAATTCCCACTCCCCGTCAACGCCGGCGATATCTTAGCCATTCTTCTGGGCTTCGAGCGTTTCCCAACGCTCAAAGCAGGTTTCCAGTTGCTGCTCCGCTTCAGCCAGCGCCGTCAGCACCGGCTGGGTTTCATCGTGCGACCGGGAAAAGAACGCCGGATCGTTCATCTGCTGTTGCAGGTTTTCGATTTCCGCCTCAAGCACTTCAATACGTTGCGGCAACTGTTCCAGTTCACGCTGCTGGTTATAACTGAGCTTACCGCCGCCGCGTTTAGCTGGCTGTGCGGCCGGCGCGCTCTGCACGTTCTCACTGCTGCGGTTTTCTTTCTGCGGCGCGCTTTTTACCGATGCTGACGTTCGCAGCGGCGCGGCGGAGGCACGCTGTTGCTGAGCATCATAATAGCCGCCGACATAGCGGCCAATCAGACCATTCCCTTCAAAAATCCAGCACTCGGTCACCGAGTTGTCGACGAATTGACGGTCATGGCTCACCAGCAGCACCGTGCCCTGATAACTTTCCAGCAACTCTTCCAGCAGTTCCAACGTTTCCACGTCCAGATCGTTAGTCGGTTCGTCGAGAATCAGCAGGTTGCTGGGTTTCAGGAACAGCCGGGCCAGCAGCAGACGGTTGCGTTCCCCGCCGGACAGCGCTTTAACCGGCGTCATGGCGCGTTTCGGGTGAAACAGGAAGTCCTGCAGATAACCCAGCACATGGCGCGGACGACCGTTGACCATCACCTCTTGCTTGCCTTCGGCGAGGTTGTCCATCACCGTTCTTTCCGGGTCCAACTCGGCGCGATGCTGATCGAAATACGCCACTTCCAGCTTGGTGCCGCAGTGAATGCGTCCCGACGTCGGCGCCAGTTGCCCCAGCATCAGTTTCAGCAGCGTGGTCTTGCCGCAACCGTTCGGCCCGACCAGCGCGATTTTATCGCCGCGCTGCACCTGAGCGGAAAAACCGGACGCCAGCGTCTTACCGTCCACCTGATAATGAACATCTTCCAGTTCAAAGACGATCTTGCCGGAGCGGGCCGCTTCTTCCACCTGCATTTTGGCGCTGCCCATCACTTCGCGGCGCTCGGCGCGTTCCTGACGCATCGCCTTGAGCGCCCGCACGCGGCCTTCATTACGGGTACGACGGGCCTTGATGCCCTGACGGATCCACACCTCTTCCTGCGCCAGCTTGCGGTCGAATTCGGCATTCTGCAGTTCTTCCACCCGCAGCGCCTCTTCTTTACCCAGCAGGTAATTGTCGTAATCGCCCGGCCAGGACACCATCTTGCCGCGATCCAGATCGACAATGCGGGTCGCCATATTGCGGATAAACGAACGGTCGTGGGAAATGAACACGATGCTGCCGGAAAACGTCTTGAGGAAGCCTTCCAGCCAGTCGATGGTATCGATATCCAGGTGGTTGGTGGGTTCATCCAGCAACAGCACCCGCGGCGCGCTGACCAGCGCACGCCCCAGCGCCGCTTTACGCAGCCAGCCGCCGGACAGCGCCGACAGCGGCGTGTCCGCCGATAGCCCCAGTTGCTCCAGCACCTCGTTGATGCGGTCTTCCAGCTTCCACAACCCCTGATGGTCCAGCACTTCCTGGATCTTCGCCAGTTGGTTCAGGTTTTTCTCGCTGGGGTCTTCCCCCACCAACCGCAACGCGACATGGTAGGCTTTCAGGTACTCGGCCTGCGCCGCCACGCCTTCGGCCACGAAATCGAACACCGTGCCGGCCACATCGCGCGGCGGGTCCTGCTGCAAACGCGCCACAATCAGGTCCTGCTCGTACACCAGCCGGCCGTCATCCAGCGGTATTTCCTTCGCCAGAATTTTCAGCAACGTAGATTTGCCGGCGCCGTTGCGCCCAACCAGACACACGCGCTCGTTGTCTTCAATATGCAGTTCGGTGTTGTCCAACAGCGGCGCATCGCTGAACGACAGCCAGGCGCCGGATAAGTTGATCAATGACATAGTAGTTATTTTTCCTCGCCGGCGTGTTTCAGCAGCCAGCAGTTGTGAATCTGACGGTTACGGGCGAAATCCTGCGACAAGGTTTGTCCGGTAATTTCCTTCGCCTCCAGTCCCAGCGCGGCCAGTCCGGCCAGATCCATCTGGAATCCGCGTTTGTTGTTGGAAAATAGAATGGTGCCGCGGGGGCGCAGCATACGTTTGAGCTGAGTCATCAGCATCAGGTGGTCACGCTGCACATCGAACGACTCGTCCATCCGCTTGGAGTTGGAGAAGGTCGGCGGGTCGATAAAAATCAGGTCAAACTGTTCACGAGTCTCGCGCATCCACGCCAGACAATCAGCGTGGAGCAGCCGGTGCTGGCGACCGGTCAGGCCGTTGAGGCGCAGGTTTTTCTCCGCCCATTCCAGATAAGTGCGCGACATGTCCACCGTGGTGGTGGAACGCGCGCCGCCCAGCCCGGCGTGCACGCTGGCGCTGCCGGTGTAGGCGAACAGGTTGAGGAAATCCTTGCCGTTGCTCATCTCGCCCAGCATGCGGCGGGCGATGCGGTGATCGAGAAACAGCCCGGTGTCCAGATAGTCGGTCAGGTTGACCCACAGTTTGGCGTTGAATTCCGATACCTGCAGAAACTCGCCTTTCTCGGCCAGTTTTTCGTACTGGCTATTGCCTTTTTGACGTTCGCGGGTTTTCAGCACCAGATGGCTGGCGGGCAACCCCAGCACGCTCAGGGTGGCGTTGATCACATCAAACAACCGCTGGCGGGCTTTCTGGGCATCGACGCTTTTCGGCGGCGCATACTCCTGAATCACCACCCGCTCGCCGTAACGGTCCACCGCCACGTTATATTCCGGCAGGTCGGCGTCATACAGGCGATAACATTCGATCCCCTGCTGCGCGGCCCATTTCTCCAGCTTGCGCAGATTTTTACGCAGACGATTGGCGAAATCCTCGGCGAACGTCGCCGTGTTCTCAGCGCCGTCTTCTTTTTCCGCCAGTTGATAATTTTTCTGTACGCACTCCAGCGGGCCGTTTTTGGCCTTGAACTGGCGATCGGCACGCAGTTGCAGGCAACTGAGCAGTTCCGGCGAGGCGCTAAACAGCGACAGTTTCCAGCCGCCGAATTCGCTTTTCATTTTGCGGCCGAGCAGGTTATGCAACGCAATCAGCGCCGGCTCGCTCTCCAGACGCTCGCCGTAAGGCGGGTTGCTGACCACCGTACCTGTCGGCCCCTGCGGCAGCGGATTTTTCAGTTGCGTGGCGTCGGCGGATTCAAACCGAATCAGGGAACTGACCCCGGCGCGGCGCGCGTTAGCGCTGGCGATGTCCACCATGCGGCGGTCAACATCGGAGCCAAAGAACCGGGAAGACGTGGCTTGCAGGCCGGCCCGGGCGCGCTCCTGCGCCTCGGTGGTGATGCTTTTCCACAGCGTCGGGTTATGCTGCTGCCAGGCCAGGAAACCCCAGTGCTGACGGTGCAAACCGGGCGCGCGATCCGCCGCCATCATTGCCGCCTCAATCAGCAGCGTGCCGGAGCCGCACATCGGATCCACCATCGGCGTGCCGGCTTCCCAGCCGGATCGCAACACGATCGCCGCCGCCAGATTCTCCTTCAGCGGCGCCTGCCCGGCCATTTCGCGATAACCGCGCAGATGCAGACTCTCGCCGCTCAGGTCCAGCGCCACGCTGGCTTTCTCGCGTTGCAGAAACACATTAATACGGATATCGGGCTGCTGACGGGCGACGTCCGGGCGCTGGCCGGTTTTGCGGCTAAAGCTGTCCACAATCGCGTCCTTGACCTTGAGCGCACCGTACTGACTGTTGCGAATCTCGTCATTGGTGCCGGTGAAATGCACCGCAAAAGTGTGGTTGACGCTGAATACCGAGCTCCAGTCCACCGCCTGCACGCCCAGATACAGGTCCAGATCGCTGTAGACTTTAAACTCGTTGAGCGGCAGCAGGATGCGCGACGCCAGCCGGCTCCACATCAGGCTTTGGTACAGCAGCCGATCGTCTCCCTGAAAGTGCACCCCGCCCTGCACCACGGTGCAATGCTGCGCGCCCAGCGCTTCAAGTTCACTTTTTAACAATTCTTCCAGACCACGCGCCGTGCTGGCAAACAGAGAGTTCATATCGCGACTATTACCTTAATGAAGAACTAGTACCTTAATGAAGAACTAGCTTAATAAAGAACGCTCCCCAACCAGAAAGCGCCCTGGAAAAACGCGCCCTCAGGAAAACCGGGAGCCTTAAAGAAAATTGAGGCGCATTATAGCTAATCCCGGCGGCTTGTCATAAAGTTGCCGCTTTACGTCAGCAAGGAAATCCTCACCGTGATCGTGTTAAGTCGGCTTTTTGTTCACCCGGTCAAATCCATGCGCGGTATCCAGTTGTCGCAGGCGATGGCCAGCGCCAGCGGCCTGGCGTTTGACCGCATCTTCATGATCACCGAGCCCGATGGCACCTTCATTACCGCCCGCCAGTTTCCGCAACTGGTACTGTTCACGCCGGCGCTGACCCACGATGGCGTTTTCCTGTCCGCGCCCGACGGCCGGACATGCCTGGTGCGCTTTGACGATTTCGCCCCCGCTACCGCACCGACCGAAGTCTGGGGCAACCATTTTCAGGCCCGCATCGCGCCGGAAGCGGTTAACCGCTGGCTGAGCGATTATCTGCAGCGTCCGGTGCAACTGCGCTGGCAAGGACCGGAACCGTCGCGCCGCGTCAAACGCCGCCCGGATATTCCGCTGGGGTTTGCCGACGGCTACCCTTTCCTGCTGATCAACGACGCCTCATTCGACGATCTGCGCCGCCGTTGCAGCGCAGGCATCCGCATCGAGCAGTTCCGCCCTAATCTGATCGTCAGCGGCGCCGAGGCTTACGCCGAAGACAGCTGGCAGACCGTGCGGGTCGGCGAAGTAGTGTTCGATGTGACCAAACCCTGCAGCCGCTGCGTCCTGACCACGGTGAGCGTCGAACGCGGGCGCCGTCATCCGTCCGGCGAGCCGCTGACGACGCTGCAGCAATACCGTACGGCGGAAAACGGCGACGTAGATTTCGGCATGAATCTGATCGCCCGCAACAGCGGCGTCATTCGCGCCGGCGACAGCGTCGAGATCCTCGCCACCAAACCGCCGCGGCCTTATGGCGCGGGCGCCGCCACTGAAAGTTTGACGCCGCAGGCCAGCGCCGTCAAAGCGGTGCAGATCGCGTATCAGGGTCAGCGCTTTACCGGCAACAATCAGCAAATCCTGCTGGAACAGCTCGAACAACAGGGGATCCGCGTGCCCTATTCCTGCCGGGCCGGGCTGTGCGGTTGCTGTCGACTGACGTTGACCGATGGCGAAGTGTCGCCGCTGAAAGCCAGCGCGCTGGGCGAAGACGGGACGATTCTGGCGTGCAGTTGCATTCCGGCAGGAGATATCCAGTTAGCCTGACAGCCGCCAGTAATGCGATGAATGAGTGACGGTAAAAAGCCCGATTGAGATAGGTTCTTAGCCGGCGAAAGCGTAATGCGGCGATGTTTCGTCGTTCTTATCCGCAACAGGGCGCAGACGGTCATGCATGATTTTGATGGCGTCGCCCAGTTGCATGGTCTTGCCGCTGATTGCCAACTGCTCCTGCGCCAGCACGCACAGGCTGGCTTTATCCCCGGCTTCCACCACCATAAAATTCGCCGCCTCCGGGCGTTCATTCAACTGCACGCTAACCTGATCGCCGGTTTGCGGTGATGATGCGACCGCGCCCTGAGCCACAAAGTGCCAGCTTTTCGGCATCATCGGTTTCAGGAAACGGTTAGCCACCAGCGCATTCAGCACCAGCTCAGCCCGGGCTTCGGCGGACAACGCCAGCGCCTGGCATTTCTCCTGATAGGTGAAAAACAGCGCGGCATCCTCCACGCAGAACACGCTCGGCATAAAGGCATCCGGCGTCAGCATTGAGGAAGAAAAACGGGAACGGAATACCACGCCGTTAGCCAAGTCGAGCATCAGGCGCGCCTGTTCGGTATCGAAATACCAGCGCCAGCTATCGTCAGGGATTAATTTCATCGTATTACCTTCAGTTATGCCTTGCTGATGCCAAAGTACCGGAAAACAGGCCCGGATGAATAATCGGCCACCACATCAATAAGCAACCGGAATGAATTAGCGCAACCAACATACCTGCAACTCGAATTATTTAGGGTATTCCCGTCATACTTCAAGTTGCAGGTGTGTTGGCTGCGTTCGTTCACCCGAATCACTTACCTGAGTAAGCTCATCGGGATTTACTCACTTGCCGCCTTCCTGCAACTCGAATTATTTAGGGTATTACGCCATTCGTCGGGTGCGACCGCGTTAAAAATAACCCATCAGGCATGTGATGCTGTATTTTTGCACAAACGAAGAAAATATAGACCAGCGCGGAGGAGAAATAAACCCCCACGCCGTATAGCAGGAATGAAAAAATCAGATATGGGTAACAATATCTTTAATCAGACGCGGTCCGCGATAAATAAATCCGCTATAAATCTGAACCAGCGTCGCCCCGGCAGCTAATTTTTCTCTGGCGGCGACCACCGAATCAATTCCGCCTACGCCAATAATCGGCAACCGCCCCTGCAATTCCTGCGACAGACGACGAATCACTTCGGTGCTGCGCGACTGCAATGGACGCCCGCTTAATCCACCGGTTTGCCCGCAATGATTCAGCCCCTGGATCAATTGACGATCCAACGTCGTATTGGTGGCGATCACGCCATCGATATTATGGCGCACCAGACTGTCGGCAATTTGGATCAATTCTTCTTCAGAAAGATCCGGCGCAATTTTTACCGCGACCGGCACATATTTCTGATAATGGGCGTGCAGCTCAGCCTGTTTATTTTTTACAGCCTGTAACAAATCATCCAGCGCATCGCCATATTGCAGCGTGCGTAATCCCGGCGTATTGGGAGAGGAAATATTGATGGCAATATAACCGGCATGGGAATAGACCTTATCCATACAAATCAGGTAATCGTCTTTTCCCTGTTCCACCGGCGTGTCTTTATTCTTGCCGATATTGATGCCAAGCACGCCGCCAAAACGCGACTGTTTGACATTCTCCACCAGATTATCCACCCCGCGATTGTTGAAGCCCATGCGGTTGATCAGCCCTTCGGCTTCCACCACCCGGAACAAACGCGGCTTGTCATTGCCCGGCTGCGGGCGCGGCGTAACGGTGCCGACTTCAATAAAGCCGAACCCCATGGCGCCGAGCGCATCGATACACTCGCCGTCCTTATCCAGCCCGGCGGCCAGCCCCAGCGGATTGCGGAACGACAGCCCCATGCAGGTCACCGGCTTGGTGGGAACCGACTGGCGAACCAACCATTCAAACGGAGTGTGGGTAATGCGGCGCAGCTGATGCAGGGTAAACTCGTGCGCCTGTTCAGGGTCGAGCTGGAATAACGCTTTACGAATGAGGGGATACATGACTTCTCCTGGATTCCCGGTTACAAACCGGGGGCGTATTATCGTCCATCGTCAGGCGAAAGGGAATTGACCTGGGCCAAAAAACGCCGCGACGACGCAATCGTTTTCCTTTATACGCCGCGCATTGCGGATTTTTTATTCGTTTTTTCACTTTCCATTCCACAATAAATCATTTTTCGAACCGCCGCCGCGTCTGCCAGACTGACCAAACTGTTATTAAATCGTGATAATTGATAATTATTGGTTATACCCTAGATAGTTCGAGTTGCAGAAAGCCGGCGACGCAGCGTGCTGCGGCCCCGCAAGGGGCGAGGCCCAGGGATGGGCCGAGTAATAAAGCCAACGCATCGGCAACTTGAAGTATGACGGGTATATAAGGAGTCACCATGCGCGTTATAACACTGGCAGGTAGCCCGCGTTACCCTTCCCGTTCAACCGCTTTATTGCATCACGCCGGAAAATGGCTGGAAGCCAAAGGCGCCGAGGTGTTGCCGTGGCACCTGCACAACTTTCCGCCGGAAGACCTGCTCAATGCCCGTTTCGACAGCCCAGCGCTGCAAACCCTGAATGAACAACTCGCCAGCGCCGACGGCCTGCTGATCGCCACCCCGATTTACAAAGCGTCGTTTTCCGGCGGCCTGAAAGCGCTGCTGGACGTGTTGCCGGAGCGAGCGCTGGAACACAAAGTGGTGCTGCCGCTGTCCACCGCCGGCTCCGTCGCCCACATGCTGGCTGTGGATTACAGCCTTAAACCGGTGCTGAACGCGCTGAAAGCACAGGAAATTCTGCAGGGCGTGTTCGCAGATGACAGCCAGATCAGCCACTACGACCGAACCCCGATCTTCAGCGATGCGCTGGAAGCCCGTCTGCAAGACGCCCTGAATATCTTCTTTCAGGCATTGATTCGCCGTCAGCCCGAACCCTTGCGTCAGAGCGCCTGACCGGCTGCTTTATATAAGGAAAGAAATGCTATGTTGTCCCGGATTAAACAAGCCGCCCTGACACTGCTGTTCTCTGGCGCGCTCGGCGTGTCCGCTCTCGCCCACGCGGCCAGCGACCCTGAACAGTTGCGTATCGGTTTTCAGAAAGGTTCGGTCAGCCTGGTGCTGGCTAAGACCCATCAGTTGCTGGAAAAACAGTTCCCGCACACCAAAATCAGCTGGATTGAATTTCCAGCCGGGCCGCAAATGCTGGAAGCGCTGAACATCGGCAGCATCGATGTCGGCAGTACCGGCGATATCCCGCCGCTCTTCGCACAGGCCGCCGGCGCCGATCTGGTCTACATCGGTGTCGAACCGCCCAAACCTAAAGCCGAAGTGATTCTGGTCAAGAGCGACAGCCCGATCAAAACCGTCGCCGACCTGAAAGGCCGCAAGGTGGCGTTCCAGAAAGGATCCAGTTCCCACAACCTGCTGCTGCGCAATCTGCAGAAAGCAGGGCTGACATTCGCCGATATTCAGCCGACCTACCTGACGCCGGCCGACGCTCGCGCCGCATTCCAGCAGGGTAACGTTGATGCCTGGACCATCTGGGATCCCTACTATTCCGCCGCGCTGCTGCAAGGCGGCGTGCGGGTACTGGCCGACGGTACCGACCTGAATCTGACCGGTTCGTTTTACCTGGCGTCCCGCCGTTATGCCGAACAACACGGCGCTTTCCTGCAACAGTTACTCAATACGCTGACCCAGGCCGACGCCCTGACCATCAGCCAGCGTTCGCAAAGCGTTACGTTGCTGGCCAACGCCATGGGGTTGCCGGAAGCGGTTATCAGCACCTATTTCGATCATCGTCCGGTGACGGTGATCAAACCGGTGGATGAACGCACTCTGCAAGCGCAGCAGCACACCGCCGACCTGTTTTACGAAAACCGCCTGATTCCCACCAGGCTGGATGTCGCCAGCCGCATCTGGCGCGCCCCGGCAGCACACTAATCCTGCCTGATTTCATGGAGACGATGACAATGAGTCTGAATATTTTCTGGTTCCTGCCCACTCACGGCGATGGGCACTACTTTGGCAAAGGCGAAAACGCTCGCCCGGTTGATTACGGTTACCTGCAACAGATCGCGCAAGCGGCGGACCGACTGGGTTTCGGCGGCGTGCTGATCCCTACCGGCCGTTCCTGCGAAGACTCCTGGCTGGTGGCGTCATCGCTGATCCCGGTCACCCAGCGTCTGCGTTTTCTGGTGGCGCTACGCCCCGGGATCATCTCGCCCACGCTGGCCGCCCGTCAGGCCGCCACGCTGGATCGGCTGTCCAACGGCCGGGCGCTGTTTAATCTGGTGACCGGCGGCGACCCGGACGAACTGGCCGCCGAAGGGCTGTTTCTCGATCATGAAGCACGCTATGAAGCGTCCGCCGAATTTACCCGTATCTGGCGGCGGGTGCTGGAAGGCGAAACCGTCGATTACGACGGCAAGCACATTCAGGTGAAAGGCGCCAAGCTGCACTACCCGCCGGTACAACAGCCGCGTCCGCCGCTCTACTTCGGCGGTTCATCCGACGCGGCGCTGGATCTGGCCGCCGAACAGGTAGAACTCTACCTCACCTGGGGCGAGCCGCCGGCGCAGGTAAAAGAAAAGCTGGATAGCGTACGGGCCAAAGCCGCCGCACAAGGGCGCAGCGTACGTTTCGGCATCCGCCTGCACGTCATTGTGCGCGAAACCAATGAAGAGGCCTGGCAGGCCGCCAACCGCCTGATCTCCCGGCTGGACGACGACACCATCGCTCAGGCGCAGGCATCGCTGAAACGTTTTGACTCGGTGGGCCAGCAACGCATGGTGGCGCTGCACGGCGGTCGCCGCGACAAGCTGGAGATCAGCCCCAACCTGTGGGCCGGCATCGGTCTGGTGCGCGGCGGTGCTGGCACCGCACTGGTGGGCGACCCGCAAACCGTGGCGCAACGCATTCAGGAATACGCCGATCTGGGCATCGATACGTTTGTTCTGTCCGGCTATCCGCATCTGGAGGAAGCCTACAAAGTGGGCGAACTGCTGTTTCCACATCTGGATGTGGCGGTACCGGAAGTGCCGCAACCGCAGCCTCTGCGTTCGCAAGGCGAAATCGTCGGCAACGAGTTTGTCCCGCTGCTGAAAGCGGCGCAGAGCTGAGGGCGGCCGCATGCGCAAGACACTGACGCTTATTACCGAACGCCTGACGCCCTGGCTGCTGCCGCTGCTGCTGGTGGCGGTCTGGCAGCTCGCGTCCAGCGTCGGCTGGCTCTCCACCCGGATCCTGCCTTCGCCGGAAGCGATTGCCGTGACCTTCTGGCGGCTGACCCGCAGCGGTGAACTGTGGCAGCACCTCAGTATCAGTACCTGGCGTGCGCTGATCGGGTTTGCCATCGGCGGTGCGCTGGGGCTGGCGCTTGGCTTTATTACCGGGCTGTCCCGCACCGGCGAGCGCCTGCTGGACACCTCGGTGCAGATGCTGCGCAACGTGCCGCATCTGGCATTGATCCCACTGGTGATTCTGTGGTTCGGCATTGAAGAGAGCGCCAAGATCTTTCTGGTGGCGCTCGGCACCCTGTTCCCTGTCTACCTCAACACCTATCACGGCATCCGCAATATCGACAGCGGCCTGCTGGAAATGTCGCGCAGTTACGGCCTGTCCGGCTTCCGGCTGTTCCGCGAGGTGCTGCTGCCCGGCGCGCTGCCCTCGATCATGGTCGGCGTGCGTTTCTCGCTCGGCTTGATGTGGCTGACGCTGATCGTAGCGGAAACCATCTCCGCCAGTTCCGGCATCGGCTATCTGGCGATGAACGCCCGCGAATTTCTGCAAACCGATGTGGTGGTGGTGGCGATCATTCTGTACGCCCTGCTGGGCAAGCTGGCTGACGTCATCGCCCTGACGCTGGAACGCATCTGGCTGCGTTGGCACCCCAGTTGGCAATTAACGGAGGAACACGCATGACTCTCGACACCACTGCGCTCAATACCGCTGCGCCGGCCCGCCTTAACGCCGGCACCCCGTTGCTGATCAACGGCGTCACCAAGCGCTATGGTCAGCGCACTATTCTGCATGACGTACACCTGCACATTCCGGCCGGTCAGTTCGTCGCCGTAGTCGGCCGCAGCGGCTGCGGTAAGAGCACCCTGCTGCGCCTGCTGGCTGGTCTGGAGCACGCCAGCGGCGGGGAATTGCTGGCCGGCCGCGCCCCGCTGCATCAGGCGCGCGACGATATCCGGCTGATGTTTCAGGAAGCACGGTTGTTGCCCTGGAAGCGGGTGCTCGACAACGTCGGACTGGGATTGCGCGGCGAATGGCGCACGGCTGCGCATCAGGCGCTGGACGCGGTCGGGCTGTCATCACGGGCCGCCGACTGGCCGGCCGCGCTGTCCGGCGGGCAAAAACAACGGGTGGCGCTGGCGCGCGCGCTGATCCATCGTCCCGGTCTGTTATTGCTGGATGAACCGCTTGGCGCGCTGGACGCGCTGACGCGTATCGAAATGCAGGGGCTGATCGAATCCCTATGGCTGCAACAGGGATTTACCGTACTGCTGGTGACCCACGACGTCAGCGAAGCCGTCGCGCTGGCCGACCGGGTGATCCTGATCGAAGAAGGCCGGGTCGGGCTGGATGTGGCGATTGACCTGCCGCGACCGCGTCGCCGCGGCTCCGCCCGGCTGGCCGAACTGGAAGCGCAGGTGCTGGAGCGGATTTTGACGCCAACCGTGTCCCGCGATGCACCGCACCGATCGCAGGCGCATGCCTGATATATGTTCCCCATTCCAGGTATAAAAAAACCACCGACTGTCGACAGCGGTGGTTCTTTATTATTGCCATAATATCAATAATACACTGATATTATTTTGGTTGCGCTTACGCCCCCAGCGCTTTCGTTATCTTCTCGAACAGATCGCCGGACAGGTTTTCCAGCCCTTTCAGCGTTTCCAGCGCCTGACGCATCAGCGCCTGACGGTTGCTGTCGTAACGCTTGAAGCGAATCAGCGGTTCAATCAGGCGGGAAGCCACCTGCGGGTTGCGGGTGTTCAGATCGCTGAGCATCTCCGTCAGGAACTGATAGCCGCTGCCGTCTACCGCGTGGAACGCCGACGGGTTGCCCGCACAGAACGAGCCGACCAGCGAACGCAGACGGTTGGGGTTGTTCAGGCTGAAGGAACGGTGGTTGAGCAATTCACGCACCCGGTTCAACACGTCGCTGGCCGGGCTGCTGGCCTGCAGGACGAACCATTTGTCCATCACCAGACCATCCTGATGCCAGCGCTCGTCAAAGGCCGCCAGCAGCGTATCCCGGCTCGGCAGTTGCGCAGCGACAGCCGCCGCCATCGCCGCCAGCGAATCGGTCATGTTGTCGGCATCGGTAAACTGCGCCGCCGCCAGCGCGTCCGCCTGGGAGCGATCGGCAAACGCCAGATAGCTCAGGCACACATTGCGCAGCGCACGTTTGCCCATATCCTGCTGATCAACGCGGTAGGACGCCAGTTTGTTGGCGCGATATACCGCCAGCAGTTCATCCGCCATTTCCTGCGCCAGCGTTTGCACCAGCGACTGACGCACCGCGGCGATAGCGTCCGGATCGATGACGTCAAGCAGTTCGGCCATTTCGTTTTCGCTCGGCAGCGACAGGATCTGAGACGCCAGCATCGGATCCAGTTGGTCATCCAGCAGCACGCCGCGGAACGCATCCACCACGTGCATCGGCAGCGACAACGGCTGTTTCTGCTGATAACGCGCCACGTTCAGGCGGATGTAGTTGGCCAGCAGACTCTGAGCCGCGTCCCAGCGGGAAAACGCATTGCTGGCGTGACGCATCAGGAACGTCAGTTGCTCATCGCTCCAGGGGTAGTTCAGTTTTACCGGCGCGGAGAATTCGCGCAGCAGCGACGGCACCGGCTGGCAGGGGACATCGTCAAACACGAACGTCTGTTCCGCTTCGGTCACGTTCAGCACCGAACCCAGCTTCTGCCCTTTCTGACGCAGCGAGATCACCAGCCCTTCGGTATCGTACAATTCCACATCCAGCGGGATATGCAGCGGCAGCTTGGGTTGCTTATCGGCGCCGACCGGCGTCGTCTGGCTGACGTGCAGGCGGTACTGACGGGTGGCGGCGTCGTAATCGTCGCGTACCGTCACCACCGGCGTGCCGGACTGGCTGTACCAGCGGCGGAACTGGGACAGATCGACGCTGGACGCGTCCTCCATCGCCTGCACAAAATCGTCACAGGTGGCGGCGCTGCCGTCATGACGATCAAAATACAGTCGCATTCCCGCCTGGAATTTCTCTTCACCCAGCAGCGTGTGCATCATACGAATCACTTCCGACCCTTTTTCATAAACCGTCAGGGTGTAGAAGTTATTCATCTCGATAACCTGATCCGGACGAATCGGGTGGGACATCGGGCTAGCGTCTTCGGCGAACTGTGCGCCGCGCATGACGCGCACGTTGTCGATACGATTGGCCGGGCGGGAGCCGACGTCGGAGCTGAACTCCTGGTCGCGGAACACCGTCAGCCCTTCTTTCAGGCTCAGTTGGAACCAGTCGCGGCAGGTCACGCGGTTACCGGTCCAGTTGTGGAAATATTCATGGGCGATCACCGCTTCGATACCGAGGTAATCCTTGTCGGTGGCGGTTTCAGCCTTGGCCAGCACAAACTTGGAGTTGAAAATGTTCAGCCCCTTGTTCTCCATCGCCCCCATGTTGAAGAAATCCACCGCCACGATCATATAAATGTCGAGGTCGTATTCCAGGCCAAAGCGGGTTTCATCCCACTTCATGGCGTTCTTCAGCGAGGTCATCGCCCAGTCGGCGCGGTCGAGATTGCCGCGATCCACGAACAGCTCCAGCGCCACTTCTCGACCGGAACGGGTGATGAAACTGTCGCGCAGCACATCAAAATCGCCGGCCACCAGCGCAAACAGGTAGCAGGGTTTCGGGAACGGATCTTGCCATTCCACCCAGTGGCGGCCTTCGCCCTGTTCACCCTGCGCCACACGGTTACCGTTGGAGAGCAGGTACGGGTAGCGCGCCTTATCGGCGGTAATACGGGTGGTGAAACGCGCCAATACATCCGGGCGGTCCAGATAATAGGTGATGTGGCGGAATCCTTCCGCTTCGCATTGGGTGCACAGCGCTTCGCCTGACTGATACAACCCTTCCAGCGCGCTGTTGGTCGCCGGGCTGATTTCCGTTTCAATCCGCAGCGTGAATTTCTCCGGCAACCCGGTCAGTTCCAGGCCGCCTTCCAGCAAACGGTGCGCCTGCCAGTCCTGACCATCGACCTGCACGCTCAGTAATTTCAGTCCTTCACCATCCAGTTTCAGCGCTGCGCCCTGCTCTCCTTGCAGCACTACCTGGCTGACGGCTACCACCCGGGTCTGTTCCGGGTGCAGGTCAAAATCCAGCGCGATGTCGGTAATGGTATAGTCCGGCGCGCGGTAATCGTGCCGGTATTTGACTTGTGGTTGTTGACTCATGACTGATTACCTTAATGACAGCAGTAATGATGACGGCGCAGGATGCCCTGGCTGCGCATTCGTTCTTCCTTATATATAGAAGAACAAAAACGCGGTTAACACACCGAATGCTACCGGCTACGAAGAACCCGCGCAGTCGGGCAATAATCGCCGTCTTTTATGTATTCACACAGTAAACAGGGGTAAACAGCCTCCCTGCGCCGGCATTTATCCGCCGGTAAGCGGGAAACCGCATTATCGCCTGCTTACGTGCCTGATCCCGTCTACTTTGTACGCAGTTCCGTTATTCAACAGGCTGTTACGTCTATTAAAGGGGAGTGACTGTCGGAATGCAAACTTTCCTGCTTTTCATATGCTGTCGTGACGGTAAGTCGATTTTCCCGGTAATTTTGTTTAGTATAAAAAACATTATAATTCAACCACTCATGTTAAATAGGCGGTAAAAACAGATACTTTTTTGTCACAATCGCACGATTGAATCTCGCCTTCATCCGCCCAATATGATGTGATAAGCCCAATTGAACAGACAGTTGGCTCTCGCTGTCGATGACCAAGACAGTCACTTGCATTAGCTTGTAAATTGTATTAAACGAGGATGCGGTAACGCATTATGACTTTACACACTGCCCCGATACTGACCTCATTGCTGGATACCGACGCCTATAAACTGCATATGCAGCAAGCGGTCTACCATCACTATCATGATGTGCATGTGGCCGCTGAATTTCGCTGCCGCGGCGATGAGTTGTTAGGGTGCTATGCCGATGAGATCCGGGCGCAGGTAGAGGCCATGAGCCAACTGTCGCTGCATGACGATGAGTACGCCTACCTCGCTTCCCTGCCGTTTTTCAAAACCGACTATCTCGACTGGCTGAAAACCTTCCGCTTTAATCCGGCGCAAATCCGCGTCAGCAATCATCAGGGCAAGCTGGATATTCGTATCACCGGGCCGTGGCGCGAAGTGATTCTGTGGGAAGTGCCGCTGCTGGCGGTCATCAGTGAAGTGGTGCACCGCGCCCGCACGCCCGGCGAGCACGTCGCCGCCGCGCTCAGCCAGTTGCACGACACGCTGGCGCGTTTTCGCCAGCACAGCGCCGATACCGACCTCAGCCGTTTCAGACTGATGGATTTCGGCACCCGCCGTCGTTTCTCTCGTGAGGTTCAGCACCAGATCGTGCGGACTCTCAAGGCGGAGTTCCCTTATCTGATCGGCACCAGCAACTACGATCTGGCGCGACGCCTGCAACTGACGCCGGTCGGTACCCAGGCGCACGAATGGTTCCAGGCTCATCAGCAGATCAGCCCGACGCTGGCCAACAGTCAACGGGCCGCGCTGGACGCCTGGCTGCAGGAATATCCGGAGCAGCTCGGTATCGCGCTGACCGACTGCATCACCATGGACGCTTTCCTGCGCGACTTCGACCGGCAATTCGCCCGGCGCTATCAGGGATTACGGCATGACTCCGGCGACCCGATCGAATGGGGTGAAAAAGCCATCGCCCATTATCACGCGCTGGATATCGATCCGATGAGCAAAACGCTGGTGTTTTCCGATAACCTCAATCTGGAAAAAACGCTGCACCTTTACCGTCACTTCGGGCAACGCATCAACGTGGTCTTCGGTATCGGCACCCGCCTGACCTGCGATATCCCCGGCGTCAAACCGTTGAATATCGTCATCAAACTGGTGGAGTGCAACGGCAAACCGGTAGCCAAGCTGTCAGACAGCCCGGGAAAAACCATTTGCCAGGATCAGGCGTTCGTCAGCGCGCTGCGCAAGGCGTTTGATCTGCCGCGAGTGAAAAAAGCCTCCTGAGCATCGTGCCTCCTGTACGACTGACTACTCTTTAAGCCGGCAGCACCGGAATCGCGTAAAACTTGGCGCGTTCCGGTGATTTCTGCTTGTGTCCTGCCTAACGACAAGTAACATAACGAAACGCCCGTTGCTGGGCAGTGACAGTTACCCATTAAATTTCACCAATAGAGAGAATGTTATGAGCGTAGTGCCTGTAGTCGACGTACTGCAAGGCCGTGTCGCCGTTGACAGTGACGTCACCGTGCGCGGCTGGGTACGTACCCGGAGAGACTCTAAAGCCGGTATTTCCTTTATTGCCGTCTATGACGGTTCCTGCTTTGATTCGCTACAGGCCGTCGTCAATAATAATCTTGCCAATTACCAGAGCGATGTTCTGCGTTTGACTACCGGTTGTTCGGTGGAAGTCACCGGCAAGGTGGTGGAATCTCCCGGCGAAGGCCAAAGTTTTGAGCTGCAGGCGACCGAAATCAAGATAGTCGGCTGGGTGGAAGATCCCGATACCTATCCGATGGCGGCCAAACGCCACAGCATCGAATACCTGCGTGAAGTCGCGCATTTGCGCCCACGCACCAACCTGGTCGGCGCCGTCGCCCGTGTGCGTCACACGCTGGCGCAGGCTATCCATCGCTTCTTCCATCAGAGCGGTTTCTACTGGGTTTCCACCCCGATCATTACCGCCTCCGATACCGAAGGCGCCGGCGAAATGTTCCGGGTATCCACACTGGATCTGGAAAACCTGCCGCGCAACGATCAGGGCAAAGTGGATTTCAGCGAAGATTTCTTCGGTAAAGAAGCATTCCTGACCGTATCCGGCCAGCTTAACGGCGAAACCTATGCCTGCGCCCTGTCTAAAATCTACACCTTTGGGCCGACCTTCCGTGCTGAAAACTCCAACACCAGCCGCCACCTGGCGGAGTTCTGGATGATCGAGCCGGAAGTGGCGTTTGCAACGCTGGACGACGTCGCCGCGCTGGCGGAAAACCTGTTGAAGTTCGTGTTCAAGGCCGTACTGGAAGAACGTGCCGATGACATGAAATTCTTTGCTGAACGCGTGGATAAAGACGCCATCAGCCGGCTGGAGCGTTTTGTCAGCTCTGACTTCGCCCAGGTGGATTACACCGATGCTATCACTATCCTGGAAAACTGTGGGCAGACATTTGAAAACCCGGTTTCCTGGGGCATCGACCTGTCTTCCGAGCACGAACGCTATCTGGCAGAAAAACACTTCCAGGCGCCTGTCGTCGTCAAAAACTACCCGAAAGATATCAAAGCATTTTATATGCGCATGAACAGCGACGGCAAAACCGTGGCGGCAATGGACGTACTGGCGCCGGGCATCGGCGAAATTATCGGTGGTTCCCAGCGTGAAGAGCGTCTGGAACAACTGGATGCCCGTCTGGAGGAAATGGGACTCAGTAAAGAAGACTACTGGTGGTACCGCGATCTGCGTCGTTACGGCACCATCCCCCATTCTGGTTTCGGTCTCGGTTTTGAACGTTTGATTGCTTATGTAACCGGTGTACAAAATGTGCGCGATGTTATTCCGTTCCCGCGCACACCGCGCAGCGCCACCTTCTAAGCAAAAAATAACATAAGAAAAACAGATATCTGCACTAAGAAGGGCACCTTATGGGTGCCCTTCTTTTTTTGCTTAATGAATGTGTCATAAAGTTCCCTTATTTTTACATTTTGAAATATATTTTTTCCAATTATTACGTTTTTACGAAATTAGTATCATTTAAACGGTAGATAAACGAGGGCGTGAATGGAAAACTGCGTGAAGACACAGGAAGACAACTGTGCTCGCAATAAAGTTCCGTTAAGGTTTTTTAATTGTGATGCAGAAGTCTGAATAACACCAATGAGGGTAATTAATAATGATGAAGCGCAATGTTCTTGCAGTGGTAATTCCTGCTCTGCTGGCTGCCGGTGCAGCTAACGCGGCTGAAGTGTACAACAAAGACGGTAACAAGCTGGATCTGAATGGCCGTGTTGCAGCAAAACACTATTTCTCTGATGCTAATACCACTGCAGATGGCAGCGGCGATCAGACTTATGCCCGTCTGGGTTTCAAAGGCGAAACCAAAATCAACAGCGATTTAACTGGTTATGGGCGTTTTGAATATCAGTTTAACGGCAAAGAAGGTGAAGACACCAACGGCAGCAAAGGCAAAACTCGTTATGCTTATGCCGGTCTGAAATTCGCTGATTTCGGTTCTCTGGATTACGGTCGTAACCTGGGTATCGCTTATGACGGTATTTCTTATACCGATGTTCTGCCGGAGTTTGGTGGCGACCAGAGCGCAACTGATAGCATCACAGGTCGTTCAAGCGGTGTTGCTACTTACCGCAACAAAAACTTCTTTGGTTTGGTAGATGGCTGGGACTTCGGTCTGCAGTATCAGAGCAAAAACGAACGTACTGGCGACGGTTCAGTTTCTTCGTCTAACCCGCTGCGTAAAATCTCCCGTCAGAATGGCGACGGTTGGGGTGTTTCTTCATCTTACACCGCTCCGATTGGTGTTGGTGTTATCGCCTCTTACGAAGCTGTTGACCTGACAGACGCTCAGAAAGCTACCGGTGTCGGCGAAAAAGCTGAAGCTTGGGCAACTGGTCTGAAATATGATGCGAACAATGTATACGTTGCTGCAACTTACGGTCAGTACCATAACCTCAGTGCTGTAGGCCCTAACACTTTCGCTGATAAAACCAAAATCTTCGAAGCTGTCGCCCAGTACAACTTTGACTTTGGCCTGACCCCGTCTCTGGCTTACGTTTCTGCTAAAGCTGACGATGATACCTCAGCTCAGAAAACCAGCGCTTACATCACTAAATATGTCAGCGTTGCAGCCACTTACGCATTTAACAAAAACTTCTCTGCGTTTGCAGAGTATAAAATCAATCTGATTAACAATGACAGCAACCCATATGGCGTTGGCACTGCTAACACTGTTGCAACGGGCGTGATTTACCAGTTCTAAATTGGGAAGTGCCGAGAAAATTAATCGGCCAATATCATGCAAGAAAACGCTGGTTTGCTTCGGCAACCAGCGTTTTTAATTATGCCACATGCGTCACAATAATTAAAAATAGTTATACATTGCTAATGCATAACTCATTTTTGCCGCTTTCATTCTCCACAACATACATTGCGATAAAATGTGACTTTCATTGCAATTTTATGAAAATAAAAGAATGACATCGCTAATTATGTTCATTTTAGAATCATCCATATCACCTTTAAATCTTAAGAAAAATTAATGTTTACATTTTTTCTATCCGATTGGTCTGATAAAAACTCAGAAACACAGTTAAATTTACATATTGAAACATTGAGTTTCTTTCTGTTTCACAAAGTGCTATTTGGTATCATTTGTGAGGTGGATAAACCTTATAGTGGATGAAACACTGCCTCCGGGTACAAAAGACATCGGTACTGGTTGAAAGTTCCATTAGTGACGAATTTTTGCCTGTAACCGAGATGATATGACCAATGAGGGTATTCATAATGATGAAACGTAATATTCTGGCAGTGGCTATCCCGGCGCTGTTGGCTGCTGGTGCAGCAAACGCCGCTGAAATCTACAACAAAGACGGCAACAAACTGGATCTGAACGGTAAACTGCATGCAGGTTACATTTTCGGTGATCAGAGCAAAACGCTGTTTGGCGACGGTGACAAAACCTACGCCCGTTTAGGTTTCACTGGCGAAACCAAAATCAATAGCGACCTGACTGGTTACGGTCGTTTCGAATATGAATTCAATGGCAGCGAAGGTGAAGACACCAACGGCAGCAAAGGCAAAACCCGCTATGCCTATGCCGGTCTGAAGTTTGCCCAATTTGGCTCTCTGGATTACGGCCGTAACAAAGGCATCGCCTATGACGGTATTTCTTATACCGACGTACTGCCGGAATGGGGCGGTGATAACAGCTACACCGATACCATTACTGGCCGTAACTCTGGCGTATTGACCTATCGCAACAAGAACTTCTTCGGTCTGGTTGATGGCTGGAACTTTGGTCTGCAGTATCAGGCCAAAAATGAACGCACTGGTGATGGCTCTGTTTCTTCTTCCAACCCGCAACGTGCTCTGAAACGCCAGAATGGCGACGGCTGGGGTGTTTCTTCTTCTTACACCGCTCCGTTTGGCGTAGGTATCATCGCTTCTTATGAAGCCGTGGACCGCACTGATGCGCAGCTGGCACAGGGTGAAGGCAAGAAAGCTGAAGCCTGGGCTACCGGTCTGAAATATGATGCGAACAATGTATACGTTGCCGCAACCTACGGTCAGTACCGCAACCTGACTTTCGTTAACGCAGCCAATATTGCATTCGCTGATAAAACCAAAGTCTTTGAAGCTGTTGCACAGTATACCTTCGATTTCGGTCTGAAACCGTCTCTGGCTTACGTCTCTGCTAAAGCAGATGACGAAACCGGCGCAGGTGCAGGTACCAGCGGTTATGTCCTCAAGTATGTCAGCGTGGGTTCGACTTATTCTTTCAACAAGAATCTGTCCGCCTCTGTTGAATACGCGATCAACCTGATCGACAACGATAACAACCCGTACAGCGTAAGAACCGGCAACAGCGTCTTCACCGGCCTGACCTACCAGTTCTAATCCCTTTTACGTTTTCAACGTAAAGAGGCAAAGCCAGGACATGTTCCTGGCTTTATTATTTCTGCGGTATCTCGTCTGCTTCTTCTCTACTGGGTATTTATACCACCACATTCCTTCCCGCCATTATTTCCGTTTCTTTTGATGCAAACGGTTGGCAAAGCCGGGCGCTGGCGTTAACCTGCTATTTCTGTTTACTCTCTGTCATGGATTACTTCGCAATGTTTGAAAAAATCTCTGCCGCACCTGCCGACCCGATTCTTGGGCTGGCCGACCTGTTTCGCGCTGACGAGCGTCCTCATAAAATCAATCTGGGGATTGGTGTCTATAAAGACGAAACAGGTAAGACGCCGGTACTCACCAGTGTTAAAAAAGCGGAACAGCTGTTGCTGGAAACAGAAACCACCAAAAACTACCTGAGTATCGATGGCATACCGGAATTTGCCCGTTGCACTCAGGAACTGTTGTTCAGTAAGCAGAGCGAGATCATTGCGAATAAACGAGCACGCACCGCACAAACGCCGGGCGGCACCGGTGGCCTGCGTGTCGCCGCAGACTTCATTGCCAACCAGACCAGCGCCAAGCGTATCTGGGTCAGTAACCCGAGCTGGCCGAACCACAAAAATATTTTCACTGCCGTCGGCCTCGAAGTCTGTGATTACACTTACTACGATGCGGTTAACCACGCGCTGGATTTCGACGGTATGCTGACCAGCCTCAATGCGGCTCAGGCCGGCGATGTTGTGCTGTTCCATGGCTGTTGTCATAACCCCACCGGCATCGACCCAACACAAGCGCAGTGGGCGCAGTTGGCCGATCTGGCGCTGGAAAAAGGCTGGCTGCCGTTGTTTGACTTCGCCTATCAGGGTTTTGCCCGTGGTCTGGATGAAGACGCCGAAGGGTTGCGCATTTTTGCCGCCAAACACAAAGAATTAATCGTCGCCAGTTCTTACTCCAAGAACTTTGGCTTGTACAACGAGCGTGTCGGCGCCTGCACTATCGTGGCGGCAGATACCGCTACTGTCGACACCGCATTCAGCCAGGTCAAGGCGGCGATCCGCGCCAACTATTCCAACCCACCGTCACACGGTGCGGCGGTTGTGGCGACGGTGCTCGCCAACGAGTCGCTGCGTAACATCTGGGAACAGGAACTGACGGCAATGCGTGAACGTATTCAGCGCATGCGTCACCTGTTCGTCAGTACGCTGCAGGAAAAAGGCGCCAATCAGGATTTCTCCTTTATCATCAATCAGAATGGCATGTTCTCTTTCAGTGGACTGAGCAAGGATCAGGTGCTGCGTCTGCGCAACGAATTTGGGATTTACGCAGTGAACTCCGGCCGAATCAACGTGGCGGGCATGACACCGGAAAATATGGCGCCGCTGTGCGAAGCCATCGTTGCAGTGCTGTAATGATACTTGCCGCCCTTTTTAAAGGGCGCATGCAGACAAAGAGGCCAGCAAATATGCTGGCCTCTTTATTGCCCAATACAATGGGAATCAGTCAGTATCGCGCACAAACGGGTTAGTACGGCGCTCTTCACCAAATGTGGACATGGGTCCGTGACCCGGAATGAAAGCGATATCATCGCCCAGCGGGAACAACTTGTTGCGGATGGAATCCACCAGCGCCTGGTGGTTCCCTTGTGGGAAGTCACTACGCCCTACTCCGCCACGAAAAATCACATCGCCAACCTGTGCAAAACGCGCCTGTTCATCGATGAATACCACATGACCCGGCGTGTGCCCCGGGCAGTGCAGAACCGATAATACCGATTCGCCAATGGCGACGGTATCGCCTTCCTCCAGCCAGCGGGTCGGCACCAGCGGCGGACAATCATTCAAACCAAACATCCGACTCTGGGCGGGTAGCCCGTCGAGCCAGAAGGCGTCTGCCTGTTGCGGGCCAACGATCGGCACCTGAAAATGTTCAGCCAGCGCCGCCGCGGCACCCACATGGTCCAGATGACCATGCGTCAACAGAATCTGCGTCACCGTCACGCCGGTCTGCGCCACAACCTGCTTGATTTTGTCTGCTTCGCCGCCGGGATCAACAATGGCGGCCTGCAACGTTTTTTCACACCATAACAGCGTGCAATTCTGGCTAAAAGCTGTGACTGGAATAATCTGGTACTTCATACCGCTCCGTTTTACTTCAATCCTTGTTCAAGGGAATGCCGACTTCGCCCACTCAGTGATTCATGTTACCAGGTGCGAACCGCGCCGGTATCAATGTGCACAAAATTGCTCTGCGGGTAATAGCCAACGCCGCCGGCACGCATTTTCAACGCGGCTTTTCGAATATTAGCCAGTTGGACCCCTTCGATATGGAAGTCCATGGCTTTTCCCTGGGTGTGATAGCTCTGTTTTGCCACGCCCTTACTGTGCGACCGTAAATCCTCATTGGTGCTGTAAGAACGATAACCCGAGATCAGCTGTACCGGCTTGGCAGAACCCAACATGACTTGCAGGCGGTATAGCTGATCAAACAGCGCCGGGTCGATGGTTTTGACCTTGTTCGCCCGATAATCGCGGAAGAAATGGTTTAACCGGGATAACTCTTCTTTGTTATAACGACGACCATCGAAGAATTCGACTTTGAGGCGCTCACCGGTATTGATATTGTTCAGCGTAAGAATGCGCGGACGAGCCGTAGATAACGAAGCCAGCGATTGACCCGGTAGCAGTGCTATTCCTAACGCCGCGCCGCCGAGCGCCAGCCATTTGCGTCGATGATTATCAATGTGTTCCATAAAGCTTGAGTACCCTGGGCTAAAAAAAGCGAAGAGAAGAACAACAGGTGAAGCGGTACGTAAAAAATGCACCGCTTCGCACCTTAACTGCCTGCGGCAGGAGCGTCAACCGGCTTTACGCCAACTCTGGCGCGAGGTCCCACCGCTTTTCGCCTGACAACGCCCGTGGACGCAACCCGAGAATTGCCCGCATTACGGATACTTACTGTAATAATAATCCAACCTTAGACAAAGCCAGCGCGCCGGTTTTCACCGTATCATCATAATTGTAAATATCTGTGCGGAACTGCGGTTTGCCATCATCAGCCACCCAGGCAGTCAGGTAGTAAAAATTCACCGGTACTCTTTGGCGCACCGCCACATAAGTGGTGTTGCCCTGCTCAAGGGTTGACGAAATACGGGCATTGTTCCAGCCGGCATCCTGCAATAACAGTGCCGCCAATTCCGATGCCTTGTTAACACGCACACATCCCGAACTCAGCGCCCGGATATCTCTCTGAAACAAATTATGGTTAGGCGTATCATGCAGGTAGATGGCGTCCGTATTCGGCATATTGAACTTATAACGCCCCAGCGAATTGCTGTCCCCCGGCGCCTGACGCAGGCGGTACGGGAAGTTGCTGGCCGAAACCATCGGCCAATCGATCATCGAAGGATCAATCGGCTGAGCGCTTTCGGTCCAGTCTGACAGTACGGTATAACCGTGGCGCTGCAGATACCCCGGGTCCTGAATCACCTTAGGAATGATGTCCTGACGGGTAAGCGTGGTAGGCACGTTCCACGGCGGATTCATCACCACATTGCTCAGCGAACTGTTCATCAGCGGCGTCTTGCGTTTAGGCTGACCGACAATCACCTTTGACGACAAAATCTCCGCGCCATTCTGATAGTAACTGAGCGAGTAGTTGGGAATATTGACCACGATGCCGCTGCTGACCTTGTCCGGCACCAGCCGCAGGCGCTGGATATTCAACGCCAGCAACGTAGCGCGCATCTGCGAAGAGACATTGAGCCAGTCGCGGGTTCGTTTACCAATCACGCCGTCATCCTGCAGCCCTTGCGAGTGCTGGAAGCGTTTCACCGCATCCACAACCGCTCCGTCATAACGCAGCGGCGATGTATCACCTGATGACGCCTCATTAAACAGCGGCATCGCGGCACCATCCTGATTCAACATGCCGGTTCGCAGCAGAATCTCTTTTAAAACCGGTAACGCGTTGCTTTCATCGCCGGGACGCAATGAGTCCGCCAGTATAAGTTTCGGCCAGGGACGGTTGTCCGTCAGCATGTTTTTCAACGCGTCGTGCATTTTTGCATACTGGGAATGACGAGGCGCCAGCGATGCAATAAACGCCAGCCCGTTGCCCGATGCAACCGCCCGCTGCCACTGCTCAATCATCTCCGCCGATGGCATAGCCAACTTATAGGGAACACTGCTGTACAACCAGCTGTTGCCGTTTTTCTCCACCCCGGCGACAAACTGCATGTACCCGAGCATGGCGTCCGACAGCACCACATCACGGGCAAAACCGTTTAATTTCGGGTCGGTCAGCCAGGTGACCCAGGTAGTGAATTGCGGTTGAATACCGGAAAGCGCGACTTCCGCCAGTTGCTGCTGAAACGCTTTGACGACGTGGCTGTCGCTCCACATCGGTTGCATGTGCTGGCGCGTATAAAGCGCGGTCAATTCGCCAAGATAATGAGGTGAAATACCGGCGGGCAAACCAGCGGTAACAGAGGTATGACTTTTTGACGCGGCCGATGACACTGCACTGCCCGGTGCAATCGGCGAAGCCGCCTGAGCGGAAAACGAAGTCAACAGACTACCCAGCCAAATCGAGCTGGCTACCCCCAGAAGCAGTCTTTGTGTATTTCGTTTGACTAACAACATCCATTTATCCCCTGTACATAAAATGACACTGCTTTTATCACACTGCGTTTTTCGCAACCGGCCTGTTTCTGTTAGCCAATTATTTTTCGCAACCGATATATCCGTTGCAACAAACCGCCGTGGCGCTCGGAATAGTTCGCCCTGACGGGCAAACCGCGTCACGAATAATGGCGGGGTACTCCCTAGTTTATACTGATTTTACGGCGTGGCATGGGAAATAATAAGCCAGTTACTCCCCTAATTCTGACCATCATACAGTCAGTTATCTTATCGTTCCCCATCAGACTCGCCTACCGAGGCCACGTATTTTAGCTGGAACAGGAAATCTCCAGATGCTTGCCCCATGTCGGCGGCAACGCGGCCAGATCGGCCATGTCCGGCTGCTCCGCATAGGGTTGACGCAACGCCCGGTGCAAACGCCCGAGTAAGCCGATATCCTCCCGCTCCGCCTGTTCTATCGCCTGCTGAGCCAGATAATTGCGTAACACATAACGCGGATTGGCCTGCTTCATCCGACGCTGGCGCTCCGCGTCGTCAACGCTTTCCAGCGCCAGCCGCTGACGGTACGTACTGAACCAATCGTCAAATACCGGGCGATCGATAAACACGTCCTGTAACGGTGAGTGGCTGCTGTGCCGTTCTGTTTCCGACAATAGTCGAAAAATGTGGGTATAGTCCGCCTGCTCGCGCTGCATCAGCTTCAACAGCCCCACCAGCAATTCGTTATCCTGCGCCTGCGGCGTATCAAAACCGAGTTTGGCGCGCATCAGTTCGCCGAAACGTTGCATCAACGCGGGTTCATAGCGATCCAACGCCCGTTGCAGGATATCGCTGGACATCAACCCCGATAGCGACTGCGCCAGGCGGTGCAGGTTCCACAACGCCACCGCCGGCTGATTATCGAATGCGTAACGCCCCTGATGGTCCGAATGGTTACAGATGTAGCCGGGCTGATAATCGTCCATAAAACCGTACGGGCCGTAGTCGATGGTGAGGCCAAGAATGGACATATTGTCGGTATTCATCACACCGTGGGCAAAGCCAACGGCCTGCCAGTGAGCAATCAATCGCGCAGTGCGTTCCACAACATCGCTGAACCACAGGTAATAGCGATCGGTTTCCTGCTGCCACTGCGGCCAATGGCATGCGATGACATACTCCGCCAGCTGACGCACCTTTTCCTGTTCGCGGCGGTAATAGAAATGTTCGAAGTGACCGAAACGGACATGGCTATCCGCCACTCGCAATAGCATCGCCCCCCGCTCTTCCTGCTCACGCTGTACCGGATGGTCGCTGCTGACGATAGTCAGCGCACGCGTAGTGGGAATGCCGAGATGGTGTAGCGCTTCCGACGCCAGAAATTCGCGCACCACCGAGCGCAATACCGCCCGGCCGTCGCCCATGCGTGAATAGGGGGTCAATCCCGCGCCTTTAAGATGCCAGTCTTGTGTACGTCCATCCGCCAGTTGCTGTTGTCCGAGCAGGATGCCGCGTCCATCACCCAACTGCCCGGCCCAGCCCCCGAACTGATGACCGCTGTACACCTGAGCCAGCGGCGCCATGCCCGGCAACAGCCGTTCTCCGGTCCAGATTCGGCGGTTGTCGCCGTCAAACCAGTCGTCCGATAACCCCAGTTCCTGAGCAAGCGTGGCGTTATGATATAGCAAACGCGCACCCTGCAATGGCGTGGGCGTCAGCTCGGTGTAAAACCCCGGTAGTTGCTGGTGATAATGGTTATTAAACAGAAGGTGATGCGACATAATTCCCCCTTTTCCGTCAGTGTAGAACCGCGGCAGGAGAATTAACACGGAATAAATACAGGGATATTAGCCGTATGGAAACATTAACAAATAATATAGATAGCGTATGGCCTACAGGCAGCAGGCGCCAGCCGCAGCCGGACGCCCGCATTGGCTAACCGTAACAGGCAACCGGCATCAGCGCATTATCCAACGCTTCCGGCGGCAAGCTCGGCCATAATTGTCCCTGGACAGCGTTGACGTCAAGCTCACATATTTTTTCAAAACTGGCTATATTATCAATCCCTTTCGCCACGACTTTCAGCGAGGGGCAATGTTTTTTCATCACCTGCAACATCGGATTAATAATAGAAACAGACGCGGGTCGGGTTAATAATTTATTGATAAACGCGGCGTCCATTTTCACACTGGCAACCATACCATCATAAAATGGCTTCAGATTCATTTTTCCGGAACCGAAATTATCCAGCCATAAATGGAAAGACTGGCTTAATTTAGTCAGTTGAGAATTATCCCGCCCACGGGATATATCAGGAAAACTCTCATTAATTTCAAGCTGCAAAAAAGGCAGCGCGCGAAACTCCTGGCCCAGCGACTCGTCATTAACCAGAAACTCCGTCAATGTATGATCGATCTTCAGCAGAACAGTCACCCGGTTATTGATAAACCAGGTTGATTTATCCTTCAGGATTGCCAGTTGCTCTCTCAGCAAGGTTCGCTTCTGCCGATGGTTCAGCATGCCCAGTAAGATATCCTGTGGCATGGACAGACTTCCTGCCGTGCTCTGGAAACGTCCGATCATCTCTAGCGCCAGCAACCGTGAATCCAGATGATAAATCGGAGAGAAAAGATACTGACTGACATAGTCAACTTCAAGCTGGATACGCATAGTGTTATAGCCAGATTAAAAAGGTTAAACCCGCCGTAACGGGCAGCCAGACAATGCATGCCTGACCTGAATCCTATTCGCTGCTACCACTCCAGAAACATTAAAGATTATTAACTATGATACTCAAACGGGGCACATAATATTATGCTGATTCAGCAGCTATTATTCCGATTCAACAATCGTACGCCTAAATACCCGTAAGAAGATATGATAAATAATCTCAATCCTTTTCTTCACGCGAATACCCATTTGGTTACTACCAGAACCGACACTAATCTATAATTCGGTGGTATCGAAAAACAATCCGTTTTTCATTTTTCAGACAAAGCCCTAATACCCATTTCAAATTATTAACGAATACTTTCCGATAACCAGACAATCAATGCGTTTATTTCGTTATGCTGTTGGGGAAAATCCTCCGCCAGCCGCTCGCCAACAGCCACCAGCGCATCCGGACGGTATGACACCCCTTCCAGCCGCTCCGCCAGCGCTTCCAGCGGAGTGGGATTGAGGCTATCGGTAAAGAGCTGACAACGGCTGATGACGCCACGCTCCACGTCGAAATGCAGTTCCACGCCACCCCAGTCAAAACGGGTATCCAGCATATGGGTAAATTCCGGCGCCTGACCAAAATTCCACGCCCAACTGCTCTGGCGCGCGAACAATTCAGCGAACCCTGGCAGATCCGGTAAAACGTCAGGTGAGATAATCTCCGGTTGGCACCGGGTTTGATAATGTTCGAAAAATGCCTGCGTAACGGCATCGCAAATCGTCTCATGGCTAATCCCCGGCAACAACTCCGCCAGATTAGCCACCCGCGAACGTACCGATGCAATGCCTTTGGCTTGCAATTTCTTAACATCCGGATTGAGGTAATCGGCCAGACGGGAAAGGTTGGCCGCCAGCAATAACGTCCCATGATGAAAACCGCGATCGGCGCTTTCCCGATAGGCGGAACCGGAAATCTTTCTCACGCCATCCGCAGTTTCAACCACCAGGTCGTTGCGCCCTGATGCCTGCGCCGTCACCCCGCACATTGCCAGCGCCTGCAGGATAATGCCGGTGGAAACGCTCTTGTCATAGCCGGGTTTGCCCGCCATGAAGGTAAAACAGGTATTGCCGAGATCGTGGAATACCGCCCCGCCGCCACTACTGCGCCGCGCCAGTTTGATGCCATCCTGCTCCATGCGCCGGGTATTACATTCTTTCCACGGGTTCTGCGCCCGACCGATCACCACGGTTTCCGCATTGCGCCATAAAAACAGTACCCGCTGCGTGGTCGGCATCTGCCGGAAAATGCACTCCTCCACCGCCAGATTGAACCAGGGATCGACAGAGTCGGAAATCAGCAAACGCAGTGCAGGCATGGCGAAACTCCGAATAGCAGTTGACCGCCGCCGGGCGGTCGGAAAATCAGATGCGACGGGCCTGCCAATAGGCCCGTTTCCAGTAAACGTTGTTCAGCGACGATCGCATAACGCCACGGCTGGTGGAGGCATGAATAAACTGATCATTGTTGTCGTAGATGCCGACATGCAGCCCATTTTCGCCGCTGCCGGTACGGAAAAAGACCAGGTCGCCCGGCAGTAATGCGTCACGATCGACGCGAGTGCCGACTTCAGTCTGCTCCTCCGTCGAGCGCGGCAGCGTCAAGCCGAACCGGTCACGAAACGTCAGATAAACAAAACCGGAACAATCGATGCCGTTCTGATCCAGCCCGCCATAGCGATATGGCGTGCCACGCCACTTTGCCAGTTGGGCGTGCAACTGCGCCCGCACCTCGCCGGCATCGCCCAGGCGAGTACTCTGCGGAACGTGGCTGCTGCATCCAGCCAGAAACAGCGCCATCAGTATTAACCAGAATCTCCAGAACTTCATGCATCGTGCTCGCTGTTGACGGGGAATAACTGTTGACGAAGAACAGTTGTTGATGAAGAACAGTTGTTGGTGAAGAACACCCACAAAAACCGAATTACGTCATATTATCATTTGCGCCCGGGCATTAATCGGCCGAAAACAGAGAATTTTTCTGTTGTGACAGCGCGTTACGAAGAACATTTTGCCTGGCGTCACCCACGAACCAGCCGGAAACCATATCGGCCTGGCATCGGGGCTTCCCCCCGATGCCGTCATTCCTGCTGCGCCAGCATCCAGTGGCGGCCGTCCAGCGCATAACGCGTAAACGCCACCCCAAATACCGGGGACAGCGTTTCCGGCTGCATCACATCAGCGACCGCCCCTTGCGCCATCAGCCCGCCACGCGACATCAGCCATACCCGGTCGGCATGATGCAGGGTATGGTTCAGGTCGTGGCCCGACGCGATGACCGCAATCCCGGCCCGGCACAGCTCTGCCAGCAATGAATCCAGCGCCACACGCTGGGCGATATCCAGACTGGCGGCCGGTTCATCCAGCAACAATAACCGGGCTGAAGGATTGAGCGTCGGCCAGACTTGCAGCAGCACCGCCGCCAATCTGACCCGTTGCCATTCGCCGCCGGAAAGCCGGGCCAGCGGACGACGTAGTTTATCCGTCAGCGACAATCGCTCGGCCAACTGCTCCACCACCTTATCCACGCTTTCAGCATCGCAACGCGACGGCTGGTGCAACTGCAGGTACTGGAACACCGGCATCAACGCCAGTGCGCTATGGTGTTGCGGCAGGTAGGCGCGTACCCTCGCCAGATCGCGCGCCGACCAGTCGGCAATCGCCTGCCCCAACAGCAGCGTCTCGCCGTCCCCCGGCTGTAATCCGGCCATTAACGCCAGCAGCGTGCTCTTACCCGCGCCATTGGGGCCAATAATGTGCACCAGTTCGCCCGGGCGGCAACGCACCGCCACCGATGACAAACGTCCGGCGACGCTAACGTTGTGCAGGTACAGCAGCGGTTGGGCAGACACCGTTACTGCGCCAGCGCCTGCTCAATAGCTTTGATAATCGCGCCGTCATCCGGCGTCATATCCGGCGAGAAACGCGCTATCACCTCGCCACGGCGATTGATCAGAAATTTTTCGAAGTTCCACAGGATATCGCCCGGATGAGCCGGCGCCTGCCCTTTGCTGACGCGGCGCTCGTAAAATTCACTACCCTGCGGCCGCAGCGCCTCCGGTTGCACCTGAATCAACGCCTGATACAACGGATGGCGCCCGCTCCCGTTGACATCAATTTTGCCAAACATCGGGAACTGTACGCCGAACGTCCCGCGACAAAACGCGTGTATCTCTTCATTGCTGCCCGGCTCCTGCCCGGCAAATTCGTTGGAGGGAAACCCCAGTACCGCAAACCCGCGGTCACGATAGGTTTCATACAGATTCTCCAGCGCTTCATATTGCTTGGTCAGCCCGCACTGCGAGGCAACGTTGACCACCAGCAGCACGTTGTTGCGCCAGTTTTCCAGCGATGCCTGACGGCCATCGATAGTTTGCAGGGGAATTGCGTATAGCGTATTGCTCATCGTCTGTTCCTTTTTCGTCACACCGGCTTGCCCGCCGGCCTGTTCATCATTGCGGGGATCACGCCTGATGGCGCAGCAGCAGCCAGATAAACCAGGGCGCTCCCAACGTGGCGGTGACTACGCCAACCGGCAGCTCCGCCGTCGCCAGCAACGTGCGCGCCAGCGTATCCGCCAGCATCAGCACAACGGCGCCAGCCAGCCCGCACCCGGTTAATAGATAGCGCTGATCGGTCAGCCCGCACAAGCGCAAAATATGCGGGATGACCAACCCGACAAAGCCGATCACTCCAGCCAGCGCTACGCTGATGCCCACCAGCGCGCCCATCGCCAACACCAGCACATTGCGCCAGTAAAATACCGCGACCCCCAACTGCCGAGCGGCCAGCTCGCCCAGCGCCAGTTGATTGAGCACCCCGCCGCAACGCGCCAGCCAGGCCAGCAACGGCAGCATCAGCAACATCAATCCGCCGTAACGCCAGTCGACCCCGCTGAATCCCCCCATCATCCAGTACATCAGCTGGCGCAAATCGAGGCTGGTGCTGAAATAGACAACCCAGGTCATCAGCGCGTTGCAGATAATGCTCAGCGCCACCCCGACCAGCAGCAGGCGCGCGTTGGACACCCCGGCGCGGGAAAAACGCAGCAACATCAGTGTCACCAGCAGCGCGCCCGCGATGGCGCACAGGCTGAGGCTCCAGACCGGCAGCATCCCTTGTCCTATCAGCACCGCCAGCACCAGCGCCACGCCTGCGCCGCTGGATACGCCGAGCAACCCCGGTTCGGCCAGCGGATTATCGAACACCGCCTGCATCACCGCGCCGCCCATCGCCAACCCCGCTCCGACCAGCATCACCGCCAGCGTGCGCGGCAATCTGAGCTGCCAGATAAACAACGATGAGTCCGAATCCAGCCAGTGCGCCGGCCCAATCCAGCGCTCGCCGGCGCACAGGCTTATCGCCACGCCGACCGCCAGCAACAGCCATAACCCCAACAGCCGTTGGCGATCTCGCCTGCGCTGCTGCTGTTTCAGTTGGGTATAACGCACCGGGGTTGACTGCATGGGGTCGCCTGCAATGAAAAATCGGATAATGGCAATCATGATGCGCATATCCGCAGTGATATCAAGCTGATGCCGTGAATTTTCGCCAGGGAATGGAAAGCGGCTCGCAAAGTATGCCGCCAGGGATCATGACCCATTCCCCCGCCGCATTGTATGAGATGTGATTATCTTATCCAGATTGATTGTTTTTTAATCGCCGCAATCTCGGCTACCTTTATATCTATAGGTCATTATCAACACATCTGTTAGATCATCATCAACCAGTCATTCTGCGGGGTAAATTATGCTGACATCCCTTTGGCGCACGCTGTATCGCGGCCGGCGAAAAAACGAAAGCCGGCAGACCGAGCCATCCGGCAACTGCGTCGAATGCGAATACAGCTTCTACAACCACGAAGCCAACCTGCCATTCGACCAGATTGAAGAGTGCCTGCGCGCCCGCCGTGATGCGCTGATGCAGGAACATCCGCCGCTGAACGACCCCATGCCCAGCGCCATACGCCCGCGCTGGGCGGGCAAGTCATCAGGTTCAGGCTGACGGGTGTCGCGCCAGCCAGGTGCGAACGAATTCCGCCACCACTTTGCTGGCAGGACCATAGATATGTTCGTCGAACTGGCTCTGCACCTGGCTGGGCTCCAGGTTCAGTTCCACGGTATGAGCGCCGTGTACCTGTGCTTCGTGCACAAAGCCGGCGGCCGGATAGACGTTGCCCGAGGTACCGATGGCAACAAACAGGTCTGCTTGCGACAACGCATGATAAATGCGTTCCATCTCCAGCGGCATTTCACCGAACCACACCACGTGCGGACGCAACGGCGCCGGAAACTGGCAGCAGTGGCAACGCTCATCCACGGAAACGTCGCCCGTCCACTCAAAGACCTGCCCGCTCTGGCTGCAACGCACTTTCAACAGCTCGCCATGCATGTGGATGATGCGCTTGCTGCCGGCGCGCTCATGCAGATTGTCAATGTTCTGGGTTACCAGCAGAAAATGATCGCCAAGCGCCGCTTCCAGTTCCGCCAGCGCCAGATGCGCGGCGTTGGGCGCAATCTCCGGCTGTTGTAACTGGCGGCGACGCTGGTTGTAAAAATTCTGAACCGTTTGCGGATCGCGATGAAACCCTTCCGGGGTGGCGACATCCTCCACCCGATGCTCTTCCCACAGTCCATCCGAGGCACGAAACGTGCGAATACCGGATTCGGCAGAAATCCCTGCTCCGGTAAGGACAACAACACGTGGTTTATTCACGTTTTTGACCACCAGATAATCAAGATGAAAAATGCGGGCACACAAACGCTGATGACGGAGACGCTTTCGCTGCCGAAAACGGTGTAATCGCTGACGCGAGTGCATGTCTGCTCCTTAGATTGTCTTGAGAGCGCATCGACTAATACGCTCTGCGTCCGCCCTGACAGCGGGATTGTCAGTCGTGCCCGTCATTAGGACTGACGCGGCGTCGGCTGACCCATCAAGTGTAGCAATGCTGCGCCGCGCACGCCGCCCGCATCGCCATAACGGGCTTTTTCAATACGCGGCACGCGGGCCACCGGCAACAGGCTGCCCGGCAATCGCTGCGGCAACTGGCGATAAATCTCGTCAAAATTCGACAAGCCGCCGCCCAGCACCACCAGATGCGGGTCAACCAGCGTCAGCAGATTGCCGAGACACACCGCCAGCAACGCCAGATAGCGATCCACATGCGCCTGCGCCTCTGGATCGCCGGCGTAGAACGCCGCAATAATTTCCGGCGCCGACAGCATACGCTGGTTGAAATGCGCATATAACCATTCGAACCCACGCCCGGAGAGGTAGTTTTCCACACAACCGACGCGACCGCAGCCGCATTTTACGCGCGGGATCGTCTCACCGAGAATATCCAATGCGTCAACCGGCAAACGAAAATGACCGAATTCGCCGGCGATGCCATTCTTCCCGTCCACCACCTGCCCATTGACCACCAGACCGCCGCCCATGCCGGTGCCGAGAATAATCCCCAGCACCACCGGATAGGAGCGAAACGCCTCGTCCCAGGCTTCCGAAAGCGCAAAACAGTTGGCGTCGTTGCTGAGCCGAACCTCGCGTTGCAGCAATCGGCTGAGATCGGCGCGCAACGGCCGCCCCAGGGCGGCGGGCAGATTCGCGGCGAACAGGGTACCATCGTCGGCATTCTCCATTCCGGGCACCCCCACGCCGACCAATCCACGCCCGCCGACAAACGCATCGGCTTCTTCAGTCAGGGTCAGCAGGGTGCGCAGCAGAAGATCATAATCGTCCCGGGGAGTGGGAATCCGTTTTTGCCAGATACGCTGCAGATCGGCGTCAAACACCGCCAGCTCGATCTTGGTGCCTCCGATGTCAAAACCGTAATACATGGACGCTCCCTCAGCTTCAGACAGCATGACGCCGCCACTGCGCTCGCGCAGTGACGCGCGGGTTTACTGGCCGCTCAATATCCGGGCCGGGTCGATGCGGCTGGCGCGGCGGGCCGGATACCAGCTGGCAATCAGGCTCAGCACCAGCGAAGTGGCCAGCACGATAATCACATCCATCATATGCAGCTCCGACGGCAGAAAATCGATGAAATAAATATCGCCGGACAGAAAACGATGGCCGGTAAGCGCCTCAAGACCGCGAATGATCGGGGTCAGTTGCAGCGTGACGACAATCCCCAAGACCGTACCCACCACGCTGCCGAGCAGTCCGGCCAACAGACCGTACCAGACAAAAATGGCGCGGATCAGCCCATCGCCCGCTCCCAGCGTCCGTAATACGGCAATATCTCCGCTTTTGTCTTTCACCGCCATCACCAGCGTGGAAACGATATTGAAGCAGGCCACGCCGATGACCAGCACCATCGCCAGGTACATGATGGTGCGGACCATTTGAATATCGCGGTACATATAGCCGTAAGTGCCGATCCAACTGCGAATATACACATAGACATTGATGGCTTCGCCGGCGTCACGCACCAGCTTCTGAGCGGCAAACACATCCTGCGCCTTGATGGCGATACCGGTGATGCCGTCGCCCAGCTCCAGATACTGCTGAGCATCGGCCAGCGGCACCAGCGCCAGGCTGTGATCCAGTTGGCCGCTTAGCTGCAAAATACCGGCCACCTGCAACCGAATGCGTTTCGGCTGCAGCAGTTTCATCTGCGGGTCGCTATTGGGAATCATCACGGTTACCCAGTCGCCGTTTTTCACGCCCAGCGTATCCGCCACGCCCTTGCCGATAATGACTTGCTGCGCGCTGGCATGAAAACGCGACCAGGCGTTATCCTGCACGAACTGCGGCAAGGCGCTAAGTTTCAATTCCTGTTCGGGATCCACGCCTTTGAACTGGATCGCCTTCAGGCTAGCGCCGTTTTCCAGCAAACCGGTAAAACTGACGTAAGGCGCCGCGGCGGCGACGCCGGGAACACGTTCAATCTTCGGCAACAGCGGTTGCCAGTCCCGGAACGGCTGGTTGACCGCTTCGATTTCGCCATGCGGCACCACGGCCAGAATACGGTTGTTTAGCTCGCGCTCGAAGCCGTTCATCGCGCTCAGACCGACGATCAGCACCGCCACGCCGAGCGCAATGCCCAGGGTGGAAATCACCGAAATCAGCGACACCATGCCGCTGCGGCGGCGCCCACGGCTGAAGCGCAATCCAACCAGCAGCGAAAGCGGAGGAAAGGTCATTGCGGCGCCCCCATCAGGGTCAATTCCTGCTGCAACTGACCGTCGCGCATTTCCAGCTGACGGCCAAGGCGGCTGGCTAAACGCAGGTCATGGGTCACCACCAGAAAAGCGGTGCCCTGACGCACATTCAGCTCACCCAGCAATTCGAAAATGGCGTCGGTAGTGCGTTGATCGAGGTTGCCGGTAGGTTCGTCCGCCAGCACCAGCGACGGGCTATTGACCAGCGCGCGCGCAATCGCCACCCGCTGACGCTCGCCGCCGGACAGTTCTGAAGAGCGGTGCTGACTGCGCTGAGCCAGACCAACGGCGGCTAGCATGGCCTGCGCCTTCTCTTTCGCCTCTTTCGGCGCCACATTGCCTATCAACAGCGGCATCGCCACGTTTTCCAGCGCGGTGAAGTCCGGCAGCAGGTGATGAAACTGATAGATGAAACCCAGCTCGCGGTTGCGTATCGCCGCTTTGGCGGCGGCCGACAGCTGGTTCAGCGCCTGGCCCTGAAATATCACGTCGCCGGACGTCGGCGCATCCAGCCCGCCCAGCAAATGCAACAACGTACTCTTGCCCGAGCCGGAACTGCCGACGATCGCCATCATTTCGCCAGTCTGCATCTCGAATGACACATCACGCAGCACATCGGTGGACAGGTTGCCTTCCTGATAGCGTTTACACAGCTGACGACACTGCAATAAAGGTGAATTACTCATAACGTAAAGCCTCTGCGGGATGGGTGGCGGCCGCGCGCCAGGAAGGATAAAGCGTGGAAAGCAGCGCCAGCAGCATCGCCACCAGCGCAATGGCGATCACCTGCGCCGGCAGGATCTGCACCGGCAGCGCGCCGCCGTCAATCAGCAGCCCGAGCATCGGCATCAGTGTATTGAGCTGACTGGCCAGCACCATACCCAGTATCGCCCCGACCAGCGCCCCCATCACACCGGCGCCGCCGCCCTGTACCATAAATACCGCCATAATCTGGCGGCGGGTCAGCCCCTGCGTCTGCAAAATAGCGACCTCGCCCTGTTTTTCCATCACCAGCAAGCCCAACGAGGTAATGATATTGAACGCGGCGACGGCCACAATCAGGCTTAGCAGCAGCCCCATCATGTTTTTCTCCATCCTCACCGCCTGGAACAGCTCGCCTTTGCGTTCGCGCCAGTCTTTCCACGCCGTCCCCGGCGGCAACGCCTGCTGGCTGAGCGTGTCCACCGCCAGCGGCTGATTGAGCCACAGCCGCCAACCAGTAATGTTGCCGAGCGGGTAGCGCATCAGGCGTGAGGCGTCCTGCTGATTGACCAGCAACTGATAGCCATCCACTTCGCTGCGGGCGGAAAAGGTGCCGGCCACGGTAAACAAACGCTGGCTGGGCACGCGCCCCATCGGCGTCAGTTGGCTGGCGCTGGTGACCATCAGCCGTAACTGGTCGCCCGGCTTAACGCCAAGCTGACTGGCCAACCGCTCGCCGAGAATCACCTGATACTGCCCCGGCTGCAGTTGCTGCAAACGGGTATTGACCAGGTAGTTCGCCAGCGGCTCCTGCTCGTCGGGGTTAACGCCGAGCATCACGCCCACCGCCACGCTGCGGGCGCTTTGCAGCACCACGTCGCCGGTCGTCAGCGGCGCGACACGGCTGATGCCTTTCAGGCTGGACAGCGAAGAAGACGGCAGCGTCTGCGGATCAAGGGAGCCTTGCGGCGTGGTGATGATGGCCTGAGGCATCAGCCCCAGAATGCTGTTTTCCAGTTCCCGCTCAAAGCCGTTCATCACCGACAGCACGGTGACCAGCGCCATCACGCCGAGGGTGATGCCAATAGCGGACAACCAGGAAACAAACCGCCCGAAGCGGTCCGCGGCCCGCCCTCGCATGTAGCGCAGGCCGATGAAAAGTGCGACAGGTTGATACATGAAATCCGTCTGGATGAGGTTGCTAAAGCAAAGTGAACAAGGATAATAAAGGGTAGTACCACTTTATGGAACCCTAACCCTCTCTCTTCCCGACTTTTTCTTAGTGGATATCGAGACCTGATAATCGGATGATGCCTGAACAATATCGCTATACCTTGCCTGGCAAAGCGGGTGAACAACGCCTGTTAGGTCAGCTTACCGGCGCAGCCTGCGCCGTCGAATGCGCCGAGATCGTTGAACGTCACGCCGGACTGGTGGTGCTGATTACCCCTGACATGCAGAATGCCCTGCGGTTGCGCGACGAAATTCGGCAGTTTACCGCTCAGCCGGTCATGATGCTGCCGGATTGGGAAACCCTTCCGTACGACAGTTTCTCGCCCCACCAGGAAATTATCTCCGCCCGTTTATCCACGCTGTACCAGTTACCCTCGCTGACGCGCGGCGTGTTGATCCTGCCGGTCAATACCCTGATGCAGAAAGTGTGTCCGCACGCGTTCCTGCACGGCCATGCGCTGATGCTGAAAAAAGGCCAGCGTCTGTCGCGCGATAGGCTGCGCAATCAATTGGAACAGGCCGGTTACCGCAGCGTCGATCAGGTGATGGAGCATGGCGAGTTCGCCACCCGCGGCGCGCTGCTCGACCTGTTTCCGATGGGCAGCGAAGAGCCGTTCCGTATCGATTTCTTCGACGATGAAATCGACAGCCTGCGCCTGTTTGACGCCGATACCCAACGCACGCTGAATGAAGTCGAACACATTCATCTGTTGCCGGCACGCGAGTTCCCTACCGACAAAACCGCCATTGAGCTGTTTCGCAGCCAGTGGCGCGAGCAATTTGAGGTCAGGCGCGACGCCGAGCACGTCTATCAGCAGGTGAGCAAAGGCACCCTGCCCGCCGGGATCGAATACTGGCAGCCGCTGTTCTTCAGTCAGCCGTTGCCGGCGCTGTTCAGCTATCTGCCGGCCGATACGCTGCTGGTTAATACCGGCGATATTCAGCAAGGCGCCGAGCGTTTCTGGCAGGATATCCAGCAGCGCCATGACAGCCGCCGGGTCGACCCAATGCGCCCGCTGTTGCCGCCGGATACGCTGTGGTTGCCGGTTGATTCGCTGTTTGGCGAACTCAAACAATGGCCGCGCGTACAACTGCGCAGCGACACGCTGCCGGATAAAGCCGCCAATATCAATCTGGGTTACCAGCCGCTGCCGGATCTGGCTATCCAGCACCAGAATAAATCGCCGCTGGATGCGCTGCGCCGTTTCGTGGAGCAGTTCGGCGGGCAGATTGTCTTTTCCGTGGAAAGCGAGGGTCGCCGGGAAACGTTGCAGGAGTTGCTGTCCCGTATCAAGCTGTCCCCTGCGCCGGTGAAGAGCCTGGAGCAGACGGCGTCGCCGGGTTGCTACCTGATGATAGGCGCCAGCGAGCACGGCTTTATTGATACCCTGCGCCAGCGCACCCTGATCTGCGAAAGCGATCTGCTGGGCGAGCGCGTCAGCCGTCGCCGCCAGGACAGCCGCCGCACCATCAACACCGATACCCTGATCCGCAACCTGGCGGAATTGCGCCCGGGCCAGCCGGTGGTGCACCTCGAACACGGCGTCGGCCGTTATGCCGGGCTGACCACGCTGGAAGCGGGCGGCATCAAGGCGGAATACCTGATTCTGCATTACGCCGGCGAAGACAAACTGTATGTGCCGGTATCGTCTTTGCATCTTATCAGCCGCTATGCCGGCGGCGCCGAGGACAGCGCGCCGTTGCACAAGCTGGGCGGCGACGCCTGGACGCGGGCGCGGCAGAAAGCGGCGGAAAAAGTGCGTGACGTGGCCGCCGAACTGCTGGATGTCTATGCCCAGCGCGCCGCTCACACCGGCTTCGCCTTCAAACACGATCGGGAACAGTATCAGCTGTTCTGTCAGGGATTCCCGTTTGATACCACGCCGGATCAGGCGCAGGCCATCAACGCCGTGCTGAGCGATATGTGCCGCCCGCTGGCGATGGACCGGCTGGTGTGCGGCGACGTCGGCTTCGGCAAAACCGAAGTCGCGATGCGCGCCGCGTTTCTGGCGGTGGAAAACCACAAGCAGGTGGCGGTGCTGGTGCCGACCACCCTGCTGGCTCAGCAGCACTTCGACAATTTCCGCGACCGTTTCGCCAACTGGCCGGTGCGTATTGAAATGCTGTCCCGCTTCCGTAGCCAGAAAGAACAAACCCAGGTGCTGGAGCAGACGCTGGAAGGCAAGGTGGATATTTTGATCGGCACCCATAAATTACTGCAAAGCGATGTGCGCTGGCGGGATTTGGGCTTGCTGATCGTCGATGAAGAGCACCGGTTCGGCGTGCGCCACAAAGAGCGGATCAAGGCGATGCGCGCCAACGTCGATATCCTGACGCTCACCGCGACGCCGATTCCGCGTACCCTGAACATGGCGATGAGCGGCATCCGCGATCTGTCGATCATCGCCACGCCGCCGGCACGCCGTCTGGCGGTCAAAACCTTTGTGCGCGAGTACGATAGTCTGGTGGTGCGTGAGGCTATCCTGCGTGAAATCCTGCGCGGCGGGCAGGTGTACTACCTCTACAACGACGTAGAAAACATCGAGAAAGCCGCCCAACGGCTGAACGAGCTGGTGCCGGAAGCCCGTATCACCATCGGCCACGGCCAGATGCGCGAGCGCGATCTGGAGCGGGTGATGAACGATTTCCATCACCAGCGTTTCAATGTGCTGGTATGCACCACCATCATTGAGACCGGCATCGATATTCCGAGCGCCAATACCATCATCATCGAACGCGCCGACCACTTCGGTCTGGCGCAGTTGCATCAGCTGCGCGGCCGCGTCGGGCGATCTCACCATCAGGCTTACGCTTACCTGCTTACGCCGAATCCCAAGGCGATGAGCAGCGACGCCCACAAACGGCTGGAAGCCATCGCCTCGCTGGAAGATCTGGGGGCGGGTTTCGCCCTCGCCACCCACGATTTGGAAATTCGCGGCGCGGGCGAACTGCTCGGCGAAGACCAGAGCGGCCAGATGGAAAGCGTCGGCTTCTCGCTATACATGGACCTGCTGGAAAGTGCGGTGGAGTCGCTCAAAGCTGGACGAGAGCCATCGCTGGAGGACTTGATCAGCAGCCAGACCGACGTGGAACTGCGTTTGCCGGCCCTGTTGCCGGACGACTTCATTCCGGACGTCAATACCCGCTTGTCGTTTTACAAGCGTATCGCCAGCGCCAAAAACGACAACGAACTGGATGACCTGAAGGCGGAACTGATCGACCGTTTCGGCAAACTGCCGGACGCCGCCCGCCATCTGTTGCAGGTAGCCGGTTTGCGTCAGCAGGCGCAAATACTGGGCATCAAGCGTATCGAAGGTAACGACAAGGGCGGTTTTGTCGAATTCAGCCAGCATAATCGCGTCGATCCCACCCATCTGATCGGCCTGCTGCAGCGCGACCCAAAAGTTTATCGTCTGGATGGCCCCAGCCGGTTGAAATTCATCAAGGATCTGAATGGATATCCGCAACGGCTGACGTTTATCACCACCCTGTTGGAGGAGATGGCACAGCATACGTGTGCCGCCTGATTATTTTTCTGCCCTAATTTGTGATGGCCCGACTAAAATCAAAGGAATAACCGCCGATATATACCCAAGTAATTCGAGTTGCAGGAAGGCGGCAACCGCGCGAACCCCCAGGCGCTTATTCAAATCAGTGACGGGGGAACGACAACTCAACAGTAAGCAGAGTTGAACGCAGCGTGCAGTAGCCCCGCAGAGGCAAGGTCCAGGGAGGGCCGAGTAATAAAGCCAACACACCTGCAACTTAAAATGTAACGGGTATAGAAAAACTATAAGGTCAGCTAAAGGGCCACACACAAATGAATAAACTAATCGCTTTTTTGACCTTTTTAGCGATGTTCGCCGTGGGCTTATGTGCTATTTACTACCAGGACTATCGTGCTGAGCGTAAGAGCGCTTACGCCAACGCGGAAAGGGCGGTCAAAAATATCGAAGATATCCTCGACGAAGCTAAAGATGCGGTGGAAGACAGCAAACCGCTACTGGCTCAGTCCTGCACGCCTGACGTCATCCGACAGTTGAATATGACGGCGGCGATCGCCAGCCATCTGCGTACCGTCAGCCTGATAAAAAATGATGTGGTGTACTGTTCGTCGCTGTATGGCGTGGATAATCGCCCGGCGTCGCTGGGACGCTTTCATATGCGGGAACTGGCGCTGCTGGCCGGCAACTCCGTCACGCCGGAAAGGACGCTGATTATGTATCTCGGCACCACGGCGGACGGCAGCATCGGCGTGGCGATACATGGCCAGCATTTAACCAACGTGCTGGATCTACTCAGCAAGCGGCGGGACCTGTATTTACTGGTCGGCAATACCTGGATATCGCGTGATAATAAGGTATCGGCATTTAACCTCGACGATTCGCGTAATTTTGTCATTATCCCTTCCAGCCGCTACCACTTTTCCATCCTTTTTCCCCACGACGACAAATATTCTCTTGCCGACTTTTGGAATCAGGAAAAAATGACGTTGCTGGTGGTGTTCCTGATTGCCCTCGGCTCCGGTTTTCTGGCTTATAAATATTCGACACGTTTCAACTCGCCTTATGACGGCATTCGACGCGCCATCGAAAATCAGGAAGTGCTGCCCTATTACCAGCCGGTTATCGCCACCGAATCACAGGAAATTTACGGTGTGGAAGTGCTGGCGCGCTGGCATCACCCGAAGAGCGGTTTTATTTCCCCCGATATTTTTATTCCGCTGTGTGAACAAAGCGGTTTGATTATCCCGATGACCCGCTCGTTAATGAGCAGCGTAGTGCGCGATTTAACATCCCATCTCGACACCCTGCCGGACCATTTGCATATCGGCATCAATATCAGCGCCCAACACTGCCAGTCCGACGATTTTATTACCGACTGTCAGAACTTCATCGCCGCTTTTGGCGAGAAAAAAGTGCATTTGATCATTGAAATTACCGAGCGGGAAAAAATCGAAATTACACCGGAGACTATCGCCTTCTTCAAAAAACTAAGCGACGCCGGCGTGCTGATCGCGCTGGACGATTTCGGCACCGGCTATTCCAATTTTGACTATCTCAGAAAACTGCATGTGAACGTCATCAAGATCGATCAGTCGTTTGTCAGCATGATCGACGAGGACGATCCGCAATCCAGCACGCTGGTCAACTGCGTTATCGATCTGGCGCAACAGATGAACCTGATGACCGTCGCCGAAGGGGTGGAAACCGAATATCAGGCCGCGTTTCTATCTCGCAAACAGATCAATTTCATGCAGGGATATTTCTTCTCCCGACCGCTGCCGTTTGACGAACTGGCGCGAACCTGGCTCAGCAAACGCTGAGCCAGCGTGTCGCTTCACCGACGTCTGACGATAAACACGGTTTATCCGTCCCTCCGTCTTTACAAGCTCGGAGACAAGCGGTAAATTCCCGCCCCTTCTCTACTGGCATGGGGATAAAAAAACAATGTTTGTCGGCTTTGACTATGGTACGGCCAACTGCTCGCTGGCCGTAATGGAAAACGGGACGCCGCGCTTGCTGCGGCTGGAGCAACAGTCTCCCTATTTGCAGTCGATGCTGTGCGCGCCCAGCCGCGAGGCGGTCAGCGAATGGCTGTGGCGGCATCATCAGGTCACGGCGGAAGGTGAAAACGCCCAACTGCTGCAACGCGCCATCAACCACAACAGTGAGGAAGATATTCGGGTTCAGCCGGACAGCGTCAGGTTCGGGCTGGCGGCGCTGGCGCATTACATGGATGACCCGCAAGACGTGTGGTTCGTGAAATCGCCCAAGTCGTTTCTCGGCGCCACCGGGCTGAAAGCCCAGCAAATAGCGCTGTTTGAAGATCTGGTCTGCACCATGATGCTGCACATTCGCCAGCAGGCCGAGCAACAGCTCGACCAGCCGATCGAGCAGGCGGTGATTGGCCGGCCGATCAACTTTCAGGGAATAGGCGGCGAAGAGTCCAACCGTCAGGCACAAGGCATTCTGGAACGGGCGGCACAACGCGCCGGATTCCGGCAGGTCGCGTTCCAGTTTGAACCGGTGGCCGCCGGCCTCGATTTCGAAGCCACGCTGCAGCAGGAAAAACGGGTGCTGGTCGTGGATATCGGCGGCGGCACCACCGACTGTTCGATGCTGCTGATGGGGCCAGACTGGCGCGCCCGCCGCGAACGCGAGGAAAGTCTGCTGGGTCACAGCGGCTGTCGGGTCGGCGGCAACGATCTGGACATCATGCTGGCGTTTCGGCAGTTCTGCCCGCTGCTGGGGATGAACGGCATCACCGAGAAAGGCACCGCGCTGCCGGTGTTGCCCTGGTGGAACGCCGTCGCCATCAACGACGTGCCGGCGCAGGCGGAATTCTACAGCAGCGCCTGCGGCAAGCTGCTGCGCGATTTGATCCGCGATGCGCGCGAACCCGACCGGGTAGAGCGCCTGCTGACGGTATGGCGCCAGCGGCTCAGCTACCGTTTGGTTCGGCTGGCGGAAGAGCAGAAAATCGCCTTGTCGCAGGCCGACACCTCACAAGCTAGCCTGCCGTTTATCGCGCCGGATCTGGAAACCCGCGTCAGCGTGAATCAACTGGAAGAGGCGATCGCCCAGCCGCTGGAGCACATCAAACAGCAGCTCATTCAGGCCCAGAAAAACAGTCAGACCCGACCGGATGTGATTTACCTGACCGGCGGCAGCGCCCGCTCGCCGTTGCTGCGCGCCGCCATCAGCGAATGTCTGCCCGATGTGCCGATCGCCAGCGGCGACGACTTCGGTTCCGTCACCGCCGGGCTGGCCCGCTGGGCCGAGACACTGTTCCGTTAACACATTATTCCGTTAAAACACGGTGCCGATAAACGGTATTCCGTTCGTCAAACGCCTCAGGACACGGCTGTCGTGAGGCGTTCAAACCAGCGCTGGCTGTCGTAATCGTCAGTCAGCACAATCCCGAATTGCTGTTGCAGGCAGTCCAGATAATCACGATGGCTGTCGAGCCTTCGTTCGCTTTTCTGCCCATGTCGGGTCACGATCAGACGGTTGTCCGATAACGTCACTCGCCCTTGCGGCGTTACGCGGGTACAAAGCGATTTGCTGGTGAAAGGCGACGACGGCGAGGTCTGGTGGTAATGCGCCATGTCGGCGTACTCCTCCAACTGTCGGGGTTGCGGCGTAAACTTGTACTGAGGTTTCCACGCCTGGCCCGCCGTCAGTTGCTGCAACTGGTAGCCGTCATCCGTGGCCGCCACCCGATAGCTGACCCGATCTTCGCGGGACACCGCGCCAGACAACGGCACCGGCACACAGAACGAATCGCCGAAACTGATATCGGCGATCACCGCCCCCTGCGGCAGTTCGACTTTCAGAAACAGATGATCGAATGGCTGCCCGTAATGACCGTCGTCGTTCCACACCTGACCGGACAGCAGTTGCACGTCAAACCCCAATGCCTTCAGCAGCAGATAAAATCCGTAATTGAGTTCGTAGCAGAACCCGCCGCGTCGCTCATCAACGATCTTGCGATAGATGGCGGAAGGGTCCAGGCGTATCGGTTTCCCGAACACCACATCCAGGTTTTCAAACGGAATATGCGTAAGATGAGCAAGATGGAGCTGATGCAGCAGTAAAGCTGGCTCCGCAGGCAATAAACTGACGCCAATACGTTGCAGATAGCGTTGAACTTCTGAATTATCCAGCATATGTCTTCCCGGTGCCTGAATAAAAGCCTATCCCCGTCATACTTCAGGTTGCAGGAAGGCCAATACACCCGCAGCTTGAAGTATGACGGTATAAAACCTCCAATGTGCGATTGATAATACCCCTTCGCTGCCTATTGATAAACGGGACGCCGCATCCGGCAGGCAATAAGGCGAGATCGGTCACGGGGCGGCGCATCAGCCAACCGGGCGCGCGCCGCCCGTCGGGTTAGCCGTTGGCTGGCAACCGATACTGCGTGCTGCGCTCGCCGTTGATATAGAGTGCGCGCCGTTCGTCAGGCGGTAGCTGTACGGTCAACATCCGCCACGCCGGAATGAAGGCGCCTTCCGGGCGGAAGGTGATATCGATACGCCGGGCGCTGCAACACACCTCCCAACGCAGCCACAACGCCTGTCCGTCGCGCCAGCGATGCGTTTCTCCGTCATCTTCAAACAATAGCCCTTGCTGCACGCCATTGCCCGTCAGCGGGAAGAGCAACAGGGTGCGCTGGTCATCTTCCGCCGGGCAGGTGAAATCCGTACGCGCCGACAGCGGCACCATCGCTCCGGCCCGCACCAGCAACGGCAGCCGTTCTAGCGGCGCATCAAGCGTCACGGTTTGCCCGCCGCTGAACCAGCCGCCGCGATAAAAGTCATACCAGCCGTCGCCATTATCCGGCAGATAGACCTCCCGCCGGCGTTGTCCCGGCTCCACCACGCTCGCCACCAACAGATCGCGTCCCAGCATGAAATCGTCGGTTTCCCCGAAGGTACGCGGGTCATGCTCGTGATCCAAAAAGGTCGGGCGCAACATCGGCTCGTCATCCGCATGCGCCTGCCAGAGCAGGGTATACAGATACGGCAACAGCCGATAACGCAGTTGGATGGCGTCACGGATAATCGGCGTCACCGCCGGGTACATCCAGGGTTCGTTGACCGTGGCGTCGTCATTCCACGAGTGAATGGTAAACCGCGGATGCATCACCCCGTTTTGCACCCAGCGCGCAAACAGCTCGGCATCGGGCTTATTGCCGGCGAAACCGCCCACATCATGGCCCACGTTATACAGGCCGGACAGACTCATGCCGACCCCCATACGGGTGTTGTAGCGCAGCGTCTGCCAACTGGTGCGGTTGTCCCCGCTCCAGGTCTGCACGTAGCGCTGCATACCGGCGCTGCCGGAGCGCGAAATCAGATAAGGCCGCAGCGTCGGCGCAAACCGCTGCTGCGCTTCCATCGAGGCACGCATCATCAGCAGCGGCATCAGCGGACGGATATGCTTGATGGCAATCGGCTGACCAAAGCCATGACAGCGCGCTTCGCCGTCCCAGATCTCGAATTCGTTGTTATCGTTCCAGGTGGAGTCGATGCCTTTTTCCAGCAGTTGCCGGGTCACGTTCTCCTGCCACCAGGCGACGGTGTCCGGATTGGTGAAATCCAGATGGGAGCCTTCGTCGTCCCAGAAGCTGGAGCGCTCCGGATTGTCCGACTGCGAATCGCGCACAAACAGCTCTTTGGCCGCCACCTCCTGATAGCGGGGGTGATCCTGTAACAGGCAAGGCTTGATATTGGCAGCCAGGTGCATACCGGCATCATGGAATGCCCGGCTCATTTGCTCCGGCTGCGGCACTTTGTCGTAGTTCCAGTTGAACACGTAACGTTTGTTGCCAATTGAGGTATAGCCGGACGAGAGCTGGAACGAATCGCACGGAATCGCATGCTGGCGACACAGTTCGATAAAGGACAACAGCTGTTGTTGAGCGTCCGGCGCGTCGGTGTAATGCATGGTGGACCCGCTGTAACCGAGGCTCCATTTGGGGCCGAAACAGGTTTTGCCGGTAAGCCGGACAAAGGCTTTGGTCACATCGAGAATAGCGGGGCCGAGCAGAAAATAATAATCCAGATCCCCGGCGTCGGCCTGATAGCGCCGGTAAGCCGGGTGGTAATTATCGATCTCGTTGCCCAGATCCAGCCAGGTGGTGCTGAGATTGTCGTAAAACACGCCGTAGCTAGCCCCCGGTTGATTGACCAGGGTGAACGGCAGGTGCTTGTAGAGCGGATCGGTGCTTTGCGCGTTATAGCCCATCGCATCCAGATTGCGGAATTCAAAGCGACGACCGGAGCGGTTTAAGTCGCCCGCCTTTTCCCCCAGCCCGTAGCAGCGTTCCTGCGGGGTACGCCGCTGATAGTGCGCCACGCCGTCGCCGTGCATATTGAGCAGATAGGCGCCGGTCGGCCGATCGGACGCCAGCGGTTGCCACTGCCCGTGCGCATCAAGGTATTCCCATGCCAGCCACAGCGGCTGATGCACCGTCACCCGCAATGGCCCGGTGCTGATCTGCAAGGCATCGCCTTGCCAACTTAGCGTATAGCCCGGCAGCGTGAATCCCTCGCTGTTCTCCCGTTCCCGGCCCTGCCACGGTACGTCCTGCTGCGGCGCAATGCTCCAGGTGCGATTCAACCGCAGCTCCCCATGCTGTTTAATCAGTACCCGCATCAGCCCCGGCGCCAGCACGTACAACAAAAAGCGGTGTGCGCCGTCCACCAGCAGTTCAACCCGATCCTCGGCCTGATGGTGCAATACCCAATGTTTCAATGTCTTCATAGCATCACTCGTCTATTCGGAGGTTCTGTCAGTGCGCGCGCTGGCGACGTTCCGCGATGAACGCAATCAGGAACAGCGCGCCGAATAAATCAAAAAAGCCCATAGCGACAAACAGCGGACTGAAGCCAATCCTGTCGGCGGTAACGCCAATCAATAGTGAAAACAGGAAGCTGGCAATCCACGCGCTGGCGCCGCGCATACCGTTGACCGTCGCCATCTGGCCTTTATCGAACGAATCCACCACGACGGCGCTCAGCATGCAGGAAATAATTTGGTGGCCGAATCCGCCAATCGAAATCAGGATGATGGCCAGATAGGGGTTTTGGGTCACGCTGACCAGCGCGAGCGACAGCATCAGAAACGCGCCGGTTACCGAACTGCCCACCACCGAGTTGATGCGTGAACAGCCAAACCACCGGGCGTAGAGCCGGGTCAGGTAGCCGCTGGCGATACTGCCGAAGTCGGCGGCAAGAAACGGCAGCCAGGCGAACATGGCGATTTGTTTCAAATCCATGCCACGCTCTTTGGCCAGGTACAGCGGCACCCAGAAACTCAGCACCGCCCAGGCAGGTTCCGCCATAAACGCGGGAATGGCGATGCCGTAAAAACGGCGGTTTTTCATCACCGTCTTCATGGCGGTAAAAAACGGTTGTTTCACCGGCTCCGGCTCATTGTCCTGACGGATAAACGCCAGCTCTTCCTTACTCAGGCGCGGGTGTTCTCCCGGGTTATGGTAAAACAGCCACCACAACACCACCCACAACATCGCCAGCACCCCGGCAAACAGGAATGCCCCTTGCCAGCCGAAAGCGGAGTGCGCGACCACGATAATGGGCGGCGCCAGCATCGCACCGATGGAAAAGCCCACGCCGGCCCAACCGGCGGCGATGGGCCGCTCCTGGCGGGGGAACCACTCGCCGATGGTTTTGGCGTTGGCCGGCGTGGCCGCCGCTTCAGCCCCGCCCATCATGAAACGCAAAATGGCAAGCTGCACCCAGCTCCCGGCGCCGGCATGCAGCAGGCACATCAGCGCCCAAATCACGGCGCAGATCATGAAGCCCAGCTTTAATCCAATCACGTCGATCAGCCATCCGCATAAAGGCTGAAATAGCGTATAGGCCAATTGGAAAGCGCCGACAATCCAGGAGTATTGCTCGGTGGTGATATTCAGCACCGTTTTTAATTCGGGCGCCAGAATACCCAGCGAATTGCGGGTAATGTAATTAACGGTGACGCCAAACAGAAATAACGCCAGTATCCACCAGCGCAATTGTTTGAATTTTCGTTTTTCATTGATGACGGGCGAGGAATTAACGTCGAGACTCATGGTGATCTCCTTGCGGCAGACAACAGTGAAACGCCTCCCGGCGCAACACCATCCTGATGTTCTAATGTTCGGATTTTTATAAGTATTTTTATGTCGTGACGACGTATTCTTCGGCGTGATGACGCCTGAAGAATCACGACCGATTCAGCGTAGAAAAATTAAAAAGCCGGAGATACTCACTTTTTTGCAACTATTTTCATGGTAGCGTCGAAATATATTCTTTCCGGCCATTTATCCGCCGTCCGACGCCTTTTTTCTGGTGATGAAAATTTTTTCACGATTCAAATTGAACGGGATCACAAAATGAAAAAAAACCTCAAAATTCGTGAAATCGCCATGCAAACCGGCTTCTCCGTCAGTACCGTTTCCCGGGTGCTGGCGGGGAAATCCAATACCAGCGATGCGGCGCGGACGCGAATTCTGACCTCTGCCCGGCAATACGGCGTGATGGATCATCTGGCCACCGGCCGCTTGCTGCTTAATAGCCTGACGGTGTTCGCGCCGGAGCGCGCTTTTAATAGCCGGGCGGATATTTTCTACCATAAGGTACTGGAAGGGATTCTCGACTCGCTGGACTCGCACGATGTACGCCTGCGCTACTGCGGGTTGGCGGAAAACGACAGCGATGCGGCGCTGTTTCTGGAAAAAATGTCGTCGCCGGAAACCGAAGGCGCCATTCTGATCGGCATTGACGATCCTTATATTCACGCGCTGGCGGCCGAATTGAACAAACCCTGCGTGCTGGTCAACTGTCTCGACAACAAAATGAAATTGTCCGGCGTGTCGCCTGCGCACCAGCTTATCGGCGAATTTGCCGCCAACTATCTGATCGATCAGGGGCACCGTCAGATCCTGACCCTGCTGTGCCTGCGGCGCTACACCATGGAGTGGCGACTGGCGGGCATTCGTGATGCCTATCAACAGCACAACCTGCCTTTTATTGACGACATCCATTTACTGACGCCCCGTGGCTTCGGCAGCGCAGAAACGGAACAGGCCGTCACTGACTTTCTGGCCGCCTGCCCGCAGGAACAGTACCCTACCGCCATACTGGCGGGCGGCGACTTTATGGCGGTGGGCGCCGTCAATGCGCTGCATAAAGCGAAGCTGCGCGTGCCGCAGGATATATCGGTCATGAGCATGGATGGCGCCAATCTGGCGGCGGTGCACGATATTCCGCTGACATCGGTGCTGATCCCGCGTGAAGAGTTGGGACGAGAGGCGGTGAGATTATTGCAGCTTCAGCTGATGCAGCCGGGACGAGGTACCGGCAATATTCTGCTTAACGGTACGCTGGCGGTGAGAGATTCGGTCAAACGCATTCGGCCCAGCCAGCGCCACTCGCCGGTGCAGGATACCGATTTATATGATGCATGAGTCAGGCGGGCGGTATCGACGGCATCAGGCCCGCGGTCAGCAGCGTGACAACGCGGGCCTGCCTGTCCGCCGCATCAGCTGGACTGACTGAGAATCAGCTGACCGTTGCGATCGAGCGGGATACGGGTGCCGGGATCGCGGTCCATCCGCACTTTTCCTTCCTGATCGCCGATTTTATAGGTGACATCATAACCCAGCACTTTCTGCGATTTGTCATACACCGTCTGGCAACGCTGTTGCGTGGAGGTGGTGGTATCACCGTCCTGCATTTTTCCCTGCACCTGATTGCCGGCGTATCCCCCGGCCAGCGCGCCGACTACCGTCGTCACATCGCGGCCACGGCCATTGCCGAACTGATGCCCCAGCACGCCGCCGGCCACGGCGCCCAGCAACGACCCGGCAATACGGTTTTCATCCTGCACCGGCTGGCGATGCGTCACGGTGACATTACGGCATTCCTGACGCGGCGTTTTCACGGTTTCTTTGATAGGTGTTGCTGTCAGCACCTGTGCAAACTGCGGTCTGGACGCAAACACATCCAGACTGGCGACGGCTGCCACACCCAGAGCTGCAGCCATACCAATACCCACACCCGCTAACATTGACTTGTTCACAGGAAACCTCCTGAATAAATAACCACGCATCCTCCACTCCACCCTGCGTTGAGCGCTCTTACGGCTCATAACGGGCTGATGGCTTTTAACCCGAAAGCCCCACCTTCCGGGGCGCGGCGTGCGCGCTACGCCGCCTGACGTGATGAAGTCTGCCTAATCCACCAGGTACTCTCAATCGGATTTCTACCTCAAAAAGGTTGCACAGATAACAAAACCGTCACATTTGAGAGTTTTCTTACCTTTAGTTGGTGTTAGTGCAATATTTTATTCTGTGATGTGAACAATATAGCGGGGAATAACAGGTTGCCCGCCGAATAGCGGGCAACCGAGACGCCAGACCAGAGCTATCCGGCCTTAATGCAGTTTGAGACGCGGGCGGATCACCCGGTTGATGCTGCCGACCAACATCATCAGGCCGGTCTTGATGTAGCCATGCAGCGCAATCTGGTGCATGCGATACAGCGAAATGTAAACGAAGCGGGCAATACGTCCTTCCACCATCACCGAACCGCGCATCAGGTTGCCCATCAGGCTACCGACGGTGCTGAATTTAGACAATGACACCAGCGAACCGTGGTCTTTGTAGACGTAAGGCTTCAGCGACTGATTATTCATCAGCGCCAGGATGTTGCTGTAACAGCGCGACGCCATTTGATGCGCAGCCTGCGCGCGTGGCGGCACAAAGCCACCGCCCGGCTGTGGGCAGGACGCACAGTCGCCGATGGCGAAAATAGCCGGATCGCGCGTGGTCTGCAGCGTCGGCTCCACCACCAGTTGGTTGATCCGGTTGGTTTCCAGACCGGCAATGTCCTTCATGGCGTCGGCGGCCTTGATACCCGCCGCCCATACCATCAGATCGGCGTCGATAAACTCGCCGTCCTTGGTGTTCAGGCCGTTCTGCTGGGCGCTGGTCACCATGGTTTTGGTCAGCACGCGCACGCCGAGCTTGGTCAGTTCATGGTGCGCCGCCGCAGAAATACGCGGCGGCAGCGCCGGCAGAATACGTTCCCCGGCTTCCACCAGCGTGACGTTGAGCGCCTGATTGCTGAGGCTGTCAAAACCGTAGCTGTGCAGCTGTTTCACCGCGTTGTGCAGTTCGGCGGACAGCTCCACCCCGGTGGCGCCCCCTCCGACAATCGCGATATTGACCTTCTCCTGCAGCCCCTGAGAAGCGGAGAACTTGAGGAACAGATTGAGCATTTCGTTATGGAAACGGCGGGCTTGTTTCGGGTTGTCCAGGAAAATGCAGTGATCTTTGACGCCCGGCGTACCGAAGTCATTGGAGGTGCTGCCCAGCGCCACCACCAGAATGTCGTACGACAGTGAACGGGCCGCCACCAGCAGTTCCCCCTGCTCGCCGCGGATTTCGGCCAGTTGGACGGTACGCTGCTCGCGGTCGATGTCGGTCATCATACCCAACTGGAAATTGAAGTGATGATTGCGGGCATGCGCCAGGTAACTCAGCGCATCCATATCATCATCCAGCGAGCCGGTCGCCACTTCGTGCAGCAGCGGTTTCCACAGGTGGCTGTGGTTGCGATCCACCAGTGTTATTTCCGCCTTCTTCTTACGACCCAGCTTATGCCCCAGACTGGTTGCCAGCTCCAGCCCTCCGGCGCCACCGCCGACAATCACGATTTTCTTGATTGGCAATGATGTCAAAATGACCCCCTGAAAATTTGTGAACCAATAGTTAATAAAGGGTAAAAAAATAATATCCTTATATTACATATGGTTATGATAATGAAAATTGGATATATGCGATGAGAATAGCATGTAAGGTCATTTGGTCATACCAAAATTGATTTATATCAATTTATTTTAGTTACAGATCGTCAGAGCGAAGAATTAGACGTTGAGATCCAACAAGTTAGTGCAGCAGGTCAGCAGAGGGAAAGCGGCTGTCGCCCCAGCCTGACGCGGGTTTGACAGCCACAAAGACAGTGTAGAGGAAAAATCACCCCAGTGATTTAAACGCCTTGATGCGTTGCAGGTGTGGCGAGATATCGCGGAATTTATGGCCTTCGCTCTCATTCCAGATGATTTCGTAGTATTCGCCCAGCAAACAGGCGCTGCGCTGGTTATTCAGCATTTCATCGTGGCGCGACAGCACCACCATACAGCGATCGCGGTTTTTCTCGCGGAAATTCTCCACGCACTTGGTGGCGATGTCTGCGTACTCTTCCGGACGATCGATTTTGCCTTCCATGTTTTCCTGCGGGAACAGGTTGGGATTGAACATCACCTGGCGGATATCACACAGGAAACCGATGCGTTCAGCCCAAAAGCCACCCAGCCCGACGCCGCAAATCAGCGGGCGGTTATCCGCATTCAATTGCAGCATCTTGTCCACTTCCCTGAGCAGATGCTGCATATCATGGCGCGGATGCAGGGTACTGTAGCTCACCAGCCGGACATCCGGGTCGATGAACTGCAACTGCAGCACTTTCTCATGATTACCCGGACTGCTTGAATCAAAACCGTGCAAATAAATGATCATCGGTGCCTTCCCTCCAGCCTCATTTAGCAGGTGATTTAACCGGCGGCTTTATGCGCCTGCCAGCGTTCACTCAGTGCCGTCAACTGCGACGTCGCCTGTTTCCAGCGCGATGAATTCAGCAGTTCACGGCGAGTGATCAACCCCCGATGATAGAGCGTCTCCAACCCCGGTACTTTGACCGGAGACAGGTTATCCAACACGCTGATCGCGCCCTGACGCTGGTTACATACCAGAATCATGTCGCACCCCGCGTCCAGCGCCGCCTGCGCGCGTTCGGCGTAACCGCCCATCACCGCTGCGCCTTCCATCGATAGATCATCCGAGAAGATGATGCCGCCAAATCCCAGCTCCTGACGCAGCACTTGTTTAAGCCAGTAGGGCGACCCGCTGGCCGGGCGGGGATCGGCATCGGTATAAATCACGTGCGCCGGCATCACCGCATCTAACTGCTGGCGGGCGATCAATTCCCGAAACACCCGCATATCCCGTTCCCGAATTTGCGCCAGCGACCGCTCGTCCCGCGGCGTTTCCTTGTGGGAATCCGCCGTTACCGCGCCATGACCGGGGAAATGCTTGCCGGTCGCCTTCATACCGGCGGCACGCATGCCGGCAATAAAACGCTCCACCACCGCCAGCAAGGTGTCCGGGTCGTCGTGGAAGGAACGGTCGCCAATCGCCGCGCTCTGGTGCCCGACATCCAGTACCGGCGCAAAGCTGATATCGATATCCATGGCGATCATCTCCGCCGCCATCACCCAGCCCGCTTCTTCCGCCAGCAGTTGCGCCTGCGGCAACGGGTTCAGCGCGGCAAACGACTGCGCGGCCGGCAGCGCGGTAAAACCGTCGCGAAACCGCTGCACGCGCCCGCCTTCCTGATCGACCGACACCACCAGCCGCTCGCGAGAAGCGCGACGCATCTGACGCACCAGTTCCGCCAACTGGTCGGCGTCGTGAAAGTTACGGCTAAACAGGATCACGCCACCCACCAGCGGATGCGCCAGCACCTCGCGATCTTCCGCGTCCAGCTCATAGCCGGCCACATCTAACATTAACGGCCCCACAAACACCCCTTCTGTATGATTGCCACATCGGCATGATGGAAAAATCGGCCTGATAATCAAACGGCCCGCGCAAACGCCCCCCAGAGAGAAAGACTCAATCGCGCCATCCCGCGGCCCGCCGCAATGCGTCAGCCGTCTGTCGGTAATACGCCTCAGCGGTCTGCCGCCAGCGGACTTCGAACCACATCAGCACCAGATAATCCACCCAATATTGCCAGCGCGCCGCCTGCCGCCGCAGTGACGCCGGGCGCAGGTGGCGCCAGTGCCGACAATACGCCTGCAAAAAATCCTGCTGACGCGCTTCATCCAGCTCGCAGGACCGGAACAGCAACGCCAGCTCCAGCCCGATATCGCCGTCCGCCGCGTACTCCCAGTCAATCAATCGCCAGCCGGCCTCGGTACGCAGCAGGTTGCCGGGATGCACATCCAGATGCAGCGGCGCGATCAGTAACGGCGTCGGCAGCGGCTTATCCACCACCTGCTGATAGACGCGCCTCAGACGCGGCGAGCGTCGGGCTGGGTCCATATGGTGCCAGTGATGCGCCATCAGGCGTTTCAACGGCAACGGATAGCCATAACGCGGCTGATGATGCAGACGCGCCAGCATCGCCGCCAGTTCTCCTTCCGCCTGCGCAAACTGGCGCTCATCGGCCAGCTCGCCCGCCAGCCACTGCACCAGCAACCAGCCATCGCGCCAGCACACCGGATGCGGTGCCAGCGACTGCCCGGCCAGGTGCCGCAGCACATGAAATTCACGCTGTCGGGAGGTGCCAAGCTGGCGCCCCTGCGGCGTTTCGCCGCGCGCCAGCCACAGCCCGGCCGGAGAATGAACGCGCCAGCTCTGGTGACTAAGGCCGTTGACCGGCTGTAAATAAAAACCGGCGGTCGCTACCGCCGGCAGAGCCTGCTGCAACAGCGCGTTCAGCGCCTCACTGCTGGCGAACCGTGCCATTGCCGGACCAGACGATTTCGCCGGTCTGCACCAGCATCAGTTGCATCGACAGATCCGGTGACTTCACGTCCCCGCTGGCGTCGGCATACAGCACGTATTGCGCGCCGACATAGCGGGCCAACCCCACCGCTTTGCTGCGCGACTCCAGACTGTCTTCTTCCGATAATCCCAGCGACTGCCGGGCAACGCCCAATTGTTCGCGAGACACCATCGTAAACTGCCCGGAAGACGCCAGCGCGTTATACAGCGCGGTAGTCGCCTGAGCGGTCTGCAGCGAACCGTTGGTGTTATTTTTAAGCTTGTTCAGCAGCAAAATACTGCCCCTGGCGATGCCGTCGGTTTTCACCATCTGCCCCACCAACGGCGTAGCCGCGGCCGACCAGTCCAACACCGGTACCTGAATCTTCGGCGGCGTCGGCAATGGCTGACTTTCTGCCGGCGGCAACTGCGGTTTCGACGGTGTGGGGACGGCGGGCTCGATAGTGGCCGGTTGTTCCGTTTGCGGCGCGCGGCTGGTACAGCCGGCAATCACCAGCGCCATCAGCACGATGCCAAGATATTTTTTCATGTCTGTCCTCTCAATCACGCATCAGAGAAAAAGATAAAGCCGTACCTGGCTGGCTGCCGGGTCAGCATGCGTGGCAACAAGGGAGATATCCGTATGGGCAGGGATCACCGCCGTCTGGCTGACACCCAGCGGCGGCACATCCAGCCCCTGCTGATCATACCAGTAAAAACGGTAGTGCAGCGTCACCGGCTGCCCCGACGTATTGCTGATACGGGCCGACGCCTGCTGACCCGCGCCGCCGCGCGACAGCGACGGACGAGAGGCGCTAATGCCGGCCGCCATCACCGAGGCGTCCAGCACCAGCGTCTGTTTGGAATTAATGGTCAGACTGGCCGTCTTGCTGCATCCGACAAGCGACATGCCCAGCAGCAAGGCGGCCAATGCGCCTGATGAGAATACGCGCATGACCGCATCAACCGGCCAGCAACGGCCCCAGCGGGCGACCGCCCAGCAGATGCATATGGATGTGATACACCTCCTGACCGCCGTGGCGATTGCAGTTGATGATCAGACGGTAGCCGTCATCCGCAATCCCTTCCTGACGGGCAATACTGCCTGCGACGGTGATCATGCGGCCAAGCGCCGCTTCATGCTCCGGCGCGGTGTCATTCACGGTGGGGATCAGGACATTCGGCACAATCAGAATGTGGGTGGGGGTACGTGGCGCGATGTCGCGAAAGGCAGTCACCAGTTCATCCTGATACACGATATCGGCGGGGATTTCCCGACGAATGATTTTACTGAAAATGGTTTCTTCAGCCATAACACAGTTCCTTTAAAAACGAGCGCTGTTCAGCGATGCGGCTTGCAGTATGAGTGATAAATCCAATACTTTTCAACTCTCTTTGTCGGTGCTCGCCACGCGTAGCACCGGCGTTATGCCGCGAAAAATGCCGCCGGCATCCCCAGAGAACACCCGGCGTCGGTAATTTTCCGCCACTCTCCCTCGGAAATGGCGATGCCCTCAGCCTGACGCTGCTGACGGGCCTGACGTTCCGGTTCGCCGGCAATCAGAATCGGCACGGACGGATCCGGCGAGCGCGAGGCGCGGACATACGCCAACATGGCATCGTACTCCTGTTTCAGCCACGCCATCCCCACCAGTTTAGACGGATCGATCACAATGGTGGTCATGTTGTTGACGATGGCGCCTTCGCGCGCATTGCCCGGCTGAATGGTGCCGCCGCCGGACAAAATGCCCGCCAGCAGTTCCGCCGCCAGAATCAGGCCGCCGCCCTTGTGACGCGCGATAGGCAGCAACGCGCCGGTCGCCTCGCCTTCCCACATCACCCGCGGATCGGCGCTCGGGCGTCCGTCGCTGTCCAGCATCACCGGCTCATCAAAGATTTTCCCCGCCAGCCAGGCCACGCGCGTTTTACCCAGCGCCACAATGCTGGTGGCGAAGTCCAGAATAAAATCGGGGTTGTCGTCGCTGCCTGGGAAGGCAATACAGATCGGGTTGGTGCCAAAACGCGCCTCGCTGCCGCCAAACGGCGCCACCAGCGGCGCGATATCGCCGACATTAACGAAGTGAATCGAAATCAGACCGGCCTGCGCCGCCATTTCGCCGTAGGTGCCGATACGCCCCAGATGACAGGTCGACGCCAGCGTCATCAGGCAAATACCGGTGGTCTTCACCCGTTCAATCGCCGCTTGCATCGCTTCGCGCCCGGTGCGCTGCCCGAACCCGCGATCGCCGGAGAACTGCAGCACCGCGCCGCCATCCTGCAGCAAACGGGCCGGGGTGTTGGGATGCATGATGCCCTGCGCGATGAAACTGACGTATTCCGGCAACATGCCGACTCCGTGGCTGTCGTGCCCCTTGAGATTCGCGCCAACCAGATGAAGCGCCACGCACTCGGCTTCGTCGTGGTCACACCCGGTGTTACGCAACAGTTCATAGGCTATCTGCGTTAAACGCTCAGCTGAAATCCGCATACTGTTCCCTCTGAAAGAATGATGTTGTGGTACGCCGCTGATAGACGATGTTGTTATGGGCAGAGCGGCGTTGGTTATCCACTGTCGTGACTGACAACGGGCGTATCACGCACGGCAGCGTCAGTTATCCTACTGCCGAACTTCCGGTGAGGGGAAACGATTCTGTCCTGCCGGGAGGCATTTTAGAATATAAAAAAGCGGGCTGTAAAAATGCAGAATGTAAAAAAGGGGCCGTAGCCCCTTTTCGTCAACTCCCCGTAATCCGTCAGTGGTTACGGATATTTCAGTGATTACGGATGTAATCGTCCATATCGGTTTTCAGGTTATCGGACTTGGTGCCGAAGATCGCCTGCACGCCGGAACCGGCCACCACCACGCCCGCCGCGCCCAGTTTCTTCAGCTCGGCCTGGTCAACTTTGGACACATCACCCACGCTGACGCGCAGACGAGTGATACAAGCATCCAGGTTGGTGATGTTTTCTTTACCGCCGAATGCGGAAACCAGCGACGCCGCCATTTCAGAGTTGCCCTGAGCAGACTGCTCGGACGCAGACTCTTCGCGGCCTGGGGTTTTCAGATCCAGTTTGGCGATCAGCACGCGGAACACGGTGTAGTACACCGCGGCATAGCACAGGCCGACGATCGGGAACAGCCACAGTTTGCTGCCGTTGCCGCTCAGTACGATGAAGTCGATCAGACCGTGCGAGAAGCTGGTGCCGTCACGCATGCCAAGCAGAATACAGATCGGGAACGCCAGACCGGCCAGCACCGCGTGGATGACATACAGAATCGGCGCCACGAAGATGAAGGAAAACTCGATCGGCTCGGTGATACCGGTCAGGAACGCGGTCAGCGCAGCGGAGATCATGATACCGCCCACTTTGGCGCGATTTTCCGGTTTAGCCGAATGCCAGATAGCGAGCGCGGCGGCCGGCAGACCATACATTTTGAACAGGAAACCGCCAGACAGTTTACCCGCAGTCGGGTCGCCCGCCATATAGCGCGGAATATCGCCGTGGAACACCTGACCCGCAGCGTTGGTGAACTCGCCGACCTGCATCTGGAACGGCACGTTCCAGATATGGTGCAGACCGAACGGCACCAGACTGCGCTCAACGATGCCGTAGATACCGAACGCCAGTACCGGGTTCTGGTAAGCGGCCCATTGAGAGAAAGTCTGAATCGCGCTGCCCACCGGCGGCCAAATGAACGACAGCACCACACCGATGATGATGGCGGTCAGGCCGGAGATGATCGGCACAAAGCGCTTACCGGCAAAGAAGCCCAGGTATTCCGGCAAGCGGATGCGGTAAAAGCGGTTGAACATGTAGGCGGCAATCGCACCGGCGATAATCCCCCCCAGCACGCCGGTATCAGCCATGTGGTTAGCGGCGATATCTGCCGGCGACATATGCAGCACCAGCGGCGCAACCACAGCCATGGTTTTCACCATAATGCCGTAAGCCACCACCGCAGCCAGCGCGGACACGCCGTCATTATTGGTGAAGCCCAACGCTACGCCGATAGCAAAAATCAACGGCATGTTGGCAAAAACCGAATCGCCCGCCTGCGCCATCACGCTGGAAACAACCGCCGGCAGCCAGCTAAAGTTGGCCGACCCGACGCCCAGCAGAATACCGGCGATAGGCAGCACGGATACTGGCAGCATCAGCGATTTACCTACTTTTTGTAGGTTTGCAAATGCATTCTTGAACATATAGAGAGTGCTCCTGAGTAATAGTGCTTCTACTTCTGACAGTTCGCATGAAGGTGGGGAGGTCATCCTTCACGCGGTCGGGATGTGATATGCATCCTCATTAATTTTTACGCAGAGTAAAATAAATGTTGCATCAAATGTTTGATAGCAGTCACGTTTCAACTCATGGGAAACCCACGTTACTATCAGAAGTCTTATGGTTTGTGATCTAACGCTAAAAATTAACCCCGCCACCGTACAGCGCAAGCTGCAAATGGCAGGGATTATCAGCGATTAATTACGAAGCCAAAAAAAACTCGCGTATTCTCAACCAGTATCAGGCCACGGTCAACCGCGCTGCATCAATGTGGAATAGCCGAGCAAAATTTTCGGTAGTGGTGGATGCCAGCTGTTCAAGACTGACATTTTTGAGTACAGCCAGATATTCAGCCACATCGCGCACGTAGGCGGGCTGATTCTCCTTGCCGCGGTAGGGAACCGGCGCCAGCCACGGGGAATCGGTTTCAATCAGCAGCCGGTCCAGCGGCACGTAACGCGCGACGTCGCGCAATGCGTCGGCATTACGGAAAGTCACAATCCCGGAAAAGGAAATATAGAACCCCAAATCCAGCAGTTTCTCCGCTGTTTCCCGATCTTCGGTAAAGCAGTGCAGCACGCCGCCGCATTCGTCCGCTTTTTCCTCACGCAGGATGGCAAGCGTATCTTCACGGGCGGAACGGGTATGCACAATCACCGGCTTATTCAGCGCCCGGCCAACGCGAATATGTTCGCGAAACGATGCCTGCTGCTGCGGGATGGTGTCTTGCTGATAATAGTAATCCAGCCCGGTTTCCCCCAACGCGACAACCGACGGTGAGGCCGCCAGTGTGCGCAGCTCGGCGAAATCGTACGGCTCTTCCTGACTGAGCGGATGCACGCCGCAGGAAAACGCCACATTGTCGCGTTCGCCGATCAATTCGGTCATGGCGCGGAATCCCGGTAAGGTGGTCGCCACCGCCAGAAAAAAGCCTACCTCGCGCTCACGGGCCTTGTTCAGCACGTCAGACACGTCTTTGTGCAGCGACTGATAATCCAAACCATCAAGGTGGCAGTGGGAATCAACTAACAACATAATCAAGGGTATCCGGTATTCAGGAAAAAGATGACGACACCGGCAGCGTCGGAGACGACAACAGGCTCTCCCACGCCAGCAACAGTTCCGTCAATAACAATTCGCGGTTAACGCCCGTCACCGACAACAGTTGGTGACGACAGTGTAGCCAGCGCCGCAGGCCGTGGTGCAGGCGGGCGTCGCCAAGCTGTGACGCCAATTGCGCCGCCAGCGGCGCCTGATCCAGGTTGGTCCGCTGATCGGCAGCCTGATGGCGCCATTTCAGCGCATCCAGCAACAGCGTACTCACCCAGTGAATACGACGATCGGCGTCATCATGATTGAGTACCGGCAACAGCGCCAGCGCATCACTGGACTGCAGGCTCTGCGCCAGCTGCTGGCAAACCGCCTGACGCGCTTTCCAGCTATCCGGCTGCAGCAATGCTTCAGCGGCCAGCGGCGCCCCCGCCGCCAGTCGCAACGCGGTCTGCAGCGCCAGCTCATCATGATGTCCGCGTCCGCGCAGCCATTGCATCCCTTGCGGCTCAGCCGGCACATCCAGGTACAAATGCAGGCAGCGACTGCGCATCGTCGCCAGCAACCGTCCCGGTTCGCGGCATCCCAGCAGAAAATAGGTTTGCGCCGGCGGCTCTTCCAACGTCTTCAGCAGCGCATTGGCCGCCGCTTCGGTCAGGCTTTCCGCCTGCGGCAGCCAAACCACCTTCGCACCACCCTGCCGCGAGCGCTGGTACACTTGCTCTAACGCATCGCGCACCGCGTCAACGCCCAGACTGTGCTTACCTTTTTCCGGGCTGAGGGTATGCCAGTCCGGATGGGTGCCGGCGTTCATCAACTCACAGGAGTGGCAGCGTCCGCAGCTCTTTGCGCCATCCGGCTGCTGACACAGCAGCCAGCGGCTGAATGCGTACGCCAGCGAGGCGTCGCCCATACCGTCGATAGCATGCAGCAACAGCGCATGATGGCCGCGCTCCGCCTGATGCGACGCCAGCAACTGGCGGTAAGGCGCATTCAGCCAAGGATACCACTCCATCAGTCGCTCACTCCCCTCGCCCGTTCAGTTGCCGCAGCCAGTCAGACAAGACCTGACGGATGTCGGCATTGACCAGCGCCAGGTCGCGGGATGCATCAATCGTCACGATAGAAGCGTCGGCCGCCGCCTGTTGCTGATAGCGGGCGCGGGTGCGCTCGAAAAACGCCAGCGACTCCTGCTCGATGCGATCCAGCGCGCCGCGCTGGCGGGCGCGTTTAAGCCCCAGCTCAGGCGAAATATCCAGATACAACGTTAAGTCAGGGCGGAAATCGCCCAGCACGGTATCCCGCAGCGAGGTCATCAATCGCGCATCGATACCCCGGCCGCCGCCCTGATAGGCCTGGGAAGAGAGATCGTGCCGATCGCCCACAACCCAGGCGCCGCGGGCCAGCGCTGGTCGAATCACGTTATCCACCAGCTGCACGCGCGCCGCATACAGCATCAGCAGTTCGGCCTTATCCGTCAGCTTTTCATCCGCCACGCCCTGTTTGATCAACTCACGCAGCTTTTCCGCCAGCGGCGTGCCGCCGGGCTCACGGGTAAACACAATGTCATCAATGCCGAATGTCCGCAGCGTGTCCACCACCACCGCATGAGCGCTGGTCTTACCCGCGCCTTCCAGACCTTCAATTACGATAAATTTACTGTTCATTCTTTTCCTTTCCGGCGGCAGCCTGCGCGGAACGATACGCCTGCACGGCGCGGTTATGATCGTTCAGGTTGGTGGTAAATTTGTGTCCACCCTTGCCGTCGGCCACAAAATAGAGATAGCCGGTTTTGGCCGGATGCGCGGCTGCTTCGAGGGACGCCTTGCCCGGCATGGCAATCGGCGTGGGCGGCAACCCGCTGATGACATAGGTATTGTACGGCGTGGGAGCCTCCAGCGCACTGCGGGTAATGGTGCCGTTATAGCTGTCCCCCATGCCGTAGATCACCGTCGGGTCGGTCTGCAACCGCATACCGGCGCGCAGGCGATTGATAAATACCGAGGCCACCAGCGGCCGCTCTTCATTAATAGCGGTTTCTTTTTCAATCAACGACGCCATCACCAACAGGTCGTCCGGGGTTTTATAGGGTAACCCTTCGTCCCTCCCCTGCCAGACGTCATTGAGCATTTTCGTCATCCGCTGGTGCGCGCGCTGCAGGATCGACTTGTCGCTCATGCCCGCAGTGTGCAGATACGTATCCGGATAAAACCAGCCTTCGGGGTTAGGCTTGTCTTTCAACCCCATCGCTTCGGCGATTTCCTGCGGTGTTTTATCATCCAACGTGTGCTTGAGATAAGGCGCCGACTTCAGCGTTTCCTGCCAGTCTTTCAGGCGCGAACCTTCCACAAACCGCAGCGAAAACTGCGCTTCTTTGCCGCTGGCCAGCAACGCCAGCATGTCGCGCACCGTCATCGCAGGCGTCAGCCGATAGGTCCCGGCCTTAAACGCCGCCAGTTCCGGCTCCAGATGCAGCAACCAAGGGAACCAGCCGCTGGCGCCAATAATTTGTTGTTCTACCAGCAGCTCTTTTAGCGCTTCACGATTGGTGCCGGCCGGGAGAGTAAAAATGGTTTCCTGTCTGATAGCCAACGGTGAATCGGCAAGGTGCTGTATCTGTTTCCAGCCCCACCAGGCACCGAGCGCCAGCAGAACAATAATCCCAAGACCCCATTTTATTCTCTTCATAACACATCATGACTCACAGTTAGGGCTCAGAAAGTCGAACAACTCTCGTGAGCGATAACACCAGCTATGCGCCTGGTTTACGGGTATCACCGGCATCAACGCATTGCACACCAGCACTTCGTCTGCGTCCGCCAGCGTTTCCAGCGGTTCAGTCACCACATGCAGCTCAAACGCCGATGCCGACAACAGCGCCATAATATGCCGACGCGCGACGCCGTCAACGCCGGCAAGCGATACATCCGGCGTGAAAACCCGCTTTCCCTTGCGCCAGAATAAATTAGCCGCACAGCATTCCACCAGCGCCCCGGAGGTGTCAAGCACCAGCGCCTCATCAGCGCCGGACTGTTCAAGATGCATGCGGATGAACACCTGCTCCAGCCGGTTTAGATGCTTTATCCCCGCCAGCCAGGCGCTCTGCGCCAGCGGAACCGGACTCAGCGCCAGTCGGATGCCGTCCTGACGCCATTGAGCGTAGTGTCGCGGGTACGCCGCCTGCATAACAATGCGCACCGGTTTGTGGCATCCCACCGGGCTGTAGCCGCGGCCGCCGTTGCCCCGACTGATGATGGCTTTCACCACGCCGTCAACGCGGCCCTCGGCGGCCTGCTGCATCTCATCGCTCAGTCGCTGCCAGTCCGGGTCGGGCAACAACAATTTTTCCGCCGCCTGCTGCAACCGCCGAATATGTCGCTCCAGCCATACAATATGGCCGTTCACAACCCTGGCCGTGGTAAAACAGCCGTCGCCAAACTGTACGCTGCGATCCGATACCGGCAGGCATTGCTCCGCTTTTCCGTCAATCCACCACATATTCGTCTCCTCGGCCAGGGTGCAAGCCTGTCAGTCGTCTGGGCGTCCGGCAAGCGGCAATATCCGATTTTCAGTCAGACAAAAAAAAGCCCGGCAGAACCGGGCTCTTCATTAAAACATCGCATCAGACTTTGCGGAACACCACGGAACCGTTGGTGCCGCCGAAACCAAAGGAGTTACACAACGTGTATTCCATATTGGCCACCTGACGAGCTTCGTGCGCCACGAAATCCAGATCGCAGCCTTCATCCGGGTTATCCAGGTTGATGGTCGGCGGAACAGCCTTATCGCGCAACGCCATAATACAGAAGATCGACTCCACCGCGCCCGCAGCCCCCAACAGGTGGCCGATCATGGACTTGGTCGAGCTGACCAGCACGCGGGTATCCGCACCGAAAACCGATTTCACCGCTTGTGCTTCGGCTTTATCACCCGCCGACGTGGACGTACCGTGCGCATTGATATAACCCACCTGCTCCGTGGTAATACCTGCATCACGCAAGGCATTTTCCATCGCCAGCGCCGCGCCAGCGCCATTCTCCGGCGGAGACGTCATATGGTAGGCGTCGCTGCTCATGCCAAAACCTACGATTTCAGCGTAGATTTTCGCTCCGCGCTTTTTGGCATGCTCATATTCTTCCAGCACCAGAATGCCGGCGCCGTCGCCCAGCACGAAGCCATCGCGATCTTTGTCCCACGGACGGCTTGCCGCCTGCGGATTATCGTTGCGGGTCGACAGGGCGCGCGCTGCGCCGAATCCGCCAACACCCAGCGGCGTACTGGCTTTTTCCGCCCCGCCGGCCAACATAACATCGGCATCGTTATACGCGATAATGCGCGCAGCGTGGCCGATGTTATGCACACCAGAAGTACATGCGGTGGCAATGGAAATGGTTGGACCACGCAGGCCGAACATGATGCTCAGGTGCCCGGCGACCATGTTGACAATGGTGGATGGCACAAAGAACGGACTGATTTTACGCGGGCCACCATGCACCAGCGCGCCATGGTTTTCCTCAATCAGCCCCAGACCACCAATACCTGACCCGATAGCGGCTCCGATACGACTCGCATTGGCTTCCGTCACCTCAAGGCCTGAATCCTGCATGGCCTGAATGCCGGCTGCAACCCCGTATTGAATAAAGGCATCCATCTTGCGCGCTTCTTTGCGCGGGATGAAATCTTCACTATTAAAGTCTTTTACTAAGCCAGCAAAACGCGTTGCATAGGCACTAGTATCGAAATGATCAATCAGGCTGATGCCACTCTGACCGGCAAGCAGAGCATTCCAGGTTGACGCTACTGTATTGCCGACAGGAGATAACATGCCCAGACCAGTCACAACTACTCGACGCTTAGACACGCTGATCCTCCAGGGAGGGAAAAAAAAGATACTGAGGTAGAAGAAAACTTAGGCGGTCGAGCGACCGCCTAGATATGTTCGATTACTGCTGATTAGCCTGAATAAAATCGATGGCTGCCTGAACAGTCGTGATTTTTTCAGCTTCTTCGTCTGGGATCTCGGTATCGAATTCTTCTTCCAATGCCATTACCAGCTCAACAGTGTCAAGAGAATCAGCGCCCAGGTCATCAACGAAAGAGGCATTGTTCACGACTTCTTCCGGCTTAACGCCCAGCTGTTCAACGATGATTTTCTTAACGCGTTCTTCGATAGTGCTCATACTCTTAAATTTCCTATCAAAACTCGCTTTCGCGATGGTTTTCGTAGTGTATAAAATGTTGAAAAAGATGCAACAAAATCAAGACTGGTCGAACCAAGATTTTGTGCTTTTTGCAGTTTTCGCTGCAAATTAACGCAAATTACGGTGTTGCTTATCAGATCATATACATGCCACCATTGACATGCAATGTTTCGCCAGTAATGTAACCCGCCTCATCAGAGGCTAAAAACGCTACAGCGCTGGCGATTTCTTTCGCATCACCCAGACGGTTGGCAGGAACATTCGCCAAAATGCCCACACGCTGTTCTTCTGTCAATGCCCGCGTCATATCGGTTTCGATAAAGCCCGGCGCCACCACGTTAACGGTGATGCCGCGAGACGCGACTTCCTGCGCCAGCGATTTGCTAAAGCCAACCAGTCCAGCCTTGGCGGCGGCATAGTTGGCCTGACCGGCGTTGCCGCGGGAACCGATGACAGACCCTACAGTGATGATGCGGCCAAAACGTTTTTTCATCATGGCGCGCAGCACCGCCTTGGACAGCCGGAAAACGGAGCTCAGGTTGGTATCCAGCACTTCCTGCCAGGCTTCGTCTTTCATACGCATCATCAGATCATCACGCGTAATACCGGCGTTATTCACCAGAATATCAATATCGCCGAACGCTTCTTTGATGCTGGCTAAAACGCTTTCAATCGAGGCGCTATCCGTAACGTTCAGCGCATAGCCTTTGCCTTTCGGCCCCAGCCACTCGCTGATATCCGCCGCCCCTTTGTCGCTGGTGGCCGTACCGATTACGGTGGCGCCGCGGGCAGCCAGCGTCTCGGCAATCGCCCGACCAATGCCACGACTTGCGCCCGTCACCAGGGCAATTTTTCCTTCAAAATTCATTATCTTCACCGTTTTTACTGTTCAAGCGCTGCCGATAAGGAAGCAGGATCATTAATCGCCGTTGCCGTGAGACTATCAACGATTCGTTTGGTCAGCCCGGTCAACACCTTACCAGGGCCGGTTTCCACCAGGGTAACCACACCCTGCGCGGCCATGTATTCGACACATTCCGTCCAACGGACCGGGTTATGCAACTGGCGCACCAGCGCGCTGCGAATCGCTTCCGGTGCGGATTCAGCGCGAACATCCACATTATTGACCACCGGTACGTCCGGCGCATTAAAGGTGATCGCTTCCAGCGCATCCGCCAGCTTACGGGCCGCCGGCTCCATCAGCGCACAGTGGGAAGGTACGCTGACCGGCAACGGCAACGCGCGTTTCGCACCCGCAGCTTTACAGGCTGCGCCCGCGCGCTCAACCGCTTCTTTGTTACCGGCAATAACCACCTGCCCCGGCGAGTTGAAGTTGACCGGCGAAACTACCTGACCTTGCGCGGCTTCGGCACAGGCTGCGGCAATCGCATCATTATCCAAACCGATGATGGCATACATTGCGCCGGTCCCTTCCGGTACCGCTTCCTGCATCAGTTTGCCGCGCAGTTCAACCAGGCTGACCGCCTGCTTGAAATCCAGAACGCCGGCGCACACCAGTGCAGAATATTCGCCCAGGCTATGGCCGGACATCAGCGTCGGCAACGCGCCGCCCTGCTGCCGCCAGACGCGCCACAGAGCGACTGACGCCGTTAACAGCGCCGGCTGGGTCTGCCAGGTCTTGTTCAGTTCTTCCGCTGGTCCTTGCTGGGAAAGCTGCCACAGATCATATCCCAGAACCGAGGAGGCTTCGTCAAACGTTTCTTTGATCAGCGGGAATTTTTCAGCCAGTTCAGCCAGCATACCCACCGACTGGGAACCCTGACCGGGAAATACCATTGCAAATTTCGTCATAGTCATACGTCCTGATAAATCAAAAACGAATCAGAGCAGAGCCCCAGGTAAAGCCGCCGCCAAACGCTTCCAGCAAAATCAACTGACCGCGCTGGATACGACCATCGCGGACGGCCTCATCCAGTGCGGAAGGAACGGAAGCGGCGGACGTATTACCGTGACGATCCAGCGTCACCACCACTTTATCCATGCCCATGCCTAGTTTTTTAGCGGTGGCGCTGATAATGCGCAGGTTTGCCTGATGAGGGACCAGCCAGTCGAGTTCGCTTTTATTCAGGCCGGACGCATCCAGCGTTTCTTCGACAATGTGGGCCAGTTCCGTTACGGCGACTTTAAATACTTCGTTGCCCGCCATCGTCAAATAAGCAGGCTGCGGTTCCTGGCGATCCGCATAAGGCAATGTCAGAAGATCGCCATAGCGACCATCTGCGTGCAGATGCGTGGAAAGGATTCCCGGCTCTTCCGAGCGGCCCAGCAAGACAGCGCCAGCGGCGTCGCCGAACAGAATCAGAGTGCCGCGATCGGCCGGGTCGAGCGTTCTGGACAAGGCATCGGAACCGATGACCAATGCATAATCCACCGCGCCGCTTTTCACATACTGATCGGCCACGCTCAATGCATAGGCGAATCCCGCGCAGGCGGCGGCAAGATCAAAGGCGATCGTGTCTTTAATACCCAGCATCTGCTGGATCTGGCAGGCCGAACTGGGGAAAGCATGGCTGGACGACGTGGTCGCTACGATAAGCAAGCCGACCTGATTACTGTCGACTCCCGCCATGTCGAGCGCGTTCTGCGCGGCACGGTACCCCATGGAGGCAACGCTTTCATCTGGAGCAGCAATGCGGCGTTCGCGAATACCGGTACGTGTGACGATCCATTCGTCCGACGTATCCACCATTTTTTCTAAATCAGCGTTCGTCCTGATTTGTTCGGGCAAATAGCTTCCCGTTCCGAGAATCTTTGTATACATGTACGCTCAGTCACTCTTGGGTAATACAGCCTTTAGTCGCGACGCAATCCTCTCCGGGAGTTGCCGCTGCACCGTCTGCATCGCCTGTTCAATTGCAACAGCAAACGCATTCTGGTTTGCTGCACCGTGGCTTTTTATGACAGTTCCACGTAATCCTAACAGACATGCGCCGTTATAGTGGTCAGGGTTCAGGTGTCCAAACCGCCTGGCCAGACGCCGTTGCAACCAGCGCCCTAAAAATTTCAACCACCATGGCTGTGCTTGCCGACTTTCTCCCCTGCCGGACGAGCCCTTCAGGAGAGACAGAAACATTCGCACTACACCTTCCATGGTTTTCAACGTGACGTTTCCCACGAAACCGTCACAGACCATCACATCCGTTTTGCCGGTCAGTAATTCGTTGCCTTCCAGATAACCGATATAGTTAATCGAAGGCATGGTTTTCAGTTGCGCCGCTGCGCCCCGGATACTAGCGAGCCCCTTGCTCTCTTCTTCACCGATATTCAGCAACGCCACGCGCGGATTCTGCAATCCGAGCACTTCTTCCGCCATGACCGATCCCATCACGGCGAACTGCACTAACATTGCGCTATCGCAATCAACATTCGCGCCCAAATCCAGCACCACGCTCTTCCCGTGCTGCTGATGGGGCAGCATTGTCACCAATGCCGGACGATCAATCCCCTCAATGGGTTTGATCAATAATGTCGCCAGCCCCATCAATGCGCCGGTATTGCCTGCGCTAACGCAGGCCTGCGCTCGCCCTTCCCTGATCAACTCCAGAGCGATGCGCATAGATGTCCCCCGACTGGCACGAATAGCCTGGGATGGACGCGCATCGCCAGCTATTACCGATTCAGCCGGCACGATTTCCAAACGGGAAAATAAAGGGGAATCGACTTTAGCGAGTAATGGAGTAAGCGCAGAAGGGTCGCCAACCAGCAGCAGATGGAGGTCTGGATTAGAAGCCAGTGCCTGCAACGCTGCAGGCACTGTAATGCAGGGACCGAAGTCCCCGCCCATTGCATCTAACGCCAAGGTTAGGCGCGTCAAAGTGTTTCCTTGCTAAATCGCAGGAATTACTTGGCAACAACCTTGCGACCGCGGTAGTAACCATCCGCAGTGACGTGGTGACGCAGATGCGTTTCGCCGGAAACTTTATCTACGGATACAGCGGAAGTGGTCAGCGCATCGTGAGCACGACGCATACCACGTTTGGAACGGCTAGGTTTATTCTGTTGTACGGCCATGGACCTTACTCCTTAATTACTTACGCTTTAAACTGGCTAATACGGCAAATGGATTCGGTTTTTCCGCCTCGGCGGGTAACTGACCAAACACCATATCCGTTTCGGACACTTCACAGTGTTCAGAATCATGCACCGGCGCAATGGGCAAAGAGAGGATAAGCTCATCTTCAACCATCGCCAGCAAATCAACCTCACCGAACTCATTGACTTCGATAGGTTCATACGCTTCCGGCAAGGCTTCGGCCTGTTCATCACTGATGACCGGGCTAAAACAGAACGTGGCGTGGACCTGATGTTCGAAAGGCTTGCCGCAGCGCTGACACAGCAACGTCACCGTCACATCAGCCTGTCCATCAATCACCGCCAGCCGTTGGCTGTCAATGCTGAACGACAGCGTCGCATTCACATCACTGTCCACACTAACCACTGATTCGGCAACACGCATCACCTGTTCAGCCGTATAGACACCAACATAATCTAAACGCTTTTGAGCAGTGCGAACCGCATCAAGGGTTAAGGGTAATTTTACCTTTTGCATAGGGCGCGCATATTAACGTCGTAACGACGGAGAGTCAAAGAAAAAGGTGGCGATGTCAGTGCTTTCACCCAAATTTGCCTTCGCACACCCAAATTCGCTTCTAAAGCGGCAGACAGTTTAAAATGCATTCTCTGATTACGCTATGACCTGGTTTGCATTTATGTCCCGAATTGTCCTTGCTTCCACCTCTCTGTACCGCAAAGCCCTGCTGGAAAAACTGGGGCTGCCGTTTGTCTGCGCGGCGCCCGATATCGATGAAACTCCGGCCGACGGCGAAAGCGCCGGCGAACTGGTCGGCCGACTGGCGACCGGCAAAGCCCGCGCGCTGGCCGGGCGATATCCCGACAACCTGATCATCGGCAGCGATCAGGTCTGTGTGCTGGAGGGCGTCATCACCGGCAAACCTCACACCCGGGAAAACGCCATACGCCAATTGCAACAGGCCAGCGGACGATGCATCACTTTTTATACCGGACTGGCCTTATTCAACAGCGCAACCGCGCGTCTGCAATGCGTAGTAGAGCCGTTCGAGGTGCATTTCCGTACGCTCAGCACATGCGAAATCGAACGCTATGTCGATTGCGAACATCCCTTTGACTGCGCCGGCAGCTTTAAAAGCGAAGGGCTTGGCATCGCGCTGTTTGACCGGTTATCCGGCCGGGATCCCAATACCCTGATCGGTTTACCGCTGATTACGCTGCTGGAATTATTGCGAGAGGAAGGCGTGAATCCGTTATTACCGTGATGATGGCGAGGTGCAAACCACGTCCCTGCGGGTAATCAGGGACGCGGCGCACGCTTATTTCTGGCGCTGCCGCAAAGCTTGCAGGCAATGACGCAAGGCGGCATCAAGCGGCGCTTCAATACGCAGCGTCTCACCGGTGTGAGGATGCTCAAAACGCAGCGCCTGCGCATGCAGGAACAGGCGTTTGAGCCCGGTATCCGCCAGTTGGGCGTCGAATTCACGATCGCCGTAACGATCGTCGAACGCTATCGGGTGCCCGGCATATTGGGTGTGAACGCGAATCTGGTGGGTTCGCCCGGTAATCGGGCTGGCGCGCACCAGCGTGGTGCAATCGAACCGTTCTTCTACCTTGAACAGCGTTTCAGACGGCTTTCCTTCACTATTAACCCGGACGATACGTTCACCGCTTTGCAGCACATTTTTCAATAGCGGCGCCTGTACCGCCTTACAGTGCGACTGCCACTGACCGCGGACCAGCGCCAGATAATCCTTCTGCATCCCCTTGCTGCGCAGCTGCTCGTGCAACGCACGCAGCGCCGAGCGCTTTTTAGCCACCAGCAACACGCCGGAAGTGTCACGATCCAGACGGTGAACCAGTTCCAGGAAGCGCGCTTCAGGGCGCAACGCTCTAAGAGCTTCAATCACGCCGAAGCTGAGTCCGCTGCCGCCGTGCACCGCCGTGCCCGACGGTTTATTCAGGAGCAACAGATAATCATCTTCATAAAGGATGCAATCAGCCAGCGCCGAGACTTTATCCAGGCTGGCGGAAACCGCCGGTTCTTCACGCTCCGACTGACGCACCGGCGGAATGCGCACTTCGTCGCCATCCAGCAACTTGTATTCCGGCTTGATGCGCTTTTTATTCACCCGCACCTCGCCTTTGCGCAGGATGCGATAAATCATGCTTTTCGGCACGCCTTTAAGCCGGGTGCGCAAAAAATTGTCGATTCGCTGACCGGCTTCCTCGGAGGAAACCGTCAGAAACTGTACGGTTGGGTTCTCTGTTTTCATGGAGGCGGATTCTAAATAGCACACACCGATAGCGCCACATCTTTTTCTATGCTTAACTGTCAGTCTGGCTTATGAAGATATTGTTACTGTTCGCATCCCGACTGATTTCAGCATCAACTGGTTTCAGTTTGGTTAAAAACAGCACAACAAACTTTATATTGACAGGCAAAGTCACCTTGCTATCGACGTATCAGCAATGGAATAATGCTTTGGCTTTCCGTGCTGATTTCCGGTAAAACAGGGGAAATTGCGGAATTATTATCTTTGCCGGATTACTCATAAACGCAGCAATGGCGTAAGACGTATTGAATAATCAGGCAGTTAGCGAGCTGTGGTTTGCAGCTTGGCCGGCATATGGAATCAGATCTGGCAACCTATTTTCAGAAGCTGTTCCCGCAGTAAATGCGCTGTATTCCATCAGGAAATACAGGCTACCGAAACATGCGCCTCTATGCAGGCGACAACCGTGAGGTTGACGCCCCTGCGATAAGACACGAGGCCATCGGTCCCCTCCGGTCATGCCTCCGTTCATCCGCAGCTCTATCAATAATGCAAGTAAAAATAACGAGTTAAGTACGATGAAAAGAATGTTGATTAACGCAACTCAGCAGGAAGAGTTGCGTGTTGCCTTGGTTGATGGTCAGCGGCTTTACGATCTGGACATTGAAAGCCCCGGTCATGAACAGAAAAAGGCAAACATTTACAAAGGCAAGATCACCCGCATAGAACCCAGCCTTGAAGCCGCTTTTGTTGATTATGGCGCAGAGCGACATGGCTTCCTCCCTCTCAAAGAAATCGCCCGTGAATACTTCCCCAGCAACTACAATGCGCATGGCCGCCCGAACATCAAAGATGTGCTTCGTGAAGGTCAGGAAGTCATCGTTCAGGTGGACAAAGAGGAGCGCGGTAACAAAGGCGCTGCGCTGACCACGTTCATCAGTCTGGCCGGCAGCTATCTGGTGCTGATGCCGAACAACCCGCGGGCAGGCGGTATTTCCCGCCGTATCGAAGGGGATGACCGTACCGAATTAAAAGAAGCGCTGGGCTCGCTGGAACTGCCGGACGGTATGGGCTTGATCGTCCGCACCGCCGGTGTGGGCAAATCCGCCGACGCACTGCAGTGGGATCTGGCGTTTCGCCTGAAGCACTGGGAAGCGATCAAGAAAGCGGCGGAAGGTCGTGCCGCGCCGTTCCTGATCCATCAGGAAAGCAACGTTATCGTTCGCGCGTTCCGCGATTATCTGCGTCCGGATATCGGCGAAATTCTGATCGACAACCCGAAAATTCTGGAACTGGCCAAAGAGCATATCGCTGCGCTGGGGCGCCCGGATTTCAGCAGTAAAATCAAGCTGTATACCGGCGAGATCCCGCTGTTCAGTCATTATCAGATCGAATCGCAGATCGAATCCGCTTTCCAGCGTGAAGTACGTCTGCCTTCCGGCGGCTCGATTGTTATCGACACCACCGAAGCGCTCACCGCCATTGATATCAACTCCGCTCGCGCAACCCGCGGCGGCGACATTGAAGAAACCGCCTTTAACACCAACCTGGAAGCGGCGGATGAGATTGCCCGTCAGCTTCGCTTGCGCGACCTGGGCGGTTTGATCGTCATCGACTTCATCGACATGACCCCGGTCCGCCATCAGCGCGAAGTGGAAAACCGCCTGCGTGACGCGGTGCGTCAGGATCGCGCCCGCATCCAGATCGGCCGTATCTCCCGCTTTGGTCTGCTGGAAATGTCCCGTCAGCGTCTGAGCCCGTCACTGGGCGAATCCAGTCACCATGTCTGCCCGCGCTGTAGCGGCACCGGCACCATCCGTGACAATGAATCGCTGTCGTTGTCGATCCTGCGTCTGATTGAAGAAGAGGCGCTGAAAGAGAACACCAAAGAAGTCCACGCTATCGTACCTGTTCCCATCGCATCTTATCTGCTTAACGAGAAACGTGAAGCGGTCAACGCGATTGAGAAACGTCAGGGGGGCGTTCGCGCCATTATCGTACCGCATGACGGTATGGAAACCCCGCACTACTCCGTACTGCGTATCCGCAAAGGCGAAGAAAAGCAGACCCTGAGCTATATGTTGCCTCAGCTGCTGGATGTCGAATCACAGCCCTCGCCGGAAGAACAGGTGTCCGAACGTCGGGTACCGGAACAGCCGGCTCTGGCGTCCTTCACCATGTCGGACATTCCGCCGGCTGAAACCAAGCCAGCCCCGGCGGTTGCCGCTCCGAAAGCGGAAAAACAACCGGCCTCTTCCGAACGTGGTCTGTTCGGTCGTTTTGTCGGCGCGCTGAAAGGCATCTTTGCCGCGCCGGCCGACGCCAAAGACAAACCGGCTGAAACTGTCGAATCGGCATCCGATGAGCAGGAACAAAAGCAGGAACGCCGAAACAACCGCCGCCAATCCGGTCGTCGCGAACGCACCCGCGACAATCGCGAGCCGCGCGAGCGTGACGAACAGCGCCGTAACAAGCGCACGCCGTCGCAGAACGCCGACATCGAAACTGCGCCGGTAGCGGAAGTCTCTGCACAAGACAAAGCCGCGCGTGATGAACAACGTCGTGAGCAGCGCGCCGAGCGTCAACGCCGCCGCCAGGAAGAAAAACGTCAGGCGCAGAGCGAAGTTAAAGAGCTGAACACCGTGGCTGTCGACGCGGAAGACGCAGGTGCCGAGCAGGAAAAACCGGCACAGGTGATGCAGCGTCGTCAACGTCGCCAACTGACCCAGAAAGTGCGGGTTCAGGACAGCGATGCCACAGAAGAGAATGTCGAAGCGCAGCTTCCCGCCGTTCCGTACGTTCAGGAACCGTCCGTGGTTGAAGTGACTGAACCTGTCGCATTGGCTGCTGAGGGAACTGATACGGAAAATGACGCGGCTGAAAGCAACCGCGAAAATGGTCTGCCGCGTCGATCTCGCCGTTCGCCTCGCCATCTGCGAGTCAGCGGTCAGCGTCGTCGTCGTTACCGCGATGAACGCTACCCGGCGCAGTCGCCGATGCCGATGGCACAGGCTTCAGCCTCACCGGAAATGGCCTCAGGCAAAGTCTGGATTCGCTATCCGGTAGCCCAGCCGCAGCAACCAGAGCTGGTGGAAGAGCAGGTATCCGAGTCCATTGACGCCCCGCTTTCAGTCGTACCGGAACTGGCGGCAGCAGCGGTCGCTACGCTCCCGGAAGCGGTAGATGTTCTGGATACGGCTCCGGCAAACGCCCCGGCAACGGAAACGCTAGCCGTAGTATCCGCTCCGACGCAGCAAGAAACCGTGCAGAGCGAAGCGACTCAGGATCTCGGCGCCAGCGTACAGGAAGAGATTCCTCAACCTCAGGTAACACCGGCGCCGGTACCACAACCCGTGGAAACCGCAGCTCGTGTTGAAGAGGCTGTCGAACAGGCTCCCGCCGCGGTTGTTGCTGATGAGGTTGGTGTTGCTGATAGCGACGCGACAACCAGCAGCGAACCCGCCGAAACGCAGGTAACTGAACAACCGCAGGTTATTCACGAGCCGGTGCAGGTTGAGAATACGCCAGTTGCTCAGGAGCCGGTTGCCGCGCCGGAGCCAGCTGAGACCACGACCGTAGTGTCGGCCCGCCATCACCATGCCGCCGCGCCGATGACTCGCGCACCTGCGCCGGCATATGTTCCGGATGCACCGCGCGTCAGCGACTGGCAGCGCCCGGCATTTGCCTTCACCGGTAAAGGTTCTGCCGGTGGTCATGCTGCCGAGAATCAGGCCAGCGCGCCAGCGACACGGCCGGTGGAATAATATAAAAAAAGCACCTCGCTTCGGCGGGTGCTTATTCCCATTTAATGCCCGTCCATGACGGGCATTATTTTTCAGGCAATCGGCTGCAGCAACTTAATGTCCATGCCATCGATCTTGCCTTCCAGTTGAGCGACAAGCGCGCGAAAATGCGCAGTCTGCTCGTGCTCGTTGATAGCCTCCTGGCTTTTCCAGCGTTCGAAGAACACGAACGAACCGGTTTTGTTCAACTCTTCATGCAACTCATACTGCAGATTGCCGGCTTCCTGACGGCTCGGCGCAACAACCTGCCGGACAGCGGCCGCAACATCGTTAATGAACTCCGGCTTAGCCTGAACGCTGGCGACGATACGAATTTCCATCATAATACTCCATGAATATAACAACCGATTGAATATCCAACCATAAAACGCCAACTGCAGGCTAATTTCAACCTTTTCACAACAAACGGATGCATTCGCTACACTTTCCGCTTATGCTTACCCCCCGCCATATCACTCCCTGTTTCAGGGACGTTATTTACCGACCGCCGGAGTTTTTTCATGACCCCCTTGCCGAATGTTCTGAAGATTCGTCGTCCTGACGACTGGCACCTTCATCTGCGTGACGATCAGATGCTCAAGGCTGTTTTGCCCTATACCAGCCGACTTTTCGCCAGAGCGATCGTGATGCCGAATCTGACGCCGCCCATTACTACCGCGGCCCAGGCTGAAGCATATCGGCAGCGGATTTTATCCGCCGTTCCAGCCGGCGAGACCTTCCAGCCATTGATGACCTGTTACCTGACAGAGTCGCTGGACAAAAACGAAATCATCTCGGGCTATCAACAAGGTGTCTTTACCGCCGCCAAGCTTTATCCGGCACATGCCACCACCAACTCCAGCCACGGCGTATCGGATATCAGAACCATCTACCCGGTGTTGGAAGCGATGCAAAAACTGGGCATGCCGCTGCTGGTTCACGGCGAAGTCACCGATCCGGAAGTCGACATTTTCGATCGCGAAGCCCGTTTCATCGAGCGCATCATGGAGCCGCTGCGCCAGCAGTTCCCGGAATTGAAAGTGGTGTTTGAGCACATTACCACTCGCGAAGCCGCCCAGTATGTGCAGTCTGCCGATCGTTTCGTTGCGGCCACCATCACTCCGCAGCATCTGATGTTTAATCGCAATCACATGCTGGTGGGCGGCATCCGCCCGCATCTGTACTGCCTGCCGATCCTCAAGCGCAACACACACCAGCAGGCTCTGCGCGAAGCGGTCGCCAGCGGTAGCGAGAAATTCTTCCTCGGCACCGACTCCGCCCCGCATGCCAAACACCGTAAAGAATCGTCCTGTGGCTGTGCCGGCGTTTTCAACGCGCAGGCCTCATTGAGCGCCTACGCCACCGTATTCGAGGAATTGAACGCTCTGGATAAACTGGAAGCGTTCTGCTCCCTGAATGGCCCACGCTTTTACGGGTTGCCGGTTAACGAAGGCACGCTTGAATTACGCCGCCAGCCGGTGCAGTTTCCGGAAGAAATTGTCGCAGGCGAAGAAACTATCATTCCGTTTCTTGCCGGCCAGAGCCTGAACTGGTCTGTCGCCTGATAGCGCCGAACTCCCTGCCAGCCAGGGAGTCACTTTGTACGCATTTTTTATTCATGTTGTTGCCTTCCCTGATATACTGTATAAAAACACAGTCACATAAGAAGGCAACCATGCGTATTGAACTTACCATAGCAAAAACGACCCCGCTGCCCGCAGGCGCACTTGAAGCGCTGACCGATGAACTGAGTCACCGGGTTCATGGCATTTATCCGGATACCCCCGTACACGTCCGTTACGCTGCCGCCAATAATCTGAGCGTCTTTGGCGGTAACAAGGACGATAAAGAGAGAATATCGGAGATCCTGCAGGAGACATGGGAAAGCGCTGACGACTGGTTTATTCAAAACGAGTAGTCCTTTCTCCATCCGCACAGGTTACCTAATGGCCAGTCCTCTTGCGTCTGGCCTCTTCATTTTTTCCTCGGATATCGCGTTGAATCGCACGTTCACATTAACGAGCTGTACTATTTTTGTTCAGGAATCATCGTTCATTTCACCAGATAATTAACTGAAACATCCACTTGAGTTTTTTTTACATTTAATTTCCATAAATGAATCTGACAGAGATATACTGATATTGCTCAGCTACAAGAGCCGTCTTAAACCTCGTTTAGTCACTCACGGTAGTAACTAGTCAATAAGGGGTATTTATGGACAGAAAAAATGAGATTATTCAAACGCACCCGCTAGTAGGCTGGGATATCAGTACCGTTGACAGTTATGACGCAATGATGATCCGCCTGCATTACCTTTCTACGGCGGACCAGGCGCCAGATGAGGCGCAGGTTGACCGGACATTATGGTTAACCACGGACGTGGCAAAACAGCTTATCTCAATCCTTGAGGCTGGGATTGCCAAAATCGAATCGAATGAATATCAACCTGCCGACTATCTTAAGCATTAATATTTTTTATATTTATCACCATTCACCAATGCCATTCTCTCCCCTGACACCGCTCCCCAGAGCGGTGTCTTACCGTCTATATCTTCATTACAACAAATTTAGCATCTGATTTGTTTATAAAAATAAATTACCAAAAGAATAAAATCAGAAAAACAAATAACCCAATTTAATAAAAAAGCATTTATCTTCCTGAATTTAAATAAATAAAGAAATGTTTTAATAAACTTACACAGTCATCCTGAATAATAAATCCGCACCACCTTCAAATTTATTGAAATATAAAAATATCATATTGGATAGGTCATTTTTATATTGATTTTATGTTTACGGATGTTTAATTTCCTGAAACAAAGGTTAACCTACGATAAGGATTTCAATAATGCTTTGGCGTAATACGTCAACCCGCTATGGGCACATTAGCGTGCTGCTGCACTGGATTACCGCTGCCACAGTGTATGGCATGTTTGCATTAGGGCTATGGATGGTTGCCCTGGGATATTACGATCCCTGGTATCACAACGCGCCTGAAATACATAAAGGTATAGGCATATTGCTGTTTCTGGCTCTGCTGTTCCGGGTGATATGGCGCTGGGTTTCTCCTCCTCCTCGCCCGCTATCCAGCTATTCCACACTGACCCGTATCGGCGCCACGTTGGCGCATATTTTCCTGTATCTGTTGTTATTCAGCATACTGATTAGCGGTTATCTGATTTCTACCGCCGAAGGTCAGCCAATTTCCGTCTTTGGCTGGTTCTCAGTGCCCGCTACGCTGAGCGGGATTCAGGATCAGGCGGATACCGCCGGTACCATCCATTTGTATCTTGCATGGGCGGTCGTCATTTTGTCCGTCTTGCATGCGCTGGCGGCATTTAAACATCACTTTATCGATCGTGACGCTACGTTAAAACGCATGTTGGGTAGACAGGCGGATTAATTCATTCTGGGTTCAAGGAGAAAGACCAATGTTTAAGAAAGCAATTCTGGGCGTGACTATGGCTTCCCTGTTTAGCTTCGCGGGAGCCGCTACCGCTGCCGATTATAAAATTGACAAGGAAGGACAACATGCGTTTGTTCAGTTCCGTATCAAGCATCTGGGATACAGCTGGTTATACGGTACCTTCAAGGATTTCGACGGCGCATTTACCTTTGATGAAAATAATCCTTCCGCAGACAAAGTCAGCGTAACCATCAATACCAACAGCGTTGACACCAATCATGCCGAACGTGATAAACATATTCGCAGCGCCGAATTTCTGAATGTCGCCAAGCACCCTCAGGCGACATTCGCATCCACCGAAGTGAAAAAAGACGGCGATGAATTGAAAATTACCGGCAATCTGACATTGAATGGCGTAACTAAACCGCTGACGCTGGAAGCGAAAGCAATTGGTCAGGGTAACGACCCGTGGGGGAATTATCGTGCCGGTTTCGAAGCCGAAGGAAAGCTTAAACTGAAAGATTTTAATATCACTACCGATCTTGGCCCGGCTTCTCAGGAAGTGGATCTGATCATTTCGGTTGAAGGTATTCGTCAGAAATAATAATTTGCGCAGAGTCTTTCATAGACTCTGCGCTTTTCGCCATCAGCGTTATTTTTTCTCTTCCGGGGCGGGAATACCCAGAGTGGTATTCAGCAATCCTTTAGACTTATTGAAGATCTTCATACTGATTTCACGATTTTTCCGGCGCTGACGCTGCTCTTCAAGCGGTAACCGGATCTCATTCTGACACACGGCGCTACAGCATCCCTCATATTTTTCCGCGCACGTCGGGCATTGAATAAACAGTAAATGGCATCCCTGATTCTTACAGTTGACATGGGTATCGCACGGCTCACCGCATTGATGGCAATGGGCAATCACATCCCCGGATACTCGTTCCCCCATCCGTTCGTCAAATACAAAGTTTTTGCCGATAAACCTGAGGGGCAACCCATTGGCTTTGGCCTGCCGCACGTATTCGATGATGCCGCCTTCCACGTGATAGACATTTCTGAAACCATGATGAAGCATGTAGGCACTGGCTTTTTCACAGCGAATCCCGCCGGTGCAATACATCACGATATTCTTGTCGCGCGCGTCCGCCAGCATATCGACCGCCATCGGCAACTGCTCGCGGAACGTATCGGAAGGCACTTCAATCGCGTTTTCAAAATGGCCGACTTCATACTCATAATGATTACGCATATCCACGAACAACGTATCAGGATCGTCCGCCATCCGGTTGACCTCTTCCGCTTTGAGATACTGACCGACCTGGGTCGGATCGAAGCTGGCGTCATCAATGCCATCGGCGACAATGCGATCCCGCACTTTCATGCGTAATACCCAGAATGACTTACCGTCATCTTCCAGTGCGACATTCAGCCGAATTCCGTCCAGAGCCGGATGCGAGCCGAACAGGGCGCGGCGAAAGTCCTCAAAATGGCTGGCCGGAACGCTGATCTGCGCGTTAATGCCTTCTCTGGCGATATAAACGCGGCCGAATACCTTTACATGGCTAAAGGCGATATAGAGCGCATCGCGGAAGGCTTGCGGGTCATCCAGTTGGAAATATTTGTAAAAGGACACTGTGGTACGCGGCTCGGTTTCAGCGAGCATGCGCGCTTTCAGTTCCTCATTGGAAACACGGTTATGTAACACTGGCATGGTGTACGATCCTGTTTTTATTGAGGTGAATGGCGTTAAAATATTATGAAGGCGATGTTGCGCAAACAATAAATTGCCGCCGCATCATACACGAGGGATAGCATAGTGTCAGTGAATGACGTGCATATCGGAATGTGAAATCGTTATTTCAGGCGCAGCGACATCTCTGGCAATGTTTCCCGGGTATATCTCAGACGGAGGTTATCTTCATGAGCAAACTGTTCAGCCCATTGGCATTGGGAAACCTGACGCTGCCAAACCGCATCATCATCGCGCCGATGTGCCAGTACTCAGCTGAAAATGGTAAAGCGACCGAATGGCACATGATGCATCTGGGTACGTTGTCGCATTCCGGCGCCGGATTATTGATTCTGGAAGCCACCGCCGTCCTGCCGGAAGGGCGCATCTCGCCACAGGACCTCGGCCTGTGGGACGACGATACCGAACGTGCACTGGCGCCGGTTGTACGGGGCATCCGCAAACATTCAGCCATCCCGTTGGGCATCCAGCTCGGCCATGCCGGCCGCAAAGCCTCAACCGGCGCGCCCTGGGCCAATCGAACCTTCCTGCCCCCAGAGCAAGGCGGCTGGCAGACAGTGGCGCCTTCCGCCTTGCCTTACCACCCGGATGACACCCCGCCTGTCGCCATGAGCCACGATCAAATCAAGAACCTGATTGATGCCTTTGCCGCCTCGGCCAGACGGGCAGATCGGCTGGGGTTCGATTTGATCGAGATCCACGCCGCTCACGGCTACCTGTTGCATCAATTTCTTTCGCCATTGACCAACCAGCGCGATGATGAATATGGGGGATCGCTGACCAACCGAATGCGCCTGCTGCGCGAGGTCTATATGGCTGTGCGTGAAGTGTTTCCGCCGCATAAAGCCGTGGGCGTCCGTATTTCCGCCACTGATGCCGTCGAAGGCGGCTGGGATCTGGCGCAATCTATTGAACTCGGCAAATTGCTGCGCGAATTGGGGTGCGACTATATTCATGTCTCCAGCGGCGGTCTGTCGCCCTTACAACAAATTCATCCCGCCCCCAATTATCAGGTGCCTTTCGCACAAAAAATTCGTCAGGCAACCGGGTTGGTGACCATCGCCGTCGGCTTGATCACTGAACCGGAACAGGCAGAAGCGATTCTGGCAACTGAAGAGGCGGATGCGGTAGCCCTTGCGCGTGCGATTTTGTTCAATCCGCGCTGGCCGTGGCACGCGGCGATCCGGCTGAAAGAAAAAGTTATCGCGCCTCCCCAGTACTGGCGCTGCGAACCACATTACGCCAAAGGGCTGTTCACCCCGCTATAAATTGATGCCCCCCGCCGCCAGTGCGGGGGCTGTTCCGCCCAATGTCACCAAACGCTAAAACCCATATCCCTCAAATGTTATTATAGATACCGTGTTGAATTTGCGGATAAAAGCAACAAGCGTATTCTTTCCTTAACAACGCCGCTTTCGGCTATTCTGTTGGAAAGCGCTGATCATTATGTTAACCGTCGGCGTGTTGTTCGCCGCTTTTTGATTTTGATACTGAGGCTATGACACAAATCCCCTCTTTCCATCGCTCACTCTTACACCCTCGCTACTGGCCGACGTGGTCAGGCATTGTTCTTCTCTATCTGCTGGTGTTGCTGCCTTATCCTTTCATTTACCGCATCGGTACCGGGCTGGGAAGATTGTCCATGCACTTTCTAAAACGCCGCGTCGCTATCGCCCATCGTAATCTGCAACTCTGTTTTCCGGATATGCCCGCAGAAGAACGGGAACAACTGGTGAAGAAAAACTTTGAATCCGTCGGCATGGGGGTGATGGAAACCGGTATGGCGTGGTTCTGGCCTGACTGGCGGGTAGAGCGCTGGTTCAAGGTGATCGGTATTGAAAATATGCAGCCTCTGCGTGAGCAAAAGCGCGGCGTATTGTTGATTGGTCTGCATTTTCTGACCCTGGAATTGGGCGCGCGCATCTTCGGTCTGCAAAATGCCGGGATCGGCGTTTACCGACCCAATGACAATAAGCTGATCGACTGGCTGCAAACCAGGGGCAGAATGCGTTCCAACAAATCTATGCTGGATCGCAAGGATTTAAAAGGCATGATTCGCGCCCTGAAACAGGGCGAAATTATCTGGTACGCTCCCGACCATGACTACGGTCCGCGCAGTAGCGTATTCGTTCCCTTATTTGCCGTCGAGAAAACGGCGACCACAGTCGGCAGTTACATGCTGGCCCGAGCCGCCAAACCCGCTATCGTCCCGTTTGTTCCCCGCCGCCTGCCGGATGCCAGGGGTTATGAATTGATTATTCAGCCGGCACAGCTGGATATTCCGCAGGAAAGCGAAGAAGCGACCGCCGCCTGGATGAACAAACTGGTTGAAGAAAATATCCTGTTGGCGCCGGACCAATATATGTGGCTGCATCGACGCTTCAAAACACGCCCTGTCGGGGAACCTTCGCTGTACTAAGCCCTGGGACAACCCAGTCAGGAAAATACGATGGATGATACCGCCCCGATTGACTGGAAACGCAACCTCTACATCGCCTGGTTAGGGTGTTTCTTTACCGGGGCCGCTTTCAGCCTGGTCATGCCTTTTCTTTCACTGTATGTTGAGCAACTCGGCATACAGGGCCATGAAGAATTGAATCTGTGGTCGGGCGTGGTTTTCAGCATTACCTTCCTGTTTTCAGCTATCGCTTCGCCGTTCTGGGGACGTCTTGCCGATCGTAAAGGGCGCAAGCTGATGCTACTGCGCTCTGCGTTAGGAATGGCGATAGTGATGGCGTTGATGGGGCTGGTGCAAAATATCTGGCAATTCCTGCTGCTCAGAGCGGCATTGGGTATCCTGGGCGGCTTCGTGCCGAATGCCAATGCGCTGATCGCCACCCAGGTTCCCCGCAATCGTAGCGGCTGGGCGCTGGGAACCCTGTCCACCGGCGCAGTGGGCGGTGCGCTGCTCGGGCCGCTCTTAGGCGGCTATCTGGCGGATACCTTTGGCTTGCGGCCGGTCTTCTTCATCACAGCGGTGGTCTTGTTCATCTGTTTTCTAATTACGCTCTTTCTCATTCGGGAACGAATTGAGCCCGTTCGGAAAAAGGACATGCTCAGCGGGCGCCAGGTGATGATTTCACTGAAAAACCCGCATCTGGTGATGAGCCTGTTTGTGACAACCATGATTATCCAGATAGCCACCGGCTCTATCGCGCCAATTCTGACGTTGTATGTGCGTGAACTGGCGGGTCAGACCGATAATCTGGCCTTTATCAGCGGCGCTATCGCCGCCATTCCGGGCGTATCGGCACTGCTGAGCGCCCCACGGTTGGGAAAACTCGGCGACAAGATTGGCCCGGAGCGCATCCTGATCGCCATGTTGATACTCTCGGTGCTACTACTCATCCCGATGGCGTTCGTACAGTCGCCCTGGCAACTGGCGTTGCTGCGTTTCCTGCTGGGGGCCGCTGACGGCGCACTGTTACCCGCCGTGCAAACGTTGCTGATCTACCATTCTTCTCATCAGGTCGCCGGCCGGATATTCAGTTATAACCAATCATTCCGTGATGTCGGCAACGTGACGGGGCCGCTACTGGGCGCCAGCATTTCCGCCAGCTTTGGGTTCAGAGCCGTATTTCTGGTTACCGCTGCCGTCGTGATGATCAACGCGTTCTACTCATGGTTCTCTCTACGCCGCAAGCCCAATCGCATACCGGTATCTGAACCTGAATAAAGCGGTTCTCCGGTGTGGGATGAACGTAATCCTGATAATGGACAGAATCAGCCCATAAAAAAAGCAACGGACTGGCCGTTGCTTTTTCGTCGATCACCCTGACTTACTGGGCGCTTTTAATCACCGGAGCGGCGAGCGTCTGGTAATGGCTTCGCCAGTCGCTGTGAGTATCCGGCTGACTCCACACCCGATGGTGCAGGCGAGCCAACGTCACCGGATCGCTAATCAACGCCAGACGCAGATTGCCATCAACATCCTGCGGTTTGCGACTCAGTGCATCATTGACGCGTTGTTCACGCATATCCTCAATCGGCTTGCTGAAGCGGTGACGCGCCGTCGCCATTGCGCTGGTCAGCGCGTTGATTGACGGATCAAAGATCGCATGCATGAAACCATGCTCCAGCTTGCGCTCACGATTGCGACGGAAATACTCATCGGTCGCCACCAGTTCACGCGGCGGCTCGAACTCTTCCGGGATCAGCAGCAGCTTGGCGCGTTTGCAGGCCAGCCCCACGCCGGCACGGCTGGACAGTACTGATACCAGCGGCGACAGGATCAACGAGAATACGATAGGCGCCAGCCACCACAGGAAGCGCAAATCCAGCCATGCCATGCCAATCGCCCAAACCAGTCCCAGCAGCAGCTGAGAACCATGGCGGGTGAAGGCTTCGCTCCAGGGTGTCGCATCATCATCACGCTGCGGTGATTTCCACTGCACCGACCATCCCAGAAACGCGCTGACCACAAACACGGTGTGGAACAGCATGCGTACCGGCGCCAGCAGCACGGAAAACAGCATTTCAATCAGCAGCGAGATAAACAGCTTGGCCACTCCGCCGTAAGACTTAGCACCTTTAGCACATACCAGAATGACGCTCAGCAATTTCGGCAGGAACAACAGAACCAATGTTGTCGAGAACAAAGCTATCGCCAGTTCCGGCCGCCACTGCGGCCATACCGGAAACAGCTGGCGAGGTTGCAGGAAGTACTGCGGCTCCATCAGCGTATGCACCACCTGCAATGCCGTGGAGAGCGCCAGGAACATGAACCACAACGGCGCGGACAGGTAAGACATGACCCCGGTCAGGAACACCGCACGGTGCACCGGATGCATGCCTTTAACCAGGAACAGCCTGAAGTTCATCAGGTTACCGTGACACCAGCGACGGTCGCGTTTCAATTCATCCAGCAGGTTAGGCGGCAGCTCTTCATAGCTACCCGGTAGATCGTAGGCAATCCACACGCCCCACCCGGCACGACGCATCAGCGCGGCTTCAACAAAGTCATGCGACAGGATGGAACCGGCAAACGACCCTTCACCCGGCAGCGGCGCCAGTGCGCAATGCTCAATGAACGGTTTAACACGGATAATGGCGTTATGACCCCAGTAATGGGATTCACCCAATTGCCAGAAGTGCAAACCGGCGGTGAACAGCGGGCCATAAACACGAGTAGCAAACTGTTGGCAGCGGGCATACAGCGTATCCATACCCGATGCACGCGGTGCAGACTGGATAATCCCAGCTCTCGGGTTGGCTTCCATCAACCGAACCAGCGAAGTCAGGCACTCGCCGCTCATGACGCTATCGGCATCCAGCACCACCATATAGCTGTACTGATTGCCCCAGCGACGGCAGAAATCGTCGATATTGCCGCTCTTACGCTTCACACGGCGACGGCGACGGCGATAGAAGATTCGACCCGCACCGCCAACTTCACGACACAAATCCATCCACGCTTTCTGTTCGGCGACGCAAATATCCGGATCGTTACTATCGCTGAGCACATAAATGTCGAAATGATCCAGCTCGCCGGTAGCCGCAACCGACTCGTAAGTCGCCCGCAATCCCGCAAACACACGTTCCACATCTTCATTGCAGATCGGCATGATCAGCGCCGTGCGGTGTTCCGGATTCAGCGGCTCATTGCCGGTCGTTGTCGACGAGATACTGTATTTGTCCTTGCCGATCAGCAGCTGCAGGAACCCCATCAACGCGGTCCAGAAACCGGCCGAGACCCAACAGAACAGGATAGCGAACAGGATCAAAATCCCACTCTGCAGCACATAAGGCAGCAGTTGCATAACCGTACGCCATACGTCCTGATGCACCATCGCGAAAGGATCGATCAGCGCCCACCCCTGATAAGGAAGAATGGTCTTCATATACCAGGTAGCAATAGCGGTTTGGAACAGCGTCAGCAACAACAGGATATAGCGGCGCAACGTCCCTACCCTGCGCCAGCGATTTTCCGCTTCGTTCTCTTCCGCCGTCTTGTACTGATGACGAAGTGGTTTGGAGCGCCCGTTGAGCATATCCCACCAGCGCACCATCGGGTTCGTCTGCCAGGCATCAGGGAACATAGAAGCACGAGTGATACGCGGCATCGCCTGCAGCGCAGTACGCCCTTCACGGTCTTTACCCAGTTGCTTACCGCCGTTCAACCCGTCTTCCCACGCCAGTTCCAGACGACGCGGTACGGAAACCAGCGGAACATCATCCGGCGATTGCATAGTGACGACAGAATCATCAGACAAAGAATGATGCAGGGAAGACAGATCCTGAGACGAGGACAAGCTCTCACGCAGGGCCTCTGCCTGCTCGGCAGGCAGAGGCAATTTCTCGATATACTCGAGAGTAGAAGTTGATTTATTCATTAGCAGGCAGCTGATAGCTCCAGGTTTCAGTCAATGTAGTTTCACCATTGACCAATGCCGCTCGCATTTCCGTCGGCTGCTTGTTGTCTTTCACTTTCATACGCAGTGTCAGACGCCAGCCATGGGTTACCGGATTATAGCGAACAGTGTTTTCCACAATTTCGCCGTTGTCACCGATACTGACTTGTGACGCGACCGGCGCATTCGGATCCAGCTCCTTCATTTTGCCGCCGGCGAAATCGACCAGGAATGCAGTGGTGCCGTCCGGCTGACGAATCAGATTGGACTGTTTCACATCGCCGGTTGAACGCATGGTCTGCATCACATAGGCCTGTTCCGGCGAATGCAGCGCTTCTTCATCCTTGGTGAAATGCAGGCGGTATTTAACTTCCAGCGGTTTGCCTTTCTCAGGCAGGTTTTCCGGCGTCCAGAAAGCCACGATGTTATCGTTGGTTTCATCCGCGGTCGGAATCTCTACCAGTTCTACCTTGCCTTTACCCCAGTCGCCTTTGGTTTCAATCCAGCCGCTGGGACGCAAATCGTAACGATCGTCCAGATCTTCATAACCGGAGAAATCGCGACCACGCTGCAGCAACCCGAAGCCTTTCGGATTCTCAATCGTATAGGTGCTCACCGCCAGGTGCTTCGGATTATTCAGCGGACGCCAGATCCACTCGCCGTTGCCGGCATGGATAGACAAGCCGTTGGAGTCATGCAGCGCCGGACGATAGTTCAGCGTCGGAGACGGCTGGTTCGGCCCAAACAGGAACATGCTGGTCAGCGGCGCTACGCCCAGTTTGCCCACTTTGTCGCGCAGATAAACCTTGGCTTCCACATCCATCATGCTGTCGCTGCCCGGATAGAGCACAAAGCGATAGGCGCCGACGGAACGCGGAGAATCCAGCAACGCGTAAATCACCAGGTGTTTGTCTTCCGGCTTCGGATGCTCAATCCAGAATTCGCGGAAACGCGGGAACTCCTCGCCGGACGGTAACGCCGTGTCGATAGCCAGGCCGCGGGCCGACAGACCATACACTTGTCCTTTACCCACCACGCGGAAATAGCTCGCCCCCAGCATACTGAGGATTTCGTCGTGCTTATCCGCTTTGTTGATCGGGTACAGGACCTTGAAGCCTGCGAAACCCAGATCTTTCACCGTCGCCGGATCGTGGTTGACGGAACCAAAATTGAAATAGTCGGTAGAGTATTTGATTTCGTTGACTTCAGTGGCAGTCACTTCATTGATTTTGACCGGAATGTCAAAATACATACCCTGATGGTAGAACTGCAGTTTGAAAGGCGTCTGGTCCGAATTCCAGTAGGATTTGTCCTGGTTGAAGCGAATCTGCTGATAATCGGCGAATTTCATGTCGCGAAACTGGGCCGGAAGATTACTCTTTGGCGCTTCATACCCCTTTTCAGCAAGCTTTTCCGCCTTCTGCGCAACATCGTCAATGGAAAAAGCCCAAGCGTGCAATGATGTCAGAGACAGCATGACCGCAGCTGAAACCCAGCGAAGATTAGCAACCCGCTGCTTAACCCTAAATTTATTAACCAGCACATCTCCCCCTGTATGTGTGCCTAAATCAACTAAAACCCATATTAATGGATAAGTTAGCTTTCCGACAACTTGAGAAAAGAATGGTTCATCATAATAGGTCATCGTTTAAACAACATCGACGCGCCTAAATGACAAACCGCCTTTTCAGGATGAAAAACCATAACGGATATCGCCCTAAAAATGCCTAGGATTAGTCCGTTGAGAAACGAGGGTAAATTTTCCTCTCACATGACCGCAGTAGCAAGAAACTTCTGGGTCTGACGCCCATTAACCGGTGTTTTATGGAAAGCGGAACGCAACTTTTTCACCAGGGATGATCAAAAAAGAACATTTTCTTAACCCTTATTCCATGATCGGGTACAGTGTCGGCTATGTTGCCTTTTTCTCATCGTCACATGTAACGCATGTCTCTGTTTGAACTGAGACAACGGCGAACCCCAGCCTGGCTGGGGATACTGGCCCTTGTCATGATCTTTCTGGCCCCGTCCATCTCGCAGTCATTGCGGGCCAGTCATCACGTTCAGATATCGCCGCGCCCACATCACCATTCGCCTTCCGCCAGCCTCTCCATGCCGGAGCATCACAGCCACCATGCCATGGTTTCTGCTGCGACGCCCAAAGGAGATATGGATGAGATGGGCATGGGCATGGATCATGCCGCCTGCGGTTACTGCGTGCTGCTTTCTTATCTGCCGCTGCTGGCATTATCAGGCCTGCTTCAAGCTGTCGTCGCCGTCTGGTCGCCTCGCTGGCAAGCGCTTCTCCCCGTCTATTCCCTGTTCCATAACCCACGTTTCCTTTCACCGCTACCCCGCGCCCCTCCTCGTGGATAAGCCATTACCATCAAAACCATTTGTTCATTAAAGCCGTGTCTGACACCGCTTACGGTCACTCTTGCTGATGGTTTTTTATCACCAGATGCCGCTGAACAACCACGCCTGTCGACAGGAGTGACATTCATCTTTGTCGACTGCTGGCTTACCCTATGCGGAGGTTTTATGTCCGAGTCAAAAACCGAGACATCCTTCATTCAGGCGGGAGCGGTCATTGATACACCGCTAACGTACGACGCGACTCGCAACAGTCAGGTCCGCTCACAGCGCGCAGCGTTGCAGGCATTGCTGATGCGGTTGCATTTTTATATCGGATTATTCATCGGCCCGTTCATCTTTATCGCGGCGCTGACCGGCACGCTGTATGTGCTGACGCCGCAGATTGAATCAAAACTCTATTCTCACCAGTTGTTTACTGACGCCGCAGGAGCGCCTACGTTGCTGTCGCAACAAATTACGGCGGCGACCCACGCTTTGGGCGATAAGGCCCAGCACGCCCGGCTAACCGCGGTTCGCCCGGCGCCGGGAGCCGGGCAGACGACGCGGGTGATGTTTTCCCTGCCCGATCTCGGTCCATCAGAAAGTTTTGCGGTATTTGTAGATCCGGTGTCACTCGACATCCGCGGCGCGCTCACGGTATACGGCACCAGCGGCATTCTGCCGTTTCGCACCAGCCTGGATTATCTGCACCGTAGTCTGTTGCTGGGCGATCTTGGCCGAAACTACAGCGAACTGGCCGCCTCCTGGCTATGGATTGCCGCCCTGGGCGGCCTGTATATCTGGATCTCGACCCGCAAAAATCATCCTCGCCTGCATCACCGCCCCGCCGCAGGGCGCCTGAGTCCGGCCCGGCAACGCCAGCGATTACGCAGCAATCACGCGGTTACCGGCCTGTTGCTGCTGGTCGGGTTGTTATTCTTTTCAGCGACCGGCCTGACCTGGTCGCGTTGGGCCGGCGACAACGTCGCCCAGCTTCGTGCGGTCATGGGCTGGCAAACGCCGTCGGTCAATACCCGCCTTGATACAGCGCCGCCCTCTCCTCCCTCGGCGCATGCCGAACACGACATGATGTCGATGCCAATGCATCCGGCAGTCTCCCAGACCACGCCGCAAACGTTTGATAGTGTACTGGCTGCCGCCAGAGCCGCGGGAATTGATGCCGGGAAAATAGAGATTCGCCCGGCATCCAGGGTTCAGCGGGCGTGGACCGTTAGCGAAATTGATCGGGCATGGCCCACGCAGGTTGACGCCGTAGCGATTGACCCGATGACGTTCCGCGTCATCGACAAAGTCAATTTTGCCGACTATCCGCTAGTAGCCAAACTGACACGCTGGGGGATTGACGCGCATATGGGGGTACTGTTCGGACTAGCCAATCAACTGCTGCTGTCGGCATTCGGCCTCGGGCTTTGTTCTCTGATCGTCTGGGGATACCGGATGTGGTGGAGCCGTCGGCCGGCGCGTCCTTCCCCCTATAACCCACTGCAAACACTGACGACCGCCTTCCTGCAACTGAACGGCCGCCTTCGGTTGCTGGTGCTGGTTATTACGGGTGCGCTGGCGGTCAGCCTGCCGGTGATGGGGATCAGTCTGGTCATGTTCCTGTTGGTCGATATCTGGCGCTGGTCGCGACAACGTCAGACGGCGTAACATTCCGACTGACCACCGAAGGCCGGTATGACTGACGCGTGCCGGCATGTTGTATCGGCCAACGCACATGTTCAGTCAGCACGGGCGGATGTAAAAAAACCGCAGTCATAATCGACTGCGGTTTTCATTCAACATTATCACGAATCAGAAGGTCGCCCATTCCGGCGCATCAGATCCGGTTGCGTCTTTAGCGCCCGGCAAACCGGCCAGCGCCAGCCCCTTTCCTCCCGGCTGCCGCCGCGTCGTTCCTTTGTCGGACCAGTTGCTATTAAGTTTGAACACACTGACGGTTTTTGCCAGCGTTTGTGCCTGTTCCTGCAGAGAAAGCGCCGCCGCTGCAGATTCTTCCACCAGCGCCGCATTCTGCTGCGTCGTGGTATCGATCTGCCCAATCGCCAGGTTAATCTGGTTGATGCCTTCGCTCTGCTCCAGACTGGCTTTGGCGATTTCAGTGATCACGCCATCGGCGTTGTGCGCATTATCAATCACTGCGCCCATCGTCTGTTCCGTATTTTCCACCAGCGACATGCCGTCCTGCACCTTCTGCACCGAGTTATCAATCAGTTCCTTGATTTCCTTGGCCGAATTGGCGCTGCGCTGCGCCAGCGCCCGGACTTCGCTAGCCACAACGGCGAATCCCCTTCCCTGCTCACCGGCGCGGGCGGCTTCCACCGCGGCATTCAACGCCAGAATATTGGTCTGGAAGGCGATACTGTCAATCACGCCGATGATTTCCGCCATGCGCTGGGATCCGCTTCGGATTTCGCGCATTTCCCGCGTGACATCCGCCATCATTTCGCCGCTCTGGCGAACAATCTCGGAAGCCTGCCCCGCCAGCGAAGCCGCATGCTCCGTATTTGCCGCCGTATTTTTGATGGTGGCGGTCAGTTGTTCAATCGATGCGGCGGTCTGTTCCAGAGAACTGGCCTGTTCTTCGGTACGGGCGGACAGATCCTGATTGCCGGCGGCAATCTGCGATGCGGCGGAAGATATGGTTTCCGCGCCATCACGCACCTGACTAACAATGTTACGCAGGCTGTCATTCATTTCATACAGCGCATGCAACAACTTGCCGGTTTCATCCTGCGCACAGGCAGAGGCTTCGGTAGTCAAATCGCCTTTCGCGACCTTTTCCGCCAGCGTTAACGCCTCCTGCAGCGGCTGCGTCACACTACGGGTGATCCACCAGGCGATCAGCCCTCCGGCTACGATGCTAATAATAAAAACCAGCCACAAGACCATGCGAATATCGGTATAGCTCTTTTGCACCGCTTCCCGCGCGTTCATCATCAGATCATCCTGATAGTCAATGAACTCGGCTACCTTGTCCTTATATTTTTGTTGCAACGTCAGAGAAACATTAATCAATTCTGCCACCGCGTCTTGCTTATTGCCGCGGCTGGCCAGATCCATCAGCTTATTTCCCGATACGCTATATTCACTACGAATCTGTTGAATATCACTTAGCAGACTGGCTGAGCGAGCATCTTTGACATTTTTGCTTAAATCGGCCAGCAAGGCCGTAATCTCCGCAGAATGTCCCTTGGTTTCTTCATTCTTGCGTTTAATATCCTCATTAGAATCCAGCATCAATATGAGTTGCTGTCCCAATAGGGCATTATTCAGCTCATCGATCAGTTTATTTCCTTTTGCCGTCATCGGATAAAGTTCGGAAACGGTATAATCCATCTTACGGTTAAAATCGCTCAGATTACTTAATGCCACTGCCCCTGCGATCAGTAGCATAATGATAAGAAATGAAAATCCGATTGCCAGTCTATAGCCTATTTTTAAATTAGAAAAATTCATTGCAAGCCCCTTTAATAAAATCCTTTCGGTTACAATCCAATTAAAAATCAAGTGGCAAATGATTTATATTTACCAGGCTCCATACCTTAAGAAAGTCATTCCATTGCAAGATGAGCCATCGGCAAGCCATCGCTGCCTGGACAGCAGAGAAACGGGGTGAGGTAACAGCACAGAGCTCTTACCTGCACGCCATGCAGTAGAGTCTGAATGATGGAACCCGGTATGGGTGAAAGTCGAACCAATCCAGTCGGCGCAATGAACACGCCAACGTGTTATTCCAGTCCTGGGAATCATTTTATCCTCCGTGATCACCAATTCCCGCCATGAATCAGCAGGTGAAGTAACCATGCCACGGTTCAGGCCAAAACCTAAACCGCGGCACGGTTATTTATTCCGGCTATTGATTAACAATAATCGGATGCGGCATCCTGCCATCCCCATTATCAGCGCAATCACCTTGTCTAAGACCACGCTGATAGCGGATTGTTTCACATTATAAAAGGAATGATAAGTGCGTTGTTGTTAATACAAAAAAAATCTTACAGAAATTTCTACCTCGTCACGCGATAACTCACGTGACTTTCCATACAAGAAATATCATTACACCCAAAATTTTTCTTCTGAAATTGGCGTCAGTCTACGATAGAACAGAAAAATGCTCGACAAATTTTGGGAAAGCCAGTCGAATATTTACGCTTTCAGGGTAATTCTCTAACAGAAAAGTGAATCTTATTTCATTCAGATACCTTTCGTCTTACCTGCTTAATGGTTATTCCTCGCTATTACGCTCGATGATTCTTACCCGGTTTTTAACGATTATCGACCGGGAATTGCCACGTTCTCTCCATTTACCGTCCCTTTGAGGTTAAGTAAGTAGAATGCCGTAAGAGTTCCGCCAGATTATCTGAAATCGTCGCCCGCGCCTTGTCACGTACAGATATCATCCACGTTGCCACAGGCGCTTTCGCCCCTGACGTCCGCTATACGCGAGCCAAAAGAAAAAATGGGGAAATGAGGAAGAACAGCATGAAGGTGGGATGAATGCTGTATCCCTGCGATGGATACAGCATGCGAAAGCCGGAATTACTTCTTCCTGGAAGTGCCTTTGCCTTTCAGCAACTGACGAAGTTTTTTGATTTCCTTCGCCGTCAGCGGTTGCTCCACGATCTCTTCCGTATTCTGACTATCAACGATCTCTGCCTCATCAGCGTCATGGGCATGGTCTTCGATATCAAAACTTTTCAGCAAACGAGCACTGACCTCAGCACTGATCGAGACCTCGTTTTCCAGCGCAGCCGCTTTGATCTTTTCTTTCAGATCCAACGGGATTTTCAGTGACAGACTTGATATCTCACTCATTTCATTACCTTTATGGCAGGAGAAAATCTCAAACTATGCCAGTCTCCTGATAAAGTCCATACTGAAACAAAAAATTAATATAAATGTCATGAAAACCACAAAAAAATATAAAACAAGCATACTTTTGATGTGATATAGATCGCAGTTTTATCTCACATTTTTCATCCGGCGTTTTATCTTTGTCATATCGGCTGTCTGCGCCGGATGGATTTAACATTTTCAGCTATCCGTTCCACCTGTAAATAAATAGCCGCTGAAAAAATTATCAATTGAGGTTCGGATTCTTCCGGATCTGTATTCTTTGACACGTCCATCAAAAATAAATCGAGACTGCGCGTAATATTATTACAACGAATGCACGGCTGACCGACGGCGCCAACAACGCGATACCACGTTGTTAACATTTTACCGACGCATCAGCCGACAGATGACGGCTCACCGGTACGTGGAGGCGAACCAAAGCGCTCCGCCAGCGGCCGCGTAGCGGGGGTTGTCCATCCGCGGGCGCATCCGGGCATCAGGCAGGTTAATCGATTGATCGAAAAGTTTTAACAGCATAGAATACGCGCCCCTGTAACCATAAGGAAGTAAATGTGTCACACCATCACCTGTGGGAAATGATCAGAACCCTCTATTTCCTGGGCCTTTCGGTCTCGATGCTATTTACTTTTTTTATGAGCAAAGATAATTCTCTGACCATGCGCTTTCTGGCCTCAATATTAATCGGCGTCACCTGGCCATTAAGTTTTCCAGTGGTGATCGTTTTTTCATTTTTTTAATTATTATCACTTAATGAATTAGCAGACATGATATTTGCTGCCCGGTTCAAAATGCGGGTCGTACGGAAAATAAGGATTCGCCAGCGCTGATGTCTGTTCTGTTTTAACAGTCAGACCGTTTTCTATCGCTGGCATACATTAATCAGACTATTCGTTTTCCGGCGGCTGGTTCAGCATCGCTTGCAGATCCTGCCTGAGCAGCGACATCTGGCTGGCATATTTCTCTTTATGCTCCGCGTCTTCGATCAACTGCACGATTGTCTCCGACAGGGTAACGCCGCGGCGCTGCGCCAGCGCCGCCAGACGCTGCCAGACCAGATATTCAAGATCGATGGATTTCTTGCGGGTATGCTGGTGCTCGGCGTTGAAGTGCCGTTTGCGCCGGGCGCGGATCGTCTGTTTCATGCGGTTTTCCAGCGCCGGATTCATGCACTGCGCAATCCACTCCAGCACCAGTACTGGCTGGCTTTCCATTTTCAGCAATCGATCTACGGCTTCATCGGCCGCGCTTTGCTCGATAAAGCGCGTGACTGGCTCGCCTTCGCGATGTTTTTTGACCAGGTACTTCCACTTCCAGCCGCACTCAAGATTTTTTAGTTGTTGATATTTCATACATTATTCTTTAGTGACCGTGTAACGTGCCTGAACTTGTCCCCATTGTTGCCCGATATTCCCGTTTCAGGCAATGCCTTGCTGACTATTTTTCGTCCAAAAATTCGCCTGTGGATGTTCTCTTGTTCGCATCTCCGGACTCAGTGCATATGCAGCCCCAAGAATTCTTGTATAATTACGGTTTTCCTTTAAACGATTACAGCAGATACTTTGACCAGTAACCGACTCGAATGGCAGCAACTGCTGCCCGATCATACGCCATATCAGACATTATTCTCCCAGGCAGCCCAACTTGCCCCCGCCGAGTTCTCAGCGGTACAGCCGCGCCTGGCCGATGCGCTGACGATTTTCTGCCATCCCCGCTCGCCTTCCCGATTCATGTTGTTGAAGGCGCAGGAGAACAACGCTTATCTGGCATTGATTGCCAATGCCATCGCTCATCTACCGGCCCGACAATCGGAAACGCTGCATGGTAACCGTTATCAGATCGACGGTCGTCAAATCAGTATCCAGCCAGCCCAATATCCGGATGACAATTTTGCGGCCACCCTGCGCTGCGGCTATCAGGAGTGGATCGAGCCGGAACAGCTGTTTGGCTGTGTGCGGGTGTACAAAGACGATATCAGCCTGCAGCCCGGCCTGCTCCATCGCGTCAACGGCGGTACGCTGATTCTGTCCGCCCGAACATTACTGGCGCAGCCGCTGATGTGGCTGCGGCTCAAGCAGATCATCATTGACGGTCAGTACCACTGGCTGTCTCCCGACGAACGGCGGCCCTTGCCGGTAGAGATTCCGCCGATGCCGGTCGATTTGCGTCTGATCGTGCTTGGCGATCGTGAAAGCCTGGGCGATATCCATGAGATGGAGCCGGAGCTGGGCGAACTGGCGATTTATGGCGAATTTGAATCACAGTTGCAGCTGATCGAACCCGAAGACATGGTGCACTGGTGTTCCTACATCAATGCGTTATGCCTGGAAAACCAGTTGCCGCTGCTGGCCGCCGATGCCTGGCCGGAACTGTTTACGCTGGCGGTGCGCTATAGCGGCGATCAGGGTAATGTCCCCTTGTGCCCGCAGTGGCTGCTCCATCAGCTCAAACACGCCGCGCTCTATGCCCGTCAGGAAGACATCACCGGGCAGGCTATTATTGATGCCGTTACCGCGCGTCGCTGGCGTGAAGGTTACCTGTCCGAACGTATGCAGGACGAAATCGAGCTTGGTCAGATCCTGATCGAAACCGAAGGCGACATGATCGGTCAGGTTAATGGGTTATCAGTGCTGGAGTATCCCGGTTATCCGCTGATGTTTGGCGAACCGACCCGCATCAGTTGCGTGGTGCACCCAGGCGACGGCGAGCTGACCGACGTCGAGCGCAAGGCTGAGCTGGGCGGCAACCTGCACGCCAAAGGCATGATGATTATGCAGGCGTTCCTGATTTCCGAACTGGAACTGGAACAGCAGTTGCCGTTTTCCGCATCGATCGTGTTTGAACAGTCCTACAGTGAAGTCGATGGCGACAGCGCCTCGCTGGCTGAGCTCAGCGCGCTGGTCAGCGCCCTGTCGCTGCTCCCCATCAATCAACAGTTGGCCGTCACCGGCTCTGTCGATCAGTTTGGGCATGTGCAACCGATCGGCGGCGTCAACGAAAAAATCGAAGGCTTTTTCGAAGTATGCCAGCGTCGTGGTTTGACCGGCAAACAGGGCGTAATTATTCCAGCGACCAATCAGCGTCATCTGTGTCTGCAGCCGGAAGTGGTCGACGCCGTGCGTGAAGGGCAATTCCATATCTACATCGTGGATTCGGTGGCCGAAGCGCTGATGCTGTTGACCCAGATGCCGTATGATGACGATCGGCAGCCCAGTCTGCTGGCGGCGATCCGCGAGCGGATCGCGCAGTTGGCGCCTCCGGAACGCCGCCGCTTCCCGTGGTTTTTCCGTTGAGGAAACTGGTTGGTCCAGAAGCAACAGACTTGCTCAGCGTACATCTGTACGCTAACCTGCGTGCTCCACAAAAACAGGGCTTATAGAAACATGGTAGACAAACGCGATTCCTATTCCAAAGAAGACCTTTTCGCCAGCGGACGCGGTGAACTGTTTGGTCCGCAGGGACCACAACTGCCGGCCGGCAACATGCTGATGATGGATCGTGTCATCTCGATGACCGAAGAAGGCGGTCTGCATGGAAAAGGCTATGTGGAAGCAGAACTGGATATCCGTCCGGATCTGTGGTTCTTCGGTTGCCACTTCATCGGCGATCCGGTGATGCCAGGCTGCCTGGGTCTGGATGCCATGTGGCAGTTGGTAGGCTTCTATCTCGGCTGGCTGGGCGGCGAAGGAAAAGGCCGCGCACTGGGCGTGGGCGAAGTGAAATTCACCGGCCAGGTACTGCCGGAGGCGAAAAAAGTGACTTATCGCATTCACTTTAAACGCGTTATCAACCGTAAGCTGATCATGGGCATCGCAGATGGTGAAGTTCTGGTCGACGGTCGTCTCATCTACACCGCAACCGACCTGAAAGTGGGTCTGTTCAAAGATACCAGCACCTTCTGACAGCAGATAAAACGCGGCGCTAACGCCGCGTTTTGCTATAAAGGGCAATGCCGACACAGGTTATCCCTTCCCTTCAACACACTCTCTTACCGCCGTTTTTTATCTGCGATTTCCCTGCACGGCTACTCGCCGTATGACGACGCGCCGCATGGCGTATATTGCTGTTAAGGGTTCATTCCGGATGAGCCGACACGGAGCTCGCGACATAAAAATCCGCCTCGCTGGGTGGTAACGGCGTACGTCCGCGAATCCGATCGGCGATTTTCTCCGCCATCATGATCGTGGTGGCGTTGAGGTTACCGGTAATAATCTGCGGCATGATCGACGCATCCACCACCCGCAATCCGGAAAGCCCGTGCACCTGCCCCTGACCGTCCACCACCGCCATCGCATCCTGCCCCATCTTGCAGGAACCGCAAGGATGGTAGGCGGTTTCCGCCTGCCGGCGAATAAACGCATCCAGCTCGTTGTCACTCTGCGCCTGCGGCCCCGGACTGATTTCTACCCCCCGATAACGATCCAACGCCGGCTGCGACATGATTTCCCGGGTAATGCGAATCGCCGCGCGAAACTCCTGCCAGTCCTGTTCAGTCGACATATAGTTGAACAGAATACTCGGGTGTTGACGCGGATCGCCGGATCGCAGATGGACACGGCCGCGGCTTGGCGAACGCATCGACCCGACATGCGCCTGAAAACCGTGTTCACGCACGGCCTGAGAGCCGTTGTAATTGATCGCCACCGGTAAAAAGTGGAATTGCAGGTTAGGCCAGTCAAATGCTTCGCTGCTGCGAATAAACCCACCGGCTTCAAACTGATTGCTGGCGCCGATACCGGTACCGAAAAACAACCATTCGGCGCCAATCTTCGGCTGATTGATCCACTTCAGCGCCGGATAAAGCGAAACCGGCTGTTTACAGCGGTACTGCAGATACATTTCCAGATGATCCTGCAGATTCTGCCCCACACCCGGCAAATGCTGCACCAGCGGAATATCCAGACTGCGCAACAAATCCGCCGGGCCGACGCCGGAGCGCTGCAATATCTGCGGCGATGCAATCGCTCCCGCGCACAGCAGGACTTCACGCCGGGCGAAAACCTGCTGCGGCTGATTGCTGTCGCCACGCAGATAGCTGACGCCGATCGCCCGCTTGCCGTCGAACAGGAGGCGATCGGTCAGCGCATGGGTCACGATGGTCAGATTCGCTCGCCCCCGCGCCATGTCCAGATAACCGCGGGCGGTGCTGGCCCGGCGTCCGTCGGGGGTTACCGTGCGATCCATGGGGCCAAACCCTTCCTGCTGATAGCCGTTCAGGTCATCCGTACGCGGATAACCCGCCTGTACGCCTGCGGCGACCATCGCATGAAAAAGCTCGTTGTTTCCCGCTTTGGGTGTCGTCACACACACCGGTCCCTGATCGCCGTGATATGCATCAGCGCCGCTATCGCGCCGTTCCGCCAGGCGAAAATACGGCAGGCAGTCGCGATAGCGCCAGTCTGCCAGGCCGGGCAAGCTCGCCCAGTGTTCAAAATCCATAGCGTTGCCGCGGATGTAGCACATGCCGTTGATCAGCGACGATCCGCCCAATCCTTTACCGCGCCCGCACTCCATCCGCCGGTTATCCATATACGGCTCAGGATCGGTTTCATACGCCCAGTTGTAGCGCCTCCCCTGTAACGGCCAGGCCAGTGCGGCCGGCATCTGAGTTCGAAAATCCAGCCGGTAGTCCGGCCCGCCCGCCTCCAGCAGCAGAACGCTGACATCAGGGTCTTCCGTCAGCCGGGCGGCCAGCACGTTGCCGGCAGAGCCGGCGCCAATAATGATGTAGTCATAATCCATGTCATTCTCCGTCAGCATTAAAAAATCGGATTGAAATCTCCCAGTTCGACCTGAATGGATTTGGTTTGGGTGTAACTTTGCAACGTGACGATGCCGTTTTCACGTCCGATGCCCGAGTGCTTGTAACCGCCGACCGGCATCTGCGCCGGCGATTCGCCCCAGGTGTTGATCCAGCCGATTCCGGCCTGCAACTGATGGATAACCCGATGCGCCCGGCTGATATCGCGCGTCACCACGCCAGCCGCCAATCCATAATCGGTAGCGTTGGCGCGCCGAATCACCTCTTCTTCATCGCCGTATGTGAGGATGCTCATCACCGGCCCGAAAATCTCTTCGCGCACGATGGTCATGTCATCCCGGCAATCGGTGAATACCGTGGGAGCCACCCAGGCGCCGCGAGCGAATGCGTCGCCTTCAGGCACATCGCCTCCGGTCAACAATCTGGCGCCTTGTGTCTTGCCGAGTTCGATGTAACGCAGCACTGACTCCCGGTGGGCAACGCTCACCAGCGGACCAAAATTCACCGTTAGGTCGGTCGGGTCGCCCATGCGGATACGAGCCACGCGCTCAAGAATTTTGTGCTCAAAAGCCCGCTTCAGCGCAGCCGGGATAAATACCCGCGTACCATTGGTACACACCTGGCCGCTACTGAAAAAGTTGGCCGCCATGGCGATATCGGCGGCCCGATCCAAATCGGCGTCATCAAAAATAATCAGCGGCGATTTACCGCCCAGTTCCATCGTCACCGCTTTAAGGCTGGACTCAGCGGCATTCGCCATCACCGTTTTGCCGCTCACCACACCGCCGGTAAAAGACACTTTGGCGATGCCAGGATGACGCGTCAGCGCCTGACCAACGCGCTTGCCGCTACCGGTCAGTACATTGAATACGCCCGCCGGCAGCCCCGCCTCATGATAGATCTCCGCCAGTTGCAAGGTTGTCAGCGAGGTCAGTTCGCTGGGTTTAAAGATCATGGCGTTGCCCGCCGCCAGCGCAGGGGCGGATTTCCAGAGCGCAATCTGAATCGGGTAATTCCAGGCGCCAATCGCCGCCACCACGCCCAACGGCTCTCGCCGGGTATAGGCAAAGGACAGATCGCGCAGCGGGATCTGCTGCCCTTCCAGCGATGGCGCCAGCCCGGCGTAATACTCCAGCACATCAGCCCCAGTGGCGATGTCCACTGTTCGGGTTTCCGCCAACGGTTTGCCGGTATCATGGGTTTCCATCAATGCCAGCTCGTCATTACGTTCGCGAAGTATCGCCACGGCGCGCTGCAACACCCGTGCCCGTTGTATCGCCGTCATCGCAGCCCATACGCGTTGCCCATGCTGCGCAGACGCGACCGCCCGTTCGATATCGCCGACCGTGGCTTCCTGTAGCTGGGCGATGACTTCGCCCGTCGCCGGATTAACGGCAGGAAAGCTGTCGTTACCGTCGCTGTTGACCCGTTCGCCGTGGATAAACAGCGGCTGTAAACCATAACGTGACATGATCAGTTCTCCTGTTCAGGTGTGGCGCAGGGCGCCGTCTTCAGCAGGCAGTCGATAAAGTGGCAGGCAACCGCCAGAGACTCCTCCCGGCTTCCTCCCTTGTCGTTCAGCGCGCTGCGCAGCCACAATCCGTCAATCAATCCCGCCAGGCCTCTTGCCGCGCGGCGTGCCTCTTCACGCGGCAAACAGCGACGAAATTCGACGCACAGGTTGGAATAAAGCCGGCGGCTGCTGACGCGTTGCAGTCGGTAAAGGTTGGGGGAATGCATGCTGCTGGCCCAAAAGGCCAGCCAGGTTTTCATCGCTGCGGCGCTGGTTTGGCTCGCATCGAAATTCCCTGCCACCATCGCCTGTAACCGTAACCTGGGGTCGTCTGACGTCAGCGCGGCCAGACGCGTTCTGACGGCGGTGCCCAGCAGACGCAACAGGTAACGCATGGTGGCGTCAAGCAGGCCATTTTTGTCCTGAAAATAGTGGCTGATGATGCCGTTAGAAACGCCCGCTCGTCGGGCAATCTGCGCAATGGACGCCTCATGCAGTCCCACTTCGTCAATCGCCATCAATGTGGCGTCGATCAATTGCTGTCGCCTGATCGGTTGCATCCCGACTTTGGGCATAAACACCTCCTGCGGCGGACGTATTACGGCTGCGTCAGCCGAATTGTTGTCTGGTTATCAAGGGTTCATTGAAACTTTTTTTAATTGAACGATCAATCAAAAATAAATCCACCCCACAAATCGCAGGAACGACGACAACCGCGAGAGATCGATCAGCTCACGTTTTTGCGATCAATTCCGGTTTCTGGTGGTTTGCGGTTTCTGGCGAGCAAGGTATACTGGGCCATCGAAATGAAATAGTGTTTTAAAAAATGTAGTTGTCCGCACATATAAAGGAACGAACATGAAAATTGCACTGATTAACGAGAACAGCCAGGCCGCAAAGAACGCGATTATCGCCGCAGCCCTGTCCAAAGCCGTTGAGCCGCAGGGTCACACCGTATACAACTACGGTCAATATGCTGTTGAAGATGCTGCACAGCTGACCTACATCCAGAACGGTATCCTGGCTGCCATCCTGCTGAACTCCGGTGCCGCTGATTTCGTGGTCACGGGTTGTGGTACTGGTCAGGGCGCCATGCTGGCCTGTAACTCTTTCCCGGGTGTGATCTGTGGTCTGGTTGTTGACCCGTCTGACGCTTACCTGTTCTCCCAGATCAACAACGGTAACGCGGTTTCTCTGCCTTACGCCAAAGGCTTTGGCTGGGGCGCCGAGCTGAACCTGGAAAACCTGTTCACTCAGTTGTTCAAAGAAGAAGGCGGCCGCGGCTACCCGAGCGATCGCGTAGTTCCGCAGCAGCGTAACAAGAAAATCCTGGATGCCGTTAAAGAGGTGACCTACCGCGACCTGATCACCATTCTGAAAGGTCTGGATCAGGATCTGGTCAAAGGCGCTATTGCCGGTCCGAAATTCCAGGAATATTTCTTCGCTAACAGCACCAACGCTGAACTGACCAGCTACATCAAATCCCTGCTGAACTAATTCCGCCGGGTAGCGTTATTCTGACCACCGCCCCGGCGGTGGTCTTTTTTTATCGGTTATTTGGCGTGCTTCCGTTCAGGTCGAACAACAGTTAGCCAGACGTTTCAAAAGCCTGAAATACTGCTTGACCATAACAGGGTGACTCCCTATAGTAGCGCCCCGTTGCCCCTGACGGCGACAATCCGGTGAGGTGTCCGAGTGGCTGAAGGAGCACGCCTGGAAAGTGTGTATACGTGAAAACGTATCGAGGGTTCGAATCCCTCCCTCACCGCCAGATTAAAAACAAAAACCCCAGACTTGCGTCTGGGGTTTTTGTTTTTTAACCGCTGATGGGACGGATGAGAACCCGCGACAGGATTCGACAAAACGGCCCGCCGTTTTGGACCGCCGTAGACGACCAGTATGGCGAGCGCTGCGCGCAAGTCTATCCCAACCGAACCTACGTCTTCCCTTCCCAAACCATGTCTGGTTTTTTACCCGCGATCGGGCTCGGCGAGAATCCATGCCGAAGTCGACAAGATGGCCCGTTGCCATACAGCATCGCAACGGTAGATGTTCACAGAAAAGAAAAACCATTTGTTAAAAGCAAAAAATATTAACTTTCCTTTACATGACAATCTGTTCCATGCATTCTCTTTAACACTGCCCTCTCTAGAATACTGCAATCATATTATCCCAACATTAAACAACTCGTTGATATAAGAACCAAATAACAAATCAAACTATTAATCATCCAGCTTATATTTTCCATGGAAACCTAAATAAAAATCGATTTTTTATTGTCATTAATGTTCACTTAATCTAAATAAAATAAATTCAGCGCGGTAAGATAATTATACTTTTTTACCTCCATCCTCATTTCTGGCGGAGCATTTCAACATGACCATTGTGAAAAAATTAGCTATCGCAATCAGTATATTTTCCCTGGCGCTGATTAGCGTAGGTGGTTTCGGTCTTCATTCACTTAGCCAGTCAAAAGATCGTCTGGAATATGTGATGACTAACACATTACCCAGCCTTGATAATTTGGTGAAATCGAATAATGCATTAAACGATGCACGTAGCGATCTGGCGCTTATTTTTCTTACCCGGGAAGAGCAACAGCGCAATACCTTAAAACGAGCGCTTGATGACTCGCTGAGCAGCGTTGAAAAACTGAATGCCACGTATAAAAAGGATCTGGTCTCTGACAACAAAGATGCGCAGATGGCTAATGATAATCTGCAATATCTGAGCGACTTCCGTGCCGCTAAAGATAAGCTGTTTCAGCAGTCCCAAACCGATACTCAGGCCGCAGAGAAGGCCTTTGCCTCTCGGGGCTATGTCACGCTGGCTCAGGAGAAACTGGTAAAAGGCTTTCAGGATCAGTACAACTACAACGTCGGTCTGGCCGGCGGACTGCAGGAGCAAAATACCACCAGTTTCAAACAGGCGTTCTTCGGGCTGGTCGGGTTGATTGTGGTTGCCCTGCTCGCCGCCGGCACCTTGTCCACGGTGATTATCAGCTATGTGCGCGCCAGCCTGAACGCCCTGCGTCAGACGCTGCTCACCGTTAGTGAAAATCTGGATTTAACCCTGCAGGCCGACACCAGAAAGAACGATGAAATCGGCCAGACCGCCAGCGCCTTTAACAACCTGATTCAGCGGTTCGCCACCGTTCTGGCTAACGTGCGTTCCGCCAGTGAAAGCGTTTCAACGGCATCCGGTGAAATCGCCGCCGCCAACGAAGACCTTTCCGCCAGAACGGAAGAACAGGCCTCTTCGCTGGCACAGACCGCCGCCAGTATGCATGAAATCTCATCCACCATCGAAAGTAATGTCGACAATACCGCCCAGGCCAATCGGCTGGGTCAGCAAGCGAGCGTTGCGGTCCAACATGGCGATGAAGCGGTGCAGCGTATGATGCACGCGATGGAAGAGATCGCCAACGGGTCCGCAAAAGTAGCCGATATCACCAACCTCATTGAGGGTATCGCCTTCCAGACCAATATCCTGGCGCTGAATGCCGCTGTGGAAGCCGCACGGGCAGGCGAACATGGGCGTGGTTTCGCGGTGGTGGCCGGCGAGGTCCGCACGCTGTCCCAGCGTTCCTCATCCGCCGCCAAAGAGATCAAGACGCTGATCGACAGTGCGATTGCCGCCGTACAGCATGGTGCGGTGCAGGCTGACGAAGTCCGTGATTCCATCAATAACGTGAAAGGCGTAATTCAGAACGTGTCCAGCCTGGTCAATGAAGTGTCGCTGGCGTCGGAAGAACAAAGTCGCGGCATATCCCAGATTAACACCGCCATCAACCAGATGGAGGCAGTTACACAGCAGAATGCCGCCATGGTGGAGCAAGCCTCATCCGCAGCGGACTCACTCAACGAGCAGGCAACCAAATTGCGCCAGTCGGTGGAGGCCTTCAAACTGCAGGGGAACGGCCATTTTACCGACTCGTATGCCATGAACGACATACAGCCATTACGCCTCGGCCATCACTGATTGACCTGGCGTTCCGGTGAATAAAAGGGCTGCTCACGCAGCCCTTCTCGCTTTTACGCCAACCGTGAATCAGGAATACGCCACCAGCGTACGCTGGCACAGCTCGGAGCGGACGCAGTCCTCTTTGCCAAAGGTGACAATGCCCACCATACCATCTTCCGTAAATCGCTCCAGCGCATCGCGCAGGCCCGATTTCACGCCGGCAGGCAAGTCACATTGCGTAATATCGCCATTGACAATCACCGTGACATTCTCGCCCAGACGCGTCAGGAACATCTTCATCTGATTGACGGTAACGTTCTGCGCTTCGTCCAAAATCACTACTGCGTTTTCGAACGTCCGTCCGCGCATATAGGCGAATGGCGAGATCTCCACCTTGGCAATTTCCGGCCGCAGGCAGTACTGCAAGAAGGAAGAGCCGAGCCGACGTTGCAACACGTCATACACCGGCCGAAAATAAGGCGCGAATTTCTCCGCGATGTCGCCCGGCAGGAAGCCGAGATCTTCCTCCGCCTGCAATACCGGCCGCGTAACAATAATACGTTCAACCTCTTTATGAAGCAGTGCTTCGGCCGCTTTGGCCGCACTGAGAAACGTTTTGCCACAACCCGCCTCACCGGTGGCAAAGATTAACTGTTTATTTTCTATTGCAGACAAGTAGTGTTCCTGAGCTGGGGTTCGGGCCTCAATCACTGAGTTGTCGCGGCTTTCACGCGCCATACCGATAGCTTCAATGCCGCCCAACTGAACCAGAGAAGTGACCGAATCTTCTTCACGCTGACGATGACTGCGCGATTCGCGTCTGATAACACGTTTGGCTTCACGACGCGCTTTGATCACTGCTTTTTGTCTTCCCATAGTGGCACCTTACAGTTTGTTTCACTGACCGTACGACCCAGGGCCGACGGTGTTTTGTTCACAAATGAGGTTTGGCTTCCTTATTAAGCCGTAACGCAGGTGGAATGAAAAAAGCCGATGCGAAGTTGGCGCTGTCGCCTTTAGTGGCATGACGGCGCGTTCGGCATCGGCTTTGAAGAATGGAGCGGGAATCACTCCAGGGACCATATCGCAACAACCAGGGGACAGTGAGAAAATGAAGCGGGAGGGAGATCCTCCGCATCGATGAAGCGGTAAATACGGGCGAATTTGCTGACTATTCCGTCCAGGGAAGGACTCTACCATTCGCGCTCCTCACTGTGACAATAACTATTCGGGTGAATAATGATTGACCGTATCAGGCACCCGACATCTGAGGATGAAATTACCGCCCACAGATGTCATTAAGATGACAGTGCTATATTTTGCCCCGGTATGGCAAGTATTTTCACATCACCATAACATAAAACTATGAGCTGGATTTCCTCCGCCGGCCAGCGGAGGAATGCGAAGGTTAGTAATGCTTCTGCCAGTGCAGATATTGATCGTACTTCCGCAGAGCGCTGCGGTATGTATTCTGCTCGATATCAGGCAAATAATCGCAAATACGCTGCTGAATATTGCCATCCGAGGAGAAGCTCTCCTGCGGGTAATTCTTCGACAGCAGCAATTCATCAAGACGCCGCAAGCGGATGACATATTCCCGCATCGTGCTGTGGCGCACCTCAGTCTGTTCGATCAGATACTGCGTGAACGCTTTGATATCGAAATAATTGGCGTGTGTATTGCAGGAAACTTCACTGCAGAAACGACATAAGGGGATGAGTTCTTCCTGCACAGATTCCCAGATAGTGTTGTCAATCAGCCGATCCATCATGGCTATCGACTTTTTATTGATGAGCTGATCGCGAAATACCAGCGAAACACGATCCAGTTCCTTGGCACAATTGGCGCAGTGTGTTTGCCTGTGTTTGAAGTCTTTCAAATAACGGCTCAGAAGCTGCTTCTTCCTGGTTGCTTGAGGCATGAGTCCATTCCTGACAGTAGTGTGGGTACAACTACATATCTGCGCGCTCCAAAATTAAACGTCACTCATTAATTTCGCACGCAGACGCTTTATCGCCTGGCTATGCAACTGACTAACGCGCGACTCCCCGACTTCCAGAACCGCCCCAATCTCCTTTAGGTTAAGTTCTTCCTGGTAATAGAGGGTCAACACCATTTTCTCTCGCTCTGGTAGGCTCTCAATCGCGTCCATCACTCGCTGGCGTAAATTCACGTCCATCAGTTGATTTAACGGATTGGCTTCTTCATTTCCTTCCAGTAACGCCTCAGCGCTATCCCCATGCTCTTCCCGCCACTCATCGTAAGAAAACAACTGGCTATTGTTGGTATCCAGAAGAATCTGGCGATACTCCTCCAGCGAGATATTCAGGGTTTGGGCTACTTCCTGTTCGGTAGGAGCCCGGCCGAGTGACTGTTCAGCCTGTTGCATTGCCTGAGCGACTTCCCGGGCGTTACGCCTGACACTGCGCGGCGCCCAGTCCCGGCTGCGCAGCTCATCCAGCATCGCGCCACGAATACGTTGCACGGCATAGGTGGTGAATGCCGTGCCCTGCAACGAATCATAACGTTCTACGGCACTGAGCAGCCCAATGCCCCCCGCTTGCAGGAGATCATCGAGCTCGACGCTTGCCGGAAGACGAACCTGTAAGCGTAAGGCTTCATGGCGCACCAGGGGAACATAGCGCTTCCATAATGAATTTTTATCCATTGTGCCTTCAGCGGTATACAGTTCGCTCACAGTGATAAATACCTATAAAATTAAGGTGCTCAGCAACATTATGCGTTTAGCATACTATGGCAATCGGCAGAATAGGTGTAGAAAAAAGGCTTTTTTCAGATATGCAACCGGATTCCCATTTCTGAATATTGTAGCCGCTATAGCGTAAGGTGGGTACCTTCCCTCGGTCAGAGTCAGCCATTTTTGTGATGTACAGTTATTGACTGATAATGCAAGAAACTATTAATACAATAATAGTCATGACGACGGAAGAGAATCAGCCTGTTTGCAGATGCTTACGCTGATAAACCGCCGTATCGGATAATCAGCATAATAAAATATGGCTGAGGAATAAGGCACCATCCCACTGGCACCTTATTCCTACTGCTCAGTCAATTTTAGCTATTAAGCTTATTGCCATATTTTTCAACAAGATAATCTTTATATTCCGAATAGCGGTTTTGTGCATCCTTGATAGTTGTCACTACCCAGGCGAATGAGCTTTCTCTGTGATTGACGTCACAGACAAAAGACGCATCAATCCGCGTAATATGGGTAGATTTCCCCACGCCATCCAGAACGGCAGACAATGCGACCTGATCCAAAAACCAGACAGCATTATTCTTCATCAAATTATTCCATATAAACAAAGCAACTTTTTTGATGAATCGCCTGGATTCCTCGCCACCGTTCAGGTAGACAAATCCGGCAATGGCTTTTTCCCAGAACGGCGAGCTTTCGCTTTTCGTCAAAGCAATATCCGCTGATGCCACAGTATGCTCGACAAATTGCCAGCCATTCTTCATCAGGCAATCCGCATCGACAATAATCAGCGGCCCCTTGACGATAGGCAACAGATAATTAGCCGCCACAAATCGTCTGCAGGCATAGTGAACATTAATACCAAATACATCGGCAACTGGCTCGGTGGTACAGGAAATATTCAGCTCAGGAAACTGTGCATGTTTCGCTTTGATATCTTCAGCCGTCACCTCGTCAATATTATAGACATGAAGGTGTACATTGAATTTTTCACGGTTGGTCTCATAGAGTGAATAAATCAGATGTACGGCATGCTGATGATAGTATTTAACATCACACGCGATAAGTATGGTGGGTTTGTCATTATCATTATCTCTTTGCTGTAACCACTGATAATGCTCATAATTGATGTTCTCTGTTTTCGATACTAGCGAACTGAAATCAATATATGAGTCAGGATAACCACCACTTTTGAATATAGTCGAGACGACCATCAGTAACGTCAGCGGATCTTCGCCAATAAGATAGGAGTTGGCGGTCATTCTTTTGACGAGTAGCAGCGCATACTCGTAATCGTCTTCCAGAATGCAGGTGAGCAGCAGAATCTTAAAAATAACAGGCACATCCTGTAGAGCGTCCAGATTGTTTTCGATCAGGGAAACGGCATGTTCTGTCGCGCCAATCCGGTACAGCAGCTGAATAGAGGCGACCAGATATTCAAGATTCGGCGCCAGCTCTAATACGTCGCTAAGGTAACGGACAACACTGTCAATATACTCGGCCGGCATATGTACTTGCTGACCGCTCCATTTTTCATCCAGCGCCAGGTTAGACAAGGCAATCGCATTCAGCAGCAATCTCAGCGCGCGATCCTGAGCTTCTGGTAAATTGCTCTGGCTGGCAGCCAGATTTTTGTTCAGGGTATAAATATCACAGCTTCTATTGACAATCACATCAACGATAATCTCTTTCGGCAAGTCGCCAATATCGCCAATCATCAACTCCCGGCTGAACACATCCCGATAATATTGATGCGTCGATTTTACATGCGTGTAATCCGCCATAAACAACCTTCAATTCATTGTATTTACTGTTACGGCAACATGATCAGACATATTACAGAATGCCTTTCCGGATGGTCTGCACAACCACCCGGAAAATAGCTCATCAGTTGGCCGCCGGGATAAAGAACATGATGGTTTCAGCCCATCCTTCGGTATAGTGGCGCAGATAAATGCGATAATCACTCCGCAAGCTCAGGATATATTCGGGAATTTTCCAGAAGTCGCTCGGATAATGATAAACCGCCACTGCCAGCTTCGGGTGATCATCCAGAATATGCTGTTTCATTCCGGTCAGCGCGGCGATTTCCGCTCCCTCCAGATCCAGCTTGATAAAGGTAACGGGCTCATTAACTACGCTATCCAGTGTCGCCACTTCAATTTTTACGTTCCCTTCCTCCGAAATATGGCTGGCAGAACCATCGCCCGAGGAAAAGCTCAGCGTCGTATTCCGGTCGAACAGCCCAAGTGGGTGGTAGGTAACGCCATGCAGATGCTGCATATTCTTTTTAGCCAGCACCAGCGTATCGCTGCCCGGTTCGAAGAAATGGATGCCGCCATACCCAGGGCAACGTTTGGCGAACTCCAGGCTGGTAAAACCATCAAACCCGCCGCCATCGACAAAAACTTCGCCATCGGAAAACGCAACGAACGGTTCGAAATACTGTCTGTCGACACAAAAATCGTATTTGTCGATCGCGGCCAGGTTGGCCTCCAGGCGAAAACGCAAAATGTCGTCAAATACCTGGCGGGACTCATCATCAACCAGCAGCCCGCGGATCCACTCGAATTTCGCGGTGTTGGTCGCATACTCTTTACGCATATCAGTAATGCATTCAAGCTGTGGCACTGCGCCGTGGCTCAAATCGGCAAACGCGAAATAGTCCATCACCTCTTTGACGCCTGCTGCCTTCAGTTTTTCCACGCCGGTTCTGGGACGGGAATTGGTCACTGCAGACACCACCATGCTGTCCTTCTCGATTTGATTCAGGCGCAGCACCGGCTTTCCCAGCCATGTCGTCAGGTCGGTGTATTCGTCAATAAAGCCGTCAACCGGCGCGACTCTGGCGACGGCCTCCGCATACTGGTTAACACCCAGTACATAGTGTTTAACACCATCGGCACGGGTAAACCGTTCAAAAAAGTCAGCTGTTGCGCTGTGCGCTGCCGCAGGCTTACTGGCTGTATTCATTCGTCTTCTCTCCAATACCTTCTGATATCGCAATGAGTCATCACCCTCATCATGCACCGCTCCGACATGCTGTTATCAGCAAACGCGGCTTACCAGTAAAAGTTTAGCGACAGTAACACCGGGTGATCTCTAAACCGATACAGTACAAACTCAGCAACACATTGATTTATATATTTATCAAATCGCGGATTTACTCCGTAATTCGAACCTTCTCTCCTTTATGCGCGCTGGCGGCGGCGGCCTGGAGATAACGAATACCGCGCATCGCAACATCGGCGCCAAACACATACTCGCACGCGCCTTCTTTCAGATAAGAAGCGATGTCCTCGTAGTAATTGGCAAACGCTTCAATAAATCCGGCGGGGTGGCCGGCTTTAAACCGGTTGTACCGTGGCTGAGATGCGATCAGGTTATCCGGATGCGTTCTGTCGATCACATAGGAGACGCCGTTGATATTACTGAGTTTCAAATGCTCAGGGTCCATCTGCAACCATTCAGCCGATCCTTTGCTGCCATAAACCCGGATACGCAGCCCGTTGCGGTAACCCAGCGCCGCTTTGGTATACCAGTAATTGCACACTACCTGATTGGTGTAGCCAGAGATGCAGTGAACCGTATCCACCACGTCCGGGATCTCACCGAACCGATGGTGCACCGCATACACATCCTGCGCCTGCTCGCCGATGATGAAATCCACCATCTGATGGGCATGCACCCCCAAATCCAGCGACACGGTAGGGATCACGCCGTCATGCTGACGCCAGTCCTGCGGGCGCGGCACCGCCCCGCTCTTCACATGGCGCAGAAAACCTTCCTGAGGCATTTCAACCATGACCTGCCTGATTTGGCCCAGCTCGCCATCGGCGATCCGCTGTTTCAGCTCCCTGACCATCGGGTAACCGGAATAATTGAAAGTGACCAGCAGAGTCCCGTTCATTTGTTCCAGCGCATGCTGAATCTCGGCTACTTCCTCTACGCTGGTTGCCAGCGACTTCTCACAGATAACCGGCAGTTGATGCTCAATGCAGGCAATCACAATATCTTTATGCGTCGGCGTCGGCGTCAGAATGATAACCGCATCCAGTTTACTGGCTTCCGCCTGCAAAAATCCGGTCAAATCGCGGTACACGCGGTCTTCATGAATTCCCCAACTGGCGGCGGTTTGCTGATTGATGTCATCATGGCGGCTGAAAAAACCTGATACCAGTTCGAAGTGACCATCCATCTGCGAAGCAATCTTGTGCGTTTCACCGATTGCCGAATTAATGCCTCCGCCGATGAACCCGACTTTTAATGCCTCACCGTCGTTTGTCATGCTTTTCATTTCTCTTTCCCCAGAAAAGAGTGGCTCACCACCAGGTGATTTTTCAGGTTCACGGTACTTTTCAGCAACGCGGCTTCTTCATCGAAGGTCATAAACACAACGGCAGCGCGATCGCCTGGCGCCGGATTTAGCACTTCGCCGCTTTTTTTCAGCACGACACTCTCCAGTAACTCACCAGGCAACTGGTGATAACGCAGCGCGTTAAAGATCGTTTTTTCAGACACCGATACGGTATGTCTGGCGACATAATGGCGGGCTGCCGGCCGCTTATTGGCGAATGTCGACAGCAGTGACAAAAAAGGCGCCACAAAATATTCCGCATAGGGGATATCGGTGGAATAACGAATCAGCTGGCAATATAAATCGCCCGGGCAACGCCGGGTCAATTCAATCAGCCAAAAATCGTCGCGATTGGCGATAAATTGCGTATGCAGCAGGCCATCGCATAACTTCAGGTCGGCGACAATGCTGTTGATGCAGTCACTGACGGCATTTTTCAGCGTTTCACTCATTTGATGAGCAACACAACTGCTGTTCACCTGATAAGGGTAGACCGTGCAATATTCATCAACAAAGAACTCACAGACAATCTCGCCGTTACGAATAAACGCCGAATGGCTGTGCAGCGAGCCTTGCCTGAACTCTTCTATCACCACCTGACCGCTTACCGATGCCGACGCGGCCGACTGGTAAGCCGGCAGAATATCCTGCTCGCGCTGAACCTGAGTAATGCCGCGGCCACTATAAGCATCGACTGGCTTGACCAGAATCGGGTACGACAGTTGCCCCACCGATTCAATGTCACGCACCGCTTTAGGAATCGGCAGTCCTTTACGCTGCGCATAAGCACGGAACGCATCCTTTTTCAGCAGGATCGCCGTTGTCTCAACCGAATCGAAACCGGGCATGCCCAGCGATTCCGCGACCCAGGCGCCGGTTTCATAAGAAACATCCGTCACGCCGGGCAAAATAGCCTTAATATTTTCTTTTCTGACAATGCCGAGAATGGCCTCTTTGTCCGAATAATCTTCGACAATCGACCGGGTTGCCCGGATATGACCAGGATCGCCGGGTTTACCGCTGCACACACCAATCGCAACGCCCTGTTCCAGGCACGCTTCCAGCAGCGGCAGCGCAGAAAAACCCGCATCAAGCATTAAGGCATCTATAGTCGACATATCCATTCTCTGTTACCAATATTTTCTCAGGCTCCCCGCTGCGACAGGGAACGCGCACTCCCCCCTGGGGCGAGAGCAAGCCTGTCACTTAACGCACGTTTTCACTCAACGTACGCCCAATAATCTCAATGATGCGGTCCTGATCGCCGGTTTCCAGGCCTGGATAAATGGGCAGGCATAACACAGCGTTGGCGATGTCGGTCGCCACCGGCAAATTCTCGGCGCTCGCGCTGCCAAGACCGCGGTACATCGGGAAGCTGCTGATCAACGGGTAGAAATACCGGCGCGACATGATGCCGTGCTCTTTCAGGGCGTCATACAGTTTCTCGCGCACATCGAACGAGTAATCATTAACAAAAAGCGGGAAATAGGCATAATTCCAGTCAATTGAATCCGGCACGCTCAACGTCCTGATGCTATTAATCTGCGCCAGCCCGTCGCGGTAATAGTGATAAATGCGTTTTCTGTCTTCCAGCGCCTGATCGATATAATTCAGTTGCAATAAACCAAACGCCGCCTGCACTTCGTTCATTTTGCCGTTAATACCGGGGGCGACCACGGTGGTTTCATCCGCAAAGCCGAAGTTTTTCAGATAATCGATCCGTTTCTTCATTTTGGCGTCGGGACAAATAATGGCGCCGCCTTCAATGGTGTTGAACACCTTGGTCGCGTGGAAACTTAGAATCGAGAGATCGCCATAATTCAGAATACTGTCGCCATCTTTTTTCACGCCGAAAGAGTGTGCGGCGTCATAAATCACCTTCAGGCCATAAACATCTGCAATGTTCTGGATCCGATCAACATCGCAGGGAATACCATAACAGTGGACAGGCAGAATGGCGGACGTGAGCGGCGTAATCGCTTCTTCAATCTTTTTGGGATCCAGGTTGCAGGTAACCGGATCGATATCGACAAAGACAGGCTTGAGGTTATTCCACAATAACGAGTGAGACGTCGCCACAAACGAATAAGGCGTGGTGATAACTTCGCCGGTGATGCGCAGCGCCTGTAGCGCCGTCAGCAGCGCCAGCGTGCCGTTGGTGAATAAACACAGATGCTTGACGCCCAGATACTCGGCCAGCGCTTGTTCAAGCTGCTGGTGAAAAGGCCCGCCGTTCGTCAGATATTTGTTATCCCATATCTTTTCCAGATAGGGCATAAATTCATCAAGCGGAGGCAGTAAAGGGCTCGTTACATAGATGTTCTTGCTCATCATTCACCTGTCCTTGCGCTTATGTCGCCATGCATAAAGCAGCATTGTCTGTTTATTATCGCGATTACCGCTGCCTCCACCGACTTGTTATCGAGGTGGAAAGCAGCCCCTTCGGGTTTTACGTAAACTTATGATTCGTTTTCCCAGTCAATGCTGAATGTTCTGGGCTCATTTCCGTCGCAATAAATCTGCCACGCATTGCGTATTGCGCGTTCGAAATAGACGGACGGCGACAGGACGGAATTCATTCTGGCGGCGATGCGCCCCCGGATTCCGGCGCGCACGTCACTGAGTTTTTCCAGTGATTGACGCCAGTACAGCGCCTTTTGTACAAACTCGTCTTCTTCCGTCGCGATAAAGTCGTCCAGCCCCAGGATACGCATGGTGACGCTGCCCTGACGTGAGGCGATGGACTCGCCTTCACGGGTCAGCACCGGTACGCCCATCCAAGCGGCGTGACTCACCGTGGTCCCGCCGGTATAGGGATAAGTATCCAGCAGCAGGTCCACTTCACGGTGCATTCCCAGATATTCTTTCAGCCCGGTCCGCATGCGGAAAGACAGTTGCTCTTCTTTCACCCCGAACTCGACCAACCGGTCACGGAAATAGTCGATGGTTTCCTGCCCCGTCATGTACCCCATGATCAACCGGGAATCCGGCATCGCCGTCAGAACCTTGGCCCACAGGGCCAGCGTTTCGTCAGTGATTTTCTGCGGACGGTTGAAACTGGCAAACGTCAGATAACCGTTTTTCAATGCCGGCAGTTCATTCACCTCCGGGCTATCTTTAACCGGCTCAAAATATTTCACCGAAGGCAGATAAATGATTTTTTCCGTCAGGTATGGATCGAGCGCGCCCCCCTGGAGGTAATGCAAATCAAGCAGGATGTAGTCAACGCTCGTCATGCCCGTTGTGCCGGGATAACCAATCCAGGTCATCTGAATCGGCGCGGGTTTCAGCGCCAGCACCGGCAACCGGTTGTAAGCCGTATGCCCGGACAGATCGATCAGGATGTCGATTTCATCTTTATTAATGAGCGTCGCCAGTTCCAGATCGCCCATCTTGTCGACATCATGCCAGCCGGCCGCGGTCTGTTTTAGGCTCTCAGCCTTTTCATCGTGACGCTGAAAACTTGAGTAGGCGTAAAGCGAGAACGTGTTTCGATCAAGCGAATTCCAGATCGGCTCCAGGAAATTCGTCACCGGATGGTTGCCAAAGTCGCCGGAAATAAAACCAATGCGCAGTGGGCGCTGGGCTGCTTTATCGAGGGAGTAGGCAAAATGGCAATGATAGCGTTCAGCCGCTTCTTCCACGCGCTTACCGAATGCCAGGTGCTCCTGGAATAGCGCCAGCGGCGTCACGTTGACATCGTGGGACAACCCTAACAGCAGGTTGCTGTACAGATGAAACGCATGGGGCATCAACTCAATGGTTTTACGGTGGTACTGAATGGCGTCCTTCCGCCCCAGATTATGACAAACCATCCCCATATGACTGATAAAGTTGGGGTTTTCTGGTTCAATCTGCAGCGCTTTCTCCATACATTTAAACGCTGAGTCCAGGCTATGGGTGATATTCAACAAGATGGCCAGCGTATCCCACGCCAACCCTTTTTGCTTATCACAACGCAGTACTTTCCTGGTCAACGCCATGCCTTGATGCAGTTCGTTCTTTTTCCAGAAGCACACCGCCAGATCAACATAAAAATCCCAGTTGAAAGGCATCAGTGCGATTGCTCGGGTAATGATGCTCAGCGCACCATCAAAATCGCCGGTACGAACATAGGTATTCACGAAGGGGTACCAGACCCACAGATTATCGGGATAGGTACTGATAATCTCTTCCGCTTTGGTTCTGACCTCGGCAAACTGCCCCAGTGCGGTTAGCCGATCAATCTCTTCGTACACTTTCCGGTTGAGCGGGTTTCTATCCTGCGGCTTATTCTTTTTATGTGCCGATGATTTTTCCGGTTCAACAAAGCCGCCGGCATTGGTTTCACTGGTGTACATCACCAACGACTGAACATAAACAGCAACCTGCCCGGCATCCGCCGTCACGATCGCTTCCTGCAAATAGTCTCGCCACGCGCGTGGCGTTCCCCATATCACGCCTTTATTACGCAGCGCCCAGAGCCGGCTGTAAAACGCCTTATCCTTGCTCAGGGTCGATGATGACAACTGTTGCAGGAACTGCCGTTCATCACTATCAAGCGACACCGGCTCATGCCAGAAATTGAATGCCAGATCGGTCGTGGCAATACCGGGCAACCCGGTCAGCGTCTTATGCCTACTGTTCCGGTAAGAACAATTTCCCATCCGCGTGTAGATGCCGCCGATCCCTTTCACAAAAAGATTCTTTAGCGCGTCCAGCACATCCTGCCGATGATTCTCCGCTTCTTTTTCCGGCAGTTGGGTATTAAAGACCAATTGATCCAACGTCAAACTGGCAGGCCAGGCCTCCCCCAATACATCCAGGATACTTAATACCACCGGGTTTTCCGTGCTGATGGTTTCGCCGGTACCGGAAGTGTGGGCATTCAACGTTCTATCGTCATCCGCTCTGACACGCTGAAAATTTCCGGCCCAATTGAAGTCCATCAGTTTTGCAAGATCAGGTTCAGGCAGAATCGCCCCGGACCTTTCCTGCGGGACCAATATGCTGAATCGCTGAGAACGGTTAACAGCAAAATCCAGATATTGCTGGCGCAGATAGGTGGTATTTTCAGGGCAAATCGTTTCGTGCAAGCGTGAAACCTGATCGCCGTAATGCCCCGCCAGTTCTGTGTAGGCGCGAACATCGCCGACATAGGCAAAGCCGGTTTGGGTAATCTGTGAATAGAAATCAACGAAGTAACAAGGCTGGTTCAGCCCCTGCAGATAATGCAGCGCAAAATCCACATCGGACTGTTTTTCAGCTTGTTCAATGAAGGTTTTCAGCGCCGCATTCTGGGGGTTATCCGCAGACGTTCCCAAAGACAGGTAGGTCAGCATCGCGCGGGCGCTGGATTGCGCCGTCTTTTCATCATTGGCGAGACTGCTGTGAAGCTGGATGGCGTCCCGCAGAACTTCGCCGGTCTTCCATCCCGGATAAGTGTTGTAGCAATAGCAGACGATGCCTTCTGCGGTCAGGTGCTCGCTACAGAATCGCAGCAACGCTTCCCGCGTTTCACCGCCAATCAGACTGAACAGACCGTGGATAATGATGTAATCGAATTTCCCAGGATCGCAAGCCAGCAAAGATTCGAGGTCCAAGGCAAATAACGCGATATTATCCAGTTCCAGCTGTTTTATCAGCGCACTGCCTTTTTCAATTTGCTCCGCATCAAGATCGACCCCGACAGACTGCGAATGGGGGTTTGCCAACGCAAAAGGCAGCAAATTACCGCCATCCTTGCACCCGATCTCAAGTACGCGCGCATTTTCCGGCGCAGCCGATGTGATGCCGTAAAGATGTGCAGTGGCTTGCAGATGGAAAGGTGCAGTGTAAGGAACGGGAGGGGCCATCGAACTCAATGGAATTTTACCAGTATCTTCACCCAGGTCGTCATTATTCGCTAAAGGCTGTGTATCTGGCATGGTCACAAGGAATTTCCTTCAATACTTTATGCGGAGATAAAATTGTTTGTAGTATATAAGAAAACCCTTTTCACCAATCCTCTGAGCATCAAATTATAACTTCCCTATTTCGTCGCTTAAGAAGCCGATTTTTATTCTGATAAATTTATTTATCCCGGCTATGTCACAAAATAAAAAAAACCAACCCCAAAGGGTTGGTTTTCAATTCGAGACTGCGTAAACAGATATTACTGCAACAGTTTCAGAACAGTCTGCGGTACCTGGTTAGCCTGAGCCAGTACAGAAGTACCAGCCTGCTGCAGAATCTGTGCCTTACTCATGTTGGATACTTCAGTCGCGTAGTCAGCATCCTGAATACGGCTACGTGCGCTGCTCAGGTTGTTGATGGTGTTGCTCAGGTTATCGATAGTAGACTGGAAGCGGTTCAGAGTCGCACCGATGTTTGCCTTAGCGGTGTTGATGGTCTGCAGAGCAGTATCAATCGCAGCAACCAGCGCCGTAGCGCCTGCAGCAGTAGATACGTCGGTATTGGAAGTTGTGATACCCAGACCACCAGTGGTGGCGTTGATCAGTGCAGAGCTACCAACGGAGATGGCATCGTTAGAAGTGGTGCCGGCGCCAACTTGGATGTTGAAACCAGTGGCGTTAACGGTACCGTCCAGCAGCGCTTTGCCGTTGAAGTTTGCGCTGGCAGCAACACGGTTGATTTCGTCAACACGACGGTTGATTTCAGTCTGGATAGCAGTACGGTCGTTAGTACCGTTGGTGTCGTTCGCTGCCTGTACGGCCAGCTCACGGATACGCTGCAGGTTGTCGTTGATGGTGTTCAGGTTACCTTCAGCGGTCTGTACCAGAGACACACCGTCGTTGGCGTTTTTGGAAGCCTGGGTCAGACCACGAATCTGAGCGGTCATGCCGTTAACGATACCAGAACCTGCGGCGTTGTCTTTGGCGCTGTTGATAGCCAGGCCAGAGGACAGACGTTCGATAGCAGTCTGCAGGGAAGATTGTGATTTGTTCAGGTTGGACTGGGCCAACAGCGACATACTGTTAGTATTAATGACTGCCATAATTATATTCCTTTCATCTCTATTAATGGGGATGGGCTGTTGCCCCCGGTGTCATCACCGTCACTAACTGTATCGGCCGGGGTAAAACAACCTTTAGTTTTTTTTTGAAATTTTCGTATCCCCCGAAAAAAACCAGTCAGGCCGACGCTTACGGCAAGGAGAATAAAGGAAAGGCGGCAACTTGCAGGGAATGTGATAACCGGTCATTCTATATTCAGCGACCTGCTATAAAATGTAACGACGCAGTAAAGGCGGCGTTCGACACCGCGCTAATCAAACATCATGCGTCGGCTATAGGCAACGCGATAACGAATGAAAAGCGCCCGCTTCATTCTCTCTCTATACTTTATAAGGTATCTGGCGCATCGACCCAGGCTTACTGCCCAAGACGCGATGAAGGTTTCATCGCAGGCGAGCCGACATACTCGGTCGATAACACAGTCATGTGGTCAGGTCATGGGCATCCAACGCGTGGATACGCTGCCATAAGCTGCTGAACATCCCGCCAGCCAAACGGATACTGGCGACACACTTAATGCCTTCGGCAAGCCGAAAATGCCCGATTACAGCTGTTGATCCCGGCATCATACGTATCGTGCCAGGATAGAATCCCGCAGACGGCTCAGGCGCGATGGAAATCACGGAGGATAACGATTACGCTGAAATTTACATTACGTCTGTAAACTTTTCGTATACAGTGCCGATAAGACTGTCAGTTCACAATTTAAACGGAAGGGTATCTCTATGGCTACGACGGTTAGCAGTACCGCAGACTACATTTCATCGGTAGGTTTGAGCCTGGCTACAACAACAAGTGGTGGATCACTGGACTTGAGCGGATTACTGACCAAGCTGCAATCCGCTGAAAGCCAAAAACTGACACCGTACACCAACAAACAAACTTCGTTAAGCGCGCAGGCAACGGCCTACAGCGCGGTTGAAGCGGCGATGAAGAGCCTGCAGAGCGCCACGTCAACGCTGCAGAACATGAAGACCATCACCTCAACTGCGGTGACCAGCACCAACACTTCATTCAGCGCAACCACTAACAGTAGTGCAGTTGCCGGTTCCTACAGCATTTCTGTCAGCCAGCTTGCTCAGGCTCAGTCACAGATTTCCGGTGGTTTCAGCAGCGCATCGACCGCTCTGGTATCAGGTGGAACTTCCAGCACCAGCAGCACGATCACGATTACTCAGTCCAGTCAGTCTACGCCGCTGAAAATTACACTGACCGATGACAAAACATCGTTAAATGATATCCGTGATGCTATCAACAATGCCGGTGGCAGCGTCAGTGCCAGTATCATTAATAACGGTACCAATAATTATTTGATGCTGACGGCAAAAGATACCGGCACTCAATCCGCTATGACCATTTCAGTCAGCGGATCGCTTTCCAGCTCGTTGGGCAGCTTTACTGAGCAGGTCGCGGCTAAAGATGCGACGTTTACGCTGAACGGCATGTCCGTCACCAGTCAGAGCAACACCGTGAGTAGCGCTATCAGCGGCGTAACGTTGAATCTTAAATCAACGTCCTCCAGCACTACAGCGGAAACACTGACCGTATCATCGGATATCACCAATACCGAGAAAGCGGTTCAGGCGTGGGTCAGCGCTTATAATAACGTGCTGGATGTCATTAAAGCGCAGACCAACTACACCGCGCCAAGCTCGACCGAAAAGGCCAATGGTAGCCAATCGTCAAGCAATGGCGCGTTGGTTGGTGATGGAACTATCCGCACCGTCCAGCGGCAGTTGCAGGGTTTGCTGAGTAACTTCCAAAGCAGTAGCGGCTCTTTGCACATTATGGCTGATTTGGGGATTACTCAAGATCCCACAAATAGCGGCAAACTAGCCGTCGACACCACCAAGCTGGAAAGTACGCTGAAAACCAGCGCCAGCAGTGTGACGCAGTTCTTTGTCGGCAACGGCACCACCACCGGATTTGCAACTCAGGCAGGAAAGTACCTGACTCAGACGCTGGACTCTAGCGATGGCCTGATAAAATCCGCCCAAAGCAGCATTAAGACCAATCAGGCTTCATTAACTAAGCAAATCGAAAGCATTCAGAATGGCATCGATTCTACAATGGCGCGTTATAAGACCCAGTTTGCTCAGCTCAACACCTTGCTGGCCAAACTGAATTCAACCAGTACTTACCTGACGCAGCAGTTTAACAAAACCAGTAGCAGTTCGAGCTAATCAAATCAGGAATGTATGACGTGCCGGGATTTACCGCACGTCATACAGTTACGAATATTATTATCTTTTTATTTATTGTTAATCGGTTATCCAACGCATGGTCATGTATAGAAAGAATGTCAGTCAGGCTTATGCTCAAGTAGGTGTGGAAAGCGCGGTAATGAGCGCCAGTCCGCATCAACTGATTGTTATGCTGTTTGACGGTGCCAAGAGCGCGCTTGTCCGGGCAAGAATTCTTCTTGAACAGAATGACATTGTCGGAAAAGGGAATGCCCTTTCCAAAGCCATCGATATTATCAGTAATGGGTTGAAACTCGGACTGGATATGGAAAAAGGTGGCGAACTGGCAGAGAACCTTTCCGATCTTTACGATTACATGGTGCGTCGGTTATTGCATGCCAATATCAATAACGATTTGCAGGCAATCATAGAAGTGGAGGCTCTCCTCGGTAATATTGCGGATGCCTGGAAACAAATTGGACCTGGTTATCAACCAACGACGGAAACGCGCTAATGGAAAACCTCTCTCCATTACTAATTGAGTATCAGGGGTTACTCAAACTCATCCGAAATATCAAGGCCATGGCGCTTAATGGATTATGGGATGATGTTGTTGAACAGGAAATAGTTTATATCCAGTCAATAGAGAGAATCAGTCAGATTACCGTTCCTGCCAATATTCCCAGCACGGTGCAATTACAGTTCCGGCAGCTTCTTCAGGACATACTGGATACGGAATCACAGGTGAAAGAGCTGCTGCAGAACAGAATGCAGGAGCTGGCGGTGCTCATCCAGCAGTCACAGAATCAAAAATCGATTAACAACACTTATGCCGAGTTCTCCAACGATATACTTCCGGGAAAACCGCAGCCCTGATTAACACTGTTCCTGTAGACGAGCCCTGACACTTCCCAGAACGGGCTCTTTTTACTTCAAAAAAATCAGGCAAAAATCAGGGGGAATAACCGTTGGTCATTCCCCCCCTTGTCTCGGGATGTTTGCCGAATACAACAATCATCCGAATATAACAATCAATAAAAAGCGGGTATAACCGGGCAGCGTTTTGCTTGCCGATTATATCGTCATATTCATGACTTCCTGGTAAGCCGAGACCAGTTTATTGCGCACCTGAACCCCCATTTGCAAAGCAATAGAGGCCTTCTGGTTGTCAACCATGACGTCATTCAGCGCGACCCCCGGCTTGCCCAACGTAAATGCTTCAGCCTGCGTCTGTGCCTGCGTCCGTGTTTCGTTGATTTTTTCGAGCGCAGCTTTCAGCTCGCCGGCAAAACCAGACTGGGACGCAACGTTGGAATCCGATCCACCGGCCGCTTTGGTTGCGGTAATCTGCATCTGCTGCAATACCGCGTCGATACCCTGAATAGACATGCCTGTTTCCTCAACTACAGATTGAGAATGATATAAAAACCAAATAAATGATAAACATATGTATATGTAGCAAACGAACTGCGCCATCAGCGCCGTTTATTTCACATACATCTCTTTACAGGTTCAATACGCTACCATATCCATAAGGTAGTAAATCGTATAAATGACATTAAAAATGCCAGCTTATCGACCCATCAAATTTTGCGTAACGGAAAATAATGGCATGCCGGTAAATGTAGGCGATGAGTTTTTATGATTGCGCAATCAGGGAGTTCTGTTTTGTTACGTTACAACGTTACCCATATCGTTCAGCAACCAGGCAGAGATAGAGTATGAACGCCTTAACATCCGGCGCCGCAACCGGTGGGAAAAGCTTTGGCGAGATACTCAACCGTTTGCGTGCCAACCCTAAAATCCCGTTACTGATTGCTTCCGCTGCAACTATTGCGATTGTTGTCGCCCTGTCATTGTGGGCTCGCGGCCCCGATTATCGGGTGCTGTACACCAACCTCAATGAACGTGATGGCGGCAGTATTGTCTCCGAACTGGGCAAAATGAATATCCCTTACCGCTTCACCGAAAGCGGCGCGGCCATCATGATCCCATCGGACAAGGTTTATGAAACCCGCCTGAAGCTCGCGCAGCAGGGCTTACCGAAAGGCGGTGCTGTTGGCTTTGAACTGCTTGACCAGGAAAAATTCGGCATCAGCCAGTTCAGCGAGCAGATCAACTATCAACGCGCGCTGGAAGGCGAACTGGCGAGAACCATGGAAACCCTGGGACCGATCCAGAATGCGCGCGTACATCTGGCCATTCCCAAGCCGTCGCTGTTCGTGCGCGAACAGAAATCCCCTTCCGCCGCAGTTACCGTTACCCTGCAACCGGGACGAGCGCTGGATGACAGCCAGATTAGCGCCATTACCTACCTGGTTTCCAGCAGCGTAGCAGGCCTGCCGGCCGACAAGGTCACCGTCGTTGACCAGACCGGTAAACTGCTGACGCAAAATGACAGTTCTGGGCGCGACCTCAATGCCGCGCAACTGAAGTATGCCAATGAAGTCGAAAGCAATTACCAGCGCCGGATTGAAGCGATTCTGACGCCTGTGGTCGGCGCAGGCAACGTTCATGCGCAAGTCACCGCCCAGATCGACTTCGCCAGCCGCGAACAGACTGATGAACAGTATCAACCTAACCAGACGCCGAATCAGGCTGCGGTGCGCTCTCAGCAAACCAGTCAGAGCGATCAGCGCGGTGGTCCTAACGTAGGCGGCGTACCTGGCGCATTATCGAATACACCGACACCGGCGCCGACCGCGCCCATTTCTACCCCGCCGGCAAATAACGCTAATAACGCGAACAATGCCAACAACGCCAATGCTAACGCGGCGGGAACCAATAACCAGACATCTTCTGCCGGCAACGCGGCCAATCAAACCTACAACAGCCGCCACGATCAGACGATCAACTATGAAGTTGATCGCACCATTCGGCACACCAAACAAAACACCGGCAATATTCAACGTTTGTCTGTCGCTGTCGTGGTTAACTACACGCAGGGTGAGGACGGCAAGCCGGCAGCGCTCAATGATGAACAACTGAAGAAAATCGAAGCGCTGGTTCGTGAATCCATGGGATTCTCCAGTGACCGCGGTGATACCCTGAACGTGGTTAATACACCGTTCACCATTACAGACGCCACTGGCGGCGAACTGCCCTTCTGGCAGAAACAGGTGTTCTTCGATCTGCTGACCGAAGTAGGCCGCTGGCTGCTGGTACTGATTGTTGGCTGGATTCTGTATCGTAAACTGGTGCGTCCGCAGTTGCAGAGACGTGCGCAGTTGCAGGAAGCAGCCGAAGCGGCCGCCTCGTTGCGCGGTCAGGATGCGGATGTCACCGTCACGCTCAGCACGATGGAAGAAGAATTGCATCGGAAATCCGAGCAGCGGGCCCATGCAGAGATGCACAGTCAGCGTATCCGTGAACTGGCCGAAAATGATCCTCGCGTCGTCGCGCTGGTAATCCGCCACTGGATGAGTAACGAACTATGAGTCTGACAGGTACAGAAAAGAGCGCCGTCTTATTGATGACTATCGGTGAAGACCGTGCGGCAGAAGTTTTTACGCACCTCTCAACCCGCGAGGTGCAGCATCTCAGTACTGCGATGGCCAACATGAAACAGGTCTCTCAGTCTGAGTTGCTGGAAGTGTTGCGCGAGTTTGATATTGAGGCCGAGCAGTATGCGGCGTTAGGTGTGAATGCCGGCGAATACCTTCGTTCTGTCCTGGTCAAGGCATTGGGTGAAGAGCGTGCCTCCAGCCTGCTGGAAGATATCCTTGAAAGCAAGGAAACCTCTACCGGTATGGAAACGCTCAACTTTATGGAGCCGCAAAGCGCCGCCGACCTTATCCGCGACGAGCACCCGCAGATTATCGCCACCATCCTGGTGCACCTCAAACGCGCACAGGCGGCGGATATTCTGGCTCACTTCGACGAGCGCATGCGTAATGACGTTATGCTACGTATCGCCACCTTCGGCGGGGTGCAACCGTCCGCTCTGGCGGAACTGACCGAAGTACTTAACGGGCTGCTGGACGGTCAAAACCTCAAACGCAGCAAGATGGGGGGTGTTCGTACTGCGGCAGAGATCATCAACCTGATGAAAACGCAGCACGAAGAAGCGGTTATCGATGCCGTACGCGAATTCGATGGCGAGTTGGCACAGAAAATTATCGACGAAATGTTCCTGTTCGAAAACCTGGTGGAAGTGGACGACCGCAGTATCCAGCGTCTGCTGCAGGAAGTGGAATCCGAGTCTCTGCTGATCGCGCTGAAAGGTGCCGAACAGCCGCTGCGCGAGAAGTTCCTGCGCAACATGTCGCAGCGTGCGGCGGAAATCCTGCGCGACGACCTGGCAACTCGTGGCCCGGTACGTATGTCCCAGGTGGAAAACGAACAGAAAGCCATTTTGCTCATTGTACGTCGACTGGCAGACAGCGGCGAAATGATTATCGGTGGTGGTGATGACGCGTTTGTCTAATTCTTCCAGCAATCTTGACTGGCAGCCGTGGAAACTGGATGACCTTTCCGCCCCCACACCCGCTGTCGCGGATGTGGGGACGTCGGCATCGTCCTCTCCGGCTTCGCCGTCGGCGCAACCGGGAGACAACGACTTCTTCGGCATGTCTGATTTTCAGCAGTCGGAGGATGATCTGGCAACCCTGCGCGAACAGGTGCTGCAGCAGGCGCGGGAAAACGGGTTTGCCGAAGGCAAGCAACAGGGTTACGCCGCCGGTTATCAGGACGGACTCCAGACCGGCACACAGCAGGGTTTACAGGATGCGGCTCAGCAGCAGCAACCGGTTATTGCCCAGATGCAACAGATGGTCAATGAATTCCAGCAAACGCTGGACGCTCTGGACAGCGTCATTGTCTCACGCCTGATGCAGTTGGCCTTAACCGCCGCCAAGCAGGTAATTGGTCAGTCGCCGGTTTGTGACGGCACTGCGCTAATGGGGCAAATACAGCAGTTGATCCAGCAGGAACCCATGTTCAGCGGCAAGCCGCAATTGCGTGTGCACCCATCGGACCTGGAGCGGGTGGAACAACACCTCGGCCCTACCCTCAGCCTTCACGGCTGGCGGTTGTTGGCAGATAACCAATTGCATCCCGGAGGCTGCAAAGTCAGCGCCGAAGAAGGGGATCTGGACGCCAGCATTGCCACCCGCTGGCATGAACTTTGCCGACTGGCAGCACCGGGAGAACTCTGATGACTGTGCGTCTTTCCCGTTGGCTCTCTTCTATTGATACGTTTGAAAAGCGTATCGCCAATACGCCTGCAATACGCCGTTATGGACGGCTGACGCGTGCGACGGGATTGGTGCTTGAGGCGACCGGCCTGCACATGCCGCTGGGTTCGACCTGCCTGATTGAACGTCAGAACGGCAATCAGGTTGACGAAGTGGAAAGTGAAGTCGTCGGTTTTAACGGCCAGAAACTATTTCTGATGCCGCTTGAAGAAGTCGAAGGGATCATCCCGGGAGCCCGGGTCTATGAACGCGTTGGTCTTTCCGGCAGCAGTCAGGGCAAGCAGCTACCGCTGGGTCCGGCATTGCTGGGCCGCGTACTGGATGGCAGCGCCAAACCGTTGGATGGTTTTCCTGCACCTGATACCGGCTACACCGCGCCACTGGTGACCGCGCCGTTCAACCCGCTCCAGCGTACGCCGATTGAACACGTTCTGGATGTCGGCGTGCGTGCCATCAACGCATTGCTGACGGTGGGCCGTGGTCAGCGTATGGGGCTTTTCGCCGGTTCCGGTGTTGGTAAAAGTGTGCTGCTCGGAATGATGGCGCGCTATACTCAAGCCGATGTGATCGTAGTCGGCCTGATCGGGGAACGTGGGCGCGAAGTTAAAGACTTCATTGAAAACATTCTCGGCACCGAAGGGCTTGCGCGCTCTGTGGTGATCGCCGCCCCGGCGGATGTCTCTCCCCTGCTGCGTATGCAGGGCGCAGCTTATGCTACGCGCATCGCAGAAGATTTCCGCGACCGTGGTCATCATGTATTGTTGATTATGGATTCGCTGACGCGTTATGCGATGGCTCAACGTGAAATCGCACTGGCGATTGGCGAACCGCCGGCAACCAAAGGTTACCCGCCTTCGGTTTTCGCCAAATTGCCTGCGCTGGTAGAGCGTGCGGGCAACGGTATTTCCGGCGGCGGTTCAATCACCGCGTTTTATACGGTGCTGACCGAAGGCGATGACCAGCAGGACCCGATCGCCGACTCGGCTCGCGCCATTCTGGACGGCCATATCGTGCTGTCCCGCCAATTGGCAGAGTCCGGACATTATCCGGCTATTGATATCGAAGCGTCTATTAGCCGTGCGATGACGGCGTTGATAGATGAAAACCATTATTCTGCGGTAAGGCAATTCAAGCAGTCGTTATCCAGTTATCAGCGCAACCGCGATCTGATTAATGTCGGCGCTTATGCCGCCGGTAGCGACCCGTTGCTTGATCGGGCAATACAGCTTTATCCGCAGATGCAACATTTTTTGCAGCAGGGAATGTTTGAGCGAAGCTCATTTGAGGAAGCCTGTCAGGCACTGGATAACATTTTCCCGTATAATCGGTAGGAGGGTGAATGAGAACTCAATCTACCTTCGTCATGCTGCGTGATTTGGCCCAAAAAGAGGTCGATGCTGCGACAACGCATCTGGGTCAGGTACAAAAAGCCTATTTGCAGGCTGAACAGCAACTTAATGCGTTGTTAGGTTACCATGATGATTATCGCCAGCGGCTTAATGACTCAATGACCGAAGGCATGGCCAATACCTCCTGGCAAAATTATCAGCAATTTATTTTGACTCTGGAAAAAGCGATTGAGCAGCACCAGCATCAGTTATTAAATTGGACTTCTCGTTTGAATCAGGCGATGAAAGCCTGGCAGGAAAAGCAGCAGCGACTGAATGCATTTAGTACATTGCAACAGCGTGAACAGACTAAAATGCTGGCGCATGAAAATCGCCTGGAACAAAAGCGGATGGATGAATTCGCCCAACGCGCATCAATGAGGAAAACATAATTATGAACTTGCCAGCAATGCCGATCACCACAACGACTGATGCAAGCACAACTGCGCCTCAGGGGAATTCCTTACTTGCGCTGCTGGGCAAAGACCAGCTACCGGAAAATTTTGTTCAGTTGCTCTCGCAGAAACTGTCAACGGCACAGTCCGCCAAAAAAACCATTATCAGCGATCAGGAAAGCGCCGATTTCAAAGACGCACTGGCAAAAAGCGGCATTGAAGCAAACAGTGACGAATTGAATGCCATTCTGGGCGCCTTGACTAAAGGGACGTTGACGCTGGCTGACTTGCAATCAGGCAATTCCCTTGAATCGCTGCTGGCCAAGGCTCAAAAGAAAGTCAGTGCAAAGGACGAGAAAGCGACTGATACCGATGCGCTGGCTATGCAAGCGTTGTTTGCCATGATTCCGGTACAAACTACAGCGCAGACAAAAGCGGCAACTGAAGGCACGGCGTCCAACCCGTCTTTATCCGATGGATTGAGTGAGTTGAAAAACGGCAAGACCAGCAACAGCGTGTTGAGTTCGTTGCTGGGTTCGGCAAAAACCGGCGATTCATCGTCACAAGGCGATTTTACACTGAAAGCATCCGCAACAACGGATAGCTCGACGGCCTCGTCCCTGACTGCCGTGAGCACCTCTGCCGCGGCCAAAAATACCGGATTGCAGGCAGTTGACCAGTCCAAAGATAGCACTCTGCTGACATCCCGTAAGGAAGACAGCGCCAGTAATCCGATAGCCGCATCGGCACCGGCCGATGCCAGCGCCAACTCGTCATTGCAGACGCTGTCGTCGCTGTTCGCCAGCAACGCCACGCCAACGCAACCCGCAGCCCAGCACGTAACCAGCCAGATCAACGTGCCGCTGGGTACTCAGCAGTGGAATGATGCGCTGGGTCAGCAGGTCGTGATGTTTAGCCGTAACGGGCAGCAGACCGCTGAGCTGAAACTTCACCCGGAAGAGTTGGGCTCACTGCATATCATGCTGAAAATCGAAGATAATCAGGCGCAAATTCACCTGGTTTCCGGTAACAGCCAGGTGCGTTCCGCCCTGGAGTCCGCCCTCCCCCACCTGCGCAGCGCGATGGCCGAGAGCGGTATCAACCTGGGGCAGAGCAGTGTAGGGTCGGATGCCGGCAGTTGGCAGCAGTCACAGCAGCAAGTGGCAAGCAACGCCAATGGTAACGGCGGCGGCAACGCCTCGTCTTATCAGCAGCAATTCGGCCAATCCGAGCATACCGCCGCCGAAGTTGAACCGCTGGCGGTCCCGGCACAGCTGCAGTCAATGGCAACAGGTATTAATGGCGTCGATATCTTTGCCTAATGAAGAAGTTAACGCTTTTTTTATTGTTTATTCATTGTATTGAAGCGGTGAATAGGCGGGATAATCGTGATATCACGCATTTATCTAATGGCTGACTTTGCCATTAGATACTGATAAATAACAGGATATATCATTGGCTACGTCTAATAAGAAAGCCCAGTCAGGCGGTAATAAGAGGTCCCTCTGGCTGATACTCTTGATTGTTATCGCCCTGGCAGCCACTGCCGCAGCGGGTGCCGGCTGGTGGTTATTGAGTCAGAAAAAAGCCGAAACGGCAGCTAGCGAACCGCCTCCGCCGCCAGCGCCGGTGTTCATGCCTTTGGATACATTCACCGTTAACCTGTTATCTCCGGATAACAACCCGGATCGGGTGCTGTATGTGGGGATCACCCTGCGACTGCCGGATGAAGCGACCCGTGCGCGCCTGACCAATTATCTGCCGGAAATTCGCAGTCGTTTGATTATGCTGTTTTCTCGTCAGAGCTCGTCTGTTCTGGCAACGGAACAAGGCAAGCAAAAACTGGTTGAAGATATCAAGCAGGTATTAAGCCCACCGCTGGTTCCTGGACAACCTAACCAGGTAGTCAGCGATGTCCTGTTCACTGCTTTCATTTTGCGGTAATCACTATGGGTGACAGCATTCTTTCACAGGCAGAGATTGACGCTCTGCTAAACGGTGACAGTGGCGATAGTAGCGCTGATGCCAGCAACGCTGCTTCGCAGAAAGACGGGGATGTCAAACCCTACGATCCCAATACACAACGGCGCGTCATTCGTGAACGTCTGCAGGCGCTGGAGATCATCAACGAACGTTTTGCACGTCAGTTCCGTATGGGGCTGTTCAACCTGCTTCGTCGTAGCCCGGATATTACTGTCGGTGCTATCAAGATTCAGCCGTATCATGAGTTTGCGCGTAACCTGCCGGTTCCGACCAACCTCAACCTGATACATCTGAAGCCGCTGCGCGGCACGGCTCTGTTTGTGTTCTCCCCCAGCCTGGTCTTTATTGCCGTGGACAACCTGTTCGGCGGCGATGGTCGTTTCCCCACCAAGGTTGAAGGTCGTGAATTTACGCATACCGAGCAGCGTGTTGTGCGCCGGATGCTTAAACTGGCGCTCGAAGCTTACAGTGATGCCTGGAATGCGATTTATAAGTTAGATGTGGAATATGTGCGTTCGGAAATGCAGGTAAAATTCACCAACATCACCACATCGCCGAACGATATCGTGGTGACGACCCCTTTCCATCTGGAAATCGGGACCTTGACCGGTGAATTCAGTATCTGTATTCCGTTCTCCATGATTGAGCCTTTACGCGAATTGCTGGCTAACCCGCCGCTGGAGAACTCTCAGCAGGAAGACCAGCATTGGCGTGAAACACTGGCAAAGCAGGTACAGCACTCGGAGCTGGAGCTGGTTGCCAACTTTGTCGATATCCCGGTTCGACTGTCAAAGGTTTTGAAACTCAAACCCGGAGATATTTTGCCGATTGATAAACCTGAACGCCTGGTGGCTCATGTTGATGGCGTGCCGGTGCTGACCTGTCAATACGGTACGTTAGATGGTCAATATGCCTTGCGTGTTGAACACTTGATTAACCCCATTTTAAATTCTCTGAATGACGAGGAACCGCTCAATGAGTGACATCAAGAAACCGTCCGAAGAAACGGATTCCGTGGACGATCTGTGGGCTGATGCATTTAGCGAGCAGCAGTCGGCAGAAAAAAGCGCGCCGGGTAGTACCGAAGGTATTTTTAAGAACTTTGATGTGCAGGACACGCAGGGTTCAATGCAGGATATCGATCTGATTCTGGATATCCCGGTCAAACTGACGGTCGAGCTCGGTCGCACCAAAATGACCATCAAAGAGTTGCTGCGTTTGTCGCAGGGCTCCGTGGTAGCGCTGGACGGCCTGGCCGGTGAGCCGCTGGATATTATGATTAACGGATATCTGATTGCTCAAGGTGAAGTCGTGGTCGTCTCTGACAAGTATGGCGTACGTATCACCGATATTATTACGCCGTCAGAACGTATGCGCAGGTTAGGCCGTTAATGACGGGTACCGCACAACAGACTGTCTCTACCATTCAGCAGCCGCCCGCGGCTGCTGAATCCGTTATTTCCGGCGGCGCGCTGTTGTCGCAAATCGGCACCGCCTTGTGCGGTGTGCTGTTGTTGATCTTGCTGGTCGCCTGGCTGTTACGCAAACTGGGTATCGCGCCGCAGGTCAAAAGCGGCAATGTTATGAAAGTGGTATCGTCTTGCCTAGTCGGGCAACGCGAACGTATCGTGATTGTTGAAGTCGACGATACCTGGCTCGTATTAGGGGTAACCGCCCAGCAGATCACCCATTTACATACCCTGCCCGCGCGTCCCGTTGGCAACGCAGCGGCATCGGTAGAAAAAATTGCGCCAGCCGATTTTCTCCAGTTTCTCAAGAAAGCGACCACGCGTCCGGAAAAAACCGAATGAGTACCACCCTGCGTCCGACTTCTTTCTCCGCATGGCTGCGCCTGCTACGTTATCCTGCGGCTTCCATTCTGTTCATGATCGCCCCCCATGCACTGGCGCAGTTGCCCGGTATTATCAGCCAGCCCCTGGCTAACGGCGGGCAGAGCTGGTCATTGCCGATTCAGACGTTGGTTTTCATCACATCGCTGAGTTTTATTCCGGCGGTATTGCTGATGATGACCTGTTTTACCCGTATCATCATCGTCCTGAGCCTGCTGCGCAACGCATTGGGAACGCCAACCGCGCCGCCCAACCAGGTGTTGCTGGGACTGAGTCTGTTTCTGACTTTTTTTGTGATGTCTCCGGTACTGAACCGTATCTATGACGAAGCCTATCGTCCGTTCAGTGAAGATAAAATCAGTATGGAAGTGGCTATCGAAAAAGGCTCGCAGCCGTTGCGTGAATTCATGCTCCGGCAAACCCGGGAAGCGGATTTGGCTTTATTTACCCGTCTGGCGCAGATTCCCTCACTGCAAGGCCCGGAAGCGGTTCCAATGCGGGTACTGGTGCCGGCTTATGTTACCAGCGAGCTAAAAACCGCCTTTCAGATCGGTTTTACGATTTTCATTCCTTTTCTGCTGATCGACCTGGTTGTAGCCAGTGTACTGATGGCGCTGGGTATGATGATGGTTCCCCCGGCCACCATCTCGTTACCATTCAAGCTGATGCTCTTCGTGCTGGTTGACGGGTGGCAATTGTTGCTGGGGTCGCTGGCCCAGAGTTTCTATACTTAGTCGATGCGGTTACTGCTGTTCACCACATCAGAGGAATGCCTGTATGACTCCTGAATCCGTCATGGCTTTAGGCTATGAAGCAATGAAAATAGCGCTGATGCTGGCAGGCCCTCCTCTTGTCGCCGCACTGGTCAGCGGCTTGATTATCAGCCTGCTCCAGGCAGCCACACAAATCAACGAAATGACCCTGTCATTCATTCCCAAAGTGCTGACGGTATTTTTCACGCTGGTGGTTGCTGGCCCCTGGATGCTCAGCGTCATTCTTGATTATATGCGCACAATGTTCAGCCAATTTCCCAACATGATTGGATAGACATGGTCACCCTCAGCAGCATCGACATGATCGGTTGGTTCAACCAGTTTTTCTGGCCACTGGTCAGGATCCTCGCGCTTATTAGCACCGCGCCGATCTTTAGCGAACGCTCTATCACTCGCCGGGTAAAGATCGGTCTGGGAGTGCTGATCGCTATTGTCATTACACCGAGCATTCCCCATACCTCGATTCCAATATTTTCCGCGGCCGGTGTCTGGATGCTATGTCAACAGGTGTTGATAGGCGCGATGCTGGGCTTTGCTATGCAACTGGCGTTTGCGGCTATCCGTCTGGCCGGTGAGATTATCGGTCTGCAGATGGGGCTTTCGTTTGCGACCTTCTTTGACCCCAGCGGCGGCCCGAATATGCCGGTGGTTGCACGATTCATGAACTTGCTGGCGTTGCTGCTTTTTCTGAGCATGAATGGGCATCTATGGTTGATATCGCTGCTGGTTGACAGTTTTCACACCATCCCCATCAATGCCGAACCGATCAGCGGTAACGTATTTATGACCCTGGCCGAGGCTGGCGGAAGGATATTTTCTAACGGGCTGATGCTTGCCCTGCCCCTCATCACACTGCTGCTGACTATCAACATGGCGCTTGGCTTATTAAGCCGGCTCGCGCCACAGCTAACCATCTTTGCCATCGGCTTTCCCATCACCCTCTTCGCCGGGATCATCACCGTGGGTTTTCTGATCTTCCTGCTCTCGCCTTATGCAGAAAAACTGTTCGGCGAAACCTACGATTTATTAACTGACTTATTAAGCCGCTTTGCCGGGTAACCCGCCCATTTATTCGGTATCTTCCTCCACCTTACCGGCTTATCCAAAATGGCCTGATTCGCATTGCGAAATACACGGCAAAAAAAAGCATGTCATCTTATTAAGGATGACATGCCAAAAAGAATACGCCCGGTTTAAGCGTATCCAAATACGGGTCGCTATTCCGTTTTATTTATTAAGCTGGAACAGCGAAAGACTTTGCATATCGCTAAAGGCTTTATATGAAGCCTGCAGAGACTGTTGTTGCATCATATATGTGGAGATGGTCGCAACCATATCGATGTCAACCAGGTCGCTCAATGTCTGTTTGTTCGCCGTAGTACGATCGGTACCAATGCTATCCAGCGTGTCGATCTCCTGCAGTTGAACACCTAGCGTTGCCTGCGCAGAAGACACGTTAGTCAGCGCGTTCTTGAGGCTCTGACTGGCTGCGCTGATTGATGCAGTATTGGCACTCTTCACGGCGTCAGTGGCGCCTTCCAGCGGAGTTTCCAGCGCGCTAATCGCGCTATCCAGCGCACTGAAGATGTCCGCGGTACCGCTCGCGTTGTTAAATACGTCGGAACCAATATGCCCGACCGTCATGATACGGTCCGCATCCACTTGCTGGGAAATGGCCTGATTACCACCCACATAGCTAACGGTGCCGGACGCATTGGTAGTAAACGGCTGAGAGTCGGTCTTGTAGCCACCGAAAACATAGCTGCCATTACCATCCGTACTGTTTGCCAGATTGAGCAATTGAGATTTCAGGCCACGCAGAGAGGTTGCAATAAGCTGGCGATCGTTATCATTCTTTGTACCGTCCGCGCTTAACAGCGTCGTGCTGGCCGAGGTCAATGCGGTCGCCACGTTGGTCAGCACAGACAATTCGCTATTCATGCCATTTTCAGCAAAGGTGCGCGCCAGCGTATATTGCTCGTTTTGTGCCTGCGCCTGGTTGACCATAACCGCCTTGGACGCCGCTATCGGGTCATCAGAAGGGGTTAACACGCGAGTGTTGCTGGCAAGCTGCTGGCCTGTTTTGCTGAAGGATGACAATCCATCTGTGACGCCTTGCATGCTCTGCTGAAAAATAATACTGGTACTCAGTCGCATAACTTATTCCTTACTGTTTCTCGTCACAAATTTAGCTACGGATCGCCAACAGGGCATCAAAGATCGTCGAAGCAGTCTGGATTACCTTGGCATTCGCCATGTAATACTGCTGGAAACGAACCAGATCGCCATACTCTTCATCCAGATTGACGCCGGATACAGACTGTTGCTCAGTAGTCAGCTGCGACACCACATTTTTCTGTGATGTATCGGTAACCTTGGCGGTACTGGTTTTGTTGCCGATATCCCCGACCAGACTGGCATACGCCTGACTGATACTGGATTTATTCTCTACAACCTTGCTGGTCTGCAAATTCAGTAACGCTTTAGCGTTGGTGTTATCACTCACGCCACCACCGGCTGACGTCAGCGAAACACCGGCCGCCGCAATCTTGGACGAATCCGTCACTTTCACCGACATATCCACGACGACATCGCGAACACCCTTGACCGTAAACAGGTCTTTCGCTGCCGGCGTACCGGAGATATCCAGTTTCATCCCGTCAAAAATCAGACTGGCCGACGTCGAACCGCTGGCTGCGGTATACGTCGCAGAGGAAGACAGGTCGGCACCATCCGACAAACGCGTGATCGACCAGTCATTAGCTGCCGGACCAACGAATTTGACGCTATAGTCGCTTGCCTTAATGTAGTTGGTGTCGTTACGCGTCAACGAAGCGGCGGACGTTGAGCCGGTCGGCGCAGTTTGCGAAATGGATGATTGCCCCGGTGATACTTTGAAACTGAAAGTATCGCCTGATGCAGCCGAACCGGAAATATCGATAGTGAAACCATCAAAGGTCAATGCAGAGCCGGACAGGGTTGAGGCTGCTGTCGTACCGTCAGAGCGGGTAACGCTCCATGACGTTCCGTTGTACTGCATTGAGTAAGTATCGCTCAGATAGGAAGAGGTCAATTCGGTAGCAGACGTATTTTTGGCGCTCTTTAACGTGACGGATGAGCCAACGCCAAAGAAATCCCCGCCCAGATCATTGTTCAGGTCGTACCCGGCTTTGTGTTGCTGGTTGAAAGCATCGGCAAACGCCAGCGCCATCTGTCCCAACTGATTGCGGGCGCTATCCAGCGTACTGGTACGGAAATTGAGCAAACCGCCGAGAGAACCACCGGTAATGGTGCTTTCTTTTACTTCACTCACGCCGGCGATCGCATCGTTGTAAGAAACAGTTGTGCGAGCCGGGTCAGTGCTGGATGGCGTAGCGACCAGCGTATTGTAGCTTTTGCCCTGAACCAGGGTCAGGCCATTTTTCAATGCAACGTTGTAAATGTCGCCATCCTGGACCGCCACATCCACGCCAACCAGCTTGTTCAGGTCATTAACCAGGTTATCGCGCTGGTCCAGCAGATCATTCGGCGACGCGCCGTTATTGGCGCCCTTCAGACGAATAATCTGATCGTTGATATCCGCAATCTGTTTGGCATAAGTATTAATTTGCGTAACGGTGATGGAAATCTCGCCGTTGATATTGCTGTCCATATCACGCAGGTACTGATCGGTAATCTTGAACTGATTGACCAAGGCTCCGGCTTTGCCCAGCACGGTTTGACGCACTGAGGAATCGCTGGAATTGCTGGTCAGGTTCTGCAGGTTCTTAAAGAAGTCCTGAATTGTGGTGGACAGGCTGGATGAACTGCTCGACAACAGGTTATCGATCTTGGAGATCTGGCTGTAATACGACGTGGTCGCGCTGCTTGTTGTCTGTGCCGCACGTAACTGTTTGGCAATGAAATCATTGTAGTCACGATTGATGCTGACAACGCTGACCCCGTTGCCAATATAACCGGCGGAAAGATTGGTGCCGTTGTTCTGTGCCAACAGTGCATTTTGACGGCTATACCCTGTAACAGCCTGGTTACTGATGTTGTTACTGACGGTACTCAACGCCGCCTGGGCAGCACTCAAACCACTCATTCCGGTGTTAATCAAATTGGACATGCTGGGTTCCTTTTACTCTTACTCATGCACAGACAGGGCAGTACCTATTACCGGGCACAAAAAGATATCGCCGTTATAAATTAACTTGTATAGCTATCGGCAGACGGGCTGAAAACTTGAGGAAAATTAGAAAATCCCGCTCAGGTCGTGCGTATAGGCCTGAACCGCCTTTTCACCCGAGTTTTTCATCTGCTGAATCATGCTTACCAGCTTCTTCGCATAAGCCGGGTCAGTCGCATACCCTGCCTGTTGCAGCGCCACCGCAGCCTGTTCTGCGGTGGCCGCAGCAGAAACACCGGCATAACGGGGATTCTGCGTCAGTAATTTGGCGTAATCGTTTAATGCTTCCAGATAAGAACCGTACACACGGAAGGCGGCTTTGACCTTTTTGGCGATGCCCTGCTCGTATTCTGTCGTGGTAACTTCCGTGACCGGGCCATCCCAACTACTGCCAGCTTTAATACCAAAAATGTTGTGACTGCGACGGCCATCGGCGGTAGGAATCTCACGCTGCCCCCAACCGGACTCCAGAGCAGCCTGCGCCATAATCAGATGATGTGGGATACCGCTTTGCTGGCTAACCAGCATGGCTGGCGTGGACAACCGGGAGATAAAGTCGGTGCTGCTCATCGGCAACGCCGACGATTTTTCCGGTAGTTTGGGGACGGCCTTACGCACCATCTGTTCCAGCACAAACGAAGGCATGGCCCGGGCTAATTGACCATCGGGTTTGAAAGGCGCCGTCGATGCGGGTTCATTCCCGGCAATGCCCTGGCCCATCATCTGTTTTTCAATTACGGAAGCCAATCCCAGCCCCTTGCCCGACGACATTTGCTGGGCCAGTTGCTGGTCATACATTGATGTGAGCATGCGGGTTTGATCGCTGCTGAAAATGCCATCTTTCGGCAACGCGTCACGCATACTCTTCATCATCATCTGCACGAAGACGCCTTCCAACTGTTTAGCCACAGCGCGAATCCCTTCCCGGCTCTGGGGATGACTGGATACATCCCGCTTCAGCGAGTTAAGCGACTGTGTCTCATAAGCAGGATTGTTAAACGCCTTCATATCGCTCATCAGATAATTTCCAGCTTCGCTCTCAGGCAACCAGCACTTTCCATCGCCTGAAGAATTGACATCAGATCCATCGGCGTGGCGCCAAGCGAGTTCAATGCTCTGACCACACTGTTCAGGTTCGCACTGGAGTTGACTCGTTGCAGCGCGCCGCCTTCCTGACGCATGGAGATTTCCGTTTGCGGTGTCACGACCGTTTGCCCGCCTGCCAGCGGCGTGTTCGGCTGACTGACCACATTTTGCTGGTTGATGGTAACGGACAGGTTGCCCTGAGCGACCGCGCAGTTCTCCAGTTGGACATTGCGGTTCATGACCACCGAGCCAGTACGAGAGTTAATGATAACCTTGGCGTCCAGCGTGCCGACATTCACCTCAATATTCTGCATGTCGGCCAGGAACCTCACCTGAGCGCTGTTGCCGGCAGGCACCACAACCCGAACAGTACGCGAGTCCAGCGGAGCTGCCGAACCACCGCGACCAAAACGGTTGATGGCATCGCTGATGCTCTGTGCCATGGTGAAATCATCCTGATTTAACTGCAGTATGATGGTATTGCCGGTGCCAAAAGTATTGGGCAGTTCACGCTCGATGATTGCACCGCCGCTGATACGCCCGCCCGACAGTTGGTTTACCTGCACGCTGCTGCCGCCCGCGGATGCGCCAGCGCCGCCGATCAATACGTTCCCCTGCGCGATAGCATAGATCTGATTATCCACCCCTTTCAGCGGCGTCATCAGCAGCGTACCGCCGCGCAGGCTCTTGGCGTTACCCATCGAAGAAACGACAACATCCACCGGTTGTCCCGAACGGGCAAACGCCGGCAACTTTGCCGTCACCATAACGGCAGCCACGTTTTTCAACTGCATGTTGGTACCAGCCGGAACGGTAATCCCCAACTGAGACAACATGTTGTTCAGACTTTGAGTGGTGAACGGCGTCTGCGTGGTTTGGTCACCGGTGCCATCCAGCCCCACCACCAGACCATAGCCAATCAGGGCATTATCACGCACGCCCTGAATACTCACCAGATCGCGGATACGCTCGGCCGATGCAGGCGGAGCCACCACCATCAGCAAAGCAAGAAGAACGGTAAAGATTGAAGTGATCCGCATTGTATGCCTCATCAATTTAGAACGGCGAAACATTAAGGAAGAACCGTTGCAGCCAGCCCATGGTCTGCGTTTCATTAATGTAGCCATTACCCACATATTCCATACGCGCGTCCGCCACTTGTGTTGACGGTACGGTATTGCTGCCGCTGATAGTTCTTGGGTTTACCACCCCGGAGAAACGAATAAATTCGGTTCCCTGATTAACTGCAATCTGTTTTTCACCCACAACGTGCAGGTTGCCATTCGTCAGCACCTGATCCACGGTAACCGTGATAGTCCCGGTAAAGGTGTTATTCGCGTTGGCGCCGCCTTTCCCGGTAAAGTCATCTTTGCCGGTAGCGTTAAATGCGGCCCGGTTATTGCCCAGTGGGCCTTCCAGCAAACGCGGCGTCGTGGTCATACCGAACGAGCCGGAAGCATCACGACTGGCATTCGCCGACGAACTCTTGCTCGCGCTGACGTTTTCCTGCAGCACAATGGTAAGCGTATCCCCTACATTCCTTGGGCGACGATCCTCAAACATCGGTTGATAGCCATAGTTCATCGCCTGCCCGGTCTGGAAAATAGAACCGTTGGGAATAGCCTGTAAAGGCGGTGCAGGCTGCGCTGTCGTTGGCCCGGTCACCACCTTGTCATGAGGTATATAGGCGCAACCGGACAGTGTTAACATCATCACGTATGCCAGCAGACGGGGCCGACATGGCTGCAACGCTGCAACCGACTTCGTATTCATCATCACTACGGATATCGCCTTACTTTCAGTAATCTATCCACATATTGAATCAAGGTGGCCACTTTACCCATCTGCATTCCAGCCGCAAATCAGTAAAACGCCACCCTATTTAACAAGCATTACCCAGGAAAGATTACAGCTGGGTCAGTTTCTGCAACATCTGATCGGTGGAAGAAATCGCCTTGCTGTTGATTTCATACGCGCGTTGAGTCTGGATCATCGACACCAACTCTTCGGCGACGTTCACGTTCGATGTTTCAACGAATTTCTGATAAATCAGACCCGCTCCGTTCAGGCCAGGCGTGCTCTGAGTCGGCGCGCCGGAACTGGCGGTTTCCGCATACAGGTTTTCGCCGAGGTTTTCCAGGCCCGCCTCGTTGATGAACATAGCCAGGTTCAGCTGTCCGATCTGCACCGGCGCAGTCTGCCCCTGCTGAGTCACGGTGACCACCCCGTCGCGGCCAACCGTCAGGTTGCTGGAGTTTGCCGGGATAGTGATCGCCGGCTGGACCTGAAAGCCGCTGGATGTCACCAGCTGACCGTTGGAGTCCTGCTGGAAAGAGCCATCGCGGGTATACGCCGTGGTTCCATCCGGCATCAGCACCTGGAAGAAACCGGCGCCCTTGATCGCCATATCCTTCACATTACCGGTTTCGGAAAAGGAGCCTTGCGTATGAATGCGCTCGGTTGCCACCGGACGCACACCAGTCCCCAGTTGCAGACCTGACGGCAGTGTGGTCTGTTCTGAAGACTGCGCCCCTGGCTGACGAACTGTCTGGTACATCAGGTCCTCAAATACGGCACGCTGACGCTTAAAACCATTGGTGCTGACGTTCGCCAGGTTGTTGGATATGACATCCATATTGGTTTGCTGGGCGTTCAGACCGGTTTTGGCAATCCATAAAGAACGGATCATCGAGTCACTCCTGTGCGCAAGGGCACTTAATTCATTGCAAGTATCTGATTAGCACGTTGCGTATTATCATCAACGCTGCTGATCACTTTCATCTGCATCTCAAAACGGCGCGAGTTGGAAATCATCTCCACCATCGATTCAACCGTATTGACGTTACTGCCTTCCAGTACCCCCGGCATTACCCTGACCGTTGCGTCATTCTGTAATACCGCACCGCGCTGCTGCTGCGCGGCCGGGGACACACGAAAAAGCCCGTCGTCGCCACGGGTCACTTCAGTTCCCGTCGCCTTGGCCAGCTTCAGGCGCCCGATCTGGGTAACCGTGTTCGCGGCATCGCTAGGGTTTAACGCATTGATGGTACCGTCAGGGCCGATAGTCAGCTGAGTCTGAGGCGGAACGTCAATCGGGCCGCCGTCGCCCATCACCAGGTTGCCCTGAATGGTCAACTGCCCGTTGGCGTTGATTTCCATATTACCGTTGCGGGTATAGGCTTCACTGCCGTCCGCAGCACGCACCGCCAGCCAGCCGTCCTGCGACAAGGCAACATCCATCGAACGCCCGGTATAATCCATCGAACCCGGGGTGGTATCCGCCCCAGGAGTTGATGATATCACCAGTGTGCGCGTCTCGTTGGTCACCCCCTGGATCGGCACAGCACGCATCGCAGCCAGCTGCGCGCGAAAGCCCGGCGTCGAGGCGTTGGCCATGTTGTTCGACGTAATGGCCTGTTGCTCCAGCGTCTGGCTTGCTGCGCCCATCGCTGTATAGATAGCGTGATCCATGCAATATCCCCGTTATGATAATTAACGCAGGTTGACCAGTGTATTGAGAATCTGATCCTGCGTTTTGATGGTCTGCGCATTCGACTGATAGTTACGCTGGGCAACGATCATGTTAACCAGTTCCTTACTCATATCGACGTTGGAACTTTCCGTCGCCTTACCAACCAGTTTGCCCAGGTTGCCGGAACCTGCCAGACCGACAACAGCCTGACCAGAATTACTGGTTGCCGCCCAAACGTTATCCCCCTGGGGAGACAACCCTTCCGGGTTAGCGAAGTTAGCCAGCGCAATCTGCCCAAGTACCTGGGTTTTCGAGTTGGAATAAGAGCCGACAACCGTACCATCGTTACTGATGCTGTAACCGGTCAATTCACCCGGAGCATAACCATTCTGTGTTGGCGTCTTGGTGCTATTGGAACCGCTGTTCTGCTGTACTGTGCCGGTAAACGCAAGCGTAAAGGTACTGGCGGCAGAACCATTCAACGTCGCCATGGTTAACGTCGCCGGCGTCGTCGTCGTCAGCGCACCACTGTTATTAAAGGACAACGTGGTCGGCCCCTGGAAACCGGCGCCGGTAATGCTGGTATCCTGAGCGTACACGTTCCAGCTGTTGGCGGCGCTTTTCACAAAATAGAGCGCAAAGTTATGCTCGTTACCCAAGCTATCGTAGGTAGTGATGGAACCCTTGTAGTTTGAGGTATTGGTCGGATCGGTCGCGTCCCAGGTATTGGTGCTATCCGATGAGTTCAGGTTGGCGATAATAGATGCCGTGGTCGTCGCGTTGGCCGACATAGTGGTTTCCGGTATGCTCAGCGCCACCGGGTCTGCACCTTGCTGAATGGTCGGCGGAGTACCGGTGGCGGGATAACCGGTCAACTGCAGCCCCTGCGCGTTGACGATATTACGGCTGCTGTCTAAGGTGAACTGACCGTTACGGCTGTAAACCACACTGCCGTTACTGTTAAGAAGACGATAGAAACCATTCCCGTTAATGGCTACATCCAGCGAACGAGACGTACCGGTGATAGAACCGTTGCTAAAGTCCTGCAGTACGGATGCAACTCGGGTCCCCAGACCTACGTTGGAGCCGGCATACATATCGGCAAAAGAGATATTACTGGCTTTGAAACCAACGGTAGCGGAGTTGGCAATGTTGTTGCCAATCACGTCCAGATTGTTAGAGGCAGCGTTTAAGCCACTGACCGCCTGAGAAAAGCTCATAGTGCTCTCCTGAATATTGATGAACTGTTATTCACTAAAAAAGTGACGCGCGTTATATCCGTAACTGCTACAAAATCTGACGTACATTATCCAGCGTGGACTGACCGCTCAGGCCCAGGTCCAGTAATGCCCCACTGCTATTGGTGACCACGCCATTCACGTACGCGTAGTTCAGAGCCTCTACTACCTGCTGAGTACCATTTGAGGTAGCGGAAACCGAAATTGTATAAGCGCCATCTGGTGCGGCCGTACCATCAGAGACCTTGCCATCCCAGGAATAGGCATGAACCCCGGCGCTCAATGAACCCAGTTCCATACTGCGAACCACTTTGCCGGAACTGTCGGTGATATTGACGGTCACGTTCTCCGCCGCATTTTCCAACTCAACGCCGAACGGCGTAGTCGTTTCCTTGCCGACTAGCACTTTGGTGCCCGGCACCAGCACGCCGTGACCAATCAATGAGGCGGCCTGAATGGACTGGTTGCTGTTGATTTGCGTGGAAATGGACCCCAGTGTGGTGTTCAGCTTCTCGATGCCGCTCACCGTGTTTAACTGAGCCAGCTGAGAGACCAACTGGTTGTTATCCATCGGGTTGGTCGGATCCTGATTTTTCAGCTGAGCAACCAGCAGAGTCAGGAAGCTATTCTGTAAGTCAGCACTGGTACTTCCGCTGACAGACGATGTCGACGTCGTTGATGTAGTACTTTGGACGTCACTGACAGAAGATGTGGTAGCCATGAATTCTCCAGATTACTGACCAATGGTTAATGTCTTCAGCATCATCGATTTTGTGGTATTCAATACTTCCACGTTCGCCTGATAGCTTCGGGACGCCGAAATGGTGTTAACCATTTCATTGACAGGATTCACATTCGGCATGCGGACATAGCCTTTGGCATCGGCCAGCGGATTTCCCGGCTGATAGACCAGTTTTTCCGGAGAAGGATCTTCGACCACTTTGGCGACTTTCACACCACCAGTCGCCTGCCCCGGAGCAGCATCGACCTCAAAAACCACCTGCTTGGCGCGATAGGGCTGACCATCGGGTCCCGTAACGCTGTCGGCGTTAGCCAGGTTACTGGCGCTAACGTTAAGGCGTTGAGACTGGGCAGAGAGCGCCGAGCCGGAAATATCGAAAATATTAAGTAACGACATGAGACATCAACCTTATATCTGTCGCCAATGCTGTTATGATGACCCGGACTGAAGTACCGACATCATCCCTTTAATCTGCCCGCCGATAAGCGTCAGGCTGCTCTGATACTTGAGACTGTTGTCCGCGAAGTTGGTACGTTCGCGATCCATGTCAACCGTGTTGCCATCAAGAGCCGGCTGAGTCGGGACACGGTAGAGCAGATCAAGTTCGGGCGGTTGCACTGTCTGAGCGGGAATGTGTCGTGCAGACGTCAGGCTCAGCGATACTGACTGGCCGCTGGCACGCCCTTGTTCCATGACTTTGTTCAGTTCGCTGGCAAAATCAATGTCACGCGCCTGATAACCAGGAGTATCCGCGTTGGCTATATTGGCAGCCAAAATCTCCTGACGCTGGGCACGGAGATTCAATGCTTCTTGCTGAAACCGTAGCGCGGCATCCAATTTATCGAGCATGCTCCCTCCGCAATTTAAACTTTAGTGCTGGTAGGATAATTCTCATCCTGTAAAAATCATCGCAAGAATAGACATAAAATGAAGCGCTATTTATTGCCTTAACTGTAAGCAAGTACCGTTACACTGATACCGTGAAATTAAACGGGTTTTGGAGAGCGTAAGACTGATGCCGGATATCAGAAAATACATACAGTTATCGATTTTGGGTATCTTGTTTGCCCCGGTACTGGTGAATGCTGCCGATCTTGCATCACAAATTTCCCGCTTTTTTTCGGATAATTTTAAAAGCTCGTCCAATACGATTAATGTGGTGGTAAAGACGCCTGAAGCCCAATGGCCCGTTTGTGAAAATCCACAGATCTCACTGCCGGGGAATGCCAAAATGTGGGGCAATCTTTCAGTATCTGTTCGCTGTAGCCAAGAACGGCGTTTCGTTCAGGTCGAAGTGCAGGTTACTGGAAACTATGTGGTCGCCGCGGCTCCGGTCAGCCGGGGAACAGAACTGACGTCCGGCGATATTCGAACCATCCGCGGCAGGATCGATCAACTCCCTCCCCGCGCCTTGTTCACCCCGGAAGAGGCCCAGGGCGCAGTGGCGCTGCGGGATATCGCCCCAGGCCAGCCCATCACCCAGGTGATGATTAGAAAACCCTGGGTGATCCGCGCTGGGCAAAACGTGCAGATTCTGGCCCAGGGGGATGGTTTTAACGTACGCAGCGAAGGAAAGGCGATGAACAATGCGGCTTCGGGCCAATCTGCCAGAGCACGCACGGCTTCAGGGCAGGTCGTATCAGGCATCGCAACCAACGATGGGATTATTCTGATCTCACAATAATTTGCTAAAGTAATGCTCAATGCTGCCGATATGATGTACATAGTCGCTGATGATATACTGGTTAAATAAATGCCAGTTTTAGATGGTGTTAGCTATCTCATTGATTATCATCATTTATACTTTTCATGACACGAGCACACTACCATGAGCATTGATCGGACCCAGTCAGTCAAACCGGTAAGCCAGGTTCAACCCCGGGATACCGGCGACGTAGCAAAATTGAAGCGGAAGGAAGAAACCGGGCAGCAAAGCGGTGTGACCGGTACTCAGGTTAAACTAAGCGATGCGCAGTCCAAGCTGATGCAACCGTCGTCGCAGGACATCGATATGCAGCGCGTAGAAACCCTGAAGCAGGCTATTCGTGACGGTTCATTAAAAATGAACGTCGGTAAAATTGCTGATGCATTAATTAAAGATGCTCAGGACTTAATCGCAGGCGACTAACCCTATGGAAAAACTTGTAAAGCTGCTGGAGCAACTGCTGTTCAACATGCGTGAACTCGAGGTTGTGCTGTCTGATGAGCAGTTGTTGCTCTGTGCAGGCCATGTTGATGGGCCAGCTCTGCAAGTGATTACCGATAAAAAGGGCTCTCTGTTATCGACTATCCAGCATTTGGATAAAATTCGCCTGCAGGGAGAATCAGTGTTGCGAGTAAAAGCGCCTTACTCTAGCCATGCAACCCTGGAACAAACCTGGCAACAGATCACCGCGTTAAGTGAATCTTTGCGCGATAAAAACCAGCATAACGGCTTACTGCTTGGTTATCATCTCGATCACAACGAAAAAGCGCTGGCGGTATTGAAACCTCGTCACGCACAGTCTCTGTACGGACCGGACGGTCAATCTCGAAGCAATTCTATTTCTGGCCGAAGAATCAGTATCTGATTTGAACTAAACCAGTCGGCTTACTCGCGCATCTTGTCATAGAAATATCAGTGCATATAATTTCAATGCACTATTTATAGTTCACTGATATTTCATTGGATGCCACATCCACCGACGTAGCCATCCGCCCGCTTCCAGGCACATAGAACAACATCCTGAACTCGCTGTTGGCGGGTACGCCCTGCAATCCGCGAGTTTGCCCGCTGGCGCCATCCAGATTGATACAACGATTAGCGGCGCAGAGCTTGACGGCAAGATCTATCGGCGCTGGCGATTTCAGTTGATATCGCCAGTAGATTACCGTCACGGATTGGGCGGCCGTTACGCCCAACCCAGGGGGAGGAAGCAACGCAGGCGAAGAGGCCAGCATGCCCTTGTATTGAAATGATGGCCCAGTCAGGCTTGTATTCCACCCGCCTTGTTGAGCGTGGGCGCTAAATGAAAACGCCCCTGTCGCTAAACTAAAAAGACCGACTATCAACATGTTCTTCATCAGGAAGACTCACCAATCATCGACGTCATTCTGATCTGCCGGCTATCGCTGATCTCGAGGTTCGACAATACGGCAATTTGCGGCAGGCTGCGGCGCAGGAAACGTGACAATAATCCGCGCAGTGCGTGGTTAACCAGCAACACCGGCGGTGCTCCCAGCATTTCCTGTCGCTGCAATGCCTGTTTTGCCTGTTCCAGCAGTCTGTCGCTCAATCCGGGTTCCAGACCACCGCCGCCCTGAAGCGCCTGTAACAGCAAACGCTCCAGCGCACTGTCCAAGCCAATAACCTGCAGCTCCGTATCGCCCGGGAACCACTGCTGCGTGATAGCCCGCCCCAACGCAATACGCACCGCGGTAGTCAGCTCATAGGGATCGGTTTGCACCGGCGCGTGCTCGGCCAGTGTTTCAATAACCGTGCGCATGTCCCGAATCGAAACCTGTTCACTTAACAGATTCTGCAGCACCTTGTGCAGCGTCGTTAAGGTCACTACGCCCGGAATAAAGTCTTCGGTCAGCTTCGGCATTTCCTGAGACACGCGGTCCATCAATTGCTGCGCTTCCTGACGGCCGAACAGCTCACTGGCATGCAGGCTGAGTAAATGGTTCAGGTGCGTAGCCACGACCGTACTGGCCTCAACTACGGTATATCCCTGTGTTTGCGCCTGCTCTTTCAGCGCACTTTCAATCCAGATCGCCGGCAGGCCAAAAGCGGGATCTTTAGTCAAATCACCTGGCAAGGTACCTACCGCATTGCCGGGATTGATCGCCATCCAGCGTCCCGGATGGGCTTCACCGCTGCCGATTTCGACCCCTTTCATTAGAATACGATAGCTGGCTGCAGATCCAGATTGTCCCTAATGTGCACGACCGGGGGTAGAAAACCCATTTCCTGAGCAAATTTCTTTCTGATACTACGAATACGCCCGAGCAACTCGCCATTTTGCTGAAAGTCGACCATCGGAATTAAGCGGTACCCGACTTCCATACCGAGCGGGTCCTCCAGTTGCACATCAGACCAACTGGCCTCCACCACCTGCGGTGTAACAGGCGCCGCAGCCGCGGCTTCATTCGCTGCAAACTCCGCTTTGCTTTCCCCTTTCCGCATCCACCAGGCCAGCCCTAACAACGCGCTGGTGAAAAGTAGGAAAACGAAGTTAGGCATGCCGGGGACCAAACCGACCAAGCCCAACACCCCGGCGCTCAGGACCATGACACGCGGGTTATTGAACAGCTGGGTCACCATCTGCTGACCAACATCCTGATCGGTACTGACTCGAGTCACGATCACACCGGCCGCGGTTGAAATCACCAGAGCTGGTATTTGCGCCACCAGACCATCACCGATAGTCAACAGGGTGTAGTTCTCAACCGCCTGTCCCAGCACCATATCATGCTGAACCACCCCTACCAGCAATCCGCCGATGATGTTGATGGCCATAATCATCAGCCCGGCGATGGCGTCACCCCGCACGAACTTACTGGCACCATCCATGGACCCGTAGAAATCCGCCTCCTGGGTCACTTCAGAACGCCGTTTCTTGGCCTCATCCTCACCAATCAACCCAGCATTCAGGTCGGCGTCAATAGCCATTTGCTTACCTGGCATACCGTCCAACGTAAAGCGCGCGCCAACTTCAGCGATACGGCCGGCACCCTTCGTGATAACCATAAAGTTGATCAGCACCAGGATAATGAACACCACAATACCGATGGCAAAATTACCGCCCACCAGGAAGTGGCCGAAGGCTTCAACCACACGCCCGGCGGCGCCGGCGCCGGTATGCCCGTCCATCAAAATGATACGAGTCGATGCCACGTTGAGCGACAGACGCAACAGCGTGGAAAACAGCAGAATGGTAGGAAAGGCGGCAAAATCGAGTGTGCGCTGGGTAAACATGGCGACCAGCAGCACCATAATGGACAGTGCGATGTTAAACGTAAACAACAAGTCCAGAACAAACGGTGGCAACGGCAGAACCATCATCGACAAGATGAGCAATATCAGAACAGGTCCTGCCAGGATCTGCCATTGGGAACCTTTCATATTGCCTGGTAGGCGAAGCAAAGAGGCCAGATTAGCCATCGGTTGTTTTCTCTTTAGCAAAATCCAGTGCATCCGGCACAGGTAAGTTTTTAGGTTTACGCGGTATCAAACCGCCTTCACGTTTCCAGCGCTTGAGCTGGTAGACCCAGGAAAGCACTTCAGCGACTGCGGCGTATAATCCGGTGGGAATGTGATGCCCAATCTCAGTATGACGGTAAAGGGCGCGTGCCAGCGGCGGTGCTTCCAGAATCGGGATACGATGCTCTGCTCCCAATTCGCGAATGCGCTGCGCTATCTGATTGGTGCCTTTGGCCAATACCTTGGGCGCATGCATTTTCTTCTCATCATACTTCAGTGCCACGGCATAGTGGGTCGGGTTGGTAACAATCACATCCGCTTTCGGTACATCCGCCATCATTCGACGCTGGGCCATCGCCCGCTGCTGCTGGCGAATGCGGCCCTTGATATGCGGATCCCCTTCGTGTTCTTTGTATTCGTCGCGGATTTCCTGCTTGCTCATACGCAGCCGCTTAATATGGCTCCATATCTGCCAGCCCACGTCAAAAGCCACCATGGGAAAGAGCCCCAGGATCACCCAGAAGCAGCACAGGAAGGCAATGTTCAGCGCATCTTTTATCGCGATCCCCAATGGCTCAGACACAAGGTGCAGCATGCTATTCCAGTTGTGCTTGAGAAACCAGAAAGTAATGCAGCCGACAATGACGGCTTTGAGGATGGCTTTAAATAATTCGGCCAGTACATGGGTTGAAAACATACGTTTCAACCCAGATAGCGGATTCATTTTACCAAAATCGAAGCTAATCGCCTTGGTGCTAAAAATCAGTCCCCCCAGCAATATCGGCGCTGCCAGGGCAACCAGCACCAGACCGAATAAGATAGGGACAAGCGCCATCACCGCCTGCTCGATCAACGAACCGACATGGGAAATAATTAACCGCTCGTCGCTGATGAAGTTATGGTCAAATATTAATCCTTTGGCCATCATATCAGTCAGTCTGGCTGCCATGCCGGAGCCGCTTCCCCACAAAATCGCCAGGCCGGCGATCAACATAAGCACCGACGTCAATTCTCGCGATCGGGGAATCTGACCTTCTTCTCGGGCTTTTTCCGTTCGTTGGGGGGTGGGAGCTTCTGTTTTCTCCAGATCGCTATCGTCTGCCACTACAGCCGCTCCTGTTAATGCCCGCTGACATAAAGTTATACACCGCTAGCATGACAAATCCGGCAAATCATGATGGGTAGAAAAAAGGAGAAAATAAGCGGCTATTTATTTTATTGCATAAGACGGGGCGCAGGAATTTACGATCGGGACACGCCCGATCGTAAACATCCACATACCTTACGCCACGATGCCCACTCATACGGATGCAATGGGTGTCGGGGAAAAATCAGAAACCCAGGCTATCCAACAGGTCATCAACCTGATCCTGGTTAGAAACAATACCTGCAGCGGTTTTATCAACCTGAGGCCCATTAAGCAGGCCTTCATTCGCACGACGGGTTTCAGACGGTTTTTCCGGAATGTTTTCCAGCAAGACCATCAGCAGTTGTTTTTCAATTTCCTGAACAACATCCATCATGCGCTTAATCACTTGCCCGGTTAAATCCTGGAAATCCTGAGCCATCATGATCTCCAGCAACTGAGCATTGGTAAACGCAGTATGGTCTGGGACGGATTCAAGGTAATTGCGCGTATCGGTAACCAACTCACGCGCCTCCGACAATTCAATCGGATTCTCAAACCACTGATCCCAGCGAACCTTCAGGGATTTGGATTCTTCTTCCAGTTGATTCTGACGAGGCTGGGCTGCTTCAACACAGCTCAATGCGCGCTCTGCCGCTTGTGCGGTCATCTGGACTACATAATCAAGACGATCGCGAGCATCTGGAATCGCTTCCGCCGCTTCAGTGATCGCCTGATCCAAACCAAGCTCTTTCAGGCTATCACGCAGCATGCGTGTCAGTTGCCCGATACGAGAAATAATCTCTGTGGCAGACGCATGATCGTTAATGGGCATCGGATGTGGATTCATGGCATCTCCTTACATACCAAGCTTTTCGAAAATCTTACTCAGTTTTTCTTCAAGCGTAGCGGCAGTAAACGGTTTAACAACATAACCACTGGCACCAGCCTGTGCTGCAGCAATAATATTCTCTTTCTTTGCCTCAGCGGTTACCATCAGAACGGGAAGCTTGGAAAGCGTGCCATCGGCACGGATAGCCTGCAACAGCTCAAGTCCGTCCATATTAGGCATGTTCCAGTCAGAAATGACAAAATCGAAACCGCCTGAACGGAGCTTGTTCAGAGCATCAGCGCCATCTTCCGCTTCTTCCACATTGTTGAAGCCCAGCTCTTTTAGTAGATTTCGAACAATACGACGCATCGTCGAAAAATCATCCACTACTAAAAATCTGAGTTCTTTATCAGCCATACCTACTCCTAATATTATTGCTCACCCGGAGCTGCTATATACGTAATGCCTGTCCGGCAGAAACTTGTGCCAGCATCCGCTGACTCACCTGGTGCAAATCCACCACCTCATCGACACCACCGAGTGCAATAGCCTCTCGCGGCATACCGAATACCACACAGCTGGCTTCATTTTGCGCGATCGTATACGCTCCCGCTTTATGAAGTTCCAGCATTCCCGCGGCCCCATCATTTCCCATGCCAGTTAGGATTACTCCTACCGCATTTCGCCCGGCGTACTGTGCAACAGAGTGGAACAGTACGTCAACAGAAGGACGATGACGATTAACCGGCGGGCCATCATGCAATTTTACCTGATAGTTCGCACCGCTACGCGCCAGCTCAAGATGGCGGGCGCCAGGCGCGATATACGCATGCCCCGGCAGGACACGTTCACCGTCTTCGGCCTCTTTCACTGTAATCTGACACAGTTTATTTAACCGCTCAGCGAAAGACTTGGTAAATCCCGGCGGCATATGCTGAGTAATCAGCAACGCCGGGCTGGTCGGCGGCAACGGCTGTAAGACATGCCTGATCGCCTCGGTGCCGCCGGTTGAGGCGCCAATTGCGATCAGTTTTTCACTACTAAGCAACGGTGTACTGGGGATCAACACCGTAGGCGCAGGCGCCGCGTTGCGCTGGGGCAAACGCGCCTTGGCAGCCATACGGATTTTTTCCGCGATCAGTTCACTGTATGCCAACATCCCTTCGCGAATGCCCAACTGAGGCTTGGTAACAAAATCGATCGCCCCGAGCTCAAGCGCCCGCAAAGTAATTTCCGAACCTTTACCGGTCAGCGAAGACACCATCACCACCGGCATTGGACGAAGTCGCATTAATTTTTCAAGAAAATCAAGGCCATCCATACGCGGCATTTCCACATCGAGCGTCAACACCTGCGGATTGAACTTCTTGATTAAATCACGCGCCACTAAAGGGTCAGGTGCAGTGGCAACCACCTCCATATCGGGATGACTATTAATGATTTCGGTCATGATCTGACGCATTAGCGCAGAATCATCAACACATAATACTTTTATTTTGCTCATTATCTTTCCTTAGCCAGCCCATAAACAGTCTGCCCGCGCAGGTAAAATTCCCGACTGATCTGACTGAAGTTCTCTGAATGCCCGGCAAACAATAATCCGCCCGGTTTAAGCAGCGGAACAAAACGACGCAAAATGCGCTCCTGGGTCTCTTTATCAAAATAAATCATTACGTTACGACAAAAGATCGCATCAAAAGGCGCTGGCAGAGACCACTCGGGAGCCAACAAATTCACTTGCTGAAAATGTATCATGTTCGCCAGGTCCGGCCGAACACGGACCAACCCGCTGTGCGGCCCGGTTCCCCGCAAAAAGAAACGCTGCATCTGCTGTGGAGAAAGCGAACGCAGATCTTCCTGCCGGTAAATGCCGGCAGACGCTTTCTCTAAAACCTGTGTATCAATATCGCTGGCTATGATCTGACAGTTACTGGCACGGTCGCCATAGACTTCAGCCAGAGTCATCGCCAATGAGTAAGGCTCTTCTCCCGTAGACGCAGCGGTACACCAGATGCTGTACCCTCCGGGCCGTTTACGGGCGTGCTCGGCAAGAATGGGGAAATGGTGCGCCTCACGAAAAAACGCCGTCAGATTGGTCGTTAGCGCATTAATAAATGCCTGCCATTCGGCACTGTTCGGGTCCGATTCCAGCAAAGCAAGGTACTGACCAAAATCGTTGATTCCCAGTAAACGCAGCCGTCTGACCAGACGGTTGTAGACCATCTCACGTTTATGATCGGCCAGCACGATGCCGGCGCGCTGATAGATAAGCTGGCTGATTCTTCGGAAATGAACATCAGACAGCGGCAACCGTTCAACCATCTGACTCAAAATAGATGTAGAACCTGAACGATTTGGCGATGGTGTATTTTTCATATCTGACCGCCCGAAAATGGATAGATGATTTTATTGTTTTCCAATCAGACTTCCCATTATAGCTATTACAGGTCTCATGCTTTAATCTCCGGCATCTTCTTATGCGATGAACCGGATACCACCCAGAATACCAGCGGGAAGCATGCTTTTATCAGCCCTTCTCCGACGGATTAATGGCGGTAATCATGCGATGGTTTACATTGATGCCTTTTCGGCATTGTTCATCGTGAAGATTGCTCACCGAAAAATAATGCAACCCTTATCGTCGCCATACGCCTCTGAGTGCGATCAGCCGCATCTGACTGACAATCACGCCCAGAATGCCGTTAAAATACGCCTATACAGTTGGCATTACTTATATCAATCGGCCGTATTAAACCTTTCTTTAACTAAAGAAGCGTCATAACGGTAACAAAAATTAAAACTGCAACCTTTGTCTCAAAACCACAGCCGTATCAATACCGGCTGCGTAACATTAAGGCACAGAATCCCTTAAAAATATCTTAAGTAAACATCATCCAATATAGCGTCTCCCTGCCATTTTTTTGTTCCGTGATGCAACTTTCATTAGTGAGAAAAAAGAAAGCTGCAAAAATCATCAGATGAAAATCTATACTCAGCATTGCTATTGTTGCTCAGGATAAATTTTCATTATTGCTTGTCTATTTATCGGATGGGCCGATAACCTGGCCCATCCGATTCAGCGATTAAAAGGTTTCCCAGTTATCGGTGGTTTTACTGGCTCTGGCCTTTTTCTCTTTCTCTGCGGAAGCCGGCGTTGCCAGGAGAACCGGTTTGGAAACCGGCGCCCGTGAGGCAATCGCAGCGGGGCGTCCGGCCGCCATCGTAGCATCCGACAAACGGAATACGGCCACTGCCTGATTCAGTACCCGAACCTGCTCTTCAAGCGCATTCGCCGCAGAGGCAGATTCTTCCACCAGCGAGGCGTTCTGTTGGGTAACGCGGTCCATCTCGGTCACCGCCAGGCCAACCTGATCGATACCGCGGCTTTGCTCCTCAGACGCAGAAGCAATTTCGCCCATGATGTCAGTAACGCGCGTGACGGCACCGACGATCTCGCCCATGGTTTCCCCGGCACTTTCGACCAGTACGGAGCCTTCTTCAACCCGATTTACCGAATCCTCAATCAGAGATTTAATCTCTTTTGCCGCTTGAGCGCTGCGTTGGGCCAGGTTACGCACCTCGCCTGCCACAACAGCAAAGCCTCTTCCCTGCTCTCCGGCTCTGGCCGCTTCAACAGCAGCGTTCAGCGCCAGGATATTGGTCTGGAAGGCGATACCATCGATCACGCTGGTGATATCAGCAATCTTCTGCGAACTGCCAGCGATGTTATGCATGGTTTTCACCACGTTATCGACAACCTTGCCGCCTTTCTGCGCTGTTTCGGAGGCGCTCAACGCCAGTTGGCTTGCCTGACGCGCATTCTCGGCGTTCTGTTTCACGGTGGATGTCAACTGCTCCATGCTGGCCGCAGTTTCTTCCAGCGCCGCCGCCTGCTGTTCGGTTCGTGACGACAGATCACTATTGCCAGCGCTGATTTCCGATGCGCCGGTATAAATGGCTTCTGCGCCCTGCCGAACCGCACTGACCGTCGTAAAGAACTCAGTCTGCATATGGCGCAGGCTATCCGCCAGAATCCCCATTTCGTTCGTGCCATGGAAATCAATCCGGGTAGTCAGGTCGCCTTTCGCCATATGCCGGATATGTTCAATAAGATTGGTCAATGGCTGAATAAGTGAACGATTGATACCCAGCCAAACAAGCAGCGCCATCACGACAACCAGTATCGCTACCGATATCAGCAACCATAATGCCGTTGAATAAGCCGAATTATTTTCCTCTACGGCATTAGCATAGACTTTGTCGTAAGATTCTTTGTAAGAATAATAGGCCTTCTCGAACTTGTCCTGAAAACTTTGAGTCGGCTGATCAAAAAACTCCTTCAGCCTACCGTTAGAGATAAAAACAATCAGTTCGCTTAACGCGCTGTTCAACGTGGTGTAATTATCTTTCACCACTTGAGCCACAGCCGGATCCTGCTGATTGGTATAAGGGATCTTTTCATAGTTGGCGAAGTGGGTGTTGGCGATAACCAGCTGTTTTTTCGCCAGTTCAATCAGCTCCTTGGCTGATACGCCGCCAGATGCCCCGCCTGATGCGTCCATGGCATAACGTGTTCCTGCACGGTTCAACGTGTTACGCGTCTGCAATAAATAAGACCAGGTAGATTCCAGTTCTGATTTCTGCTGATTAATAATTCGTGTCGTCGTAAAGATATCTCTGTCCGACTTCAGTGCATTAAAAAATAACCCACCAGAAATGATTTGAAGAGCAATGAATAGTCCAAGAACGATAACGATCCCGGAAACAACTTTTACACGATTCAGCATATTAAGCCTTAATAACAACGATCACTGATGCTTGTGCATCTCTATAACTTTTGAATTCCAGAGATTGAGGGTATCAAATGACATGGGCCACCGAAGTGGCCCAATATGGCTGGTTTATTAAACCTTCATGACGCTATCAACCAGCGCCATTTCCTCGCTACTGAGTAGCTTCTCAATATCAACCAGAATCAGCATACGCTCGCCCAGAGAACCCAGTCCGGTGAGGTATTCCGTCGACAGGGTCACCGCGAACTCCGGCGCCGGACGAATTTGATCAGCAGTCAGTGACAACACGTCAGACACGCCATCAACCACGATGCCCACTACACGCTGTCCCAGATTCAAAACAATGACGACCGTATTGTCATCATAATCGACTTCCTGCTGCATGAATTTGATGCGCAAATCGACGATCGGCACGATGACGCCGCGAAGGTTGGTAACACCTTTAATAAAGCTCGGCGTGTTGGCAATACGAGTGACCTGATCGTAACCGCGAATCTCTTGAACCTTCAAAATGTCCACGCCGTACTCTTCGTCACCCAGCGTGAAAATCAAAAATTCCTGACCTACTGTCTCGCCTGCTAATTTTGTGACATTTGCAAGTCCAGTCATGTTTCTCACCTTTAATCTATAGCTGTAATTTGCTGTTAAGCTGCGGTTTCAACCACACGCTTTTCCCGATAAAGCGCCTGCAACGCAGAAACATCCACAATCAGCGCTACGCTACCATCACCCAAAATAGTTGCGGCTGAAACGCCTGGCACCTTGCGATAATTGCTTTCCAGGTTCTTCACAACAACCTGATGCTGACCAATCAACTGGTCAACCAGCAAGGCATAACGACGGCCGGCACTCTGCAGGATAACAACGATACCCTGAGTGGCATCCGTTTTTGCTCCGGCGACATCGAATACCTGATACAGCTCAACCAGTGGCAGATATTCGCCACGGACCTGCAGCACACGCTCTCCTCCAGCAAGAGGATACAAATCCTCGGCCTGCGGCTGCAGAGACTCCATAACCGCGTTAAGCGGCAGGATAAATACATCACTATTGACCTTGACCGACATGCCATCCAGGATCGCCAGCGTCAACGGCAGAAGAATGCGGATGGTGGTTCCCTTACCTTTCACGAAATGAATTTCAACATGCCCGCCCATCTCCTGGATATTTCGTTTCACCACATCCATGCCCACGCCACGACCCGACACATCGGTCACTTTCTCGGCAGTAGAAAAACCGGGAGCAAAAATCAGCATACCGACTTCTTCGTCAGTCATGCTATCGCTCACCGCCATCCCCTGGGACAGGGCTTTGGCCAGGATACGCTCGCGATTCAGACCCGCACCGTCGTCAATCACTTCGATACAGATATTGCCGCCCTGATGTTCCGCAGACAGCGTCAGGTTTCCGACAGCCGATTTGCCCGCTTCAATACGTTTTTCCGGTGACTCGATACCATGGTCCAGACTGTTACGTACAAGGTGCGTCAACGGGTCAATAATACGTTCGATCAGGCTCTTATCCAGCTCGGTTGAACTTCCCAACTGGGTCAGTTCAACTTCTTTGCCCAGCTTGGCGGCCAGGTCGCGAACCAGACGCGGGAAACGGCTGAATACATATTCCATCGGCATCATACGGATCGACATCACGGACTCTTGCAGGTCACGCGCGTTTCTTTCCAACTGCCCCATGCTATTAAGCAGGTCGCCATGAGCGACCGGATCCAGCGCACTGGAGCGCTGAGCCAGCATGGATTGAGTAATCACCAGTTCACCAACCAGGTTAATGAGCTGGTCAACTTTTTCCACCGCTACACGGATACTGGTGTCACCGGCTTTTTGTCTGCCTTTGGCTGCATCATTGCCGCCTGCAGGCTTGGCCGCCGGTGCAGCCGCCACTGGCGCAGCAGGCTGAACGGGGGCAACTGGCGCAGGCGCAGGCTCAGTCGGCTCGACCACCGCAGCAACTGGCGGAGCAGCGTCGGCTGGCGCTGCCTGAGCGGCAGATTTGAAGTTGATTTGGTCCGGCTCCAGCACAAAACACAGCACAGCGCTGATGTCATCTTCACTGGCTGACGTTTCCAGCGTTAACTCAACACTGTTGCTGGTCTGCGCCGTATCTTTTACCGTACCCAGATTCCCCAATTCTTCAAGCAACTGAGGAATATCTGACTCTTTCAGGTTGGTAAGGGCAATACGCAATCCCGAATGACCGCCGGCGGAAGCCGGCGTAGGGGACGCGGAAACCGGTTGTTCAGCATTTACCTTGACAGAGGCCGCTCCGGCAGCACCATCATCTTTGGACTCCAGAGCAAGCTGGCGCAGAGCCTGACAGATATACTCAAAGCTTTCGGCGTTGGGCTCTTGCGAGGTTTTGTAAGCATCCAACTGATCCTGCATGATATCTTTGGTTTCCAAAAACAGGTTGATGATATCAGTGCTCAATCGCATTTCACCGCGTCTGGCACCATCCAACAGGTTTTCTAATATGTGTGTGGTTTCCTGCAATACCGTGAAACCGAACGTTCCCGCGCCCCCTTTAATCGAGTGAGCAGCGCGAAATATGGCATTCATCTGTTCCGTATCGGGCGCTAACGGATCAAGTTGCAATAAATGTTGCTCCATGTCCGCCAACAATTCATCTGCTTCATCAAAGAATGTTTGATAAAAAGCACTCATGTCCATGCTCACGTGGGTCACCTCTGCTGTGAATCGCGGCTTGTTGAAGAAGGTGTCGCCTGGCTATCAGGTGCTGCTGGCAAAGCTGTAGTAGGCTGCCGACGTCCTGTCGTCGACGCGCCATTCGCCCCCGATGCCGGCGCCGTCGTTGCCGGTGCTTGGGCTGGAGCCACAGTTGAGCCAGATGCAGGCGTCCCATTGGTTTCGGGTTGTGGTGTAGCCGTACTGTTACCGTTATCGGCAGGCGCGGTAGCAGGTTTGGCCTTTTCCATCCCCATGTTCTGTAAATTCTCTATTTTATCAATGTTTACTGCGCTGCTTTCAGCATTTTCACGTTCGATGTTTTCCTGCGCCTGCTTGTTCAGGACAACCAGACTGATTCGCCGGTTGATGGCATCGCTGCCTCCCTTCGCCTGCTTTAAATTCATCGTGTCGGCCATTCCAACTACGCGTAAAACCTTGCCCTCAGCCAGTCCACCAACAATCAGTTCGCGCCGGGAAGCATTAGCGCGATCGGCCGACAACTCCCAGTTGCTGTAGCCTCGCTCCCCCATTGCATACTGTGCATCATCAGTATGGCCCGATAAACTGATTTTATTGGGAATATCATTCAAAATCGGCGCGATGGCTCGCAAAATATCGCTCATGTAAGGCTCAACCTGGGCGCTGCCGGTTTTAAACATTGGGCGATTGTTACTGTCAATAATTTGAATGCGTAGCCCCTCATCCACCATTTCAATCAACAGGTGCGGGCGTAACGCTTTAAGACGGGGATCGGCCTCAATCAACTGATCGAGCCGCTCCCGCAGTTTGTTCAGTTTGATTTCCTCAAGACGGCCATCCATGGTGTCAATCTGCCGCTTCACATCGCCTTCTTGCTGAGTAGGATCCGAACCGCCGCCCGGGATGGGGTTGGAGGCATCACTCATCTTCGGACCGGACGTGATGGCAATTTTCAATGGCGTGCGGAAATATTCGGCAATCTGAGCCAACTGGGAAGGTGAGGAAATGGCAATCAGCCACATGACCAGGAAGAGAGCCATCATAGCGGTCATGAAGTCGGCATAAGCAATCTTCCATGAACCACCATGATGAGCGGCATGCCCCGATTTACGTTTTTTGCGGATAATGGGATGCTGGTGTTTCATGCGTCATTTTCCGATGCCTGCTGTGCCGGTGCCTTCACATTACGAATATGCTCTTCCATCTCGGTAAATGAAGGACGCACTGTTGAATAAAGAGTTTTACGACCGAATTCAACAGCAATCTGCGGCGCATAACCATTCAGGCTGGATAACAGTGTCACCTTGATGCACTGAAGAACCTTGAGCTTCTCTGAGTTCTTCTGACGTAACAGCGACGCCAGCGGCGACACAAAGCCATATGCCAGCAAAATCCCCAGGAACGTACCCACCATCGCATGGGCGATCATCATCCCCAGCTCGGCTGCAGGACGATCAACAAACGCCAATGAATGCACAACCCCCATGACCGCCGCCACGATACCGAATGCCGGCAAACCATCCCCCATCAGGTTCAGACTGGTGGCCGGCACTTCGACTTCATGTTCGACAGTTTCGATCTCTTCATCCATCAGCGTTTCGATTTCAAACGCATTCATGTTGCCGCTGACCATCAGTCGCAGATAATCCGTGACGAACTCTACGATATAGTTATCAGAAAGGATGCGGGGATAATTCGAGAAAATCTCACTCTCTTTTGGGTTGTCGATATCAAACTCCAACGAAAGCATACCCTGCTGGCGGGATTTGGCCATCAACCGGAACAATACCGCCATCAGATCCATGTATACGGCTTTCGTATATTGGGATCCTTTCAACAGCGTGGGAAGCGCTTTCAGCGTCGCCTTTATCGCTTTGCCGTTGTTACCAACAATAAACGCACCAGCAGCCGCGCCACCAATAATCAACAGTTCCGAAGGCTGATACAACGCCCCCAACTCGCCACCCACGATAAGATAACCGCCAAGTATGGAGCCTATAGTGACAAGATAACCCAATATAACCAGCACAAGAATTCCTTATAGATAGTAAAAGGGTGGCGGAGAGAGTTATAAATGCAGTCTTACCAACGACTTATTTGGAGGGAATACTGCCATCGGGCAATGAACGCGCGATGACAGAACCACAAAATCGCCATCAGGCTCAGACTGCATGTTTAACCTGTTCGTCCAGCAGTTGAGGTATCATATCGGCAACATTCGGCGAAAGTTTACGTCTTTTTACTGCTCTGGAGGGTGGCTGGCATAAACTGCAGACAAAACTATTCTTGGGCTGATGTGCATGGGTAATAAACATCCCCTTGCAGCAATTACATGAGGACAGCTGCAGCATGCCGCTATCCACAAAACGAACCAATGTCCAGGCGCGGGTCAACGCCAGCAAAGGCACATCGCTTTGAGGAGCACATTGTTCGAGGTAAAGGCGATAAGCCTTGATTACTGCCTCGACACCGGTGCATTGTCCATTTTTGAGTAAAAACAGATAGGCGTTATAGAACATGGAAGAATGGATATTCTGTTCCCATGTCATGAACCAGTCGGTAGAAAACGGCAACATTCCTTTAGGCGGAGGGCTGCCTCGTAATTCTTTATAAAGCTTGATTAAGCGACCGCGACTTAATTGCGTCTCGCTTTCCAGCATCTGCAGGCGCGCACCCAGTGAAATGAGTTCCATCGCCAGCTGGATATCCTTAGCTTCCTGAACAATACTTTTCTCCGCCATCATTATGCCCTTTTCTTAGGCAAGCCTTCTTCTTTTGAAGACAGCTCTTGTAATAAATGACTCGACAATAAAATACCGGTATGGATCTGTTGCAGATCATCAACCCGGGATTCTTGTGTTAATAACTTAATCGTATTGTGATCACTGAAGCGGAAATGACATATTAGTTGATTGGTTTCAGCGAGCTTTACCATTTGCGGCAAAGTCAGCTGCATCAATGCCTCAGCCATTTCTTCATTGATACCCAACCGGAACATCGCTGATGCTTTTTCGTCGTTTATTAATCGCTGAGCCAGTAACAAATAAGACAAATTGATGTCATAAATGTGCTTGAGCAATTCAGAGGTACCCATATTCCCATCCCGACAGACTATGTTTCAAACATAAGTTAGGTGATAGACTGCTCACCCGCTAAACAATCACTCTCCATAGGTGGCATGAAAACTATCGGTGCCAGATAATTCTACTACTTTATAATCTTCTAATATGACGAAAAATACAGCATCAACATTGATGCGTCTGAGGCTCCATCTCTTCATAACTCCAGGCTCATCCTTTCTCTGTATTGCGTCCAACATAGAACGTAGGATTAATCCTAATCCTCCGCCACTGTACCGCCTTCGGCCTGACTCATACAACGCAGGCATATCAGCATTTTGATAATTATGTGATCTGCATCACAAAAATGAAAGAGGCAAAACATAATATTTCACTGATTTTTACCCTGCTGTGAAATTTTCCTGAACACAATATGATCACAACAGGAGAAAAAAACTCCCCGCAATAGAGTTTCGTTCAGTATGACAAAATCAATTAATTGATTTTAAAAGTAAAAAATTGACACAGCTGCTTATCAGATTAAACCCCGATTCTACAACCACTTTGATTTACATTAATATTTCTAATTTTATCACCAAAGTTACTATTTCATTAGTGTATTTTATGTCCATATAACGAAACACTGGAGCCATTTTCATGCTGGATTTTGAGTATTTCAACCCGACGAGAATCCTGTTTGGGCCAGGCAAACTGGCTGAGATTGTCAAATACATTCCGGAAAACGCCCGCATACTAATAACTTATGGCGGAGGCAGCGCCAGAAAATACGGCACGCTGGATGAAATCCGACAATTATTGACCCATTATACCTGCTTCGAATTCGGCGGTATTGAACCCAACCCGCAATATGCGACGTTGATGCGCGCAGTCGACGTCGTAAAGGCGAACAAGATTGATTTTTTGCTGGCGATAGGTGGCGGTTCGGTGGTCGACGGAACCAAATTTATCGCGGCCGCGAGCACACAGGCTGATATCTGGAATACCTGGCTTGCCAGGGCGCCAATCCAGTCTGCGTTGCCGATCGGGTGCGTGATGACATTGCCGGCGACCGGTTCGGAAATGAATGCAACGGCTGTGGTATCCCACAAGCAATCCGGCGCCAAAGCCGGCTATAGTCACCCGCTGTTGTTTCCCAAGTTCGCTGTTCTCGATCCGCGGAAATCCTACACTTTGCCATCGCGTCAGGTTGCGAATGGCGTAGTGGATGCATTCGTACACGTGCTGGAGCAGTATCTGACCTATCCGGTCTATGGCAAAGTGCAGGATCGATTTGCCGAAGGGTTATTGCTGACATTAATAGAAGAAGGCCCCAAAGCCATACAGGCACCGGAAAACTATGATGTTCGCGCGACGCTCACCTGGAGCGCCACGTTGGCCCTGAACGGACTGATCGGCGCCGGCGTGCCTCAGGACTGGGCAACGCACCGTATCGGTCACCAGTTAACATCGCTTTTCGGGTTGGACCATGCGCAAACGCTGGCGGTACTTCTGCCTTCGCTGCTTGATGTGCAGCGTCGCACAAAGCATGACAAGCTGGTGCAGTACGCCCAGCGAGTATGGAATCTTACCGCTGCGGATGAGGAAAGCCTGATTTCACTGGCTATCGAGAAAACACGGGAGTTCTTTGAAACCATGGAAGTGAAAACCCGAATGCGCGACTACAACCTGCCCGAATCCGCAATTGACGATATTCTGGCGAACCTGGAAAAGTTTCATTTGTTGCCGCAGGGGGAACACCAGGATATTGACCGTGCCGCCGCCCACCGAATTCTGCGTCAAAGTTATTAAACCGCCGTTCCTGATTAGCCGGACACCGTAGTCCAATGCGTCATGCGCGTATGCCGTTTCCGGGTACGCGCCTTCCCGTTTTTAGACATCCGTCACGCCGATTAATTGCCTAATAATTGAAATATATAAATAACAGGATCCGATATGCCTCTGCCGCCAGATTCGTGATCGACATCGCATTGAAATTCATGAATGTTTCACATTATATGCCGATGTTAGATTATGTTGGTATTTGAGTACGGATCGCCACACAGCTGTTTCCAGAAACAAAAAACACCCAAACTACACCTGCGCGTAGTACGGTTGATGCACATATATTTTTCCTGAAAATGAGCGAATGGATATGAAAATGATGTCAAAGTCTGAACAACAGGGTAAAACCGGCATATTGGGTAATCTTGGACTGGTGCCGTTATTTGTCATCATTCTGGGCGGGATCATGCTGTTATTCGCCCTGGCTATCGGCACCGCCAGCTACTTTTTGGTGCGCGCCAATCAGAGCCTGGATTACGTTACTCAGGAAATTGACGTCCGCCTCGGGCTGTCAAACAGTTCCAACCATCTCAGAACCGCCCGCCTGCTCATTATCCAGGCTGGCGCCGCCGTTCGCGTTGGCGACACGGAAGTATTCAATAACAACCTGAAGCAGGCGGAACAACGCATTGCTTCGTCGAAGGACGCCTTCAAAGTTTATGAGAACCGTACCGTCAAAACCGACACGGATCTGGCGTTGGAACCGGAACTGAATAAGGCCTATAACGATTACGTTGAAAAAGGCATCATGCCGATGCTTAAGGCGGCGAAAGATGGTTATTTCGAAGAAATACTGACGCACGAATCGGAAGAGGTCCGTGTACTGGACGAAGCCTACAATAAGCCATTGCTGAAGGCGATTGCCTTCCGTACCGAGCGAGCCAAAGCGCTTAATAGCAATGCGCAATATCAGGCCATGATGGGTTACACGCTGATGGCCGTCAGCTTCGCCATCGCCATCGCCATGACCCTGCTGACCTTCATGTTCCTGCGCGGTACGCTGATCAAGCCGATGAACCGTCTGGTACAGCGTATTCAACGCATTGCTCAGGGTGACCTGACCCAGCCTAACGAAACCTATGGCAAAAATGAAATCGGCATCCTGAGCCAGAACATCCAGCAGATGCAGGCATCGCTGGTGCATACGGTTTCCACCGTGCGCGACAGCGCAGACTCCATTTATCAGGGAACCACCGAAATTACGGCCGGTAATAGCGACCTCTCTTCCCGCACCGAGCAGCAGGCGGCGGCGATTGAAGAGACCGCCGCCAGCATGGAACAGTTGACCGCCACCGTAAAACAGAACTCCGACAACGCGCACCATGCCAGCCAGCTAGCCTCTAATGCCTCCGGCAAGGCGAAACAAGGGGGTGAAATCGTCGAAAACGTGGTTAACACCATGAACAGCATTTCCGGCAGCTCACGGAAAATTTCTGAAATCACCAACGTGATCAACAGTATCGCCTTCCAGACCAACATCCTGGCGTTGAACGCCGCGGTAGAAGCGGCCCGCGCGGGCGAACAAGGCCGGGGATTCGCGGTGGTGGCGGGAGAAGTGCGCAGCCTGGCGCAGCGCAGTGCTCAAGCCGCCAAGGAAATTGAAGGCCTGATCTCCGAATCCGTGTCTCTGGTTCATAGCGGTTCAGAACAGGTAGACAAGGCGGGTCAAACCATGCACGAAATCGTTCAGGCCGTAAGCAGCGTGACCGACATTATGAATGAAATCGCTTCTGCCTCGGATGAGCAAAGCCGCGGCATCACTCAGGTCGGGCAGGCGATTTCCGAGATGGACAGCGTCACGCAACAAAACGCCGCGCTGGTGCAGCAGGCTTCTGCCGCCGCCTCATCGCTCGAAGAACAGGCGATGGTGCTGACCCGCGCGGTATCCGCCTTCAAACTTACCGGCCATCGTCAGGATAAGGGTTACGCCCCGGCCCCGCTGGCGTCAAAACCGCTATTGGCTACGTCAACCGCGGCGCTGAGCTCTTCTTCCAGCGCTAAATCCGGCAACGATAACTGGGAAACCTTCTGATGCGTACAGGCCGATGCGGGTGACCGTATCGGCCTGTTATTTCTCCGCAGGTTGACGCGGTTCGACAAAGACTCCCTCTGGGCTGTTAAGTTCGTTGAAGAACCAGATCCCCTCGGGGTAGTCCTCCAGTGCAATCAGGTACATGATTCCTTCCTGAAACGGTTCCACCGCCAGAATGACCCCTTCTCTGCGCACTTCGCCATCGGTCTTTACTGTCACTACATCATTTACGTTCAATCATTCACCTCTTTTTCTTTCGTCCCGCCCTGCCGTACGGCTTATACGCAAACATTTATGCCAATCCGCCGACGGTATTGTCAAACTCAGAGGTGTAGACAAAACACAGCTTGTTGCCTTCCGGATCACGACAGTATGCGCCGTAATAGTCAGGCGCATAGTGCGGGCGAAGTCCTGGCGCGCCTTCATCCGCGCCTCCCAGCGATAACGCGGTTTGCCAAACGTGACGTACAGCCTGCGGCGAGCTGACAGCGAAGCTGACCTGCGTGCCATTTCCCCAGGTCGCCGGCAAACCATTGAACGGGACCTGCACATAAAACTGCGGCCAACGCCGCCCCGGGATATGCCACCCTTGCCCTGCCGGGCCGCCAGGCTCTTCCTCAACCGGGACAAAACCAAGTTCCTCCAAAATAGCAGCATAGAAACGGACCATAAGGTCGATATCCCGGGCGCCGAGGATGATATGACTGAACATCTCTTTTCCTTTATTTCTATTTCACGCTCACGCTCCAGACGCGGCCATCAGTCAAACACACCGTTGATAATGGTGGTCACTACCGCCGTGCTGATCGCAATCAATACCAGGTCCTTACCGACAATCCGCCACTCATACCCCGGGTAAGACGGCAACCCACGCAGCATTTCAGGGGGCACGGCACGGCGTGCAATCCCCGGCGGCAGCGGTTTCCCTCTGGACAGATTCTTCGCAACGCCGGGAGGAAGCCCACGATAACCGGTAAAGCCATGATCGACGGCAAGACGCCGCGCATCATTATATGAGAAGCGATTATGATCCGGCGATCGCCCGCCATCGTCGGGCATTGATGAACGGGCAGCCCCTGGGTGTCCTCCCTGTTGGCGAGGGTTATCGCGTTGCGATTGATAATCGAATCCGCCATTACCCGGCCCTTTTCCTCCGGGTTCTGCCAATACCGGAACCGAAGCCGAAAAAACAGAGGTAGCCAGCACCATCGCCAGTGCTGAAAAAGAGGATTTAGACATGGTACGACCTTTGTAATGAATGGAAACCATAAGGAATATATATAGCGTGAATAGCCGGACGAATAGGGAATTTCTCAGTTTTTGTCCATCGGCATACACGGCACATCAGCACTGCATTCGCGCCACTGACAGATGAATATATCGCCGCATACTTTTAAAACATCGTTTCATCTGAATTGCTGTTTTTCTGATATCACCGACTCCACCTTGCCCAACATACTTTTATAATCACCACGGTGAATAGTTTTATGAACATGCAATTCAACCGCTATGTTCACGGTATAACGCAAGCCTGTCTGATCTCGGTTTACGCTTGCCGGCGACTGCACTCTGGTTTAGACGCGGAACACGCTCAGTTCGTGATGAAAAAGGCTCGCGACATTTGTCCTCCTTCCGCCTGTGATACGAAGATAGGTAACATGATTTTGAATACAGCCAAACAGCTGTTGAGTACATTGAGAAACACCGCCTGGTACAAAAAACGTCATTCCAATCGAGTCCTGTTCTGGCGGGAAATTACGCCATTAGCGGTTCCCATTTTTATCGAAGGGCTGTGTGTGGTGCTGATGGGGATATTCAGCACCTTCCTGGTTAGCTGGCTGGGCAAAGAAGCCATGGCCGCCGTAGGGCTGGCGGACAGCTTCAACATGTTGATTATTGCGTTTTTCACCGCAGTCGCGTTGGGGACTGCCGTCGTGGTGGCGTTCAGTCTTGGTCAGCGTAATCGTAAACAGGCCCGGCAAGCCGCACGGCAATCGATCTCATTATTGGTGCTGATCTCCCTGCTGCTGGTGGTGCTGGTGGAATTTGCCGGTCAAGTCATTATCGACCTGATTGCCTATAATGCCGAGCCGGCCGTGAAATCACTGGCGCTGACATTCCTGCGCCTTACCGTATGGGGTTACCCGGCGCTGGCTATCACGCTGGTCGGTTGCGGCGCATTACGCGGCGCCGGCAACACCCGCTTGCCGATGATCATCAATATCGGGATGAATATCCTGAATATTCTGCTCAGCGGCGTATTGATTTACGGCGTGGCCTCATGGAAAGGCGTGGGGTTCATTGGCGCGGGGCTGGGGATCACGCTCTCTCGCTATCTGGGCGCGTTATGCGTCGTGCTCGCGCTGACCAAAGGCTTCAACGGCGCGCTGCGCATCCCGTTTCAGAGTTACTTCGCGCCGTTCACCACCACGATTCTCTATGAGGTGCTCAGCATCGGTATTCCGGCCAGCATCGAATCGGTCATGTTTAATGTGGGGAAGTTGATCACCCAACGCTTTGTCGCCGGCATGGGGACCGAGGTCATCGCAGGCAACTTTATTGCCTTTTCAATCGTCGCGCTGATCAACCTGCCAGGTAACGCCCTGGGTTCGACCTCGACCATCATTGTCGGGTCACGTCTGGGTAAAGGACAACGCATGCAACCGGAACGGCAACTGAAGTACATCTTCTGGCTTTCCAATGTTGGTTTGTGCGCACTGGCATTACTCTCTGTGCCTACCGCCGGATTGATGGCCTCAATGTATACCAACGAACCCGATGTGATTACCGTGGTTAAACAGTTGATCTGGCTGAATGCGTTGTTCATGCCTATATGGGCCGCATCCTGGGTACTACCCGCCGGCCTGAAGGGAGCCAAAGATGCCAGCTATACTATGTGGGTCGCGCTGGCTGGTATGTGGGGGTGCCGGGTGATAGCCGGTTATATTCTGGGCATTATGCTGGGATTTGGGGTGATCGGCGTTTGGATGGGGATGTTTTTTGACTGGATCGTCCGTGGAGCGCTGTTTTATCACCGCATGGTCAGCGGTAAATGGTTATGGCGCTACAAACCTACGGTTAACCAGGACAGGTAAGAAAATCAGCATCCTCAAAAACGTATTTAGGAATACGACGTTCAATATTTCAATAAGAAAAAAATCATCACAGCGGCTAATCATTTGACTAAGAAAGTGTCACGATTTTCTTTATTTTTAATAATTATCATTATCCTGCAATATAAAATCCATTTGACCATACATATTGGGTCGTGAATACTGCCGAAAACTAATAAGGGTATAAACCCCGCCATCTGGCTAACTAACAGGAGTGAGCAATGAAAAAAACAATTATGGCTATCGGTCTGGCAATCGCGGCGTCTACTGTAGCCTTGCCGTTCACCAGCCAGGCCGCCGTCAAAGACGAAATGGGCGCCATGGCGAAAAGCTACAAAAGCGCTTCCAGCGCTAATGACGCCGCCACGCTGAAAGCAGATCTGCTGAATCTGAAAGCCCATGCGACCAAGGCCAAAGCAGATCCGGAGTTCAATAAAAGCCCGAATAGCGCAGTGTTTAACGAAGGTCTGGAAAAACTGCTGAAGCAAATCGACGCGGCTATCGCGCTGGTTGATGCAGGCAAACTGCAGGAAGCCAAAGCCGCTACGGATGAACTGAAAAAAACCCGCGCCGAGTATCACAAAAAACTGGGTGTGTAATTCACCAGTCACCGCAGCAGCGGAGCTTATTATCCCTGCTGCGGTCTTCCCTCTTCCTCATCAAGCATTAATAAAACAGCACAATTACTCTTTTTCATCGCCTTATATCGTCAGTTTATTCCTCCCAGTGAATATTTTAGGAAACCACAGGGCATCATCAGGAAAATAACACGATTACGCATTCGCTATGATAATCCACATAATCGGCAAAGAGCGTATTGAAAATTCCGAGAATGAATCGGGCATCTGGATCTACTGTAGAAAATCCACTATAACCTAGAGAGTTTCATCATATGCAGGTATTGCAATATTGATGAACACGCCGACTGAATAGAATAAAACCAGCCACATATTCTATTTACAGTTACCACTGACTCATAGTCATATGAAATGGAGATTCATTTATGCCTCTCTCTTATTTGGATAAAAATACCGCTATCGATAGCAAAAAACACCCCCCACGTAAAAAGCTGTTTCTGTCTTGCGCCTGTTTAGGATTAAGCCTTGCCTGCCTTTCCAGTAATGCCTGGGCGAGTGTTGAGCCGCTATCCGTCAACGGTAATAAAATCTACGCAGGTGAAAAAGCCAAGAGTTTTGCCGGCAATAGCTTATTCTGGAGTAATAATGGCTGGGGCGGCGAAAAATTCTACACGGCCGATACCGTTGCTTCGCTGAAAAAAGACTGGAAATCCAGTATTGTTCGCGCCGCCATGGGCGTTCAGGAAAGCGGTGGTTATCTTCAGGACCCGGCTGGCAACAAGGCCAAAGTTGAAAAAGTGGTGGATGCCGCAATTGCCAACGATATGTATGTCATTATTGACTGGCACTCGCATTCTGCAGAAAACAATCGCAGTGAAGCTATCCGCTTCTTCCAGGAAATGGCGCGTAAATATGGCAACAAGCCGAATGTCATCTATGAAATCTACAACGAACCGCTTCAGGTATCATGGAGCAATACCATTAAACCTTATGCCGAAGCCGTGATTTCCGCCATTCGCGCCATTGATCCGGATAACCTGATTATTGTCGGCACGCCCAGTTGGTCGCAAAACGTTGATGAAGCCTCGCGCGATCCGATCAACGGCAAGAATATCGCCTATACGCTGCATTTCTACGCCGGAACCCATGGCGAATCATTACGCAATAAAGCACGCCAGGCGTTAAATAACGGTATTGCACTTTTCGTCACCGAGTGGGGCGCAGTTAATGCGGACGGCAATGGCGGAGTGAACCAGACGGAGACCGACGCCTGGGTAACGTTTATGCGAGATAACAATATCAGCAACGCAAACTGGGCGTTGAATGATAAAAACGAAGGAGCATCAACTTATTATCCGGACTCTAAAAACCTGACCGAGTCTGGCAAAAAAGTAAAATCGATCATTCAAAGCTGGCCATACAAAGTGGGTAACGCCGCCAGCGCAACAACCGATCCATCAACTGATACCACCACCAGCCCCACCGTTGATGAACCTGCCACAACCGACACATCGGCCACCGCCGATTGCGCCAATGTCAACGTTTACCCCAACTGGGCCAGCAAAGACTGGGCGGGCGGGCAGCCCAGCCATAATGAAGCGGGCCAATCGATCGTCTATAAAGGCAACCTTTACACCGCAAACTGGTACACCTCATCCGTTCCGGGCAGCGACGCCTCCTGGGCGCAGGTTGGTAGCTGTAACTGATTGATTAATTTGCTTCACATCAAAAACAGGGCTGCACGATTGCAGCCCTGATATATAACATCCGTCACTTAATTGCGTTCAAAAGCGCCTAAATCCGGTGCACTGCCTGAATAGCTGATATCGCTCTCTTTCGTCCCCGCATTAATCAGCTTTGAGCTAGCCGACAAACGGAATAATGAAGTTTCCGGCAAGGTGCCGTCATTGTCACGAGATACGGTAGCAAGAGAAGTGTCCAGGCTGACGAAATCGGACGCGGAAGCCACCGGCCCCGTATCCCATGAGTTGGACTTCGCATCCGCATTACTGACCGTTACAGAAGCAGACAGCGACACGTTATTACGGAAGTAATGTTTCTGCCCTGACTGAACTTTGCTCCCGAAACCATAATTAATGCCGTTTTTATATGACGTGTTATTTATCACCGTAACGCCACCAGCGTTATTGTTCTGGTCAAAGCCTTTGCTCACATTGCCAAATGCGACAGAGCGGGTAATACGATGATTGCCAACCGCCTGATTTCCGCCCAGTTTAAACCCATTGCCATTGCCGGCGAACGCGCTGTCATTCCAGTAATTGATGCCATTACGGAAAGCCCAACTGTTTTCAATCACCACTTTCTGCGGACTGTCAAACAAGTCAAATCCATCATCCGAGTTTTCCCAGGCGCGACAACCAACAAAACGGTTACCCGGACCTTGTTTTTGTTTCGGTCCAAATCCATCGGCCATACTGCCGTTCTTCTTGGGATCATAGTTACGGTAGGCATCCGAATTAATTACCGTGTTGTATGAACCGCCGTTATTGATTTCAAGTCCGGTATTACGGTTATGATGGAATGCCGTATTCTCAAAGGTATTATGGCTACCAATTACATAAGCCCCCTGATAGCCGGCTCGTGTTACCTCTACCCCTTTGAAATACCAGTAGTCGCCGGTCACATAAAACCCGTAAGACGCCTGTACCCATTGACTGTCCGGGAATGAGAAGTCAAATACCGCCCGGCCGCAATTGGCGGCGGCCACATAAATTGGCGCGCCCTCTTTCCCGGATTTATTGAATGTAATCGTATTCCCTTTACCCTGAGTATAAGGAATGGTATAGGTTCCCGGTTTCAATAGAATCAACTCGCCGGGGTTAACCGCCGCCATAGCGGCAGAAAAACTCATCGGAGAATTAAAGCTGTTGCCGTTATTGCTGCTGTTGCCATTCGGCGCAACATAATAAATACGCTTGGTGCTAATTCCGCTGGTGAGATCCGAACTGCAATCCGCTGCCATAACTGATGTGCTATTTACCAGAAAAAATGCTGCTAACCCGGTACTGATAAAACAATTTAAATATTTCATCCTTTGCCTCATGATGTTGTAAAAATCATCTATCCATCGGCCTCAAGATGCATACTCCAGCAAATGTCGTCAGGCGGGGAAAAGGCTGCGATCCGCTACATCTAAAATCGATAGCCAATGAATCAGCTTGTCACTGTGAAAAATTACGTTGGAAGGGTACCATTCCTTCGGTTTTCCTTGAACAGAAGCTGTTCTGAGTACATTGCATCCTGCATATTGAGGTAGCGTGAGTATACTACGTTTACGGTATATGAATACCGACCGCAACTGAATGGTATGCGGTTGTTAAAGATACATATGCCATTCATGGCGCATACACCGTGATAAAGCATCAAGCAAAATACAAAAAAAGCCATTTCTCGCTTATCTAAATAAAAATCACATTATTAGTGTATTAATTCAGAAATGAGAGCATCATTATATATGTGAATAGAATAACCATTATATTTAATAGCAGATAAAGATATTGCCGCACGAATGCCTTACTATCACCATGACTGACAACATCAACTGTTCATCCCCTCATTACCGCATCCAGCATCCCCGTGTTTGCTGATAACTGAGCCATCACCCATCGCTGCCACCGCCATACGTCAACTGGTTTAATGACGGGCATATAACGCGAGACAACGCGTGAAAACATCCTGTTATCTCCGCAGTTATTACTCTGCCTGAAAAACCAACGACTGGACTCACTCATGAATGAAACAGATAAAAGCATCGTCTCTCTATTTATCATCGGCACGCTGATTGCCGTCGGCAAAGTGCTGGCGGGCAGTGAGCCCATCACACTGCGGCTGTTTATTGGTCGCGTAATGCTGGGAGGTTTTGTCTCAATGATGGCAGGCATCGCACTGGTACAGTTCCCTGACCTGTCGCCCGTCGCTATCAATGGTATCGGCGCCGCACTGGGCATCGCTGGCTACCAGACTATCGAACTGCTTATTCAACGCCGCGTTCGCCAACTGGGCAAAAAAAGCACACCGGAGAAAAATAACGATGCTCAATAACCCTAACCTTATTGCGTTTTTGGACATGCTGGCCTTTTCCGAAGGAACCGCAACGCATCCGCTCACCTGTAATCGTGGTTACGACGTGATTGTCACCGGGATTGATGGCAAACCAGAGATTTTCACCGACTACCGGGATCATCCATTCGCCAATGGTCGTCCGGGAAAAATCTTCAACAAGCAGGGGCAGCGCTCCACGGCAGCCGGACGCTATCAGCAGCTCTACCGCTACTGGCCAACCTACAAGACCCAGTTGGCGTTGCCGGATTTCGGACCCGATTCGCAGGATACGCTGGCTATCCAACTAATTCGGGAACAGCGTGCGTTGGACGACATTACGCAAGGCCGGCTTACCAGCGCCATTACCCGGTGCAACAACATCTGGGCCTCACTGCCGGGAGCAGGCTACGGTCAGCGCGAGCATAACACCGAACGGCTGGTCGCCGTGTACCAGCAAGCGGGCGGGAAACTGGCATGAAAAGCGCCATGATCATCGCAGTCATCATGATTGCGCTTAGCGCAGGGGTCGGCGTGCAGTCCTGGCGGCTGCACAACGCTCGTCAGTTAACCGACCAGCAAGCGCAGACACTGTCGTTACAACAGACAGCGCTGGATGAAAAATCCGGCCAGTTGAAAACGTTGTCCGAACAGGCTGAACGCAACAACCGTGAACAGGCACGACTGCGCGACATGGCCGCCGAGACTCAGGCGGCGCTCTCTGAACGGCAAAAAGTGGTGATGAGGTTACAACATGAGAACGAAGCGCTTAAACGCTGGGCTGACACTGATCTGCCTGCTGATATTATCCGGCTGCGTCAGCGCCCCACCTTCGCAGGTGGCCGTGCTTACCGTGAATGGCTGTCCCAGACTGACGCCCTGCCGGTTCCCGGCAGCCAGTCCACAAACCAACGGTGAGCTGAACAGCCTGCTGGATGAAACCGAAGCCGCGCTGGCGACTTGCGCCGACCAGGTGGATACCATTATTACCTGTCAGGCAAAAAGCGATGCAACGCCCAGCGCTACGGTAGCTTCAGGGAATCAATCAGGCACTAGGGATACCGTAGCGGCAACGCAATGATCTCCGCCCTTGAGGCAAGATGAATCATAGGAAGGCAAAGTTGGAAAACGAAGTTTCAGACCGGGATGTCAGGGCGACCGAGCCAGGAAATTGAGGTATTCCCATTCAAGCCAGTCGCTCATAGCTTTCAGCCTAAATCAGGTCTGGTTTTCAGGGATGGCGGTAGCGGGCTGTTCACGTTTCGACCCGGTGGCTACATATTAAATAGACCTGTCGTGACGGCAATAAAAAACCGCCCGAGGGGCGGCCACAATCGTTTTAGTAATTAATCATTCTCTAGCGCACGCTGAATGATATCGGCAGTCTCGGTGATTCTACTACCGATCGCATCCAGAGCGGCTTGCACTCCACTTTCGCTGGCGCCTTCTTTGATGATTTCGAGTATAGCTGAAATGACTATTTCTCTTTTCTCTTCATCACTTCTTGCGACATCATGCTGATCATAAAAGTAATTCTGAAGCATAAAGACTCCTTTTTATTGTCAATGAACGCAGCATATCGCTAAGACTATTCCGAATAAAGCATTATCACAGGTAACCAGTGAATGCCTGTTGTTATTCTCAGCGTTTATATGCCTTTCCCCCGCTCAATCGCTGAACCGAACGCATGGAAAACCGTTTTGACTATAAGCACCGCTTTAAAGGCGACGCAGCAGGGTATATAGCCAAAAACGTCGGCGATTATGCGCTGAATAACAAGCGGTGCAAAGACATGACAATCCACTGAAAGATACCACAGCAGCACTAACGACCTGAGCAGACGCTAATTATTCAACCATAGTTAGCAATAGCGGCTTACCGGAGGCCGCCTTTTTTATACCCGAAAAACGGGCGCTGCCACTCTGCCGCCATTTGGGCGCCACTTGCCAAATTACAGGCACAAAAAAACCGCCTCGTGGCGGTCATGTTCTTTTAATTATTTTCTTATATTACAAGGCGTTAGCACATGGTGCCCAGAGCGGGACTTGAACCCGCACAGCGCGAACGCCGAGGGATTTTAAATCCCTTGTGTCTACCGATTCCACCATCTGGGCTCAGATTTTGGAGGCGCGTCCCGGAGTCGAACCGAGGTGGACGGATTTGCAATCCGCTGCATGGCCACTCTGCCAACGCGCCTTACCTTGATGCTACTGCTAAATCGATTTGGAGCGGGAAACGAGACTCGAACTCGCGACCCCGACCTTGGCAAGGTCGTGCTCTACCAACTGAGCTATTCCCGCATTCTACAGAACATCTTGTTTATCAAGCGTTTTCAATAAACTGTGTCGCTGTCGATGCGGTGCATTCTACTTACCTGACGCAGTGAGTCAATAAAATTATCATCCCACCTGAATCGTTTGCTGTTTTTTAAGGCGAGGCGATCAATGTTCAAGCAAATCGCGCCAGGCAGCGCTCAAATACTGAAACATCGACCAAAACGTTAGCACCGCGGCCACATACAGCGCCGCCACGCCAGCGGCCTCCACCATGCGTTCAGGCCGCCACAGCAAACCGACCAGCGCGACCATCTGTGCCGTGGTTTTGATTTTACCAATCCAGGACACCGCCACGCTGCTGCGTTTACCCAGCTCCGCCATCCACTCGCGCAATGCAGAAATGATGATTTCACGGGCAATCATCGTGGCGGCGGGCAGCGTAATCCACCAGGAATGATAATGCTCAGCCACCAGCACCAGCGCAACCGCCACCATGACCTTGTCGGCCACAGGGTCCAGAAAGGCGCCAAAACGCGTGGTTTGTTTCCACCGGCGGGCAAGAAAACCGTCAAACCAGTCTGTCACCGCCGCAAAGACAAAGATGCCCGCACATACCATTGGTGCCCAGTTGAATGGCAGGTAAAACGCCAGCACAAAGAATGGGATTAGTACAACACGAAACAGGGTAAGCCACGTTGGTATATTAAATCGCATAGCGTCTGGGTAACTGTCTGGCCCGAAAGATAATAGGGTTATGTTGCTACATTGCCTCTAGTGTTTCAATGCATGAAAGATTTTTTCTGCCAACGCATGCGAAATTCCCGGTACGTTGGCGATGTCTTCCACGCTGGCGTTCATCAGCGGCTGTAATCCGCCCATGTATTTCAATAACATCTGCCGCCGCTTCGGTCCCACCCCTTCGATGGTCTCCAGCGAACTGGTACTTTTTACTTTAGCACGCTGTTTGCGGTGACCACTGATGGCATGGTTATGCGAATCGTCACGAATATGCTGAATTACGTGCAACGCCGGCGAATCGGCAGGCAATGCTACCCCCTCGCCTGTCGCTTCGAAGAACAGCGTCTCCAGCCCGGCCTTGCGATCGCTGCCTTTCGCGACCCCCAGCAGTAAAGGGCGTGATTTGTCCCAGGGCACCTGTAATGACGCAAAGACGTCCTTGGCCTGCGCCAGTTGCCCTTTGCCGCCGTCAATCACGATAACATCAGGAATCTTGCCTTCGTCAATCGACTTGCCATACCGACGCCGGAGCACCTGATTCATGGCGGCATAGTCATCGCCCGGCGTGATACCGGAGATATTGTAGCGGCGATACTCCGAACGCAGCGGCCCATCCGCATTGAACACGACACAGGACGCCACGGTCTGTTCCCCCATGGTATGACTGATATCGAAACATTCCATACGGTTGATTTTTTCGATCCCAAGAACAGACGCCAGCGCAGCCAGGCGCTGTTGGACCGTCGATTGCTGCGACAACTTCGTTGTCAATGCCGTATGGGCGTTGGTGCGCGCCAGTTTAAGATAGCGTGCGCGGTCACCACGCGGCCGGGTTTGAATCTGGATCTTGCGGCCGGCCTGTTCGGTCAGAGACTCGGCCAGCAACTGATGTTCCGGCAGCGAGAAGTCCAGCAGGATGTCAGACGGTAAGGTGCGGGAAACACTACCCTGCAAATAGAACTGGCCGACAAACGTCTGCACCACTTCCGCCAGCTCTGTTCCTCCCGGAACTTTAGGGAAATAGCTGCGACTGCCCAACACTTTACCCTGACGGATAAAGAGCACGTGCACACACGCCATTCCGGCTTCAAATGCTACACCGATCACGTCAAGATCATCGCCGTCGCCGGAGACAAACTGCTTTTCGGTCACCCGCCGCACCGCCTGGATCTGATCGCGAATACGCGCGGCTTCCTCAAATCGCAATTCCCTGCTTGCCGTTTCCATGCGATCGATCAGGCGGGTCAACACCTGCTGATCTTTGCCGGACAGAAAGAGACGCACATACTCGACCTGGCGCTGATACTCTTCCTCACTGACCAGACCGCTCACGCACGGCCCCAGACAACGGCCGATCTGATACTGCAGGCAAGGACGCGAGCGGTTGCGGTAGACGCTGTTTTCACACTGACGAATGGGGAACAGCTTTTGCAAAAGCATCAGGGTTTCGCGCACGGCATTGCCATTGGGAAACGGGCCGAAGTATTCGCCCTTGGCGTGCTTGGCGCCGCGGTGAACCGACAGGCGGGGATGCGTATCCCCGCTGAGGAAAATCATTGGGTAGGACTTATCGTCACGCAACAGCACATTGTAACGCGGCTGATAGCGTTTGATGTAGTTGTGCTCAAGCAACAGGGCTTCGGTTTCAGTATGCGTGATCGTCACATCGATCTGCCGGATACTTTTCACCAAAGCCTCTGTTTTACGGCTGGCGACATGAGCACGAAAATAACTGGAAAGGCGTTTTTTCAGATCTTTGGCTTTACCGACGTAGATCACCGTGTCGCTGGCATCGTACATACGATAAACCCCAGGCTGACTGGTTACGGTCTTCAGAAAAGCCTGGGCGTCAAAACGTTCAGTCACTACTAATCAATGTCTCCGCACTAAATAAACCGTGGCGAATCGCCAGATGCGTCAGCTCCACATCGCCGTTAATGTTCAGCTTACTGAACATTCGGTAACGATAGCTGTTGACCGTTTTCGGGCTAAGGTTGAGTTGATCGGAGATCTCCGTCACTTTTTGCCCTTTGGTGATCATCATCATAATCTGCAATTCGCGTTCAGACAGACACTCCAGCGGCGTTTCTGTCTGCGGCTCCAGTTGGCTCAACGCCATTTGCTGAGCGATATCCGACGCAATATATCGTTTGCCGGCATGCACAGAGCGGATGGCGCATATCACCTCTTCCGGCGTGGCGCCCTTGCTAAGGTAGCCCGCTGCCCCCGCCTGCATCACTTTAGCAGGTAACGGGTTCTCTGTGTAAATCGTTAGCATTATAACTTTAATTTCAGGGGAAAATCGTACAATTTTGCGTGTTGCCTCAAGACCGCCGATTCCTGGCATGTTCATATCCATCAGCACAACGTCCGCACTGTTATTACGGCACCATCTGACCGCATCTTCACCGCACTGCGCCTCACCAACAACCTTGAGGCCTTTAATATCGTCAAGAATGCGCCGTATCCCTGCTCGCACCAGTTCATGGTCATCAACAAGAAAAACGCTAATCAAAGAACAATTCTCCAAAAAGAGTAACACTTACAGACGAGTTTGTTGCAGGTGGTACTACGTGGTTTAGAAAAAATGAATACACTTTTTAATTAAAAATGTATTTTTTATTCTACCATGTGGTATATTCTCTAAGTTCCTGAATGATAGCGACTGTGCATCAGACGCGGAACTCACTTCCATCACAGTATTCATATTTCCAACCTGGTTTTTTAGAGAAACAGACAGCTTCACTGTCTGAAAAATGTCAAATTCTAAATTTAATCAATAGATTATCAAGTTTTGTAAGTACAGGCAATTAGGTGCGCGATTGCTTTCTTTTCCATCATTGTAACGCTCTTGTCACTTTGCCGCACCGACTGTTTACTACAAATAATACACCTGCCCCAAAATATCCATATAAAAGTTGCAATGTATCTAATCAAACGCATTTAAAAGCCAAAAACACGTTAACAAAATATAGGCAGAATGTGGCATAAACAGATAAAAAGAATACAACTTAATGGGGCTGAGTGGTTATTTTCCTGACCAGATGCATTGGCACCTATGGTATAATAAAGCCAAATTTTGTTATGTCGCCGGCGTGTGTGCTGCACAGAACCAGTCTCTGGCTCCACCACGCCGGCTTCCGTTTGTTACAGGAGACACTATGAACAACAACGACTTTCCGACAGCCTCCACACCCGAAACGTTGGCGCATGAAGTTAGCTGCCTGAAAGTGCTGATGACGTTGATGCTGAAATCCATTGGTCAGGCTGATGCAGGCAAGGTTATCGTCAGCATGGAAAAATACATTGCCCAACTGGAAGACCCTGCACAGGCGGAAATATTCGGCACCACTATTAAGCAAATCAAAACAGTCTATCGCCGCTAATCAAAGCTCATCGGACATCAGCGTAATCCGCTATTGTCCGATGGGTATGAACCGTTTTCCCCGCACAATAAACAAGCAAAAATAAACGCAACAATGCGCGAATGTTGACACTATGATTTATATTTCGTCAACAAATCCGGTTATTACCAGATAAATGACAAGATAAAAACTTAGTAATTGTGATCTATTTGGGAATAGTATTCTTTAATCAGAATAGACCTACAGAGTAATCAAGCTGGAAATTAAATAGTGAAAAAATGTTTCTGCGGGAATAAATACATTAGCACGAATGAAAGGAAGTGTTGGTGGGTCGTATAGGGCTCGAACCTATGACCAATTGATTAAGAGTCAACTGCTCTACCAACTGAGCTAACGACCCAACGGGGACGGATTATTCTCTTCTTAACGCCATCTGTCAAATAGTTCATCTTATTTTTTTGCAGACAGGGGAATCGGCGAACACATTGTAACCTATCACTATTTTGTTCTCTCGCACGGGCTACCGTTCGTCTTCCGATTGATTCATGGATATAAATTCACCACCGCGTGAAGCACGTACCGAAGTGACAGGAATTACGCCTCAACTCATCATGAGAAGAATACCGTGTTACTATTAACCATTCTAACTTCTTATATCACATGGGTAATGGGCGAGACCTGACAAACGCCCTCACCCTGGCAGACACAATCCGGAAATCACATTACATGACAGAACAAACGCATCACGTCCCGGACGCCACCGGGCATAGCGATCTGCGGCGCAATCTAACCAACCGCCATATTCAGTTGATTGCCATCGGCGGCGCCATCGGTACCGGCCTGTTCATGGGATCAGGGAAAACCATCAGCCTTGCCGGCCCATCAATTATCTTCGTTTATATGATCATCGGGTTCATGCTGTTCTTTGTTATGCGCGCGATGGGCGAGTTACTGCTCTCCAACCTCAACTACAAATCGTTCAGCGACTTCTCCGCCGACCTGCTGGGTCCGTGGGCCGGTTTTTTTACCGGCTGGACTTACTGGTTTTGCTGGGTCGTGACCGGCATTGCCGATGTCGTCGCCATCAGCGCTTATGCACAATTCTGGTTTCCGGATCTGTCGCAGTGGATCAGTTCCCTGTTATGCGTCCTGCTGCTGCTGACCTTAAATCTGGCCACCGTCAAACTGTTTGGCGAAATGGAGTTCTGGTTCGCCATGATCAAGATTGTCGCCATCGTCGCGCTGATCGTGATTGGTGCGGTTCTGGTTATCATGCAATTTACATCGCCTTCCGGCGCGGTGGCATCCGTGACCAATCTCTGGCAGGACGGCGGTATGTTTCCTAAAGGACTCAGCGGCTTTTTCGCCGGCTTTCAGATAGCCGTGTTTGCCTTTGTCGGTATTGAGCTGGTCGGCACCACGGCAGCGGAAACCAAAAACCCGAAGGTGGTTCTGCCGCGCGCAATCAACGCCATACCGATACGTATCATTATGTTTTATGTGTTTGCGCTGATGATGATTATGTCGGTTACGCCGTGGAGCCACATTGCAGCAGACCGCAGCCCATTTGTGGAGATGTTTGTGTTAGTCGGCTTGCCGGCCGCCGCCAGCGTTATTAATTTTGTCGTGCTGACTTCCGCCGCGTCGTCGGCCAACAGCGGGGTATTCTCAACCAGCCGCATGCTGTTTGGGCTGGCCAGACAAGGCGATGCGCCGGCGCGTTTCGGTCGGTTGTCAAAACGGGCGGTACCCTCGGCAGGGCTGTTTTTCTCGTGCCTGTGCCTGCTTTCCGGCGTCGTACTGATCTATTTAATTCCTAACGTCATGACGGTTTTCACGCTGGTCACCACCGTGTCCGCCATTCTGTTCATGTTCGTGTGGAGTATCATTCTGTGTTCTTATCTGGTGTACCGCCGGAACCGGCCGCAGTTGCACCAAACCTCTGCATACAAAATGCCATGGGGAATCGTAATGAGCTGGGTATGTCTGGCTTTCTTTGCTTTCGTGATGGTACTGCTGACATTGCAGCCGGATACCTTGCAGGCGCTGATGGTTACGCCGGTGTGGTTTGTGGTTCTGGCTATCGCCTATCAGTTTATTCGCCGTCGCAGAGTCAACGCCCTGGCGTGACGCATTAAAACAACCCCTAACCAATACGGTCAGCTACGCCCGATGATGTAGCTGACCGTACCCGATTAGACGCTTACCGTTTGCCGTACACCATTCACTGCGTGCTTAGCCTGTTCACACTGATTCAAAATGGTTTGTGCATGTGAATACAGAATTTTGCCCGCTTCAGTCGGCGTCACGCCACGACGACTACGGACCAGCAGTTGCTTCTCCATTTCGCTTTCAAGCGTGGCAACTTGCTGGCTCAGCGCTGGTTGCGCGATATGCAACATTTCAGCGGCCTGGGTCAGGCTGCCGATATCAACGATTTTCACAAAGTATTTGAGTCGTCTCAGATTCATGTGTACCTCCTGAATAGTTACGACTAAGTAGTAGCAAGAAGCGCGCCAGATCATTTCTCTATCATCAAAAAAAGTGTGGCGGTGGCTTAACCCGCTTAAAAATAAGTAAAAGCAATGGTGATAGCGGTGACAGTAACAATACTAATCCCCCTATCGCTGTCCACCGGATCCTGGCGTCAGGATTTTCATGCACCAAAACGGTGCAATCGTTGCTATCTGAAAGTGCACTCGCTCACGAGTTCAACGGTTCACCCGACATGAAAAGCGCCGACTACCGCAGCAATTTCAATCATTTGGTTATAAGTTCAGCAAACAGTCGCACCTGGCGTTAACATGCTTTGACAAGCTGTCAGGCTATCGCTATCATCCACACCACTTAGCGATTCCTCTGTAGTTCAGTCGGTAGAACGGCGGACTGTTAATCCGTATGTCACTGGTTCGAGTCCAGTCAGAGGAGCCAAATTCAACGCCTTGCAATTCGAAAGAATCGCGAGGCGTTTTCCTTTATGGAACACGGAGCGCCCCCACCGGTCAGCGCCAACGACAGACCAGTAATCAACAATGCCACGGTATCAGGACTGCCGCATCTGGCAGGCTAATCATAATGCAAGCGAGTCATGACGTCTTTCCACGATCGTGCATGATGAAAATCAGATAATAGTCATCCGATTAGTTTTACTCTCTTTATCTCATAATAAAAAAACCAAGGTGATAATCTATTGGTGTTATTTTTCAATTTACTATTTTATTTCTATATACAAATAACGAACCAACACCAGATTGATATTAAAAACATACGGGGGAAATAATACCTGTACAGTCGTGCACAGCCTCACCTATACTCGCGATAACACACAACCCAACCGATGTTTATTATTGCAGCCAGATGACGATAAGCGCGGTGCGACGCGACGTCACTCTGGACGTGACGATTGCCTTCAGCGCAGCCGCCGCCCATCGGGCAAGAAACGCAACGATGGAGACAGTTAAAAAACATCAATCCGCACCACCATTCATTACCGCAATAAACACAGCTCAGGGATAAGAGCACACCCGTTATTTCTGGATTCAGGGAGGGAATCATGAGGGTATTTCTGTCCACGCTTGGCTCGGCCGGGGATGTTTATCCCTTCATCAAAATAGGTGAAGCATTGAAGAATGCCGGACTGGATGTTTATCTTTGTACCAATCCTTATTTTGAGCAAACCGCAAAAGAAAGAGGGCTTAATTTTATTTCAGTCGGCACCAGCGAAGATTATTTACGAGCCGTCAATTCGCAACGCTTGTGGCATCACCAATCCGCCTTCAATGAAATGGTCAATTTCATGAACGCGCAGCAGCAACCAGCCTATGACGCCCTAGTGCCCTGGGTAGACCACTCCTCCGTCATTCTCACCTCGCTGTGGTCCTTCACCGCCAAAATGTTCAGCGAAACCCGTGGATGCTGCGTCATTCCGGTTCGCGTCACGCCGTCGACGTTTATCTCCAGCTACGATCCGCCCTACCATCGGCAACTGATGTGGGTTCGCCGATTACCGATGCGCCTACGCCGTCTGTTTTTGTATCTCGCCGAGAAATATCTGGCCGACCGCCAACTGGCGCCTTTTATTAATGCGTTCAGAATCCAGTTGGGGTTGCCGCGTATCGAACGTGTCCTGACATCATGGACGCATCGCACCGATGCGGCGTTGCTGTGCCTGTTTCCGCAATGGTTTGCCTCGCCATTGCCAGACTGGCCGGCTCATGTTCGTCAGGTTGGTTTTCCGTTGTTCAACCTGCTGGATAATCAACAGGATGATGACCTGGCTCAGTTTATCGCGCGTGAACGCACGGTGGTTTTCATGCCCAGTTGGGCGCTCAGCACCAAACGCCCGCTGGCAATCGCGCTGGTGAAAAAAATCCGGCAACGCGGCTACCAGTGCCTGATCGTCGGCCAGCCGTACCATGAGCTGGCCGACGATACGGGGGTTCGTGCCGAGAGCCATATTAATCTGGGCCAATACCTGCATCGATGCGCCGCCATTATCCATCACGGCGGCATTGGCACGATGGCGCAAGCTTTCGCGGCCGGGATCCCCCAATTGGTTATTCCCAGCGCCTTTGATCAATTCGACAACGCCCGCCGGGTAACCGCCATGAAATGCGGCGAATGGCTGCAGGAAAGCGACATGGACAAGCTGGGAGATAAACTGCAACGCCTGCTGGACGATCCGGATATTGCGGAACACTGCCGGCGAATCCGCCAACAGTGTCCTTCCGAACAGGCGGTCTGTGAACAAATCGTCGCTACCGTGCGTGAGGCCTACGCCAGACACATGGCTCAAGGCTGATGCCTGCGGCAAAGCTACAGTCATCTATCCCGAGTTACAGGGTGGCGTGTCTGGTGCAAGCCAGACACCACCTCGCCCGCATTATCTCTTTTCATACCGTGATGCTGTACGGCGCAGAATCGCGGTATGAGGTATCACGCACCCGGCGCCGCATGAAAATCCACCGGCGCATGAACGACCGGCGTCACAATGCCGGTGCGGATCACGAAGTCGCCAAAGCCTTCGCCAGCTTGCCGCGCACTGGCCCAACAGCCGATCAGTCGGTCAATCTCTTCCAGAATGGTCGGCGTATCGATGTTGTCGCGGTACAGCCGCGGGATACGCGCCCCTTCGCGATTGCCGCCAAGGTAGAGGCTATAACGCCCGACAGCCCGACCGACCAAACCCATTTCCGCCAGCATCGCCCGGCCACAGCCATTGGGGCAGCCCGTAATCCGAAAAATGACGGCGTCATCCTCCACCCCATAACGCCGCAGGCTTTCTTCAAGCGCGGTCACAAAGTCCGGCAATACGCGCTCGGCTTCCGCCATCGCCAGCGGACAGGTGGGAAACGATACGCAAGCCATCGAGTTTTTACGCTGCTCGCTCAGTGACGGCGTGATCAGATTATAGTGCCGGGCCAGCGCATCAATCCGCTCCCGTGCATCCGCCGCTACGCCGGCAATAATGATGTTTTGATTCGCGGTCAGGCGAAAATCGCCTTGATGTACCTGGGCTATCGCCGCCACCCCGCTTTTCCAGCGCGCATCGGACTTATCCAGCAAACGCCCGCTGGGAATAAACAGCGTCAGGTGGTGGTGACCGTCAATCCCTTCCACCCAGCCGATACGATCGCCCCGTCCGGAAAACGTATAGGGTCTGATGGGAGCAAAGACCGCGCCGCTGCGGCGCTCTACCTCCGCCCTGAAGACCTCGACGCCGACCCGCTCCAGCGTGTACTTGGTTTTGGCATTGCGCCGGTTTTCACGGTTGCCCCAGTCCCGCTGCGTAGACACTACGGCTTCAGCCACTGCCAGCGTCTGCGCCAACGGAATAAAACCAAACTCACTCGCCAGACGGGGATAGGTGCTGGCGTCGCCCTGAGTCATCGCCAAGCCGCCGCCGACCAGCACGTTAAAACCGACCAGACGACCGTGCTCGCCGATAGCGACAAAACTCAAATCATTGGCATGGAGATCCACATCATTTTGCGGCGGGATAACCACCGCGGTTTTAAATTTACGCGGCAGATAGCTGTTCCCCAGTATCGGTTCTTCCTCCTGCCGGAGGATTTTTTCCTTATCCAGCCAGACCTCGGCGTATGCGTTGGTACGCGGCAGCAGATGTTCAGAGATTTTTTTCGCCCACTCCCAGGCCTGCCGGTGCAACACCGACTCCACCGGGTTAGCGGTACAGAGTACGTTACGGTTGACGTCGCCCGCCGTGGCGCGGGAATCCAACCCCAAATGGTGCAACAGACGGTGCACCGGCTTGATATCGTTTTTCAAAACACCGTGCAACTGCACCGTCTGCCGGTTGGTAATGCGGATACTGCCGTACTGGGTATGCTCCCGGGCGAATTCGTCAATCCCCAGCCACTGACGCGGCGTGATGATGCCGCCGGGCAGACGGACGCGCAGCATCACCGTGTGCAATGGCTCCAGTTTCCGGGCGATACGCTCCTGGCGGATATCGCGATCGTCTTGCTGATACATGCCGTGAAACCGAATCAACTGGAAATTATCACCGACAAAGCCGCCGGTCAGCGGGTCAGCCAGATCCGCCTGAATCGTACCGCGCAGGAAATGACTCTGCGCCTTCAGGCGCTCATTATCCGACAGTTTTTTCTCGCTCATCCTCGCGTTCTCCTGAATGGTGCGCTGAAAAAGATGCCGGTGAGTTAAGCAGGGATGCAGGAAGGCTTACAGATACAGTGGGTTAGCTTTGCGCTATAACAGTCTTTTGGTCAGGGCGGCGGCCGCCCGCGCCGGTCCGGCAGCGATAGAACCATTAGGCGCAGACTATGCCAAAACAGCATAAGCCCTTGTTCGATCACACTCCTGATGATTTTCCGGGCATGCCATGTAGCAACGTTTACACTGATAACGCCATGTTACCCAACATGAACAATGGCATGCGGTATGCATGTCAAAAACACAACAGACAAAACATCAATAACAACAACGCCAATAACACAACAAGGGGGTTTTATGGCATCGGGAAAATGGCTGCTGCCGTTAAGTCTGACTGCATTGCTGGTCAGCGGTGCAGTCCACGCGGTTTCCATACCGGCAGTGGAAGCGAAGAACGGTATGGTGGTCAGCTCGCAATATCTGGCGTCGCAGGTCGGCGTCGATATCCTGAAAATGGGGGGCAACGCCATTGATGCCGCGGTAGCGGTCGGTTACGCACAGGCGGTGGTCAACCCTTGCTGCGGTAACATTGGGGGCGGCGGGTTCATGACCATCCATCTGGCGGATGGCAAAGATACCTTTATCAACTTCCGTGAAACAGCGCCGGCCGCCGCGTCCGCCACTATGTATCTGGATGCGGAAGGTAAAGTTAAAAAAGACGCCAGCCTGTATGGCTACCTGGCGGCGGGCGTTCCCGGTACGGTACTGGGGCTGGAAACCGCACGCGAGAAATACGGCAAGCTGACCCGTGAACAGGTCATGACGCCGGCTATCAAGCTGGCGCGGGAGGGTTTTGTTCTGACCCGCGGCGACACCGACATTCTTGACACCACCGTCAAACGCTTTAAGCAGGACCCGGAGTCAGCACGTATTTTCCTGCGTCCGGACGGCTCGGCGCTGCAACCGGGCGACCGTCTGGTGCAGACCGATCTGGCTAATACGCTACAGGCGATCGCGGATAAAGGACCGGACGCGTTCTACCACGGCAAACTCCCGCAAATCATCGAGGACGCCGCCAAAAAAGGCGGCGGTATCCTGACGGCGGCGGACTTCGCCAACTATCGCGTAACCGAAACCCAGCCGATCACCTGTAGCTATCGCGGCTATCGGTTCATCTCGTCACCGCCGCCCAGCTCCGGCGGGGTCACGATGTGTGAAACGTTGAATATTCTCGAAGGTTACGACCTGAAGAGCATGGGATTCAACTCGGCGCAGGCAATCCACGTCATGACGGAGGCAATGCGTCACGCCTACATGGACCGCAACACCTATCTGGGCGACCCGGAGTTTGTCAAAAACCCGGTCGACCGGCTGCTGAACAAAGACTATGCCGCCGAAATCCGCAAGAAAATCGACGACACCCGAGCCACGCCGTCCGAACAGGTAAAACCCGGCATGGAGCCGCATGAAAAACCGGAAACCACCCATTATTCGATTGTCGACAGCCTGGGCAACGCCGTCTCCACCACGTACACGGTGAACGGCCGCTTCGGCGCGGTGGTGATAGCCCCCGGCACCGGCTTCTTCCTGAACGACGAGATGGATGACTTTACCGTCAAAGTGGGTGAGAAAAACCTCTACGGGCTGGTACAGGGCGAGCGCAACGCCATCGCGCCGGGCAAACGCCCGCTGTCGTCGATGAGCCCGTCGCTGGTGACCAAAGACGGCAAGATCTTCCTGGTGCTTGGTTCGCCGGGCGGCTCGCGCATCATCAGTATCACGCTGCAAAGCGCGCTGAATATCCTCGACTTCGGCATGCTGCCGCAGGAAGCGGTAGATGCGCCGCGTATCCATCATCAATGGTTGCCGGATGAGGTGTATTACGAACAGCGCGGTCTGTCCGCCGATACCCTCACGTTGTTAAAAGAGCGCGGCTATAAGATGGTGGAACAAACGCCGTGGGGCGCAACCGAGCTGATTATGGTCGGATTGCCCGGCGTGGAAGGGGTGATCCCCGCCAACTCCGGCAACGACTCGGCGGTATCCGGTAAGGTGCGTGAAGGGTATCTGTACGGCGCCAACGACTCGCGTCGCCCGGCAGGCGCCGCCATCGGTTACTGATATCGCCCCGCAGAGTGCGAGTATGCCGACTGAGCGCGGTTGCACTCGCGACTCACATCGGTATCCGGCACAGCAACCCGGTCATCATGTTAATCCAATGGCCGGGTTGCCTTTTCTGCCGCCGGCATGAATTTACCGGCTATACCCCAGTAACAGTTCGTGCCCGGCGACACCGGTGTCCGGCCGCACGCCGGGCGCTTTGCCCGATAGCCGGAACACGCCGACCGCCTGCACCAGTTCTTCTGCCTGACTATTAAGGCTGCCCGCGGCGGCGGCCATTTCTTCCACCAGCGCCGCATTTTGCTGGGTGGTGCGTTCCATGCTCGATACCGCCTCGCCCACCTGCGACACCCCGCTGCTCTGCTCACCGCTGGCGACACTGATCTCGCCCATGATGTCGGTCACCCGGCGAATGCTATCGACCACTTCTTGCATGGTGTGCCCGGCAGTATCCGCCAGCGTGCTGCCGCTTTCGATTCGCCCCACGCTGGCGGAAATCAGCGTTTTTATCTCACGGGCCGACTCCGCGCTGCGTTGCGCCAGCGCACGCACTTCGCCCGCCACCACGGAAAAACCACGCCCTTGTTCGCCGGCGCGCGCGGCTTCCACGGCGGCATTCAACGCCAGAATATTGGTCTGGAAGGCGATGCCGTCGATCACGCCGATGATATCGGCAATGCGCTGGGCGCTGTCGTTGATTTCCCGCATGGTGTCCACCACCTGCGTCACCACTGCGCCGCCCTGCTCCGCCACCTGGCTGGCGGTCTGGGCCAGGTGGTTGGCCTGCCGGGCGTTGTCGGCGTTCTGTTTCACCGTTGCGGAAAGTTGCTCCATCGACGCGGCGGTCTGTTCCAGCGCGCTGGCCTGGGACTCAGTACGCGCGGACAGATCATGGTTACCGTGGGCAATTTCGCCGCTGGCCACCCCTACCGACTCGGCGCCATGCCGCACCTGCGTCACGATACGAATCAGGCTCGACTGCATATGCGACAGCGCATTGAGCACGGTGGCGATCTCATCACGCCCGCTGGCGTTGATCGGATAAGTCAGATCGCCGTCCGCCACCGCTTCGGCCGCCGCCTGCGCCTGCGCCAGGCTGCGGACAATGCTGCGCACCATCATCCAGCCAAAGAGCGCCGCGCCGGCAATCCCCGCCAGCACCGCCATAATCGCCAGCGCTTTCAGCCACTGGTAACGTTGCACCGAACCGGTGTATTCGTCTTTAGCCACGTTGACCTGCAGCGTCACCAGTTGGCTGAGCAGCGCATGGCCCTGTTTTTCCAGCGTGCTGACCTTCTCATCATAAAGACGTATTGCCTGTTCCATCTGCCCGGCCCGGATCGCCGCATCGGTCGGCTGCACGCCTTCGCGGTTATAGCGCTGCAGGCTGTCGGCAAACTGGTCCGCCAGTTGTGTCTCTTCCGGCGTCAGGTAGGTTGCGCGGTAGTCGGTCCACACCCGATCGATCCGGTTGAGATTCTGGCGTAGTTCGTCAACCCGCTGTTGCTTATTCGCCGCCTCCGGCAACAACAGCATATCCATGATCAGCACCCGGTTACGCTGCACCAGCCATTCCAGTTGCTCTAGTTGCGCCAGCACCACCGTGCGGTCTTCATACACGGTCTTTAACGACTGATTTGCTTTCTCGGCGGTAAACATGCCGATCGCCCCCATGATCAGAATGCCCAGCGACAGCATCCCGGTGAAACTCCATAATCGTGTCGAAATCTTCATTGCTGTAAACCCTGTCCTGTGTGATGTCGTTTGTCGTTATGTTGTGTCTGCAACTGTTATGTCCTGCCTGAAAAGACTATCCGTCATGGCCGCACTGGGCGTGATAATCGGCAACGCAGGCATCGAAAGCGAGGAAAAACTATATAGAAACTCAAGGTTAGACAGAAGGTTAGCGATTTTCTCGCCGGACGGATAAAATAGAATGAAACAGAGTTTCATAAGAAGAAACTGATGGCTTACGGTCATATTCAGCCTGCGAAACGTTACCGACATTGTTATTCGCAGCCATTTATAAAAATGTGTCGAAAATTATTTTTTATGTTGCCAGACAATTAAAAAGAAATTCTTATGAGTCCGTGAGGATTTCGAGCACTGCCCAGGTCCAAAATGGCAAGTGAAATAGCCCTATTGTGAGGGGTGCCAAAGCGTCTTCCAGCCAGGAGAAAGAGAGCCATGTCCCATGCACTGTTATTACCCCCACCGTTGCGCCCGGGCGATACCATCGGTTTTTTCTCACCGTCCTCGCCCGCAACCCACTTTGCCCCGGCACGCTTTGAACGGGCGAAAGTCTTTCTTGAGCAGCACGGCTACCGGCTGCGCGCCGGCGCGCTGACCGGTAAAACCGACCACTACCGCTCCGGCAGCATCGCCGCGCGCGTTGACGAACTGAACACGCTGATCCGCGACCCTGCCGTACGCTGCGTCATGTCGACCATTGGCGGCAGCAACAGCAACTCGCTGCTGCCCTATATTGATTACGACGCCCTGCGCCGCGATCCGAAAATCATCATCGGCTATTCCGACGTCACCGCGCTCTTGCTTGGCATGTATGCCCAAACCGGACTCGTAACCTTTTACGGCCCGGCGCTGGTGGCGTCGTTTGGCGAATTCCCGCCGCTGGTGGACGACACCTTTGCCGGCTTCGCCACGCTGACCGGCGCAGCGCGGTCTGAACACGCCTATCGCATGCCATCGGGATGGACCGACGAGCGGCTGGACTGGAATCAACAATCGCGCGCCAAAATCACCCATCCCAACCAGTGGCGCTTCGACGGCAGCGGCGTTTATCAGGGGCGGCTTATCGGCGGCAACCTCAATACCATGGCGGGGATCTGGGGCAGTCCGTTTATGCCGGCGATTGAAGACGGCGATATTCTGCTGCTGGAAGACTCGCTGAAGGACATCGCCACCGTGGAGCGCGCGTTTGCCCACCTGAAGCTATGCGGCGTGTTTGACCGGGTCGCGGCGGTGATGCTGGGCAAGCACGAACAGTTCGATGATAAGGGCACCGGCCGTGATTCGCTGACCGTACTGCGCGAAGTGCTTAACGGACAACCGCTGCCGGTGCTGGCGGATTTTGATTGCTGCCATACGCACCCGATGCTGACCCTGCCGCTCGGTGTGCGTATTACGGTCGATTTTGACGCCGGGCGCGTCGTATTGAACACCCCCTGGCTGCGTCAGTCCTGACCGGATGGCAGGCAATCAGTAAAGCTGGCGAGAAAATCCGTCAGCCATTCTGCCTGCGTATGTCCATCCAACCCAGGCCGGTGCGCCAGATAATAAGCCGCGCCGGTTTTCACCGTTTCGGTAAACGGCATCACCAGCCGTTGTCGCCGGATATCTTCCGCCACCAGCGTCACATCCGCCATCGCGACGCCAAAGCCCTGAATGGCGGCGCTGATGGCGAGATCCATGGTGTCGAACTGCTGATTACGGCGCATCACCTGCTCGCCGATGCCGTGGGTTTTCAGCCACAACTTCCAGTCACGCTGGTCATGGGTCGGATGCAACAGCGTCAAACGCGCCAGTTGCTCCGGCGACAACGCCGCTTGCCCGGCAGGCAGCAGATGCGGCGCCAGCACCGGCGACAGCACCTCGTCGAACAGCTTGCCGTCATGTTGGCGCGGCGCGGCATCCGGCGCGAACACCACCGCCACATCGAAATCTTCGTGACGGAAATCGACGCCGTGTTCGGTGGTCGTCGTTAGCGAGACATGGATATCCGGCCGCCGCTGCTCCAGCGTCATCAGGTGCGCCACCAGCCAGCGCATGGCGCAGGTCGGCGCCTTCATGCGGATTGAACGCCCTTCACGCACCCGGTTCGTCACCCGAAACAGTTGGTCAAACACCTCGCGAACCTCCGGCAACAGCTGACTGCCCTGCGGCGTCAACCGTAAACCACGGGCATGGCGCTGAAACAACGCGAAGCCCAGCCAGGCTTCCAGCGATGCGATCTGCCGGCTTACCGCGCCTTGCGTGACAAACAGCTCCGCCGCCGCCCGGGTGAAATTGAGATGACGGGCGGTCACCACAAAAGCGTGCAACGCATTCAGCGGCGGGATGCGGTTATTTAGGGTCATACGCGCTCTCCGTCAGGCGGTCATAAGAAAACTGATTACATAACTATGCAGAAAAAGCGGTGCGAGCCTGAGTATCGTTTCCTGATGCGAGCGGCATCGTCAGCCCCGATTTCGCGGCAAGCGGCGGCAACCATCACCACATCTTATTGCTCTATTGCGATAAATAGTTGCCGCGAGCCATGCATTTTTCTCATGGCTATTATGACAACAATTCGATTGTAGTACTACCGGCAGCAACGTCTAATGCATGAATAGTTATTCACGTACAACCAATAAATTTTAGCAGACAGGGCTTCTCTATCGTACCGTTCGCTCACGTGCGGGTCTGCTATGGCACTCAACGGAGACCCCCATGCCGATTCAAACCCCGGTGCAGTTCAGTTCCAAATTACCGGATGTGGGCACGACTATTTTTACCGTTATCGGTCAGTTATCCAGCCAGCACAACGCCATCAACCTGTCTCAGGGCGCGCCCAGCTTTCCCTGCTCTCCCGAGCTGATCGCCGGGGTGACGCGCGCCATGACCGAGGGTCATAACCAGTACGCGTCGATGTCCGGGCTGGTGTCGCTCAAAGAGGTGGTGGCGGAGAAAGTCAAACGCCTGTACGGCCAGCACTACGACGCCGGACAGGAAGTCACCATCACCGCCAGCGCCAGCGAAGGGCTGTATTCCGCCATTTCCGCGCTGGTGCATCCGGGCGACGAAGTTATCTATTTTGAGCCGTCGTTCGACAGCTACGCGCCCATCGTCCGGCTACAGGGCGCAACGCCGGTGGCGCTGAAACTCGCCGTGCCGAGCTTTGCCATCAACTGGGACGAAGTGCAGGCGGCCATCAGCCCACGCACCCGCATGATCATCATCAACTCGCCGCATAACCCCAGCGGCCAGGTGCTGAGCGCCGACGATCTGGCGCAGCTGGCGCGCCTGACTCGCAACACTGACATCGTGATCCTGTCTGACGAAGTCTACGAGCACGTAGTGTTTGACGGCCAGCGCCATCACAGCATGGCGACCCACAGCGAACTGGCGGCGCGCAGCGTGATTGTCTCATCGTTCGGCAAAACCTTTCACGTCACCGGCTGGCGCGTCGGTTACTGTCTGGCTCCGGCGGCGCTGATGGACGAGATCCTCAAAATCCACCAGTTTATGATGTTCTCCGCCGACACGCCGATGCAGTACGCCTTTGCCGACTACATGACGGACCCAGCGACCTACCTGTCGCTCGGCCAGTTCTATCAGCATAAACGCGACCTGCTGGCGAACGCCTTACAGCACGGACCGTTTGAACTGTTGCCCTCCGCCGGTTCGTTCTTCATGCTGGCGAGCTTTGCGCACTTCAGCGACGAAAGCGACAGCGACATGGTCAAACGGCTGATTGTCGACCACGGCGTGGCGACCATTCCGCTGTCGGCGTTTTACACCGACGGCACCGACAATAAACTGATTCGTCTGTCGTTCTCCAAAGATGACGAGACGCTGCTGGCCGGCGCGAAAGCCCTGTGTCAGGCCGCGGAGCGCCGATAAATGCGGTTGCGCTCGATTTGTGTGTGATGGCTGTTACTGTGTGATGTTGATTGCCGTTTAAAGATTACTCATTGATTTACCGGAGATCGTTCCCGATATGAAAAAATTAAGCATGTTGATGTTGTCGCTGGGTTTACTGTCCTCCTCCGTCGCACTGGCGCAGACTGAACTGCGTTTTGGGCTGGAAGCGGAATACCCGCCGTTTGAAAGCAAAAACGCCAAGGGCCAGTTGGAAGGATTCGATATCGATCTGGGTAACGCCATTTGTAAAGCAGGCAATTTCAAATGCTCCTGGGTTGAAACCTCGTTTGATGCCCTGATTCCGGCACTGCAGGCCAAAAAGTTCGACGCCATCAACTCCGCGATGAATATCACCGAAAAACGTAAGGAAGCGATCGACTTTACCGCGCCTATCTACCGCATTCCGACCCAACTGGTCGGCAAGCCGGACACTGGTCTGGCGCCGACGCCGGAAGCGCTGAAAGGCAAGAACATCGGCGTGTTGCAGGGGTCGATTCAGGAAGTGTACGCCAAGGCGCATTGGGAGCCGAAAGGCGTTACCGTGACTTCTTACAAAGACCAGAATCTGGCGTATGACGATCTGGCGGCAGGCCGCCTGGACGGTACGCTGGTGATGGCGGCGGCCGGTCAGTCCGGTTTCCTGGATAAACCGGAAGGCAAAGGTTTCGCCTTTATCGGCAAGGCGGTGGACGACGCCGCCATTCTCGGCAGCGGTATCGGTTTTGGTCTGCGTAAAAGCGACGCCGCGCTGAAAGCCGAGCTGGATAAAGCCATCAAACAGGTGAAGGACGACGGCACCGTCGAGCAACTGGCGAAAAAATACTTCCCCGGTTTTGACGTGCGGGTGCAGTAACCGACGCCTCCCGCCGCGCCGCATCCTGAACGACGGCAAAGAAACGACAAGGCCCGCGCCAGATGGCGACGGGCCTTGTTTTTTGGCACATGCGATTAACCGGAGAAGCGCCTGTTACGGCAACGGCAAATCCTTCAGACGGCCGGGATGTTGTTTGACCAGGTCCCAGGGTATGACAGGCCAAGTCTCGCCGGCACAAGGTTGCTGAGCATCTGAAAACGAAGGTAAAAACAGGATGCCCTTCGGCGTCAAAACCCAGTTATTATCGTAGCCATTCCAGATATCCTGATTGCTGTAATCGCAGTCGTCGCTACTCACCGGAGTGCGCATCTGTTCCGGATAATAATGCGTCAGTTGCGTCACCAGCCAGGCCGGAAGAATTGTATTGTTATACTCACCTTTCTCAATCGTCGAGTTGTCCGGCATCGGGCCATCCCCTACCCACAGCACATCGCTCAGTACCAACGGGTGTCCGTCGCTAACACGTAACCTGATGGGCCAGTTACCTGAACTATGGCCTCCGTCGCATATGCTGCTTCGCAGATCAGAGATGCTCAGCACGGATGGCGACAGCAACTGAATTTCAACTACCGACATCGCTTCGCCCTGATACTGGCTCACCATCATGCAATGATGATAATCAATGACGTTTTGCCATAATAGCGTTTGCAGCACCGTGTTGAGTCGGCCGCGCTGCTCATCACTGTAACCGGATGCAATCTGGAACGTTGTCATACCGGACATAGGCTCCTGCCACCATTCAATCTCATGCCCGTTGACCGTCTCTTTTTTCGTCATCGCTAGTACGGTCTGTGCCTGACGCAAATATTCATACTGCGATAATTGATACAACGACTGCATAAACGGCGACAACGCCGCAGGCAAGACCGCGGGCGACAACGTAACCGGGTAAGTTTTTCCTTTGCTGCTGCGCCACTCGCCTTGCCAGTTTTTCTGGTTATCGGTACGCAGCGTCATCACCGGTTTGTCCGCTTGATCCTGACCATCCCACTGAGGTTTACCCTCCCGCAACACCAGCACGCCCGGTTTGTCCCATTTACCGCTCAACGGTAAATCTTTGCGATACTGGCTATAAAAATAGCGACCTTCCACGCCGTTATCAGAGAAGGTCAGGGTCATGACGATACCAGCATTGCCAAGCTTACCCTGATACACCACTACCTCATCAGCCATCGCACAGTTTGTCAGCAGCATCAGCCCCAGCAAACACCCCAGACGCCCTATATTCCTTATCAACTCATTCATATTCCATATCCATTCAGCTATAGAAAAAGCTCTACTACCGCCAGCGATAACGACGGGCGTTACGGCAACGGCAAATCCTTCAGCCGCCCGGGGTGCTGTTTGACCAGGTCCCAGGGTAGGATTTCCCAGCCGGAGCCTTTGCACTGCGAAGTCAGATTAGGGGTCATGGTCTGGAAATAGATACCTTTGGATGTCAGGCTCCAGGGGGCATTCGCCCACACTTCTGGAGAAGTGTAATCACAGGCATCCTCGCTCTCGTCATCCATCACCTTTGTCTGTTCCGGGTAGAGCCGGGCAAACTGTGCAGCTAGCCATGTCGGCAAGGTTTCCCGCAAATAGTCATCAGGGATAGCGAAGGCATCCGGCACCGGCGATTCGTCGACCCACATCAAATCAGAAAGCCTCAACTCGCTCGCATTGGAGACACGCAGCACCCGAGGCGACACCTCCATATAACCGTGTGCGCCGCCGCAGCTTCTATCGCCAGATACCACATAGCTGATCACATTCGCCGACAGCAGGCTGATTTTTACCTTGTCATCCGAATGTTCACACTGCGCAACGGCCAGAACCGTGTGCCAGAAGCTGTCTCGCAGCGCGGCGTTCAGGGCAGCGAGCCGTTCCGCCGGGTAGCCCGAGGTCAACTGAAACATTGACAGTTTAGCGCTCGGATCCTGCCACCATTCCACGTTATAACCGTTAACGACGCCTTGTTTAACCATCGCCGGTTCAGCCGTTGCACGCAGCAGATAGTCATAAGGCGAGAGCTGGTAGAGCGACTGCATAAAGGGCGACAATCCGGCTGTCGCTATCGGCATCATCTGTGACAGTTTAACGGTGAGCGGCGTACCCTGCCCCTGACGCCACTCGCCCTGCCAGCCATTATTATCGGCAGGACGTAACGTGATGACTGGGCTGCTCGCCGGCTTTGCGTCTGCCTCGTCGTCACTGTCCGACGCATCCACATCAATATTCAGCGTCACCTGCCCCTGCTTGCTGCGCTGGCCGTTAATATGGTGAGTCACACGTTCCGATGCAACAAAATAGCGGCTCTCCACGCGCCCATCCAACTGAACATCCAGCTCCATCACCACCGGCGTCGTCCCCAGCGTGCCGCCATATACCACCGGCGTTGCCTGCGCCATACCCACCATACAAACGAAACCCAGCACCAACATCCTTGAGGTCAATGTTAATAAGTTCATATTAAGTAAATAGATAAGAAAGGAAGTGGATACTATAACGGAAATAATTTATGCGCCGTAATCAAAAACAAAACGGCGTCTCATTTTATCTGGATAAAAAAGAGAACCTTGTGCTTGTATATGCAGCTGTGACTGCCATGCAGGCTCACATTAGATTACAAGCCCGCATGGATTTATCACAGATAGAAAATCAGGGCAGCGTCAAACCTTGCAGACGGCCACGATGCTGATTTACCAATTTCCATGGCAAAATTTCCCAGCCACTATCATTACAGGTACTCAACATATTAGGCGTCATAGTTTGGAAGTAGATGCCCTTGCGGGTGAGATACCAGGGCGTATCGACCCAGATATTCTCAGAAGTATAATTACAACCATCGAATGCCCCTTCTGCATCGCCCGTCTTGCTCATCTGAGCCGGGTATAGCTTGTCGAACTGCTCTTTTAACCAGACAGAAAAAGTGCCTTCCCAGTAATCATCCTCAATGGCGTCTTCATCCGGTACAGGCCGCTCACCAACCCAAAATAGGTCGGACAGCGACAACAGTGTTGCGTCACTGACGCGAAACGTGCGGGTAAAAATTTCAGACGTCGGATGTGCTGCGCCTGGGCAGCTGTGTTGCCCGGATATGATATAGCTGGCGACATTCGGTGACAGAAAACCAATTTTCACCCCAAAAATATTCTTGTCACCACACCACGTCGGGCGCATCAGGATCTGCCAAAAGTCATCACGCAATTTGGCGTTCAATTGCTCGCGCTGCTCTGCCGGGTAACCGGATATCACCTGAAACATTGAAAAATGTGTCAGCGGATCTTGCCACCATTCCACATGGTAACCATTGACAACGCCTTCCTTGACCATTTTCAACTCATAGCCTTGTTGGAACAAAAAATCATACATGGATAGAGCATAAAGCGACTGCATAAAAAGCGATAGTTTGACCACCGCCGTAGACTCCATCGGCACGGCTGGCAACATCACCACCACCACAGGTGCTGTCTCCCCTTCACGCCACTCACCTTGCCATCCCTGTTCACCGGCGGCTCGTAGCGTCAAGACCCGGTTAACAGGCGGTTTAGCCTCTGACTCGTCATCAACCACGTCAGAATCCTCGTCGTCATTGACCTCCAGCGCCAACGTACCCTGCTCACTCCGAGAGCCAGAAAGTGAATGCGTCACATGTTCCATGGAAGAAAAATAGCGTCCTTCCACTTTGCCATCCGAGCGTATATCCAGCTCCAGCACCACCGGCGTCGTCCCCAGCTTGCCGCTATATACCACCGGCGTTGCCTGCGCCATACCCACCATACAAACGAAACCCAGCACCAACATCCTTGAGATCAATGTTAATAAGTTCATGTTAAGTAAACAGATAAGAAAAGGAGCGGATACTATAGTTGAACTGATGTATTTTCACTAACCCACCGGTATTGAATCTCTCGTGGATCAAGGCTCACAGCGACAAATCAACCCATCGGGCTAATGGCATTTTCCCACCCACGCTCTATGCTATGACGAGTCAGGGACAAACGGAGACGCGGTGCGCGCCGACGTGATCCCGGTGATTTTCTTTTCATACAAAAAGGACAACACCATGAGTGATATCAAACTGTTAGGTATTGCTGGCAGCCTGCGTAAAGCCTCTGCCAACCGGGGATTGCTGCGCGCCGCGCAGTCCGTGCTGCCGGCGGGCGTCACGCTTGAGATCGCCGACCTGCTGGATGTACCGTTCTATAACGCCGACCTGACCGAGGTTCCCGCCTCGGTGCAGCGTATCGCGCGTCAGGCCAGCGAAGCGGACGGCTTCGTATTCGCCTGTACGGAATACAACTATTCGATGGCGCCGGCGCTGAAAAACATTCTTGACTGGATCTCCCGCCTGCCGGACACCACCATCCTGAACGATAAACCGGCCGCGCTGATGGGCGCCGGCGGCGGTATGGGCACCTCCCGCGCCCAATACCACTTGCGGCAGAGCTGTATCTACCTGAACATCCATCCGCTGAATAAACCGGAAGTGTTCGCCAACGCCTTTGCCGGCGGTTTTGACGATCAGGGCAACCTGAAAGACGAAAAAATCACCGCGCTGATCGCCGATCAGATGAACGCGCTCGCCGATGCGATTGCACGCAGAAAATAAACCTCGCCTGCAAGCTGCCGCCCGTGATTGGGCGGCAGTCGTTTACGCCGCCACCGTTCCCACCTTCATCATCGCCTCGCCGGCGACCGTCAGCGCCGGGTGACGACTGAAACGCACCACCTCCCCCACCACCAGCAGGCTGGGTGACTGCGGCTGATAACGCGCCATCAGCGTTGGCAACGTCGCCAGCGTGGCGGTCAACAAACGTTGTTCCGGCTGGGTGCCGCGCTCGATAATCGCCAGCGGCGTACTGGCGGGCAGACCATTGGCAATTAATTTCTGGCACAGGCGGCTGGCATGGCTCAACCCCATGTAAAACACCAGCGTCTGCTGGCCGGCGCCGAGCGTTTCCCAATCCAGTTGCGGTTCGCCGTCGCGGGCATGGCCGGTGATAAAACGCACCGACTGGGCGCAGTCCCGATGGGTTAATGGCAGCCCCACCGCCGCGGCGCAACCGGTGGCGGCGGTGATGCCGGGCACCACATGGCAGGTCACGCCCTGTTGCTGTAGATAATCCATTTCCTCGCCGCCGCGGCCGAAAATGAACGGATCGCCGCCTTTAAGCCGCACCACCCGTTGCCCGGCCTGCGCCAGCTCCATCAGCAACTGGTTGATTTGCGGTTGCGGCAACGCGTGGTGTCCCTGCTGCTTGCCGACGTCGATGCGCAACGTTTCCGGCTGCACCAACGCCATGATATCGGCGGAGACCAGCCGGTCATGTACCACCACATCCGCCTGCTGAATCGCCCGCAGCGCCTTGATAGTCAACAGTTCGGCATCGCCCGGGCCGGCGCCCACCAGCCAGACATCGCCGGCCAGCAGAGGCTGACGTTGATGGCCCCGCGCCATCAGAGTGTTCAGAGTAGGGTTCATGTTGATGGCTCCTTATCCGGGCGTGGCTCAGCCCGCCCGGCGTAATGTGTCCGGCGTGGCATAGTGTTGCAGCAACGCCTTCAGTTCCGGCACGCAAGACCCGCAATTGGTCCCGCATTGTAGTTGTTCGCCCAGTTGCGCCACGCTGTGGCACCCCTGGCGGATGGCGTCGATAATGCGCTGTTCTCCCACCGCGAAGCAGCTGCAAATGGTCGCCCCTTGCGGCGCTTCACCCTGCGGCGCGCACCCGGCCAGCAACGCCAGCCGGTCCGGCGTCTGTTGCGGCGGCGCAGCAAACGCCGTCAGGATGGTCTCGCGCTCCAGAACCGGCCGGCGAGCGTCGACATACAGCGCCACCGCCACCTGCCCCGATAGCCAGCCAACCGCATGAAACAGGCCGCCGTCCCCCTGCGCCTGTTGATAGTCGACGCCGTCCAGCCCGTACTGGCGGGCCAGCCAGTCAAGCCAGTGCTCCGGCGTCTGTTCGCCGGCGATCGTGTAATGGGACACGCCGTCGGCGGCAATACGGCTCCAGTAGCCGCAGTCCGGCGCCGTCACGTCGCCGCGCACAAACAGTTCGCCGAACCACACAGCGGGCCAGCGTTGGATACGCACCCGCGCCTGCTTGCTTTCCGGCTGACCGGAATAGGGATCGGTCACTGCCGCCACCAGGCTATCCGCCCGTGCCTGCGCGCTAAACTGCCGGTTCCAGTGCATGGGGACAAAGATGCTGCCGCGCTGCTGCCCGCGCTGGACCTGCGCCCGCGCCAGCATCCAGCCCGACTCGGCGCTGATGCGCACCAGTTCGCCGTCGTGAACGCCGGCGTTGAGCGCATCCTGCGGGTGAAGATCGCAATAAGGTTCCGGCAGATGACGCATCAGACGCGGCGCCTTGCCGGTGCGGGTCATGGTGTGCCACTGGTCGCGTACCCGGCCGGTGTTGAGCACCAGCGGATACGCAGGTGACGGCGGATTGGCGGGCAGTTGCGGCGTGATCGCCAGCAAGCGCGCTTTACCGTCCGGGTGCCAGCAGCGCCCGTCGGTATACAATCGCGCGGTACCGTCGCTGACGGCACTGGTGACCGGCCACTGCACCGGCGTCAGTTGCTGCCATTGTTCATTGCTGAGCGTTGCCAGCGCGCTGATGTTGAACGCACGCTGTCCCTGATTCTCAAATCCGGACAAGGCGGCGTGCTCACGGAAGATCTGCGCCGGGTGGCGATAATCGAACGCCGCGCCAAATCCCATGCGTTGCGCCACCTGCGACAGTATCCACCAGTCGGCTTTCGCTTCGCCCGGCGCGGGCAGAAAGGCGCGCTGACGGGAAACGCGGCGCTCGGAGTTGGTAACCGTACCGTCCTTTTCCCCCCACGCCAGCGCCGGCAGCAGGACATGCGCACAGTCGGCGGTATCGGTGTGGCGCATCACGTCGGAGACGATCACCAGCGGGCAGCGCAACAGCGCCTGCCGCACCCGATCCGCCTCCGGCATGGAAACCACCGGATTGGTGCCCATGATCCACACCGCCTTGACCTGCCCGGCTTCAATCGCGCGGAACAGATCCACCGCCATCAATCCCGGCGCCGGCGCCACCCGGTCGCTGCCCCAGAAACGGCCGACCCGGTCCACTTCCTGCGGGCTGAAGCCCATGTGCGCCGCCAGCTGATTCGCCAGCCCGCCCACTTCGCGCCCGCCCATCGCATTCGGTTGACCGGTAATCGAAAAGGGGCCGCACCCGGTCCGGCCGATACGGCCGCTGAACAGATGCACGTTGATGATGGCGTTGCATTTGTCGCTGCCGGAAGAGGACTGGTTGATGCCCTGCGAATAAAGCGTCACCACGTTATCGGTGTCGCTAAACCACTGGTAAAAACAGGCGACGTCCTCGCGGTCCAGTTGGCAGAATTCCGCCACCCGCTCCACCGTCCAGTCATCGGCGGCCGCCAGCGCCGCCTCCACGCCGCTCAGCCCGTCGGGAACCGGAGCGTTCCGCTGCGCCAGCCAGCGCAGCAGCCCGTTGAACAACCCGGCATCGCTGCCGGGCGCCAGCGGCAAGTGCAACTCCGCCGCATCGCAGGTGGCGGTCTGACGCGGATCGATCACCACCACCCGCATGTGCGGGCGCTGCTGTTTGGCCTGCATCAGCCGCTGATACACCACCGGGTGCGCCCAGGCGGTGTTGGACCCGACCAGCACCACCAAATCGGCCTGTTCGATGTCCTCGTAGTTACAAGGCACCGCATCGGCGCCCAGCGCCCGCTTGTACCCGACCACCGCCGATGCCATACACAGCCGGGAATTGGTATCCATGTTGGCGCTGCCGATGAATCCTTTCATCAGCTTGTTGGCGACGTAATAGTCTTCGGTCAGCAGTTGCCCCGAACCGTAAAACGCCACCGCCTGCGGGCCATGCTGCGCAATAATGTCGCCGAGCGACTGCGCTACCCGATCCAGAGCCTGATCCCAGCTGACGCGATGACCGTCAACCAGCGGCCACAGCAGCCGCCCTTGCAGATCCAACGTGTCGCCCAATGCCGAGCCTTTGACGCACAACCGCCCCAGATTGGCCGGGTGCTGGCGATCGCCTTCAATGGTCACCCTCCCGTCCGGCTGCGGGGTGGCGATCACCCCGCAGCCCACGCCGCAGTAAGGACAGGTGGTGCGGCAGCCGCTCATAACGCCTCCGCCATGTCGGCCGCCGCCACCGCCATCGGTTCGTTCGCCACCCAGATACGATCCTGTACCACACGCACCGGCCAGGCGCGCACCCGCAGTTGGCTGTCATCCGGGCTAACGCCGTCACGCAGACGCAGACGCTTTTTGTACAACGGCGAAATCACCACCGGCTCGCCCGCCACGTCGCCGACAAGGCCGCGCGACAGAACGTTGGCGCCGCTGCCCGGCTCCTGATTATCGAGCGCGAACACGTGTCCCGCCTGCCCCGGCTGTGCGGCAGGCAGATGAAACAGTGCCACCTGCTGATGTCCGACCCGCGCCGCCATGCCGGCATTCGCCGGAATATCGCAGAGGAAGCCGACGCACTGCCAGCCTTCCACGCCAGCCGCCTCTGATGCCGCCGTCGTCTTCTCCTCCAGACGGGCGGGGCGAGGCTGACCGCGCTCCGGCACCATCACTACCGCTTCATCCGGCGTGTCGCTGTTAAGGAAGGCGCGGAACAACGCCCGGTGTTCGTCATGCGCCAGCGTGGTCTGCCATTCGCACTGATAGCTGTCGATAACCTGGCGCATCTCGTTTTCCAGCTCGTCGGCAATTCCCAGGCTGTCGTCGATTACCACCTGCCGCAGGTAGTCGATGCCGCCTTCCAGGTTATCCAGCCAAACGCTGGTGCGCTGCAGGCGGTCGCCGGTACGGATGTAGAACATCAGCAGGCGGTCGATCAGCCGGAACAGGGTATCGGTGTCCAGATCGCTGGCGAACAGGTCGGCATGACGCGGTTTCATGCCGCCATTGCCGCACACATACAGGTTCCAACCCTTGTCGGTGGCGATCACGCCGATGTCTTTGCCCTGCGCTTCGGCGCATTCGCGGGTGCAACCGGAAACCGCCATCTTGAGCTTATGCGGCGAGCGCAGCCCTTTGTAACGGTGCTCCAGCGCAATCGCCAGCGAGGTGGAATCCTGCACGCCGTAGCGGCACCAGGTGGAGCCGACGCACGATTTGACGGTACGCAGCGACTTGCCGTAGGCATGACCGGTTTCAAACCCGGCGTCGATCAGCTCCTGCCAGATAGCAGGCAGTTGCTCCAGCCGCGCGCCGAACAGATCGACCCGCTGGCCGCCGGTAATCTTGGTATACAGGTGATAACGTTCGGCCACCTGACCGATGGCGATCAATCCCTGCGGGGTAATCTCGCCGCCGGGAATGCGCGGCACTACCGAGTAGGTGCCGTCTTTCTGGATATTGGCCAGGAAACGGTCGTTGGTATCCTGCAACGGTACGTGTTCGGGTTTCAGCACGTAATCGTTCCAGCAGGACGCCAGCATCGATCCGGCCAGCGGTTTACAGATTTCACAGCCCAGCCCATGACCGTGGCGGGCGATCAGCTCGCCAAAACTACGGATACGGTTGACGCGGATCAGGTGGTACAGCTCCTGACGCGAATAGGCGAAATGCTCGCAAATGTCTTTTTTTACCTCGATGCCCGACTGCTGCAACTGGTACTCCATCACCTGCTTGAGCAGCGGTACGCAGCCGCCGCAGCCGGTGCCCGCCTTGGTGCAGGCCTTGAGCGACGCCAGATCGGTGCAGCCGTTGTCCACCGCCGCACAGATGTCCGCTTTGCTGACGTTATGGCAGGAGCAGATCTGGGCGCTGTCCGGCAACGCCGCCACCCCCAGCCCTTTCGGCGCCGCGCCGTCCAGCGCCGGCAGAATCAGGCTTTCCGGGTGCGCAGGTAAGGTCATGTCGTTGAGTTTCATCTGCAACAGCGTGCTGTAATCGCTGCTGTCGCCCACCAGCACCGCCCCCAGCAGCCGTTTGCCGTCCGCCGAAACAATGATTTTTTTATAGACCTGATTCGGTTCGTCGTTCCACTGATAGCTCAGGCTGCCCTCGGTTTTACCGTGAGCATCGCCGATCGACGCCACGTCCACCCCCAGCAGCTTAAGCTTGGTGCTCATGTCGGCGCCGGTGAACGACTGCTCCTGTTGCGCCAGCCGGGCGGCAACGGTGCGCGCCATCTGATAACCCGGCGCCACCAGCCCGAACATCTGTCCCTGCCATAGCGCGCACTCGCCAATGGCGAAAATAGCGTCATCCGAAGTCTGGCAATAGTCGTCGATTACGATGCCGCCGCGGGCGCCGATCTCCAGCGCGGCGTCACGCGCCAGCTGATCGCGCGGGCGGATACCGGCGGAAAACAGCACCAGATCGGTTTCCAGCGCCGTGCCGTCGGCGAAATTCATCCGGTGGCGCGCCTGCTCGCCCGCCGTAATCGCGCGGGTTTCCTTGCCGGTGTGCACCTGCAGGCCCAGCGCCTCAATCTTGCGCTTGAGCAGTTGCGCGCCGCCGTCGTCCAGTTGCACCGCCATCAGTCTGGGGGCGAATTCCACCACATGGGTTTCCAGCCCCAGTTGGCGCAGCGCGTTGGCGGCTTCCAGCCCCAGCAGACCGCCGCCCACCACTACGCCGCTGCGCGATTCGCGCGCTTCGGCGGCAATAGCGTCCAGATCCTCCAGCGTGCGATACACCAGACAACCGGGGCGATCGTTGCCCGTCATCGGCGGCACGAACGGGTAGGAACCGGTCGCCAGCACCAGCCGGTCGTACGGGGTTTCCTGGCCGTTCGCGTCGCGCACGCAGCGGCGTTGACGGTCAATCTCCGTCACCTGGCAACCGGTGCGCAATTCAATGTCGTGCTGTTCGAAAAAGCCCTCGCTGACCATTGACAGGGATTCGGCGCTGCGACCGGCAAAATACTCGGACAAATGTACCCGGTCATAGGCCGGATGGCGTTCCTCGCCAAACACCACCACGTGATACTGTTGGTGCAGGCTGCGTTCCACCAGTTGCTCCAGAAAGTGGTGCCCGACCATGCCGTGCCCCACTACCACCAATACGGGTTTACTCATGACAGAAATCCTTACGGCCGCAGGCCGTATGTCTACTTCAGGAAAAGACAGACCAAACAAAAGCGACGACGGTGCCGATGGCAGCCTGGTCTCCATGGCCGCCAGCAGTTGCGGACTGTCGCTGACATGACCGAACAGCAGCGCGCCGCATAACCGGTCGTCGCGGAATATCAGGCGGCGATAATGGCCGCCGAGCGGGTCTGACAGCGAGTGGAGTCGATCGCCCTCCTGCGGGTGCAACTCCCCCGCGCTCACCACGTCAATCCCGGTAACTTTCAGTCGGGTGGCCAGCGCCGCCGGCGCGTAATCCGCCACCGGTTGCCCCGCCAGCCGGGCGGCCAGCACATCGGCCTGCGCCAGACAGGGCGCCACCAGCCCGACCGTTTCACCCTTCACTTCAGCGCACTCGCCGAATGCGCTGACGTATTCATCGGCGGTGCGCAACTGGCCGTCGGCCAGAATGCCGCGCCCGCACGCCAGGCCGCTGTCGCGAGCCAGCTCACACACCGGCTGCACGCCGGTCGCCACCACCACCAGACCAGCAGGCAAGCGCGTACCGTCCGCCAGTTCGACCGCCTCTACCTGCTCGCCGTCGGACGATTTATTACCGGACAATTCGTTACCGGATAATGCCTGAATCTGCACGCCGGTCAGGCAACGGATGCCGCGCTCATGCAGCCGGGCGCACAACAGGTCGCTGGCGGTGGCGTCGAGCTGACGCTCCATCAGCCGGGCGTGGCGGTGCAGCAGCGTCACCGCGGCACCCTGCAATCGCAGCGCGGCGGCGGCTTCAATCCCCAGTAATCCGCCGCCGATCACCACCGCCGGCTTTCCCTGTCGCACCGCCGCCCACATCCGCTCGACGTCATCCAGCGTGCGAAAGCCCATCACGCCCGGCAGGTCGATGCCCGGCAACGGCGGCATAAACGGGCGGGAACCGGTGGCGAACACCAGTTGGTCATAGGTCAGGCGACGGCGATCGGTAATCACTTCCCGCGTAGCCCGATCAATACGTAGCGCCGACTCGCCGGTCAGTATGGTCACGTCCATCGTTGCCGGCGCCGGCTCTAACTGCGTGTCCTCAAAGGTTTTTTCGCCCCCCAGCACCGAGGAAAGCAGCACGCGGTTATAGCTGTCGCGCGGCTCGCGATCGATGACGGTGACGCGGTAGCGTTGCGGCGCCAGTTGCCCCAGTCGCTTTACCAGCCGCGCGCTGGACAGACCGTTGCCGATAATCACCAGATGCGCGCTCATCGCTGCTTCCTCCCGTCAGGCCGCGTGCGGCTGCTTCTCATACAGGAAATGCAGCACCTGCTGACGGTACTGGTGATAACGCGGGTCATCCGCCAGCGCGACGCGAGAGCGCGGGCGTTCCAGCGCCACCGTCATGATCTCGCCCACCGTGGCCGCCGGGCCGTTGGTCATCATCAGCACCCGGTCGGAGAGCAACACCGCCTCATCCACGTCATGGGTTATCAGCACGATGGTGGTGTTCAGCCGCTGCTGGATTTCCATCACCGCGTCCTGCAAATGGGCGCGGGTCAGCGCGTCCAGCGCGCCGAACGGTTCGTCCATCAGCAGCACCTTGGGTTTCATCGCCAGCGCGCGGGCGATGCCCACCCGCTGCTTCATGCCGCCGGAAATCTCATGCGGATGCTTGTTCAGCGCGTGCCCCATGTGCACCAGCTCCAGGTTATGGACGATCCACTCGTGCATCTCCGCCTTGCTCATCTGGCCGCGGAATACCTGCTTCACCGCCAGCGCGACGTTATCGTAGGTGGTGAGCCACGGCAGCAGCGAATGGTTCTGGAATACCACCGCCCGCTCCGGCCCCGGACCGTCGATTTCGCGGTTGTCGCACAGCAGGCCGCCGCTGGTCGGCAGCGTCAGCCCGGCAATCAGGTTGAGCAGCGTTGATTTGCCGCAGCCGGAGTGCCCGATCAAACTCAGGGTTTCCCCGGTATGGATATCGAAACTCACGTTATCGAGCGCCAGGAACGAACCGCTGGCGGTGGAAAAACGCTGACTGACCTGCTGAATACGGATAATCGGTTGATCGCGCATACGTTTCTCCTTAACGGGTTTCATAGCTGAAGCGTTTGGCCAGCAACATCAGCCCTTGCTCAAGTAACAGCCCGACCACGCCAATCACCAGAATGGCGATGATGATGTTGGGCACGTTGAGGTTGTTCCACTCGTTCCAAATCCAGAAGCCGATACCGATGCCGCCGGTCAGCATTTCCGCCGCCACGATCACCAGCCAGGCGATGCCGATCGACAGCCGCACCCCGGTCAGCACGCTCGGCAGCACCGCCGGCAGCAGGATCTTGCGCATGATGGTGAATTCGGACAGCTTCAGCACCCGCGCCACGTTGAGATAATCCTGCGGAATCTGGCGCACCCCCTCGGCGGTGTTGAGGATCATCGGCCAGATGGAGCAGATAAAAATGGTCCAGCTGGAAGCCGGCTCGGCGCGCTGGAACAGCAGCAGGCCGATGGGCAGCCACGCCAGCGGGCTGACCGGACGCAACAGCGAAATAATCGGGTTGAACATCGCCGCCATAAACCGGAAGCGGCCAATCAGGAAACCGGCGGGAATGCCCACCAGCGCCGCCAGCCCGAAACCGATGCCGACGCGCTCCAGCGACGCCAGCACGTTCCAGCCGATGCCCTGATCGTTGGGGCCGGCCACGTAAAAGGGGTCGGCAAAAATGCTCTGCGCCGCCAGCCAGGTCTGCCACGGCGTCGGGAAACCTTTGCTGCTCAGCGCCGCGAGCTGCCAGACCGCCAGCAGCAGGATCATGCCGACGCCGCCCGGCAACAGCCGGGACAGCCATCGGCTCAGGCGCGGCCGCCAGACGGCGCGCGGCGAGGCGACGGTCGGCGCCGGTGCAGCTACGCCAACGGTTTCGGGTAAGGCGATAACGGTGGCGTCGGTCGCGACAGCATTGTGGTGCGGCGTGTCAGTCGGCTCCGGCACGATCGAAAGAATCTGGGCTTGCGTTTTCATGGTCGCTCTCCGTTACTTTTTCACGCTGAAGCTGTTGGCATAACCGGCCGGATCGCTGCCGTCCCAACGCTTGCCGTCAATCAATACGCTGCTGCGCATCTCGCCGGATGGCAGCGGCACGTTGCCGACCGCACTGGCCGCCTGTTTGTAGATATCGATGCGATTGACCTGACGGGCCACCGCCTGATAATCCGGCTCCTGCGCCAGCAGGCCCCAGCGTTTGTGCTGGGTGAGGAACCACATCCCGTCCGACAGATACGGGAAGTTCACTTCGCCGTCGTGGTAGAAGCGCATGGCGTGCGCGTCCTGCCAGCTTTTGCCCGCGCCGTTGTCGTATTGCCCCAGCATACGGCCGACAATCGTCTCCTCCTGGGTGTTGACGTACGCGCGCCCGGCGATGACGCGGGCGGTTTCGCGCCGGTTGTCGTCCGAGCTGTCGATCCAGCGCGAGGCTTCCAGCACCGCCGCCGTCAGCGCGCGGGCGGTATTGGGGTTGGCGTTAACCCATTCGGCGCTGGTGCCGAGCACCTTCTCCGGGTGATCCGGCCAGATATCCTGCGACGTGGCGGCGGTAAACCCGAGGCCGTCGGTAATCGCGCGCTGGTTCCAGGGTTCGCCGACGCAGAAACCGCTCATGTTGCCGATCTTCATGTTCACCACCATCTGCGGCGGCGGCACTACCACGGTGCGCACGTCGTCAAACGGGTTGATGCCGGCCGCGCCCAGCCAGTAATAGAGCCACATGGCGTGGGTGCCGGTGGGAAACGTCTGGGCGAAGGTGTAAGTCCCCGCCGGGCTGGCCGCAATAAAACGCTTCAGGCTGGCGGCATCGCTCACGCCGGCTTCGCGCAGCTTATTGGACAGAGTGATCGCCTGACCGTTGTTGTTCAGCGTCATCAGCGCCGCCATATTGTGCTGCGGCCCCGACGCGCCGGCCTGCAGGCCGTACAACAGCCCGTAGAGCACGTGCGCCGCGTCCAGTTCGCCGGACACCAGCTTGTCGCGCACGGCGGCCCAGCTCGCTTCCTTGCTCGGCACAATGGTGATGCCGTATTTCTTGTCAAAACCTTTTACCGACGCCATCACCACCGATGCGCAGTCGGTCAACGGAATAAAACCGATGCGCACCTCTTTCTTCTCCGGGGCATCGGAACCGGCCGCCCAGGCGCGGTTCATTATTCCCGGCAGCAACATGGCGCCGCCCAGCGCAGCGCTCCCCACCAGAAACTGGCGGCGGGAAAACGCCTGTGTTTGGTTATTGGTTTTGTTATCGGTTTTGGAATCACTCATCAACGACACCTCGGCAACCCGCCGTTTCGGCGGCAAAAACAAAAAGGCGTCCATAAGCCATGCGAAAATCGCACGCTTATGGACGCCTTTGCCCAGCGCTTTTCCGTACCGCCATTAGCACGAAAAAGTCGCAGTGAATTGTTACCGGAGATGAAGCAAGGTGTGTGCCAACCTGTCAGATATCCCTGTGACCTGACAGCACATTGAGTGGACCGTCCATGCCGCGCCGGATAACCGACGCGTCCCGATGGGGCTATTCTGCTCGCCGAAAGCGCGGCTAATATTGAGCTGGATCAATTCAGCCGGGATATCAGGCCAATGGCGAAAACGAACAACCGCCGCTATACGCGTCAGAGCGGTGGGAAGATAACGGCTTCGGCTGCACCGTTATCTGGCAAATCACGCACGCTTTATGTGCATTCACGGCGAGCGGATTCCAGTTAACGCCATGCAAACTCGCCGCGTTCCATCAGGGGTTATCCTGAAACACATCCGCCACCGCCAGCATGGCGTTGGCAATCTCGATCAGTTTCTTATTCTGGTTCATCGCCATACGGCGCAGGGTTTTATACGCCTCTTCTTCGCTTAAGCCCCGGTGCTGCATCAGCACGCCCTTGGCCCGGTCGATTTGGCGCCGCTCATCCAGCGTCGCGCGCATCGCCGCCAGTTCATGATCCAGCGCCTGCAGACGCCGCGCCTGCTGTTGCACCAGCGACAGCAGCGAACGCCCCAGCTGCGGCCGCACGCCGTCGCTGTCGAGCCAGCTGTGCGCCGCCGCGCCCTGCTCCATCTCCGAGCGGGCGATAAACACCGAATAGCTGTGGTCTTCCCCCTGCTGCGCCGCCATCAGGCCGGCGACATCCGCCTGCTGGTCAAGACAAGCCTGCTCGGCGGCGGCGATACGATCGCGGCACAGTTGCATCAGCGTCTGCTCCAGCCGATCCTCGATTTGCTTCATGGCGTCGATACGCGCCGTCGCCAGCGCGAACCATTGCAGGCTGCCTTCCAGCGGCAGGTTGTCCGGCGCGCGGGTGCAGGCCACGCGTCGCAGTCGTTCAAATTCCCGATCGGTCGCCAGCGATAGCCAGCGCTCACGGCTGACGTCATCGGCGAAATTGGCGAAGGTATCGAAACAACGCTCCTGACGTTCGATCAGGTCCAGCAATGTCTGCTGAGTACTGACCGGAAATTCACCGGCGGCAAACGCGGCTGCGCCGACCGCCCGCTCCTGACCGGCCAATTCCTTGCCCTGCATGAAACTGAACATCGCCACCAGCGCCCGGGCAATCACCGGCTCCGCCGCGGTATCCGACACTTCGAACACCAGCGTCAATAGATGGCGGATGATGTCGTTGAACACCGTCATCGCGTCCGACTGCGGCAACGCGCGTTGCCGCACCTGCTGGCGCAGCGACGGCAGCAACCCCAGCGTGTAAACCACACTGGCGGCACGGCTGAACAGCCGGCTGGCCTGCGGCAACGACCCGGCGCGCTGCGCCAGGTCATCCAGTTGTTCCATAAATTGCGACTCGGCCTGTTGCACATCCTGCTCGCGCTGCGGCAGTTCATCCACACACAGCCGCCCGTCCGAACACAGGAACAGGTTGGAGGTGCCGCGTTCGCGTTGCAGCATGTGCACCAGCTGGCTGATGCGCCCCACCAGCTCGCCGCTTTGCAGCAGCCCGCGCAGGCTATTCAGTTCACACTGGCGCGAAGCCATCAGAAAACGAATTGTCGTTGAAGGGTCCGCTACCATTCTCTCTTCTCTCTACACCGCCGATTGCCACATTATGCAATACATATGCAAATAGTGCGCCTGATACAAATAGTGCGCCTGCTCAGGCGGTTGTGCAACCAACGGGCTGACCAGCACCAAACCGGCGCGTGGTATTCCAAACTATAGGGCAGGATCGTCTATCGGTGTGGGGGCAGTCCAAACTGCTGTGCGCCGATATCGGCATCCAGCGTGGCGAACATCTTATTTTTGAATTCGAGTCGAACAGATTATTCACCAGATGCACAATATCGCCGTTTGTGGCGCTACTTTGCTTGCCAATTTCCGAAGAGTGGCCGGCGGAATTATAAATCCGCTTGCCAATCAGCAGCGGCGTTTTACCGGCCGCGTCATAGGTGATGTTGTAAGTCGGTTTTCCGTCGCAATCGTTGGCGACCGACAGAATACGCTCCATTATCCTTGCTGTATTAAGTCTAAAAAATCGATTTATCAAAAGAAAAAACAGCAGTAAAAATATAACCAGATTTAAAAAGGCAGAGCCGGGAAATAATCCCCGCTCTGCCGAAAAATATTATTTCACCCCACCTCCCAATACGTTATACAGCGTAATCAGATTATCCAGCCGCGACTGTTCCAGGCTGAGCAACGACTGACGAGCGCTGTACAGCGTGCGCTGGGCATCCAGTACGTTGAGGTAGGTATCGACCCCGGCGCGGTAGCGGTTGCTGGCCAGTTGATAACTGCGCTCGGCCGCCGCCACGTAATCGCGTTGCGCCGCCTGCTGCTCATCAATCGTGCCTTTGCGCGCCAGCGCGTCGGCCACTTCGCGAAACGCGGTCTGCAACGTTTTCTCGTAACTGGCGACATAGCCCTGTTTTTCCGCCTCGGCGTAGCGCAACGCCGACAGGTTGGCGCCGCCGTCAAAGATAGGCAGGCTGACGGCCGGCGCCAGCGACCAGACGTGCGCGCCGCCGCTGAACAGCGACGACAGCGCCTCGCTGCTCAGGCCGTTGCTGGCGGTCAGCGTAATGCTGGGGAAGAACGCCGCCCGCGCCGTGCCGATATTGGCATTGGCCGATTTCAGGGTATGTTCCGCCGCCTGCACATCCGGACGGCGCAACAACGCGGCGGACGAAATACCGGCGGCGACCGGTTTCACCGCCTGCGCCAGCGACGCCACATCCGCAGGCAACAGCGCCTCCGGCACCGGGCGCCCGGCCAGCAGGTCCAGCGCATTCTTATCCTGCGCTTCGGTGGTCAGCGCGCTGGCGACGTCCGCCCGCGCCTGCTGGTAGACGGTTTCCGCCTGCGCCACATCCACCGCCGACGCCACACCATTACGCAACCGGCTGCGGGTCACCGCCAGCGACTGCCCGGCGCTCTCCATCGTCTGACGCGCCAGCGCCAGATTGCTGCGGGCGGTCGCCAGCGCCACCCAGGCGGTGGACGTATCGGCGATCAGCGTCAGCCGGGTGCTGGTGGCGGTGGCGGCGCTGGACAGATACGCCTCCCGCGCCGCGCCGGTCAGGCTGCGGTTTTTACCAAACAAATCCAGCGTAAAGGCGCTGGTGGACAGGCTGGCGCCGTAGCTGCTGCTCAATACCGTCCCATTGCCGCTGCTGCTGAGCGAACGGCTGCGATCGCCATCTATCCCGGCGTTAATGGTCGGCAGCAGCGTCGCGCGCTTTTCGCCAAGCTGCGCGCGCGCCGCTTCCACATCGGCAATCGCTTTGCGCAGATCACGGTTGTCCGACAACGCCATGTCGACAACCTGACGCAGACGATCGTCCACCAGCACCTCGCGCCACGGGATATCATCCGCCGGCTGGCGGGCCGCCGCCGCCGCATGATAGGCCGCCCCTTGCGGCCAGGCGTCAGGCACCGGCGCGGACGGCCGCTGATAGTGCGGATCCAGCGAACAGCCGGATAACAACATAGCGCCGGTCAGTAACGTCATAATAACGCGCATCAGTTTTCTCCCTGCGTAGGCGTCGGCATCGAGGTGGATGGCGATGTTTGCGTGTGGCGACCGGGGAATACCCGTCTGACCAACACAAAGAACATCGGCACCAGAAAAATCGCCAGCACGGTGGCGGTCAGCGTACCGCCGACAATACCGCTGCCGATGGAGATACGGCTGTTGGCGCCTGCGCCGGTCGCCACCGCCAGCGGGAATACCCCGGCGATAAACGCCATCGACGTCATCAATACCGGCCGCAGACGCGTACGCGCCCCTTCCAGCGCCGCTTCATACAGCGTGGCGCCGCGCCGGTAAGCGGCTTCGGCGAACTCCACGATCAGAATGGCGTTCTTGGCCGACAGCCCGATGGTGGTAAGCAACGCCACCTGAAAATAGACGTCGTTTTCCAGCCCGCGCAATGTTGCGGCCAGCACCGCGCCCACCACCCCGAGCGGGATGACCATCATCACCGAGAACGGAATACTCCAGCTTTCATACAGCGCCGCCAGGCACAGGAACACCACCAGAATCGACATGGCGTAGAGCGATATCGCCTGCCCGCTGGCCAGCCGTTCCTGATAAGAGAGCTCGCTCCAGGCAAAGGTGGTGCCGGCAGGCAGCGCGCGCGCCAGCGCTTCCATCTCGTCCATCGCCTTGCCGGAGCTGACGCCGGGCGCGCCGGTGCCCTGAATTTCGTAAGACGCCAGCCCGTTATAACGCGACAGGCTTTCCGGGCCGTAGCTCCAGCGGGTGGCGGCAAAGGCGGAGAACGGCGTCATTACGCTGTTGCCGCTGCTGTCGGTGCCGCGCACGAACCACTTGTCGAGATCCGACGGCTGGCCGCGCGAGCCGGCGTCGCCCTGAATGTAGACTTTCTTCACCCGGCCGCGATCGATGAAGTCGTTGACGTAGGTGCCGCCCCAGGCGCTGCTCAACGTGCTGGTGACATCGCTGATCGACAGCCCCAGCGCGCGGATTTTGGCGTAGTCGAGGTCCACCTGTAGCTGCGGCATCTGCACCAGATCGTTGGGGCGTACTGCGGACAGCTGCGGATTCTTCGCCGCTTCCGCCAGCAGTTGATCGCGCAACGCCAGTAAACGACTGCGGTCGGTATTGCCGGTAGCCTGCAATTCAAAGGTAAAGCCGTCAGACTGGCCCAGCCCCTGCACCGCCGGCGGCGACATGGTGAACACCTGCGCGTCGCGAATCGCGGACAGCGCCTGCATGGCGCGATGGGCGATGGCGTCGGAACTGTTCGCGCTGCCGGGGCGTTGGCTCCAGTTCTTCAGCGCTACAAACGCCATCCCGGCATTCTGTCCGCTGCCGCTGAAGTTGAAGCCGGAAATCACGAAAATAGCTTCAACATTGTTTTTTTCCTCGGTGAGGAAATAGTGCTCGATGCGTTCCCCCACCTTACTGGTACGGGCTTCGGTGGCGCCAGCCGGCAACGTAAACTGCACCATGACATCACCCTGATCCTCGTTAGGCAGGAAGCCGCCCGGCAACCGCAGGAACAGTAAGCCCAACGCCACGATCAGCAAACCGTACAGCGCCAGATAGCGCCACGGTCCGGTAATGACATGCGCCACCCGCCCGGTATAGCGCTGCTGCAAACGGTCATACCCACGGTTGAAACGGGCGAAGAAACCGTTGCCGTCCGGCGACGAATGCACCGCCGGTTTCAGCAACGCCGCGCACAGCGCCGGCGTCAGCGTCAACGCCACCACCACCGACAGCAGCATGGAGGACACGATGGTGATGGAGAACTGCCGATAGATCACCCCGGTCGATCCGCCGAAGAACGCCATCGGCAGAAACACCGCGCTCAGCACCAGCGCCACCCCGATCAGCGCGCTGGAAATCTCGCGCATCGACTGTTCCGTGGCCACCACCGGCGACAGCCCCTGATCGCGCATCAGCCGCTCGACGTTTTCCACCACCACGATGGCGTCATCCACCAGCAGGCCAATCGCCAGCACCATGCCGAACAGCGTCAGGGTATTGATGGAGTACCCGAACACCGCCAGCACGCCGAACGTCCCCAGCAATACCACCGGCACCGCCACCGCCGGGATCAGCGTGGCGCGCAGGTTCTGCAGAAACAGAAACATCACCAGCACCACCAGGGCGATGGCTTCAAACAGGGTCTGCACCACCTCTTCCACCGACACCTTGATAAAGTCGGTGCTGTCTTTCGGGTAGGACACTTCGTAGCCTTGCTGCATCTGCGGGGTGAACTCCGCCACTTTGGCTTTCACCCGCTCCGCCGTCGCCAGCGCATTGGCGCCGGACGACAGCATCACCGCGATCCCGGCGGCGGGGTGACCGTTCAGCCGGGTGGTGGTGGTGTAGTCCTCGTTGCCCAGCTCGACCCGCGCCACGTCGCCAAGGCGCACCAGCGCGCCGCTGGATTCGCTTTTAACGATGATGTCGCGGAACTGCGTCGGGGTTTTCAGCCGTGATTGCGCGGTGACGGTCGCGGTCAATTGCTGATCGCTGCCGGCCGGCTGCGCGCCGATTTTCCCGGCCGAGACCTGGGTGTTCTGCGCTTCGATCGCGGAGGAAATATCCGACGGCATCAGGCTGTACGCCGCCAGTTTGGTCGGGTCCAGCCAGATGCGCATCGCGTACTGGGAACCGAACACCTGTACGCTGCCGACGCCGTCTACCCTGGAGAGCGGGTCCTGCAGGTTGCTGACCATGTAGTCGGCGATGTCGGCGGCGGTGCTTTTATCCGTGGTGTCGTATAACGCCATGATCAGCAGGAAATCCTGCTGGGACTTGGTCACCGTGATGCCTTGCTGTTGCACTTCAGTGGGCAGGCGGCTGGTGGCCTGTTGCACCTTGTTCTGCACCTGCACCTGCGCGGTATCCGGGTTGGTGCCCTGCGTAAACGTGGCGGTGATGCGCACATCGCCGCTCGAATCGCTGGAGGAAGAAAAATAGAGTAACCCGTCCAACCCGGTGAGCTGCTGCTCAATCACCTGGGTCACGCTGTTTTCCAGCGTGTCGGCGGAAGCGCCGGGGTAACTGGCTTTGATGGCGATGGAGGGCGGCGCCACATTCGGGTACTGCGCCACCGGCAGCGATTCAATCGACAGCGCGCCCGCCAGCATGATGACAATGGCGATCACCCAGGCAAACACCGGGCGATGAATAAAGAAACGGGAGAACATGATCAGCGGGCCTCCGTCGTGCGCGGCGTCGCCGTATCCGACCGGGCGCTCTCCTCAACGGCGGTGACTTTATCGCCCGTGCGCACCTTGTCGGTGCCTTCGGTAATCAGCCGGTCACCCGCGTTCAGCCCCTGAGTGATCAGCCAGCGGCTGCCCATCGCTTCGCCGGTTTCCACCTCACGCCGCTCCACCACCTGCTGGTTGTTGACCACCAGCGCATAGGCATTGCCTTTGGTGTCGCGCAGGATGCCTTGCTGCGGCGCCAGAATGGCGTCAGGCACGCTGGCGGTTTCCACGGTGGCGCGCACAAACATGCCCGGTAACAACATATGCCCGGCGTTAGGGAACTCGGCGCGCAGCGTCACTGAACCGGTGGCTTCATCCACCGCCACTTCCGCCAGTTTCAGCACGCCCGGCTGGCTGTAAGGCTGGCCGTTTTCCAGCGTCAGCGTTACCGCCGCCTGCTGCTGTTTCTGGTGCGCCAGCAGCGCCAGCCGCTGACTGCTGGACTGGGTAAGGTCGACGTAGATCGGGTCCAGTTGGCGAATGGTGGCCAGCGCGGTGCTCTGGCTGGCGGTCACCAGCGCGCCCGGCGTGACCGACGAAATACCGATGCGGCCGGAAATCGGCGCGGTAATGCGGGTATACGCCAGGTTGATTTGCGCGGTTTTCAGGGCGGCGGTTTTTTCCGCAACGCTGGCGACATCCTGCTCATAGGTGGCCTGCGCGTCGTCCGCGTCCTGCTGCGACACCCCCTCTTCTTTCAGCAGCCGGGCGTAACGTTCGGCTTTCAGTTTGGCCGAGCGCACGGTGGACTGGGCGTTTTTCAGCGCCGCGGCGGCCTGATCCGCCGCCGCCTGATAACTGGCCGGGTCAATCTGATACAGCATCTGCCCGGCTTTCACTTCGCTGCCTTCGGTAAATAACCGTTGCTGGATAATGCCATCCACCTGCGGGCGAACCTCGGATACCATCGCCGCCGTCACGCGGCCGGTCAGTTCGCTGTGCAGCGTGACGGGTGCGCCATGCAGCGTCTGCACGGTCACCGCCACCGGCTGTGATGACGCCGGTGAAACAGCGCTGCGATCGCATCCCGTCAACAGCGCAGCGCACGTAGCCACTGTTACAATAAAGTTGTTACTTCGCATCAAGTCCTGTCCTAGAATTGAGAATGAACGTTCGTTCTCAATATAAAAAATTTGACGTCAGACTTCTTATAAAATTTGCAAGGATAGCGTTAGCAACGTTATCCAGGCATTGGAGCAATGCTATGCCATCACCCCATCATGAAGACAAGACGCAGGCCCGGCGTGATCAGATCATCGCCGCCGCCCGCCGCTGCTTTCGCCAGTCCGGCTTTCACGGCGCCAGCATGGCGGAAATCGCCGCGCAGGCGCAGCTTAGCGTCGGGCAGATTTACCGCTATTTCGTCAACAAAGACGACATCATTGAGGAGATCGTGCGGCGTATCGTCGATATCCGGCTACAGCGCATGACGCCGGAAAATGAAGACCCCCGGCGTTTTGCGCCGCTGCTGGCCCGCCGTCAGTTACCGATCGCCGGGGACAGCGATGACGATGACAACCTGCTGATGCTGGAAGTGGCATCGGAAGCCACCCGTAACCCGCGGGTGGCGAGCATCATGCAGGAGGCCGACCAGCAAATGTTTACCCGTGCCAGTACGTTGATGAAACACCGCTTTCCGCATTTTTCGGATGAGGAAATCGCCGCGCGTACCGAACTGATGGCGGTATTGTGCGAAGGCACGACATTCCGCAGTGTGATTCCGCAGCGCGCCCCGGTCGCGGTGTTGGAACCGCTGTACCAATCCCTGTTTGACTCACTGTTTCCTGATAAGACGCCATGACTGAAAAATCATCCCGTTCACGACTCGAATACGCCCTGATTCTGGGTACGCTGGCCGCGCTCGGCCCGCTATGTACCGACCTCTACCTCCCGGCGCTGCCGCAGATGACCGGCGCGCTCGCCACCTCGACGGCCGCCACCCAACTTAGCCTGACCGCCGGCCTGCTCGGGCTGGGCGCCGGTCAGTTGATCTTCGGCCCGCTGAGCGACAAGCTGGGCCGGCGCCTGCCGTTGTTGCTGTCGCTGGCGATGCTGCTGTTGACTTCGGTCTGGTGCGCGCTGGTGCAGGATATCGGCCAGTTGATCGTCGCCCGGTTGTTGCAGGGCATCGCCGGCGCGGGCGGCGCGGTGTTGTCCCGGGCCGTCGCGCGGGATCTGTATGTCGGTCATGCCCTGACCCGCTTTTTCTCGTTGCTGATGCTGATCAACGGCCTGGCGCCGATCCTCTCGCCGGTACTGGGCGGTCTGCTGCTGGGCGTGACCGACTGGCGCGGTATTTTTGTGCTGCTGGCGGTGATTGCTTTTCTGTTACTGGCGATGTGTCTGCTGCGGCTAAACGAGACGCTGCCCGCCGAGCGGCGCATCGCCGGCGGGGTCGGTTCGATGCTGTCGTCGCTGGGAAGCCTGCTGCGGGAGCGAACATTCATGGGATTGTGTCTGGCGCAGGGGCTGTGCGGCGCCGGCATGTTCGCCTACATCGGCGCCTCGCCGTTCGTGCTGCAGGAAGTGTACGGGCTCAGCCCGCAGGCGTTCAGCCTGTGTTTTGCGGTCAACGGCATCGGGCTGATCGCCGCCGGACAGCTGGCCTCCCACTTTAGCCTGCGCTTTGGCGAGCAGCGCGTGCTGCACGCCGGACTGGCTGTCTCGGTCATCTCGGCGCTGGTGCTGACGGTGGCCGGGTTGCTGCACGCGCCGCTTATCGGCATTCTGATCCCGCTGTTTTTCGCCATCGCCATGATCGGGATTGTCGGCCCCTGCGCGTCATCGCTGGCGATGCAGAGCCAGGGCAGCAAGGCCGGCAGCGCTTCGGCGCTGATTGGTCTGAGCATGTTCGCGCTCGGCGCGCTGAGCGTGCCGTTTACCGGGCTGACCGGCAGCACCAGCGCGCTGTCGATGGCGCTGGTGATTCTGGGATGTTACCTGCTGGCGGTCATCGCCTATCTGCTGTTATCCCTGAAATGCACCGCTCGGGGAGATCAACCGGAAAAGAGATGAACCGGTACGCGGCGATGAGCAGTCAGTCATCGCGCTGAATCACGGAGTTCCCCTGCGCGCACAGCCCGTGCCGGCAAGATTCACGGCACGGGCTTATCCTGATTACAAACGGCCTTCAGTGGGATCATCGCCGCCAGACAAGGCAGGGGCCGGGGTTGGTTCACCCAGCGTTTGTTTAAACCAACTGACGACTTTGCTGATGATCACCGGCTGGAACCAGTAAATATCGCCATGCCCAGCTCCTTCCAGCAGCACATATTCCGCCCGGTTGCCGCCCGCGACCAATGCCTCGTAGAGCTGTTTGCTTTGCAGCGGCGAAACGATATTGTCGGTGCTGCCGTGCATGATCAGAAACGGCGGTTTTCTTCCGCTGAGCTGGCCCATCGGGCTGGCGTTAAGCGCTTTGACCGGATCGCTGGTAATGCTGGCGCCGGGGAAATCCATAAACGCAGTGCCATTCACCAGCAGGGCTTCCGGCACCGCGGGCGATTCGTGGACTTTGCGCATATTTTCCGGAAAGCCCTCGCCAATATTTAGCAAACTGGAAATCCCATACAGGGTGGCGATCGCCTGCACATCGGACGATTTATCCAGAAACTGCCCTTTGTCAAAGTTTCGCTGCCCATTCGTCGCTCCCGCCATTTGCGCGACATAGCCACCGGCGGAATCGCCCAGTACGCCGATTCTGGTCGGGTCAATGCCGTATTCCGCCGCGTGCTCACGCAGGTAACGCACCGCTGATTTGGCATCCTCGATCAACGCCGGGTATTGGTCGGCAATAACACGGTATTCCGCCGCCGCGACAACAAATCCGGATTCCGCCAGCGCCATGCGCATTTCAATGAATTTCTCATAGAAAGCCGAACGGAACCCACCACCGGGAAAATAGACAATCGCCGGTTTCAGGGCGGTAGTACGGGGGACGAGCAGGGACATTTCCAACTGATGTACTTGTTGTAGGCTTTTAATCTGGGAATAAACGATGCCATTAATAGCATCAATTTGTTGACGTACTTTTTTAACACGAATGACCTGTGCGCCCTGAGTGTATCCCGGCAGGCGATTAACGTTAGTAGCAGTATTCATAATAAATACAGTCCTTAAAATGATTTAAAAAAACATTTTATAATCGTTTGTCAGACGATTATTCCTGATGAACTAACTGGATAATTCCCGTGAGGCTGCGCCACTATAATGGTTCTTCAGGGTATAAAAAAATCGTGCTTGTCTGTTGGCTGGGGAAAAAACGAGCCGGTCAGTCGGGTGAGGGAAAAACTATTTAAGAATAAATTCGGGGCAATAAAAGAGATTAAAAATAGCTTCACGCCAATTATTCTATTAGTTTTTTTGATAAAAGAATAAATTACTGCCGTAAAAAATAATGCAGCATCGACTGGAATAAAAGCAGAAGAGAGAAAGACCAAATCCACAACAACGGCGTTGGCTCCCGTGAGTCAACACCGTTCCAGCAGGCAACTTATTCCGCTTACTGACTACTGTCCGGGAACAGGAACGGATTGATGCTGCTGCGGGAGAACCCTTCTTCTTCCATTTTCACATCCAGCACCAGTGACGCCAGATCGTCCGCCACCGCTTCCACCCGATGATCCTTTTCCTGATACAACAGTTTCAGGTAGGTGCCGCAGTCGTCGCAGCTTTCCGCCTTGATGGCAGAGTTCTCATCATCCAGTGACCAGTAGTGCAGTTTACCCGCCTGCTCACAGTTACTGCATTTGATACGCACCATATGCCATTCGGTTTCGCACAGGTTACAGTGCAGGTAGCGCAGGCCGCTGGTGGCGCCAATCTGTATCACGCCGGAGACCGGCATGCTGCCGCACACCGGACAAAACTGGCGATGCTCGCCCTGCTCGGCGTGCGCCCGCCCCGGTAACTGGGTCGCCATTTGCGCCCAGTACAGCGACAACGCCGCCCAGACGAACGGCGCCTTATCGTTGTTTTCCGGCGTGAATTGTTGCGCGATCAGCGCATCCGCCAGCGCGTCCCACTGCTGCGCCGGCATCTTTTCCAGGTTTTCCAGCGTGGTCAGTACCTGGCCGCTGGCGGTGGCTTTCAGTTCTTCAATCAACGCCTGCAGCAGAGTATGCCAGTGCGGATCGCGCGCAAACGTGGCGGCATCCAGCGGCGGGCGTCCGGCGCTGTTTTGCACGCTGCTGTTGTGCGCGCTATCGTGCAACAGGCCGGCGAGGTCCTTCTCCAGCGGATGGTCATGCCGCACTTTTTCCTGCGCGTCCACCACTTCGGCGGCAAACAGCAGGTAATCCGCCAGCGGGTGATCCTGCGCCAGCTGGCGCAGGCGCTCGGCACGACCGCTGTACAGGCTTTTTAGGTTAGCGAACAGCAAGGGAGGAATCGTGCCGATGGTTGAGGTTTTCTCACTGTCGGCCAGTTGCTCCTGCGGCACAATACGAATACTCATCAGGTTATGTTTCCTGTTTATCCACGTGGCAGGGGCCGTGCGAATACCACGCCGGCCCCCGTTCTGATGCCCTCATGTTAGCAGGTTATTCCTCACAATAAGGAGTGATTTTCCGAGCCGTGCCTGGGAATGGAAAACATCAGCCAAACTGGATAGACACGACCGGCTATCGACCGCAAAATTGGGTGGCTGTCTTTCGCCGACAGAACTCAGGCTGTGCCCTTACTATTGGCGCCGCTGGCGCGCCGGCAGGCACGCGGCGGCGATCCGGCGCACAGGTTCGGACACTCGGTGAAAGGGCGTCAGCCACGGATGCGCACGGTCAAGGGACACCGCCTGATAGGTATAACGATAACTCCGTCTAATGCTGGAAACGACATACATGACCGCAGTTTATTCTCAGACACCCACGCCGGGCGCTATCGCGTCGGTTTACCGCAAAATCACCTGGCGGCTGATCCCGTTCCTGTGCCTGTGTTATCTCGCCGCTTACCTTGACCGCATCAATATCGGGCTGGCGAAACTGCAGATGGCGAATCAGCTGGCGCTCAGCGACGTCGCCTTCGGCCTCGGCGCCGGGCTGTTCTTCGTCGGCTATATTCTGTTCGAGGTGCCGAGCAACCTGATTCTGCAACGCGTCGGCGCCCGAATCTGGATCGCGCGCATCATGATCAGCTGGGGATTGCTGTCCGCCGCGACGATGTTTGTCACCACGCCGGTTCAATTCTACGTGCTGCGTTTTCTGCTTGGCGCGGCGGAAGCCGGTTTTCTGCCCGGCGTGTTGTACTACCTGACGCGCTGGTTCCCCTCCTGGCGGCGCAGTCGCATCATTTCGCTGTTCATGATCGGCCTGCCGCTTTCCAGTGTGGTGGGCGGCCCGCTGTCAGGCTGGATTATGTCGCATTTTGATTTGGCCCACGGGCTGCGCGGCTGGCAGTGGATGTTTTTGTTGGAGGGGCTGCCGAGCGTACTGCTTGGCGTGCTGACCCTCTGGCTGCTGCCGGACGGCGTTGATCAGGCGCGCTGGCTGAGCGAGACGGACAAAGCGCAGGTGCGCGCCGATCTGGCAATCGACGCCCGCGAAGCGCCGTATATGAAACACCGCTTTCGCGACGGCTTCTTCAACCTGAAAGTCTGGATGCTGGGCGGCATCGATTTCTCGATTCTGCTGTGCGCCTATGCCATGGGGTTCTGGTTGCCGACCTTCATTAAAAAAGCCGGCGTGGCCGATATCGGGCAGATTGGCCTGCTGACGGCAGTCCCCAGCATCGCGGCGCTGGCAGGCATGGTATTGCTCGGCGCCAGCTCCGACCGGCTGCGCGAACGGCGCTGGCACATCATCGTGCCGTTCTGGCTGGGCGCGGCGGCGATGGTGGCGAGCACCTTCTTCACCCAGAATATCGTAATGACGGTGCTGCTGTTCTCGGTGGCGCAGGCCACCATTATTGGCACCGTGCCGGTGTTCTTCAGCCTGCCCGCCACCTTCCTCACCGGCACCGCCGCCGCTACCGGCTTTGCGCTGGCCTGCTCGCTGGCGAATATCGCCGGCCTGGTCAGCAATTCAATCATGGGGTTCGCTATGGAGCTAACCGGCAGCGGCAGCGGCGCACTGTGGTTCTTCGCCTTCTGTCTGCTGCTCAGTTCGCTGCTGGTGGTGGCGCTGCCGGCAAAACTGGTAAATCGCTGAGTTGGGCTGTAGGCAAACAGCCGTATTGCTTTGTGAACGGTTAAGGTTGTCTGATTAGGGAATAGTTTCGTGCGAGATAAACGGTGTCGTTTCTTTGTTATCTCATCGCACGCACGACAAGGAGAGGCGCAACGCCGCCTCTCCTTGACCTCTGGCTGGTGGCTAAACTGTGCCGCTGCGCGGTTCCTTCGGCGTTCGCCTTCGCTGTTCGGGCCGCCTGTGACGTGCTCCCAGCACGGCACAGGCTTTCGCGGCGTCCATGCCGCTCATCCGGCGAAGTCGCCCACCTCAGCACAGTTTTTGACGCTGAAAAACCTCACCATCAACCACAGACTTCACCAGTTTGCGAATTAGGATCAGTGCTTATCCTGCGCTTTGGATTGCAGCTCGCGATACCAGCGCGGATGGTGTTTCTTCGCCCAGGAACTGGAAACCCAGCCCTCCACCATCGCGGTGATGGTGCCTTTCACCCACAAGGCGGCGTACACATGCACCATGATGGTCAGGATCAAACCGACCGCGGACACCGAATGCACCACCAGCGCCGCCCGGATCACCGGGATGGAGAACGACGGCGCGAAGTACGGCCGCCAGATCACGATCCCGCTCGCCAGCAACAGCAGCAGACTGGTAATCGCCAGCCAGAACACGCATTTCTGACCGAAGTTATAACGACCGGTATCGCCGACTTCTTCGTTGCGGGCGATTTTGTGGATGTTTTTCGCCCACTCCAGGTCGCTGCGTTCAATCAGGTTGTGTTTCCAGTAGCGTAAGAACATCAGCAGGAAAGCGACAAACATCACTACCCCGACAAACGGGTGCAGGATGCGCGCCAGCTGCGGCGTACCCAGCACATTCATCAGCCAGTTGAGCGACGGGAAGAAAAAACCCAGCCCGCTCAGTGCGGCGAACACAAAGCAGAACGCCACAATCCAGTGATTAATGCGCTCGGGTGCGCTGTAACGCTGAATCCGATTACTCTTTTTCATGCTGCTTGCCCTCGTGGTGCGCTTCGTCATCGTCTTCTACCCGGTTCGGACCGATACCCACGTAGTGGAATACGCTGGCGGCGAAGGTGGCGGCAAAACCGATAGCGGCCAGCGGTTTCCAGATACCTTTCCAGAAGGTCACCGCCGGGCTGATGCTCGGGTTGGCCGGCAGGCCGTTGTACAACTGCGGCCTGTCGGCGTGATGCAGCACGTACATCACGTGCGTACCGCCGACGCCGGCCGGGTCGTACAGACCGGCATTGCTGTAACCACGGCTGTTCAGGTCTATTACTCGTTCGGCCGCCAGCACTTTCATCTCTTCCTTGGTGCCGAAATGAATCGCCCCGGTCGGGCAGGTCTTCACGCAGGACGGTTCCTGACCAACCTCCACACGGTCGACGCACAGGGTGCACTTGTACACCTTGTTGTCGTCCTTGTTCATGCGCGGCACGTTGAACGGACAACCGGCGATACAGTAGCCGCACCCGATGCAATGCTCCGACTGGAAGTCGACGATGCCGTTGGCGTACTGGATGATCGCCCCTTCCGACGGGCAGGCCTTAAGGCAGCCCGGATCGGCGCAGTGCATACAGCCATCCTTGCGGATCAGCCATTCCAGCTTGCCGTTCTCCTCGAATTCGGCGAAACGCATCACCGTCCAGGATTTGGCGCTGAGATCGGTGGGGTTATCGTACACCCCGACGTTGTGTCCGACGTCATCGCGGATGTCGTTCCACTCGGAACAGGCCACCTGACAGGCTTTACAGCCGATACAGGTGGTCACGTCGATCAGTTTGGCGACCTGTTCTTTGTGGTTGCGAGCCTGCGGCGGCGGCGTCAGTGAGTTGGTCGCGGAGCGACGGATGATATCTTGTGATTGCATTGCCATAGTGTTTCTCCGCGACTACGCCTTTTCCACATTGACCAGAAACGCCTTGTACTCCGGCGTCTGACTGTTGGCGTCGCCGACATGCGGCGTCAGGATATTCGCCATAAAGCCTTTCTGGGTGGTGCCTTCAAAGCCCCAGTGACAGGGCACGCCGATGGTCTCCACCGGTTTGCCCTGAATCGTCAGGGTGCGGATACGCTTGGTGACGACGGCTTTCGCCTTGATGTATCCCCGCTTGCTGCTGACCTTCACCACATCGCCGGCCTGAATCCCCTTCTGCTTCGCCAGTCCTTCGCCGATTTCGACGAACTGCTCCGGCTGCACGATGGCGTTAAGGCGCGCGTGCTTGGTCCAGTGGCGGAACAACTCGGTGATCGAATAAGTGGTGGCGACGAACGGGAACTCGTCTGCCGTTCCCATACGCGAGCGGTCCGCTTCCAGAATGCGCGCCACTGGGTTAATCAGCGCCTTGCTGTACACCGGATTGGTTTTCAGCGGCGATTCGGTCGGTTCGTAATGCGCCGGGAACGGCCCTTCCGCCATCTTGTCGATAGCAAACAGACGGCCCAGCCCTTCGGCCTGCATAATGAACGGACCGGCGGCGCTGCCCGGCGGGACGGTGGCGGCGAAGTCCGGCACGTCGATACCGCTCCACTTCTGACCGTTCCAGCTCAGCAGCACGCGTTTCGGATCCCACGGGCGGCCTTGTTCATCCGCCGAGGCGCGGTTGTAGAGAATGCGGCGGTTCTGCGGCCAGCACCAGGCCCAGCCCGGCGTACAGCCAAGACCAGACGGATCGGCGTTGTCGCGTCGCGCCATCTGGTTGCCCGCTTCGGTCCAGGAACCGGCGTAAATCCAGCAAAAACTGGCGGTGGAGCCGTCATCGCGCATCAGGGAGAAGTCAGGCAGCAGTTGCCCTTTCTTCAGCAGCAGGTTGCCTTTGTCATCGAACAGATCCGCCAGCGCGCGACCGTTGGCCTCTTTGGTGATCTCCTCGGCGGACGGATCGTCCGGCTCCAGATAATCCCAGCTCATGTTCAGCACCGGCGCCGGGTTGGCGCCGCCTTCTTTGGCGTACAGCTCGCGCAGACGCAGGAACAGACCGGCGATAATCACGCCGTCGTGGCGTGCCTCACCCGGCGGCTCAGCGCCCTGATAGTGCCACTGCAGCCAGCGGCCGGAGTTGACGATGGAGCCGTTTTCCTCGGCGAAACAGCTCGACGGCAGGCGGAACACTTCGGTCTGAATCTTGCCCGGATCGACGTCATTCAGTTCGCCGTGGTTTTGCCAGAAGTTGGAGGTTTCCGTCGCCAGCGGGTCGATGATCACCAGGTATTTCAACTTCGCCAGCGCGTCGCGCGCCTTGTTGGAGTCAGCAAATGCGGCTATCGGGTTGAACCCCTGCACGACGTAGCCGTTGACCTTGCCGTCCAGCATCATGCGGGAGTAAGCCAGCGCATCGTAGCTCTTGTCCCATTTCGGCAGCCAGTCGTAGCCCCAGTCGTTTTCTTTCTGCGCCTTATCGCCCCAGAAGCTTTTCATCATGCTGATAAAAAACTTGGGCGTGTTCTTCCAGTAGTTGACCTGATCCGCCAGCAGCGCTTTCGGGGTGATCTGATCCAGATAATCTTTCAGCGTGGTCTGTTTTTCCGACGGCAGCGGCATGTACCCCGGCAGGTTCAGCGACAGCAGCCCCAGGTCGGTATAACCCTGAATGTTGGAGTGGCCGCGCAGCGCATTCACGCCGCCGCCCGCCATACCGACGTTGCCCAGCAACAGCTGGATCATCGCCGCGGTGCGGATCATCTGGGCGCCGGAGGTGTGCTGCGTCCAGCCCAGCGCGTACATGATGGTGGCGGTGCGATCCGGCACGCTGGTGGAGGCCAGCAGGTCGCAAATGGTGAGAAAGTCCTGCTTTGGCGTGCCGCAGACGTTGGTCACCAGATCCGGCGTATAGCGGCTGACGTGCGTCTTAAGCAGGTTCCACACACAGCGTGGATGGCTTAGCGTCATATCGCGTTTAGCAAAACCGTTCTCATCCAGTTCGTACTGCCAGGAGGTGCGGTCGTACTTGCGCTCTTTCTCGCTGTAACCGCTGAAAATCCCCTCGTCGAAACTGAAGTCGTCGCGCACGATCAGGCTGGCGTTGGTGTATGCCTGCACATACGGCATCTGCACCTTGTCGTGGCTCAACAGGTAGTTCACCACGCCGAGCAGAAAGGTGATATCGGAGCCGGCGCGAATCGGCGAATAGAGGTCCGCTACCGCGGCGGAGCGGTTAAAACGCGGGTCGACCACGATCAGCTTGGCGCCGTTTTTCACCTTGGCTTCCACCGCCCACTTAAAGCCGACCGGGTGCGCTTCCGCCGGGTTGCCGCCCATCACCAGAATGACGTTGGCGTTCTTGATGTCCACCCAGTTGTTGGTCATGGCGCCGCGACCGAACGTCGGCGCCAGCGCCGCCACGGTCGGGGCGTGACACAGGCGCGCCTGGGTATCGATGCCGACCATCCCCAGCGCGCGGGCAAATTTCTGATCCAGAATGCCGGTTTCATTGCTGGCCGCCGACGAACACAGCATCCCGGTGGTCAGCCAGCGGTTAACCGTCACCCCGGCGCTGTTTTTCTCGATGAAGTTGGCGTCGCGGTCTTTTTTCATCAACCGGGCGATGCGATCAAACGCCTCTTCCCAGCTGATGCGCTGCCACTTGTCGGAACCGGGCGCACGGTATTCCGGGTATTTCAGGCGCTGGTCGCTATGGATGAAGTCCACCAGTCCGGCGCCTTTCGGGCACAACGAGCCGCGACTGACCGGATGGTCCGGATCCCCTTCGATGTGGTAAATGGATGCTTTGGCGTTTTTGGCGCCGTCGCCGAGACTGTACATCAGAATCCCGCACCCGACTGAACAGTAGGTGCAATTATTCCGGGTTTCTCTGGCGCGTAATAATTTATATTGCCGCGTTTCGGCTAACGCGGCACTGGGAGAAAAGCCCAGCGCGGTGACCGTGGTTCCAGCCATACCGCCTGCGCATATTTTAAAGAACTGCCTTCTGCTGACCTGCATGGAGATTCCTCGCACGACATCACTCAGAGCTATACCCTTTATACGTCAAGTTGCCGATGTGTTGGCTTTCCGGCAACTCAAGCTATTTGGGGTATACATCGTATTTATGTATTAATGCTTTATTGATATGAATGAATGATGGCAGGAATAACGCATAAACCCCCACCAAACATATGTATTATGAACTGATGAATAAAAAGCGCCAATTAATTATCTCAACAACAACAAATCCATCACAATCCACCACAGACAGTCCGTTTTTTAACGTTATCACCAGCTTAAATAGAATAATTCTCATTACCAAATCGCGCTAACACACCGTGTCGCTGTATATTTTTTTACATAACGGTAACGAGAAAAGACCGCGACGGTGTTATTCCAATTGGAAATAATTAAGAATTTCTTTATAAAAAATCCGCTATCTATAATCTATTTTTACACCTTCGTTAATAACAAGAAAATAACGATGACAATCGTCACTAATAAAAAAATAACGACGATAATCTTCCGGCTGAAAATAAATAAACCAGTCAGATTGAAAAGAAATAAATCGGAAAATTAAATAATCATATTTCCGACAGCGCTTACGACGAAAACCGGCGGCAATCACCTGCCGAAGAAAAAAATAAAAATGAACGTCCCGGTATTAATGAACAAGCGGTATCTATGCGGCCATAGCCGGGAGATAAGTAATGAGCCGACGGCGTCTGGCATTCAACCAGAGTATCGGCGTCAGGAAGAGGACAGCCCTTTTTTCAGCAGAGCGGCCAGCGCGATGATGGCGTTTTCCGTTTTTTCCTGCCATTCGAAAGAGGTATTGATACGAAAATAGCGGTCAAATTTATCGCCGGTGGTGAACATTCTGCCCGGCGCAATGCTGATGCCCTGCGCCAACGCCTGCTGATACAGTTCAATGCTATTGAACGCTTCCGGCAGCCCCAGCCATAGGAAATAGCCGCCTTCAGCGTAATAAATGTCCACCCCGGCCGGGAAATGCACCTTCATCGCCTGATACAACCGGTGTTTACGCTGCTCCAGCGTACGCCGTAAACGCCGCAAATGGCTGTCGTAGCTGCTGGTGGCCAGATAATCCGCCACCGCCAGTTGCATCGGCGCGCTGGCGGAGAGCGTACTCATCAGTTGCAGCCGCTGAATACCTTGCGCCCAGCGCCCCGCCGCCACCCAGCCGACCCGGAATCCGGCAACCAGATTCTTTGAGAAAGACGAACAGTGCAGCACCTGCCCGTCACTATCAAGCGCCTTGACCGGCAGCGGGCGATAGGTGCCGGCGTACAGTTCGCTGTAGACATCATCTTCAATCAGCGGCACCTGATGCTCGCGCAACAGCGCGGCCAGTTGCTGCTTTTTCTCCCACGCCAGCGTGCAACCGAGCGGATTGTGAAAGTTGGTCATCAGCCAGCAGGCACGAATCGGATAATCGTGTAACGCCTGGCGCAACGCCGCCAGATCGACGCCGGTGTGCGGGTGAGTGGCGATAGCGATGGCTTTCAGTTGTAAACGTTCGATCGCCTGCAACGCGCCGTAAAACGACGGCGACTCCACCACCACATAATCACCGGGCCGGGTCAGCATCTGCAGGCTCAGATTGAGCGACTCCATCGCGCCGCTGGTAATGACGATCTCGTCCGGCGACACGGCGATGCCCTGCAGCGCGTAGCGCTGGGCTATCTGCTTGCGTAGCCGCTCGTTGCCGGGCGGCAGGTTGTCCACCGCGTTTTCAGGTTGCATACGGCGCGCCACCGTCGCCAGCGAGCGGGTCAACTGGCGCTGGGGAAACAGCCGTGGATCGGGAAAGGCGGAACCGAACGGCACTACGCCGGGCGAGCGGCTGGCGTGCAGCACATCGAAAATAAAGCTGTTGATATCAACGTGTTCCGTCAGGTGCACCGCGTCGCCGCTGGCGGGCGGCGCGATCGGCCGTTCGCGCGGCGCGGCATAGTAGCCGGACTGCGGGCGTGAAATGATCCAGCCCTGACTTTCCAGCAGTTGGTAGGCATGCAGCACCGTCATCAGGCTCAGACCGGAATGCACCGCCTTTTCGCGCAGCGACGGCAATTTTTCTCCCGGTTGCCAGATGCCGGCCTGTAACTGCGCCTGCATCTGATCGGCCAGTTGTTCGAATTTCGCCAGCGGAGAACTCCTTAGCGGGATAACGCCAGTGAGCGGGATAACGCCAGCCGGACAAAATCCAGCAGCAACCGCCGCGCCCACACCGGCTCGGCGCTGTCGGCCATTTCCGGCAACGCGCAATGACGCAGGCAGGCATTCATCACCGCCGCATCCATCTCCGGGTGGAACTGAAACGACAAGGTATGCGGCGTATAACGAATAATCTGGCAACCATCCTGTTCCGATGCCGCCAGCACCTGTGCGCCGGGCGGCGGCGCTACCACCGACTGAAGATGGCTGAGGTAGGCGCTGAACTGCGTCGGTATCGCCGTCAACAGTGCGTCTTCCGCGGCGTCGTCATGCAGCGTCACGGTCTTCAAGCCCATTTCCCGGCCATTCGGGTTATCCGCCACCGTACCGCCCAGCGCATGCGCCAACAGCTGATGGCCGTAGCACACCCCCAGCACCGGCAGCCCGGCATCCACACTCTGGCGCAACCAGTCGGCGGTGCGTTCGCTCCAGTCCAGCCGGTCGGTCACCATCGACCAGGAACCGCTGATGATGGCGGCGTCATGCTCGCCGAGGTTCGGCAAAGCGTCGCCGGCGTCCGGCCGCACCACATGCAGGCGCACGCCTTCATCGGCCAGCGCGCTGCCGAACCAGTCGGCCTGCTGGCCGACGGCATGAGCGATCGGTTCGGGCGGTTCGCCCATCTGCACAATGAGCAGCGAAGGCGGTCGGGATGAAACGGGGAAATTCGCGGTTAACGTCGTCATGGCGCGTCGCTTGCCTCGGGGACTTTAAACAAGATGAGTTTTGAACGTACCACGCGGGACGCGCCCTGTCACCGCCTCATGCCGTTGAACTTTACTCATATCGGCAACAGGCGGCGCCCATACCGATCAGCCGGGGATTGACCGGGTGGATGAACGGTATGCCAGAGAAAAGACGTCGTAAAAATAGAGGTAACCCTTGGTCTGTAACAGCCTGGCGACGCCGTCTTTAACCGACCCGGCCACCTGCGGGCTCTGCAGCAACAACTCCAGCGTCTGGGGCGACACATGGCGGCTGTTATACCACTCGCCGTTGTAACACACCCGCAAATCCAGCGCGTCGATATCCTCGAAGCGGTAGCGCGGATTGATATCCATCGACATCGCCAGCGACATCAGCAGCAGAAACAGCGTAAACCCGGCCACATAAGGCGCGCCGAAATAAGGCGCGTACCATAGAATCAGCGCCACCGGCACATAGCTCACCAGCATACCGCCGAACAGATAAGGGTGGCTCACCATGAATTTACGGCTGAAGCGGATGCGATTGTCACGCCGCTCTTCACGGTTCAGACGCTCGATTTCTTCGCTCAGAATACGTTTGACTTCGTCCACGCTAATCCTCCCGGCACAGCGTTATTCATGCGAGAAGGTAGCATAGGCGCGCAAATCAGAACAGATACAGTCTGACGTAAAAAAACCATAACAGTTAGCGCTACGCTGACAGGCGGCTGGCGGCAATCAGCGCCTGACCCAACGCCAGACCGCCATCGCCGGCCGGCAAACGCGACGGCATCAACAGGGTAAAATCCGCCAGCCGCTCACGTAACAGATTGACCAGCAAACGGTTATGCATCACCCCGCCGGAACACGCCACCGTATTCAGCCCCTGTTCCCGCGCCGCCTGACGCACCAATGCCGCCAGCCCGTCGGCCAGCGCCAGATGAAAGGCAAAGGCGCGGTCGGCCGGCGCAGCGTGATACGCCAGCCACTGCCGCCAGAACGTCGCCAGATCCAGTTGCTTGCCGGAGAGCGGCATGGTCACCGGCGGCGTTTCATCCTGATGCTGCCGGGCCAGCGCTTCCAGCCAACAGGCCGCCTCGCCTTCCCAGCTTTGTTCGCCGGCAAACCCGCAGGCGGCGGCCACTGCGTCAAACAACCGCCCGGCGGACGACGCTGGCGGCGCGTTGAGCCCGCGCGCAATAGCGCGCGTCAACAGCGGCGTTGCGTTAGCGGGGATCGCGCCGGCTTGCGGTAAGGTTTCCCAGTTCGGCACAAACGCCAGAAATTGCGCCAGCAGATTGCGCCACGGCTGACGCGCCGCCAAATCGCCGCCCGGCAGCGCCACCGCGGGCAAACCGCCCAGATGCCGGCACTGCGTGTAATCCACCCGCAGGCATTCGCCGCCCCACCAGCGGTTATCGCCGCCGTAGCCGATGCCATCCAGCGCCAGACCGATCACCGGCCCGGCGTCGCGCGGCCACTGGTGCTCGGCCATGCAGGCGACGATATGCGCGTGATGGTGCAGCACCTCCATGCAGGGTATCCCCAACTGCGCCGCCTGCTGCTGCCCCAGACGGCGGCTGGCGTAACCGGGGTGCGCATCCACCGCGATGGCTTGCGGTGTAAACCGGTAGATATCGGCGAACAGCGTCTGCGCCTGCCGGTATTGCCGTTCCACCTCGTCATCGGCCAGATCGCCCAGATGCTGGCTGACGATCGCGGACCCATCGCGCAGCAGGCAGAAGGTGTTTTTGAGATCCGCGCCCATCGCCAGCAACGCCGGCTGCTCGCTGAACCCCGGCGGTAGCGGCAAGGCATCCGGCACATAGCCGCGCGCGCGCCGCAGCATCTCCGCCCGCTCCCCCTGCATCCGCACCACCGAGTCGTCGGCCCGCTGCACGATATCGCGATCGTGCAGCAGCCACAGGTCGGCGATACCCGCCAAATCGGCCAGCGCCTGGGTATTATCCAGCGCCGGCGGCTTACCGCCGGCATTGCCGGAGGTCATCACCAGCGGCCGCGCCACCGCCGCCAGCAGCAGATGCTGCAACGGATTGGCGGGCAGCATCAATCCCACTTCATCCAGACCGGGGGCAACTCCTGCCGCCAGCGCGCCATCCTGTCGTAGCGGCATCAGCACAATCGGCGCCGCCGGGCTTTGCATCAGGCGCAGCGCCGACGCGGGTTCCACAACCGTGCTGCACTGCGTCAGCCAGCCGGCGTCCGGCAACATCACCGCCAGCGGCTTGGCCGGGCGATGCTTGCGCGATCGCAACTGCGCTACCGCCTGCGCATCGGTGGCGTCGCAGGCCAGATGAAACCCGCCCAACCCTTTTAGTGCCACGATTCGCCCGGCGCACAAGGCTGCCGCCGTCTGCATGATGGCGTCATCGCCGTGGGCCACGATGCGGTGAGCGTCGCTCAGCCACACCTGCGGGCCGCAGGTGTGGCAGGCGTTGGGCTGGGCATGAAAGCGCCGGTCCGCCGGGTGCTGGTACTCCTGCCGACACGTCGGGCAAAACGGGAACGCCGCCATCGCGGTATTCGGGCGGTCGTAGGGCATCTGCCGAATGAGGGTAAAACGCGGGCCGCAGTGGGTGCAGTTGATAAACGGATAACGGTAGCGGCGGTTATGCGGGTCAAACAACTCCTGACGGCACGCCTCGCAGGTGGCGGCATCCGGCACGATGTGGGTATCCATCTGCCCGGCGCCGCTGTGCTCAATCACGAAATCGTCCGGCAGCGTCTCCCAGCGGTAGGGCTGACATGCTACCTGGTCGATCTGCGCCAGCGGCGGACATTCGGCGTACAATGCCGCCACGAAATCGGCCTCGACGCTCGCCGGCCACAGCCGGATCAGCACGCCCGCGCCGTCGTTGAGCACGCTACCTTTGGCGCCAAGACGATGGGCGATTTGCCAGACATAGGGGCGAAACCCCACCCCCTGCACCTTGCCTTTAACGCGGATTCCAATTCCGTCGTGATGTGGTGACATCATAAGCTATCACTGTAAGTGTTACTGTATGGACACCGGCGCATCCCGCATATCTGGGCTGCTGACAAGCAGCCGGGTTGTTTTGCAAACGGTGAATTTTTTCTGGTCAGTGAATAATTTCGTGCGGAATAAACAGCATCATTTCTTTGCCACTTCGTCGCTCGCACGACAAGGAGAGGCTCAAACGCCGCCTCTCCTTGACCACTGGCTGGGAGGCTAAACTGTGCCGCTAACGCGGTCCCTTCGGCGATCGCCTTCGCTATTCGGGCCGCCCGTGACGTGCTCCCGGCACGACACGGGCTTTCGCGGCATCCATGCCGCTCACCCGGCGAAGTCGTCCACCTCAGCACAGTTTTTGACGCCGGAAAAACGCCGTCCTGCACGTACTGAATGGGCTGGTAGCCTATAACCCACTAACGTTCAGCAAATCCTTGGCATGGGCTCGCTGTGGGGTAAATCCAGCAGCCGAGAGGCGCCGAACACGCCGCACAGGCGCACCTGTTTTTTATCGGTGACGCTGCCGATAACCGCGGCATCTCGCCCCAGCGGATGCGACCGCAAGGCGTCCAGCACCCGGTTTTCCGCCTCCGGCGACACCGCCAGCACCAGTTTGCCTTCGTTGGCGAAATTCAGCGCCTCCAGCCCCAGCAGTTCGCAGATACCGCGCACCGCCGGTTTGACCGGCAAGGCGCTCTCCTGCACTTCCATACCGCAGCCGCTGGCCTGCGCGAATTCATGCAGGATCGCCGTCACCCCGCCGCGGGTGGCGTCACGCAGGGCGCGAACGCCGTCAATCTGACGCAGCGGCGCAATCAGCGGCGTCAGTACTGCGCAATCGCTGGTCAGCTCCGCTTCCAGCCCCAGCTTCTCACGCAGATTCAGGATAGTGGCGCCATGATCCCCCAGCGTGCCGCTGACGATAAGACGATCGCCGGGACGGATTTCGCCAGTACCCCAACGCAGGTGGTGAGGAATCACGCCGATACCGGCGGTATTGATGAAAATCTTGTCCGCCGCGCCGCGCGGCACCACTTTAGTATCGCCGGTAACGATCTGGATCCCGGCGTCGCGGGCGGTCTGCGCCATTGAGGTGACAAGACGCAGCAACGTCTCACCCGCCAGCCCTTCTTCCAGAATAAAGCCGCAGGAGAGATAACGCGGCAGCGCGCCGCTCACCGCCAGATCGTTAACCGTGCCGCACACCGCCAGTTTGCCGATGTCGCCGCCGGGAAACTCGATCGGATCGATGACGTAGCTGTCGGTGGTGAACGCCAGCCGGTCGCCCTGCTCGCTTAATGCGGCCAGCGGCAAACGCGCCTGATCCTCGCGCTCCGCCAGCAACGGATTATCAAACGCCTGCAGAAACAATCCTTCGATCAGTTGCTGCATCGCCTGCCCGCCGCTGCCGTGCGCCAGGGTAATCTCTTTGGGTAATAACGTGTTCTTCATCAGGCGCACTCCCGGCGATACTGATAATAAGCGGCGCAGGCGCCTTCCGAGGACACCATCAGCGCGCCGATAGCGTTTTGCGGCGTGCAGCGCTGGCCGAACAGCGGGCAGTCGCCCGGTTTGCAACGCCCGGTGAGCACCTCGCCGCAGCGCGACAACGGCTCGTCCGCCACCTGCTGTTGCTGCGGATTGAAGCGGCGCTCAGCGTCGAATTCGGCGTATTCCGCCCGCAGTTGCATGCCGGAATCGGCGATTTCCCCCAACCCGCGCCACTCGCTGCTGGCTTTGGTTTCGAACACCTCCGCCATCGCCTGCTGCGCCAACGTGTTGCCGCTGTCCGGCACGATGCGGCGGTACTGGTTTTCCACCTCGCAGCGCTCGTCGTGCAGTTGCTGCACCAGCATCAGCAGCGCCTGCAGAATATCCAGCGGCTCGAAACCGGTGACCACAAACGGCTTGTGAAACTGCTCGCACAACGGCTGATAGGGATAAGCGCCAATCACCATGCTGACGTGCCCCGGCGCCAGAAAGCCGTCGATACGTAAATCCGGTTGTTCCAGCAGGCTTTTCAACGTCGGGATAATGGTGATGTGCTGGCAGAACAGCGAAAAATTACGGATACCGCGGCGTTTGGCCTGTTGCAGCGTCAACGCGGTGCTCGGCATGGTGGTTTCGAACCCCAGCCCGAAAAACACCACCTGCCGATCAGGAAACTGTTCCGCCAGCGCCAGCGCGTCCAGCGGCGAGTAGACTACCCGCACATCAGCGCCGTGGCGGCGAGCGTCCTGCAACGACCCGTTGCGGCCCGGCACCCGCATGGCGTCGCCGAAGGTGCAGAAAATCACCTCCGGACGGGCGGCGATCTCCAGACAGGCGTCAATCCGCCCCATCGGCAACACGCACACCGGGCAGCCCGGCCCGTGTACAAACTCGATTTCCGGCGGCAATAATCGGTCGATACCGAATTTAAAGATGGCGTGGGTATGTCCGCCGCACACTTCCATCAACTGCAACGGGCGCGTTTTCAGTTGCGGCATCGCGTCGACCAGCGCCTGAATGCGCTGCAACAACGCTTTCGCCAGCTCAGGATCGCGAAATTCATCAACGTACTGCATAAATGACTCCGGTTTGCCGTACTTCATCCAGTTCCAGCCCGACCGCCTGCATGGATTGCAACGCCGCCAGCGTCTCCTGCGCCTCCTGCTCGTCCAGCAGGCTCATGGCGAAGCCGACGTGCACCAGCACCCACTGCCCCACCAGCGCCGCCGGGTCACCCTCGCATACCAGCGCGATGTTCACCTCGCGCTGTACGCCGCAGACATCCACCCGCGCCGGGTAATGCAGATCCGGCCCAACCGCGACCACTTTTCCGGGAACGCCCAGGCACATGATTAGGCTCCTGATAACAGCGACGGTTGTGAGGGCGTTTTCGCCAACTCGGTTCCCAGCAACTGTGCTTCCAGCCAGGCCAGCCACGCTTCCATCCCCTCGCCGGTGCGGGCGGACAGCGCAATCACCTCGATGTGCGGATTGACGCGGCGCGCATTGGCGACACAGGCTTCCAGATCAAAATCCAGATACGGCAGCAGGTCGATCTTGTTGATGATCATCAACGAAGCGGCGGCAAACATATGCGGGTATTTGAGCGGCTTGTCTTCCCCTTCGGTCACCGACAGCACCGCTATCTTGTGACGTTCGCCCAGATCGAAACCGGCCGGACACACCAGATTGCCGACGTTCTCGATAAACAGCAGGCTGTGCGCCGGCAGTTGCAGCCGATGCATGGCGTCATGCACCATTTGCGCATCCAGATGGCAGCCTTTGCCGGTGTTGACCTGAATCGCCGGGACGCCGGTAGCACGGATACGCTCGGCGTCGTTGGTGGTCTGCTGGTCGCCTTCAATCACCGCGCACGGCACCTGTTCACGCAGCAAATGCAGCGTGCTGGTCAACAACGTGGTTTTACCGGAGCCGGGGCTGGACACCAGATTCAACGCCAGAATCCGATCGGCGTCGAAATGCTCGCGGTTGTGCGCCGCCAGTTGATTGTTTTTGCTCAGCACATCCATCTCGATCTGCAACAGGCGCTGCTGACCAATGCCCGGCGCATGGGTGCCGGCCGCCCCTTGCCCATAGTGCAGATGCTGCTCTTGTTCCACCGGTTGAAAGCGCGCTTCCGGCTGGGCGTGTTCATGATGAGCATGCGAGTGCTCATCATGAGAGTGTGAGTGATCATGCGCACGACGCAACGCCAGCGGGCGTGACGCGCCGTGATAATGGTGATGCACATCGCCGTGGTGATAGTAGTAGTGGTGATGATGAATGATCACGCCAGGCGCGACCGACGCATCGTCATGGTGATGGTCATGTTCATGGTGATGCCCATCGTGATGGTGTTCATGGGGATGCGAGTGGACATGGTCATGACTGTGGCTATGTTCGTGGTGGTGATCGTGCGTATGGGGATGGTCGTGTGAATGGGTCGGCTCATCGCCTTCGATTCGACGCTCTCCCTCGCCACAACCGCATGTGGTACACATTGATACGACTCCTCCGGTCAACCAGACCGTTTTTTACTGATTGCACGCCGGCATGGCGACGGCGTGTTATTCAATCGCCAGTTGCTTCAGTTGCAGGCTGTCGCCGCTCTCGACCCGCAGGCTATGACTGCCGCAATGCGGGCAGCCGCTGTCGTGGTCGGCTACCTCTACCGCCTGACTACACTGCCAGCACCAGGCCTGCGCCGGGCGCACCGCCAGATGCAACTGGCAGCCTTCCGCCAGCGTTTGACGACAAACCGATTCAAAACAGAACCGCAACGCGCTCTCTTCGATGCAGGACAGCGCGCCGATCTCCAGCCAGACGCCGGTCACCCGCCGGGCACCATGCTGACGCGCCTGCTGCTCAATCAACTCCAGCGCGTTGTAGCACATGGAAATTTCATGCATGCCGCTAACTCCGGTAACGACTGAACAGCACGCGACGGCTGAGGTTTGCGGGAGCGTCGGCGTCGCGCACCGGCAACGACAGCGCCATACACGCGCTTTGCTGCGCCAGTTGCAGCGCCTGCTCGGCGCCAAGCGCCGAGTCCAGCGGCGACATCAGCGAGCAGGACAGGTACTGCCGCCCGTCGTCACTCTCGCTGACGACAAACTTTACGCTGCCGCAGGGCAGCTCCAGCGCCAGCCGGGTGGAAAGCACGCGCCGGGGCCACTGCTGTCCTGGTCCCGGCAACACCAGCAGGCTGAGCATCCACGGCGTCAACAGGCAGCCGAACCACTGCTGTTCAAACAGGGTAAACCCACAGGCCCGCACCGGAATGCCATCGCGATAAAACGGCAACAGCCGCATCCGCTCTTGCGCGATACGGCTGAACTCAGCCTCCAGCCAGGCCACCGGACTCTGATCATGCCCCGCAATCCAGTCCGATTCTTTGCGCTCACCGGGTATTGCAGGCGGATTATTACTGCCGTCGAGTGCCGACGCGGAAAAAATGTCAGTCACCACACACCTCCTGCGCGCTCTTCTCAGTTACCGCAACGCCGCTCTGGCGCAGCGCGGCGATGATGCGCTGCAACGCTGGTTCCAGCGCGCGGGTAACGGTATCGGACAGGCCGATGCCGGAATCGAGCGCTTCCGGCTCCACCCCCACCAGCGTTAGCTGGCGGGGAAACTCGCCGGTCAGTTGCAGCGCCATCAGCACATCGGCCAGCCCCAACTGGTGCGGGGAGATCTTGCGGGTAAACAGCGCCGGCACGTCACTGTCGCGCAGCACCGTCACACTGCCCGGCGCCTGACCGGTGAGCACGGCGTCGGCCACGATCAGGTGATCGCGCCCGGCCATGCATTCCATCAGTTCCATGCCGCAGGTGCCGCCGTCCACCACCTCAATGGCGGGCGTGCAGTCGAACCGCTGCTCCAGCCGTTCCACCAGCCGCACCCCAACCCCTTCGTCACTCAGCAGGATATTGCCGATCCCCAGCACCAGTATGTTCATCACAGCACCTTCACCCGAGTCACTTCATTGCCGTTGACGGTATCCACTACATGCACCGCGCAGGACATGCACGGGTCGAAGGAGTGGATGGTACGCACTACTTCCAGCGGCTTGTGCGGGTCGGCCACCGGCGTGCCCACCAGCGACTGCTCGTACGGGCCGGGCTTGTCGTCGCCGTTGCGCGGGCAGGAGGTCCAGGTGGACGGCACTACCGCCTGATAATTGGTGATCTTGCCGTTTTTGAACACGATCCAATGCGACAGCATGCCGCGCGGCATCTCCCCGAAGCCCACGCCGTGAAATTCGGTGTCCGGCGATAGATCCGGTTTGATGAAGGTCTGGTGATCGCCTTTGCCGATGTTGTCGACCAGCGCCTGCCACTGCTGCGCCAACGTATCTTTCAGCACGCAGCAGTGCACGGTACGGCCAATCACCCGGCCCAGCGTGGAGTGCAGGTGTTTCTCTTCCAGTTGATGGCCGCTGAGCGCTTTATAAGCGGCTTTTACCTGATCGAAATGCACCAGCGTGTCTTTATGCTTCGCGGCCAGACCGCACAGCAGCCAGGCCAGCGGCCCTACTTCTACGGTTTTGCCGTAGAAAGTCGGCGATTTTACCCACGAGTACTTGCCGTCTTCATGCCAGCCGGTGTAGTTAGGACGGGTCAACCCTTCCCACGGCGCCAGCGGCTGATCGTCCTGATACCAGGCGTGCTTGCCGCTCTCGCGGATGCCGTCGATCAGGAACTTGTCACTGTGGCTGGTGATCGGTCGGTAGCGCGACAGGTCGCTGTTTTCGATATACCCGCCCGCCAGCAGGAAACTGCCGTTTTTGTTGTCGGTCGGCAGTTCCGGCACGCTCAGGTAGTGATCGGCGCCGCGTCCCAGCGTCAGCCACTGCGGGTAGTGAGCGGCAATCACCGCGCAGTCCACCTTGTAGACCTGCTCGATAAAATCGCCCAGCCGATCGATAAAGCTTTTCACGTACATCAGCCGTTCCAGGTTGAGCACGCTCGGCGCGTCCAGATTGATCGGGTTCGCCACGCCGCCGACCGCCAGATTCTGGATGTGCGGCGATTTTCCGCCCAGAATCGCCACGATACGGTTGGCGTCGCGCTGGCATTCCAGCGCCTGCAGATAGTGGGCGACGGCGATCAGGTTTACTTCCGGCGGCAGCGACATCGCCGGGTGGCCCCAGTAGCCGTTGGCGAAAATCCCCAACTGGCCGCTGGCTACCAGATCTTTGAGTTTCTGCTGCACTTTGGTGAACTCGGCGGCGGTATTCAGCGGCCAGTCGGACAGCCCTTTGAGCAGCGCCGCCGCTTTCTGCGGATCGGCTTTCAGCGCCGAGGTCACATCCACCCAGTCGAGCGCCGACAGTTGATAGAAATGCACGATATGATCGTGGATGCTGTGCGCCGCCAGAATCAGGTTACGGATGTACTGGGCGTTGACCGGCACGTTCAGACCGAGCGCGTTCTCCACCGCGCGCACCGAGGCGATGGCGTGCACCGTGGTGCACACGCCGCAGATACGCTGCACGATCATCCAGGCATCGCGCGGGTCGCGCCCTTTGACGATCTCTTCCATACCGCGCCACATGGTGCCGGATGACCAGGCTTTGGTGACCTTGCCGTTTTCAATTTCGCAATCAATGCGCAGATGCCCTTCGATACGGGTAATGGGATCAATGGTGATGCGTTGGCTCATGCTTTACCTCAGCCTGATGATGCGTATGTTCGCCTTTCAGCGCGGGCAGTACCGGCAGCAGGCGGATTAACAAGATGTAGGCGCAGACCTCAATGGCGACGAAGCCAATGGAAATCAGGATCTCCTGCGCTTTGGGGAAGTAGTGGTAGCCGTTGCCCGGATTGAACGCCAGCAGCGAGTAACTCAGTCGCCACAGGGCTGCGCCGAACAACATGCTGAGCGCGCTGACGAACAGCCAGCGGGCGTCATGACGGCAACGTTTCAGCCGCAGAAGAACCAGCGGCAGCAGCATCAGACCGGCTTCGCACCAGAACATGACCGAAAACCGGTCGCCGGCGAACAGCAGCGCGGTTTTCTGGTGCCAGACGATCTCGCCGAAGCGCAGCACCACAAACAGCAGCACCAGCACGTGGGCCAGCCCGGTCAGCTTGCGAAACAACGCCTGTTCGTCCGGCCCGCGCCCTTTCAGCCCGGCCTGCACCAGCGAGCCTTCGAAAATCACAATCGAGAAGCCCATGATGAACGCGGTCAGCAGCGACAACAGCGGCAGCAGTTCATAGCTCTGCCACAGCGGATGCACCTTATAGCCGGCGGCGATCATCAACGACCCCATCGACGACTGGTGCATGGTAGGCAGCAGCGCTCCCAGCGCAATGATGAAAAACATCACCTTATTGAGCCGTTTCAGCGACACTTTCCAGCCGAAGCGTTCCAGCACCACCGGCGCGAACTCCAGCGCCATCACCCCGATGTAGATGGTCATGCACACCGCGGTTTCGAACAGCACCGAGTTGGTATTGAAGTAGCCGGGAATGTAAAAGTACGGCAGGTTCCAGTAACGCCCAACGTCGATGGTGATCGACAACCCGCCCAGCGAATAGCCGAACAGGCTGGCGAGCAGCGCCGGGCGCACCAGCGGGTGGTATTCGCCGCGATTGAACACGTACACCGCCCAGGCCAGCGCCCAGCCGCCGCAGGCTAAACCGGTGCCGACCAGCAGGTCGAAGGCGATCCAGATCCCCCACGGGTAGCCGCCGTTCAGATCCGCCACCGAGCCGATCCCCAGAAACAGACGTTTCACGATCAGGATCGCGCAAATCGCCACCAGCGGAGCCAGCAGCATTACGGGCCAGCTCACCAGCCGCCCGCCCAACGGACTTGCTTTATGCGCCGTCATGAGGTTTCTCCTGTGAATCGTGCGTCTCTTCCCGCTCGGCGCGGGTATTGCGATGCACCAGCACCGACAACCCGGCCAGCACCGCCAGCGGCAGCACCATCCCCTTGTACAAGGTATGCTGGATGTGCTCCGAACGCGCGCCGGTAGACAGCGAATCCAGCGTCGGCATCTCCAGGTTCTGGTACGGCACCCCGGCCAGCACCAGCACCTGCGTGCCGCCCGCTTCGTTCTCGCCATACACATAACGCTCGTAAGTCGGCACGGTGTGCAGGTAGGCGTCTTTACTACTCAGCGTCTGGCGCGGATAGGCGTACTCGTCGCCCGGCTTGAGCGCCAGCCGACGTTTCGCCTCATCCAGCAACTGCTCGCGGGTGCCGTAAATCACCGCGCCGGTCGGACAAACCTCTACGCACCCCGGCATGCCGCCCTTATCAAGCCGCGCCAGTTCCGGCTGGTTGCACAGCTCGCATTTGTGCAGCTTGCCGAGCGGGTTTTCATAGTCGTACTTCGGCACATTGAACGGACAGGCCACCATGCAGTAACGGCAGCCGGTACAGACGCTGGCGTCGTAATGCACCACGCCGGTTTTCGGGTCTTTCTTCAGCGCCGAAACCGGGCACACCGACACGCAGTTGGGGTCGACGCAGTGCATGCACTGCTTCTTGATGTAGGCGTAGCCGTCTTGTACCTGATCCTTGTTTTTGCCGTCGCCGCTGCGCCATACCTGAATGATGTTGTTGGTATAGGGACTGAGCTTGTCGTTGTTGGACCAGGTCGCCGCGCCGCCGCTGTAGACCGAGCTATCCGGCTTATAGTCCAGCTTATTGACCTGCTGGCATTTGCTCACGCACGCCTGACAGCCCACACACAGCGTGGAGTCGTACAGCATGCCGAGCGAACCGGGAATTGGCGGCCGGTTGGTGGCCGCCGCTTCAGTCGCCAGCGGCGTGCCCGCCAGCAACGCCCCGGCGGAAGCCAGCTTGAAAAAATTGCGTCTGTTCACGGCTTAACCCTCCCGGGATGCGTTGCCGGCGTCCTGCTGTTTTTGCTGACGGCCCAGTTCACGCACCGCCATCAGGCTGACGCCCGCCACCGCCCCCAGCACGCCGCCGATAAGCCCCGTGGCCGTAGCGGAACTGTTGCCGCCTTCCGGGCTGGTGACCGCCGGTTTCTCAACGCGCGGCGTCGGGTTTTCCACGTTGGCCAACTGGAAAATGCCCTTGGTAAACCCGATGCCTTGCTCGTTGCAGCCATAACACGGGTGACCAATCCCCACCGGCCAGATGCCGCCGCCCACGTCGCAAAACTCCAGCGTCGGGCAGTTGCCGTAGGTTTCCGGCCCCTTGCAACCCAGATGGTAGAGGCACCATCCCTGCCGGTGTCCTTCATCGCCAAACTCTTTGGCGAAGCGGCCGGCGTCGAAATGCGGGCGACGCTCGCAGTTTTCGTGGATCAGTCGGGCATAGGCGAAGGTGGGACGGTTCTGGCTGTCGAGCGCCGGCGCGCGCTGATAAGTGATGATGTGCGCCACGGTCGCCAGGAAGTTGTGCGGGTTAGGCGGACAACCGGGAATATTGATAACGGTTTTGCCCGGCAGCACGTCCTGCAAGCTGGCGGCGCCGGTCGGGTTGGAACCGCTGGCCGGCACCCCGCCCCAGGCGGAGCAGGAACCGATGGCGACGATCGCCGCGGCATGCTCGGCGGCGGCGCGGATATGCTCGACGATCGGCTTGCCGGCCACCATGCAGTAGATGCCGCCATCCTTCAGCGGGATGGAGCCATCCACCACCAGTACGTATTTGCCTTTGTACTGCTCGATGGCGCGGTGTTTGTTTTCTTCCGCCTGCTCGCCGAATGCGGCGGAGAGGACTTCGTGGTATTCCAGCGAGATGGTATTCAGCAGCAGGTTTTCAATGGTCGGGTGGGTGGCGCGCAGCAGGGATTCCGTACACCCGGTACATTCCTGCGCGCCAATCCAGATCACCGGCGGACGCTGGGGAGACATCAGTGACTGGGCCATATCTGCGGCGGCGGCCTCTTTCAACCCCATGGTGGCGGCAAGTGCTGCACATAGCTTCATAAAATCACGGCGATTGATGCCGTGATGGGAAAGCATCATATTTTCCCCATTCATTCTTTATTATTCTCCTGTAGCCAGGTCGAAGTAACACATTTACGTGTCGGCATAGAATAATGAGGAGAATAACGTCACCGATTTGATCTCTATCAATCGGCCGGGGAATAACCATTTTATTTGTACGTCTTCTGTGAGGCTCTCCGCGACATTTCTTTTTTAAAAGCACGGCATGTCAGATTAAATGAGAAAATATCTCAATGCGTAACAAACGGATAATTTTTTTGTGATCCACAATAGCTTAATCGATTTAACAGCGACTTATATCAGTTATAATAAAATTATTATCATATTGATTTTAAATGATTTTACCTCAAATTAACTTAAAGATGATTTTATTTTCCCGTCATCCGTTTACATTCATCATCTGCTCATCAGTCAATTCAATTATTTTAGATACTTTACTTTTAAAAGTATGATTGCAGGATAATGTCTCTGCCTAAACGAAAGATAAAAGCGCAGGCTGCGGTTGTTTTTTACCCAGCATTATTTCTCCCTCGCCGCGCCCGATTTCAGTTCGCCGTCTTTTTAACATTTCGGGCAATAAAAAAAGCAGCCGACGAGCGGCTGCTTTTTTCCGAAAGGCAAAACGTTATTGGATTCCGCGGCTGCGCAGATAATCTTCGTAGTTGCCGCTGAAATCGATCACTTTACCCGGAGTGATTTCCACAATGCGGGTCGCCAGCGAGCTGACGAATTCACGGTCGTGAGACACAAACAGCAGCGTGCCCTGATACATCTCCAGCGACATGTTCAGCGACTCGATGGATTCCATATCCAGGTGGTTGGTCGGTTCGTCCATCACCAGAACGTTCGGTTTTTCCATCATCAGCTTACCGAACAGCATCCGACCCTTTTCACCCCCGGACAGCACCTTGACCTTTTTACGGATGTCGTCCTGAGAAAACAGCAGACGCCCCAGCACGCTACGCACCGCCTGTTCGTCGTCATTCTCCTGTTTCCACTGGCTCATCCAGTCAAACACGGTGAGATCGCCATCAAACTCGTACTCGTGATCCTGCGCGTAGTAACCGATACGGACGTTTTCCGACCATTTGGCCATGCCGGATTCCGGCGTCAGTTCACCAACCAGCGTTTTCAGCAGGGTGGATTTGCCGATCCCGTTAGTACCGAGAATCGCCACCTTCTCCCCCACTTCCACCAGCATTTTCAACTGGCTGAACAGCGGACCGTTATCAAAGCCTTTGGTCAGCCCGTCGATTTCCAGCGCGTTACGGAACAGTTTCTTGTCCTGTTCGAAACGGATGAATGGGTTCTGACGGCTGGACGCTTTCACTTCCTCCAGCTGGATTTTATCTATCTGACGGGCGCGGGAAGTCGCCTGACGCGATTTGGACGCGTTGGCGCTAAAGCGGCTGACAAACGACTGCAGTTCGGCAATCTGCGCCTTCTTCTTGGCGTTGTCCGCCAGCAGACGCTCGCGCGCTTGCGTCGCCGCCGTCATGTACTCGTCGTAGTTGCCGGGATAGATACGCAATTCGCCGTAATCCAGGTCCGCCATATGGGTGCAGACCATGTTCAGGAAGTGACGGTCATGGGAAATGATGATCATGGTGCTGTTGCGCTCGTTCAGCACCTGCTCCAGCCAGCGGATGGTATCGATGTCCAGGTTGTTGGTCGGTTCATCCAGCAGCAGAATATCCGGATTGGAAAACAGCGCCTGCGCCAACAAGACACGCAGCTTCCAGCCTGGCGCCACTTCGCTCATCGGCCCGTAATGTTGCTCCAGCGGGATCCCCACGCCCAGCAGCAGTTCGCCGGCGCGCGATTCAGCGCTGTAACCATCCATTTCGCCGTATTTGACTTCCAGATCCGCGACCCGATAGCCATCTTCCTCGCTCATTTCACTCAGCGCATAAATACGGTCGCGTTCTTCTTTGACTTCCCACAGTTCGGCGTGCCCCATGATCACCGTATCCAGCACGCTGTATTGCTCAAACGCGAACTGATCCTGACGCAGTTTGCCGATACGCTCATTCGGGTCGATGGCGACATTGCCTGCGCTCGGCGCCAGATCGCCGCCGAGGATCTTCATGAATGTGGATTTGCCGCAGCCGTTAGCGCCGATCAATCCATAGCGGTTACCGCCGCCAAATTTGACAGAAATGTTTTCAAACAACGGCTTACTGCCGAATTGCATCGTAATATTATTGGTTACCAGCACAGCACTTACTCGATTCGGAATGTGATTTGGCGCGCATTATGCCACAAGCGAAACACAGAATCCCGGCGATTATTGAACGTTTTTTAATCAGGCGCGGATTTGATGCCCGCCGCAGCGACATCAGCGTGCGATCACGCCTGACGACAGACACGACAACATCTTGTTAACCGTACATAATGAGCTCTGCTCCCGATCGCAGAAGGAAAGATCAGATGCCGTCATCACGCCGTTTTAAACAGGTCGATGTGTTCAGCCATCATCCCGCCAAAGGCAATCCGCTGGCCGTCATTCTCGACGCCGACGGCCTCAGCGATGAACAGATGCAGGCCATCGCCCGCTGGACTAATTTGTCGGAAACTACCTTTGTGCTGCCGCCGGACGATCCGCTGGCTGATTATCGGGTGCGTATTTTCACCCCGTCGGCAGAATTGCCGTTCGCCGGGCATCCGACGCTGGGAACCGCGCACGCGTTACTGGAATCCGGCCTGACGCCGCATGTGCCGCATCAGGTGATCCAGCAATGCGGCGTCGGGCTGGTGCCGGTGGCTATCGGCGATAACGGCCAGCTCGCCTTTCGCGCGCCGGACGTCACGATGACTGAGCTCGATCCTCAGTATGACGCGTTGCTCGACAGCGCCATCGGAAGCCATCTGCGTCATCCGAATCATCGTCCCGTCAACGTGCAGATGGGTATCCGCTGGCTGACGGTGCGGATGGAAAGCGCGCGCGCCTGTCTGGAGGCGCGCCCGGACGCCACGCATCTACAACGATTGCAGCAACTCGGACAGACCGACGGCGTAGCGATTTACGGCCCGCATGACCACGCCGGTCCCGCCGATTATGAAGTACGGGCCTTCTTTGTCATGAATGATGCGCTGGTGGAAGATCCGGTAACCGGCAGCGCCAACGCCTGTATTGCCAGAGTGATTCAGCACAGCCCGTTGCCGGAGCAGGCAGACCACACGCTCGGTTATCGGGTACGTCAGGGCACCATGCTGTACCGGGACGGCCGGGTCAATGTTTCCTACATTGACGGCCAGCCGTGGATTGGCGGCCTCAGCAACACCTTGATTAACGGGCATATTACTCTCTAGCACGCGGCTCCGCCCGCTGACAGGCCGCCAGAACGGCGGCCTGTTATTCCTCCGACAATGCCATCGCCTTCAAAATAATGTGACTTTCATCACGAAAAAGTTGAAATAGCGTTCCTTATCTATTATTATCAAAACCGTGATGAACATCACACAAAACCTCAACGACGATAATGGAGACACCACATGAACGCATTCATCAGCTTCTTCAAAAAACTGGGCGACATCTACGTAAGTTACTGCGAACGTATCGGTTCCATCATCAGCCCGTTTTAACATGAGCGCCGTAAACTAAAAGCCGCCCCAATCATCCAGACGAGGCGGCTTTAGTTTTTTCACTCCCTTCCGGCAAATATCCCGCAGTCTTCTTCATTCCTGTATCTGATTTCTTCCTGGTCACTTCGTTGACGATGTTTGGCCCTTTTGCGTTTGCGGCAGCACAATCTCGACATTTTCCATCATCCCCTGATCCTCATGGTCCAGAATGTGGCAATGCAGTACGAATTCGCCGATATAGCGCTGATAGCGAGTTCTCAGCAGTACGCGATAATAGTTTTGCGGCGTACCCGTCAACTGGCCGGGCAACAGGTTGGTTTTGACGAAAATCGTGTCTTTCCACTGCCCTTTCAAGCCGGCGAACTGGCTGTCGCCATCGGCTTCCGTGACACCGGGCAAACTGACGTCACGCCCCTGCGGGTCATAAATCGCGATAATCTGGAACGGATTCACGTGGATATGAAACGGATGGCTGACGCTGTACGAACGCAGCTCCCACTCCTGCGACGCCCATAGCGGCAAAGTCAGGTCAATTCGCTTCGGGTCATAAGCCTGTATGTGTTTCGGCAACCACACACTGTTAACTTTCTCGACGCCAAAATCGTGACCAATAGCGAAGACGTTGTTTGTATTCGGCTGCGTGCCGCCGGCAAAGAAGACGATTTTCTGTTTTGGCTGACCGGCAATCTCTTCATCACTCACATCCCTTGTATGCGGCGCGAACCGGGTGAGATAGATCTGGTTATCGTCACGATTCAGATCGCGAATAACCGCCTGACGCACCTCTTCCGGCATCAGCTTCTGCGCCGAATAGGTCAGTTTCTGCCGTAAGGTAGGCACAACGTCCTGCACGGCAATGCTGTCCGTGCCGGATACGGAAACAAACCCCAGCAAACTGTTGCCCTGAGCCTTACCGGTAATGCTGCCCGTCATGGACTGCTGCGGCTGAATCATGCAATACCCACCCGCCTGCGGAAACATCGCCAGCAGGTCGTAACGGTACCCCGGTTGCAACGTTACCTTATCCGCCGTCAGCGAGTGGGACATGGTTAGGCCATCGGCGGCGACCACCTGGAACGGCACTTTTTCGCCGGAGCAGAGTTCATTAATCAGCGCCCCCACGTCCTGGCGGCGTAAATTGCCCAGATAAGCCTTGCGATGCAATTCGTTAAGACTCTGGCCCGGCTTTATCTTGCGGAACTCCAGATTGATGGTTTCCCGCACGCCAGCGTGAATCAGCCGCCAGCGCTCTACCTGCCCGGCCGTGGCTTTAAAGGTCGGCAACACCACGCCGTTGATGCTGGTCCAGCGGCCGGACGCCTGCCAGGTACCGGGGCCGAACTGATCGTAATCTTCAATTACGCCGGTCTCATTCGGGCGGCAATTCCAGTTGATATTGCCCTGCTTATCCCGCTTCAGCTTGCCGTCCTGCCCCAGACAGGCGTACTGAATCTGTTGAAACAATACCGTGTGCTCGGGAAATGGCTGCTGACTGTCGGGATCGATCAGGAGCGTATCCAGATCGCCGTTCGAGGCTTCGGTAGGTTTGCGGTTGCCATGTACGATAAGTGCCCCTGCCATGCCGCTGGAAACCTGCAACGCGGTGGAACCATGTCGGTGTGAGTGATACCAGAGAGTGCCGGCCGGAATATCCTGCGAGAAGTTGTACTGATATTCGAAACTGTTGCCCGGATTCACCGACAACAGCACATTGTCGCTATTGCCTGCCGGGCTGATCCAGGCGCCGTGGGCATGCAGGTTGGTGCCATTAAAGCAGTGAGGCGGATCGAACAGTTTCGACGACGGCTGTGAATCCTTCGACGCCGTTTGCGCCATGCTGGCATGAGAATGGGCTATCGCGCCACCATTCATCTGATGCGGCTGGCAGCTGCTATCTACCGGCAAATTATTCTTGAGCAGAATACGCACCGTATCGCCGGGCATGACATCAATCTGCGGCGCCACAAACGGCGCCCCAATAACCGGCTGTCTGTCCGTACTGCCGGTGTAGCCCCGTAAATGCACCTTTTGGAAACGGTTTTGCGACGGATCATAAATTTTTCCGTCTACATACCCGACATCCAGTTCATAATATTTTTCTCTGTTTCCCTCCTGTACCCCGCTAAAATGGTTCTGCAATAGCGACCTGACCAGTCGCTGCAAATGCGGCGGATTTTCAAATAGAAAATCAGCCTCTTTATTTTCATCCTGCGTACTTTCATTTACTGCCGGCGGACCATCGGCATGGCTATCAAATACCACTAATGTCATCAGGAAAATAAAAACATCCCGGAATGTCATTCTGTATCCAACCTTGTCACATGTTGCCATCTCATCATCCCCTTGACCTGATAAAACTCATTATTTATTGAATTTAATGGATAAAATAACCAGCCTTCTTTATTAGTCCGACGTGTTGCAGAAGGACTGTAAATAAAAAAAGATCTTGTCATTATTTCCAGACCGAAAACGTCTGGGGAAAGTAAATAGCATGCTCATTTCGGGCAATCAGATATTTTCCTAAACCGGGAAAAGACACTGTATCGATATTTTTCCGTACAGAATGAAACCCGATAACTGATTCAAAAGAAGGGAAATTAGAAATAGAGGCAGGATTTGGATACAGAACCACGAAGGTGAAGGCGATAAACCCGCAATAATAAAAAAGCCGCGATATTCGCGGCTTTCAGTACGGGATACTGAGGGATTACATCAGCGGTTGCGCCAGTTGCACCAGCGAAATCAGCGGCTGCGGATAGAGACCCAGCAGCAGAACCAACACCGACGAAATCAGTACCACAACGCCACCTGCGGTCAACGCCCAGTTATTCGGCGTATCGCGGTTCAGGGTTTGCGGCGCGCTCAGATACAGACTTATCAATACGCGCAGGTAGTAATACAGGCCGATGGCGCTACCTACCACCACTGCCGCGCTCAGCCACCACAGGTGGGCATTCACGCCTACCGCCAGCACGTAGAATTTGCCGAAGAAGCCCAGCGTCATCGGAATACCCGCCAGCGACAGCATCATCACCGTCATCACCGCAGACAGGATCGGCTTATGCCAGAACAGACCGCGGTAAGAGAACAGCGAATCCGCATCCGGCCCCCGATACGGGCTGGACATCAGGCTGACCACGCCAAACGCGCCCAGGCTGCTGAACAGGTAACCAGCCAGATACACGCCGATAGTTTCCAGCGCCAGTTGCTGAGTCTGCACCGCGATCAGCGCCACCAGCAGGTAGCCCAGATGCGCGATGGACGAGTACCCCAGCAGACGCTTGATGTTGCTCTGCGCCACCGCCATCAGGTTACCGAACAGGATCGACGCGAAAGCGATCACACCCAGCGTAGTGCGCACCGATTCGGCGTCCACCAACGGCGCATACAGGAACAAACGCATCACCGCGCCGAAGATAGCGATCTTACTGGCGGTCGCCAGGAAGGTAGACACCGGCGCCGGCGCCCCCTGATACACATCCGGCGTCCACAGGTGGAACGGCACCAGCGACAGCTTGAAGCCCAGCCCGACCAGCATCATACCCAGGCCGACCAACAACAGCGGCGCATGCAACTGGTGGTCGTTCAGGCTCTTGCCAAGGCTGGCGAAGCTCAGGCTGCCGGAATCGGCATACACCAGCGCCATACCGAACAGCAGGAACGAGGACGCGGCGGCGGACAGCAGCATGTATTTGATGGCTGCTTCCAGCGAACGCTTCTGACGGAAGGCATAGCCCACCATACCGAACAGCGGCAGGGAGATCAGTTCGATGCCGATGAAGAACGCCGCCAGATGGTTGGCGCTCGCCAGCAGAATACCGCCCAGTGCGGCAATCAGCACCAGCAGATAGAACTCATCTTTGTTGTCCGGGTAGCCTTCCAGCCACGGGTAGGCGAACGTGCTGGTCGCCAGACTCGCCGCCAGCACCAGGCCGGTATAGAACATCGAAAATCCGTCCACCCGGATCAACGGGGTGACATCGGTCGGCCCAACCTGGCCGACCAGATACAGCGATAACAACGCGATGTTCAGGCCGATGACCGTCAGCGTAGCGTTGACAAAATGGTTGCGTCGCCACGCAATGCACAGCATCACAACCACGACTGTCAATCCAACGATTAACAGTGGCGATATCGCGATTAGTTGTTGAGGAGTTATTGTCATGGCGAATTACAGCCCTGTCGTTGAAATTGTTGAACCCTGAACCGATGACGTAAACCATTGCTGGATATTGGCCATCGCCGCGCTGGACGTATCCAGGATCGGCTGCGGATAAACGCCCAGCAGCACCAGCAACACCACCAGCAGCAGAATAAGCGACAGTTCGCGCGCGCTCATTGCCTGCAAAGGCGTGTCCGATTTGGCGGCGCCGTAGAAAGCGCGCTGCATCATCACCAGCGAATAAACGGAAGCAAACACCAGACCGAAAGTGGAAATCACCGTAATCACCGGCACTACCGGGTAGCTGCCGAACAGAATCATGAATTCGCCGACAAAGTTACCGGTACCCGGCATCCCGAGCGTGGCTACCGCGAAAAACAGCGACAGCGCAGGCAAGTAGCGAATACGCCCCCACAAACCGCCCATCTGACGCAAATCGCGAGTGTGAAGGCGTTCATACAGCTGACCGCAAATGATGAACATACCGGCGGCAGACAGGCCGTGGGCAATCATCTGCACCACCGCGCCCTGATAGGCCAGTTGACTGCCGGAATAGATGGCAATCATCACAAAGCCCATGTGCGACACCGAGGTGTAAGCGATAAGACGTTTGATGTCGGTCTGTTTGAACGCCATCCAGGCGCCGTAGAAGATGCCGATGACACCCAGCCACATGGCGATCGGCGCAAAATCGTGAGAAGCGTTCGGGAACAGCGGCAGGCTGAAACGCAACAGACCGTAGGCGGCGGTTTTCAGCAGAATCCCCGCCAGGTCGACCGAACCGGCGGTCGGCGCCTGACTGTGCGCATCCGGCAACCAGCCATGCAGCGGCACCAGCGGCATTTTCACCGCGAAGGCGATAAAGAAGCCCAGCATCAACGCATATTCCAGACCGTAGGACATCGGCGTTTTCAACAGACGGGAATAATCGAAGGTCCATTCGCCGGTGGCATTATGGTGTACGAACACCAGCGCCAGAATGGCGATCAGCATCACCAGACCGCTGGCCTGCGTATAGATGAAGAACTTGGTCGCCGCCGCGATACGGGTCTTGCCATCAGAGCCTTTGTGTCCCCACAGAGCGATCAGGAAGTACATCGGCACCAGCATCATTTCCCAGAAGAAGAAGAACAGGAACATGTCGATGGACAGGAAGACGCCAATCACACCGCCGAGAATCCACAGCAGGTTGAGATGGAAGAAGCCCTGATAGCGTTGAATCTCACGCCAGGAACAGAGGATCGCCAGCACGCCCAGCAGGCCGGTCAGCACGACCATCAGCAATGACAGTCCGTCCAGCGCCAGGTGAATCGAGATACCAAAGCGCGGTATCCAGTTCAGCACGAACTCCGACTGCCATTGCGGCAGGCCCGTCGGTGTCGCCAGCGAAAAGCCGCCCTGCAGCCACAACTGCAGTGACAGCGCCAGTGTCAGCCCCATGGAGATCAGCGCGATCCAGCGCGGCACGCGAGTGCCAAAACGCTCGAGCTGCCAGCACAGCAGGCCGCCGATAAAGGGGATAAGAATCAGCCAAGGTAGTAGCATGGCGTTTTGTGTCCCTAAATTAAAGAAAACGAAAAACTTGCTGCCTGCGGGGCCACTCATCAGCGAGCGCCCCGCCCCTCTGCATTACCGCATCGCTTAGACCAGCAACAGCAGCGCCAGCACCACCACGGCGCCGACCCCCATTGAGGCGACATACCAGCGCACCTGCCCGTTTTCGCTGACGATCAGCGCACGGTTGCCCCAGCGGGTCAGGATGGCCGGAATGTTCATCAGCGCATTGAGCGGGTCACGCTGCAGCAACGTCGCAATAGCCAGATACGGTTTGACGAAGACCTTGTCATACAGCCAGTCGAATCCCCACGCATGGAACCACCATGTCGAGAAGAAACGGCCCGGCGCGCTGTTGGCGATGCTCGTCACCAACTGACGTTTGCCCAGCCACAGCGCGGCCGCCAGCAGAATACCGGCAATAGCCACCACGCCGGAGGCGATCTCCAGCGTCATGACCTGACCGTGCTCAAGCTCGGTCGTGGCCGGCAGTACGCCGTGCAGCGGCAGCGCAATCTGAGCGCCGACAAAGGTGGACAGCACCAGCAGCACCAGCAACGGCAGGTGATGGGAAATCCCCCTGCCTGCGTGGGCCTTGGTTTTTGCTTCACCGTGGAACACGATAAAAATCATCCGGAAGGTGTACAGCGACGTCATGAACGCCCCCACCAGACCGGCAATCACCAGATTAATGTGACCGTTGGCCCAGGCGCCTGCCAGAATTTCATCCTTACTGAAGAAGCCGGCAGTGACCATCGGCAACGCCGCCAGCGCGGCGCCGCCCACCAGGAAGCAGGCATACACCAGCGGAATGGTTTTACGCAGACCGCCCATCTTGAAGATGTTCTGCTCGTGATGGCAGGCCAGGATCACCGAACCGGACGACAGGAACAGCAGCGCCTTGAAGAACGCATGGGTCATCAGGTGGAAAATAGCGGCGTCCCACGCCTGTACGCCAAGCGCCAGGAACATGTAACCAATCTGACTCATCGTCGAGTAGGCCAGCACGCGTTTGATATCGGTTTGCACCAGCGCGGCGAAACCGGCCAGCAACAGCGTGACGGCGCCCACATTGGCGACCAGATTCAGCACGTCCGGCGCCAGCAGGAACAAGCCGTGGGTACGGGCGATCAGATACACGCCCGCGGTCACCATGGTCGCGGCGTGGATCAACGCGGAAACCGGCGTCGGACCGGCCATCGCATCCGCCAGCCAGGTCTGCAACGGCAACTGTGCCGATTTACCGACCGCACCACCCAACAGCATCAGCGTCGCCCAGGTGATCGCCGGGGAGCCTTCGGCCAGATGCTGCGGCGCCAGTACCATCAGATCGCGGAAGTTCAGCGTCCCCAACTCGCGGTACAGGATAAACAGCGCGAACGCCAGGAACACGTCGCCCACGCGGGTCACGATGAACGCTTTCATCGCCGCGGCGCCGTTGTTCGGGTTGGTGTAGTAGAAACCGATCAGCAGATAACTGCACAGCCCCACCCCTTCCCAACCGAGGTACATCAGCAGCAGGTTGTCCGCCAGCACCAACACCACCATGCTGGCGATAAACAGGTTGGTGTAGGCGAAGAAGCGGGAATAGCCCTCTTCACCGCGCATGTACCAGGAAGCGAACAGGTGGATGAAGAAACCCACGCCGGTCACGACCGACAACATGGTCAGCGACAATCCGTCCAGCGCCAGCGTGACGCCGATGTCGAACTTGCCGACCGTCATCCAGCTCCACAGATGCTGGCTGAAGAAGGTCACCCCACCAGGCTGTTGCTGGCTGAGGAAATCCACCACGGCTCCGCCAGTCACCAGCGCAGCCAACCCAATAGACCCCACCCCGACGGTGGCGGAAACATTTTCCGACCAGCGCCCGCGAGAGAAGGCCAGCAACAGGAATCCGATCAGCGGAAACAGAATTGTTAAGTAGAGTAAGTTCATCCGCGCATCTCACTGACAGTATCAATATTCAGGGTCTGACGGCGACGATACAGCTGCAGCAGCAGCGCCAGGCCAATACTGGCTTCCGCCGCGGCCAGCGTAATAGCCAGGATATACATCACCTGACCATCCGGTTGCCCCCAATAGCTGCCGGCGACCACGAAAGCCAACGCCGCAGCGTTAATCATGATTTCCAGGCAGATCAGCATGAACAGAAGATTGCGGCGAATCACCAGCCCGGTCAGCCCCAGCACGAAGAGGATGGCCGCCAGCAGCAAGCCATGTTGTAGCGGAATCATGCGCGTTCCTCCGTTATTTTCTTGTCGGCATCCTGATCTTTGGCAATCAGCTCTCCGCGCTTGTCTTCACGGCCGATGTGGAAAGCCACCACCAGACCCGCCAGCAGCAGCATCGACGCCAGCTCCACCGCCAGCACATACGGCCCGAACAGGCTGATGCCGACCGCTTTGGCATCCACGATATTGCCCGCGATGTTCTGACCGGTGACGCTAAGAATCCCTTTGACGATAACCGCCAGCAGAATCAGGGACAGCACGCCCGGCCCTACCCATACGCTGGGTTTCAGCCACAGTTTTTCCTGCTCATCCACCGAGTTGCCGAGGTTCAGCATCATCACCACGAAGACGAACAACACCATGATGGCGCCGGCGTAAACGATTATCTCCAGCGCCCCGGCGAAATACGCCCCCAGCGAGAAGAACACACCGGCCACCGCCAGTAACGAAACAATCAGATAAAGTAATGCATGTACTGGATTGGTATGGGTAATGACACGCAATGTTGCCAGTACCGCAATAATCGCAGTCGCATAAAAAGCGAATTCCATGCTTGGCTCCTTAGGGCAGCAGGCCTTTAACGTCAATGGGTTTGGCTTCGTTTTCGGCTTCGCCCTTCTCTTTCCCATCAACAGCCATACCGGCCATCCGGTAGAAGTTGTATTCCGGATATTTACCCGGCCCCGAGATCAGCAGATCGTCTTTTTCGTACACCAGATCCTGACGCTTGAACTCACCCATTTCGAAATCGGGAGTCAGCTGAATAGCCGTGGTGGGGCAGGCCTCCTCGCACATGCCGCAGAAAATGCAGCGGGAGAAGTTGATGCGGAAAAACTCCGGATACCAGCGGCCATCCTTCATTTCCGCCTTCTGCAGGGAGATACACCCTACCGGGCAAGCCACGGCGCACAGGTTGCAGGCTACGCAACGCTCCTGTCCGTCCGGATCGCGGGTCAGCACAATGCGGCCGCGAAAACGCGGCGGCGGATTCACCGGCTCTTCCGGATACATTTTGGTTTCACGCTTTTTAAACGCGTTGGAACCCACCATGCAGATACTGCGTACCTGGGTGCCGAAACCAATCAAAAGTTCTTTCAGTGTCATGGTTTATTCACCCCTATCAAGCGTTGTACAGAATGACTGCGGCGGTCGCCAGCAGGTTCAGCAGCGTCAGCGGCAGACACACCCGCCAGCCGAATGCCATTACCTGGTCATAACGCGGACGTGGCAACGAAGCGCGAATCAGGATGAACATCATCATGAAAAACGCCGTCTTCAACGCAAACCAGACGAACGGCGGCAGGAAAGGTCCGTGCCAGCCACCGAAGAACAGCGTCACGATCAACGCGGAAACCGTCACGATACCGATGTATTCGCCAACGAAGAACAGACCGAACTTCATCCCGGCATATTCGATATGGTAGCCATCCGCCAGTTCCTGCTCGGCTTCCGGCTGGTCGAACGGATGACGGTGACATACCGCTACGCCGGCGATCGCAAAGGTAATAAAGCCAAAGAACTGCGGGACCACGTTCCACACCGTGGACTGCGCATTAACGATATCGGCCATGTTGAACGAGCCGGCCTGCGCCACCACGCCCATCAGGGACAACCCGAGGAACACTTCATAACTCAGCGTTTGCGCAGAGGCGCGCACCGCGCCCAGCAGCGAGTATTTGTTGTTACTGGACCAGCCGGCGAACAGCACGGCATAAACCGCCAGGCCCGCCATCATCAGGAAGAACAGCACCCCAATGTTCAGATCGGCCACCTGCCAGGTCGGGCTGACCGGTACGATGGCGAACGACAGCAACAGCGAAGTAAAGGCAATCACCGGCGCCAGGGTGAAAATCACCTTGTCGGCAAACGGCGGCGTCCAGTCTTCCTTGAAGAACATCTTGAGCATGTCCGCCACCAGTTGCAGCGAACCGCCCCAGCCCACGCGGTTAGGCCCGTAACGCCCCTGGAACAGCGCCAGCAGACGGCGCTCCCCCATACTCATGAGCGCGCCGCAGCTCACCACGACCAGCAGAATCACGATCGCTTTGCCGACGGTGGCCAGAATGTCCAGTACTTCCGGAGTCAACCAACTCATTGCGCAGCCTCCCGCAGCATTTCAACGGTCGCGCCCGCCAGCACCGGAGCAATCCCCGGGAAGCCCAGCGGCAAACCAACCTGGCCCTGACGCAGCTCAGTGCTCAGACGCACCGGCAGACGCAGCGTCTGACCACCACAGGTGATGTCCAGCAACGCACCGGCATTGACGCCCAGCAATGCGGCATCGGCCTGATTTACTACCGCGCAAGCCTGCGGCATACGCTGCTGGATAACGCCGGAGCGCTGCGACAGCTCGTCACTGCCGAACAGGTTGTAGTAAGGCGCAACCTGCCACTGCCCTTGTTGCGGGGCAAACGGCGCAGGAATCTGGCTGAAATACGCCAGCGAAGCGTCGCCGGCTTCGATCAGGCGCACGCCCGGATCGCCGTGGCGCAGATGTCCGCCCACTTCATCCTGGAATTTGTTCCACGCCTGCGGCGAGTTCCAGCCCGGCGCCCAGGCAAACGGCACCTGCTGACGCTCGGCCAGCGGACTGTTGTTCCCTTCCATTGAGAAGGTGAACATGGTGTCCTTATCCTGCGGCTGACGCGGCTCATGGACGCTGATGTTGGCGCGCATGGCGGTACGACCGCTGTAACGATGCGGTTCACGCGCCAGTTTCTGGCCCTTGACGCGGAAGGAGGCATCCGGCGCGGCGTCTTTGATCGCGGCCAACTGCGGCAACGCATTAACGCAAGCGTCAATCACGTGGTCCAACTGCGTCCAGTCCACCTGACGGCTGTTGTAGGTGATGTACAGGGAATGCAGCCAGCGCCAGCTTTCCAGCATCACCACCTTGCTGTCGTAGTAGGTCGGGTCATAGACCTGGAAGAAACGCTGAGCGCGGCCTTCCTGGTTGACGAGCGTACCGTCGCTTTCCGCAAAGCTGGCGGAGGACAGCACCAGCCCAGCCTTGTCCATGATCGCGGTGCGTTGGTGATCCAGCACAATCAGGTTGGCGGCTTTCGCCAACGCGGCATCCACACGGGCGGCAGGCGCATGACGATACAGGTCGTTTTCCAGCACCACCACGCTGTCGGCTTCGCCGGTTTCCAGTTGCGACAGCGCTTCATCCAGCGAACCGCCGCCCATCATGGTTACGCCCATGCTGTTGGCGGAGGCAGCCACAAAGGTAATGCCGACATCGGAGCCACGGCCTTTCAGCGCCTTGGCGACGTTGGCGGCGGCGGCGATCACATCGTCGCTGCCTGCGTTGGTGCCGGAGATAATCAGCGGCTTACGCGCGCCAGCCAGCGCCTGAACAATCACGTCCACTTTCTGGCTGAGATCGGCCGGCAGATCGCTGACCGCCGGCGCGGCATTGTCGAGCGCGTGGGCAATCGCAAAACCGAGTCGGGCCTGCTCAGCCACCGGCGCGCGATAACTCCAGGCGGCGATATCGTCCAGACGGGTGCTGTCGACGTTGGTGACGAACAGCGGGTGTTTGGCGTGCTGACCGATGTTCAGGATCGCCGCAATCTGCCAGTCGGCCACTTTCTGAGCCGCCGCCATTTCACGGGCTTTACCTTTCACCGCCTGACGCACCGCCAGCGCAATGCGCGCGCCGGTCTGGGTCAGATCTTCGCCCAACACCAGCACGGCGTCGTAGCCTTCGATTTCACGCAGAGACGGCGTATGCACCCCGCTCTCTTTCAGCACTTTCAGCATCAGCTGCAGGCGATGTTGTTCCGCCTGAGAGACGCCAGTGTAGAAGTTGCCGGTGCCGACCAGTTCGCGCAACGCGAAGTTGCTTTCCACGCTGGCGCGCGGCGAACCAATACCGATCACCTTCTTCGCCTGACGCAGCACATCGGCGGCGCCCTGCAGCGCCTGCTCGGCGTTCAGCGCGATCCAGTCATCACCGCGGCGTTGCAGCGGCTGACGCGGACGATCTTTCAGGTTGACGTAGCCGTAACCAAAACGGCCGCGGTCGCACAGGAAATAGTGGTTCACGCTGCCGTTATAGCGGTTTTCGATACGGCGCAATTCGCCATAACGCTCGCCCGGACTGGTGTTGCAACCCACGCTGCACTGCTGGCAAATGCTGGGCGCGAACTGCATGTCCCATTTGCGGTTATAACGCTCGGAATGGGTTTTGTCGGTGAAGACCCCGGTCGGACAGACTTCCACCAGGTTGCCGGAAAATTCGCTTTCCAGCACACCGTCTTCCGGACGACCGAAATAGACGTTGTCATGCGCGCCGTAAACGCCCAGGTCTTTGCCGTCGGCGTAATCCTTGTAATAACGCACGCAACGGTAACAGGCGATGCAGCGGTTCATTTCGTGGGAGATGAACGGGCCGAGATCCTGATTGTGGTGTGTACGTTTGGTGAAACGGTAACGACGGAAATTGTGGCCCGTCATTACGGTCATATCCTGCAGATGACAGTTGCCCCCTTCCTCACAAACCGGACAGTCGTGCGGATGGTTGGTCATCAGAAATTCCACAATCGTCTTGCGGAACTGCTTCGCCTCATCATCGTCAATGGCGATAAAGGTGCCATTCGACGCCGGCGTCATACAGGACATCACCAGACGACCACGGGTATCTTCCGCGTTCTGGTACTGCTTGACCGCACACAGGCGACAAGCACCGACGCTCCCCAGCGCCGGGTGCCAGCAAAAGTAGGGGATATCAAGTCCCAGAGACAGACAAGCCTGCAGCAGGTTATCCGCTCCGTCCACTTCATATTCTTTGCCGTCTACATGAATCGTTGCCATAGTCAGCATGCTTCCATAACAGCCCGCCTCGGCGGGCACTAATCAAAAATTCTGTCTGCGGGATGAATCGGCGTTTAATCCCGGCGTGATGCTCAACACGCCGGATTGCGCGATTACCAGCGCTGTTTCAGCAGGTTGGGCTGAATGCCGCCAATCGGTTTGGCGTTACTGACAACCTGTCTGGCGATGCCTGCCTCGAATTCGTCCCGGAAATATTTAATGGCGCTCTGCAGCGGTTCGACCGCCCCCGGCGCGTGGGCGCAGAAGGTGTTGCCCGGCCCCAGGAAGCGGCACAGCTGCTCCAGCGTTTCAATGTCGCCCGGCTGCCCTTCCCCACGCTCCAGCGCGCGCAGAATCTTGACGCTCCACGGCAGGCCGTCGCGGCACGGCGTACACCAGCCGCAAGACTCGCGAGCGAAGAACTCTTCCAGATTGCGCGTCAGCGATACCATGTTGATTTCATTGTCGACCGCCATCGCCAGCGCCGTACCCAGACGGCTGCCGGCCTTGCCGATATTTTCGAAATCCATCGGCAGATCCAGATGCGCATCGGTCAGGAAGTCGGTACCGGCGCCGCCGGGCTGCCAGGCTTTCAGCGTCAAACCATCACGCATACCGCCGGCGTAATCTTCCAGAATCTCGCGGGCGGTGGTACCAAACGGCAACTCCCACAGGCCCGGGTTTTTCACCCGACCGGAGAAGCCCATCAGCTTGGTGCCGGCGTCTTTACTCTTACCGGCAGACAGCCCCTGATACCATTCCACACCATGCTCGATGATGGCCGGCACGTTGCACAGCGTTTCCACGTTGTTTACGCAAGTGGGTTTGCCCCATGCGCCGGCGGAAGCCGGGAACGGCGGTTTAGAGCGCGGGTTGGCGCGACGGCCTTCCAGCGAGTTGATCAGCGCCGTTTCTTCACCACAGATGTAGCGACCGGCGCCGGTGTGCACAAACAGCTCGAAATTAAAGCCGGTGCCCATAATGTTTTTACCAAGCAGCCCTGCTTCTGTCGCTTCAGCGATAGCACGACGCAAATTAGCCGCCGCTTCAACGTATTCGCCGCGCAGGAAGATATAGCCGCGATAGGCTTTCAGCGCATAAGCGCCGATCAGCATACCTTCCACCAGTAGATGCGGCATCTGCTCCATCAGCAGGCGGTCTTTGTAAGTGCCCGGCTCCATCTCATCCGCGTTACACAGCAGATAGCGGATATTCATGCTTTCATCTTTCGGCATCAGGCTCCACTTGAGACCCGTGGAGAAACCCGCGCCGCCGCGACCACGCAGGCCGGCATCCTTGACCAGGGTCACCACCTCATCCTGCGCCATGCCGGTCAGCGCCTTTTGGGCTCCTGCATAACCGTTCTTGCTGCGGTATTCGTCCAGCCACACCGGCTGTTTGTCTGCGCGCAGACGCCAGGTCAGGGGATGCTGTTCAGCCGTCAGAACAATGTTTTTACTCATTGATACTGCTCCAGTAACGAATCGATATCTTCAGGCTTCAGCTGACTGTGGGTGTCCTCGTCGATCATCATGGTCGGACCCTTGTCGCAGTTTCCCAGACAGCAGGTCGGCAGCAGCGTAAAGCGGCCGTCAAATGTAGTCTGGCCGGGCTTGATATTCAGCTTTCTTTCCAGCGCCGCCTGGATCCCCTGATAACCGGTGATATGGCACACCACGCTGTCGCAGTAACGGATTACATGGCGCCCGACCGGCTGACGGAAAATCTGGCTGTAGAACGTCGCCACGCCTTCCACGTCGCTGGCAGGAATACCGAGAACCTCGGCAATGGCGTCAATCGCGCCATCCGGCACCCAGCCACGGTGTTTCTGCACAATCTTCAGCGCTTCAATAGACGCGGCGCGCGCATCTTCGTAGTGGTGTTTTTCATGCTCGATAGCGTCGCGCTCTGTGTCACTTAACACAAAAACATCGCTGGCGGCCTGCGCCGGAGCATCGATCGAATCCTGAGTGTTGTTATGTTCGTGCATAATTAGCGGTCCACATCTGACATGACAAAATCAATACTACCGAGGTATACGATCAGGTCGGATACCAGACAACCGCGAATCACCGACGGAATCTGTTGCAAATGCGGGAAACTCGGCGTGCGGATACGGGTGCGGTAGCTCATGGTGCTGCCGTCACTGGTCAGGTAGTAACTGTTAACCCCTTTGGTGGCCTCGATCATCTGGAATGACTCGTTAGCAGGCATCACCGGCCCCCAGGAAACCTGCAGGAAGTGGTTAATCAGCGTTTCAATGTGTTGCAGCGTACGCTCTTTCGGCGGCGGCGTGGTCAGCGGATGGTCGGCCTTGAACGGACCTTCCGGCATATTTTTCAGGCATTGTTCCAGAATACGCAGACTCTGACGCAGCTCTTCCACTTTCAGCATCACGCGGCTGTAGCAGTCGCTGATGCCGTCGCCTACCGGCACTTCAAAGTCGAAGTTTTCATAACCGGAGTAAGGCCGTGATTTACGCACGTCGAATGCGATGCCGGTAGCGCGCAGACCGGCGCCGGTTACGCCCCACTCCAGCGCTTCTTTGGCGTTATAGGCGGCCACGCCTTGTGAACGCCCTTTCAGGATGCTGTTTTGCAACGCCGCCTTGATGTAGGTATCCAGACGCGCCGGCATCCAGTCGAGGAATTCACGCAGCAAACGTTCCCAGCCGCGCGGCAGATCGTGCGCCACGCCGCCGATACGGAACCAGGCCGGATGCATGCGGTAGCCGGTAATCGCTTCCACCAGATCGTAAATTTTCTGACGATCGGTAAACGCAAAGAACACCGGCGTCATCGCGCCGACGTCCTGAATAAAGGTACTGATGTACAGCAGGTGGCTATTGATGCGGAACAGTTCGGACAGCATGACGCGGATAACGTTCACGCGCTCAGGCACCTCGATACCGGCCAGCTTTTCCACCGCCAGTACATACGGCATTTCGTTCACGCAGCCGCCGAGGTATTCGATACGGTCGGTGTAAGGGATATAGCTATGCCAGGACTGGCGTTCACCCATTTTTTCCGCGCCGCGGTGGTGATAGCCGATATCCGGAATACAGTCGACGATCTCTTCGCCGTTAAGCTGCAGAATGATACGGAAAGCACCATGCGCGGACGGGTGGTTCGGCCCCAGGTTCAGGAACATGAAGTCTTCGTTGTCGGTACCGCGCTTCATCCCCCACTCTTCCGGTTTGAAAGTCAGGGATTCCATCTCCATGTCTTCACGCTGTTTGGTCAGCACGAAGGGATCGAACTCGGTGGCGCGCGCCGGGAAATCCTTACGCAACGGATGCCCCTGCCAGGTCTGCGGCATCATGATGCGCGTCAGGTGCGGGTGCCCTTTGAAGGTGATGCCAAACATGTCCCACACTTCGCGTTCGTACCAGTTAGCGTTGGGGAACAGTTTGATCAGGGTCGGCATGTTCAGATCGTTTTCCGACAGTGCCACCTTCAGCATGATATCGCGGTTGCGCTCAATCGAAATCAGGTGATAGAAAACGGTGAAGTCGGCGTCCGGCAGGCCCTGGCGATGGGTACGCAGACGCTCATCCACGCCATGCAGGTCAAGCAGCATCACATAAGGTTTGGGCTGTTTTTTCAGAAAAGCCACTACGTCCAGCAACTGCTCACGTTTCACCCAAACCACCGGCAGGCCAGTGCGGGTTGCCTGAACGGTAAATGCTTCCGGTCCAAAACGGTTACACAGCTCGCTGACGACCGGATCATCCAGATGATCACGGGTTTGCCACGCAGGCAGAGCGACATCGTGCGTCGTTAAATCTGTCATAAATATGTCACCACAGTAAACGTGCTATTTCTGTGACTGATAATGGCTACACACGATTTATCGTGATATGAATTTATCGTGATCTTACGTAGCCACTACAGCCTTCACTCACAGGGTCAAATCTCATCAGGAGAACGCAGATTGGTTACCGCAATGCGCTCTCCCCGTTTACGTTCGCGCTCGGATTGCATATTGGCGCGGTAAACCCCCTGATCGCCTACCACCCATGACAGAGGGCGGCGCTCCTTACCGATGGACTCTTTCAGCAGCAACAGCGCCTGCATGTAGGCTTCCGGACGCGGCGGGCATCCCGGGATGTACACATCAACCGGCAGGAACTTGTCCACGCCTTGCACCACGGAATAAATATCGTACATACCGCCGGAATTCGCACAGGCCCCCATGGAAATTACCCATTTTGGCGCCAGCATCTGGTCGTACAAACGCTGAATGACCGGCGCCATTTTCAAAAACGGCGTACCGGCCACAACCATGAAATCCGCCTGACGTGGTGAGGCGCGGATAACTTCAGAACCAAAACGCGCAACGTCATGCACCGAAGTAAACGACGTCGCCATTTCCACGTAGCAGCAGGAAAGACCGAAGTTGTAAGGCCACAGGGAATTGCTGCGCCCCCAGTTGACCATGCTGTGCAGCGACTGTTCGAGGTTGCCCATGAAAACGCTGCGATTGACATGCTGTTCAAGCGGATCGCTGACAATCTCTTGCTTCTGGAGGGGGTAACGGTCGTTCTCACCGTCCGGGTCAATGCGGGTGAGCGTATAATCCATCTTCTAAATGCCTCGCTATTACTGCTGATGAGTGTTGGTGGTCTGAGTCACGACATTGGATTTCACGACTTGTCTTTTTGAACGCGACGGCGTCCAGTCCAACGCGCCGATACGCACCAGATAGATCAAACCAGCCAACAACACCAAAATGAAAATTGTGGCCTCGACGAAGCCTATCCAGCCGCTTTCCCGGATAGATACGGACCAGGCGTAGAGATAGAGGGCTTCAACGTCGAAAATAACGAAAAACATGGCGACCAGGTAAAACTTGGCGGAGAGGCGCAACCGCGCGGAGCCAACGGAATCGATACCTGATTCATAAGGAATGTTTTTGTGTCTGGCCCGGGCTCTGCCTCCCAACAGGAAGCCGCCGAGCAGCATAAAGCCGCAGAGACCTACAGCAACGATAACGAATAGCGCAAAAGCCCAGTGATGGGCGAGGACTTCAGTAGTTGTTGACATACTCTTGCTTACTCATCAAAAGTGATCAGACACCTGCTCTTTTGTCGGCAGTTCGTCGCCACATCGATTAAAAGGAAGGATTTTTCGCCACAAAAACACCACAACTTATAAGGTTAAGCGGCTGTTTAATGAGGCCTGATTCCCTGTTATGTAACCTTATTTTCAACGCCACTAAAAATAACAGCACATTACTTTACATGCACGCAGTTTCGTTAACATTTTGTGTGTAACACGTTGACTAAATCGAGTCAGTCAACCGCTTCACGTTAACGATTCCACCCACACAAAGCCCTTATTGGCAGGGTGACTATAACATTTTCGGCAAGAATTCCTGTTCCCCCATAGTGTTAATAGGGGTATTTTTTGATCCAGGGCACACTTTTTTCATTTATGTTAGTAAAAAAATTGCATCAATTGCTCAACCATTAACCTTTTCATTCGGTCAACATGGCTTTAAAAAAATAGAAATGCAGTTTTAATAAAAAAAGAACACAAACAGCGCATTAGACAAAGAGGGACAAAACGGACGCACAGAAGTGAACGGACAAACCGTGGTGAGAAAATCAGCATGGCAAAGACTGACTGGAGGATGGAAGCCTAAGCCATAGCGGGGCCTTTCACCCCGCTATGTTTGTACTCAGGTAATATCTTTTAATGATTCATCTGCCGGCGGTTCCCGCGTATCGTTTTCCGTTCCTGTGCTGACCGGCAGCAAATGCGAACGGGTACCGGACTCGATAGCGCTGAAAATGGCATTGGTCAGCTCGTTGTCATGATCCGGATTCCTGCACAGGTAATAGCGAGTATCAGGCAGTTTCGGCAAGCCTTCCTCTTCACCCAGCACGCGCAGTTCCGGACTCATCATTTCTACCGAACGCACGGTAATCCCAAGACCGGCTTTTACCGCCGCACGCACCGCAGACAACGTAGAGGCGACGTAAGAGATCTTCCACGGAATACCTGCGGCGGTCAGTTGTTCCAGCGCCAGCGCGCGGAACGGGCTCGGTTCATCCAGCACCACCAGCGAAACAGTCTCTCCCGGCTGGTACTGATAATCGGCCGAGCAATACCATAACGTCGGTGACGTGCGTAGCAACACATGCGGCAAATCGTCGCTGTTGCTCGTAGTAATGACCAGATCAATTTTCCCCTGTTGCAGCATATCCGCCATTTCTGCGCTGCGTTTGATACTGACGGCGATCGACAGTTTCGGGAACACGGTAGTCACGCGCTGCAGGATGAAAGGCAGGATGGTATCCGCCGTGTCATCAGACGCGCCGATAGTCAGGGTGCCCTGAATATCGCTATACATCAGAGAGGCGCAGGCCTCATCGTTAAATTGCAGGATTTTTCTGGCATATCCAAGAAACTGGATGCCATGCTCGGTCAGCAGCTTGTTTCGCCCGTGGCGGGCAAACAGCTCCTTACCAATCAACTGCTCCAGACGCTGCATCTGTTGGCTCACTGCCGACTGTGTTCTGCACACAGCCACAGCGGCGGCTGCAAACGTGTTCAAATCTGCAACAGCGACGAACGTTCTCAACAGATCGAGATCAAGGTTGAGGACAGGGCGACTTGTATTTGTCATACGGTTCTTCACTTATCTATTTTAATTTTTAACAAACATACCTGGTGTTGATGTTGATGCCCCGGCAAGGGCCGGACGCACAATATAAGACGGACAGTATCGCAGACGAACGGTTACGGCAAAAGGCCATGTATATTCCTTTGTCCGAATCGCCTCTTCCCTCAGCCTCCTTATTTAAGCATCTTATGACGTAATCAGACTTTCAAAAAGAACCCTTTTATTTATTTTAGATAATAAAATAAAAATCAAAAAAAAACCAGCTGTCTCACTTCACCGGCAATTTACAATGAAGGGATATAAGATTTTGATTGCGCTTACGTTATGACACACGCTCACCCAAATAAACGACATCTCTTATTTTTCACTTTTAACGCATGCTTTGTGCATCATTGATTCTCCGTTTGCTTGAAAAAGACATTACGTTTAAAACATCAGCAAACTCTTAAATCGCGCTATTCAATTTGAAATCCCGTTTTAATTCAATCATAAAAACCATCAAGCCACCTGATGAATTCACTTCACTATCCTTTCACTTCCCCAAAAGTAGCTCTCAGACCAAACCTGGCGCCGTTCGCACGCAAATACCATTAATACAGTGAGTTACTATCACCATGTGACTCAGTTTTTATGTAAAGATTAATAAATTTTTGTAAATTTGTTAAATAACACGCAAGAATGTCACATGTAACATAAATTTTCATGAAGTTACGCGAGGAGGTTTTCTCCAGTCAAAGAATTATCTTATGAGCAATGAGATATACCCTGTCTTTTTTATTCTTACCCTGATTTCTTCACTATTCGTTTAAATAACTCCATTTTTTATTATCAGCGAGTTGGCTGCGTTTTATTTTTTTCGGATAAGATACGCCCCCTTCATTTCCACATAGAGAAACATTTCCTTGCTCTTCTGCCATTACCGTATTTAAAAAATGGTTTTTTTATAACCCTCACGGCAGCCATCATTTTATGATACCGGTTTCAGCGTTTGAATCAGGTATAAAAAATACCTCAATTGCTGCCGAGATTATTCCTTGCGGCCACCATCTGGACATGATTAATGCTTCGTCATGCGATCCGGCTGGATAATTTACCGGCACCAGAGGCTGTTTTATAGATCCCGCTCTCAATCTCGGGTCAAAAACCCAAAGCGCCATCACAGATCAATTACAATTCATTAACAATGATGTCATTTGTCGCTCTGGCTCTGAGCGTTATCTGGAACCGGCTTCACAGCCATGGTAATGATTCTTCAAAACACACGGCGGGAAGAGTACATTAGGCGGGTTAGGCGATTACTCATCAGGAATAGGATCCTGTAAAAGGTTTGTTAAATGTCACCGATAGAAAAATCGAAAAAACTGGAAAACGTTTGTTACGATATTCGTGGTCCGGTATTAAAAGAAGCAAAACGGCTGGAAGAAGAAGGCAACAAGGTACTCAAACTGAACATCGGCAACCCGGCGCCTTTCGGGTTCGATGCGCCGGATGAAATTCTGGTGGATGTCATCCGCAATCTGCCGACTGCGCAAGGCTACTGCGATTCCAAAGGACTCTATTCCGCCCGCAAGGCCATCGTACAGCACTATCAGGCTCGCGATATGCGCGACGTGACGCTGGAAGACGTCTATATCGGCAACGGCGTTTCCGAACTGATCGTCCAGTCGATGCAGGCATTGCTGAATACCGGTGACGAAATGCTGGTGCCGGCGCCGGATTACCCGCTGTGGACCGCGGCCGTGTCGCTTTCCAGCGGCCATGCGGTGCATTACCGCTGTGACGAAGAGTCGGGCTGGTTCCCGGATCTGGATGACATTCGCAGTAAAATCACTCCTCGTACCCGCGGGATCGTGATCATCAACCCCAATAACCCGACCGGGGCGGTGTACAGCAAAGAACTGCTGCTGGAAGTGGTCGAGATTGCCCGCCAGCATAACTTGATCATTTTCGCCGACGAGATTTACGACAAGATCCTCTACGATGACGCTCAGCACCATTCGATTGCCGCGCTGGCGCCTGACCTGTTAACCGTCACCTTCAACGGTCTGTCCAAAACCTATCGTGTGGCCGGGTTCCGTCAGGGCTGGATGGTGCTGAACGGACCGAAAAAGCACGCTCGCGGTTATATTGAAGGGCTGGAAATGCTGGCGTCGATGCGTCTGTGCGCCAACGTGCCGATGCAGCATGCTATTCAGACCGCGCTGGGCGGTTACCAAAGCATCAGCGAATTCATTCATCCTGGCGGGCGTCTATACGAGCAGCGTAATCGCGCCTGGGAACTGATCAACCAGATTCCCGGCGTATCCTGTGTCAAACCGAGCGGAGCGCTGTATATGTTCCCCCGCATTGACGCCAAACGCTTCAACATTCATGACGACCAGAAGCTGGTACTGGATCTGCTGCTGCAGGAAAAAGTGCTGCTGGTACAAGGCACCGCCTTCAACTGGCCGGAGCCAGACCACCTGCGTATCGTAACCCTGCCGCGTGTTGACGAACTGGAAATGGCGATCAACAAATTTGGCCGTTTCCTGGAAGGTTATCACCAGTAATCAGGATGATGCCCGGCACCGCACTGGCGCCGGGCATGTTTGCTCCCCTGCAGCCTGAGCCTTTTCCCGCTCCCCCCGGCCTGATTTGCTTCTTGATGCCGGAGCCGCCACAATGAACCCCTAATGCTGTACACCGAGAGACACTTATGGTTCAAAGTCATTTCTTCGCCCACTTGTCCCGCCTGAAACTGATTAGCCGCTGGCCGCTGATGCGCAATGTCCGGACCGAAAATGTCTCCGAGCACAGCCTGCAGGTAGCGTTTGTCGCTCATGCCCTCGCGGTGATCAAAAACCGCAAATTCAATGGCAACCTCAATGTTGGTCGCATTGCCCTGCTGGCGATGTACCATGACGCCAGTGAAGTGCTGACCGGCGACATGCCCACCCCCATCAAGTATTACAACGCGCAGATTGCCCACGAATACAAGAAGATTGAAAAGATTGCCCGCCAGAACCTGATTGCGATGCTGCCTGCCGAACTGCAGCAGGATTTCAGCCCGCTGCTTGATGAATCCCATATCAGCGAAGAAGAGCACGCCATCGTGAAACAGGCGGATGCGCTTTGCGCGTACCTGAAGTGTCTGGAAGAACTGTCGGCCGGCAATAACGAATTTTTGCTGGCCAAAGCCCGACTGGAAAAGACGCTCCAGCAGCGCCAGAGCCCGGAAATGGATTATTTCATGACGGTGTTTATTCCAAGCTTCAGCCTGTCGCTGGATGAAATCAGCCAGGAGTCGCCGCTTTAGTCAGCCACCAATGAGCGCGGCGCACAGCCTGACAGCAGGTCAGTCAGGCTGTTCACACATGTTTGCATTCAAAATGGGTACAGCCACGGCACCATCACCACGCTGACCGCCATCACCAACAGCGTGAACGGCACCCCAACCCGAACAAAATCACTGAAACGATACCCGCCGGGCGCCAGCACCAGCGTATTCACCGGCGAAGAAACCGGCGTCATAAACGCAGCGGAAGCGGCAATAGCGATAATCATCGCGAAAGGATACGGCGAAACCTGCATCTGCTCCGCCGCCGCCACGGCGATCGGCGCCATCAGCACCGCCGTCGCCGTATTGGAAATGAACAAGCCCGTCAGCGCACAAAGCAGGAACAAGCACACCAACATCATATGCGGACCGGCATCGCCGCCAATTTCCATCAACCCTTTGACGGCCAAGGCCACGCCGCCGGTTTGCTGCAACGCCAGAGCAAACGGCATCATTCCCACAATCAGGATCAGGCTCGGCCAGTGCACGGCGCGATAGGCGCTTTCCATGTCGATGCAGCGAAACTGACCCATTAGCAGGCAGGCGATCAACGCGGCGATAGCGTTGGGGATTTCATCGGTAAGCATCATCGCCACCATCAGCGCCAGACAAAACAGCGCATGCGGCGCCTGATTACTGGCTGGCGCCACTTCATCCACTTCCGCCGGCAGGTTGAGCACAATAAAGTGGTGCTTGTGCTGGTGCAGCAGGCGGATGTTTTTCCAGTCGCCAATCACCAGTAAAATATCCCCCAGCTTTAATGCTTCGTCAGCCAGCGTGCCTTCCAGCGCCTCGCCGTCCCGACGAATGCCCACCACCGTCAACCCATAGCGGCTGCGAAACGACGCCTCCTGCAACGTTTTGCCCAGCAGTCCGGAATCCGGGATCAGCGACACTTCAGCCATGCCCACATCCCGCGCCTGTTCGGAGAAATACTCGCCGCGCAGCACCATCGGTTCCAGGCGCTGGGTGGCGCAGAACTCACGCAGATCCACGTCTGATGCCGACATATCGATCAGCAGCACATCATTCAAGCGCAATTCGCTATTGCCGCTGACGCTGACCATAATGCGCCGGAATTTTTGCCAGCGCTCAATCCCCACCACGTTGGCGCCGTAGCGCTGGCGTAATTGCAAATCATCCAGGCGCTGACCAATCAGCGGTGAGCCGGTGCGGATCGCCAGCCGGCGCGCGCGCCCGGTCAGTCGATATTCCCGGATCAGGTCACGAAACGTTTTACGTTTCCACCCTTCCTTGAAGTTATCGCTGTCCGTCGTGGTCAGCCAAAAACGGGCCACCAACATATACGCGATACCGATCAGCAACACCACCACACCAATAGGCGTGACGCTAAAAAAGCTGAACCCGGCCATACCGGTACGCATCAGCTCACTGCTGACCACCATATTGGGCGGAGTCGCCACCAGCGTCATCATGCCGCTGATCAACCCGGCGAAGGCCAGCGGCATCATCAGGCGGGCCGGGGTGGTTTTCATCCGCGCGGCGACGTTCAGCACCACTGGAATAAAAATAGCCACCACGCCGGTCGAACTCATGAAGGCGCCCAGCAGCGCCACGGTGCACATCAGCAGAATCAGCATGCGGGTTTCACTCTGCCCGGCCACGCGCATCAACCAGTCGCCGACCTGATAGGCCACCCCGGTTCGCACCAGACCTTCGCCGATCACAAACAGCGCGGCGATCAGGAATACGTTCGGATCGCTGAAACCGATCAGCGCCTCCTGTAGCGTCAGCGTGCCGCTTAGCACGAACGCCACAATCACCAGCAAAGCAATCACATCCATGCGCAGTTTGCCGGTAGCAAACAGCGCAATGGCAATCAATAACAGCATGACAACCCAGACCAGCGAACTGCTCAACATGCCTCCTCCTGACGTTAACAGTCCTTATTCATCAGGCGGTATTCCAGCTGGAAACGCATTCCCCGGAGAAACCGCTGAAAATCAGCATGCCATAAAAAAACCCTGACAAAGCAGGGTTTTGATCATGTTTACTCCGGTTTGGGGCATCATTTCAGGGTGATATTGACCCAGCCACCCGCTGTACGCGAAATCTGCAATTGCTCAAGGGAATGTAATACGGCATCCACCTCGTCCAGACGCGGCGTGTCGGCCGGCGCATTCACCGCGACAACCTTACACCCCGCAGTCAGACCAGACAGCACGCCGGCCGGCGCATCCTCGACCACCACGCACTCGGCAGGAGCCAGCCCCAACCGCTGCGCGCCCAGCAGATACGCGTCCGGATTCGGTTTGCCATGCGCCACCTGCTCCGCAGTGATGAACTCGCGCGGAGCAGACAACCCCGCGGCGCGATGGCGAGCATGCGCAATCGGCACCGTTCCCGACGTCACGATCGCCCACGGAATATTCAACTCGTCCAGCCTGACCAACAGCGCCTGAGCGCCCGGCATAGCCGCAATACCGGTGGTATCGGTCGCTTCCACCTGCTCCAGCGCGACAAACTCGCGCTGAATCGTCTCTTCACTGGCGCCAGCCAGAAAATGACGCAACGAGGTGATGGCCTGCTTGCCATGAATAAAATCCAGAACCGTCTGCGGGTCGATATCATGATCTTTTGCCCAGTTGCTCCAGGCCCGTTCCACCGCGGGCAGTGAATCCACCAGCGTGCCGTCAAGATCAAACAGAAAACCTTTACACTCCACAGAAAGCCCCTTCTTTATTTACCGGCCCCGAACTTATCAGGCATTAATGATTTGCGCGATCTCCACCGCACTCAGGTGATACTGACGCGGGCAGGATTGCCAAATCGCCAGCATGCGGATGTATTTATCCCACATTTTGGTCTGTGAGTTAAAGCCATGCGTGCCGGAATCAAAGTGGGGATAGCGCCCTTCCACGTGCACCATAAAGCGCACGTAACCCAGGTAGCGCGCCTCGGTAGCGGCATCAAAGCCAAGAAACGCCACACGGCGCTCATCCATGTCCGGTTTCTCTTTCAGGTTGGCCCAGGAAACCTGCAGCGCATGATGCATTTCCATAATATTAATGAGGGTACGGCACACATCTTCGTTTAAATCGCCAAAATCACGATCCAGTTCCCGCATTTGCAACCCATAACCCCGTTCGATGATAGTTTGCAGGCGGCGGTAACGTTCCGCATTATCGGGATCCAGCATTGACATCATTTTGTACTGATTGGACAGGATAAGTCTCTGAGCATTAGTCATTTCCATGGTGCACTCCTGAATCTGATTCCGGCTAAAGGGATATTGACAGCAGAATCGCATACTGGCTGGCGTTCGTTTCTTGATTTAAAACAGAATCCAATGGAAAAAATGTCAGCGTCTTTGGCTAAAAACCGGGTTTACATCAAAGATCGTCCAGGAACGTCTTGTCGAGCTGCCTGAAGGCACGATTCAGCACGTCCGCCAGCATCTGATAAGTGGGCTGTCCTTCCACCGGCGCCAGCGCCATTCCCGACGCCAGCAGCTTATTACGAATTTCATGAAACCACTGTAATAAGGAAGGCGGCAACGGAGTGACAGAACGTCGCCCCAGCCACCATAATCCCTGCATCGGCAAGCCAAGGGCGAATAGCGCGGTAGCCACGCTCGGCCCCAGTTGCCCGCCCAGCGCGATTTGCCAGGTCAGGGTAAAGACGGCCAGCGGCGGCATGATACGAATGGCAAACCGGGTGGCGCGCGCCACGCGATTTTCAGGAAACACCGGCGCCAAACGTTTATCCGTCGGCCAGGTTTTCATATAGTGCTGGCCCAGACGGAATAATTGTAGCCATCCTGTCTTACCGGAGGGTTTCGTCGTCATGCTCAACCTCAACTTCACATATAAAAAATAAAAAATTTGTATAAATCACCAACTGTAATTGACAAGCTTAAAATATATTTTGTGTTTAATGATTGCTATCGGTATCCTAAAATAGCCTTTTGGGCTGCGATAAAAAGCCGTATGACACCGTTGTTCTGCACTCGCTGTTTAGCCATCCGCTGTTTCAGGCAGCGTTTCGTTGCGTCGGCTGGCGAATCCGGTCACTGTTGATTCAGCGCGTAGCGAACGTCATGTGTGTCTGCTGTCGCCGTTTTTGCCGCGCCGATGTCGCCAGGCCGGGGCGTTTCATACGCTGCCGGGCGGTTGTTACATCGGCGTTTTCCGCCGTCATGTCTGGAAAAATCACCCGGCCATGATGTTAATCATAAATGTCAACCGCCTTCTGCGCTACGCTGGCTGTTGTGTGACATTTTTTTAACCATGTATAACAAGTAGGTACTTCCATGTCGAGTAAGTTAGTACTGGTCCTTAACTGTGGCAGCTCTTCCCTGAAGTTCGCCATCATTGATGCCGTCAACGGAGACGAATACCTGTCTGGCCTGGCCGAGTGTTTCAATCTGCCTGAAGCGCGCATCAAATGGAAAATTGACGGTGGCAAGCAGGAAGCTGAACTGGGTGCCGGTGCCGCCCACAGCGAAGCACTGAGCTTCATCGTTAACACCATCCTCAGCCAGAAGCCGGAACTGTCTGCTCAACTGGTAGCAATCGGTCATCGTATCGTCCACGGCGGCGAAAAATTCACGCAATCAGCAGTGATCAATGCCGACGTGTTGCAGGGCATCAAGGACGCCGTGCCGTTCGCGCCGCTGCACAACCCGGCTCATCTGATCGGCATCGAAGAAGCACTGAAGGAATTCCCGCACCTGAAAGACAAGAACGTCGCTGTCTTCGACACCGCGTTCCATCAGACTATGCCGGAAGAAGCCTACCTGTATGCCCTGCCGTACAAATTATACAAAGAACATCACATCCGCCGTTATGGCGCTCACGGTACCAGCCACTACTTCGTTTCTCGTGAAGCGGCGAAAGTCCTGAACAAGCCGGTAGAAGAACTGAACGTGATCACCTGCCACCTGGGCAACGGCGGTTCCGTTTCCGCTATCCGCAACGGCAAGTGCGTGGATACCTCTATGGGTCTGACCCCGCTGGAAGGCCTGGTGATGGGCACCCGTAGCGGTGACATCGACCCGGCGGTGGTTTTCCACCTGCACGATTCCCTGGGCATGAGCGTGGAAAGCATCAACAAGCTGCTGACCAAAGAATCCGGCCTGCTGGGCCTGACTGAAGTCACCAGCGACTGCCGTTATGTGGAAGACAACTACGAAACCAAAGAAGACGCCAAACGCGCCATGAACGTGTACTGCCACCGTCTGGCGAAGTACATCGGGTCTTACTCTGCGCTGATGGAAGGTCGTCTGGACGCGGTGATCTTCACCGGCGGCATCGGTGAAAACGCGGCTATGGTGCGTGAACTGACGCTGAAACAGCTGGGTCTGCTGGGCTTCGAAGTCGACCACGAACGTAACCTGGCCGCCCGCTTCGGCAAAGGCGGCAACATCGCCAAAGACGGCGCCCGTCCGGCTCTGGTTATCCCGACCAACGAAGAGTTGGTCATCGCTCAGGACGCGCTGCGCCTGACCGCCTGATAAGTCTCCCCACTCCGTCAGCTTCGGCTGACGGAGTTGTTTTAGAAGCATCGTTTTTGAACAACGAGCAACCGCAAACAGAGGTTAAGCCGTGTCCCGTACAATCATGTTGATTCCTACTGGCACCAGCGTGGGCCTGACCAGCGTCAGCCTGGGTGTCATTCGTTCCATGGAACAGAAAGGCGTGCGCCTGAGCGTATTCAAGCCTATCGCACAGCCGCGTTCCGGTGAAAACGCACTGGATCAGACCACCACCATCGTCCGCGCCACCTCCGCCATTCCGGCCGCCGAGCCGCTGACGATGAGCTATGTGGAGTCGATGCTGAGCAGCAACCAGCAGGACGTGCTGCTGGAAGAGATCATCGCCCGCTATCACGAAAACACCAAAGACGCGGAAGTCGTGCTGGTAGAAGGCCTGGTGCCGACCCGCAAACACCAGTTCGCCAACGCGCTGAACTATGAAATCGCTAAAACGCTGAACGCGGAAATCGTCTTCGTACTGGCGCTGGGCAACGATTCCCCGGCTCAGTTGAAAGAGCGTCTCGACATCGCCCGTTCCAGCTTCGGCGGCAGCAAGAATAAAAACATCACCGGCGTTATCATCAACAAGCTGAACGCACCGGTGGATGAACAGGGTCGCACCCGTCCCGATTTGTCCGAAATTTTCGATGATTCCACCAAAGCCAGCGTCGCCAATATCGATCCGAAGCTGCTGTTTGCCAACAGCCCGCTGCCGATTCTGGGTTGCGTGCCGTGGAGCTTCGATCTGATCGCTACCCGTGCCATCGACATGGCCAACCACCTGAACGCACGCGTGATCAACGCCGGCGACATTCAGACCCGCCGCGTGAAATCGGTGACCTTCTGCGCCCGCAGCATTCCGCATATGCTGGAACATTTCCGTCCGGGTTCGCTGCTGGTCACCTCCGCCGACCGTCCGGACGTACTGGTTGCCGCCTGTCTGGCCGCCATGAACGGCGTTGAAATCGGCGCCCTGCTGCTGACCGGTGGCTACGAAATCGACCCGGCCATCAGCAAACTGTGCGAACGCGCCTTCCAGACCGGCCTGCCGGTATTCATGGTTAATACCAACACCTGGCAGACCTCGCTGAACCTGCAGAGCTTCAACCTGGAACTGCCGGCCGACGACCACGAACGCGTGGAAAAAGTACAGGAATACGTGGCGCGCCATATCGATACCCAGTGGATCGATTCGCTGACCGCAGCGTCTGAACGCTCACGCCGCCTGTCTCCGCCGGCTTTCCGCTATCAGCTGACCGAACTGGCACGTCAGGCAAGCAAACGCATCGTGCTGCCGGAAGGCGACGAACCGCGTACCGTCAAGGCTGCCTCCATCTGTGCCGAACGCGGCATCGCGCAGTGCGTGCTGCTGGGCAACCCGGATGAAATTCAGCGCGTAGCGGCTGCGCAGGGCGTTGAACTGGGCAAAGGCATCGAGATCGTCGATCCGGTCGAAGCTCGTGAGCGCTATGTACCGCGTCTGGTCGAACTGCGTAAGAGCAAAGGCATGACCGAAGTGGTCGCCCGCGAGCAGTTGGAAGACAACGTGGTGCTGGGCACCCTGATGCTGGAACAAGGCGAAGTAGACGGTCTGGTATCCGGCGCCGTTCACACCACCGCCAACACCATCCGTCCGCCGTTGCAGTTGATCAAAACCGCACCGGGCAGCTCGCTGGTATCCTCCGTGTTCTTCATGCTGCTGCCGGAGCAGGTTCTGGTCTATGGCGACTGCGCCATCAACCCGGATCCGACCGCTGAACAGCTGGCTGAAATCGCTATTCAGTCCGCCGACTCCGCCGCCGCTTTCGGCATCGAACCGCGCGTAGCGATGATCTCCTACTCGACCGGTAACTCCGGCGCCGGCAGCGATGTGGATAAAGTCCGCGAAGCGACCCGCCTGGCGCAGGAAAAACGCCCGGATCTGGTGATCGACGGTCCGTTGCAGTACGACGCCGCCATCATGGCCGACGTAGCGCAGTCCAAGGCGCCGAACTCACCGGTTGCCGGTAAAGCCACCGTGTTCGTGTTCCCGGACCTCAACACCGGCAACACCACCTATAAAGCGGTACAGCGTTCCGCCGACCTGATCTCCATCGGGCCGATGCTGCAAGGCATGCGTAAGCCGGTTAACGACCTGTCCCGCGGCGCGCTGGTGGACGACATTGTCTACACCGTAGCGCTGACCGCCATTCAGGCCACCCAGATCGCCTGATCGACGGCATGACCGGCGCATCTTTCGATACGCCGGTAAGACAGAAGCAAAAACGCCAGCAAACGCTGGCGTTTTTTATGGATAACCCTTCGGAACAACCTAACTCAATGCTCTTCTTCCACCGCGTCGCGATCTTCCGTTCCAGCCGAATCATCGTTCTGGGCGCGTGACGACACACGTTGCGGTTTAACGTAGTCGTTGCTGCCGCTGTTGCGGCTTAGCCATAACGACAACGCCTTGAGTGAATCCGGGGTGAACTCATCGCAGCGCGCCGTGATCTCCTCCGGCGTCAGCCAGCTGACTTCGTCAATCTCTTCCGCCTGCAGGGCGAACGGGCCGTGCATTACGCAACTGAACAGCGCGCCCCATACCCGGCAGTCATCGCTTTCATAGTAAAACAGACCGTGCTCGGCAAACGGCACGCCGGCGATTCCCAGCTCCTCTTCCGCTTCACGGCGCGCCGATTCCAGCAGATTTTCACCGCTTTGCACCACGCCACCTGCGGTTGCATCCAGCCAGCCGGGGTAAAAATCTTTGGTTTCGGTGCGGCGCTGGACCAGAATTTTGCCCATGCCATCATGTACAACAATGTAGGTAGCACGGTGCCGCAGGTGCTGAGCGCGCATCTGCTGGCGACTCGACTGGGCGATAACCTCGTTGTTTTCATCAACGATGTCGACCCACTCCGTGCCTGCCGTCTGTGTTTGTTCCACCATCCTCTGAAACCCTTTCGTCGTGGCGCGGTCACGCGCATCAGTTTTTAAAAATATTGGAATTATTGATGTGATGTGAGAGTAGCGTCTAAGTTAGTGGCTAATCGCAACCTGTGCAATAGCCTCCCCACCCTGCAATGGCACAACCTGCAACACGCCGTTATCCAGCAGGCCGTAACTGGCGGGATAGCCGCCTTTTGGCAGGCTGACAGAGCCGGGATTGAAACAGTAAATATCGTCACGTCGCTCGGCCACCGGGATATGGGTATGACCGAACACCAGTACGTCGCCGGCGTGCAGCGGCGGCCGTTTTTCCGGGTGATAAAGGTGCCCGTGAGTCACAAATAAGCGGTTGTCAGGCAGCAGCACCTGTTGCCAGGGCGCGGTGATCGGAAACTGCAACAGCATCTGGTCAACTTCGCTGTCGCAGTTACCCCGCACCGCCATAATCTGTGAAGCATAACGGTTCAGCAGGTTCGCCACATCCGCCGGCTGGTAACGATCCGGCAACGGATTGCGGGGGCCGTGGTTGAGAAAATCGCCCAGCAGGATCAGCCAGTCGGCGCCGCTCTGTTCAAAACGGGTCAACAGGGTTTCAGTGGCAGACAGCGAGCCATGCAGGTCAGACGCAAACATCAGTTTCATAATTCTATCCCGATGCGTGAGAAGATTGGGTCCCGCTATAGTACCAAAAACCCATGTCATCACCGGTCAAAATTATCGGCTTATTGCTTTTCCGCACAGATACGCGCCGCCCGGAGCGAAAGGGAAAGGATAGCCATAACGGTTATTTATGTTTCAGGCGGGAAAGTGCTAGGCTTTGCCTGCCAACTGTTTTTCAGAGTCCTCAGTTTCTGGCTGATGACTCCCCTATGGAGAGATGAGTCATGATTGACGTGTACTACGCCCCTACCCCGAACGGTCACAAAATCACCCTGTTCCTGGAAGAAGCACAGTTACCTTATCAACTGCACCACGTGGATATCGGCGCTGGCGATCAGTTCAAACCCGAATTTCTGGCAATTTCCCCCAACAACAAAATTCCCGCCATCGTGGATCGGCAACCTGCCGATCGGGGCGAGCCGATCAGCCTGTTCGAATCCGGAGCCATTCTGCTTTATCTGGCCGAGAAAACCGGCCAGTTCTTGAGCACCGACGTACGGGAGCGCGCCGCCACGCTGCAATGGCTGTTCTGGCAGGTGGCCGGTTTCGGGCCGATGCTGGGGCAAAACCACCATTTCAACCACTACGCGCCTCAGCCGGTGCCTTACGCCATTGACCGCTATCAGAAAGAAACAGAGCGGCTGTACGGCGTGCTGAACACGCAGTTGCGCCACCACACCTGGCTGGCGGGCGATGAGTACAGTATTGCCGACATCGCCACGTACCCCTGGGTAGTGTCTCACGAACGCCAGCGCATCGACATTGATGCCTTCCCGGCGGTGAAAAGCTGGTTTGAGCGCATCCGTGAACGCCCAGCCACGCAGCGCGCCTACCAACTCGCGGCGAAAGCCTAATCGGGCTAGCCGCCACGCCCGGTTTACCGGGCGTGATTTTCCCTCGATGATTTACCGCCATCAAACTATTTTCCGTCATCCTGCCACGCTACGCTGTTGGTTTGAAAAGTGCTTGTTCCGCTGATAAAAGTTCCCTGAGATGTGGTTAATATCACCGGCAGGCGAAAGCGAATCATCTATGCTGAAACCGAGATGGAGAGACGGTGTTCCAGCGGGCGTAGCACGACTGCCCGGCGGAAGGGAATAACCTGACATACGAAGCGAGGCCAGCTATGAAGCTATTGATCACCGGGGGAACCGGCCTTATTGGACGTCATCTGATTACGCGTTTGCTGTCCCTGTCACATCAGGTAACCGTAGTGACCCGCTCTCCGGAACGCGCGCGACGGCTGTGGGGCGCTCAGGTTGATTACTGGCGCGGGCTGGAGGAGCAAACCTCGCTGGACGGTTTTGACGGCGTCATCAATCTGGCGGGCGAGCCGATCGCCGACAAACGCTGGACCAAAGCCCAAAAAGCGCGGTTGTGTCAAAGCCGCTGGGATATCACCCGCCAGTTGACGCAGTTGATTCGCCATAGCCAAACGCCGCCTTCTGTGTTTCTGTCCGGCTCGGCCGTCGGCTATTACGGCGATCAGGGGCAAGCGCTGGTGACCGAAGATGAACCGCCTCACGATGACTTCACCCATGAACTCTGCGCGCGCTGGGAGGCGCTGGCGCTGGAAGCGGAAAGCGACCAAACCCGCGTCAGCCTGTTGCGCACCGGCGTGGTGCTGTCTGCCGAAGGCGGCGCGCTGACAAAAATGCTGCCGCTTTTCCGGCTGGGATTAGGCGGCCCGATCGGCTCCGGCAAGCAATACCTGCCGTGGATCCATATCGACGATATGACCAACGCTATTTTGTACCTGCTGGATAACCCGATTCTGAGCGGCCCGTTCAACATGGTGTCGCCCTATCCGGTGCGTAACGAGAAATTTTCCGCCATGCTGGCGAGCGCGCTGGATCGCCCCGGCTTTGTGCGCACGCCCGGCTGGGCGCTCAGGATACTGATGGGTGAAGCGGCGACGTTGCTGCTGGGCGGGCAACGGGCTATTCCGCAGCGGCTGGAGAAAGCCGGTTTCGGTTTTCGCTTCTTTGAACTGGAAGAGGCGCTGAACGATTTGCTGCGTCCCCGCGCAGGCTGAGCGGGCCAACCGGTGCGGGGACGACGTGACGGTACGGAACGTTACTTCAGCGCACCGGACAGGAACTGCTGCAAACGCGGGCTTTGCGGGTTGCCGAACACCGCCTCCGGCGGCCCTTCTTCCTCCACCAGCCCCTGATGCAGGAAAATCACATGGCTGGAGACATGCCGGGCGAACTCCATTTCGTGGGTCACCACCACCATGGTTTTGCCCTCTTCCGCCAGTTGCTGCATGATGCGCAACACTTCACCCACCAGCTCCGGATCCAGCGCTGACGTAGGCTCGTCAAACAACAGCACATCCGGCTCCATCGCCAGCGCGCGGGCGATGGACACTCGCTGCTGCTGGCCGCCGGACAAATCGGACGGGTATTTCTCCTGTGATGCGCCGGTGATCCCCACCTTGTTCAGGTAGAACTCGGCCCGTTTGCGGGCTTCCGCCTTGCTCAGCCCCAGCACCTGCACCGGCGCTTCCATCACGTTTTCCAGTGCGGTCATGAAGCTCCACAGGTTGAAATGCTGGAATACCATAGTCAACCGGGTGCGCAGCAGCTGTAGCTGTTTCTTGTCGAATACCTTGAGCTGCCCGTCTTTGTCCCGCACCATGTGAATTTCCTGACCATTCACATGGATCGACCCTTCACAGGGTTTTTCCAAAAAGTTAATACAGCGCAACAAGGTGCTTTTACCCGACCCCGATGAACCGATAATAGAAATAACGTCCCCGGCTTTAGCCTGTAATGAAATGCCTTTCAGCACCTCATGCTGACCATAACGCTTACGTAATTCCGTCACCATCAGCTTATTATTCTGCATGCTTTGTCTGTTCCTGCACTATTTAATGGAATGAACGGTTAATGGGATGAACGGGTATGAAGATGCCGTAACCAGCGGCGCTCAGCCTTTCTGAACAACGAGATCAGCACGAACGATACCGCCAGATACATCACGCCTGCGATGCCGAACGCGTAAAACGGCTTGTAGGTAGCGGCGTTGATGTCGCGCGCCACTTTCAGCAAATCCGGCACGGTCACGGTAAAAGCCAGCGCGGTGGAATGCAGCATCAGGATGACTTCGTTGCTGTAGGCAGGCAACGCGATGCGCAGCGCGCCCGGCAGAATGATGCAGCGGTACTGTTTGAAACGCGAAAAGCCATAGGCGCGGGCAGCTTCGATTTCGCCATGCGGCACCGAACGAATGGCGCCGGCGAAGATTTCGGTGGTATAGGCGCAGGTATTAAGCGCCAGCGCCAGAATGGCGCAATTCAGGCCGCTGCGGAAAAACGCGTTCAGCAGATCGGTGCCGCGCACGATTTCCAGGCTGTACACGCCGGAGTAGAACACCAGCAGTTGCACATACAGCGGCGTGCCGCGAAACACATAGGTAAAGGCCCATACCGGCAACCGGTAGCGGCGACGGGGCGAAACACGGGCTACCGCCAGCGGAACCGCCATCAACCCGCCGATGGTCACCGACACAATCAGCAGCCACAGCGTCATCGCCAGCCCGGTGAGGCGATAGCCGTCACTCCACAGCAGGGCCTGCCAGTATTGTTGCAGAATCTCACTCATAATTTACTTTCCGGACTCCCTGCGAGTAGCGTTTTTCCAGCCACCACAGCACCCCATTGGAAAGGGTGGTAAAAATCAGATACAGCACGCCGGCCACAATGGCGAAAAAGAACGGATGATGGGTTCCCTTTCCGGCCAGTTGGGTCGCTTTTATCACGTCGCTCAACCCCAGCAGCGACACCAGCGCGGTCGATTTGAGAATCACCTGCCAGTTGTTGCCGATTCCCGGCAGCGCAAAGCGCATCATTGATGGGAACATGATGCGGCGAAACACTTTCATCGGCGTAAAACCAAACGCCACCGCCGCCTCAATCTGACCGCGAGGCACCGCCAGATAAGCGCCGCGGAAGGTTTCGGTGAAATAGGCGCCGTAAATAAATCCCAGCGTAATAATCCCCGCCGCCAGCGGGTCGATATCGATCTGATCCAGGCCAAGCGCTTCGGTGAGGCTGTTGAGCGCCATCTGCAGACCGTAAAAAATCAGCAGCATCAGGACCAGATCCGGTACGCCGCGAATCAGGGTGGTGTAACCGGAAAAACAGCCGGACAACAATCGACTGGACGACAGCTTGGCCGCCGCCCCCACCAGACCGATCAGCAGCGCCAGCACCAGCGAGCACAACGCCAGTTGCAACGTCATGCGCGCGCCATCCATGATTAATTCGGAATAGCCATAAAGCATTACATCAATCCGCTCAGAAAAGGCACACATCTGCCTGCACGGAGCAGGCAGAGGTTAATCAGGAAGGCTTATTCGCCGTAAACGTCGAAGTCAAAATACTTCTTGGCCAGCGTGTCGTAGGTACCGTCTTTGCGCATGGCCGCAAAGGCTTTATCCAACGCGGCTTTCAGTTCGGTTTCGTTCTTGCGCAGCCCCATACCGGTGCCGACGCCGAACAGTTTGTCGTCTTTCACCGCCGGGCCGGCAAACACATACTCTTTGCCTGCGGCCTGTTTCAGGAAGCCTTCGCTGCCCGCCACTTCATCCTGGAATGCGGCATCAATACGGCCGGCGGTCAGATCAGCATAGATCAGATCCTGATTCTGGTAGGCGACAACATCAACGCCTTTCGGCTGCCAGTACTGGTTGGCGTAAGATTCCTGCGTGGATGCCTGCAGCACGCCGACACGCTTACCTTTCAGCGCCTCCAGCGTCGGCAGAATCGGCGAGCCCTTTTTGGCGATCAGACGGGCATTGGCTGCGTACAGTTTGTCCGTAAAGGCGATTTCCTGCTGGCGTTTCTCGGTGATGGACAGGGAGGAAATGATGGCGTCGATCTTTTTCGCTTTCAGCGACGGGATCAGCGCGTCGAAATCACTCTCGACGAAAGTACAGTTTGCCTGAATGCGTTTGCACAATTCTTTTGCCAGATCGATATCAAACCCGACCAGTTGACCACTGGCGTCCTTGGATTCAAACGGCGCATAAGTGGGGTCGGTGCCAATCTTGATATTTTTCGGAACCTCGGCGAGGGCACTGCCTGCTGCGAATACCAGCGCAAGGGGCAAAAGTTTCAACATTTTTTTCATTGCGTTACCCTTATTTTATGATTGTGTATGCCTAAGTGATTCGTGAAATCTGACCGCGAAATTGTTGTGATGAATGCGTTTGCCGTGTGCGTTAATCCGCACGTTGTTTGTCAAAACATAGCAAATTTTATGCCATAAAGAATATGCAATTCTGCATAAAATCAGGCGTGGTGATCATGATAGCCGCATCAATATAATCAATGAATTATGTCAACTCATGCTATCGGGATAACGACCAGGACGCGAGTGATTCGCATTAAATGCACGATATTGGTGCATATCGATGCACCATAAAAAACATCACGCCACAAAAAAGTGCAAACCTTCACTCCGACACCGGCCGGCCCGGTGACGCGATGACATGGCTTATTATTGCAAATGAGGCGGTTACGCACCCTGCCAGCGCGTAAACAGATCCTGGGGCAGCGCAATGTCAAACTGATCAATCACCCGGTTGACGGTCTGATCGACGATATCCTGCACAGTTTGTGGGCGGTGATAAAACGCGGGCACCGGCGGCATGATCACCGCGCCCATTTCGGCGGCGGCATTCATCAGGCGCAAATGACCGAGGTGGAGCGGCGTTTCCCGCACGCACAGCACCAGCGGGCGACGCTCTTTCAGCACCACGTCCGCCGCGCGGGTCAGCAGGCTGTCGGTATAGCTATGGGTAATGCCGGATAACGTCTTGATGGAACAGGGAAGAATCGCCATACCTGCCGTTTTGAACGAGCCTGACGAGATGCTGGCGGCGATATCGCGGGAATCGTGCACCACATCGGCCAGCGACTGCACATCGCGCACGGTCAGATCGGTTTCCAGCGACAGCGTTTGCCGGGCCGCCGGGCTCATCACCAGGTGAGTTTCAATCCCGGCGATCGGCTGCAGTACCTGCAACAACCGCACCCCATATATCACGCCGCTGGCGCCGGAAATACCGACAATCAGTCGCTTCATTCTCACCTCTCAGACCCACCGCAACAGAGACGGTAAAACATGTGCGCTGACTTTGCCGCATCACCAGAGGATTGGCAAGAATAACAGCGACAAAAAAGGGAGCCTGCGCTCCCTTTTTAACCACGATTAGCGATCGATCATCACCCTTCGTTGTGCAGTTCCAAATCTTCGACTTCATTCTGACTGCGCATCGCCTTGGCGTCGTCGTTACGCAGTGCTTCCAGATAGTCCAGATAGTCCTGATCCACGTCTTTGGTGACATAGACGCCGTTGAACACTGAGCATTCAAACTGAACGATTTCCGGGTTGTCTTCACGCACCGCTTCGATCAGGTCATTCAGATCCTGGAAAATCAGCGCATCGGCGCCGATGATCTTACGAATCTCTTCCACTTCACGACCGTGAGCGATCAGTTCGTTGACGCTCGGCATATCAATGCCGTACACGTTCGGGAAACGGATCTCCGGCGCAGCGGAGGCCAGATAAACCCGACGCGCGCCGGCTTCACGCGCCATCTCCACGATCTGCTGAGAAGTGGTGCCGCGCACGATGGAGTCATCCACCAGCAACACGTTCTTGCCGCGGAATTCCGCCCGATTGGCATTCAGCTTGCGACGTACTGATTTAATGCGGGTTTGCTGGCCCGGCATGATAAAGGTACGGCCGACGTAGCGGTTCTTCACAAAGCCCTGACGGTACGGCTTGTTGATGATGCGGGCGATTTCCAGCGCGATATCGCAGGACGTTTCCGGAATCGGAATCACCACGTCAATATCCAGCTCTTCCCACTGGCGGGCAATCTTTTCGCCCAGCTTCTGGCCCATACGCACGCGGGCGCTGTAGACCGAAATCTTGTCGATGAAGGAATCGGGACGGGCAAAATAGACATATTCGAACAGGCACGGGTGGCTTTTCGGGTTTTCCGCGCATTGACGGGTGAACAGCTGGCCGTTCTCGGTAATGTATACCGCTTCGCCCGGCGCCACATCGCGCAGAAATTCAAAGCCCAGCGTATCCAGCGCCACGCTTTCCGACGCCACCATGTACTCGTTGCGGCCATCCTGCAGCTCGCGCTTGCCGATAACCAACGGACGAATGCCGTTCGGATCGCGGAAAGCCACCATACCGTGACCGATGATCATGCCGATGCAGGCATAAGCGCCGCGAATCTGCTGATGCACCGCCGCCACGGCGGCAAAAATGTTGTCCGCTTCCAGCGGATAATGCTGGAAACGATCCAGCTCTTTGGCAAACACGTTCAGCAGGATTTCAGAATCCGAGGTGGTATTGACGTGACGGCGCCCTTCTTCAAACAGCTTTTTACGCAGTTCATGGGCGTTGGTCAGGTTACCGTTGTGGGCCAGCGTAATCCCGAACGGGGAATTGACGTAAAACGGCTGGGCCTCTGAGGCACTGGAGCTGCCTGCGGTGGGATAGCGCACGTGGCCGATCCCCATGTTGCCCTGCAACCGTTGCATGTGCCGGGCTTCAAACACATCTTTCACCAGGCCATTGGCTTTGCGCAGGCGAAAGTAGTTGGCATCATTAATGGTGACGATGCCCGCGGCATCCTGCCCACGGTGCTGTAACACCGTTAACGCGTCATAAATCGACTGGTTGACCGGTGTAAAACCGGCGATACCGACAATACCGCACATGTGGTCTTTTCCTCATCAGCGCTACCGCGGCTAGATGTGCCGCGGCAAGAAACTCGACGTGCTTTGCAGGTAGTCAAAAAACCACCTGATGATATAACTGAATTGCGGGATTAAATGGGACTGCTTCCAGTCGGCACTCTGTGAAAAACCGGTGAAGGTATCCAGAAAGAACAGCAGCGCGGAAACGATCAACACACCGCGCAATGCACCGAAGCAAATGCCCAGTACCCGGTCAGTGCCTGACAGTCCGGTGCGTTCAACCAGCGAACCGATCACATAATTAACGATAGCGCCCACAATCAACGTCGCAATAAACAGAATGGCAATGGCGATACCGTTGCGCACCAGCTCATCATTAAACCGCGTGAAATAGACCGCGAGATAGGCATAGTAGTGGCTGGCGATAAAGAACGCCGCCCCCCAGGTCACCAGTGACAGCGCTTCACGTACAAACCCCCGGATGAGACTGACCAGAGCCGAGAATCCGATAATACCGATAATGACGTAATCAACCCAAACCATGAACTATCCTAATAATGAACGATGACAATCGCAGCGCCGGTCATCCTGTTCGCGGCGCATTCTAACAGAAAAAGAAAACGTTTGCGTAGCGTATTTCCCGCCGATTTTTTCGATAGGCGAAGAAATAAAAAAAACCTCTCGCCGCCATACGGATAGCGCCCCTGTCCGTCGCGCGCCGCCGATAGCGGTTCAGTGCTCCGCCACAAAACTTCAGTGCTCCGCGCACAAAATAAAGGGGCAAGGTCGCCTCGCTCCCCTACCCCTGCTTGTATATACCCGTCATACTTCAAGTTGCAGATGCGTTGGCTGCTCTCGCTCACCCCAGTCACTTACTGATGTAAGCTCCTGGGGATTCACTCTGTTGCCGCGTTACAAGGCTCTTATGAGCCTTGCCCTAAAGGTCCAACGCGTTGCGTTGTTCAACACGTGAACGTGTTGTCCTGCAACTCGAATTATTTTGGGTATAGGCTGATTAGCCGCCTTAGCGCGCGCTGTACGACCGGACTTGCCCGCTCAGCCCACTAAGCTGCTGCAACTCGCCCAGCGCCGACTGCAATTTCTGCTTCGAGGCATCCGGCCCGACGTAGATACGGGTTATCTGCCCCGCCACTGGCGCCGACGGCACGGTATAGGCCCGATAACCGGACAGACGCAGCTTGGCGACAATCTCATTGACCTTATCGGCATTCTTCAGCGCGCCCAATTGCACCACAAAGGCCTGACCGGCTGGCGTCTGCTCCTGAGGCGTCGGCTTGCTTTCCGGCGCTTTGTTTTCCGTTTTGGCTTCCGCCGCGCGGGTGTCGGCCGGTTTTTCAGCCGGCTTACTTTCGGCCTGCTTACTTCCGGCCAGCTTACTTTCAGCCGCCTTGCTCTCCGTCGCTTTCGCCTCGGGCTTCGGCCGGCTTTCCGGTTTGGTTTCCGGTTTTTTGGCTTCAGGCTTCGCCGGCTGCGCCTTCATCGCTGGCGGCGCCACTTGCTGAACCGGCGCACGTGGTTCTGTCACCACCGGCGCCGGCGTTGCGGCCGGGCGGGAAGACGACGGCTGGGACGCGCCATGACGGGCGGAGGATTGCGCGGAATCCGGCTCTTCAGCCGTTTCCGCAGCGGACGCATTCTTACTCTGCATCGCCGCCTCGGCCCCTTCAGGCGGCTGGGCCGGCAGCGACTGATTTATCGGCGGCATCGACTCCGCTTCCAGCGTATCGCCCGGTTTGGGAACCAACGGGATAGCGGCGAAGTCATCTTCATAATGCTTTTTCTTACCATCCAGCAGGCCGGGGAGCACGATCACCCCCAGCGCCACCAGCACAACAGTTCCTACCAGGCGATTCTGAAATTTACTCGCCATGCGTTCCGCTCCCGTCCAGCGCTTCCATCACATGCGCGACAGTATGGAAAGAACCACAAACAATCACTACATCATCTTCGCCGGCGTCCTGCATCGCCTGCCGCCAGGCCGTCGCCACATCCGGGAATGACGTACAGTGATCCAGATGCGTGGCCAGCAGCCCGGCATCGGCGCCGCGCGGCCCCTCCAGCGGAGCGCAATACCACACATCCACCTGCGGCTTAAGATGCGCCAGCGTGCCGGGGATGTCTTTATCCGCCAGCATGCCAATCACCGCCCGAACCCGGCCGGCGCGCGGTAAATCAGCCAGTCGCGCGGCCAGGTAGGCCGCAGCATGAGGATTATGCGCGACATCCAGAATCAACAACGGCTTTTCGCTCACAATCTGGAAACGTCCCGGCAATTGCGCCTGACGCAGCCCCTGACGGATGGCGTCGACAGTCAGAACAATGTCGGAGGCTTGCAGCGCCGCCAGGGCGGTCGCCGCATTCGCCAGCGGCACGGTAGGAATGGGTAATCCATCATAATGAACATCGCCGCTCTGCCAGCGCCAGCCGCCGTCCTGCAGTGAAAACTGCCAGTCAGACCCACGCCGAAACAGCTGCGCGCCTTTTTCCTGCGCTACGGCGGCAATCGATGCCGGCATATCCGGTTCGCCCACCACGGCCGGTCGGTTCCCGCGGAAAATGCCCGCCTTTTCACGGCCGATGCTTTCCCGGTCGTTACCCAGCCAGTCGGTGTGATCCAGCGCGATGCTGGTAACGACCGCGACATCGGCATCCACGATATTGGTGGCGTCCAGACGGCCGCCCAGCCCGACTTCCAGAATCACCACATCCAGTTGCGCCTGCTTGAACAACCACAGCGCCGCCAGCGTGCCGAACTCAAAATAGGTCAGCGAAGTGCCGTTGCGACCGGCCTCGATCGCGGCAAATGCCTCGGCGTGCCGGGACTCCGGCAATTCGCGGCCCTGAATGCGCACTCGTTCGGTATAACGCAGCAGGTGTGGTGAACTGTACACGCCAACCCGTAGCCCGGCGGCGCTCAAGATGGATTCCAGCGTGCAGCACGTGGTGCCTTTGCCGTTGGTGCCGGCTACGGTAAACACGCGGGGAGCCGGTTGCAGCAGATGCAGGCGTTCCGCCGCCAGTTGGATGCGCTCCAGACCGAGGTCGATGGTCTGGAAGTGTAGATGTTCAAGATAGTGAAGCCACGTGGCCAGAGGCGACGTGGCTTGAGGTGTCTGAAGATTATCCATGAGTCCCGTTCACTGACTTACGGTTGATTGCTGCCGGGAACACGGCAACAACGCCGCCCTGCTCCCGGTACATCATTGATTAGGCTTCACTCTGTGATTCAGGCGAGACGGGCGGCCGCGCCACGGCAGATTCCTGCGGCTCCGGGCGATTCGTCAACCGGGACAGGATGCTCGCCAGTTTGTAGCGCATATCCGCACGACGGACGATCATATCGATGGCGCCTTTTTCCAGCAGGAATTCACTGCGCTGGAAGCCCGGCGGCAGCTTTTCACGCACCGTCTGCTCAATAACGCGCGGGCCGGCAAAACCGATCAGCGCTTTCGGCTCGGCGATGTTCAGATCGCCCAGCATCGCCAGACTGGCGGACACGCCGCCCATCGTCGGGTCGGTCAGCACCGAAATGTACGGCAAGCCGCGTTCGCGCATTTTCGCCAGCGCCGCGCTGGTTTTCGCCATCTGCATCAGCGACATCAGCGCTTCCTGCATACGGGCGCCGCCGCTGGCGGAGAAGCAAACCAGCGGGCAGTTGTCTTCCAGCGCCTGCTCAACGGCACGGACAAACCGCGCGCCGACGACAGACGCCATAGAACCGCCCATGAAGGAGAATTCGAACGAAGCGGCGACCACCGGCATGTCGTACAGCGTGCCCTTCATCACCACCAGGGCGTCTTTTTCGTCAGACTGCTTCTGCGCCGAGACGATACGGTCCTTGTATTTTTTGGAGTCTCTGAATTTCAGGACATCTTTAGGCTCCAGCTCGCTGCCCAGTTCCACCATGCCTTCTTTGTCCAGAAACGCATGGAGACGAGCCCGGGCGGACAACCGCATGTGGTGATCACATTTCGGACACACTTCCAGGTTGCGTTCCAGCTCGGCGCGGTAAAGCACCTGACCGCAACTGTCACATTTAGTCCACACCCCTTCAGGAATATTCGCCTTGCGGGTTGGCGTGACATTACTTTTATTAAGAATTCGTTCAATCCAGCTCATTGATAACCTTTCTGCTTGAACCTGGCACCAGCCAGTACGCTGCTACACGTTACCCCATCCCTGGCAACGCCGCCGATAAAGCGATATCGCATCCCGGATACGCCGGGATAAGACATTGGCATTCAGGCTTGTTTATACAAACACAGCCATAAATGCTGCTCATTAAACCATAACGATCCGGACGTGTGGATAAAAAACTGGTCAAACCGGATGTTAAAATAATTTTCCACTTATTTCATATTTTGCCGCGTCAGGGCGCGCTTATGCCGCCAGAACTCGATCAACCCCGGCAGAATGGAGATGAAGATGATCGCCACGATCAATAACTTCAGGTTCTCCTGCACCACCGGCAGATCGCCGAACAGGTAGCCGGCATAGGTGAACAACAGCACCCACAGCAGCGCCCCGGTCACGTTGTACAGGGCGAACTCGCGGTAACGCATGTGCCCCATCCCGGCGACAAAGGGCGCAAATGTTCTCACAATCGGCACAAAGCGCGCCAGAATTATTGTCTTGCCGCCGTGACGTTCATAAAACGCATGGGTGCGATCCAGATAGCTGCGCCGGAAAATGCGCGAGTTGGGATTGCGGAACAATTTCTCGCCGAACAGTCGGCCGATAGTGTAATTCACCGCATCGCCCAACACGGCGGCCACCAACATCAGCGTCACCATCAGGTGAACGTTCAGGTCATTGGTCGGCAACGCGGCCAGCGCGCCCGCCACAAACAGCAGCGAATCGCCGGGCAGGAACGGCGTGACCACCAGGCCGGTTTCACAAAACAGAATCAGGAACAGAATCGCGTAGATCCACACGCCATACTGCGCCACCAACCCGGCCAGATGCACATCAATGTGCAGGATGAAATCAATGATAAACCGTACAAAATCCAGCATAATCGCGTCCTTATTCAGTTCAAATGCCGACTTCGCCGTTCGTTGACGACGCGCCAGTTACCCTTAAATCGCCTCATCCGGCAGAAACAGCGGTCCCATCGACGCGCATGGAATACCGAAATCCTGCGGATAATCCACCGAAACCAAATACAGTCCATCGGCTTTCGCCGTCGCGGCGGCCAGCGTTCGATCCTTTGCCGCCAGCAGTTCGGCCATCCAGTTTTCCGGCTGGTTGCCGCACCCGATTTCCATCAGGCTGCCCACAATGTTACGCACCATATGATGCACAAACGCGTTGGCCTTGATATCCACCACGACATAGTCCCCCTGACGCACCACCCGCAGGTGCATCAGGTTACGCCAGGGCGTGCGCGACTGACACTGCACCGCCCGGAACGAGGTAAAATCGTTCTCGCCCAGCAGGCACTGACCGGCGCGGTGCATGCGCTCGGCATCCAGCGGCAGGTAGTAGTGCGTCACGCCCCGCGACAGGATCGCCGGCCGGAAGCGCCGGTTATAAATCACGTAGCGGTAACGACGAGCGGTGGCGCTGAAACGGGCATGAAACGCGTCATCCACCGTTTTCACCCAACGCACCGCGATATCCGGCGGCAGGTTGGCGTTGACGCCCATAGTCCAGGCGGCATCCTTACGCACCGACCGGGTGGTGAAATGCACCACCTGCCCGGTCGCATGCACCCCGGCGTCGGTGCGACCGGCGCAAAATACGTCGATTCGCTCGTTCGCCACCTGAGACAACGCCGCCTCCAGGCAACCCTGAACGCTGTCCACCTCAGCCTGACGCTGCCAGCCGTAATAACGACTGCCGTCATACTCGATCCCCAGGGCGATTTTCAGCGGCGCCTCGTCATCCGCGTGCTGCAACGCCGTCATTACCCCAGGTACTCCTCAATCAGCCGCTCGGCGGTTTCCACCGCCATCAGCGCGCCGCCGAAACGGATATTGTCGGCCACCGACCAGAACTGCAACAGTTCGGGAATGCCGTAATCGTTGCGCAGGCAGCCAATATTCAGTTGTACATTGCCGGACGCGTCTTCCACCTGCGTCGGGTAGTCGTCTTCCTCGCTCAGCGCCACATCGCCCGCCTGCGCCAGTACGTCGCGCGCTTCATCGGCAGACAGCGGGCGCAGCGCTTCCAGATGCACCACCTGCGCATGACCATAAAACACCGGCGACTGTACGCAACTGACCGAAATCGGCAGGCCGTCGTCCTGCAATACCTTACGCACCTGCTCCACCAGCCGACGCTCTTCACGCACGCTGCCTTCGGTATCCGCCAGCAGCGGCAACAGGTTGAACGCCAGCTGTTTCGGGAACAAACCCGGCTCGGCCGGAATACCGTTGAGCAGACGAGCGCTCTGACCGGCCAAGTCATCCACCGCCGCCTTGCCGTGAGCCGACACCGACAGCAGGTTGGTCACATGCAGACGCGACAGCCCGGCCTGCTCCATCAGCGGTTTGATCGCGGTGAGCAACTGGCTGGTCAGGCTGTCCGCCACCGCCACGAGATTGCGGTTGCGGTAATCCGCCAGCACGTGCGGGTTGACGCCCGGCACCACCAGCGGCACGTCCGGCTCCAGCGCGAACAGGCCGCTGCTGTCAATTACCAGACAACCGGCGTTGCCCGCCGCGTCGGCATAGCGGGCGCTGGCTTCCATACCGGCGACGAAAAAAGCCAGTTGTACCTGCGACCAGTCGAAATCCGCGGCGTTTTCCACCCGCAGCGAACGGCCGCTAAAACGCAGGCTCTCGCCGACGCTGTTTTCACTCGCCAGCGCATAGAGCTCACCCACGGGAAACTCACGTTCCTGCAACAGCTCCAGCAAAGCGGTGCCGACGGCGCCGGTCGCGCCCAGCAGCGCGATATTCCAGCCATTGGACATGTGATCGTTCTCCCCAACAATAATGAATAAAACACACCGGACGATGATCGCACCGCCCGGATTAATCTGATTTTGATACAGGAAATTAGTGATCGTTGACCGACGCGGTGAAACCCAGCCGGTTCAGCCGGTCTGCACTCTCCCGATCGGCGCAGACGACATGCAGCGATGACCACTCGCGCCGCTCCTGATAGAACTTGCGCAACCGGTCAAATTCGCCGGGTACATGCGCCACCTGACGCAGCAGGGCGTCATCACGGCGCACATCATACACCAGATGCACCAACCGTTTGAGCTGACGCTCATCCAGCGGCACGGTCAGGGTGACCTCGGACAGTTCCGGCGCCGGCAGCAGCGACGACAAGGCGACCTGTTGCGGCTGACCGATGAAATGGCTCCAGGCTTCGAAAACCTGGGTGGTGCCGCGCGCTTTGCCTTCCAGCGTATAACCGGCGATATGCGCGGTGCCGATGTCGACCCGATCAAGCAGTTCGATGGACAACTCCGGCTCCGGCTCCCACACATCCAGCACCACGCTGAGGTTTTTGCCGCCTTGCAACGCCGTCAGCAAGGCGGCGTTATCCACCACCGGACCACGGCAGGCGTTGATCAGAATGACGCCGTCTTTCAGACGCGCCAGCAGCGCGGCATCCACGCTGTGCCAGGTGGCGTAAGGGCCGTCTTTCAGCAGCGGGGTGTGAAAAGTCAGCACATCGGCCTGCGCCACCACCTCGTCCAGCGACAGGAACGGCCCGCTATCGCCGCGATCCGCCCGCGGCGGGTCGCACAGCAGCGTGCGGACGCCCAGCGCCGTCAGCCGGTCATTGAGACGGGAGCCCACGTTGCCTACCCCGATAATGCCGACGGTACGATCCGTCAGATTGAAGCCATCGCGTTCCGCCAGCATCAGCAGCGAGGAAAACACATACTCCACCACCGCAATCGCATTGCAACCGGGCGCAGCGGAAAAGGCGATGCCCTGTTGGCGCAGAAACGCTTCATCGACATGATCGGTTCCCGCCGTCGCCGTACCGACAAATTTCACCGCTTTGCCGGTCAGCAGGTCGGCGTTCACTTTGGTGACCGAACGCACCATCAGCGCATCCGCCCCGTTCAGGGCATCCGTCGGAATCGGCCGCCCCGGCACCGCCGTCACCTCGCCCAGACGGCTGAACAGCGTCTGCGCGTAAGGCATATTTTCATCAACTAGGATTTTCACGTTGGCTTTCCTGATAGACCGCTGACGACACCCGCGCCGCAGCGATGAAACGAAGGGCATTATTCTGCCACAAACCGGCACAGGGTAACACTGACGACGGGAACGGCACCCGCCGGCGTTCTGGCATCATACCGGGCCGCAAGAAACCGTTGTCAAAGCGGCAGGCTGGTTACTGTGGAACCGTGTTGTCACATCATCATGGATATGCCCGATCAGGCCGGCGGCAATCCGTACCCGCAGCCCGCCCACCGTAGCCCCGGCACCGGCCGCATAACGCGAGCGCCGCGGATTACTCTATCTCCGCGCGCCGCTTTGCCCGTCGGAATCGGCGCGCGTCACGCCGGTCATGCGTTTTCTCGCCTTTTCGTTCGGTTCAGCGGAATTTTCGCCTGTTCACGCCCGACGAACTATCGGTAATACCGCGCCGTTGTTATGATGACAGTGGGTATGATGGCGATAATTTCATCGGGTTGATGCGAAATCCCGTCGAGCGTTTACGGTAAGGATCACACCATGCAACCGATCAGTAACCCCGGCAATGTTTCCCTGCAGGGAGAAAAAACGCTGGAAACCGCGTTGTCGAAAACCGCGACATCCCAGACGGACGATTCACCGCTCACGCTGGCGCAGCGCACCACGCTGGAAAAGCTGGTGGTGCAGATTTCCACCCTGAGCGGCGCCAAGCCGGCGGAAGTCTGGGCAACCGTGCGCGCAGAGCTCGGCACGAAAAATAACGCGGAGTTGCTTGCCAGCCAGTTTCCGGCTGCCGAGCAGAGTTTGCAGAACCGACTGACGACCGTACAGGGGTCGCAGGATACCCGCCAGTTGCTGCAACAGCTGACCAGCCTGCTGTCGCAGGGGAATAACCGTCAGGCCGTCAGCGATTTCATCCGCCAGCAGTTCGGCCACACGGTGCTGAGTTCGCTGACGCCCTCGCAGCTAAAGCTGGTGGTGACGCTGCTGCAAAACGGCCAGTTGCCGCAGGCAGCCACGCTGTTGTCCACGGGGGGCAATACCCTGCCGTTTGGCAATACCGCGACAGGGCAGCCGATTCAGTTTCCCCAGACGCCTACCGCCGCCACCATACCGCCGCCGCTGCCGCAAACGTCTCAGCAACTGGCGGCCATGCTGCAAGCCGGCGTCATTCCGGACGGGTTCACCGCCAATTCATCGCCGGCGGCGACCGCGCTGCTGGACCGCGCGCTGCTGCCCGCGGAACACAACCAGCTCAACCAGTTGGTGTCAAAGCTGGTGGCGCTGACCGGCGAATCGCCGGGTAAAGTCTGGCAAACGATGATGGACATGCAGGGATTGAAAACCGGCGATCCGATTCCGGCGAAGAACTTTCAGGTGTTAAGCCAGTTCCTCAACACCCAAAGCATTCTGTTGCAGCAGCATACCCTGCCCACCCTGCATACGCTGCAGGCGGCGCTGAAACAGCCGCTCGATCAGCAGGAACAACAACTGTTGCAGGATTTCACCCGCAGCACCCTGAACATTACGCCACAAACGCCGCTCACCCCTTCGCAAATCAGCGACGTGGTGACGTTCCTCTACCGCCGGCGACTCCAGCAGATCCAGGAGGCTTCCGCCGCGCCGTTGCAGCCGTTTATCAACCCGCTCATCGTCGCCTTGCCGCAGGAATGGCGGTCGCTGGTCAATAAACCTATCGGGCTGGCGCTGGTAGCGATCCTGGTGGTGGCCTTGCTGATGTGGGTCGTGCTGTAAGCTGATGTGAGTAGTGCTGTAACGCGCGGGAAATCAGAGAAAGCGGCAGAGAAAAGCGGATTGGCGGCAACGATCGTCAGACAAAAAAATACCGGGCAAGCCCGGTATTTTTTATATTTTCGCGGTTACTGCGCGTATTTGCGCATCACCAGCACGGCGTTGGTGCCGCCGAAACCGAAACCGTTGGACATCACGGTAGTCAGCTGACGTTCGGTCGGCTCGGTGACGACGTTCATGCCTTGCGCCTGCTCGTCCAGCGTTTCAACGTTGATGCTCGGCGCAATGAAACCGTGCTCCAACATCAGCAGCGTATAGATGGCTTCCTGCACGCCCGCGGCGCCCAGCGAGTGACCGGTCATGGCTTTGGTGGAAGAGATCGGCGGAACGTTGTCGCCGAACACCTGACGGATCGCCCACAGTTCTTTCACATCGCCCACCGGCGTTGAGGTGCCGTGAGTATTGATGTAATCCACCGGGGTATCGACATCCTGCAGCGCCAGCTTCATGCAGCGCACCGCGCCTTCGCCTGACGGGGCTACCATGTCGGCGCCATCGGACGTCGCGCCATAGCCAACCACTTCAGCGTAGATATGCGCGCCGCGCGCCAGCGCGTGCTCCAGCTCTTCCACGACCACCATACCGCCGCCGCCGGCGATAACGAAACCGTCGCGATCCGCGTCATAAGTACGGGAAGCGCGTTCCGGCGTCTCGTTGTATTTGGTAGACAGCGCGCCCATAGCGTCGAATTCGCACGCCAGTTCCCAGCACAGCTCTTCGCCGCCGCCGGCGAACACGATGTCCTGTTTGCCCATCTGAATCTGCTCGACCGCGTTGCCGATGCAGTGCGCGGACGTAGCGCAAGCGGAACTGATGGAGTAGTTGACGCCGTGGATTTTAAACGGCGTCGCCAGACAGGCGGACACGCCGGAAGCCATCGCCTTGGTCACGACATAAGGGCCGACCGCTTTCAGGCCGCGTGGGCTACGCATAGCGTCAGCGCCAAACACCTGGAAACGCGGGGAACCGCCGCCGGAACCAACGATCAACCCTACGCGCGGATTGTTCTGGTAGGCTTCTTCGGACAGCCCGGAATCCTTGACGGCTTCTTCCATGCACAGGTAAGCGTAAATAGAGGCATCGCTCATGAAACGTACAATTTTACGTTCAATCAGGCCCGCCGTATCCAGCTTGACGTTACCCCAGACGTGGCTACGCATGCCAGAATCTTTCAGCTCTTCGGAGAAAGTGATGCCAGAACGGCCTTCACGCAGGGATGCCAGCACTTCCTCTTTGTTATTACCGATGCTGGACAGAATACCCAGACCAGTAATCACCGCACGTTTCATTCAATACCTCTTCCGCTTGTAGAGTTTGGATTTAGCTCCGCACTTTAGCGTACAGATGTAAGCTGAACAAGTCCGATCAGACTAACTTTTCTCAAATTTGCGACTTAATAAACCGCTCGCTAAAATCTCGCCACCGCTTGAATAATGAGTTAGTTGCCGTGACAAGCCCTTCCATCCAGCATGCAGACCTGAACTGGAACGCTCAGGGTACACCTGTATCGCAACAGTTTGATGACGTTTATTTCTCCAACCAGGATGGCCTGGCGGAAACCCGCTACGTCTTTCTGCAGGGCAACGGTTTTCCGCAGCGTTTCTCCGACCATCCCGGCCCGGTCTGCACCGTGGCGGAAACCGGCTTCGGCACCGGACTGAATTTCCTGACGCTGTGGCAGGCGTTCGAACAGTTTCGCCAGCAACAACCGGACGCCGCGCTGCAGCGGCTGCACTTCATCAGTTTTGAGAAATTTCCGCTGCGCCAGTCGGATTTGGCCGCCGCGCACGCCAGTTGGCCGGAGCTGGCGCCTTTCGCCGACGAACTGCGCCGGCACTGGCCGCTGGCGCTGCCCGGTTGTCACCGGCTGATTCTGGCGCAGGGGCGCATCACGCTGGACCTGTGGTTCGGCGACGTCAACGCCCTGCTGCCCAAACTGGACAACAGCCTGACCCGGCGTATCGACGCCTGGTTTCTCGACGGATTCGCCCCGGCCAAAAATCCGGACATGTGGACCGATGCGTTATTTCACGCCATGGCGCGCTTGTGTCGCAACGGAGGGACGTTCGCGACCTTTACCGCGGCCGGTTTTGTGCGCCGGGGATTGCAACAGGCGGGATTTGACGTCAGCAAAATCAAGGGATTCGGTCAGAAACGGGAAATGCTGTGCGGCACGGTGTCGCACAGCAGTGAACAGCCGCACCCCACTCCCTGGTACGCGCGTCCTGCGGCCACACACCCGCAGGAGGTGGCGATTGTCGGCGGCGGCGTCGCGGCGGTACTGACGGCGCTCGCGCTGCTGCGACGCGGCGCGCGGGTGACGCTGTACTGCGCCGACGAACAGGTGGGACAACGCGCCTCCGGCAATCGTCAGGGCGCGCTCTATCCGCTGCTGAACGACAAGCAGGATGCGTTATCGGGATTTTTCGCCACCGCGTTCGGCTTCGCCCGCCGCTGCTATGACACTCTCGCCGCGCAAGGGGTGACGTTTGAACACGACTGGTGCGGCGTCAGCCAGCTGGCTTACGATGAAAAAAGCACGCGCAAAATCACCCGGATACTGGCCGGCAACTGGCCGGAGACGCTGGTACGCCCGGCGGACGCGCGCACCCTGACCGAACAGGCCGGCGTACCGCTGCACACCCACGGCCTTACCTACCCGCAAGGCGGCTGGCTATGCCCGGCCGAGCTGACCGCATCGGCCTTTGCGCTGGCCTGCCGGCAGGGCCTGCAGGCGCATTTATCTACCGCCGTCGCCGCACTCGCCCACACCGACAGCGGCTGGCAGCTGACGCTGGCGGACGGCCGTCAGCGTCAACACGCCACGGTGGTGCTGGCCAACGGTCATCAGGTAAGCGACTGGGAGCAGACCCGCCGCCTGCCCGTCTACGCGGTGCGCGGTCAGGTCAGCCACGTCCCCGACACGCCGTCGCTGTCCACGCTGCGTCAGGTGCTGTGCTACGATGGCTACCTGACGCCGGTCAGCCCGCATCACCACACGCATTGTATCGGCGCCAGCTATCATCGCGGCGATACGGATACGGATTACCGTGAAACCGATCAACAGCAGAACCGTCAGCGGTTGATTGATTGTCTGCCCGACAGTGACTGGCCCACCGAGGTGGACATTTCCGGGCAACAGGCGCGTTGCGGCGTGCGCTGCGCGATCCGCGATCATCTGCCGTTGCTGGGTCAGGTGCCGGATTACCCACAGACACTGGCGTGTTATCAGGATCTGCCAGAACGGCTGGCTGACGGCGACGAAGTAGCCGCCGCCCCGTCCTGGCCGAATCTCTATTTGATTGGCGCGTTGGGGTCACGCGGTTTATGCTCTGCGCCGCTGGCCGCTGAAATACTGGCATCGCAGTTGTTCGGCGAACCGCTGCCGCTGGACAGCGATACGCTGGCGGCGTTGCACCCCAATCGGTTTTGGGTGAGAAAACTGCTAAAAGGCAAAGCGGTATAGTTGAATTCAGATAGCGCATTCAATACGGCAGCAATTTTATACCAAACAGGATTCGGGAGCGGTTCATGGGAAAACCTTCATCGCGGGAAGAAGTGCAGTTTCACCACCTGAAAGATCTGGGCGGGCTGGAAATGCTGCAGGCTCGCTACCATCACCAGCGTTTTTCCCGCCATTCGCACGAGAATTTCTGTATCGGCGTGATTGAGGAAGGCGCGCAGCGTTTCTATCGTACCGGCGATGAACACGTCGCCCCCACCGGCGATATCATTCTGGTCAATGCCGATGAAATTCATACCGGCCACGCCGAAGTCGCCAGCGGCTGGTCCTACCGCGCCATCTATCCTTCGCCGGACTTGTTATGCCACCTGTCGCGCGACCTGCGCGTGCCGCAAGGCGCCACGCCGTGGTTTCCCGATGCCGTCTTGCATGACCCCGGCTTGTCGGCGCAATTGCGGCTGGCCTTCACCCTGCTGCCGCAGGCAGGCAATAGCCTGTTGAAAGAAACCCTGCTGTTTTCATCATTGAGCTGGCTGATGATGCGCTACAGCAAAACCCGCTCCGACGGACGGACCTTGCCATCGGCGAGCCTGTCCATTCTGCGGGCGAAAGCGTGGCTTGACGAATGCCCGGAGCAGGATATCAGCCTGCTGCAACTGGCGGAGGCAGCCGGCCTTAGCCCGTGGCATTTTCTCAGACAATTCAAGGCGCTGCTGGGCATGACGCCCCATGCTTATCTGGTTCAGGCTCGCCTGCGTCAGGCGCGCTCGCTGCTGATAAAGGGCGTCAGCCTGTCTGACACCGCATCCCAGTGCGGCTTCTCCGATCAGAGCCACTTCAATCGTCATTTCAAACGCGCAATGGGCATCACGCCGGGTGAGTTTGTCCGTACTCTGAAGTAATCAGACATCAGGCAATTTCTTTCAATACCGCCGCCGCTCTTCTGTCTATTCTTCCGGCTTATTCGTTGAAGAAGAGAATCGTGGTTATGTCATTTTCACCTTTCACCGCCTTATCACGACGATATCCGTCGGACTCGGCATCCAACCAATTCCTTAGCGGCGCAGTCGCTATGCTGCCGCTGTGCGTGGCGGTTATTCCCTGGGGCATTCTGGCGGGTTCAATGGCGGTACAGGCCGGGCTGACATTCTGGCAAGCGGTGGGGATGTCGGCGGTTATCTTCGCCGGCGCGGCGCAGTTGGTGACGCTGAGCCTGTTGATGTCGGGGAGCAGCGTCATGACTATCTTGCTGACCGTCATGGTGATTACCGCCCAGCACCTGATTTATGGTCTAACGCTGCGCCCTACCATCGCGCCGCTGAAAGCCCGTTATCGCCTGTTGCTCGGTTTTCTGTTGACCGACGAGTTATTCGCGCTGGCGATAGCCGCAAAGACACGGCTGACCACCGCCTATCTACTCGGCGCCGGGCTGACGTTTTATCTGTGCTGGGTGGTATGCAGTCTGGCGGGCGTGATGATGGCGAATGCGATTCCCCATCTCGATCGCTACCATCTGGATTTTTCCATCGTCGCCACCTTTATCACGCTGGTGGTACCGATGGTCAAACGCCTGCCGGTGCTGGCGGGGACGCTGTTTTCACTGTTGATGTCGATGCTGCTGGCTTACTGGCGCATCGAAGGGGCGATCATGATAGCGGGCCTCGGCGGCATGGCCGTTTCGGTTCTGATGGCGCGGCTTAACGGAGAAACATCATGAGTTGGGGATTATTACTGTTACTGGCGCTGGTCGTATTTGCTTACCGCTACGTGTTTCTGGAACCCGGCGTTCCCGTCAGGCTACCCGCGCTGTTCCGGCAAGCGCTCAACTACTCTGCGCCTTGTTTGCTGACGGCCATTTGCGGGCCGGTGATCCTGCTGCATCAGGAAGCGCTGCGTCCCTTTCCGGACAACCCGTACTTATGGGGCGCGGTGGGCAGCGTGGCGATCGCCTTGCTGGTTCGCCACACCATGCTGGCGGTGATGGCGAGTCTGGGCGTGTTTTATGCGCTCTGTTTCTGGCTGCAATAGCCCACGTTGAAAATAGGGAACAGGGATGGCCGTGTGAGCGCCATCCCTTTATCCGACAAACAATTACAACACTTATCCGAAAAACAATTACAACACGGTCAATGTCACATCGATATTGCCGCGCGTAGCGTTGGAATAGGGGCAAACCTGATGCGCTTTTTCCACCAACGCCTGAGCCTGCGCCTTGTCCATGCCGGGAATGGTAATGCGCAGTTCAACTTCGATACCAAAACCGCCGCCGGATGGACCAATGCCGACAAGACCTTCAATCACCGTGGCGGAGGGAACCAACACTTTCTCCTTGGAAGCCACCAGTTTCAGCGCGCCGGTAAAACAGGCCGCGTAACCGGCGGCAAACAGTTGCTCGGGGTTGGTGCCGGAACCGCCAAGGCCGCCCAGCTCGCGCGGAGTGGTCAGTTTCAGATCGAGGTGATTATCATCGGAAACCGCATGTCCATCCCGTCCGCCGGTCACCGAAGCCTGGGCGCGATAAAGTACTTTCTCAACAGCCATAGTTGTAACTCCCTTTTAAGACAAGATAACCGTTCTAAAATCAGTAAAAGCCGTCAGGCCTGAGTTGATTCCAGACGCTGCGCCTGCTGCCAGCTCGGGATATCCGCAATGCGTTGCGAATAACGGAGAATATGGGGGTACTGTTGCCCCAGATTAAAGCGCTCCGTGACCAGCTTCACCACGAACCCCAACATAAAGTCCGCCCCGGTCAGGCGCTGCCCAACAATAAACTCGCGTGAAGCCAGGTAGTCGTTCAAATAGGAAAATACTTTTTTGAACTCCACCTCGGCATAATCATCCAGAAACTTCAGCGTCTGACCGGTATTTTTCTCAAACTGATTAAAGACTTTCAGTAATACCGGCAGCATGGCCGAGCTTTCCGCAAAATGAATCCATTGCAGATAGTCGGCATAACCCGCATCCTGCTCATCGGGCGCCAGCTGCGGCGCGTATTTACTGATAATGTACTCAACGATGGCGCCGGACTCGGCAATCACCTTGCCGTCAATCTCCACCACCGGCGATTTACCCAGCGGATGGATAGCCTTGAGCGCTTCCGGCGCCAGTTGCGTCTGCGGATTGCGCTGGTAGCGGATCAGCTCATAGGGAAGCTGCGCCTCTTCAAGCAACCAGAGAATACGCATGGAACGCGAAGCATTCAGATGATGCAATCTTATGGTCATTCTGCCTGTTTCCTTTGTCAGCCGATTAGGCCAGTTGTTTTAACAACGCCTTGGCGACCGCTTCCGAACTGGCCGGATTCTGGCCGGTGATAAGCTTACCGTCCTCGACGAGGTAAGGGTGCCAGTCAGGGCCTTTGGAATACAACCCGCCCAGTTTCTGAAACTCGTCTTCAATCAAAAACGGCACCACATCCGTCAATTCCACTGCCGCTTCTTCCGTGTTGGTAAACCCGGTGACCCGGCGACCTTTGATCAGCGGCTCGCCATTGGCGGCCTTGACATGGCGCAAGACGCCGGGAGCATGGCACACGAAACCGATGGGTTTTCCGGCCCGTTCAAATGCTTCGATCAGCGCAATGGAAACCGGTGATTCCGCCAAATCCCACAGCGGACCATGACCGCCCGGATAAAACACCGTGTCGAAATCTTCCATACGCACGCTGTCCAGTTTCACCGTGGAAGCCAGCGCTTGCTGTGCTGCCGGGTCGGCCTTGAAGCGATGGGTCAGTTCGGTCTGAAATTCCGGCAAATCGCTTTTCGGGTCCAGCGGCGGCTGTCCGCCTGCCGGCGACGCCAGCACCACATCAGCGCCGGCATCTTTGAAGGTGTAATAAGGGGCGGCGAATTCCTCAAGCCAGAACCCGGTTTTCTTGCCTGTGTTTCCCAGCGCGTCGTGGGACGTCAATACCATCAGTACCTTCATCGTCATTCTCCTTAACTCACTAATTCAGTAGGTCGTTCGCATCAGCCTTTCAAAAACGCTTCAAGCTGAGACACTTTGTCGCTATAGGGCGCCCGCAAACGCAGGTTGGATGCGCCCTCTTCATCCTGAACCACAACCGCTTTGGCGTGGCTAAAACGGCGGAAACCATGAATGCCGTGGTAAGCGCCCATGCCGGAAGCCCCCACCCCGCCAAAAGGCAGTGCGTCGTTACTGGCATGCGTCATCACATCATTGATGACCAGCGCCCCTGACGTGGTCCGTTCAGCAAACGCGGTTTGCCGCGCCGACTGCTGACCAAAGTAATACGCAGCCAGCGGGCGCGGATGCGCGTTGATGTACGCAATCGCCTCTTCCTGCGAATGACAGGTGCGTACCGGCAACAATGGCCCGAAGATCTCCTCCTGCATAATCTGCATCTCATCGGTGACATTCAGCACCAGATGCGGCGCGATCTTGCGGGAAACCGCATCAAAATCCGGCTCGCCCTGAGGCGCCAGGCTCACCAGCGTCGCGCCCTGTTTTTCAGCATCCTTTAACAGACCAACCAGACGCTCATAGTGTCGCGGCGTAATGATCGACGTATAGTCAGGGTTGTTCTGAAGCGTCGGGAATGCCTGAGCCATAAACGCCTTGCCGGCCTGAACAAAGGCATCAACCTGATCGCCCGGCAACATGACGTAGTCAGGGGAGAGGCAGATCTGACCGGCATTAAAGGTCTTCACGGTCAGGGTACGCTGCGCCGCCAGGCCGACATCCGCATCACGGTCGATGACCACCGGCGATTTCCCCCCCAGTTCCAGTGTAACGGGCACCAGATTATCGGCTGCGGCACGCATCACATGGCGACCAACGGCAGAACTGCCGGTAAAGACCAAATGATCAAAAGGCAGGCTGCTGAACGCAGCGCCAATCGCCGCGTCGCCCAACACCACTTCCAGCTCCAGCGGGTCAAAGTAACGCGCGATCAGTTCCGCCAGCAGTTCCGAGGTGGCGGGCGTCAGCTCCGAAGGCTTCAGCATCGCGGTATTGCCTGCGGCAAATACGCCGGCCAGCGGCCCAAATGCCAGATTGATGGGGAAATTCCACGGACTGATCACCCCGACCACGCCCAGCGGCTGATGCTGTATCCAGGCCTGCATGCCCGGCACGGGGCTGTCGACGAATTCCGGTTTCATCCATTGCGCTACGTACTCCGCGGAATGCTCAAGCGTTTTCACCGTCGTCGCCATATCCGCCACCAGCGACTGATACACGCTGCGATGACCAAAATCCGCATCCATCGCTTTACTGAGCGACGAATAATTTTCCCGGATAAGCCGGGCGCTGCGTAGCAGCCTGTCGCGGCGCAGCGCGGCGTCGGCCGGGCCAGTGGCGATGTGGGCATTCTTCATGGTCTGCAATATCGCTTTTAAATCGTTGGTCGTTTGCGCTAAAGGCATGATGGTGAATCCTTAACAATCGTGTGGTGTCTTTCTTCCCGACAGGCGGGAAAACAAAAAGCGCGTATCCATTCGGCTCACCGTTATTTGGATCGCAGCAGGCGGACGAATCCGCTCAAACCGTAACGCTGGAGTGCGATCCCTTCGCTTGCCGTCCGGCTTTGATATAAATTTTCCTTTACTTCCTGCAAACCGCCTTCCGAATAAAAGGCAGTTATGTTTTGATAGAGCGCACTTTAGCGACGTTAATCAGTTGTGACCAACTAGCATATTTAGGTGTGGATATAAAAAATTTTATGGGTGATACATGTCTCTTGTTCGGCTGAGAACCTTTATTGAGGTGTATCGACAACGCTCTATCAGCGGCGCCGCACGCACGCTTAACCTGACGCAGCCTGCGGTATCACAGCATGTCGCCGGTTTGGAAACGTCGATTGGGCGACCACTGTTTGAGCGGCAAACGCGAGGCGTCGTCCCCACGTCGGTGGCCGATGAACTGGCGGCGGATATTGGCGATCGGCTGGATGAGGCGGAAAACGCACTGGCCTCGGTGAAAGCGCGTTCACTGGAATTGGCTGGCGCATTACAAATCATTGGTCATGCGGATTTTCTGGCCGAAGTCGTAGCCAAACAATTGTTGCCGCTGCTGGAGGTGGGGGTGCGCGTCCGGATGCAAACCGGGGATTACGACGCGATTACCCAAAGCCTGATTGAGGGCTACTGTGATCTGGGGATCTCGGCGGCGCCCTCGCATGACACCCGGTTGAAAAGCGAGCTGATGCTGACCGACGAAGTGATGGCGGTCGCGTCGCCCCAGGTCGTCGCCCGGCTGATGAACACGCCGGATACCCTGGCGGCGATGCAAACCGAACCGGTGCTGGCCTATAGCCTGACGCTCCCGCTTATCGATAACTGGTTTACGGCGAACCGTGTGCAGGCGCCGGCCATCCTTCCCGCCATGGTCGGGCAAGACTTACGCGCCTTATGCAGCCTGTTGTGCCAGGGATTTGGCTGGAGCGCCCTGCCTGCGTATTTATGCACGCCCTATATCGAACGAGGAGAGCTGAGTGAAATTCCCGCCCCCGTAGCGCGTGCCAGCCGAAGTTACTATTTACTCTGGCAACCCAGCGCGCTGCGCCAGCCGCGCGTCGCCCATGCCAGACAGGCGTTACTGTTTCGGTTAAGACAAAAACACGGGCTGTAGATTTGTCGCGCCGTTGAGACAGCCGGATGATGTCCGGGCCAGAAGATACGCCTGTTAGATTTCGTGACCGCACGCCTGCCGGTCACGAAATCAGGTTCAGCGAAGGGTTAAGACCCCATCACAGGTCGACACAGGCGGGCGCCCATTCCGACCCTCGCGCGTGTTACTGCAATTGCGCCTGCTGATACAACGATTCCCAAACCTGGGCGACCAGCGCCTGATCCGGCGGCGACAGCTCGCCGTTATTAATCGCCTTGTTCAGGCTGTCCTGTACCCGGGCATGCAGCGCCTGCGCCGTCTGTTCGCCATGCGCTTCGGCTTCCGCCACCGCCAGCGTCAGGTGGCCGCGCAGGTAACCGCTGGCAAACAGTTCATCATCGCTGGCGTGCTCCACCATATTGTCAATCAGCGTCAGGATGCGCGCCTCGAATTCTGCGATCATTAATGGTCCTCAGTTATCGTGTTGCCCGCCGATCATCACAGATCGGCCGGATAAGGAAAGTCCGCCGCGGTTTGCGGCGCAGTGTGGTAAAAGTCCCGCAGCGCCTGAATAAAGCGCGCAGGTCGGCCGGGCACGCCCTGTTGCAGATAAATCATGACCTGCGCGTGCACCCGGCGCTGGAAAGCGATGCGATCCGGATCGACATCGCCATCCAGATTGTCGCAGCTGACATTAAACGGAAAGCCGGCGGCCACGCAGAACATCCACTCCAGCGCCTGCGGTTTGATTTCCACCGACTCAAACTGGCTCTGGGTCGCGGCGTCGCGTCCGTCCGGACAGTACCAATAGCCGAAATCCACCAATTTGCGCCGCTCTTCACCGGCGATGCACCAGTGGGAAATCTCGTGCATGCCGCTGGCATAAAACCCGTGTGCGAACACAATGCGGTGATACGGCGCCTGATCGTCGGCCGGCAGGTAAATAGGCTCATCGTCGCCCTTCACCAGCCGGGTGTTGTATTCCTCGCTAAAACACCGGTTGAATACGGCGATCAACTGGTCGTAATGGTGAGTGTGTGCAGTTTCAGTCAACATCGTCATCAGAATAGCTGTCCCAGCCAGCGGGCAATCTCGCTGCCGTGGTTGTCATGAATCAATTTGATGCTCATCAGGGCGGACATGATCACCAGCATCGGGCGAATCAGTTTCTGCCCCTTGGTCAGCACCATTCTGGCCCCCAGCCGGGCGCCGATAATCTGCCCGACCAGCATGACCAAACCCACGCCCCATACCACCTGACCGCCCAGCATGAAAAACACCAGGCCGCCGAAATTGGAGGTGAAATTGAGCACTTTGGCGTGCGCGGTGGCTTTCGCCAGATTGAAACCCAGCAGGGTGACGTAGGCCAGCGCATAAAACGACCCGGCACCCGGCCCGAAGAAGCCGTCGTAAAACCCGACGCAGGCGCCGCCCAGCAGGGAAAACGGCAACAGCGACAGGCGCGCATGCCGATCCTCATCCCCCACTTTCGGCATCAGCAGAAAATAGAGGCCGATACCGATCACCAGCACCGGCAGCAACTTACGCAGGAAATCGGCGTGAATCTGCTGAATCAGCCAGGCGCCGAACATCGCGCCCAGCAAGGTCAGCGGCACCGCCAGCTTCAGTATTCGCATGTCCACCGCTTTGCGGCGGATGAAATACAGGCTGGCGGAAAACGAACCGCCCACCGCCTGCAATTTGTTGGTCGCCAGCACCTGAGCGGGCGACAGCCCCGCCGCCAGCAACACCGGAATGGACAGCAACCCGCCGCCGCCGGCGATCGAATCCACAAATCCGGCGATCACGCTAGCCAGAAACAACAGGGCCAGAATATCCGGCCCAACAACGAACCATTCCATGAATTATTCCGCAATCAGATGGCGATCAAGCAACGCCTGACAGGAAGGCGGCAACGGGGGAGGCGTCGTTTTGGCCGGCGGTTCGGCGCCCGGTTTGCGCGGCTGGAACCAGCTGTTCAGTTCAGCGCCGCATCCGTCGCCCGCTGGCGGCGCATCCTGATCCTGACATTCCAGACTATCCGCCGGACAACGCAGCCGCACATGCATGTGCGCGCGATGGGCGAACCACGGCCGGACCTTGTGCAGCCAGTTGCGATCGCCGCCGGCTTCCAGGCACAGTTGCTTTTTGATGGCCGGATTGACGAAAATGCGCGTTACGTCATTATCCTGCGCTGCCGTCTTCACCAGCTTCAGCACATCCGGCGACCATGCGCGCGGATTGACGTTTTTACCGTCCGCCAGCACCAGATCCAGCGGTTGCGGCTGCAGCAACTGCTGCTGACTCCAGCGCTGACGCGGCAGTTGCAGCCAGATATCCACATCCAGCCCCGACTGATGGCTGGCGTGACCGCTGTTGAACCGTCCGCCGGCCGGCATGCCCATGTCGCCGATCAGCACGGTGCCGCCGGTGGCGCGATGCACGCCGGCGCTGAGACGATGGATGAACGCCAGCAGGTCCGGATGACCGAAGTAACGCCGCTGGTCGACGCGCATCACCTGATAATCAGACGACTGCAGCGACAGCGGCTGTGCGCCGATGATACAACCATTGGCAAACGCGCCGATGGCCTGAGGCTGGCCTGCCACCGGGTGGGTTATCTCCTGCCACGGTGTCTTCGCCAGCGCGGCGCTGCAAAACAGCAGCGCCACCATCCCAATCCAGTTTGTTTTCATTGTTTTATGGTATTCGTGTTCGGTGTATTACCGTGTTTTTATAGTGTTACCAACGGGGAACCTGGCTCGTCACGTCCGCGCACTGTGCGCGCTGGCGCAGCAGATGATCCATCAGGACAATCGCCATCATCGCTTCGGCAATCGGCACCGCGCGGATTCCCACGCACGGGTCATGGCGACCGCGGGTGATCATTTCCGTTGCGTCGCCGTCGCGGGTGATGGTGCGCCCCGGCACGGTGATGCTGGAAGTCGGTTTCAGCGCCAGATGGGCGGTGATCGCCTGACCGCTGCTGATGCCGCCCAGAATGCCGCCCGCATGGTTGCTCTGAAAGCCTTCCGGGGTGATTTCATCACGGTTTTCGCTGCCGCGACGGTTCACTACCGCGAAGCCGTCGCCGATTTCCACGCCTTTGACGGCGTTGATGCTCATCAGCGCGTGGGCCAGATCGGCGTCAAGACGATCAAACACCGGCTCGCCTAACCCCGGCGGCACCGACTCAGCCACCACCGTGATTTTCGCGCCGATGGAATCGCCCTCTTTTTTCAGGGCGCGCATCAGTTCATCCAGCGCGTCGAGCTTGTCCGCGTCCGGGCAGAAAAACGGGTTTTGCTCCACCTGCGCCCACTCTTTCAGTTCGCACACCACATCGCCCATCTGCGCCAGATAGCCGTGGATCACCACACCGTGCAGCTGTTGCAGGTATTTTTTGGCAATGGCGCCGGCGGCCACGCGCATAGCGGTTTCACGGGCGGAAGAGCGACCGCCGCCGCGGTAATCGCGGATGCCGTATTTCTGCTCATAGGTGTAATCGGCGTGACCGGGGCGGAACAGATCCTTGATAGCGCTGTAGTCCTGCGAGCGCTGATCGGTATTTTCAATTAACAGACCGATACTGGTGCCGGTAGTCACGCCTTCAAACACCCCGGACAGAATACGCACCTGATCCGGCTCGCGGCGCTGGGTGGTGTAACGAGAAGTCCCCGGACGACGACGGTCCAGGTCGTGCTGCAAATCGGCCTCGGTCAGCGGAATACCCGGCGGTACGCCATCCACCACGCATCCCAGAGCGATGCCATGAGATTCACCAAAGGTGGTGACACGGAAAAACTGACCAATACTGTTTCCTGCCATCACGGCTCCTTAGCATTGAAAAAACATCAGGGCGCCAGACGGATATTTACCGCCCGCCGCCCTGCGGAGGGATTAATCCCGGTAAAGGCTGAAATGCGCCTGACAGTCCAGCAGTTGGGAACGGGTCAACATGAAGACGCCGTCGCCGCCGTTGTCGAACTCCAGCCAGGTAAACGGAATATCCGGATACTGCTCCATCAGGTGCACCATGCTGTTGCCGACTTCACAAATCAGCACGCCCTCTTCGGTAAGAAAGTCCGGCGCGCATGCCAGAATCCGGCGCACCAGCTTCAGGCCGTCGCTGCCCGCCGCCAGTCCCAGCTCCGGTTCGAAGCGGTATTCCTGCGGCAGGTCGGCCATGTCTTCCTCATCCACGTACGGCGGATTGGTGACGATCAGGTCATACTGAATCGCCGGCAGGTCACGGAACAGGTCGGAACGGATCGGCGTCACGTTGTATTCCATGCCGTGCTGCTGGATATTCTGTTCGGTCACCGCCAGCGCCTCGTCGGAAATATCTACTGCATCCACTTCCGCTTCGGGGAACGCCTGAGCGCAGGCGATGGCGATGCAACCGCTGCCGGTGCACAAATCAAGAATATGATGCGGCGCGTTGGGCAACAGCGACGCAAAGCGATTGTTGATCAACTCGCCAATCGGCGAACGGGGCACCAGCACCCGCTCATCGACATAAAACTCCAGTCCGCAAAACCAGGCCTTGTTCGTCAGATAAGCCACCGGAATACGCTCGTTGACGCGGCGAATCACCCGCTCGACGATGCGATGACGCTCGCTGGACGTCAGCCGGGCGAGGTACATGTCTTCCGGAATATCGATCGGCAAAAACAGACTGGGCAGCACCAGTTGCAGCGCCTCATCCCACGGATTATCGGTGCCGTGTCCATAGTAGACGTTGGCGGCGTTAAACCGGCTCACTGTCCAGCGCAGCATATCCTGAATGGTATGCAGATCGTTGACCGCCTCATCGACGAAAATTTTGTCCAAGTTTGTCCTCCACAGACTACTGTCTCTGTAATCGCATGTTTCTGTGATGGCAATAGTTTGCCATGAAGACGGCGACAAATCAGCAGATATCACCGCCGGACGGCGCGGAGCGGGGGATGCAACGATAAGGTTTTGTTTAGCGACCGGCACGGAACAGGTAAACTATGCGAATATCAAAACTATGCGGACACCGAAACTATGCGGATACCGTATTGAGGTTCTGCAACAGAACCGCGACGATGACAGAGTGACGCAAAATGAAAAAAAAATTCATGCTTGATGACGAGGAGCAGGCGCTTTTCCGCACGTCGGTGGCGGGCGCCACCCGGTTACGTCAGGACACCTATGTTCACCGTCCGGCCCGTACCAAACCCGGCGCATTGCCGCCACGACGGATGATTCAGGAACAGGTGGACGCCAGTTTCTATTTCTCGGACGAATTCCAGCCGCAACTGGAGAATGACGGGCCGACGCGCTATGTCCGGCCGGGCGCCAGTCATTACGAGCTGAAGAAACTGCGTCGCGGCGACTATTCGCCGGAACTGTTTTTGGATTTGCACGGACTGACGCAGCTGGAAGCCAAGCAGGAACTGGGGGCGCTGCTGGCCGCCTGTCGGCGCGAACATGTCTACTGCGCCTGCGTGATGCACGGCCACGGCAAACACATTCTTAAACAGCAAACGCCGTTGTGGCTGGCCCAACACCCGGACGTGCTGGCGTTTCATCAGGCGCCGAAGGAATTCGGCGGCAATGCGGCCTTACTGGTGCTGGTGGCGCAGGAAAGCGCCGACGAGGAATAACCCTCCTCTCCTCACCTTCTTCGCCGTTCTGGAAAATCGCCTGCGGCGGGAAACCGTATGAAAACCGAACAGGAGCCGCTAACGGCGCCTGTTGTCGGACGATCAGGGTTTAACTTTGGCCGTCAGTTGGGACGGCGTGACCTGCCAGTGGTATACGCCCGCACCGGAGACATCATCCAGCTCGACGCTGGCAATGGCCGACGTGGCGAACATGGGCGCGGTCTCAGACGGGCACAGCCCGGCGACCAGATATCCCACCAGCGGCAGGTGGGATATCACCAGCACCGCGCTGGTGCCTTCTTTCGCCAGCGCCAGCAGATAGTCGCACACCAGTTCGGCGTTGCCTCCCGGCGTCAGCTCCGGCAGACATTCACTTTCCGGCAGCGGCAACACCTCCGCCACGACCTGCAACGTCTGCTGAGCCCGTACGTAAGGGCTCACCAGTACCCGATCAATATCAATCGACTGATCGTTGAGCCAGGCTGCCATCTGACGAGATTCTTCATCTCCCCGGCTGCTTAAAGGCCGGAGCGCATCACTGGCGGCGTCAGGTACGGCATCACCATGACGCATGATCAAAACTTGCATATTACACCGCTATATTGATGAAAAAGGGCAATAAAACCCTGGGGATAGCTTCAGATTAGCTGAATCGGCACGGAGCCGTTTTGCGGCAGGTCACAGCCTGGTATCGGGCATCGCCACATCATGCTGATGGCGTTTTGACCAGCGCAAAGCGCATTTTTTTACCCCAATTGCCGGCGAATCGCAACCAACCGCATCATGCGCCACGCTGCGCCACGGCCCCGCAATCACGCCGTAGTCGGCAACCTCCCGTTTTTTCAGGCAATTAACCTTAATTTTTTCAGGGCAAAGCCGGCATCACGTCATCATAATATGCTGTCGGCTCGCTTTTAGATTTCATTTAACAGCAGTTTAGACTAAAAAATAATTTTCATTCAGATAAAAAAATTATCAATCCCCACAATACAGAATAAACCGGCACCGGTTTTATTTTTCTGACACTTTTACACTTTTTCATCTTATAACCGCGGGAAACACTGGAAAAAATACCCCGCCTCACTATAGTGAACAGAGAAAACACCGGTGCCGAATACAGTACGTTTAAATAATTCAGCGCGGTATTATGCCCAGCATTCAGGGAATTGTTGCACTGGGTGGTAAAAACGATGGACCGATTAAATAAAAAGCAAGCATTTTCAATAAAATACAATTATCACTCCGCTAATGCATCATTGCATTCAGCATTTTTATCAATTAATTTTTTCACCTAAAAGTGAATCCGATAAATAAAGTTTTTCGTCAGCCAATAAAATAATTTTTTAAACAAGATTGGGTTATTTCATTCAAAAAATCTGCCTTTCGGCTTTTTAATTTATTATTTACTCATCCGACAAGAATAAAAAACGAGGGTGGATAACGGGTTTAGGTTTCTCCTTCACCCGCTCAGCGCTCCGTTTCATCAGCAAAGCCAACCAGCTGCGACTGTCGCCGGAGCAGCCCTTCCGCTGGCGCAAACCGATCGCCGTACTGCGCCTGCAACGACAGCAGGGTTCCCACCACCGTTTCTATCCCTAATTGATTCATGTAGTGGAACGGGCCGCCCAGAAACGGCGGAAATCCGATTCCCATCACCGCACCGATGTCGCCGTCGCCTGGACGGCGGATCACTCCTTCATCCAGACAGCGCACCGCCTCATTCAGCATCATCATGACGCAGCGCTGCGCAATCAGCGCCGGATCCAGATGCGCTTTGGGCGTCACATCCAGCAATGGATAGAGGCTGCCATCGGACACTTTGCCCCGACGCCGCCACAAACCGCATAACCGTTCATAACGCGACTGATCGTAGCGATAAAAGCCGCGGCCGTTCTTGCGGCCTTTACGATTGTCGCGGGCAATGGCTTCCAGCGCCGGCGGCGCACAAAACCGCTCGCCCAGTTCCGCCACCAGTACCGGTACAATCTTCATCGCCACATCAATCCCCACCTCATCCAGCAAGGTAAAGGGGCCGACAGGGAAACCGAAACGCACCAGCGCCTGATCAACCGATTCGACCGGTTCGCCTTCCAGCAGGCAGCGAGCCGCTTCATTCAGGTAAGGCGCCAGAATACGGTTAACATAAAACCCGGCTTTATCCGCTACCACGATCGCGGTCTTGCCCTGCTTCTTCGCCAGCGCCACCGTGGTGGACAACGTCTGCTCGCTGGTTCCGGCATGCGGAATAACTTCAACCAGCGGCATCTTGTCCACCGGGCTGAAATAGTGCAGGCCAATCACCTGCTCGGGCCGGCTGGCGCCGGCGGCGATCTGATGAATCGGCAGCGACGACGTATTGGTGGCAAACACCGCATGCGGCGGCGTCACCGCTTCGGTTTCCCGCACCATCTGCTGTTTGAGCGCCAAATCTTCGAATACCGCTTCCACTACCACATCGACGCGCTCAAATCCCCGGTAATCGGTCCCGCCGGAAATCAGGCTCATTTGCCGCCGCTGCTCTGCGGGCGTGATGCGGCGGCGCTCGACCTGTTTGCTCAACCGTTGCCAGCTGTTGCGCAGCGCGAGGGTGATGCCTTGCTCATGAATATCTTTAATCCTTACCGGCAATCGGCCGTTCAGCGCGGTGACGCCGGCGATGCCGCCGCCCATCAAACCACCGCCCAGCACCCCGACCCGGCGCAGTGGGCCGGGTTCGACCGGCGCGCCCCGATCTTTTTTCAGGGCCGTGGCGGTAAAAAACAGTCGCCGCAACGCCACGGACTCCGGCGACGCCACCAGTCGGCCGAAAGCGCGAGCCTCCGCTTGATAGCCAGCCTGACTGCCCTGCTCCAGACCACGCCGCACCACCGCCAGGATACGCGCCGTCGCCGGGTAATTGCCCTGGGTTTTCGCCTGCGTCTGTCGCCGCACCCGCTCAAACAGCCAGCGGCGTACGTAAGGCAGCATCAGTAACCGATGCCGCCAGCCGGGCGAAGACGGTTGGCGTTTACCCCGGCGGATAAAGCCCAGCGCCGCCTCCAGCAAGACCGCGTGCGGCACCACCTCATCCACCAACCCGAGCCGCCGCGCCTGAGTCGCCCGCAACTGCCGCCCGGTCAGGATCAACTCCAGCGCGCGGTCCACGCCAATCAGACGCGGCAGCCGCTGGGTGCCGCCTGCGCCCGGCAATAGCCCTAATTGCACTTCCGGCAACCCGAGACGGGTACTGTCGTCCGGCGTACAGAGGCGATAATCGCAAGCCAGCGCCAGTTCCAGCCCGCCGCCCAGACAGGCGCCGTGAATGGCCGCCACCACCGGGAACGGCAGATGGGCGATCGCCTCCAGCGTTTCCTGCCCGGTTTCAGCCAGCGCCTGCGCCGCCGCCGCGTCGGCACAGGCATCCAGCATGCCGATATCCGCCCCGGCGATAAACGATTCCGGCTTGCCGGAGAGGATAACCAGCCCTTGCAGGCCACTGTGCTGTCGGGCCTGCGTCAGCACCGCGCGCATCTGTTCCGCGAATTCCGCTTTCAGGGTATTCACTTTCTCGCCGGGGACATCCACGGTAATCACCCCGATATGATCGGGGCGTAGCGTCAGTTGGAAAGCGGCGTGCGCCTCATGTTCGTGCGCCTGATGCATCGAATTCAGCTCGGTCATTGCGTTACCTCCAACACCATGGCTGCCCCCAGACCGCCTGCCGCGCAGGCGGTAACCAGCCCCAATCCGCCGCCTCGCCGGCGCAGTTCATGCAACGTCTGGGTGATCATGCGCGCGCCGGTCGCGGCAAACGGATGCCCATAGGCGATCGAGCCGCCCCGCACATTGAAGCGCTCCCGGTCCACCTCCCCCACCGGCGCGCTGCGCCCGAGTTTATCGCGGGCGAATTCAGCGCTGGCGAACAGGTGCAGATTAGCCAGTGTTTGAGCGGCGAAGGCTTCATGCATGTCGATCAGCGCCAGATCATCGAGCCGGATACCAGCCCGATCGAGCGCCAGCGGGGTGGCGTACGCCGGCCCCGCCAGCATGTCCTGCTGTACCGGAATAGCGCTGAACGCATAGCTGCGCAGGTAGCCAAGCGGCGTCAGTTTCAGTTCGCTGGCGCGGGATTCGCTCATCAGCAACACGGCGGCGGCGCCGTCGGTTAACGGCGAACTGTTGCCGGCGGTCACGCTGCCGTAGCGACGGTCAAAGGCAGGTTTCAGGCGGGAATACTGTTCCGGCGCGCTGTCGCGACGAATCGTGTTGTCTTCATTAATCGCCTGCTTATATGGCGGCACCCAGGCGGTCATCACCTCGTCACGCAGTACGCCGTCGGCCCAGGCCTGCGCGGCGCGTTGATGGGAGAGATGAGCGAACGCATCCTGCGCATCGCGGCTGATACGGTAGTCTTTCGCCATCTGCTCGGCGGTATCGCCCATGCGCAGCCCGGTGGAATACTCCGCCACGGCGGGCGCCACCGGCAGTAAATCCCGTGGCCGCAGGCGAGCGAATAACGCCAGCCGCTGGCGGAAGGTTCTGGCGCGCGAAAGATCGACCAGCGTACGCGCCAGCGCCTTGCTGACGCCGATAGGCAGCACGGAAGCCGAATCAGCGCCGCCGGCGATGCCGATGTCGATAGCACCGGCCAGAATGCTTTCCGCCACGTTGGCGACCGCCTGGAAGCTGGTGGCGCAGGCGCGGGAGACGCTATAAGCATCGGTATGCACGCTCATGCCGCTGCCCAGCACGATTTCGCGGGCGATATTGGGCGCCTCCGGCATCTGAATTACCTGCCCGAACACCAGTTGCTGCACCAGCTCCGGTTCGACGCCGCTGCGAAGCAACAGCTCATTGACCACCAGCTTGCCCAGCTCCAGCGCCGGAATACCATGATAAACCGTTGCCTGCCGGGCAAATGGGGTTCTCAGCCCACTGACAATCGCAATGCGGTCGCCACGCCGGGTGACCAGCGGCACTACTTCGCGTTCGCGCATAACCATTCCGTTCATCCCTTTTCAGAGACCGATGGGGTCTGAACTCATTGTTAACCTGAAGATTACATTATGCAAACAAGCAGATACCAAACAGCGAGCCGCGCCACGCTTCCGGGCGCTCATACGCAACGGGAATAAGGCGGCAAAGATAATGAAACAGAAAGAATAATGAGGCGGGAAGACTCGGGGAATGCGGCTGATCTCAGCGAGTCAGCCGCAAAGCGAAGGCAAGCACGCCGCTATTGATCGCGGTTAACGTGATCGCGGGCTAGCTCAGGATGGCCGGTTAGCGCAGGCCCAGCTGGAAGATCAGGGTTTCAGCCTGGCAGCTAAACGTGAAATCCATATCCAGTTTGAATCCGCCTTCCGCCTCGGACAGACGGGCGTCAATCACGCAAGGTTCGGATTCAACCGAACGGGCTTTTTCCGTCAGTTGCTTCTGCGTCTGTTCCGCGTCGCTGCGGTGGGGAAATACACGGCTGTAAGATGCGGTGCAATCGGTGTTATCCATTACGGTTCCCACATCCACACAGCAACAGGCGGCGGTTTCTTCTGCGCTACATTTGTTAATCGCGTTTGTCATGGCAAAACTCCTCTGCGGCGACAGGCGCCTCCACAATCGGAAGCACGCTATCCATCTATTCTGCCCCCATTTTACTCACCACAGCCGTCTATCACTAGCACTTACCGATTAAAGGGGTATTACGTGATGTAAATCACATCTTAACGTTATTTTTCAATGAAATAGGCTAAATCATCTAAACATAATCATGACATTTGTTAACTGGATCTAATTTCTGAATCATTTTTGCAACATTTGTGGAACTGAAAGAAAACATTTCATCGTTTTACTTTTATACTTTTCGCAACTGGTCTGATTTGTCAGCCCATTAACCCCCCCTACAATGCGCGTCCCTTGTTACACGCTTAACAAAAATTACAAACGTTCAGTGAGGTTTCGGTCATGAGCCAGAAAGTCCTGTTAAAGAAAACATCACTTGCTGTGGCGCTGGCGCTAATGGCATCCAATGCAACCGCTGCAGGTTTCCAGTTGAATGAGTTCTCCTCATCCGGCCTGGGGCGCGCCTTTTCGGGTGAAAGCGCCATTGCAGACAATGCGACCTCCGGCAGCCGCAACCCGGCGACCATGACGATGTTTGATCGTCCGGCCTTTTCCGGCGGCGTGACCTACATTAACCCGGACATCGACCTGCGCGGCTCCAGCAGCACCGGCCGTGACGCCAGCGCAGACAATATTGCGCCGCACGCCTGGGTGCCCAACCTGCATTTCATCATGCCGCTGAACGAGCAGTGGGCGGTAGGCGCATCCGCCACCACCAACTTCGGTCTGGCGACTGAATTCAGCGACAATTTCAGCGCCGGTTCCATCGCGGGCAAAACCGACCTGAAAACCTCCAACCTGAATCTGAGCGCGGCCTATCGCCTCAACCAGCATTTCAGCTTTGGTCTGGGCGTCAACGCCGTGTACGCCGATGCCAAGATTGTGCGTAACGCCGGCGAAGTCGGTCCGGCGCTGGGCGTACGCTCAACGTCCGAGATCACTCATCTGGATGGTAAAGAATGGGGCTATGGCTGGAACGCCGGCATCCTGTATGAACTGGATAAAAACAACCGCTTCGGCCTGAGTTACCGCTCCAAAGTCGACATCGACTTTGATGGTTCCTTCCGAAGCGACCTGGCGGCGCCGCGCGGCACCAGCGGCGCCACCATCCCCGGCAAGCTGACGCTCAACCTGCCGGAAATGTGGGAGCTTTCCGCTTACCACCGCGTCGCCCCGCAATGGGCGGTTCACTACAGTCTGGCCTACACCAGCTGGAGTTCCTTCCAGGAATTGCGCGCCACCGGCAGCAACGGCCAGCAACTGTTCCAGAAAGACGAACGCTTCCACGATGCCTACCGCATCGCGCTGGGCACCACGTACTACTACGACGACAACTGGACTTTCCGCACCGGTATCGCGTTTGACGACAGCCCGGTACCGGCCGACAAACGCACCATCTCCATCCCGGATCAGGATCGTCTCTGGCTGAGCGCCGGCACCACCTACGCCTTCAACAAAGACGCCTCGGTGGATGTGGGCGTGTCTTACATGCACGGTCAGAAAGTGACGATTCACGAAGCCGGCGTCGCGGCCAACCTGCCCTCTTACACCTTTACCTCTAAAGGCCGGGCGTGGTTGTACGGCGTGAACTTCAACTACAGTTTCTAACCCGGGTACCTAACCCGTATTCGTAAAAAAGGCCGCTATCGCGGCCTTGAGACTGTTGACAAACAGTTCTGTGTCTTGTGAATGGTGAAGTTTGTCCGGTCAGTGAATAGTTTCGTGCAGGATAAGCGGTGTCATTTCTTTGCTGCTTCATCGCACGCACGACAAGGAGAGGTTCAAACGCCACCTCTCCTTGACCACTGGCTGGGGGCTAAACTGTGGCGCTGCACGCTACCTTCGGCGTTCGCCTTCGCTGTTCGGGCCGCCAGTGACGTGCTCCCAGCACGGCACTGGCTTTCGCGACGTCCTGTCGCTCACCCGGCGAAGTCGCCCACCTCAGCACAGTTTTTGATGCCGGAAAAATGCTTCATCCTGTACTTAAGGGCTTTGTCAGAAATCTGAAGGCCGCTATCGCGGCCTTTGGTTTTATGGGAAGTCGGCTATGCCGGCGGTATTATTCCGGCTTCACTTCCATATAGTTCAGTTTCAGCGTGCTACTGGTGTAACCGCGGATCTTGTTGGTCAGGTCGATATTGCCTTCCAGTTTCTGGCCGTAAGACGGAATGATTTCCTTCAGTTTGGCCTGCCATTCCGGCGTCGCAACCTTATCCTTGAACACGGTCTGCATCAGGCTCAGCATGATCGGCGCAGCAGTGGACGCACCCGGCGACGCGCCCAACAGCGCGGCGATGGAGCCGTCTTTGTCGCTGACAATCTCGGTGCCCAGCTTCAGTACGCCGCCCAGATCTTTGTCTTTCTTGATGACCTGTACGCGTTGACCCGCCACCGCCAGACGCCAGTCAGACTGTTTGGCCTGCGGGAAGTACTCTTTCAGCGCGGCAAAACGGTCATCGTCGCTCATCATTAACTGACCGATCAGGTATTTCACCAGATCGAAGTTATCGATCCCCACATTTACCATCGGCATAAAGTTGGAGGTGTTCATGGACGAGAACAGATCCCACAGCGAACCGTTTTTCAGGAATTTGCTGGAGAAGGTAGCGAACGGCCCGAACAGCAACACCTGCTTGCCGTTGAAGATACGGGTATCCAGATGCGGTACGGACATCGGCGGCGCGCCAACCGAGGCTTTACCGTATACCTTGGCGAGATGGCGTTTTACGATGTCCTGATTATCGGTGACCAGAAACTCGCCGCCGACCGGGAAACCGCCATAGTTGCCCGCTTCAGGAATGCCGGATTTCTGCAGCAGTTGCAGCGCCGCGCCGCCGGCGCCGATGAACACGAACCTGGCTTTGATCGCGCTTTCTTTACCGCCGTTTTTCAGGTCGGCAACCACTACGTCCCAGGTTTTATCCGGGTTGCGCTTGATGTCGCGTACTTCGTTGCTCAGTTTCAGGTTGAAAGTCGTATGCTGTTTCAACCCATCCACCAGTTGGCGGGTGACTTCGCCGTAGTTGACATCGGTGCCGATCGGCATACGGGTGGCGGCAATCTTCTGTTGCGGATCGCGCCCTTCCATCACCAGCGGGATCCACTGCTTGATCTGATCCGCGTTGTCGGAGAACTCCATGCCGCGGAACAGGGTGCTGTGCTGCAGCGCCTGATAACGTTTGTGCAGGTAATTAACGTTGTCGTCGCCCCACACGAAGCTCATGTGCGGCACGCTATTGATAAACGACGACGGGTCTTTCATCACATTGTGAGAAATTTGATAAGACCAGAACTGACGGGAAACTTCGAACGCTTCGCTGATTTCGACCGCCTTGCTGATGTCAATCGAGCCGTCGGCTTTTTCCGGCGTGTAGTTCAGTTCCATAAAAGCGGAGTGGCCGGTACCGGCGTTATTCCAGCCGTTGGAGCTTTCCTCCGCCACATTATCCAGACGCTCGACCATGCTGATGGTCCAGTTCGGCTCCAGCGCCTGCAGATAGGTGCCCAGCGTGGCGCTCATGACGCCACCGCCGATCAGCACCACATCCACTGCCTTACTTTCTTCCGCCATGACAGGCTGTGCCAGCCCTATGGCGCCCAGACACAAGGTGGTAACCAATAGTTTTTTCATGTTTATGTCCCGTTATGTCAATGTGTCATCCCTGCAGGTGAACAAGGGTGATTCCAGATTAGCGAGATAACGATGCAGGAGCGATGAGCCATGAGAAACACGGCGGCAACCCGTAGCAGGTGCGCGACAACGCCTTCGTCTATTTCAGCATAGAGCAAAAATGGCTGACGGCAGGCGGAGATAAGAGCGCGTTACGCCATACGCGGATTGCTGCTCAGGGCTGCTGAATCGTTACCCTCTCTAACCGGCTGTTATTATTGTTACATAGACGGTGGAAATAAATTTATGTAATTAAATAAACGCTCAACAACAATATAACGTTTCACAAACAATCAGTTTGGCGGGTTTCAGGCGGGCAGGTAAGAAGAGTTGTGACAAAAGGCGCCCGCAGGCGCCTATCAATACTAAAAAAACGCTTATTTATCTGAATCGATTTCGTCCAGACTGCCTTCAATCGCTTTAGCGTTCGGGTTTGCCACCGGGGCGGATTTACCGTCGTTAGCCAGGAAATCGTGCCGCTGGAAATAGGCGTCGCGCACCATCAGATAAGGGTCGGACGAATTACGCAGCAGCCCGTCGGAATCCAGCAGGCGGGCGCGGGTTTCCAGTCCTTCCACCGCCCACTTGCCGGCGGACATCCAGAAAGTGAGATAACTCAACGGCGGATAAAGCGTATCCACTACCCCGCCGCCGTCTTCACGCAGCGTGGCGCTGCCATAACCCGGCAGCACCAGATAAGGCCCGTAGCCTACATCGTAATGCCCCAGCGTACTGCCGAAACGGTGCGGCTCTTCTTTCGCCAGTTTCGGATTCGCCATTGCCGCGACGTCGATCAGGCCGCCCATCCCCAGCAAGGTGTTAAGGAAGAAGCGGTTAAAGTGAATCATCGCCTGATAGGGTTTACCCTCGGCGAAATAGTTCACCATGGTGGCGGGTTCAGACAGGTTGACGAAGAAATTGGTCAGACCATTGCGCGCCGGTTGCGGCATATAATCGCGCCAGACCACCGCTGCCGGGCGCACCACATACGGATCCAGCACGTTGTAGTTGAAGCCGAACATGGTGCGGTTGAATCCTTCCAGCGGATCCGAACGCTGCTCAGGCGCTGAGGTTTTAGAGCTGGCACAGCCGGCAAGCAATGCGCTCGCCAGTACCACACCACCCAGACGAAAATTCATAACGTATCTCCCTGCTGAACTTTCATGCAGTCCGCACGACCTGCCATCGGGCCGCCAGCGCACAAGGCCACATGTTATCATCTTAATACACCGGGCTTTGGTTTGCCCGTGCCGCCAGCGGCGGTCTGTTGGAAAAATGGCGATCGTTTAATAGCGGCGCCAGAAGTGACGCCCCTCCCGTCAGCGCTTCAGAATTGTCCGGTTCATGCTGGACACCCTTGCTCGGGAAACAACCGCCGTCGCATCGACTGACGCGACGGTCAACATTGGAGGATGCGGATCCTGCTTCAGGCACCGGTATAATTCCAGCACCAATTGTGCGATCGCACCCTAATTCAGTGATTTGCGTAGTCCGTCACCCATTTGTCTGACGGCCAGCGTAGCGAAAGATACCACGATTAAGGCCGCTATTCAGGCCAAAACTGGTGGCGGATTGAGCAAACGCACCGGCAAGTGCTTATGGCGACAGCCAAATCGGTTATAATGCGGCGCCAACGCAGTCCCCATAGTTAAATGGATATAACAAGCCCCTCCTAAGGGCTAGTTGCAGGTTCGATCCCTGCTGGGGACGCCAGTCAATTCACCCCCCCTATATAAGCCTATCATTCATCTTTATATCGCCCCGTCACTCAGCACATTCTGCTGGCTACAGCCTGATATCTCGTCTGCAACCATAAATCAATCCGTCCCCGTCCTCCTGATACCGGCATTCGTCGCACACGGTTTACGCCAGCAACGGTTTGCGCCGTAAACCGTAAATAGGGAAAACGCGAAATAACATGTAATGCATGCCGCAAGGATGATTAAAAAAGATGGAGGGAATCACAAATAGCCGGGCCATCCAGCCCGGCCGGAGGCATTAGCGGGAGCTGTCCACGCTGGCCTGCGTGAAGTTCGGGTAATCACCCGGTTTGCCGTTGTTCAGATTAGACAGGAAGTTGCCGTCCTTCATCGGGATATCAGCCGATTCGTAGTTGAAGGTATTCATCTTGTTGCGCATGTCCTGATTGCTGACGCCATCGCCATGCACCGAGTACCAGCTGACAATATCCGGCGTAACGAAAGTGTTGTAGGGGTTTTCCGCCTGTTCGCCTGATTTGGCAAAACGGAAAGCGTGGGTCAGCCCGCCGTCTTTATGGTACACAAACTTCAGGTGACCATTTTGTTTGTCGAGGCTGGATGCGGCCGCCGTCGTCAGCTTACCGTGCGCGCTGTAGCTACCGTGCGTCACGGCGCCGTTTTTGGTCCAGACCGCCGCATATTCCCAGTCGTGGCGATGACCGCTCTTGATGCCGGCCACAATCTGATCTTTCAGGAAGTAGAGCGCGTAAAAGTGGCCGCAGTAGCGGTTGCCGCCGTTATTGACGCAGGCGTAACGATGCAACGTGTTGGATTTGTCCAGAAACGTGGACCAGCGGCAACCGCCTGTCAGGCTGCCGGTCGGGTTAAGGCCGCCATTCTGCTTGCCGCTGCGGCTGATCCCGGCGCTGGGCAGACAACCGTCCGTATCGAAATCGAATACCGGCGCAATCGACGCGGCGTTAACGCCGGAAGGCAGCGCCTGATCCAGCTTGTCAAAATCATCGGCGTGAGCCGCAAACGCAATCCAAAGGGGGAGTGTTGCCAGAACAGCTGTCTTCTTAAAAAACATATCATCTCCTGTTTCTGTTTTACTTAATTAGGCGTCATGCCTGTAAGTGCTTTTAAAAAGCAAAAGAAAGATGGGTGGCTCATATTAATTACCACAATGACAACACCCATGTTACAACTGTGAATAAATACCAGCTCGAACATCTGGCTGGTCGGAAGTCATCATAACTGCTTTTTTAGTCAGGATTCAATCTTTAGCCAGAGCGGATTCTTATTATCCTAAATATAAATATCACAGTCGTTATTCGTTTCAAAAAACAAAACCAATGAATGATAGCGATATAAAATTATCACCTGTCAGAAGCAATATGCTTTGTCATCCATTTTTATCCCCACTTTTTTTCATACTATAAAAGGCTTTTTTCAGGAAACCAACAGCCTTTCCAGCAAAGGAGGATTCGCACCCAACGCCATCACTACGCCTTTAAAATTTCCAAATAACTCCCAAAAATCATGATTCCCGGCTTTGTTGTCTGCGTCGGGTATTGCTGCAGCGTTTCCCCAACAGTTTTATCGCGTTTTCTATCACCAGCCTGAAAATCTCCCAGCCATTTTCTATTAAAAGCGCTGATGAAGAAAAAATATTTTTGTCATCTCGATGATATAAAACCGCCATAAATCGCCGTTATAAATAAGACTCGACAGAACGCGCAGCAAGATATATCGACAATAAATAAAACGCATTAAAAAAACGAAGTATTTTCCGTTTAATAAAAAGATAATTTATTCCATGACGTTCATATCATTCGCATTACAATTATCTGCCCTCATTATGAGTTTCCTTTTTTTTATTGACTCTCCGGCATAGTATTTACCATTTCAACAGGCTAAGTTCGTTGTCGTGGGATCGTTTTCATTACGATTCCCACCGATTTCCCCTGTGAGCCGATTCGTGACAGTTCTTAAAAAAGTGCGTACAAATAAAACCAGCATATTTACTCCCCGATATATTCCTGCTTCGATACCACTACCACACTATTCCTATTCCAGCTCGGCGTTCTCGCCTTGCTCGCCAAAAACAAAGGAAAAACCATGAAAAAGCTGACTTTCAGCGCCAGCGCCCTGATGGCAGTGCTGGCGTTAACCGGCTGCACCACGCCCGCAACTCAGGATGCGCAGACAACGCTCGCCAACCAGTCGGTGCTGGCCCTGAACTGGTTCCAGCAATCGGGTGAATATCAGGCGTTATGCTATCAGGCGTTCAATACCGCGCGGATGGCGTTCGACGCGGCGCCGGCCAAACCGGGCAAGAAAAAGACGGTAGTGGTCGATATCGACGAAACCATGCTGGACAACAGCGCCTACAGCGGCTGGCAGGCCAAAGAACATAAATCATTCAGCCCGCTCAGTTGGAACCGCTGGTCCCAGGCCCGTCAGGCGCTGGCCGTGCCGGGCGCGGTGGAGTTCGCCCGTTATGTCAACAGTCATGGCGGCCAGGTTTTTTATGTGTCCAACCGGCTGATTATCGAAGCCAGCGATACGCGTGACAACCTGGTCAAACTCGGTTTTCCGAACGTGAACGACCAGACGCTGTGGCTAAGCAAGGGCAACAGCAACAAGCAGGCGCGCTTTGATGATATCGCCGCTCAGGGCAATGACATTGTGCTGTACGTGGGGGATAACCTGAACGACTTCGGTGAGGCGACCTACCACAAGGACAATGCCGCACGTCGGGCATTCGTCAGCAATAATCAGGCGAAATTCGGTACGCAATTCATCGTACTGCCCAACCCGTTGTACGGCGATTGGGAAAGCGGCCTCAGCAGCGACTACAACAAGCTGACGCCGGAACAGAAACTGCAGGTGCGTGATCGGCAAATCCGTGCCTGGAACGGTCAGTAACCCGCTGCGTTACCCGCCGTTTATCACGCGAGACGTGTGAAGATCGCCGCCGCGCGGGTGGCTCGAAAGGATTGAAAACGGGGCTTTCGCCCCGTTATTTCATTCTGACATCAGCGTGAATGCCGTTATCTATCCAGCACTTACTTAGCGTAAGCCGGGCGTTCGGTAATTTCCGGCACTGCCCCGGTCAGGTTAGCGCCGGATTGCCCGTCGCGAATCTCCGCGCCGGTCAGATAACCATAGAAGACGCCGCGCGATACCGACATGTTCGCCTCTTGCGCATCGATATCCCCACGCAATTGGGCATCGCCTGATACCGCCAGCCCCGGAACGGTCAGACCCAGCGCCCAGAACGCCGTATTAACCTGCGCGTTGTCCTTAATCACCGTATTATTCTGAATGATCGTCAGACCGCTGACGCGAGCGTTATCCGACACCGTACCGTTCAGCACGATCGCATGATCTTCAATGCGCGCGTTGCCCGACACCGTGCCGCCCAGCACTCTGGCGTACGGCCCGACATAAGCGCTTTCATCCACCTGCGCGCCGTCGGCTACCCAGCCGCCGCCGTTACGATGGCGATGACCGTTGGCGGTCGGCGTCGGCGCATTCGGCTGGCTGCCATCGGCCCAGGCGTTAGTCAGATCCACCGTCCACGGGTAGCGGTACAGCGAGTAGTAGGCCTGATCCCACTTAATTTTATGCATTTCCGTCGGGGTCCCCATCACCACCAGATACAGGTTTTCACCTTTTTTGACGGAGAAGTTATTGACGGAAGCGCTGGCGCCGCGCTGCAACGCACTGTAGCGCGCTTTGCCGGACGCATTCACCGCCACCACGCCCCAACGCCAGTCGGAATCCGGCGATTGCAGCGTGGCCGGGTCGTTTTTCAGTCCGGGGAAACGATTCACCGCCGCCACGTTCTGCACCGCGCCGTTGAATTTCACGCTGATACGGCTGGCGCCGTTATCCGGGATCAACCGCACCACGTTGTAGCCCCAGCGTTGCGGCGCCTGTTCGAACAGTACGCCAAAACGCCGTGCGCCGGCGGTGTTGCTGACAGGATCCAGGGTTGCGGTACGCAGCAGACGGTATGACAGGCTGCTGTCGAGAGTCTGCGCCTCGTAACCGCCCAGAATGCGACGATAGACCGCTCCCTGATTGTAGCCATCCGGATCGGTGTAATCCCAGCCGACATTGCGCAGCGCCCAGTCGCCGAAGAAATCATTCAGCTCGGACTGGCTCCAGCCCATGTTGCTTTTCAGCACGGAGAACGGATCCGCGGTCCCTTGTCCCGGCTCGCCCGCTTTCGGCGCGTTGGCCCACAGATCGTTCACCGCCTTATAGCCATAGCGGTTTTTCAGATTCTCCAGGAACAGCCAGCCGCCATAGCGGGTGCGCGTGGTGCCCAGATACAGATGCGGGTTATTGATCGCCTCTTCCGCGCTGCCGGTCAGGTTGTGGTGGATGTTGTCCATTTGATGGGTCATCCAGTCGGCATGCGCTTCCCAGAACCAGCCCATATAGTTGATGCTGTCCGGCGCGGTCGCCTGGAAACCACCGGTTTGCCCCTGCAGCGCATGCGCCAGTTCATGCGGCATCGCCCAATTGATCGACCAGTCGTTTTTCAGCTCTTCCGTGCCAATCCACATTCCCATGCTGCCGTTAGGCGCCAGGCCGCCGGTCAGCGCAAACGAAGGATCAAGGTGGACATTCGCCTTGAGTTTCACTTTGCTGTTGCAGTAGGGTTCGGGGAATTTGATCTGGTTGATGTACTTGTCCCAGGCCAGCTCCAGGCGCTTCGCCGCGACTTCCACATCCTTTATGTTCAGTTTGCCGGCATCGCTGTCTTTCCAGCGAAAGACAAAATGCGCGCTCTGGTACTTCACCGCCGGCATGTCGGTGGAAGCGTCCGCCTGCCAGTTGCCCGCCACGCAGGTTTCGTCGGCAAACGCCGGGGCGAACGTAAACAGGCCGCCGATAATCAGCGCGCCTTTGACCATCCGGGCCACGGTCCTTATGTGTGTCATAGCTTCATCCTTTACTTTTCCTTTGCGTATCATGGCTGACGGCGCATGGTTCCGTTTCACGCCGCCGCGCATGATGTCCCTGATAGAAAGGGAACCGGGTCGCCCCGTTCCCTTTTCATGCTGATGGCTTATTCAGCCGGTTATCATCTGGCGTAGGCCGGACGTTCGGTAACTTCCGGTACCGCGTCGGTCAGGTTGGCGCCGGCCCGGCTGTCCTTCACTTCATTCTCGTCAATGAAGCCGTAGAACACGCCTCTGGAGGTGGAAACGCCGCGAATCTCAGCATCGCCGCGCAGTTGCGCCGTGCCGGATACCACCACGCCGCGCTCGAAAGCGCCCGGTCCTTTGAACACCGTGTTAACCTGCGCGTTGTCCTTGATCACCGTGTCGCCCTGCACCACCGTCAGGCCGCTGACCCGGGCGTTGCCGGATACGGTGCCGCTCAGTACGGTGGCGTGATCTTCGATGCGGGCATAATCCAGCACCTTGCCGCCGATAACGCGAGCGTACGGCCCGACATAAGCGGTCGACGCCACTTCCGCGCCATTAGCCACCCAGCCGCCGCCGTTGCTGTGACGGCGACCATTGGCGGTCGGCGTCGGCGCGTTCGGCTGCGAACCTTCCGCCCAGGCGTTGGTCAGATCCACCGTCCACGGGTAGCGGTACAGCGAGTAGTAGGCCTGATCCCAGGTAATCTGGTGCATTTGCGACGGCGAGCCCATCACCACCAGATACAACCCTTTGTCGGTCGATTTCACGGCGAAGTTGCTGATTTTGGCCGATGCGCCGCGTTGCAGCGCGCTGTAACGGCTCTTGCCGGCGGAGTCGATCGCCACCAACCCCCAGCGCCAGTCGGAATCCGGCTGGGTAAGGGAAACCGGATCGTTCTTCAGGCCCGGCAGGCTATTGACCGCCGGCGCGCTCTGCACCACGCCCTGGAACGACACGGTCACCTTGGTGGCGCCGCTATCCGGAATCAGGCGCACAATGTTGTAGCCCCAACGCTGCGGCGCCTGATCGAACGGCACGGCGAAGCGTCTCACGCCAGAGGCGCTGACCGGGTCCAGCGCCGTGGTGCGCAGCAGTTTATCGGCGTTGCCCTGCGACGGCGTCACCGCGCCGTAACCGCCGTAAGTACGACGGTAGAAGCTACCGCGATCGTAACCATCAGGGTCGGTGTAATCCCAGTTGACGTTGCGCATCGCCCAGTCGCCGAAGAAGTCGTTCAACTCGGACTGGCTCCAGCCCATGTTGCTCTTCAGCACGCTGATCGGATCGGTGGTGTTCTGCTCGGCGCTGCCGATTTTTGGCGCTTTGGCCCACATGTCATTGACGGCGCTGTAACCGTAGCGGTTCTTCAGATGCTCCATGAACTGCCAGTTACAGTAGCGATCGCGGGTCGAACCCAGATAGAGATGCGGATAGTTCACCAGCATGTCGGAACAATGCGCGGAAGTGCCGCGGTATTCGTCCAGTTGATGCGCCATCCAGTTGGCGTGAGATTCCCAAATCCAGCCGACGAAGTTTTGATTGCCGTAAGACTGGAAGCTGCCGGTCTGCCCCTGCAACGCGTGGGTAAACTCATGGGCCAGACCCCAGTGGTCAAGCAGCGCGCCGGGACCGATCCACATTCCCATGGTGCCGCCATCGGCAATCCCGCCGTTCAGGCCGAAGGACGGGTCGATATGAATATTCGCTTTGTACTTGACGGTCGCGTTGCAATACGGCTGCGGGAATTTGATCTGGTTGATGAATTTATCCCAAATCAGCTCCAGCTGTTTGCCCGCGGCAACCACGTCATTGCGGTTAACCTGACTGCTATTATTCCAACGAAAGGCAAAATGTTCGGTTTGATACTGTGCTGCCGGCATGTCACTGACGTTACTGACCTGCCAGTTCCCCGCCACACAGGTTTCATCCGCATAAGCGGCATTCGCCGCCAATAAACTGCCCGCGGCAAGCAGGCAGCGCCCCAGAGAAATATGCTTTCTTATCTGCGACATAAGTCCGTTTTCCGAGCATGATAATGATGGGTACGCCTTCTCACGATCCAATGAAAAGGAAAGCAAGCCTCCTGACACCGGACGTCAAAGGCAGCCTTAAGGTCTTCGTGACCTGTTTTGTACGAATATTGCTGTCTCTCCTAATGGATAGACACATTAATGTTATTACACTTTTTAATATCGTTATACAGAGATTTGAGTAATCACTGACAAAACTTCACATATCAGATCGCGCTTTTTACCTTAAAAAACCGATGAAATTACCCAATCTAAAAAAACCAGCATGTATGACTGATAATTTTCGACTCAAAGAATTATTAATATAAATTCATGATTCGGCTGATAACGTTGTTTATGAGACGCATTATCGATAACCTTGCAGCACTCTTTTTCATGCTCGACAGGTAACAGGTAATCGTATGGTGGGATCAGACCGGCGCGCGGCAGGCGTGCTATCCGGAACAGGTGTATCCGGAAATAGAAACAACCGCGGCATTATGTGGATATGGGGATTGATGGCGATGCTGCTGCTCGCCGGTTGCGATAACGCCGCCTCGCCCGATCACAGCGCCTCGGCGGCAACGTCGACGGGCTGGCCCCGCACGGTACCAACGCTGAAAGGCCCCGTGACGCTCGACCACGCGCCTCAGCGCATCGTGTCTACCAGCGTAACCATCAGCGGCACGCTGCTGGCGATCAATGCGCCGCTGATCGGCTCCGGCGCCACCAGCCCCAATACCATCGTGGCCGACGATCAGGGGTTCTTTCGCCAGTGGAGCGCCGAGGCGAAAGCCCGCGGCGTCAAACCGCTCTACATCACCGAACCCAATGCGGAAGCCATCGCCGCCGCCGCGCCGGACATGATCATTATTGCGGCGACCGGCGGCGACTCCGCCCTGAAATTGTATGAGCAGCTTTCCGCCATCGCGCCGACGCTGGTGGTGGATTACGGCGATAAAAGCTGGCAGCAACTGGCCGGGTATCTGGGCGAAGCCATTGGTCACGAAACCGATGCCCGACAGGTGATTGAACGTTTCGAGCAACGGGTGCAGACCGTGAAGCAGACGATTCAACTGCCGCCTCAGCCGGTGTCGGCGCTGGTGTATTATGAAGACGGCCGCGGGGTCAACTTGTGGACGCACGCGTCCGCGCAGGGACAATTGCTGTCGGAACTGGGGTTCCAACTGGCGTCGCTACCGGACAACCTGCCTACCGAAACCCGGATGGGTAAACGACAGGATATTCTGCAAATCTCCGGCGAGAACATGGCGGGCAGCCTCAACGGCCAATCGCTGCTGCTGTTCGCCAACGACGACGATACCGTTAATCGGGTCATCGCCAACCCGTTCCTCAGCCACCTGGAGCCGGTCGTACAGCACCGCATCTGGGCGATGGGACCGGACACCTTCCGGCTCGATTACTACAGCGCCAGCAACATGCTAAGCAAGATCGAACAGTACTTCCGCCAGCCGGCATCCCGCTGACGGACTGGGGTATGCCGGCGCTGTAATACGCCGCCTAGCCCTCGTGTACCGCGTCGCCGGTTTCTTCTTCATCCGGCGACGCCGCCGGTTCGCCAAAGCGGCACTGGCGCAGCGGACGCACCAGCAGCGCGATCACGCCGCCCAGCAGCGCGGCGGCGGCGCCAAAAGCCAGAATACTGGTCGCCGGCGCCAGCAGTTTGCCCATCAACCCCAGAATCAGCGCGCCCACCGAATCGCCGGTGACATCCTGCGCCGTCCCCAGGCTATTGACCCGCCCCAGCAGGTGATCCGGCGTATGGCTCTGGATTAGGGTGAACTGCAGCAATGAGGTGATCGCGTTAAAGTAGCCGTAGCACACCAGCGCCAGCAGCGCAGGCAGCAAATGGCTGAACAGCCCCAGCGACGCCACCGCCAGAAAGGCGCCCGTCGCGCAGCCCAGCAGAATCTTTCCCGGTCGTTGCGTCCCCGATACCCAGCCGCTGGTGAACGCGCCTATCATGGCGCCCAGCGGCACCGCGGAATACATCAATCCCACTGCCGACGGCCCGGCGTGGTAAGCATCGCCCGCCAGCGCCGGAAACAGCACCCGCATCGCCCCGACCACGCTCACCAGCATGCCTAGCAGCACCACGCAGCCCACCACCGGATGGGAGCAAACGAAGCGCACCCCGCCGGCCAGCGCCTGCAGCGGATGCTCCGGTTTGCCCGGTGCCGGTTTCATCGACGGCAGCCGCACCAATGGGATCAGCGTCGCCAGCGTTCCGGCCGCGGCGACGGCGAAGTTCCAACCCACGCCGCCCGCGACGATGATCACCCCGCCCAGCGCCGGCGACAGAATCGCACCCAACCGCACCGTCAGCATGGTCAGCGCGCCGGCGGCTGGCAGATTTTCCCGCCCGACCAGCAACGGAATCACCGCCATCAGCGCCGTCATGCCCAGCGCGCCGAAGAAACCGTCCCAGGCGGCCAGCACATAGAGCGCCAGTAATGACGGCGAGCCGGAAAACGCATTCAGACTCAGCGCCACGAATCCCAGCCCGCAGGTGCCGCGGGCAAACAGGATCAGTTTGCGGCGATCGAAGCGGTCCGCCAGCACCCCGCCCAGCATCAGCCCGATAAACATGCCGATGCCGTCCAGCGCCACCGCCATCCCGACCTGCAACGTAGAGCCGGTCATCGCCTGAATCTGTACCGGCACCCCCACCGTCAGCATGCCGAGCGCAAACACCGACAACATGCGAGCCACAAAAATGGCGCGAAAATGCGCATTCTGCTTCAGCAAACTGAAGTCGAGAAAAAAAGAAGATTTAGCCATGAGCGTTTGTTGAATTCCTGTTCTTAATCAAAATGCTTTCTATCAGAATCGCGCCGCTATCATTCGCGGCCCGGGCAGTGCGGTAAATGGCGCCAATCCGGCTTCAGGTCAATGTCTTTGCCGAAGCCCGTATGCTATCCTAGCTACGCCACAACATTAATGATAATAATAATCATATGCATTTTTTAATAAAGCGATTCTTATCAGTGAGGTCACCCTTTCCCACCCAGACCACCGCGCCAGCTCCCTTGCCGCGCGCGCTGTCATCGTTAACTGGCCGGCGGATTGCCGGTGTGATTCCCTGTCTGCTGCTGCTGGCATTGATCTGTCTCGCCAGCCTGATGCTGGGCGCTCGCGCCATCGCGCCGGAAGTGGTCTGGCACAGTCTGACCGGCAACCTGCAAGGCCCGGACAGCACCATCATTTTGCAGGCGCGGCTGCCGCGCACCCTGGCCGGTATTCTGGTGGGAATGGCGCTGGGCGCGGCCGGCGCGGTGATGCAGGCGCTGACCCGCAACCCGCTGGCCGACCCCGGCATCCTCGGCGTCAACGCCGGCGCCAGCTTCGCCATCGTGCTGGGCATCAGCTTCTTTGGCATCACCGGTATGGCCTCGTGGCTCGGCTTCGCCTGGCTTGGCGTACTGGCGGCCAGCCTGATGGTGTGGATCATCGGCACCCTGAGCGGCGGACGGGTCAACCCGATACGTCTGACGCTGGCGGGCGTGGCGCTGAGCGCCGTGCTGTCCGGTTTCACCTCGTCGCTGTCGCTGCTCAATCCGCTGGCGTTTGATCAGCTGCGCTTATGGGAAGCCGGAACGCTGGACATCCGCTCGCTGGGCAATATCGCCTGGGTGACGCCCACCATACTGCTGGGCTGCGCGCTGGCTTTTTTCGCCGCCCGCTCGCTGAATACGCTCAGCATGGGTGAAGATCTCGCCACCGCGCTCGGCACCCGCGTAGCGTTAATCCGCGTGATCGCGATGTTATCGGTGATGCTGCTGTGCGGTTCCGCCACCGCGCTGGCCGGCCCCATCGGGTTCGTCGGCCTGATGATCCCCCATATCGCACGCGGCTGGGCCGGGCCGGATCAACGCTGGATTCTGATCTATTCGCTGCTGTTCGCACCGATACTGCTGCTGAGTGCCGACATTGTCGGCCGCCTGCTGGTGCCGGGCGAATTGCGGGTGTCCATCGTCACCGCCTTTATCGGCGCGCCGGTCCTGATCTGGCTGGTGCGTCAGCGCAAGTCCTAGGAAGGCCACGCCATGTCTACCCGAACCCTGTTTCTGCGCGCGCCTGCCGGCTTGATTAGCGGCCGGCTGCCGCTGCGCGCGCTGTGGATCAATCTGTCGCTGCTGCTGGGCGGCGCGGCGCTGCTGACGCTGGCCGTCAGCCTCGGCACCCTGCCGCTGTCGGCGCCCACCGTATGGCAGGCGCTGGCCGGCCACGGCGAGGCCAGCACCGTCACCGTCGTGACTCAGTGGCGCGCCCCGCGCGCGGTGATGGCGCTGCTGCTCGGCGCCGGGCTGGGCGTCAGCGGCGCCATTTTTCAGTCGCTGACCCGTAACCCGCTGGGCAGCCCGGACGTCGTCGGTTTCAACACCGGCGCCCATACCGGGGCGCTGGTCACCATCATCCTGTTGCACGGCAGCTACTACCAGATTGCCGGCGGCGCGGTATTGGGCGGCCTGGCGACGGCGCTGGCGGTCTATTTGCTGGCATGGCGACGGGGAATCAGCGGATTTCGGCTGATCATCGTCGGCATCGCGGTCAGCGCGATACTGTCGGCGTTCAACACCTGGCTGATGATCACCGGCGCGCTGGAAACGGTGATGACCGCCGCGCTGTGGGGCGCCGGTTCACTGAACGGCATGACCTGGAGTAAAGCCGCGCCTGCGCTGCTGCTGATTCCGCTGACGCTGCTGGCGACGCTGCTGCTGGCCCGGCGTCTGCAACTGTTGGAAATGGGCGACGACAGCGCCCGGGCGTTGGGCGTCAACGCGGAGGCCAGCCGGTTGTGGCTGATGCTGTGCGGCATCGTGCTGATTGCGGTGGTGACCGCCAGCGCCGGACCGATTTCCTTTATCGCGCTGGCGGCGCCGCAGATTGCGCGCCGTCTGACCCGCGCCAGCACGGTGCCGTTATGCGCCGCCGCGCTGGTGGGCGGCCTGCTGTTGCTGACGGCCGATATCGTCGCCCAGCATCTGTTTACCGGCCGACAGTTGCCGGTGGGTTCGGTGACGGTCAGCATCGGCGGGTTGTATCTGATCTGGCTGCTGATCCGCGAATCACGCCGGTAATCAGCAACGTTAATTTGTCTGTAAAGAGTGATTCTGATGACACACCTTTTGCGCGCCGAGCAGTTGACGCTGGGCTACGACAACAAAATCATCGCCCGGGATCTGAGCGTGGCGATCCCGGCCGGTAAATTCAGCGTGATCATCGGCCCCAACGCCTGCGGCAAATCCACCCTGCTGCGCGCGCTGTGCCGCCTGCTGAAACCGATGGCGGGCGATGTATTGCTGGACGGCACCAGTATCCACCGCATTCCCACCAAAACGCTGGCCCGGCAACTGGGGCTATTGCCGCAGCACGCCATCGTGCCGGACAACATCACGGTGATGGATCTGGTGGCGCGCGGACGCTACCCGCACCAGACGCTGCTGCGCCAGTGGAGCGACGCGGACCAGACGGCGGTGGAACAGGCGATGGCAGCCACCAACGTTAGCGAACTGGCGGAGCGCAGCGTGGACGAGCTCTCCGGCGGGCAGCGCCAGCGAGTCTGGATCGCCATGGTGCTGGCGCAGCAAACGCCGTTGTTGTTGCTGGACGAACCCACCACTTGGCTGGATATCGCCCATCAAATCGACCTGCTGGACCTGTTCCGTGAACTAAATCAGCAACATGACCGCACGCTGGTGGCGGTACTGCACGACCTCAATCAGGCCTGCCGCTACGCCGACCACCTGATCGTGATGCGCGCCGGCGCCGTGATGGCCCAGGGCACGCCCGCCGATATCATCACCGCCGAACTGGTGCAGGAGGTGTTCGGCATGGCCTGCGTCATCATCGACGATCCAGTCTCCCACACCCCGCTGATCGTCCCCTGCGGCCGCCATCACCCGGCGCCTTGACGCTGTTGACAAACAGCGCTGTTGTTTTGTTATTGGTGATTTATGTTGGAGTTGCGAGAGGTTTCGTGCTTGATGACATCCGTTATCCCTTTGCAACATCATCGCACGCACGACAAGGAGAGGCTCAACGCCGCCTCTCCTTGACCTCTGGCTGATGGCTAAACTGTACCGCTGGCGCGGTCCCCTCGGCGTTCGCCTTCGCTGTTCGGGCCGCCCGTGACGCGTTCCAGACGCGGCACGGGCTTTCGCCGCGTCCATGCGGCTCACCCGGCGAAGACGAACACCTCGGCACAGTTTTTTACGCCAGAAAAACCCATTGCTGACGATTAAGATGGTTGTCTACAGCCTCCATAGCCGACTATTGTCGGCCAATATCCCGATTACCTGCGCAGCAGCCTATTCAGCAACGGCCCCAGGTTTTCCAGCGACGCCGGCGACAGGATGTCCGCGTGCTCGCAAAGCTGAGGATACTGCGTCAGCGTGCTCACATACGGCGCCCAGGTGGCATCAACATCCATATCAGCCGGCAGCGTGCGGGTCGCCACAAACAACGTAGCGTCGCCTGCGTAACGGGATGACCGGGCCGATGACAACAGCCGCACCGCATCCTGATAGTTGGCGACAATGTTGCCGAACATCGCCGCCCGCTCCGCCCGCAGTTGCGGATCGTCCTCAGACTGCGTGTCGGCCATAAAACCGGCCTGTTCGCGCGCCACTTCCTCGCGGGCATCGGCCTCGTCCGGCGCGGCCCAGTCCTGCCCTTCCGGCGGATAGGTATCCAGCAGACCGAGGAACGACACCGTTTCGCCCGCCTGTTGCAATCGCGCCGCGATACCATGCGCCAGCGTACCGCCCAGCGAATAGCCCAGCAGGAAATACGGCCCCTGCGGCTGAAGGCACCGGATGGCCGCCAGATGGCGATCGCACATCTCGTCGACCGATTCGCAACGGGCGATCACCCCGTCAGGCCGCGGCGATTGCAGCCCGACGATCGGGTAATCCCCGTCCAGATAACGCAGCAGTCCCGCATACTGCCAGGCAAAGCCCGACGCCGGATGCAGACAGAACAACGCCGGTCCTCGACCGGAACGCAGCGGCAGGGTTTCGCCGTTGCCGTCCTGACTGCTGTCGGTGTCGCCCTCCACCAGCGCGGCGATGCTGGCTACGCTGCGCGCCGCCATGATCTGCCCGACCGTCAGCGAACGCTGCAACTGACGGCGAATCTCGGCCGCCAGCCGCATCGCCAGCAACGAATGACCGCCCAGCGCGAAGAAATCGTCCTGTGCCGATACCGTCTCGCACGCCAGCAATTCGATAAACAACGCGGCGATCGCCCGTTCGACGTCCGTCTGCGGCGCGCGCCCAGCGGCCTGCTGCCCGGCAGGCGCCGGCAGCGCCTTGCGATCCAGCTTGCCGTTGGCGCTGAGCGGGAATGACGTCATCAGCACGTAACTCACCGGCACCATGTGCGCGGGCAGTTGCTGCGATAGCGCCTGTTGTAATGAGGCGATATCCAGCGTTGTCCCCGCCTGCGGCACCAGCCAGGCCACCAGTTGCCGGGCATCGGCGCCGTGCAGGCGGGTCTGTTTTCCGCCCAGCTCGCGCGCGCCGACCACCGCCTGCGCCACGCCGGGCTGCGCCAGCAGCACCTGCTCGATTTCGCCCAGTTCGATGCGCTGCCCGCGGATTTTCAACTGATCGTCGCTGCGGCCGAGATAGTCCACCGTGCCGTCTTCCAGCCAGCGCGCGATGTCGCCGGTGCGGTACATCCGCTCGCCGGTGGCGAACGGGTCCGCCACAAAGCGGCTGGCGGTCAGATCCGGCCGACGCAGATATCCCTGCGCCAGTTGAATGCCGCACAGATACAGATCGCCCGGTACGCCAACCGGCACCGGTCGCAGCGCACCGTCCAGAATGCGCAGTTGGGTGTTCCACACCGGCAGACCGATGGGAATGCCCGGCAACTGACAGCGCTCCAACGCCTCGCCGGACGCCGGTTGCCAGGTGACGTCCACCGCCGCTTCGGTCGGGCCGTACAGGTTATGCAGCGATGCCGCGATGAGCGACTGATAATTCAGCGCCAGTTCGCGCGACAACGCCTCGCCGCTGCAGAATACCCGCCGCAGGCTGCCGCAGCCGATCTCCGCCCGCGGGCGCGTCTCCAGCGCGCTCACCCAGGCTGCCAGCATGGAAGGCACGAAGTGCAGGGTGGTCACCGCATAGTCGTTGATCAACTGCACCAGCGCATCCGGGTCGCGGTGCGCATCCGGCGGCGCCATCACCAACCGGGCGCCGACCATCAGCGGCCAGAAGAACTCCCACACCGAGACATCGAAACTGCACGGCGTTTTCTGCAGCACCACGTCATCCGCCTGTAACGGGTACTGATGCTGCATCCACCACAAGCGATTGACGATGGCCTGATGGCCGACCACCACCCCTTTCGGGCGACCGGTGGAGCCGGAGGTGTAAATCACGTAAGCCGCCTGCTGTTCCGCAACCTGCGGCGACGGGTGACGCGGCGACTGGCGTTCATCCGCCAGCGTATCCAGCAGCAATAACTCGGCCAGCTCGGCGAAGCGCGGCTGCAGGCTGCTTTCGGTGATCATCAACCGGGGTTGCGCGTCCTCCACCATCAGCGCCAGTCGTTCATCCGGGTAGCCGGTATCCAGCGGCAGCCAGGCGGCGCCGGTTTCCAGAATGGCGTACAGCGCCAGGCTGAGGCGCACCGAGCGCGGCAGCGCCACCGCCACGATGTCGCCGGGCCGCACGCCGGCGTCGATCAGCCTGTCGGCCAGCAAGCGGGTCTGCCGTTGTACCTGACGGTAAGTCAACTGATGCTGGCAATCCACCAGCGCGATGCAATCCGGCGTGCGTTGCGCCTGCGCCGCCAGCGCCTGATGTAATGTGCCCGGCGGCACCGGCTGTTCGGTGCGGTTGACCGCCGCCAGCAGCGCCTGTTCCTCGGGCAGTTGCAGGTTCCAGGCCGACAATGGGCGCTCCGGCACGGCCACCAGCTGTTCCAGCAGCAGCAACAGGCGCTGCGCCAGCCGCTGCGGCTGCGCCACGCTGTCGCGGTATTCCATCAGCAACCGCAGCCGTTTGCCGGGCAGCACCAGCAGCGTCAGCGGATAGTGGGTGTAACCCCGATTGTTGACCGACTCGCAGCGCAACGCTTGCCCCGCCTGACTCAGCTCATCGCCATCCGGGTAGTTCTCCACCACCAGCAGGGTGTCGAATAGCGTACCGGTGCCGGCCAGTTGCTGGATTTCCCCCAGCCCCACATCGTCGTGCTCAATCAGCTGGATTTGCTGCGCCTGTAGTTCGGCCAGCTGCGGCAACAGCGCCCGCGACGCATCCAGCCGCACCCGTACCGGCAGCGTATTGCTGAACAGCCCGACCTGCTGGTTGATGCCGTCAATCTGACCGAACCGACCGGACACCGGCGAGCCGAACAGCACATCGTCCGCGCCGCTGCCGGTGCTGAGCAGCATCCCCCAGATGCCCTGCATCACGCTGTTGAGCGTCAGACCATGCTGTTTGCACAGCGACAGCAGCCCCTGTTCCAGTTGCGGCCCCGGCAGCAGTTCCAGCTCGCGGACGTCGCCGTGATGCGGACCGTCGCCAAACAGCAGCGTCGGGCGCGCGCCTGCCAGCACGGAGCGCCAGCGTTGACGCGATGCCTGTGCGTCGCGGGCCGCCAACTGGCGGATAATGTCCGCATACGGCACCGCGTGCGGCGTCAACGCGCTACTGCCCTGATACAGCGCGGTGAACAGATCGCGCAGACACACCGGGGTCGACCAGCCATCCACCACCAGGTGATGAGCGTTAAGAAACAGCGTGTGCCGTTCCCCGTCCGCGTGGCTGACCAGCAAGGCGTGCAGCATTGACGAAGGCTGGTGGAACAAATCGCGCGCCAGTTCAGCTTTTTCCAGCGCCAGCAATGCATCGGCTTCCTCGTCTGCCGGCATCGCGGGCAAAGTCTGGTGATCCAGCGGCCAGTAACAATGGTCGTCACGCAGTATCGGCAACACCTGCAACGGCGCTGACGCCTGTTCGGTATCGAAGCGCGCCGCCAGCTGCGGATGATGACGCACCACCGCCTCCAGCGCCTGACTCAATTGCGCGACCGACAGCGGGCCGCGCAGCGACAATCGGGTCAGCGAGTTATAACTGCCGGCGGCGTCCGCCAGTTGAGCGTGAAACAGCAGCCCTTGCTGCAACGGCAGCACCGGCAGCACCGCCGCCAGCGGCCCGTAGTGCTGACGCAAACGTTCCAGCGCCGCGTCGTTTACGCTGGCCTGCGCCACTTCGGCGGACACCAGCGTATCCGACAACGGCGGATAGCCCGCCAGTTCCCGCCACTCATCGATCGCCTGCGTCATGCCCTGATGCAGCGCCTCGATATCATCCGCCTCGAACACCCCTTGCGCCCATCCCCAGTGGATGGCCAATTGCGGCTGTTCACCTTCATCGACGAAAATATTGATGTCCAGCGGATGGCTGAGCGGCATCTCTGGAGCCTGCGCCACGGCAAAGGCATCGCGGAAATAGCGGTCGCTGCGGCGCGGCGACCAGGGTCCTTCGCCCGCCTCAAACCGTCCCAGATAGTTGAACAGGATCTCCGGCGCGTTGTCTTCCAGCGTCGCCAGTTCCCCGGCGCTTTGCTCATCCAGATAACGCAGCACGCCATAACCGACGCCGCGATCCGGCACCGCCCGCAGCGCGCCCTTCACCGACCGCAGGATGGCCCAGGGCGTGGCGGCCTGCTCCGCCGGCGCGTCAATACACACCGGGTACTCGGCGGTCAGCCAGCCAACCGTACGTCCGAGATCCAGACCATCCGTGGTATCGATACGTCCGTGGGATTCCAGCGCCAGCCGCAGCGGCTGTACGCCGAAATGACGATGGCAGGCCAGCATCAGCGCGCCCAGCAGGATCTCGTCCACCCGTGCCTGATAGCGTTCCGGCAGGGTCGTCAGCACCGCATGGGTCAACCCGGCGTCCAGTACCCGGCGCGCCAGCTGTCGGCTCTGTTCCTGATCGCGCGACGGATCGAGACGTCGCTGCCCCAGCCGCGGCAGCGACGCCGTCAGCGCGGATTGCCAGAACGGCAATTCGGCGCGCCGCGCCGTCGCCTGCGCTTTCAGGCTGGCGGACCAGTCGACCAACGAACACTCTTCGGCAGGCAACACGGCCGGTTGACCGACCATCGCCGCCTCGGCCGCCTGACGCAATTCCGGCAACAGTACGCGCCACGATACGCCGTCCACCACCAAGTGGTGGACAACCAGCACCAGCCCGCAGGCGCGGTCGCCGCGTTGCAGCAGTACCGCCTGCATCATCCGGCCCGCCGCCGGGTCGAGACGCGCCACCGCCGTCTCAAACGCCCGTTCGGCCGCCGCGTCAACCGGCTCCTGCGCCGCCAGCGTTTCGCTGTGTACCGACACGGCCGCCGGCGAAGACGCGTCAATCACCAGTTGCCCGTCGCGGGTCAGCGCGCTCAACGCCGGATGCGCCTGCGCCAGCGCCGTCAGCGCCTGTGTCAGGTGCGCCGGTTGCAGCGCGTCGGGCACCGACAGGAACACGCCGTGGGCAAACTGACTCTCGATACCCGCCAGTCGGGCGAAGCTGTGCACAATCGGCAGGCCGTCCACCACGCCATGCCGTACCGTGCGCGCCGGCGCAGAAACGGCCGCCAGCGGCTGCATCGCCTGCGCCATACGCGCCGGCGTGCGTTCGGCAAAAATCACCTTCGGCCGCAGTTGCCAGCCGGCGCGACGCAACAGCGTGCCCAATCCCATAGCGGAAATGCTGTCACCGCCCAACGCGAAGAAATCCGCCTCCGCGCTAACGCTGTCCAGCTTCAGCAGGCTGGCGATGGACTGGCAAATCAGCCGTTCCTGTTCGGTGGCCGGTTCGCGCCCGGCCACCGCGGCGGCCTGCTGCGGCTTCGGCAACGCCTGACGGTCAATCTTGCCGTTGACGGTCAGCGGCAGTTCCGCCATCACCATCAGCACCGCCGGGATCATGTAATCCGGCAGTTGCTCCGCCAACTGCGCCAACAGGCGAGCGGCAACATCCGGTTGTTCGCGGATGGCGTCGTCCGGCACCGAGCAATAACCAATCAACCGGTACGTCGCGCCAAGCGGTTCGGCGATGACCACCGCGGTGCTGACGTCGGCCAGCGCCACCAGCGCGTTTTCCACTTCACCCAGCTCCACGCGGAAGCCACGTACCTTGATTTGGTGGTCAACACGGCCGATAAACGCCAGCTGACCGTCATGACGCCAGCGCATCAGATCGCCAGAGCGGTACATCACCGCGCCCGGTATAAACGGACAGGCGACAAAGCGCGTGGCGGTGAGATCCGGACGGCGCAGATAGCCGCGCGCCAGCCCCGGCCCGGCGATGTACAGTTCACCGGGCATGCCTACCGGCACCGGGCGCAGTTGGTTGTCCAGCAGCCAAACCCGGGTGTTGGCGACCGGCTGACCGATAACCGGCTGATCCGCCACCGTGACCCGCGCGCCCAGGGTATCGATGGTGTATTCCGACGGCCCGTAGTAGTTATGAATTTCCATCTGCGGATGCTGACGCATCAGTTGCCACAGCCGCGGCGTGGCCGCTTCGCCGCCGATCATGATGAATGCGGGCTGGTGGTTATCCGCCTCCAGCAGGCCGCTGTCGATCATCTGGGTGAAGAACGACGGCGTGATGTCCATCAGGTCGATAGGCGTCTGATTAAGATGCTGCACCAGCGCCCAGGCGTCTTTACGCAGTTCCTCGTCGAAAATGTGCAGTTCGCTGCCCATCATCATGCAAAACAGCGGTTCCCACGAGGAGTCAAAGGAGAATGACGCGGTGTGTCCGGCGCGCAGGCGGCGGCCGTGCTGCTGTGAGAAACGCGCTATCGCCGGGCCGAACAGGAAGCTCGAATGGGACATCATCAGGTTGAGCAAGCCGGCGTGGGTGCTCATCACCCCTTTCGGCTTTCCGGTGGAGCCGGAGGTATAAATCATGTAGGCCAGATGTTCGCCGCACAGCGGCTCGCACCGCTCCGCGTCCGTCACCAGGTGTGCGGGCAACCGGGCGCACTCGGCCCGCAAGGCGGCGTCGTCCAGACACAGCACCTGCGGCAGTTCCGGCATCTGCGCGCGCACGGCGCTGTGGGTCAGCAACAAAGCCGGACGCGCGTCGTCGCACATCAGCGCCAGACGTTCACGCGGATAATCCAGATCCAGCGGCATGTAGGCGGCGCCGCTGGTCAGCACCCCGAAAATCGCCACGACCGACGACACCGAGCGTGGCACGCCGATCGCCACCACATCCCCCGCGCCGATCCCTTGCGCCCTCAGCTTGCGCGCCAGTTGCATCACCCGCGCCGACAGCTCGCGGTAGCTGAGATGGTCGCGGCCGCAGGCAACGGCCAGCGCATCAGGCTGCTGCCGCACCTGCTGTTGCAGACAATCCAGCACCGAACGCAGCGTCGCCGGTATGGTCAGATGCGGGCCGCTGCCCCATCCGTCGATATGCCGCCATTCGCTGTCGCTGAGCAGGGACAGCGCGCCGATAGCCCGATCCGGCTGCTGCACCAGTTGCGCCAACAGATGCTGTAAACGCTGCGCGTGCCCCTGCAGCGACGGGCCGTCGTAACGCGCCGGGTTGGCGACCAGTTCCAGTTGCAGTTCGCCATCCTGCACGCCGAGGGTAAATTCCAAATCGTCTACCGGTCCCATCGCCAGTACGTGCGTCGTTACCGGCGTGTTTCCCAGCGTCAGCCCGGCGTTGTAGACCTTGAAGTTCATCACCGGCCCGTACAGCCCTTCGCTGCCGCCGACCAGACCGAGATCCCGTCGTAACTGCTCCGCTTCGTAACGCTGATGACGCCGCACCGCCCTGATTTCCGCCAGCAGCGTCTGAGTGGCGGAAATCAACGTCATATCCGGCTGTAGCGTCAGTTGCAGCGGCAACACGTTGACCACCGGCCCGCAGGCACACAGCGCCGCCGACCCCATACGCCGCATGAACGGAAAACCGACGGACAGCCGCGATTCGCCGCTCATGCGGTAGAGGTATACCGCCAGCGCCGCCATGGCGATCTCAGCCGGTTGCACCTTAGCGCCGAACCGTTGCTCCGCCAGCGCGACAAAGGGCGCGACCGGCAACGTCACCCGCTGATGCAGGGTACGGGTTTCCGCCGGCGCCGGGGCGCAAACGTCCGCCGCCAGCGACACCGGCGCCGGCAAATCGCTGGCATGCTCGCGCCAGAATGCCGCCGCCTGCCGGCAGGCGGGCGAACGCTCCCACGCCTGATATTCCGTCACCACGTCGGCAAACGACGTAAACGGCGAATTCGCCGGCGTTTCGCCGGCGCTGAGGGCGTTATAAATCTCCACAATCCGTCGGGTCAGGGCGTCAAAACTGAAACCGTCCAGCATCAGGTGATGAAAACGCTGATACCAGAACCACCGCTCCGGCTGCGCCGACACCCGCATTATCGCCTGACGATACAGCGGTTGCCCGCCATCGGCCGGCAGCGGCGCCGCCAGATCCGCACGCATCAGCGCCCAGGCCGCCTGTTCGCCTTGCGCCGGATCGCTGAAATCCAGCGATTCCGGTTCGCGGATGCCTGCGGCATCCGGTGCGGACGGCAGCCACTGCACCGGCTCGCCGAGATCGTTCAGGCCAAAACGAGCCTGTACCGTATCCGCCTCCGCCAGCCCCTGACGGATGGCCGCCGACAGGCGAACCGGATCGACCGGGCCGCACAGCTCCAGCGCATGCGCCACGGCAAAGGCATTCGGCTGGCTGGCGATTTGATCGGCCATCCAGATACCGGGTTGGGCCGCTACCAGCGGCAGTTCCAGAGAATCCGCCTGATGCGCCGGCGTTAACTCGTTGGGTCGTTCTGATGCGATGGATAGCTCTGATTCGCTGGATGATTCAGCTTCGTTGAATAGCTCTGACACGTTGTTTTCCTTACTCCGTCAACGGAAACATTCCTGACTGGTGAACGCCGGTTAGGCTTCAGTGGTCCGCAGACTGGCCGGGCGCATGTCTTGCCAGTGGGTTTCGGTATAGGCGATGCACGCCTCACGGGACTGCGGCCCGTATACCGCGCGCCACCCTGCCGGCACCGCAGCAAACTCCGGCCACAGGCTGTATTGCTGCTGTTCGTTGACCAGTACCAGAAACGCCAGACGATCATCGTCAAACGGATTAAGTTGTTCCTGACTCATTGTTATTACCTCGTGTTATTGAGCCGCCGCCGTCCGTCAGACGCCGGCAGCATGCATACTTAATCCCGGGACGCCGCCGGTAAGCCCGCGTCGCTCAGCAACCAACGGAAGCCGTCAATCAACCCGCCGCGCCAGCACAGGGTGTCATGCCCGCCGGCATACACGCGCTGGTGAACCCGATGCCCCGCCGCCGTCAGCGCGTCATGCATCTGTTGGTTGACGAAGGCGATATCGGCTTCGCGCCGCCCGGCTTCCTGAAAAATCACCAGCGGCGACGCCGTCCGTCCGCCCTGCCCTACCTGCGTGACCAGCACGCCGGGTTCCAGCGTGTCGCGCAGGTCAAAATCGGTGATGAATTGCAGATTCGGCCACCAGAAAGAGCCGGACTGGGTCAATACGCGGCCGAAGCGCTGCGGCCAGTGCAGACCGGCGTACAGCGCCGCCAGTCCGCCGTAGCTCTGCCCGGACACCACTGTGCGGTCCGGGTCGTCGCTGAACGGCGCCAGTCGCGCCGCCTGCGGCAATAATTCATCCTGCACCGCCTGCCAGAAGGTGGCATCGCACGGCAGTTCCCGGCAGCGGGTTTCCCCGTCAATGGCGTCAATAAACAGCCAGACGGCAGGCGGCAGATTGCCCTGTGCGGTTTCCGCGTCCAGCGCGGCAAATAACGGTGTCTCCTGCGCCCATTTCTGCCCGTCCAGCACAATGCACAACGGCCGCCGGGCCGGCGCTTCGTTGCTGCCGGTGGTGTACAGCCAGATACGGCGCTGGTTGTCGAGCTGTTCGCTCTTCCAGTCAAATACCGTCAGCCAGGCTGCATCCGGCGGTAACGCCGAGCCGTTATCCACCGCGCCCCAGGCCTGCTGCGACGGCGCCGCCGGCATATGAGCGGCCGACAGTTGTTCTCCCCACGGCTGGCCCGGATTGAGCGGATCGGCGATCGCGCAGGGAAACAGCGAACACCACCACTCCCGCTGCTGTTCGTCACGCAGTTGCTCATCGTCGCTAAACACCGGCGGCAGTTGCGCCGCCACGATGGGAATCAGGGAATAGCTGCCGCGCCAGTCATGCTCGATGCTCATCGACCAGTGCCAGACATCGGTGCCGGGCAACCGTTCCAGACTCTGCGGATCGGTGCTGTGGTGATCGGTCACGCCGTTGATATCGGCATACACCCGCCGGATGGCGGAATAGCGTTCGTCACCGTCCGGATCGCGCCAGAGAAACGTCACCCGCACTCGCCCGGCATCCTGTACTTCCACCAGTGGCGTTCCCAACCTGACAACCTGTTGCCACCAGACCTCTTCCCCTGCCTGAGGCGATGACAAAAGTGTTGCGGCGAAACCTGACGGCTGTGCTGCCGGCATCAAAACCTCCCGGGGTCTGCCCCTTTACGTTTTTCTTACATTTAGTTAACCAAGCTAATGAGTTGGTTAGACGATTTACAATTCTATAGACAAGAGAAATAATATTGAGAACCATTTACATTTGCAATAAGATGCAATTCCCGATTTTTGGCGGGATAAACAAACTCATACTCCGGTCACAAAACACGCCACCAAAAATTAACCTGATGAATTTAAAGTCAATTAATTGATTAAATGGGATGAATGACAAGACCGGTGAATATAAAGCCTGAAACACACAAAAAATAAGGTCTTTCACAGGAGGGGATAACTGATGCATAGCACCAGGAATAAACAATTAAAAAAATTAAAGTCTTGGCAGGGAAATAAAAAGGCGATGCCAGCCGTGCTGGCTTCCACTCTGCTGATGGCGGCGCACGCGCAGGCGGCCGACACCACCAGCACCGATACCATGATTGTGTCGGCCAACGCCGGTGAAAGCGTCACCGCGCCGCTGAAAGGCATCGTGGCGAAAGAAAGCGCCTCCGGCACCAAAACCAGCACGCCGCTGATAAAAACTCCGCAAGCGGTCACCGTCGTGACCCGCGACCAGATGGACGCGCAGGCGGTTTCCTCTGTTTCTGACGCGCTGAATTACTCCAGCGGCGTAGTCACCAACTATCGTGGTTCTTCCAACCGCAACGATGAAGTGATCGCCCGCGGTTTCCGCTACGCGCCGAAATTCCTCGACGGCCTGAGCTACGGTCTGAGCGGTCAGGGCGCCGCGCTGGGGAAAATCGACCCCTGGTTGCTGGAGCGAGTGGAACTGGTGCACGGCCCGGCCTCGGTGCTGTACGGCCAGGTTAACCCCGGCGGGCTGATCAGCATGACCAGCAAACGCCCGACCGCTGAAACCATCCGCAAGGTGCAGTTCAGCGCCGGCAACCAGCATTTGGGCGAAGCGGCGTTTGACTTCGGCGGCGCGCTCAACGACGACAAAACCCTGCTGTATCGCCTCAACGGCATCGCCAGCACCCGCGATGAATTCGTCAAGGATTACAAAGAGAAACGCGTCGCCATCGCGCCGGCGATCACCTGGCTGCCTAACAGCGACACCAGCTTTACGCTGCTGACCAGCTACCAGAACGATCCGAAGGCCGGTTACCGCAATTTCCTGCCGAAAATCGGCACCGTGACCGAAGCCAGCGCTGGCTATATTCCAGAGGACCTGAATGTCAGCGACCCTAACTACAACCGCTCAAAACGCGAACAGATCGGCATCGGTTATATTTTCGATCACTCCTTCAATGACAACGTGTCCTTCCAGCAAAACCTTCGCTATTCCCAGTTGCGGGAACGCTACAAGTATCTGGTTTATACCTGGAGTAACCCGGAAATCTCCGATACCTCCCTGTCCCGCCGTCAGGTGCGCGAAGAACTGAACGCCGATGAACTGGGGCTGGATAACCAGATCAAGGTCAAACTGGCAACCGGTGAGGTGGAACATACCCTGCTGGGCGGACTGGATTACAAATGGCAGGACCGCGATTACAACTACTGGCGCAACAGCGGCAACCAGTACAATTTTGACTGGGCGAACCCCAACTACGGCGGTTCTTATCTGGTCAGCGACAGTCAGTTAGCACTGAACCAGTCTTACAAGAAAAAACTCGATCAGGTCGGCGTTTATCTGCAAGACCAGATGGAATGGAACCAGTGGAATCTGCTGCTGTCCGGCCGTCATGACTGGAGCGAAATACGTACGCAGGATCGCACCACCAGCACCACGACCCAGCAAAACGACAGCAAATTCACCGGCCGCGCTGGTCTGCTGTACGCCTTCGACAACGGCATTTCACCGTACGCCAGCTACAGCACCTCGTTCGAACCCAACCTGGATTCCGGCGCGCCGGGCACGCCAGCCTTTAAACCGACCACCGGTGAGCAGAAGGAAGTGGGGGTGAAATTCCAGCCCAAGGGCAGTAATACCCTGCTGACCGTATCGCTGTTCGATATCACGCAGAAAAACATCACGTCGTACAACAGCGTGACTAAATACAACGAGCAGATCGGTAAGGTGAAATCCAAAGGGGTGGAAACCGAAGTTCACTCGCAACTGACGCCGGAAATCAACCTGATGGCGGCCTACACCTATACCGATGCGGTCACCAAGGAAAGTTACACCGCCAGCCAGGTCAACAAAACGCCGTCATCCATTCCACGTCATTCCGCTTCCGCCTGGGGCAGCTACAGCTTCCAGAATGGTCCGCTGAAAGGCGTCACGCTGGGCACCGGCGTGCGTTATATCGGTTCTACCTACGGCGATAACGCGGAGAGCTTCAAGGTACCGGCTTACACCCTGTACGACGCGATGGCGCGTTATGAACTGGGCTCGCTCGCCTCGCAACTGAAAGGCGCTGCGGTGCAGTTGAACGTCAACAACCTGACCGACAAGCGCTATGTGGCGTCGTGCGGCGGCGATACCGCCTGCTTCTACGGCAGCGGACGCACGGTCGTCGCCACGGTTAGCTACAGCTGGTAATACGCGGCAGGGCGGGTTTTCCCGCCCTGCGGTGACGCCTGAGCGCCACCATTTTGTTCACTCACGACATAAGGATAACCCCCGTGTCAACGCTCGCAGCCACCTCTTCATCGCTGGATGCACGCACGCTTCAGCACGATGATTTTCTGTTTCTGTCCCCCGACAACAGCCTGCATGCCCGCGGATGTTACGCCACTCTGGCGACGGCAGTGGCAGACGGCGGTCACCTGCAAGGCGACGTTCAGCAACAGGTAAAAACGCTGTTTGCCCGCGCCCGACAGGACGGTATCGCCCGGCCGTTGCTGGTTGGCGCCATCCCGTTCGACAAACGCCAGCCCGCCAGGCTGTTCGTGCCGCAACAGTCCCATTGGTTCGCACGCGAGACGTTGCAGCACGACACGCCGTCCGCGTCGCCGCTGACCGTGCGTCAGATACGCGAAGTGCCGGAGCAGGATGCGTTTTGCCAGATGGTCAGCGCCGGGGTCGCCGCGACCCGCAGCGGCGAGCTGAACAAGATCGTGCTGTCCCGCCTGCTGGATATCGATACCGAGCAACCGCTGGATTCGATTCGCCTGCTGCTGCAACTCAACCGCCAGAACCCGTGGAGCTATAACTTCCACGTGCCGCTGGAACAGGGCGCGCTGCTGGGAGCCAGCCCGGAACTGCTGCTGAACAAGCAGGGCCATCATATTGTGTCGCAACCGCTGGCCGGCTCGGCCCGCCGCAGCGACGACCCGGTGGAAGACCAGCGCCTGCGCCGCATGTTGATGGCGTCGGCCAAAGATCGCCACGAGCACCGGCTGGTGACCGATGACATCCGCCGGGTATTGGCCTCACGCTGCCGGACGCTGACCATTCCGGACACGCCGGAGCTACTGAGCACGCCGGTGCTGTGGCATCTGGCTACCCGGATTCAGGGCGACGTGCTGGACCCGCAGGAAAACGCGCTGTCCATCGCCTGCCTGCTGCACCCCACGCCGGCGCTGTGCGGCGTACCTTTCGAAGCGGCCAGAGATCGCATCGCCCAACTGGAGCCGTTCTCGCGCGGGCTGTTCGGCGGCATCGTCGGCTGGTGCGACGATGAAGGCAACGGTCAGTGGGTCGTCACCATTCGCTGCGGCGAAGTCCGACAAAACCGGGTACGGCTGTTTGCCGGCGCGGGCATCGTGCCGGATTCTCAACCGGTGTCCGAATGGCACGAAACCGGCGTTAAATTGAGCACCATGCTGCGCGCATTTGGTCTGCGACAGGATCAGGAGTGTGCAGCATGATGATTGAATTCACCCGCTGGCCGCCCGAGCTGGAACAGCGCTATCGCGAACGGGGTTACTGGCAGGATGTGCCGCTGGGCGACATCCTGACCCGACACGCCGACAATGACGGCACCGCGTTGATCTGCGGCGAGCGCGCCATCAGTTACCGACAGATGAATCAGCAGGTGGCGCAACTGGCTTGCGCGCTGCAACGCCGGGGGATCAAACCGGGACAGACCGCGCTGGTGCAGTTGGGCAACGTCGACGAATTCTATCTGACTTACTTCGCGCTGCTGCGCGCCGGCATCGTGCCGGTGAACGCGCTGTTCAGCCATCAGCGCAGCGAGCTGTGCGCCTACGCCGACCAGATAGCCCCGACGCTGTTGATCGCCGATCGTAGCCATCCGCTGTTTGCCGACGATAGCTTTATCGACGAACTGCGCCGGCGCTGCCCGTCGCTGCAGCAGGTGATTCTGCGGGGCGATGCCGACTCAGCGCAGGCGCTGTCACAGCTGTTACTGGAAGACGGCGACCTGCTGGCCGCCACGCCGACGCCCGCCGATCAGGTGGCGTTCTTCCAGCTTTCCGGCGGCAGTACCGGCACGCCGAAGCTGATCCCCCGCACCCACAACGATTACTACTACAGCATTCGCGGCAGCGTGGAGATTTGTCGGGTCGACGCGCACACCCGCTTTCTGTGCGCCCTGCCCGCCGCCCACAACTATCCGCTCAGTTCGCCGGGCGCGCTGGGCGTGTTTTACGCCGGCGGCACGGTGGTGCTGGCGAGCGACCCCAGCCCAAGCTGCTGTTTCCCGCTGATTGCCCAACACCAGATCACGCTGACCGCGCTGGTGCCGCCCGCCGTCACGCTGTGGCTGGAAGCGGTGGCGTTATCCGGCGATCGCCGCGCGCTGGCAAGCTTGCAGGTATTGCAGGTCGGCGGTGCGCGTTTAAGCGAAGCGCTGGCGCGACGGGTGCCGGCGGAACTGGGCTGTCAGCTGCAACAGGTGTTCGGCATGGCGGAAGGACTGGTGAACTACACCCGACTGGACGACGACGATGCCCACCGTTTCACCACTCAGGGCTGCCCGATCAGCGACGATGACGAAGTGTGGGTGGCCGATGCCGATGGCAACCCGTTGCCGCACGGCGAACCCGGCCGACTGATGACGCGCGGTCCTTACACCTTTCGGGGTTACTACCGCAGCCCGGCGCACAACCGCCAGGTATTTAACGATGACGGTTTTTACTGCTCCGGCGATCTGGTGATCCAGCAGGCGGATGGCTATTTGCAGGTGGTGGGCCGCGAAAAAGATCAGATCAACCGGGGCGGGGAAAAGATCGCCGCCGAGGAGATCGAGAACCTGCTGCTGCGTCACCCGGCGGTCATCAACGCCGCACTGGTAGCGGTGCCGGACCCGATGATGGGCGAGAAAAGCTGCGCGTTTCTGGTCACCCGCGAACCGCTCAAAGCGGTGGCGCTGCGTCGCCATCTGCGCGAACAGGGCATCGCCGACTACAAACTGCCGGACCGATTTGAACAACTGCCTACCCTGCCGGAAACCGCGGTGGGCAAAGTCGATAAACAGCGGTTACGCCAGCTGGCGCAACAGCGCGTGGCGGCCGCCGCCGCAGGAGAATAAACCATGGCTATTCCAAAACTGAACGCCTACCCGCTTCCCGGCGTGGAGCAATTGCCGGTCAACAAGGTTAACTGGTCGGTCGATGCTTCGCGAGCCGCCCTGCTGATTCACGATATGCAGAACTATTTCCTCAATTTCTGGGGAGAAAACAGCCCGCTGACCGAGCAGTTGGTCGCCAATGTCGCGCTCATCCGTCAGGCGTGCCGCCAGCAGGGCATTCCGGTGTTCTACACCGCGCAACCCAACCAACAGAGCGACGCCGACCGGGCGCTGCTCAACGACATGTGGGGGCCGGGCCTGAACCGTCACCCGGATCAACAGCAAATCGCCGCGGCCCTGACGCCGGATTCGGACGACACCGTGCTGGTGAAATGGCGCTACAGCGCGTTCCACCGTTCCGATCTGGAACAACGACTGAAAGCGGCAGGCCGCGATCAGCTGATTATCTGCGGGGTATACGCGCACATCGGTTGCCTGACCACCGCCACCGATGCGTTTATGCGTGATATCAAACCGTTCATGATCGCCGACGCGCTGGCGGATTTCTCTCAGGAAGAGCACCTGATGGCGCTGCGTTACACCGCCGGGCGTTGCGGCCGGGTGCTGACCAGCAGGCAACTGCTGGAAGCGCTCGCCCCGCAGGCGGATGCCGGCCTGGCGCGTTTGCGCGCCGAGCTGCTGCCGCTGTTGGATGACGACGATGACATCGGCGACGACGACAACCTGCTGGACTACGGGCTGGATTCGGTGCGCATCATGTCGCTGGTTACCCGCTGGCGTCAGCAGGGACATGACCTCGACTTCGTGGCGCTGGTGAAAAACCCCACGTTGCGCCACTGGCACCAACTGCTTAGTCAGCCTCAGCGGGAGGAAGCATGAGCGTCACGCTGGATTTCAGCGGCAAACAGGTGTGGGTGACCGGCGCCGGGCGCGGCATCGGTTATGACACTGCCTGTCGTTTCGCCGACGCGGGCGCTACCGTCACCGGATTCGACCGCGCGTTTTCCGCCGACAAACCGCCGTTTCGCGCCATCGAATTGGATATCAGCAACGCGGCTACCGTTGCCGATGTCTGCGCGACGCTGCTGGCGCAAACACCGCGTCTGGATGTGCTGGTGAACGGCGCCGGCATCCTGCGCATGGGCCAGACCGAAGCACTCAGTCAGCAGGACTGGCAGGATTGCCTGAATGTTAACGCCGGCGGCGCCTTTCACCTGTTTCAGGCGCTGATCCCGCAGTTTCAACGGCAACGCAGCGGCGCGATTGTCTCGATTGGCTCCAACGCCGCGCATGTACCGCGGGCCGGCATGGCGGCCTATTGTGCGTCCAAAGCGGCGCTGCGCAGCCTGTGCCTGACCGTTGGGCTGGAGCTGGCGCCATACGGCGTGCGTTGCAATCTGGTGTCGCCCGGCTCCACCGACACGCCGATGCAACGCAGCCTGTGGCATTCACCCGCCTCGGAACAACACACCATCGCCGGTTTTCCCGAGCAGTTCAAACTGGGGATTCCGCTCGGCAAAATCGCCCATCCGCGCGAAATCACCGATGCGGTGCTGTTTCTGGCTTCCGATCTCGCCAGCCACGTCACGCTACAGGATATGGTGATCGACGGCGGCGCCACGCTGGGCGCATGACCGGTTTTCATGGAGAAATGAGCATGATCTGGAAACGCGCCACCTCACTGGAGGCGCTCAATCAGATGAGCGATGACTGCATGGTGTCCCATCTGGGTATCCGCTTTACCCACATGACGGACAACAGTCTGGAAGCAACCCTACCGGTGGACGCCCGCACCCGGCAACCGTTCGGCCTGCTGCACGGCGGCGCCTCAGTAGTGCTGGCGGAATCGCTGGGTTCGGTGGCGGGCTGGCTCTGTACCGAACCGGGCGCCAGCGTGGTCGGCGTAGAAATCAACGCCAGCCACCTGCGGGCGGTAGCGCAGGGCGAGGTTCGGGGCATCTGCCAACCGTTGCATCTGGGCCGCCAGACGCAGGTCTGGCAGATAGAGATCGTGGACGAGCGCCAGCGGCGCTGCTGCATCGCCCGGCTGACCACGGCCGTTATTCAGCCGTAAATGTAAGAAAGGAGGCCAATGGCCTCCTTTGAGGCTGTTGACAAACAGCTATGTTGTTTTATGAATGGTGAAGCTTGTCCGGTCAGTGAATAGTTTCGTGCGGGATAAGCGGTGTCATTTCTTTGCCGCTTCATCGCACGCACGACAAGAAGAGGCTCAAACGCCGCCTCTCCTTGACCTCTGGCTGGGGGCTAAACTGTGCCGCTTCGCGGTGCCTTCGGTGCTCGACTTCGCTATTCGGACCACCCGTGACGCGTTCCAGACGCGGCACGGGCTTGCGCGGCTTCCCTGCCGCGCATCCGGCGAAGTCGTTCACCTCAGCACAGTTTTTGACGCCGGAAAAATGCTTTATCCTGTACTTAAGGACTATTGCTTGTTACTCCGCCAGCGCCGGGTAATCGGTGTAACCTTCCGCGCCCGGTCCATAGATAGTATTACTGTTCAGCTCGTTGAGCGGCGCGCCGCGACGCAGGCGTTCAACCAGATCCGGGTTGGAAATATAGACCCGGCCAAACGACACCGCATCCGCCTCGCCGTCCGCCAGCAGTTGCTCAGCGGCGCCACGGGTCAGACCATCGTTGGCGATCACCACGCCGCTGAACGTTTTGCGAATCAGCGGCAGAATGCGCTGCGGCGTATCCAGCGCTTCACGCACAAAGATGAACGCCAGTTGGCGATCGTTCAGTTGCTCAGCCACATAGCCGAACAGCGCCTGCGGGTCGGAATCCTGCACGGAGTGCGTGTTGGACATGGTATTCAGGTGCACGCCGACCCGATCCGCCGGCCACACGGTCAGTACGGCGTCCACCGTATCCAACAGAAAACGCGCCCGGTTAGCGATGGAACCGCCGTACTGGTCGGTGCGCAGGTTGGAGCCGTCATGCAGGAACTGGTCGAACAGATAACCGTTGGCGGCATGAATTTCCACGCCGTCAAAGCCAGCGCGTTTGGCGTTTTCCGCCGCCCGGCGAAAATCCTCCACGATAGCGGCTACTTCTTCGGTTTCCAGCGCTCGCGGCACCACATAAGACTTGTACGGACGAATGGTCGCCACATGCCCTTCCGCCGCAATGGCGCTGGGCGCCACCGGCAAGTCGCCATCCAGATAAACAGGGTCGGAAATGCGCCCCACGTGCCACATTTGCAGCACCATTTTGCCGCCCGCCGCGTGTACCGCCGCATTGATGCGGCTCCAGCCCTCGATCTGTTCGTCCGACCAGATCCCCGGCGTATTGGGATAGCCGACGCCCTGCGGAGTGACGGCAGTAGCCTCAGTCAGGATCATCCCGGCGCTGGCGCGCTGAACGTAATAGTCCAGTGATAACGCGCTGGGGATCCGCTGGTCGAAAGCGCGCATGCGGGTCAGCGGCGCCATGACAATACGGTTTTCTGCCTTGATAGCGCCAATATGGATTGGATCAAACAAATCTGGCATAGCTTTTTCCTTTTCGTTGACACCCAACAAGTGAACGGCTGAACTCAACGAACGGCTACGGCGTCATTGTCCGCATCGGACGGTGACACCGCCTGACGATTCGTGGCATCAGCGTAATAAATAGAAGGAATAGGGATATACACCATCGTGAAGAGCGCTGCCAGACCATTCGGTGCTAATGGCAGCATATTGGTTATAACGAGGTGAATGATTATAACGCGGTAAACGGTTATAACAGGGTAAACGGTTATAACGCGGCGAAGACGTGTGCTTACGTCCCCGCACGCCGGAGCGATATCAGGTTGCCGGCGCGAGTTGCCCGGCAAAGGCGGCCAGCCGCTGCAATCCGTATTCCCATTTGCCGAACCCCGACTCCGCATTAATGTGACCGCCCTCGCCGACATCAACCAGATCGCTGCCCCAGGCGTGCGCCCAGTATTCAGCGCGGGAAAACGTCATTAACGGGTCGTTGTGGCTGGCGAACGCCAGACTGGGCACCGCCAGTCGTTCGGCCTGAATACGATCTTCAATTTCAAAGCGCATGGGTTCAGCCGGCGCCACCAGCATCACGCCGGCGATACCTTCCATACCTTGCTGGACCACATGACAGGCGGCCAGCGCGCCAAAGCTGTGACCAATCAACACCGCCGGCCGATCACAGGCCGCCAGTTCGCGGCGAATCGCCAGCACCCACCGGTCCAGATCCGCCTGATACCACTCTTTCTGACGGATACGCCGCCAGAACGGAAACCGCCGCTCCCAGTGGCTCTGCCAGTGCTCTTCATCACTGTCGCGCAGCCCCGGCACCAACACCATGATCAGGCGCGGGTCGATGTCCGTCAGACGCTGGTCTACTTCTGTTGTCTGCATCAGGTTCTGTGTCTCCCTGTTGATTGCCTGCCAGGGTGACACGGACACCATCAGTGCTACCGTCGTCCCTTACACCCTATTCATTACAATCTGATAACAATATCAGCACCGGCTTACAGCCTACCACGTGATTCCCGATTTGTATCCTAGACTGTGTTCCTTAATTATTCGTGCCGCTAACCACCCCCCCTAGTCGCGCGACCCGCATTCGCTCTCCCTTCGCAGCCACGCCTCATTCAAGTACGCCGCCTGACCGGCTTATCCGGCTGAGTTATTGTGCTTTTTACACCAGACACCTGTTGAGGCGTCTCTTTTTGGCCTACCCGGATAGGCGGGAAAACGCCAGCTCGCGCGGGCTGGCGATACGCCGGTAATCGTCGGTATTAAGAATCACCGAGCAGGTCAGCGATCCCGCATTAAACGCCAGTTCATCAAAGCGGGTAAACAGCATCGGGTCGGCCACCAGCAGCAAATCAGCATGAAAACTGAATGGCGGAATGGCGCCGAACACACAGTGCGTTAGGGCGTCGACCTCCGCCGGACTGGCCAGCGACGCGCGGGTGCCGCCCAACGCCTGCGCCAGACGGGTTAAATCCGCCTGTTGGTCTGCCGGCAATACCGCCAGCACATGCTGGCGCAGGCCATTACCCTTGACATGGCAGACCAGCGCCTTGGCCCCCTGCCCCAGTTCGGTGCCGCGTATCCGCGCCACCTCCTCCGAGCGCCCGGCGCTGTCGTGATGCACGACCCGATAACGCGCCCGCTCCTGTTCAAGGCGCTGGCACAACTGCTCAAAAATGGTGTTTGTCGGCATAATCTGATCCGTTGTTCTCAACATCGGCAAACCGCTGCCTTTCGCCTGGCGGGCAGCGTGCCGTCAATGCTTTTTAATGCTATCCCCATCGGATTTAAAGCCGTTCCTCTTGAATTTCGCCCCTGACCCAGCGTAGATTTAGCGCCGATTCCGTCATCTGTCTGCAAATGGCAGCGATGGCTGGGGGAACGGCTCAGAACCAGGCAGTTCCCGAACGGTGAAACGCACAATCGGAATCATTGCTGGCGTGATACTGCTGGAGAGAAATCAGTGAAGTACTTGTTCATGGGAGTTTCATTTATTCTGTTTTTGTGGGTAGGCACTTTTTTACTGATGCTGGAATAACCCTGACGGTATTTCACCATCCACTTCGACAGGCGGCTCCTGTCGGGGCAACAACAAAAAATAATTATCAGGCACACACGAAAGACGAACAAACGACAGGCTGGCGCCACTCTGCCAGCCTGTTTTTTTATGGGGATTTCCGGTGCTCAGCGCCGCCTGGCAACGACCGGTGACGGCTCAGTGACTCCAGCCTCCCAGCACATTCAGCACCAGACTGATTGCGCCGCCCACCGCCAGCCAGGGGCCAAACGCCAGCGGCTGCTGCATATTGATACGGCGCACGCGCCGCCACAACAGTGTCGCCACCAATCCAGACAACGAGGCAATCAACACCAGATTCGGCAGCGCCTGCCAGCCCAGCCAGGCGCCCAGCGCGGCCAGTAATTTGAAATCCCCCTGCCCCAGCGCTTCACGCCCGCTCAGCAGACGAAATGCCCAGTAAATCAGCCACAGCGACAGATAGCCCGCCATCGCGCCGACCACAGCCTGCTCAAGCGGCACAAAGGTATCCGCCAGATTAAACAGCAAACCGCCCCATAGCAGCGGGAGGGTCATGACATCCGGCAGTAACTGGGTTCGGGCGTCGATAGCCGCCAGCGTCAGCAGCATGCCAAAACACAGCAACGCCCCCAGCAACGCCAGCCCCGGCTGCCAAAGCAGCCCGGCCAACAGAAACGATAACCCGGACAGCAACTCAATCAGCGGATAGCGCCAGGATATCGCGCCACCACAGCAATGGGCGCGCCCGCGTAGCCATATCCAGCTCAGCAGCGGAATGTTGTCGCGCACACGCAGTCGTTGATGACAATGAGGACAGGACGATGGCGGCCAGCAAAGGTCATAACGGGAAGACGGCGCGCCAACGGGCTGACCGAGCTGAAAACGCGCGTCCTGCTGCCAGCGCCTTTCCAGCATCACCGGCAGTCGATGAATCACCACGTTGAGAAAACTACCGGTAATCAGCCCCAGCAATAACAACGCCGTCAGCCAGATACGCGGAAATGCGCTGGCAAAGGCGATCAGATCCATGTTGTTCTCCCATCCCGATCCCTGATGGCCTGGTATGCTGACACAAGACGCCAGCCCGTGCCAGACCGGTGAATCACAGACATCGTTTTTTGCGCGCCGGCGCGCAGACTGGTTGATTGTCGGCGGCGGCATCAAGCCCAGCCTGCCGTTTAGCGTCAGGCAGGCTGACCGTTTTGCCGGTTACAGCACCCGCTCCAGCGACAACCGGGTCACCTCCACCATGCCGGCGCTGTTGGGAACTGCCGTGACATCCAGTCCCTGGGTGATCACGCCGTTTTTCTGTTCCAGTTCTGCCAGCCAGTGCAATAGATTGTTGAAATCGCTACGGGCCAGCGTCACCGACACCTGCGACTCCTGCGGCTGCATACGCAGCACGGTGATGCCGTAGCGGGCCGCGCTTTGCGGCACCAGCACCGTCAGGCTGATGTCCCGCCCGGCGATCTGCCGCCGCGCGCCCTCCGTCGGCGGCAAACGCGGCGCCTGTTGCTGCATCCAGCGCACGGTCTGGCGCTCGCGGTCAATAGTCATCCGCCACTGCCGCGCCTGCTCCTGCCACGGCGCCCAGCACAAATAATACAGCAGGCACAACAGCACCAGACCGCCGCACGCCAGCGTCATCATCCGTTCGCGCTGGCTCATTATCTGCCAGCGACGACGCAATTCATTCATGGCTGACTCCTCAGGGTTAACTGGCCTTCCACATGGTCTTTTTCCTGCTTCATTTCACCCGGCGGGATCTGGAAATAGGCCTGAGCCTGCTGGCGGAACTGTTCCATCTGCGCATAAGACGTCGCACGCAGGCTGAGGCGCAGTTCATCACGGCTGCGATCGTACGATAGCGATTGCAGCGACACGCCGTCATTCTGCGCCACCAATTGCTGCAACCGGTTCATCTGTTCCGTCAGCGCAAAGCCGCTCATGCCGGAACGCGCCTCCTGCAAATGACGTTGCATCTGCGCACGCGGGTTCACCACCTGTTTCTCGTCCGGAAACAGTTTGCGGTACATCCGCACACTCTCCTGACGCCAGTAATCCGCCTGACGATACAACTGGTAATGGGTCCAGACCGACTCGCCCAGCACCAGCAGCAGCCAGGCGAACAAGGCGATCAGCACATTGCGCCACGGCAGTACCGCCTGTTTCCAGGGTTTCACTGGCGCGTATTCGCCCTGTCGCAGATCCATACTCATCGGCAGGCTGGCCTGCGCGGCCAGCGTCAGCAAATCCGTCACCGGTTGCGGTTGCCAGGTCAAAGCCGACGCAGGCACCGGGCTATAGCAGTGCACGGCGGGCAACGGCTGAAAACCGGCCAGCAGCGACTGATACCAGCTATCTTCCGCCGCCATGCCAATACCGGTATCCAACCGGAACAGCCACAGATTCTGATGGCTGATGGCGCTCCAGGCGCTGTCGGCTCGCGGCAGCGCCATCACATCCGGCACAACCGTCTCTACCGGCACGCCCAATGTCTCACACAGGTTCAGCCATGACCGCAGTCGTGATTTCTGCACCACCGCGACGGTCGCGTTATCCCCTTGCATCTCCATGACGGCAAAATGCAGTTGGTCGATATCGCTCGCCACCTGCTCTTCCAGCATAAACGGAATGGCTTGCAGCAATTGTCGGCGCGACTGACGCGGCAACGACAGGCTATGAAACGTGACGTCGGTCGACGGCACCAGCACCCGCACCGACATCACCGGATAATCCGCCAGCACCGTCTGAAGACGCTCCAGCGTTCCGTTGCCCTGCGTCAGGGTCTGGTGGCGGCTGACAGACCAGATCAGCCATTCCAGGCTGTCTGAAGTCTCTGCGGACAACCGCAGAATCAGCTGTTGTTTGCCGCTGACGTTCTCGGCCCTGTTCATGGGTTCACCGTCCTATATCCCCCGTACTGACGTTGTACCACCTCAATCTGCTTGCCACGATGAAACAGACTGCGTTGATAGAATTCACTGTCGTCCACCCGTATCTGAATATCGGCGAAGAACCAGTCGCTCTTGATCGCCAGCACCTGGCGGACGCCGGTTTTAGCGTTTTCCGGCAGTGGCGACAGCCCCATAAATTCATTAAGATTGCGCCATCCCTGAGGCGGACGTTGCAGCAAAACGCGCTCGGCCGCTTCCACGCTCATCTCCCCCATGAACAGCGCCGACAGCAATGGCGCGCTCTCTGGCGTCAGGGTATTGACGTTGACAACCAGCTTGTCCACCGGCAACACGCACACATAAGGCAGCAACCGGCGGTACAGCGCCGCATCCACGCCCATGACCGCCCGCAGTTCCGTGACGTCCGTCATACGCTGGTTGCCGGGATGAAAGTTGACATAGCTGTCGTCTTCCGCGCCGTTCATCAACGGTTCGCTATCCTCGTCGATCCAGTCGCGCACCGCATCCGTTACGCGCTCGGCCTGCTTCGGATCTTCGCCCAGCACCATCAGCAGCTGCCGAAATACCTGAGCGGCATAAGGCCCCTGCTCAGGATTACCGCCTTTGGAAGGCGGGCTTTGATTGTTGGTGTCGGTATTACCGCTGCCGGCGTTGCTGTTGGTATTGTTATTACCATTATTGTTATTACCGGATGCGCTATTGGGCATCGGTTTTTTGGCCGGACTGAGCGCGTTAAGATTGAGACACGCCTGACCGTCCAGCACCTGCGCACGAATTTCGCTGCCATCCGCCATCATCTGGTGATCCACCTTCGACCAGGGCTGACCGATAAAGGTGCTTTCCGGCGATGCCTGAGCGTCACGCTGCAGCGAACTGGAAATCAACGCCTCCGCGCCCAGCGCATACCAGCGAGCCTGCGTACGGTTGAGCAAATTGCTGGTGCGTTGCCACGCCTTGCCGCTGCGCTCTGTAATCGACGCGGCGATGGTGACCATCAACGCCAGCATCAGCATCACAATCAACAGGGCGACGCCGCGTTGCCGACGACTCATGAGTCACCTCCGCCGTTGTCGTCCGGCGATGCCTGATTCTGCTCGCCGGACGAATCGGTATTTTCCTGCGGCGGCTGATCCTGATTGTTCTCGTCCTTGTTCTCATCGCCATTATTGCCATTCGGGCCGCCCTTGCGCTGCGCCTCCACATAGCGCGGCGTCACCAGGAACACGCGGGTAATCTCACCGTAGTCCCGCAAGGTAACGACAATCGTAATGCCCTGCGGCAGATGAGCCGGATCGTCCCAGCGATCCTGCCAGCCATCCTTGCCGAAAAAGCGCAATACAAACCCGGTCACGCCGGTTAACACCGGACGTATCGCCGCCTCCTGCGTAGACAGCGGCTCGGAAGAATCATAAAACAGCCGTTCCAGCGTATCGCCGCGCAAGCGGTACCCAACGCGTTGCAGTTCAGAACGCGGCATAATACCCAGCGGATTGAGCCAGCCATTGCGGATGAAACTGACCGCCCAGTCGGCGCTGCTTAATTGATAGCGTTCGGCGTAAAACCCCAGCTCATAGCCCTGACTACGGCGGGGAACGATTTGTGAAAAATCCCGTTCCATCAGGGAGAAAGCCCGTTGCAACTCCGCCAGACGAGCCTCTTTACGCGCCGAAACCTCGTCGTTGCGCATCACACCATTCATCACCTGCGAAGCCGCCAGGCTGAGCGCGGCGAAAATCGCCAGCGCCAGCATCACTTCCAGCAGGGTAAATCCGCAGTTTGGCCGTTTCACTGCGCGGGTTCTCCCGGCTGAACCTGATAGCTGCGCAATACGGCATCGGCGGCCCGGCTGTCGCGCTCATGACGAACTTCAACATCTACCGCGCGCACTCGCGTATCCGCCGTTGCCACGCCCTGAATACGCCAGAACCAGAGCGAGCCGGCAAAATTGACTTCACCGTCTACCCATTGCGTCTGCGGCCACTGTTTTTCCAGCCGCATCGCCGCCTGCTGGTTTTCCGCAATCCAGAGCGCAAAAGTTTTCTCTTCCAGCCGACCAAGCCCGTTCGCCTGCTGTGCGGTCGTTTTCAGCACCGTCAGTCCGGCCAGCGCGAAAATCACCAGCGCCACCATCACTTCGAGCAACGTCATTCCCTGCTGTTTCATCCCTTACTGCTCCGCTTCCGGCGACGTTTGCACCCGACCATTGGTATCCACCTGCAGCCAGGCGGAACTACTGCCATTGTGCAAAGTCAGACGAAATGGCGTGACTTCGCCGCCCGGCAGGATCAGGATGTGCGGGTCGCCATTGCCCGGCGAAAACCCGGCGCCATCCCCCGCGGCTCCCACCTGCGTGGACAGCTCGATCTGAAAGCCATCCGGTAACTCGCTAGGCGAGGACATCCGGTACGGCTGCCAGGGTACCCAGACATAACGCAGGCGTTGCTGATCTTCCGGAGAATTCTCCACCACCTGACGTTGCAGCAACGCGTATTGCCAGCGGCGAGGTTGAATATAAATGCCCAGAATATGGTCATTCATCTGACTGTCCTCCACCGCATACTGCAGTTGCGCCTTGAAGCGGGCGATTTGCCAGCCGCTGTCCTGCTGCTTAGGCGCAGGAATCGCCATCATCACCAGCGTGGCGGCCACACCGGCCAGCAACACCACCAGCATGATCTCCAGCAGCGTAAATCCCCGCTGACGCACGATCAGGGGTTCCCGTTACCGTTACTACCGTTGTTGTGCGCGCCGTTGCCGACATTCCAGTTACCGATGTCGTCATCCGTATCCGGCATACCATCCGGACCGTAGGAGAACACGTCCACCTTGCCGTGACGGCCGGGGCTGACCAACTGGTATTCCGCGCCCCACGGGTCCTGCGGCAAGCGGCGGATATAACCATCCTGGGGGTAATTGCGTGGTTCCGGCGGCGTGGTCGGTTTTTTCACCAGCGCCCCCAGCCCTTGCTCAGTCGTCGGGTAACGGCTGTTGTCCAGCTTGTACATATCCAGCGCGCTCTCCAGCGCGACTATGTCGCTGATGGCTTTCTGCCTGTCGGCTTTTTCTTTGTTGCCCATCAGGTTCGGGACAACCAGACTGGCCAGTACGCCGAGAATGACGATGACCACCATGATTTCCAACAGGGTAAAACCTCGCTGACGTCGTTCCATCTTTTCGTTACCTCATTAAACGTATCAATCTTCGCTACATACTCATCAGGGTATTCAACTGCAGGATCGGCTGGAGAATCGCCAGCACGATAAACAACACAATGCCGGCCATGCTGACGACCAGCAGCGGTTCAAACAACCCCAGCGCCAGCGTCATCTGGGCGCTGAACTCGCGATCCTGATTATCCGCCGCGCGGGTCAGCATGCCATCCAGTTCGCCGCTGCGCTCGCCGCTGGCGATCATGTGACGCATCATCGGCGGAAACAGCGACGTCTGCTCCAGCGCTTTGTGCAGGCTCACGCCTTCACGCACCGCATCGGTCGCCTGCCCCAGCCGGAAGCGGGCGTAATCGTTGGTCAGCACATCGCCGCTGATGCGCATCGCCTGTAACAGCGGCACGGCGCTGGAATTAAGAATGCTCAGGGTGCGGGCGTAACGGGCGGTGTTAAGCCCCCGTGCAATACGCCCGATCAAGGGAAGGAACAACAAACGCCGATGGAAGACGAGACGGTGCTTTTCCTGCCGCAGCAACACGCGCAACCCCATCACCGCCAACACCAGCAATAAAACCACCCAAGGCCCATAGGCTCTCACCGCGTCGCTGACGCCCATCAGCAACCGCGTGGACAGCGGCAGCGCCTGCTTCATGTGGATAAACTGTTCGACCACCTTGGGCACCACGGCGGACAGCAGGATAGACACCACCGAAATCGCCACCAGGGTCAACACGCAAGGATAAATCATCGCCTGTTGGATACGGCTGCGCATCTGCTGGCGCTGCTCGGTGTAATCCGCCAGCCGGTTCAGCACCGCATCCAGATGGCCGGATGCCTCGCCCGCCGCCACCATAGCGCAATACAGACGCTCGAAACTGCCGGGGAAATTGCCCATCGCCTCGGCCAGCGAATGCCCTTCCACCACTTTGGCGCGCACCGCCGCCATCAGCGCGCTTAGCTTCGGCTTTTCGCTCTGTTTCGCCACGGCGTCCAGCGCCTCTTCCAGCGGCAATGCCGCCGCCACCAGCGTCGCCAGTTGACGGGTCAGCAACGCCAGATCGCTGGCGCTAATGCGATGCGAACGACGCAACGACAGAGAGAAGCCGCTGCGGGTAGTCACTTCGCCGCGCTGTTCCTCAATTTTGACCGGCACCAGTCCCTTTTCACGCAGCAACTGACGTGCGTGACGAGCAGAATCCGCTTCCTGCATGCCCTGACTTTTCTTTCCCTGGGCGTTCAATGCCTGATACTGGAACAGCGCCATGTCATTCCTCTTTCGTTACACGCACCACTTCTTCCCAGGTGGTGATGCCCGCCAGAACCTTATCCAGCCCGTCCTGACGAATCGTAACCCGCTTGTCGCCCAGCATCCGGGCGATACCCAGTTCACTTTCGCCGTGATGAATGGCGTTGCGCACCGTATCGTCGATCAGCAGCAGTTCATGGATGCCGGTACGGCCGCGGTAACCGCTGTAGTTGCACTTTTCGCAGCCGCCGGGATGGTAGAGCGTGGTCCCCGCCACCAGACCGGTCTGCTGCGCCTGTTCGTCGTTGAGGACATAAGGCTGACGGCAGGACGGGCACAGCGTACGTACCAGCCGCTGCGCCAGCACCCCCAACAGCGATGTGGACAACAGGAACGGCTCGATACCCATATCCTGCAGACGGGACAACGCGCCCAGCGCGCTGTTGGTATGCAGCGTGGACAGCACCAGATGGCCGGTCAACGACGCCTGTACCGCGATCTGCGCGGTTTCGCCGTCACGAATTTCCCCCACCAGCACCACATCCGGGTCCTGACGCAGAATCGCGCGCAAACCACGGGCGAAGGTCATATCGACCTTAGGGTTGACCTGGGTCTGCCCGATGCCTTCCAGCTCGTATTCAATCGGGTCTTCCACCGTCATAATGTTGCGTTCGGCGGAATTGAGACGGCTCAGCGCCGCATACAGGGTGGTACTTTTCCCCGAGCCGGTAGGCCCGGTCACCAGAATGATGCCGTGCGGACGGTGGATCAACATATCCAGTTGGCGACGGTTGTGTTCGGCCATCCCCAACGCTTCCAGATCCAGCCGGACGCTGTTCTTGTCGAGCAGACGCAACACGACGCGCTCGCCGTAGTTGGACGGCAGCGTCGACACACGCACGTCAATAGCGCGGCCGCCAATGCGCAGCGCCATGCGGCCATCCTGCGGGACACGCTTTTCGGCGATATCCAGCTTGGCCATAACTTTGATACGGGAAACCAGCAATGACGCCAGCTGACGCTGCGGCCGCAGGATTTCCCGCAGCACGCCATCGATACGAAACCGGATTAACAGGTGACGTTCAAAGGTTTCGATATGGATATCCGAGGCCTTGTGCTTGATGGCTTCGGTGAGCATGGCGTTGATCAGTCGAATGATCGGCGCGTCATCTTCGCCATCCAGCAAATCGTCGCTGTCCGGCAGCTCTTCCGCCAGCGTGTAGAAATCAATATCGTTGCCGATGTCCTCCATCAGGCGGCGCGCCTCTTCGGAATCGCGCTGATAGCGCATCACCAGTTGCCGCTCAAACTCTTCCGGACTGACCTGACTCACCGTCAACGGCACCCCGGCGACCCGGCGCGCTTCCAGCAACGCCGGCGCAGGCGTGTCGGGCACGCACACCACTTCCGCCGCCGTAGCCGATTCATCCTGCAACAACAGAATCTGCTGCGCCCGGGCAAAGGCAAACGGCAGCACCGGTCGCAGTTCAGGCGTGTTGACAGGCTGATCGCTCATCGCCCCTCCGGCTGATAAAAGGCGGAGATAGACGATTGTACCTGACGGAAGGTGTACGTGTTGCCACCGGACAAACGCAGGGTATTGTTGTCCAGCACGCCGTTGCCTTCGCCGCGTTGCTGCTGCTGTTCATTGTTGAAAGAACGGTATTTGTTGATCGACGCTTCCTGGAACTGTCTTGGGTCACGAATAATGCTCGGACGTAAAAACAGCATCAGGTTGCGTTTGCTCACCGTCTGACTTTTCGAACGAAACAGGCTGCCCAGCCACGGAATATCGCCCAGCAACGGTACCTTGTTATTGGTTTCAACGGCGGTTTTATCGAGCAGGCCGCCCACGACCACAGTTTCGCCATTGGTGACCATCACCGCATTGTTCACGGTGCGGGTATTAAAAGTCACGCCCAGCGAACTGTTGGTACTACTGTTGCTGTCCGCCACGCTGGAGACTTCCTGCTCAATTTGCAGCAACACCGAATCGCCTTCGTTGATCTGCGGTTTTACCCGCAGCTTGATACCGACGGTCTTACGCTCGACGGTATTGAAAATGTTATCGGCCGATGTGGTTTGCGAACCGGTCAGTACCGGCACTTCCTGACCCACATTAAAGGTCGCTTCCATGTTATCCAGCGTCACAATGCTCGGCGTCGCCAGTACATCGTTTTTGCTGTCGCTGGACAGCGCGGTCAGCAACATTGACCAGTTGCCGCGATAAAAACCGGCGGTAATGCCGTTGAAGCTGCTGAGTGCGCTGGCATACGCCGTCGTCAACGTACCGTCGCTGCGGAACTGATCGGTTCCGATCACCGCCGTTGAAATCGGTATGCCCGTGTTGGTGAACTGGGTCATGCCAGCACGCTTGTTGGCCCACTGGATCCCCAGATTCAACCCGTCGGCATCCTGAATTTCGGCGATGATCGCTTCCACCAGTACCTGCGGACGGCGAATATCCAGTTGATTGATCACCTGCTCCAGGTCCCGCATGATATCGGGCGGCGCGGTAATGATCAGCGAGTTGGTCTGATCATGGGCGCGAACCGTCACTTCTTTGCCCTGAATCGTGATAGTGCGGCCGCCCGAGCTGCTGGTCGAACCAAACGCGGAGCCAAATCCCATACTGGAGCTGGACGACGAAGACGAACTGCCGGAAGACGAGTTGCTGGACGAACCGGAGTTGCTGTTGCTGTTTGAGCTGCTGCTGGAACGCGGCGATGACGGCCGCGACGCATTCGACGACGAATTGCGGTTGCCGCTGGTGCCGTTGCCGGCCAGCACTTCAATCAGATCCAGCGCCTTGGCGTACTTGAGGTAGATAACCTTGGTTCCGCCCTGCACCACCTGTTTGCGATCCAGCTGGCGGATCATTTCCACCGCACGCTGACGGGCGTTTTCTTCACCACTCACCACCACTGAGTTGGTGCGGCCATCCGCCACCACGTTAGCCAGCATGGTGCTTGGCAACGCGTTCTTCTCATCGCTCTTGTTGAGATCGTTCACCAGTTTGGCAACGTCTTCCGCCGATGCGTAGGTCAATGGGACTGTGACCATTTCACGATCGCCGGTCTTATCCACCGTATTGACGATATCCACCAGACGTTTGATGACCGCGGCGCGCCCGGTCATCAGCAGCACGTTGGACGGCTCATAATGCACCACGGTGCCGGCGCCGGCGTTATCGTTGAGCTGACGCAGCAACGGAGCCAAATCACGTGCCGCCACATTGTTGAGCGGCACCACGCGGGTCACCAGTTCGTCGCCGATTCCCGGCTGTTCGTTATTAGCCAGCGGAATGGAAGACGATTTAGCGTCTTTGGAACGGATGACTTTCAATACGCCGTTATCCATCGGCACCACCGAAAAACCATACACATCCAGCACGCTAAGGAAAAACTGGTAATACTGCCCTTCGTTCATCATGTCGTAGCTGCGCACGCTGATGGTGCCGCGAACCGTCGGGTCAATAATCACCGTTTTGTTCAGGTTCTTACTGACCGTATTGATGAACTCCTGAATATCGGTTCCTTTGAAACTGGCTGAAAATTCGGCAGCCCAGCCACACGGCGAGCCAAGCAGGAGAACGGTTAGCCCCAGCCACCCCCAGCTTTTTTTGATCCCTTTGCCAAGCACGTTACTCGTCTCCCCCAAATTCCATATAAATATCCTGACGCTGACCATCCCGCTCCACCGTCAGGGTAAAGTTATGCACATCAGCCATGCGTTCCATGGCTTTTTTCGCCTGCTCTTCGTCACGTAAATCCAACCCGTTCAGGGCAACGGCCATGTCGTTATCCTGAAGTCCGACGCGGTAGAATGAATCGCTCTTCGGCCCCGGATTCAACCGGTAGCCCTGCAGCTTGCTGTCGTTCATGATCGGGGAGAAAGAGACGTAATCGCTCATGGTGGTGGATGCGCGCTGCTGAAGTTGCTCGTTGACCTGCGCGCCAGGGACGCCGTCCTGGCCGTTATCCTCCTGACCGTATAATCCCAGCACTTCATAACGCCCCTGATACTGCAGCACCACTTTATCCGGCCGGATCGATACGATTCTGGCGTTATAACCGGGAACCTCTTCATTGACGCCGCGACTGAACTGTTCGTTGTCTTTGCTGATGATGGCGATAGAACGGGAATCGTCGTCGCCAGCCATAACGCCGGTCAGCGAAAGATTCAGCGTAGAAGGAGGCAGATTGCTCATTTGCGACGCATCCAGCGCGCCCGTCTTATTTTTCTCGGGAGAAACGCCGAATAACGTAAAATCATTCAGGGTGACAGGCTGCTGTCTGGCCTGTGCCGGGGTAATCTGCACGCTGGCGACCGGCACATTGTCCGGTAAACCAATACGCCAGAAGATCATGGCCAATTGCTGACAAAAGAGCAGCATCAGCAGATAAAATAAAATCCGTCTGATGACAGACGGAGATAGCGGTGGCAGTTTCGAGATATTCATCTGCAAACATTATCCCTATGTGTTCGCCGATTATCCTTGCCACGTTCACGAACGTGGAATAAGGGCCATACAGCGCCGGTTTTCGGGGGCATGGCAGCCATTCCTGAAAGCGACGCTTCTGCATTGTTGCTGTCTTAATGCCGCACCGGCCATATAAGCCGCCTGCCCGGATAACGGATTACTCTCTCGCCAACCGATTCGCCGGAAAGGCCGTGAGCGCCAGCATGAAATTCATGTTCCGACCGTTTTCAGCCAGTCACGTCACGCATGTACTCAACCTGTCTGCAATCGTGTTACTGGCTGACAGGCATCCTGTTTCCTGTTTATGCCAGGCGATCTGCACGCAATATCACCGTGCCGGATAAGGCTAAAACGCCCAATAATATAACTCAGGTTAATGACAAGACAATCCCCCGGTCAGCAACCATTTTTCCCACTATTTTCCGATAAACGCCTGACGCAATCGGCCATGCTCGCATTTACCGTTGCGTCTCAGGAGCGGGAAAATATTCTGCGACACAAGAAAATTACATCTCATTTACACACTTACTTCATATCATGGTGGATATTACCGATTCACACGATAAATGGCATTTATACCCGTCATACTTCAAGTTACAGATGCGTTGGCTTTCCTCACTCACCCCAGTCACTTACTCATGTAAGCGCCTGGGGATTCGCTGCGTCGCCGCCTTCCTGCAACTCGAATTATTTTGGGTATATCTACCCAATAAACGAGCTTACGCTTATTATCTGTACAAGCTACAGGCATAGTCCCTTAATTCTAACGCCTCGGTTATCTATGCCGGGATGCGGGACGATAACGAGTCGAACATCGCACAAATAATATTTAATAACGGTTCATTTAATCACCAACCGTTATTTGCCATCCTGCCGTACGTTAATCCAACCACAATCACGCCGGTATTCACGCACACGCACTGGTATAATTGCGTTGCGACCATTGAGCAATGGGATGATAGTATGTTTGCCACACACCTTTAGCCATGCTCTACCTGCACCAATGCCGATACCCGTTCTGCCGTTGTCACTACCGCCTCTTTGCACACTGGCAAACAGAAACAGCGGCATTATGATAGTAAAACGCCGTTTCATTAAAACATATTGCCGGTTTTTTTTTGCGACCAGCCTCAAAGTTTTACCGGCATTAATGATCAGCGTAATAGAATGTTGTCGAAATGGCATTCAGGTCACATAAATGGGATGAAACGTTGATTATTCCTTCTCATTCCCTGAAAAATGAGGCATCAGACGCTCCGTCAAGATCTGTAATGGTGCGCTCAGGATGAGCGTCAGGTTGTATAACGTTTGAGGTAAAACGTGAAAAAAACACCGGAAGTGACATCATCAATCCAGACCGGTTACCGCATCCCCGGTTATTTGCTGGTTGTCTACGCGCTGCTGCTGTTCGCGCTGGGTTGGTTTGGTCATCAACGCTGGGCGGATGTCAGCCCTCCTTCGCTTTCAGTCCCCACTGCGGCAATTGCCGCCCCGCCGATCAAGATCGTCGCGCCTGCAACAGCAACAGTCGCCGAGGCTACGCCCCCGCCTCAGGCCGCTACGGATAACAGGGAAACCGCGACCTCGCCAGATGCCGCAGCGGAAGATAAGCCGCTAAAATCCGCGGTCGGCTGGCAAACGGCCAAACCCGGTGAGCTGCCTTATATCGCTTTCAGCGCGCATGTCTATACATCTGATCCGGACAAACGCAGCGTGACCCTGAACGGAGAACGCTACCGGGAAGGCGACAGCCCGTATCAGGGGTTAGTGATCGAGCAGATTGAGCAGGATATGGTGATCTTCAGCTTTAACGGCGAAGCGTTCATTCTGGATTCGTTACAGGATTGGCCGGGCGGGAAACCGGGCGCTGACGCCGCACAGGTCAATGACCCGGAGCCGACGTCAAAACCGGAAAAAACGGTCAGAACAACGAAGAAATAACACAGCAACTGCACATCATGCAGTTGCTTCTCTCTTAGCGGACGGTGCGCATGGCGTCAAGAAACGGCGTCATGGCGCGATTGAATGAAGAGCACTGCGTCGCTTTCGGCGTGCCGTCTTTCAACAGCCCCTGATACAGGTTCTCGCTCAATTGCGGCAAAGATTGATAGCGACTGGTATCCCAGCCTTTTTGCGCCGCCACGTTCACCGCCGTTCTCAGGATGGTGCCGTCATCCGGCAAATCGCTGCGCTCACACTGCACCCGAAGGTATTTACTGGCCGCCACCAATGACGCCAACTGGCTGATTTGCTCATTAGCCGGCACGCTGGCCGCACTGCGGGAAGCGGTGTTTTTCACCGGCGCCGGTGCCTGACAGGCAGCCAGACTCAGGCAACAGACACCAAAAAGGACCACTTTTAGCGAAGATACATGCATGACTCGACTCGTCTTATTAATTAAGTTCCATCTCTGGGATGCCCGGATTGGACATCCGCTTAGCAAATCATTATCCCTTTGCCGCCACAAGCGGCGGCAAAGGACTGCGTGATCAAACCATCAGAAAAATATTTCTGCAAGTGCACCCGACAGGCTTACTCGCCCTTTTTACTGCCGGACAACAAGTTATTGCCGGACAACACCCCGTCAGCCCGGAACATGGCTTTGATGCCGCGCACCGCCTGCCGAATGCGATCCTGATTTTCAATCAATGCGAAACGCACGTGCGTGTCGCCGTAATCGCCGAATCCAATACCGGGCGATACGCAGACTTTCGCTTCCGCCAGCAGGCGCTTGGCGAACTCCAGCGACCCCAGATGGGCGTAGGCGTCCGGAATCTTCGCCCACACATACATCGACGCCTTCGGTTCATCCACCATCCAGCCAGCTTCATGCAGACCGCGCACCAGCACATTACGACGCTGACGGTACTGCTCGGCAATATCGCGCACGCACTGCTGATCGCCTTCCAGCGCAGCAATCGCCGCCACTTGCAACGGCGTGAACGTACCATAGTCGTGATAACTCTTGATACGTGCCAGGGCGCTCACCAGCTCCGGGTTACCAACCATGAAACCGATGCGCCAGCCCGCCATGTTGTAGCTCTTCGACAGCGTAAAGAACTCCACCGCGATCTCTTTGGCGCCGGGAACCTGCATAATCGACGGCGCTTTCCAGCCATCGTAAACGATGTCGGCATACGCCAGATCATGCACCACCAGCACCCCGTACTGTTTGGCCAGCGCCACGACCCGCTCAAAAAAATCCAGCTCCACGCACTGTGCGGTCGGGTTTGACGGAAAGCCCAGAATCATCATCTTAGGCTTGGGAATACTTTCGCGGATCGCCCGCTCCAGCTCGTTGAAGAAATCAACGCCGTCAACCAGCGGCACCGAACGCACCTGTGCGCCGGCAATCACCGCGCCATAGATGTGGATCGGATAACTGGGGTTGGGCACCAGCACGGTGTCGCCGTGATCGAGCGTCGCCAGCATCAGATGCGCCAGACCTTCTTTGGAGCCGATGGTGACAATCGCTTCGCTTTCCGGATCAATATCCACCTGATAGCGATCGGCATACCAGCGGGAAATCGCCCGGCGCAACCGGGGAATACCGCGCGATGTGGAGTAACCGTGGGTGTCTTCACGCTGGGCCACCGTACACAGTTTTTCGACAATGTGCGGCGGCGTGGGGCCATCCGGGTTACCCATGCTGAAATCAATAATGTCCTCACCCCGACGACGGGCGGCCATTTTCAGCTCAGCAGTGATATTAAAAACATAAGGGGGGAGACGTTCGATGCGCGAGAAACGGCGCGGAGAATTAAAATCAGCCATAGGATCCTCAGGATAACGTGAGCGCCCGGACCGTCCGAGCGACGCCTGGCCCGCAAAACGGACCGTTATTCACCCTATCCCAGTTGGCAGAGACTTGTCGAGATCGCCTGGCGATTATTTTTTGTCACCCACATTTCAGCTTGCTGATGAGGCGTCAAGGTTAACCGCCGCCGACGTCTCTTTGCCGCCTTTTTCCTGTGACAGACTGTTGCAACGCTCTTTCACCCAATCAAAGAAATCAGTATCTTTATGCGCGGTTACGACGCGCGACAATCTTTGCCCCCAATGCCTCCGACTGCTGCCGGCAGAACTGCCCGTCCGATTCCTGAATTTTCTTTCATGCCTGAAGCCATTGCCTCCCATCAATACGGCAGTGCGGCATGGTTTTTATGCCCGACATCATTAAGGAGTGTTGTCATGCAGCGCAGTGTTTATGTTGATGGTCAGTACCTGCCGGAATCTCAAGCCACCATTTCGGTGTTCGATCGCGGTTTTCTGTTTGCCGACGCCGTCTATGAGGTGACGTCCGTCATCAATAGCGGGTTGGTCGATCTGGATGCGCATCTGGTGCGGCTGCAACGTTCCTGTCGCGAGCTATCCTTATCTCTGCCGGTGTCGATCGATGACCTTAAAACCATCCACCAGCAACTGATTGAACGAAACCACCTGCAGGAAGGCTCGATTTACCTTCAGCTCAGCCGCGGCAACGGCGGCGATCGCGATTTCTACTTTCCATCGGCCGAGGTCAGACCGACGCTGGTCCTGTTCACCCAGGATCGTCCGCTCATCAATCATCCTAAAGCCGACACCGGGTTGTCCGTAGTCACCTGCCCGGATATCCGCTGGCATCGCCGCGATATCAAAACGGTCAGCCTGCTGGCCGCCTGTATGGCGAAAGAGTACGCCCACGCCCATCAGGCAGACGATGCGCTGTTAGTCGAAAACGGTTTTGTCACCGAAGGCACCTCCTGCAACTGCTATATCGTGCTGGAAAACAATACCGTCGTTACCCGTCCGCTGAGCCACGACATCCTGCACGGCATTACCCGTCAGTCCCTGCTGAAACTGGCCGAGCAACAGCAGATTGCTGTAGAAGAACGCCCGTTCACACCGGAAGAAGCCTGGCAGGCGCGGGAGATCTTCATCACTTCCGCTACCTCATTTGTCTTGCCGGTCGTGAAAATCGACGGTCGTCAGGTAGGTGACGGCAAGCCAGGTCCGGTCACACGCTGCCTGCGCGACATCTACATCGAGATGGCCCACGCGCAGACACGTTAACCCACTCACGTTGCGGGCCGGCTCGTCATCCAAGCATGAAAGCCGGTCTGCTTCTGTTTGCCGTGATGTGTTGCACGCACACAGCAACCGTTTTTACTGTCTGGGCAACGCATCCGCCTGCAACGCAGCAACATCTACATTGCTTTCCAGCACCATTTTCTGCGGCACCGCCAACGGAATATTCTCTGTTCTCAGGCGTTTGATGATATCGAACAACAGATCGCTTTTGGCCGACGCCACCATGCGCGGGCTGCCTACATACCCGGTCACGCTGAGCACCATGCCATTTGGGGTCAGTTGGCTGAACATCACCGACGGCGCCGGGGTTTCCAGAATTTTTTCATGCGCGTAGTAGGCATCCAGCAGAATGTTTTTAACCACATCCGGATCAATATCCAATGGGAAGGTCAGCGCCAGTGTCGCCACCCCCTGCGGATTACCCATAGTAATGTTGCGCACATTCTGTGAAATAAACTGGGAGTTGGGCACGATCACCGTAGAACGGTCCCCCAACTGAATTTCCGTAGCGCGCACATTGATGCGCCGGATATCGCCCTCAACACCACTGATGTTAACCAGATCGCCCACTTTGACTGGCCGTTCAGTCAGCAGAATCAGCCCGGAAATAAAGTTCTTCACGATCTCCTGTAAACCAAAACCAATCCCGACCGACAGGGCGCTGACAATCCACGCCAGCTTGCTCCACTCGATACCCAGCGTCGCCAGCGTCAGCAGAATAATCAGGATGTAACCAATATTGGAATACAACGTCACCAGAGAGGCCTTGATACCGGCTTCCAGCGTAGTTTTCGGAAAGAATTCGTGCTCCAGCCAGCGGCGGGATACGCGCAGGCTGTAAATGCCGATAACTAGCAGAACCACGGCATTAACCAAATGGGCGGGGACGATACTGATGGATTCCAGACCCTTCCCACCCCAGATCTCCACCGCTTTCTGCACCAGATCAACCGGCGTGGTCGAACCAAACGTGCCATTCAGCAATGCTACCACGGCCATCAGAATCAACAGCACTTTCAACCCGGCGGACAAAATAGCCGCAGCCTGATCCAGATGACGATCATCCAGATTCAACGTTCGTTTGATCTGCCGTCCGCTGGCAAAAGCCGGGGAAAACAGGCTTTCACACACGTCTTCCACAAAAGTGGTCGACAGGTACAGCAGGGATAGCACCATGCCGACCCACACCAGTTCATACGTCAGGAAACGCGCCAGCGAGATATAGCCAATCAGCAGCGACACCAGCACCGCCAGCGTGGTCAACAGTACGGCCAGATGAATCAATCCCGACAGGGTTGAGCGCGCTTCAGGCGTTTCGCCGGCTTCCACCATACGCCGGCGAATCTGATCGCTGCGCAGAGCTATCGCCCCGGATGTCAGCGCCAGAAATAGCGACGACAGGCCGTTGCCGACTATCGTCACCCCCACCGAAATGCCGCTGACAGTATTGATCTGCTCAATTACCCCAAAAACAACGATAAAGCCGGTGGCGATAATCGAGAAAGGTTCCATCGCCCGCGCCACCGGGTTGGCAATCGCCGGCAGGCGCCACGACGGACGTTTATTGGAAAGAAAAGCCCGCCCAAGCCCGGAAATCATCGAACAGAACACCACCAGCCGGACCAGGCTTTCCATGAATCCCTCGGTACGATCGGTCACATCGCCATGACGAGTGAAAACATAATCCACCAGCAGGACCGCCAACCCCATCGTCAGCACAGTGGAAAACACCACCGCGATAGCCAGAAAACTGCGTCTCAAACGACCTTCCGGCAGCAAATGAATGCCCGCCCGCGCCAGATATTTCTCCAGTAGCTTTCGCCCCGCCGTACTCAGCGCCGCCGCCAGCAGCAGAAAAAACGCCGACCCGTAACGCCATCCGGGTTGCCAGGCGGCAATAAACGCCTCGCTCAGGTCATCCTTCAAATCGGATAACCGCTCGATGTCTTCCTGCATCGGCTTGATAATGGGTGACCAAAAGCGGCTGCCAAGAATACTGCCGGAGTTGAGCGCCAGTTGATTTTTCAGCGCATTCCGGCGCAGCGCCAGAATCTGCGTCGACAGGTTCTCCGCCCCGGTTTTTATCGCCTGCACCTGACTGGCCTGCGCATCCAGTTTCTGTTTCTGCTGGTTAAGCGTGGCGCGCTTACGCGTGACCTCGGCGGTTTCGTTCACGGCGGCCTGCGGCTGCGGCGCCGGCCCCAGAACGTCCAGTTGCGCCTGCAATTGCGCACGCATCGGCGTCAGGATGCCGGCGAGTTTATCCGCATTGGCGACCAGTTCCAGCGTGGTATCGTTCAATACATTAAGTTTGGCGTCAGTGGTGGTGCCGGACACCTGTTGTTTGATGCCATCAAGCTGTTTCTGCAGCTTTAGCAGTTCGGTATCCACATTCACCTTGTCCGCGGTTTCCTCCTGCCCATCCGGCGCAGGATCCGTCGCGGCCATACTTACCGAACTGAAGGCAAACAGCGCCACCAGCAGCATCCAACCGTAAATTCCGAGTAGCCCTTTACGCATACACCCAACGTGCCCTTGATACTGTCGTCAACCGGTGCGGCAATTCCTACGCCGGTTGCCCTGGGATGAAACAGAAACCTGCAGCGATACCCGCAGGCGAGATGGCTAATAACTTACTCAGCAATGGAGGTAAAACTCAAACAGATATCGCCGAAACTGTCCGATTTACGAGATCGCTTCCGAGGTACCGGCTTCATTTGCAGGAATAACAGCGAGCTATACGAAGGTTGTTCAGGGATTCGCCGACCAGTCCAAATCGCGCGCCAATTCATTGACTCATCAGGGATGCCCGGTATAATCCAGCCCACATCGCCAAGCGACTGTATCCCATCAAGGCGCCCTTAGCTCAGTTGGATAGAGCAACGGCCTTCTAAGCCGTAGGTCACAGGTTCGAATCCTGTAGGGCGTACCATCTCGTCAATCAGTTACATCTAATCGCTACGACTTTTCAATATCAACAGGTGCTCTAACGGGTGCTGTAATGAAAACATTGATTATCAAGATGATTTAGCAGACTCCAGCGCAACTACCCGCGTAATCAGCTTATCTATCGTCTTCTGTTGTTCTTTGACAGCGTTTACTAACAGAGCCGTCACAGAGTGGACTGACCTCCCCTTCTACCGGATGCCACTAAATACGCCGATAAGGCTTACGTTCTGCATCACGTTTCTGGATGGACTTACGGCTCATTCAGCACAGATGCCAACCGAATCAGTCAGTGACCAGGTATTCGGCTGACCGATATAGGCCCTCAACGCATCAAGGAAAACCGTTACGCGGGCTGGCGGATTTCTCAGTGCGCGTAATGCGTAAATACCCGTCGATGCCTGTGGTTGCAGGCACAACGCCGGGAACAGCTGTGTCAGAAGACCCGCTTTGATATCCGGACCAACCACCCAGTCCGGTAGCCAGGCGATACCGATCCCCGCCACTGCCGCCAGTCGCATGGCGTCAAAATCATCACAACCGAACATCGGGGGAAAGCCAGCTGCGCGTACCGGCTGCCCCAGCACACTGGCCCAGTTTAGCAGGTCAGAACCGTGAAGTTTATCGATCAGGCGATGCGTCGACATCTCCTCTGGCGTGGCGGGTACTCCCGCCTTTGCCAGATACGCCGGGCTGGCGCACAGCACCCGGGTCTGTGTACCGATGCGACTGCCTATCAGGGTGCTGTCGGCCATATCACCGATGCGGATAACCAGATCCAGCCGCTCAGCAACCGGGTCTGCCAGCCGTTCCGTCAAATCCAGTTCCAGCCTTAAATCAGGATGCTGCTGCGTCAGTTGCGCCATGACGGGAAGTACGTAGCGTTTGCCGAATGTCGGATAGCACGCCACCCGCAAAATGCCCGTAACGGCGCCTTTCATCGAGGCCAGCTCCTGCTGTGCGTCCGCCAGTGAATCCAGTATTTGTCTTGCCCGGATCAGCAACGCTTCGCCGGCATCCGTCAGCGTAAGATGTCGGGTTGAGCGCAGAAACAACGGCGTATCAAGATGCGCCTCAAGCGCATCAATCTGGCGGCCGATCGAGGAAGGGGTGCGTCCACGACGACGACCGGCTCCAGAAAAACTGTTCTCGCGCGCGACATCAACAAAAACGCTCAGGAACTCGGCGAATTTCTCTGACTGCATCTGTGCATTTCCTGCATAGCTGTTGTGGGGAGAAGCCATCTTATCAGTCAGTTCCCCCAATCTTAATATTCTTCCCACAGCAAGTTCACCTACAGACATCATCGAACCGGGAAAGAAAATATGAAAACCACCACCTATGATCCGCTCTACCTATTTATTAATGGCGACTGGCTGGAAGCCGGCAACCGCGATACCGTCTCCGTCATTAATCCGGCTACGGGGGATGCGCTGGGGCGACTGCCGCTGGCCACCACGGCTGATTTGAATAACGCACTGGATAGCGCCCAAGAGGGATTTGAAGTATGGCGTCGCACAGTACCGGCCGAACGTGCGCAAATAATGAAAGATGCTGCGGCATTGATGCGCGAACGTGCGGAACTCATTGCCGCCCAGATGACCCAGGAAGAAGGCAAGCCGCTGTCGGAAAGCCGTGATGAGGTGCTGCGCGCGGCCGATTACTTTGAATGGTTTGCAGAAGAAGCCCGTCGTATCGACGGGCGCGTGGTACCGGCGAATCGCCCCGGCGTGCAGCAACTGGTTAAAAGACAGGCCATTGGCCCTGTAGCCGCGTTTACCCCCTGGAATTTCCCGGCGATAACGCCGGCCCGAAAACTCTCTGCGGCGCTGGCGGCAGGCTGCAGCGTCATTCTGAAGCCCGGCGAGGAAAGCCCGGCAACCGCCCTGGCGCTGGCCCGTTGCCTTGATGACGCGGGCCTTCCCAAAGGGGTTCTGCAGGTCGTATTCGGTGTACCAGATAAGGTCTCATCCCAGCTCATTGCCTCTTCGATCATCCGCAAAGTCGCCTTCACCGGCTCGGTACCTGTGGGCCGTTTGCTGTCCGAGCGGGCGGCGGCGGGTGTGAAGCCGATTACCCTGGAACTCGGCGGACATGGCCCGGTGCTGGTCTTTGACGATGCCGATATCGACGCTGCCGCGGATGGCGGGGTCGCCAACCGGTTCCGTGGAACCGGGCAGATCTGTATATCCTCAACCCGCTTTTTAATCCAGCGCGCATCCTATGATCGCTTCGCCGAGCGCTTTGTTAGCGCAACGGAGAAACTGATTATCGGTGACGGCATGGACGCCAAAACGCAGGTCGGCCCACTGGCCAATCAGCGCCAGTTGGAAAAGATGGAATCGCTGGTTGCTGATGCGGTGGAACGGGGCGCGAAGGTACTGACAGGTGGGAAACGTATTGATCGCCCCGGCTTTTTCTTTGAGCCAACGGTGCTCGCCAACGTCCCGATGAACGCCCGCATCCTGCATGAAGAGCCGTTTGGCCCAATCGCGGTCCTGATGCCGTTCGATACCCTGACAGATGGTCTGGCGGAGGCGAATCGCCTGCCCTATGCCCTGTCTGCCTATGCCTTTACCCGTGACGCACGCACCGCAATGGATGTGGGGGACGGTCTGGAAGCCGGCATGATCGGCATCAATCAGTACCGCATCATCGCGACGGAACTGCCCTTTGGGGGAATGAAGGAAAGCGGTCATGGCTCTGAAGGGGGCACCGAAGGGATTGGACACTATCTGACCAACAAATTCATCAGCCAGATTTGATGCATAACCTGACCCGAATCACCAAAGATAAGGAACACACCATGAAAGCGATTGATTTTACCCGTCCCCGCGCTGCCGCCCGGCCCTTCACTCCCGAGCTGTCTGATTTTGTCGAACAGCCGCTGTACTCTCAGGTCTGGACTAACCCGGCATTGGCTCCCCGCGATCGCAGTTTGATCACCATCGCCTGCCTGATCGCCCTGAATCATGCGAACGAACTGCCCGCCCATTTACGTCGGGGTATTGAAAATGGGCTGACCCGGGAAGAACTCAGCGCGGTCATCACCCATCTGGCTTTCTACGCAGGCTTTCCTGCCGCCATCACCGCATCGGCAGTCGCGAACGCAACATTCAGCGAGGACGGCGCAGCCTGAACATACCCTGCCGGTATATCCATTTATGCCGGCACCCCGTTTAAACCAATTTTTTCACAGGAAACAGCCATGAAATCAATCATTTTTGACCAGTTTGGAGCACCTGATGTGCTCAAACTCCGTGAGGTTCCGGAACCCGAAATTCGTCCCAATGACCTGCTGGTACGGACACGTGCCGCTGGCGTTAATCGTGCCGATTTGACGCATCGTAAAGGCGGATATGGACGTCCGGATTTTGGCGACTCAACCATCATGGGTCTCGAAATCGCCGGTGATGTCATTGCGGTAGGGGATCAGGTTAAGGGGTATGCCATCGGCGACCGAGTGATGGGGATCGTCGGTGGCGGTGCGTATGCCGAGGTTTCCCGCATTGATTACCGTATGGCGATGCCCATCCCGGCAAGTCTTGATTATATTCATGCAGCCGCCATTACCGAGACCTTTGTTACCGCACATGAAGCGTTAATCCATCTTGGTAAACTGAAAGCGGGTGAAACCGTCCTCATTCATGCCGGCGCCGGCGGCGTTGGCGGTGCTGCGGTGCAACTGGCTCATGCGGTCGGTGCGACGGTCATCACCACCGCCCAGGAGACGGCGCACGCGCTTGTCCATCGCATGGGGGCGGACCATGCCATCGATTACGTTAAAGAGGATTTTGCCAACGTCGTTTCCGATCTGACCGATAACCGCGGCGTGGATCTCATCCTTGATTTTATTGGTGCGTCCTACCTGGAACGTAATGTGAATTCACTCAATTTCGGTGGACGTCTGATACAGATTGGCATTATGGGGGGCATTGAAAACGCGAAACTTCCGCTGGATCGTGTTCTTTATCGTCACTTGCAGATCATCGGAACGGTCATGAAATCGCGTTCCCAGGATGTGAAGCATGAGATGTCCCGGCGGTTCAGAGCGCGCTGGCTGTCTCATTTCGGCAAAGATGGGTTGTCACCGGTTATTGATAGCGTATTCCCTCTGGCAGAGGCCAGTGTTGCTCATCAGCGCATGGAGGATGGCCTTAACGTCGGGAAAATCGTATTAACGGCCTGACGCTGAGCCACTGCCTGATCCAGGTTGATATCTGCTATGCCCGGTCTAGACCGGGCTTTTAGACTGATACAGGCATGGTCGCCCCCTCGTATAAGATGGCGTTTCTCCGCCACGATTCTGCTCCAGCCATAACCGGTCTTCCACCACATGATGATTCCCCGAGCGCGCGATCTTGACCAATGACAAGGCGGTACGGACGTTAGCCTCTTTATAATCAGGCCCGTTTGTCTTCTCACTGGTGTGAAAGTATGGCTTATCAACTTAACCTTAACTGGCCCGAATTTTTAGAAAAATACTGGCAAAAACAACCTGTTGTATTAAAAAATGCGTTCCCGAACTTCGTCGACCCCATTACGCCGGATGAACTGGCGGGACTGGCGATGGAGCCGGAGGTGGACAGCCGCATCGTCAGCCATGTTAATGGACAGTGGCAGGCGTGGAACGGGCCGTTTGAGCAGTTCGATCATTTAGGGGAAACCGACTGGTCGCTGTTAGCCCAGGCGGTTAATCACTGGCATGCCCCGTCTGCCGAGCTGGTACGTCCGTTTCGCGTGCTGCCGGACTGGCGTTTAGACGACCTGATGATCTCCTTTTCCGTACCGGGCGGCGGCGTCGGACCGCATATCGACCAGTACGACGTGTTTATCATTCAGGGGATGGGCCGCCGCCGCTGGCGCGTTGGCGATAAGCTGCCGATGCGGCAGTTCTGCCCGCATCCGGCGCTGCTGCACGTTGATCCTTTCACGCCGATCATCGATGAAGAGCTTGAAGCGGGCGACATTTTATATATTCCGCCGGGCTTCCCGCACGACGGCTTCACCTTTGAAACCACGCTCAATTACTCGGTCGGCTTCCGCGGGCCAAACGGCAGGGATTTAATCAGCAGTTTTGCCGACTATGCGCTGGAAAACGATCTCGGCGGCGAGCACTACAGCGACCCTGATTTAACCTGCCGGGAACATCCAGGCCGGGTGGAAGCGTATGAGCTCGACCGCCTGCGCGCGATGATGATCGACATGCTCAATCAGCCGGAAGACTTTAAACAGTGGTTCGGTCGCTTCGTGACGACGCCGCGCCACGAGCTGGATATCGCCCCCGCAGAGCCGCCCTATGAGCCGGATGAGATTGCCGACGCCCTGATGTCCGGCGAAATCCTGACCCGCTTAAGCGGACTGCGGGTGCTGCATATCGGCGACAGTTTTTTCATCAACAGCGAAAGGCTGGAAACGGTCGCCCCGGAAGCCGCCGATGCGCTGTGCCGTTACACCACTCTCGGGAAAAAGGAACTCGGCGAGGCGCTGCGCAATCCGGCTTTCGTTGCGGAACTGACCGAGCTGGTTAATCAAGGCTACTGGTTCTTCGACGAATAGTTCTTCGAGACAAATGGTTCGTCGAGACAAATGGTTCGTCGAGACAAATGGTTCTTTGAGAAAAATAGCTCGCTGATAAAGATAGTGCGATGAGATGAAAAGAGCGGCGGTAATGTGCTCTGTCTGCTAGCCTAAAGTTTGAACAGAAAAAACCGATACCATAAAAAAGCTGGCGCATATGCCGCCAGCTCATCGGTGTACTGATGGGCAGGGAATTCCCCCTTGCATATCGGGCCTCTTCAAACGCAGAAACAGGATAACCAAGATGGATGTTTCACAGATCGCATCACTTTCCACCGGTCTTAGCAACATGCAACTGAGCAGCGAGATCAGTACGAGTGTTCTGAAGAAATCACTGGATAATCAGAAGGATACGGTAGCCAGTCTCATTCAGTCCATTCCGCAGTTGCCCGCTAATCCGGCAATCGGCCGCAACATCAACACCACGGCATAATCGCTTCCATCGTGGTTTGACGAACACGTCGTGGTTTGGCAAACACATCGTCGTTTGCCAAACCAGTCGCGGTGTTGCAGACAAATAGCAGCTACTCAACTAGCTGCTATTCATTTATTTGATTCACATGATTATTTCCCGCAAATAATCCGCTTTCTGATGGCTACAGTGACACGAGAACACATCCTTTTGTCAAAGGCCAACGGCCTTGCGTGACATCCCCACCAGCATATCGCGCGCTTTGATCTTGCGGGCGAAAAATGGCGCCCGGAATTGACCGAACGGTAGCGAAGTCAGACCGTCGTTGCGGCCAAGCGTGACCACCATGACTTTACCCATGCCTTTACCGGGCTGTACCGGTTTGTAAGGTTTAAGCCTGGCCTCGGACGGCTGATTCGCGGCTATCAACAGCTTGATGTTCGCAACAATCGATTTGGCGTGCAGCCCGGCGATAATCGCCAGCCGGTTTTCAGGCAGGTTAGTAATATCACCGGCAGCGAACACCCGGTCATGACCTTCCACACGCAGATAGTGATCGACGTTGATCAAGCCGTTGCGTTGCACCGCCTCAGGCCACGATCTGGCCACAAAATCAGTCACCGGCTTCGCTCCCGCCGCCCAGATGACGACATCGGCCGCGAGCATAAGTCCCGAGTGAGTGACGACCTTACCGTCCACAGGCTGTTCACCGGGCGCGGGCAGCACAACGCGATCGTTGAGCGCAAATTTAACGCCTTTGTCGCGCAGATCTTTTTCCGCCCATTGGGGAAATTTGTCCGGTGCGCTATTCAGTACCGTCTTACCACTGTGAACCACGGTGATTGCCAGATCGGGAAACGCCTCGCACAGCTCTGCGGCAATCTCGATACCAACCGGCCCGGCCCCCGCCACCACCACGGAGCGTGCCTCCCGCAGACGTTTGTGCATCGACCGGATTTCGGCGGTGCGGCTTGTACTCAACGGCGCCTGGGCCTTGATAAGCGGATCGATATACGCTGACCCGGTGGCGATCACCGCATAATCGAATGACACCGTGCCTTCGCTGCCATCCGTCAGCGCCACGTGCGCGTTGTGGTCGGTCAACCCCACCGCTTTACCCTGTATGAACCGCACCGTGCCGATGAAGCTGTCATAAGGGATTTGCGCCGGCAGACTGTCAGGAGCGACCAGCAAACGCGGGACCGCCATCGGCACTTCCCAGTAGGTTTTGGGATCAACGAGGGTCACGTTCGCCGCATCGCGCAGTTGATAAGCGATCTGGTGCCCTGCCGCCCCACCGCCAATAACAAGGACAGATTTCTTTTGCATACAGACAGTTCCTTTTAAATGACGTTATGACCACCGCGCTTCGCGGCGGTTAAGCGCGGCGAACGCCGGGCTGTGTTGCAGTTGGTTGATCGTACGTTCGCCTTCGGCGAGCGCCTCGATACAGGTGTGAACTGAATACGCGCCCATCACGAGCGGATGCGGATGTTTAGCCGCTGAACCGATGACCAGCTCGACCTCGCCCTCGGCCGTCATCCCGATTGCCTCATTACCTTGCGCGAACACCGCCAGTTCGCGCTCAAGCACCGTACCGCCGACATGCAGCTTGCCGCTGTTCAGCGCCAGCCACGCCGTATCGTGATCGGCGGCGGGTTGGTAGGTCCAGCGTTCGCCGTCCGCCAGTCGGACGTGAAGGTAGGTGATGGACACGGGCAGCGGAATCGGGCTGACTTTGTCGCCATAGCGACCAAGCAGGATGCGCGCCGGCCCGTCGCGCGCGATCTGTTCCGGTTCCAGATACAGGCTCTGCGCAGGCGCAAGCTCAAGCGATGGCGGCAGCGCAATCCAGAGCTGATATCCACGCATCATGTGGTCTGGCGCAGGCTCGCCGGCGTGCCACACCCCGCTGCCGGCACGCATCCACTCGACCGATCCCGCGGTCATCGCCCCCTGTTTTCCGGTGGTATCGCCATAGGTCATGCTGCCTTCGAGGAAAGTGGTGAGCGTTGCAATACCCGAATGCGGATGCGGTCTGAACCCCGTGCCGGTTGAGGGCACAGACTCGAACAGATCCAGAAAAACGAACGGCTTGACCCACTGCCCCAGATCGCCCGGTGACATCATCCGGGTGAGAGGACCAAGGCGTTGACCCGAAGTGCGGTGAACGATGGGGCGCGTTGTCGCAGAGAAAGCCTGATGATGTGCCATAAGCGATACCTTTTTGCAGCGAAGAACCGTCTTTTGCAGCGGAAAGCAATTTTTTGAAACGGGAAGCGAGATCGGGCGGTGCCGATAGCCATCAACGGCAGGCCGGCACCGTGCAACACCGCTCCCTCCGGGCGGTAAGTCAGGCGATGAGCGCGTCGATTTCCGCTCTGGCCCTGGCAATCGCCGCGGTTTTTGCTTCATCGCCGAGCGCCAGACCTTCCGCACGAATAATGGTGATATCGGTCAGGCCGATGAAATTGAGCGCGGCCGTCAGATAGGGTTCCTGATGATCGAATTGAGCCGCCGGGCTGGCGCCGCTGTAGATGCCGCCGCGCGCCGAGGCGATGAAAACCTTCTTGCCGGCCGGCAGCAGTCCTTCCGGCCCGTTTTCGGTGTAGCGGAAGGTACGCCCGGCGACCAGAACGCGGTCGATCCAACCTTTGAGCTGGGAAGGGATCGAGAAGTTGTACATCGGCGCGCCGATGACGATGACGTCGGCGGCGAACAACTCGTTGATGTAAACGCCGCCAAGGACGATATCTTGACCAAGCGCCGGCGTGCCCGGCGTACCGCCCTGAAAAACGGCGAGATGGTCGGGGGACAGATGTAATGCCGCGTCAGCGACGAGATCCCGACGAATAACGGTTTTCTCCGGATGAATGTCGCGTTGTCTGGCCACAATGTCGGCTGACAGCAGGCGGCTCACGGAATGGCTGTCGAGAATGCTGGAATCAATATGCAGAATGCTCACAGGTAGATCTCCTGAACAAGGCCGGAACAGGCCGGCGTATGGATGACGACTGGAGTATTTCACCCTGCAAATAATCTGAATAGACGTTATATTATTATATATACCATCTCCATATCAGATACATCAGGATTCCCTATGCTCGATGGCGTGTCGCTGGATCAATTACGAACATTCATTGCTGCGGTTGATGAAGGAAGCTTCTCGGCGGCGGCGCGTCGGCTCAGGCGCGCGCAGTCCGCCATCAGCGAGCTGGTACGCGGTCTGGAAGAGCAGCTTGATGTTACGCTTTTTGATCGCAGCGGCCGCTACCCGAGGCTGACGCCGGCGGGGACGGCGTTACTGTCCAACGCCCGCAATATCGTCGCCGGCGTTGACGCCATGAAATCACGCGCCAAAGGCATGGCCGCCGGGCTGGAGCCTGAACTGACCGTCGTGGTCGACGTCTTCTTCCCGATTGACGTGCTGACTGACGCGGCCAAAGCGTTCCGTGAACAGTTTCCCGACGTGCCATTACGCGTCTATGTTGAAGCGCTGGGAGCGGCGTATCAGCCGGTACTGGACAGGCACGCCAGCGTCGGCATCGTCGGTTTTCTTCCGGTGACGCCACCGGGCATCGTCACCGAACCCTTAGCCCGCGTCGCCTTCGCTATGGTCGCCGCCGCGGACCACCCGCTCGCCGCGTTGCAGGGGCCGATCCCCAGACAGGAACTCGCCAACCATGTCCAACTGGTACTGACCGATCGCTCTGAGCACTCCAAAGGGCGAGAGTTTGGCGTCATGTCCCCCAAAACCTGGCGGCTGGCGGACCTGTTTGCCAAACATGCTTTTTTGCTCAATGGGTTGGGATGGGGCGGCATGCCGATGCATACCATCCAGTCGGACCTTGAGAGCGGACGCCTTGTAAAGCTTACCATTGAGGATGAACCGGTCAGCGAGCCGTCCATGCTGATGTCGGCCGTGTACCGCATTGATAACCCGCCGGGCCCCGCAGGCCGCTGGCTTATCGAACGCATGACCGCCTGTTCCCGCCATCGCCCGGTCTGAACGCACGGGTTTAGCGCACCTAACGACAGGGCAGCATACGCCCGGCCTTACCCTGATCGGCTGGCGACAACGCCAGCCGCGATGTGCCGCAAAATGCTACTGACTCAACCGATGCGCAATCAAGCGCAGTTCTTCGGCGATTTGCTGTAAATCGCGCTGTTCATCAATGCGGGGGCCGGTGGAATTACGGATCACCAGCCTGGCCGGCAGGATGGACGACGATCGCTGCATGTCGCTGTCGTTGGCGTTCAGCAGACGGTGCACCGCTTCCTTGCCCTGCAGGTCGAGGTCCAGCGAGACGGTGGTCAGCGCCGGATGGAAAAACGAACTTTCATACGTGCCGTCGTAACCAATCACCGATTTCTGGCCGGGGATGGTCAGCTGATTCTGATGAAAAGCGCTCAAGACGCCGAGCGCCATTTGATCGTTGGCGACCAGCACCGCGCTGAACTGCGGCGTTTCGCGCAGCATCTGCAGTGCGCCGGCGTAGCCGCTTTGCGCATCCCAATTGCCGTGAATCACCGTTGTCGGCGTCAGGCCGTACCCATCCAGGGTTTCCAGCCAGTTTTTCAGTCGCAAGCGCGCCGAAACCGAACCGGCCGGCCCCGCCAGTAAAGCAAAGTCGCGGTGCCCCAGTTCATACAGATACTTCACGCTGGCCCGCGTGCCGTCCGCCGGATTAAACGACACGTTGAATACCGAACTGTAAGGGTCAACATCCAGAAACAAGCAGAGAATATCGTCATTGTCGGCGGCGATGTGCTCTGCTTCTTCCGTCTCCAGCGGCACGTTGATGATAACCTTATCAACCCGCTGTGACTTGAGTTCATTGATAGAATCCTGAATGCTATGATTGACGTTCTCATCAATCATGGAAATCAGCACCTGATAGCTTTCCATATTCGCATATCTTTTCACCGCCGCCGCTACCTGCGAAGGCGCGTGCAAGGCCAGCGACGTGGTCACCAGCCCTATCGTCATGCTCTGTTTACCCACCAGTTGCTGTGCCAGCCGGTTGGGAACATAACGCAACAGCTCGATGGACTGCTCTACCTTGCGGCGCGTGGACTCGGAGACATTCGCAGATTTGTTCAGCACCCGCGATACCGTCTGATAAGAAACACCCGCGTGGCGGGCAACATCTTCTAACGTAGCGCTTTTCGACTTCATGGTCAGGTTTCCCATCATGGTTTTACCGGGATTGTAGCAGTTGGCCCGGCGAAAAAACCATGTTCTGAACCCCACTCAGGCCAAATTACATGCAAGTATTACGCTCACATATCAAAAACCCGTGACACGCATCACCAATCATTACAAAACAAAATGATTTATTTGCATTAAATCACAATAAAACAACGAATCCGTTGCTCGTATTTACGCTTAGGCATTTTATTGAATGCGTAATGTGAACGTAATACATAACAACAAGAGGCCACCATGAACACCAAACTCCTTACTCTCTCTACCGCACTCACCGCCATACTAACCTCTCCGGCATTGCTGGCAGCAGAGGCCACCACCGTCCCCATTGATTTTCACGGCTATCTGCGCGGCGGCGTGGGGGTGTCCAATGATGGCGGCATGTCGCAATGGCAAAAAAACAAAGTGGGCCGTCTGGGTAACGAAAACGATACCTACGGCGAAGTAGAACTTGGCTCGGAGGTGTACAAGAAAAACGACGTCAGTTTCTACGTCGACAGCATGGTCAGCATGGTGTCGGATGGCTCCAACGATAACGAAACCACCATCGGCGATGACGCCCAGTTCGGCCTGCGCCAGTTGAACCTGCAAATCAAGGGGCTGGTCCCCGGCGACCCTAAAGCCGTAATCTGGGGCGGTAAACGCTACTATCAGCGTCACGATTTGCACATTATCGATACCAAATACTGGAATATCTCCGGTTCCGGCGCCGGGATCGAAAACTATACGCTCGGCCCCGGCGCGCTTTCGGTCGCCTGGATCCGCGGCGACGCCAACGCGGTTGACGACCGCATCAACGGCAACAGCAACGTCAACATCAACTATGCCGATATCCGCTATGCCGGGCTGAAACCCTGGAAAGGCGCCTGGACGGAATTCGGCATCGACTACGCCATGCCGAACACCACCAAAAAACAGAAAGACTTCGGCGGCCTGTATGACGCGGACAACGGCGTAATGCTGACCGGCGAAATCAGTCAGGACATGCTGGGCGGCTATAACAAAGTGGTGCTGCAGTACGCCAACAAAGGGCTGGCGCAAAACATGGTGTCGCAGGGCGGCGGCTGGTACGACATGTGGAATCAGGTCAACAGCGCCACCGGTTATCGCGCCATCAACACCGGCCTGATCCCGCTCACCAGTCGGTTATCGTTCAACCACGTGTTGACCTGGGGTTCGGCTAACCACATCAACGAAGCGACCGACACAACCCGGCTGCTGTCGCTGGTAGGACGCCTGCAATACCAGTTTACCGATTATGTGCGCGGCATTGGCGAAGTGGGCGCCTTCACCCAGAAAGACAACTTCAAAAACGGCACCTCGTTTAAACAAAGCGGTGAGAAATACACACTGGCGCTGGCGCTGGCGGCAGGCCCGGCATTTATGTCGCGCCCGGAATTGCGCCTCTACACCTCTTATCTGAACGACAGTCAGGACGGCAAACCGTTCAAAGACGGCACCGCCAATAACACCTGGAACGTTGGCGTACAGGTGGAAGCCTGGTGGTAATACCCGGTGCTAATCGCCACAGATATTGCGTTTCTCCGGACGTTTATTTTCATCATTGTTTTTCTTCATCATTATTGCTTTCCCTGTTTAATTACGATATCGCTGTAATCGTTTTGAGGATAATCGCCGGGTTATCCTCTTTTTTATTTATACCCGTCATACTTCAAGTTGCAGGTGCGTTGGCTGCCCTCGCTCACCCCAGTCACTTACTTATGTAAGCTCCTGGGGATTCACTCGGTTGCCGCGTTACAAGGCTCATTCTGAACCTTGCCCTAAAGGGCCAACGCGTTGCGTTGTTCAACACGCCAGCGTGTTGTCCCGCAACTCGAATTATTTTGGGTATATCCGTATATTTTGTATTTATTATCTGACTCAATTTAATGACTTTTATTGACGGTGCGGCTATTCCGGCCGGGAGAAATGTTCCTCCAGTAACTTACGTAAGGCATCCGACTGCTTACCGAATATGGCATGAACCTGTTGCCCAAGAATAATGACGCCCAACGCGCCTTCCTGTTGTAATCCTTGTGAATCAACCAGACTCAGGTTTTTTACCGTCACACGCAGCCGGGTAATACAGGCATCGACCTGCTCGATATTATCCCGCCCGCCAAATAACCGCAGCAGACGCTGAATCTGCTGTTTATCGTCGTCGCTTAATTCCGGCGTCGGTTTCGGATGCGAAAAATAACGCATAACAGAATGCAGACTGACCATGAGCATACTCCTCTGAAGGTATCGTACGGTACGCGGCGACGCCCGCCGGCGTGGCGGTTCATCGCCCAGAAGAAAGCGCCCATGCCGGCAGCGGCGATGGGCGCAGGCTGAACGCCGTCAGACCAGACGGCGACGAATCACCCGGCAATCCCAGGCGGAAAGGACAACATCCACCAGCGGCAACCCGGTCAGCATATCGCTATACCCGGCGGGCAACTGGATAGGCTGCGGCAACGCACTGTAGTTTTCGATGAAGATAAACTCTTCGTCGCCGTTGGTACGGCGATGGGCCGTCACCGCCGGCGGCAGCGGGATATCCAGCGCCCGCGGCAGAGCCAGCTCACGCATGATGGCGGCAAAGAAATCGCGCTGGAACGCCAGATCGTTACGCGAGGTCACATACCAGGCTTTCCCTGCGCCGACGTGATTTACCGTCACCGCCGGCCGGCCGGCATAGAAATCGTCGCAGTAGCTGGCGAGCGCCGTCGCGCCTTCAAGGTGGATCAACTCGCACAGGTGGCGCGCCTGATACGGCCCTTTCAGCCCGATATCATTGTCCGCCAGCCCCAACACCCGGTTATATTCGCCGTCGGCCAGACAGTCGATCTCTTCTGACCAGATGCCCAGCACCGGGCGCAACGGGCCGGGGAATCCGCCCTGATAACACAGGTCGCTTTCGTTAACGATGCCGCTCCAGTAGGTCACCACCACGTGCCCGCCCTGGCGCACAAACTGCTCGACGCGCTCGGCAAACCCCGGCCGCACCATGTACAGCATCGGCGCAATCAACAGCCGGTAGCCGCTGAAATCGCCGTCGGCGTTGATGACATCGACGGCGATCCCCTGCTCCCAGAACGGGCGGTAGTGTTCCGCCACCGTTTTTTCGTACTCCAACCCGGCATTGCGCGGCCCCTGCGCATCATCCATCGCCCAGCGGCTTTCCCAGTCAAACAGGATCGCTACCTGCGCCTCTACCCGGCTGCCCGCCACCGCATCCAGTTGCGACAAAATCTGGCCGAGCTGCGCCACTTCGCGGCCGACGCGGGTATCAACATGGCCGACATGATCCACCACCGCGCCGTGGAATTTTTCCACCGAGCCGCGGCTCTTGCGCCACTGGAAGTACTGCACCGCATCCGCGCCGTGGGCCACCGCCTGCAGCGAGGAGAGAATATGCATACCCGGCTTCTTGAGCTTGCTGAGCGGCTGCCAGTTGGTGACGCTGGGGGTCGATTCCATCAACACAAACGGCTTGCCCTGCTTCAGCGAACGCATCAGATCGTGAAACAGGGCGATATAACAGGCCAGCGTGGCGTCGTCCTTGTCCCGGTGCCACATCGGGTAGCTGTCCCAGGAGATGAAGTCCAGCACGCGCGACAGCTGCCAGTAGTCGTAATCGTAAAAGTACTCCATGAAGTTGGTGGTCGCCGGGATAGCCGGGTTCACCCGCTTCAACGGGGCGATTTCCTGCGCGCAGAAATCGGTCGCCTGCGCGGTATTAAAGCGTCGCCAGTCAAGGTTCAACCCGTGAATGGACACTTCGCCCTGCGGCGCCGGCGATTCAATCTGTGACCAGTCGCTGTAGGTATGGCTCCAGAAATCGCTCCACCAGGCGTGATTGAGGTTATCCAGCGTCTGGTAACGCGCCTGCAGCCAGGTGCGAAACGCCCGCTGACAGCGCTCGCAATGGCACTCGCCGCTGTATTCATTGGAAATATGCCAGCCGATCACCGCCGGGTGACGCCCGTAGCGCTCCGCCAGCAATGTATTGATTTTTTGAACCTTATCCCGATAGACCGGCGATGACAGGCAGTGATTGTGACGACCACCGTGCAGCGCCGGCACCCGATCGCGCCCTACGCGCAGCACTTCCGGGTAACGTTGCGACATCCAGGCCGGGCGTGCGCCGCTGGGTGTCGCCAGAAACACCGAAATACCCTGCCGGTATAATTTATCGAGAACCTCATCCAGCCAGTCGAACCGGTACACGCCCTCCTGCGGCTCCAGTTTGGCCCAGCTGAAAATACCGACCGACATTACATTGCATTTTACCTGTTTCATCATGGCGATATCGTCGTCAATAATGCCGGGGTAATTCTCCCATTGCTCCGGATTATAATCAGCGCCATGTAATAACCCATCGACCTTCGGATTCAAAGGCGGAAATCGTTTCATAAAACATCCTTAATACTGAATAGGCAGACGGTATATTCCCGCTATTTCACTATGCAGGCAGGCGGCAACCACATCATTCCCCAACAATAAGCCGGGGCCGCCAACGCGCCTGCACGTGAAATATGACGGGGCATACCCAAAATAATTCGAATTGCAATAAAGCCAACGTACTTGCAACTGAAGTATGCCGGGTATTTACTTAAAGACTTTTATCGAAGGCAGCACCTCCCCCTGACAATTAAATAACGCCTGATTTTCACGGGCGTTGCCCAATTTCCAGTGGTCGTTGATGTAATTCATACCGGCTTCGGTGGCCCAGGTATTTCCCGGCGGCGTTATCCAGGTCGGTTCCCAATAGAACACGCCTTTACCGTGCTTTTTCGGTACGTCAATCACGCTTTGCATCAGGTCGCGGATGAAATCGGCCTGCCCTTGTACCGTGGCCGGGTAACCGCCCGCCGTCGCTTCCTTTTCGCTAAAGCTGTTTTCGGCGTTATCGCAGTTAGCCAGGGTGTAACCGTAGGCGGCCTCAACCACGATGACGTCCTTGTTGTAGCGCTGGCTGATGTCGTCCATGTTGGCTTTTAACGCGCTGATCGGGCCGTTCCAGTAGGTGTACATCGACAGGCCGATCACATCGAACGGTACGCCGCGCTTGGTGATTTCATCAAACCACCAGCGGAAGGTGTCGTTCTTGGTGCCTTCCGCCAGATGAAGCATGATTTTGACCTGCCCCGGCGAGCTGAGGTTTTCACGCAGGCCGGCGATCGCGGCGTTCAGCAGGCCGGCCAGCCGGTCGAATTCGCCGCCGCCCTGCCCCCAGCTTTTGCCTTCCGGCCACAGGATGCCGCCGTTAGCCTCATTGCCGATCTGCACCATATCCGGCAGCACCCCTTCCTTCTTGAAACGGGCGATGGTGTCGCGGGTATAGTCATGAATGGCGACTTTCAGTTGATCGTACGACAGGCTGGCCCAGGCTTTCGGCTTGAACTGCTTGCCGGGGTCGGTCCAGAAGTCGCTGTAGTGGAAATCCAGCAACAGCTTCATACCCTGCGCTTTGGCGCGTTTGGCCAGCGTCAATGTGGTCGCCAGATCGTTATCGCCGCCGCCGTAAGGACGCCCGGCAGCATCGCGGGGGTCAACCCACAAACGCAGCCGGATGTAGTTAACGCCATTCTTTTTCAGCAGCGCGACCGGGTCGACGCGCACGTGGTTTTCGTCATAAAACACGCCGCCCTGACGCTCCACTTCCAGCAACGTGGAGATATCCGCGCCCTTGATAAAATCGGCCGGGGCATTGCGCAGTGGTTTAATAACGACAGACTCCGCCGCCATGAGCGGCATCGCGCCCAGCGACAGGGAAACAGCCAGTAATGCGGGTATCATCTTTTTCATCGCGATTATCCTTTGGTACTGCCTGAGGTAAGGCCGGAGACAAAATATTTTTGCAGCATCAGGTAAAGCAACGCGACCGGCACGGCAATCAGCACCGCGCCGGCGGCGTAGGTGGTGTAACTGGCTCCCATTTTCTGCGCCACCAGGTTGTATAAACCGATAGGCAGGGTGTACTTATCCGGGGTGCGCAGGATGGTGCTGGACAGGATGAAATCCCCCAGCGGACCGGTGAAGGAAAACAGCGCCACCACGGCGATGATCGGCTTGGACAAGGGAATAATGATCTCGATGAAAATACGGAAATTGCCCGCCCCGTCCATGCGCGCCGATTCGTCAAGCTCGCGGGGAATCGCGTCCAGATAGCCCTTCATCAAATAGGTGTTCATCGGGATCATGCCGGCGACATAAATCAGCACCAGCGCCAGATGGCTGTTGATCAACCCCAGCAGCTGCGACAGCACAAAAATGGCGATCAGCGCGGAGAACTGCGGGATCATCTGCAACAGCAAAAACAGCATCAGGCCGTTTTGCCGTCCTTTGAAACGGAAACGCGAAAACGCGTAGGCGGTGAAACTGACGCTTACCAGCGTCAGGATCATGGTCAGGAAGCTGATTTTCATCGAGTTCCAGTACCAGGTCAGGTAATTGACCTGACCGTTGAACAGCTCCTCGTAATGCTGAAAGGACGGATTTTCCGGAATAATCGAGGTGCTCAACAGGCTGTTGCCGGCATTGAGCGACGCCCCGACCGTCCACACCAGCGGATAAATGATCACCACCGACACCGCGATAATCACCAGCCAGGACAGCGCAAGCCGAAGGGCTTTCTCGCGTTTGATACTTTTATGATGCACGCCCTGACGTTCGGCGCTCTGACGATGAATATCCTGACGGTTGATGCCTTGAGTCGTCGCCATCATTCTCCCCTTATGCCATCTCATCGTTCTTGAATGACCGGGTCGCCCGGAATTGCCACAGCGCCAGCCCGACCACGAAAATCGACAGCAGGATGGTGATGGTGGCGGCAATCGCATACTGGGACGACGACATCGTCAGTTTGTAAATCCAGGACACCAGAATGTCGGTGCCCCCGGCATTGGAACCGGCGACGGCGGGTCCGCCGTTGTTGAACAGATAGATGATGTTGAAATTGTTAAAATTGAAGGTGTACTGGGTGATGATGATCGGCGCGATGGAGTACAGCACCAGCGGCAACGTAATGGTGCGCAGTTGCGTCCAGCGGCTGGCGCCGTCCATCGTGGCCGCTTCGTACAGATCGTCCGGAATGGCCTGCAACACACCGGTGGTCATGGCGAACACAAACGGGAATCCGAGCCAGGTCTGCATCATGATCAACGCCGTTTTGGTCCAGAACGGATCGGTCAGCCAGGCTTTCGGGCTGATGCCCACAGACGCCAGAATGGCATTATTGATGACGCCGAACGAATCGTTGAACATGCCGGCGAACACCAGAATGGTGACGAACCCCGGCACCGCCCACGGCAGAATGAAAATCGTGCGGATCAGCGGCTTAAAGCGCAGATCTTTCTGGTTAACCAAAATCGCCAGCAACACCCCCACCGTACACTGCAACGTGGTCGCCAGCAGCGTCCAGACCACCGTCCATTGCAACACGTCCAGAAAGGTCGAGCGCCAGATGCTGAGGGTAAAAATGCTGACGAAGTTCTTCATCCCGACCCACTCCACCAGTTTGGCGGGCGGCGTGTGGTACAGGTTGTAATTGGTAAACGCGATGGCGAAACCGAACAGGATCGGGAAAATCACCACGAACACCAGCAGAATGAAGCCCGGGGTAATCATCAGGTAAGGAAAGCCTTCGCTCAGCAGCAGGCGGTACTGCTGCCGCACGCTGTTCAGCGCCAGTCCGTCATCCCGCCGTTTGCCATTACGCCAGGCATCGTTTATCGACAAGGCGTAGATCAGCACGCCAAAGGCGATAATCAGCAGGCTGATGATCCCTTCCGCCAGCAGGAAGATAGAGTTGTCGCGCGGCACCTCTTCCCCCAGGGTGTACACGCCCCACAGGCCGGTACGCAGAAAGTCATGAAACACCCCCAGATAGCTGCCGAGCAGCACCAGAAAAATCATGCCCTTCGCCCACTGGCGATGATAAAACTGCCCGCCGCCGGGCAGCACCGCGCACAACGCCGCGACCCAGGCGTGGCGTCGGGTGCGCTTTTCCCCGGACAGGGGTTCGCCGGAACTGATAATCACACGCTGCTCCTTCTAGTCGCGGGAAGTCGCCCTCCCGCTCGGTGTGGCCTACTGCGTTAACGGATGACGGTTATTACTGATTGCTGGCCTGCATCGCCTCGACCTGCATCTTGATTTGCTTCACGGCGTTATCGAGCGCCGCTTTCGGCTCCTGTTTGCCGGTCATGCTCAGCTCCAGCGCCGCGTTGGCCGGCCCCCAGACTTCGCCCATTTCCGGAATGCCCGGCATCGGCACGGCTCTGGCGGCCTGGATGGCGACCGCGCTGGCTTTCTCGTCGTTTTTAATCAGCGGATCGTCAATCATGCTTTTTTGCGGCGGTATCTCGCCGGTGCGTTGATAGCGGACCTTCACGTAGCGCGGCTGGTTGATGAATTCGATAAACCGTTGCGCCAGCGCGTTGTCCTTACTCCAGGTCGAGACTACATACCCTTTCACGCCCAGGAACGAGCTCATCGGTTTGCCGTCCGGCAGCAGCGGCAGCGGCGCCACGCCGTAGTGAATGCCGGCGGCTTCATAGGGCTGGAACGCCCAGGGGCCGTTGATAACCGCCGCCGCTTTTTTCTCGGTGAACAGTGAATCGATGGCGTTCAGCCCGTTATCGCCGATGATCCCCGCCGGAAACAGCTTATCGGCGTAAAACTTACGCAGCAGCGTCACCGCGTCCACCGCGCCCGGCGTGTTCAGGCCGATATCCAACGGGTTGAGGCCGCCTTTGTCGTTTTTGCCGAAGCCTTTGTCATTTTTGCCGAAGCCTTTGTCATTTTTGCCGAAAATATAGCCGCCCATCGGCCCGATCGCGCCCCAGCTGTAGTAGATCTGATCGAACTTCGCCAGCAGCCCGAACTTATTCTGCGCCTGCTGCTGCCGGGAAAAGTCATACCACTCCTGCAGGCTGGCCAGCGGTTTGCTCACCTGCTCCTTGTTGTAAATCAGCACCAGGGTTTCCACCGCTTTCGGCAGGCCGTACACCTGGTTGTTCATGCGAAATGCCGCCATCGACGCATCGGTGAAGCTGTCTTGCGCCGCCTGATCGAGTTTCAGCGGCGCAATCAGCCCCTGCACCACCGCGCCGCCCAGTTGATCGTTGGGGATCACCAGCACATCGGGGCCGATGCCCGCCGGGCCGTCCAGCCGCAGTTTTTCCAGCTGCTGGGCATACGGCATTTCCTGCAGGTTCACTTTGACGTTGTACTGTTTTTCGAAATCCCCGATGGCGTCCTTGATGCCATCCGATTTCCGGATATCTTCCCAAACGGTCAGCTGCTGCGCGGCATGTACCGGAAAGGCCGCCAGCTGGCCGGCAGCGGTGGCGGAGAGCAGTAGGGCGGTAAGCGTTTTGGTTTTCATTATCGACCTCATGTGAAGGTATAACATTTTTAAGCAAAAAACCTGGCACTTCGCATTAACAAAAACATCGTGGCTGATTTTATAGGGCTTTAAATACCCGGTTTTTCACCAGCGATGATGTTATACGCTACGCTACCAGTGGGGATATGACGACAGGAAAGTGACTATTGTGTGATCACAATTGCAGAAATGAAACATGCCGATAGGGCGCTAAAAACAAGGTGGTTATAGTCATCTCAACGTAAAAGCGCCGTCAGGCTGGTCCAAAAATTTGTTATACGTAGTACATACACTTATCAGCACTACCCGGCCCGCCCCTGCGGTCACCGTATTGATAACCCGTTGAGGAAAAACGGATGTCCAGCATATGCTTAAAAAATGTCACCAAACGCTTTGGCAAAACGGAAACGCTGCACAATATCAATCTGGATATTCAGGCGGGTGAATTCGCGGTGTTTGTCGGGCCTTCCGGCTGCGGCAAGTCTACGTTGCTGCGGATGATCGCCGGTTTGGAAGAGATTAGCGATGGCAAAATTCTGATTGATGACGAAGTGATGAATGACGTCGCGCCGGCCCACCGCGGCGTGGCGATGGTGTTTCAGTCCTACGCGCTCTACCCGCACATGACGGTGGCGGAAAACATGGGCTACGGGCTGAAGGTCAACAAGGTGCCGAAGGCGGAGATTCGCCATCAGGTCGAAATGGTCGCCAAAACCTTGCAGTTGTCCCACCTGCTGGACCGCAAGCCTAAACAACTGTCCGGCGGCCAGCGCCAGCGCGTCGCCATCGGTCGCGCCATCGTGCGCAACCCGAAAGTGTTCATGTTCGATGAACCGCTCTCCAACCTCGACGCCGAACTGCGGGTCGACATGCGCCTGCACATCGCCAAGCTGCATCAGGAGCTGAAAACCACTATGGTGTATGTCACCCACGACCAGGTGGAGGCGATGACGCTGGCCGACAAAATCGTGGTGATGAACAACGGCAAGGTGGAGCAGACCGGCTCGCCGATGGCGCTGTACTACAACCCGGTCAATCGCTTCGTCGCCGGTTTTATCGGCTCGCCCAAAATGAATTTCCTGCCCGCGACCGTCGTCGCCTGGCAGCCGCATCAGTTGACCGTGACGCTGACGGCGGATAAAACGCTGACGCTGGATATTGAGACTACGCCGCTACAGCCCGGCGACGCCGTCACGCTGGGAATTCGCCCCGAGCACCTTGGCATTCAGCCATCGCATCAGGCCACGCTGGCCTTTCAGTGCGAAGTGGTGGAACGGCTGGGCAACAACACCTACCTGTTCGGCCAGTGCTACGGCCACGATGGCGTCAAAATCCTGCTGCCCGGCGACGTGCAGTTCCGCCCCTGGCAGGCGATTACCGTCGGTTTCGACGCCGTTCACTGTCTGGTGTTCGACGCCGAGGGTCTGCGCATCAACGCCGACGCCGCCGTTCCCGGCATGCACTGACGTCATCGCCACCGCTACCAGCGTCACTGCGCGGAACGGCATCAAACCGATGCCCGCTACGCCGCGCAGCTGACCTTGCCACCCTACCCCGCCATCGCCTTCTCATCCCGCGGCGGAGATGGATAACTCGCGCCGTCAGACCAATCAACGCCTATCCCAACAGGCACCTGTCAGGTGCAGGCAATGCCCGCGTTCGGTGAGGATAGACGCCCTGATGGGGCATCGCGTTACCTTGTGGCGAAAGGGGGTTTATCATGCCGGCAACGCACGGTGAATAACTCGCGTCGCTAAGTGGGAATCGCGCGCCAGACCGTGTTCCTTATCTCCTATTGTTCCTATTTATCTGGCATCGCGTTCATCGCACATCGCTTTCATCTGGCATAACTCTTGCTGGATGACTCCTGCTGGATGGCTCTTACTGTTGATATCGACCGCGGGGTACACCGCGGTCTGACCATCATTTTGACGAACACCAAGAGGGACGTTATGTCCAACGTATTCGATCACTATCGTTACCTGCACACCATTCCGGAACTGGGATTCCAGGAATTCAAGACCTCCGATTATCTGGCCGCGCAGCTGGAAGCAGCGGGCTACCGTCTTACCCGCGGCGTCAACGGCACCACCGGCATCGTGGCGGAACTGAACAGCGGCGTGCCCGGCCCGGTGCTGGCGTTGCGCGCCGATATGGATGCATTGGGTCACATCATTGACGGTGAGTTTTGCGCCCGCCACACCTGCGGACACGACGCCCACTCGTCGGTGGTGCTGACCGCCGCTCAGGAACTGATGCGCGATGGCGTGGTGAAAAAAGGACGGTTGAAGATCCTGTTTCAGCCCGCCGAAGAGCTGGGTACCGGCGCCATCGCCATGGTGGAAGGCGGCGCCATCGACGACGTGGACATGATCCTCGGCTTTCACCTGCGCCCGGTGGAAGAGTGCCTGCTGGGCGAGGCGATACCGGCGATGCACTATTCCGCCAGCAGCACGCTGGAAGTCACCTTTCACGGCCAACCGGCGCACGGCGCGCGGCCGCATCTGGGCGTGAACGCGCTGGAAGCCGCCGCCAACGCCGTCATGGCGGTGAAGGCGGTTCCGCTGGCGCCGCACCTGACCTGGAGCGCCAAGGCTACCCGTTTTCTGTGCGACGCCGGCGTGACCAACTCCATTCCTGATAACGCCACGGTATGCTGGGACCTGCGTTCGTCGCGGAATGACGCGATGGACGAGCTGAAAGCAAAAGTGATCCGCGCCATTGAGTACAGCGCGGCGGCTTACGGCGCAACGGCCGAGATCAAACTGCTAAAAGAGATTCCGGCGGCGGATATTCATGACGACGCCACCGCGCTGATCAGCGCGGCGATCGTGGATGTGCTGGGCGAAGCCGGTCTGACCGCGCCCAAAAGCACCGCAGGCGGAGAAGACTTCTTCTTCTATCCGCGCCTCAAGCCACAGATTAAAGCTGGCTTCTGGGGGCTGGGCACCAATCTCAAACCGGGGCTGCACCATCCGGACATGCATTTTGAATTATCGTCGCTGGAAACCGGCGTGCAGGTATTCAAACGCTGCGTGGAAAAGATGCTGGGATAATATCAGGGCGTCCCCGGCAATACGCCGGGGACGCTTATCAGGAAAGGCACGAATTATTTAACCAGCGTCCACGAACCGTCTTCCCGAATAAAAGTAAAATTGACGATCTCTTTTTTGTTTCCAACCAGTGGCAATGACATATCCAAATCGACATTGCATTGATAGCCTTTATTTTCACTTCTGATGCAATTCAGCTTTTTTAACGAATTGATTTTAAGCACCATCTCATCATTAAAAAGCGTGCCGACTTTTTTTTTAATTTCCTGATTAGTTTGAGCCACCATATCGTCAACCGCGTGCCGAATATCCTGCTCGGTCGGTTCGCTGCCGCCACATCCCGATAACACGACGGCAATCAACGCACAGAAAGCGGCTTTATTTATCATCATCACAGACATCCCTATTAAAACGTGCATAAACCCGTCATACTTCAAGTTGCAGGTACGTTGGCTGCGTTACTCGGCCCATTTCATGGGCTTCGCCCTAAAGGGCCAACGCGTTGCGTTGTTCAAAACGCAGCGCGTTTTGTCCTGCAACTCGAATTATTTAGGGCATAACCCCTATAAATGCCTATTCAGCAGCAAAGCGGCATATCTGAATATACCTGTCGTTTTTCGCGTTGCAGACACGTTGCCATCCTTTGCTTCCGGCATGGCCGCACGTATGCCGCCAGGGTTTCTTTCATCCGGCGACTGGCCTCCGCCTGTCGACGTAATAACCGCCGCCTGCCAGCCAGACCATCAAAAATAAACAAATTATTCACATTACGATTACCGCTGAATAAACTGCACGACGGTATTATCATAAAGCCGACCAAACACATAGTCATTCTCTTCCCAGCTCTTGCAATGGAGCAAAAATCAATCAGACAACTATAAAAAATGGATCCCTATCACATTCATTTTTACAATATTGCGAGTGTTTCATAAATAAAAATGACATAAATCTCTTTTCAAAATTAGAAAATAAAATAGATGATATTCACATCAGGTTAATTTTCAAAACAGCGGTTTATTTTTCTCGCCCTTTTTATTTTTTGCTCTATAGTAATCACGATACATTCAGGAAGTACCCGCTTTTATTTCTTTCTCTCAACTGAATGAGAGTCAATACCTGTGGGATTTACAAGGAGATTGTATGTTTAAGTATGTAATACCTCTGTGTGCACTCACTCTGGCGGCACCGTCATTCGCCGCCCAAACCACACTGATGCTGTCCCAGAAAAGCGATGTTAATTATCTGGGCTGGTCTACCGACGAAAGTAAAGTGGCGCGTCAGGAAGTTTATCGCGGCACCACCAGCAATCCTGACCTGCGTGAACGTATCGCCGTACTGGACGCGGAAACCCGTACCTTTAAAGATGCCGACACCAATAGCGGCCTCAACTACTGGTACTGGGTGGACGTAGTAAGCGAAGACCAGGCTCAGATCGAATCAAATGCCGTCACCACCGCGCCGAACACCGGCCCGCTGCGCGCAGCGAAAGCCAGTTCCGAGTGTAAGCCGGGCGCCACATTCGAAAACCGCACGGTGGACTGCGGCGGCGTGACCATCGGCACCTCCTGCCCGAATGACAGCGATAAACAAAAACCGCTGATCATTCTGAAAAACGCCACGGTGAAAAACCTGCGTATTTCCGCCTCCGGCGGCGCGGACGGCATTCACTGCGACAGCGGCAACTGCACCATTGAAAACGTGATCTGGGAAGACATCTGCGAAGATGCCGCAACCAATAACGGCAAAACCATGACCATCGTCGGCGGGATCGCGCATAACGCCAAAAATGGTTACGGCGGCAAGCCGGACAAAGTGCTGCAGCACAATTCCAAAAACAGCACCACGGTGGTGAAAGGCAACTTCACCCTGACCGGTGAACACGGGAAATTGTGGCGCTCCTGCGGCGACTGCTCCAACAACGGCGGCCCGCGTTTCCTGACCGTTACCAGCGCTACCGTTAACGGCACCATTGACAGCATCGCCGGCGTTAACCGCAACTACGGTGACGTGGCAACCATCAGTGGTCTGAAAATCAAAGACTACAAAGAAGGCAAACCGCCAGTCTGCGAAGAGTTCAAAGGCGTGGTGAAAGGCCAGGGAACATCAGAGAAGTACGGTGAAAAATGGGACACCGCCAACTGTAAGGTTAGCCGTTCAGGCGTCAGCAAACTCTGACAGGGTCGTCTGACCGGTTGAAACACAACACGGGCTTCCTGGCGTATCAACCAGACAAGACCGGGCTACCCGCCCGGTCTTTTTTATTGTCAGTGACCGAGGTCACTCCGCTACACGGGCCGCCTGCGCCTCTACCCGGCGTATCGCCTGACGCACCTGCTGCTCCGTCACAGTAAACGGCATCGTTGCCATATCCGGCGCATCAACCGATGCGCGAACGATCGCCGTCAGTTCCTCCTCCGACAAATCCGGGCAGATCGCCGCCAGCGTCAACGGCACCGCACAGGCCTGAGCCAGCCGAATCGCCGCCAGCAATTCTTCATCGCTGCGCTGCTCCAGCGCCAGCAGGCACAGATTGCCGAAGCCGACCAGCAGGCCGTGGCCGAATTCGCGGGTCTTGTCGCAGACGGTAAACCCTTCGTACAACGCATGGGCCGCCGCCGCGTGCGCGCCGCTGGCCATCAGCGAGGTCAGCCCGGCGAACAGGAAGATAGCGTCCAGCACCTGATCGAGCGCGTCGTTGTGCTGCCCGGCCGTCACGGCGCGGCAGGCTTCCTCGCCGTACTGTTCGATCAACCGAAAGCAGATTTCACTGTTGGCGCGCGACGACGCGGCAAAACCGCTGTCGTTGCCGCCGTTATCGATAGCACGAAACTCATACCACTTCGCCAGCGTATCCCCCAGCCCGGCGGCCAGCCAGCGCAGCGGCGCCCGCGCCAGCAGCGCACTGTCGATCACTACCGCCGCCGGCGCTACCGGCAGGTGGTGCAAATCGTGGAAATGACCGTCGTCGTGATAACGAACCGACAGCGGCGTCACGGCGGCGCAGGTCGCGGCAATCGTCGGCAACGTCACCACCGGAATGCCGCACTGGAACGCCACCGCTTTACCGGTGTCCAGCGCCTTGCCGCCGCCTACCGCCAGCAACACATCGCTGTCGGTTTCGCGCACCCGCGCGCACAGCCGCTCAATCTGACTGACGCTGCACTGCTCGCCAGACCACTCCACCGCGGTCAGCGTCACCCCAGACTGCCGCAGTTGTTCGATAATCAGAGTCTGCGCCGCCGCCAGCGCCTGATGCCCTCCCGCGACCAACACCCGACTACCGAGACGGGCGCAAATCCCGCCCAACTGTTGACTGACTCCGGCGCCACGCAACACCGTGGCCGGAAAGAAAACCTGCTGCATTATGATAATTCCTGCCTGCTGTGGTTATAAAAAGTGTTATGAATAACAAATCATTACTACACTACAAAACCACACACCGGGCACCATATCATTGTCTTATCCACTTTTGCCTCGGGCCGGCAGGCGCAGTCCGCCATGAACGCACAGGCTGCCCCCTTGTCGGCTTATACCCAAGCGCATCAGCACTGGCACCGCCGGGTTCAGCGCCATCGCGCCCGATGACGGCTACTGCCCATTGACCGGGAGAAAGACCATGTTTTCGATCAGAGAAATACAGCCTGCGGATAGCGAACAGGTTATCGCCTTGCATTTCGCCGGCTTGCGGGAAAGCGGCTCGCTGTCTCCTGATACGTCGCTGGACGCCGATTTGTACGCCATTGCCGAGCACTACCCTCAACACCGCGCCCGTTTTCTTGTCGCCGTCACGACGGAAGCAGAACCGGAATATGTGATTGGCATGGGGGCGATCCGCCTGCTGTCCGACTCGGTTTGCGAGATTAAACGAATGCGGGTGGCCGCCGGATTTAGACAGGGCGGCATCGCTCAGGCGATTTTGGATCAGCTATTCGCGTTTGCGCAGAGCATCGACGGCGTCCGATCAATGATTCTGGACACCGCCGAAGCGCAGACCGCCGCCCAGCGTCTTTATGAAAAAAACGGTTTCGTTCTGGATTCCCGCAAAGATATCGGTGGGATAGCGAGCCTGATCTATAAAAAAACCCTGCGGTAGCGCGGCACGTCCGTAGTCGGTCATAGAAGGACGGTCTGCCGACCGCCCTTTTTTAGCGCCTGATTTTTACTTCACTCGTGCGACTTCACCATCGGCAAATTCAACTGATGCGCCGCCGAACAGGCTTTAGCAACGTCGTAACCCGCATCGGCATGGCGCATCACCCCGGTAGCAGGGTCGTTCCACAGCACCCGCGCCAGCCGGGCATCGGCCTGTTCGCTGCCGTCGCAGACGATCACCATCCCGGCGTGCTGGGAGAAGCCCATGCCGACGCCGCCGCCGTGATGCAGGCTGACCCAGGTGGCGCCGCCCGCCGTATTCAGCAGCGCGTTGAGCAGCGGCCAGTCGGACACCGCGTCCGAACCGTCCTGCATCGCTTCCGTTTCCCGGTTGGGCGAGGCCACCGAGCCGCAGTCCAGGTGGTCGCGGCCGATAACGATCGGCGCTTTCAGCTCACCGTTGCGCACCATCTCGTTGAACGCCAGCCCGGCCAGATGCCGTTCCCCCAGCCCCAGCCAGCAGATGCGCGACGGCAGTCCCTGAAAAGCGATACGCTCGCGCGCCATGTCCAGCCAGCGGTGCAGATGGTGATTATCCGGAAACAGCGCCTTCAACTTCGCGTCGGTCTTGTAGATGTCCTCTGGATCGCCGGACAGCGCCACCCAGCGGAACGGCCCCTTGCCTTCGCAAAACAGCGGGCGGATATAGGCCGGGACGAAACCGGGGAAATCAAAGGCGTCGCGCACGCCTTCATCAAACGCGCGCTGGCGGATATTGTTGCCGTAATCTACGGTGGGCACGCCCATGTGGCAAAAATCCAGCATCGCCTGCACATGCACCGCCATCGAGGCGCAGGCGGCTTTCATCACCCCCTCCGGGTCGCTGATGCGTTCCTGTTGCCAGCGTGCCACGCTCCAGCCCACCGGCAGATAACCGTTGAGCGGATCGTGGGCGGAAGTCTGATCGGTAACGATATCCGGTTTCATGCCGCCGGCTTTGGCGCGTTTCACCAGCTCCGGCAACACCTCGGCGGCGTTACCCAGCAGGCCGACGGAGATGGCTTTTTTCTGTGCACAGGCATCGGCGAGCATCGCCAGCGCGTCGTCGATGCTGTCGGTCTTGTAATCCAGATAGCGGGTGCGCAGCCGAAAATCGATGCGGGATTCCTGACACTCCACCGCCAGCACCGATGCTCCGGCCAGCACGCCGGCCAGCGGCTGGGCGCCGCCCATGCCGCCGAGACCGGCGGTGAGGATCCATTTGCCGCTCAGGTCGCCGTGATAATGCTGGCGGCCGGCTTCGGCGAAGGTTTCATAGGTACCCTGCACGATGCCCTGCGCGCCGATGTAAATCCACGATCCGGCGGTCATCTGGCCGTACATCATCAGCCCGGCCTTATCCAGTTCATGGAAGTATTCCCAGGTGGCCCAGTGCGGCACCAGATTCGAGTTGGCGATCAGTACCCGGGGGGCGTCGGCGTGGGTGCGAAACACCCCGACCGGCTTGCCGGACTGTACCAGCAGGGTTTCATCCGCTTTCAGCTGGCGCAGGCTAGTCAGAATGGCGTCAAAGCAGGCCCAGTTGCGCGCCGCCTTGCCGATGCCGCCGTACACCACCAGATCCTCCGGGCGCTCGGCCACATCCGGGTCGAGGTTGTTCTGGATCATGCGGTAGGCGGCTTCGATCAGCCAGTTTTCACAGTGCAGTTCAGTTCCGTGCGGCGCACGCACGACACGGGCAACAGAAGACGTAGTCGAAGAAGAGGTGGTCATGGCGGATTCCTTATCAAACGAGCGCCGGTTCGGCGGCATAACTGGGCAATAATGCGGTGATGACGGACGGCCAGCGCTCACGGCTGGCCCACTGGCGCATCAGGTCAATATCGGTCGCCATCAGGCGGTCGCGGTCCAGAAAAGCGACCTGTTCACGCACCTGCGTCAGTTCGCGCTCCAGCAACGGCGAGCTTTTCAGCGGACGATGGAAATCGATGCCCTGCGCGGCGGCCATCGCTTCAATTCCCACCACGGTGGCGGTGTTAAAGCACATGCTGCCGAGACGGCGGGCGGCGTAGGTCGCCATCGATACATGGTCTTCCTGATTGGCGGAGGTGGGCAGGCTGTCCACGCTGCCGGGATGGGCCAGCGACTTGTTCTCCGACGCCAGCGCGGCGGCGGTTACCTGGGCGATCATGAAGCCGGAGTTGACGCCGCCGTCGTTAACCAGAAACGGCGGCAGCCCGGACAGCGTGCTGTCGAGCAGCAGCGCCATACGCCGTTCGGAAATCGCGCCGATCTCCGCCACCGCCAGCGCGATGATGTCGGCGGCGAACGCCACCGGTTCGGCGTGGAAATTACCGCCGGAGATCACCTCGTCGGTTTCCGGAAACACCAGCGGATTATCCGACGCGGCGTTGGCTTCGATGCGCAACACGCGGGCGGCGTGCTGTAGATTGTCCAGACACGCGCCCATTACCTGCGGCACGCAGCGAATGGAGTACGGGTCCTGTACCCGGCCGCAGTTGACGTGCGACTGCAAAATTTCGCTGTCCGTCAGCAAGGCGCTGACCGCCGCCGCTACCGCAATCTGTCCCTGCTGGCCGCGCGCCTGATGGATGCGGGCGTCAAACGGCTTCACCGAGCCTTTGATCGCCTCCAGCGACAACGCGCCGGCCACCAGCCCGGCGGCAAACACTTTCTCGGCCTCGAACAGCCCGCGCAGCGCCAGCGCGGTGGATACCTGGGTGCCGTTGAGCAGCGCCAGCCCCTCTTTCGGCCCCAGCACCAGCGGTTCGACGCCGGCCCGCGCCAGCCCGTCGGCCGCCGGGATCAGCACGCCGTCGACCCGCGCCTGCCCTTCTCCCAGCAGCAGCAGCGACAGATGCGCCAGCGGCGCCAGATCGCCGCTGGCGCCTACCGAGCCTTTCTCCGGAATGCAGGGCATCACCCCGGCGTTGAACAGCGCCAGCAAGGTATCGATCACCTGCAACCGTACCCCGGAATGCCCGCGCGCCAGGCTGACGACTTTAGTCGCCATCACCAGACGCAGCACGTCATCCGGCAGCAGGTCGCCGATGCCCACGCTGTGCGACAGCACCAGATTGCGTTGCAGCTCCGCCAGCCGGTCCGCCGGAATGCGGGTCTGGGCCAGCTTGCCAAAACCGGTGTTGATGCCATAGACCACCCGGTCCTGACGGATAATGCCCTGCACCGTTTCCTGCGCCGCCGCGACCGCCGCGCGCGCCTGCGCTTCCAGCGTCAGGGTAACCTCTCCCTGATAAATGGCGCGCAGCGTGGCGAGGTCCACCGCGCCGGGCGTCAGGCAATAGCTTCGGGTTTGTGACATATATCTAATCCTGTATAGACAAGTAGAACTAAAAAAATCCGGCTGACGTATTTTCCATTATCCAGCCGGTACGCATGTCTCATCCTGCATTCCCCGGCAGACGGGCCGCTCAATGCGCAAGCGCCTGCAGGGTTTCACTGCGAATCTCTTCCGTCACCCGCGCTTTCAGCGCCATAAATTCCGGCGAGGTTTTAAGGGTATAGTCTCTCGGCCAGGGAAAATCCACCGCCACTTCGGTTTTAATACGCCCCGGCCGGGCGCTGAAAATCGCCACCTTGTTAGCCATAAAAATCGCCTCATCGATGTCGTGGGTGACAAATAACACCGTCTTGCGCGACGACTCCCACACCGACAACAGCAGTTCCTGCATCATGACGCGGGTCTGGTTATCCAGCGCGCCGAACGGCTCATCCATCAGCAGCACTTTCGGGTCGTTAGCCAGCGCACGGGCAATGGCGGTGCGCTGCTGCATACCGCCGGAAAGCTGGCGCGGATAGTGGTGTTCGAATCCGTGCAGCCCCACCTGATGCAGGTAATAATCGCTGCGTTCACGCTGCTGCGCCTTGCTGATGCCGCGCTCCTGCAAACCGAAACAGATGTTCTCGCGTACCGTCAGCCACGGAAACAGGGTGTAGCTCTGGAACACCATGCCGCGATCGGCGCCGGGGCCGTCCACCAGCGCGCCGTCCAGCCACACCTCGCCGCGGGTCGGCGCGTCCAGCCCGGCGATGATGCGCAGCAAGGTCGACTTGCCGCAGCCGGACGGCCCCAAAATGGTGACGAAGTCGTTTTCATGCACCTGATAGTCGATGGGCTGCAACGCTGGGATCGCCTCCCCGTGCGGACCGGTGAACACCCGCTCCACCTGACGAATGGTCAGTTTGCTGTATTTCATCGTATGCTCCAGGCGAATAAACGGCGGTTGGCGGCCTTGAACAGGAAGTCGGACAGCAGCCCAATCACCCCGATGACGATAATGCCGAAGATGATTTGCCCGGTGTTGAGCAGCGCCTGACTGTCGACAATCATGTGGCCGATGCCGCTCGACGCGCCGATCAGCTCGGCGACGATCACGTAGGTCCAGGCCCAACCCAGCACCAGCCGCAACAGTTCGGCGATATCCGGCGCGGCGCCGGGGATCAGCACCCGGGTGACCACGCTGCGGCTGGAACAGCCGAGCGTATAGGCGGCTTCGACCAGATCGCGGCGGGCGCTGCCGACGCTGACCGCCACCATCAGTACAATCTGGAAGAAAGAACCGATAAAAATCACCAGGATCTTCTGCATCTCGCCAATGCCGGCCCACAAGATCAACAGCGGCACGAACGCCGACGCGGGCAGATAGCGGCAGAACGACACAAAAGGTTCGAAGAACGCTTCCACCAGTTTGTACGCCCCCATCAGGATGCCGAGCGGCACCCCAATCAGCGCCGCCAGCAGAAAACCGGCCACCACGCGCATCACCGTCATGCCGATGTCCTGCTGAAAGCCGTAATCGGTAAACAGCAGCACACCTTCATGCAACATGGTCAGCGGGTCAGCCAGAAAAGTGACGGACACCGCGCCGCTGAACGTCACCAGCGACCACAGACCGATAAACAGCACGAAGAAACCGATGCCGAGCGTCCAGCGCAGGCGCGTCGATACCGGGCGCAGCGGCACCATCAGTGGGTTGTGCACGCGTGTCGGCGCCTCCGGCAGCGCCGCCGGGGCTAACTTCGCCGCTCGGGTGAGACTGCTCATGTCCGCCTCCTTCATCGGTTATTTCACGTAGCTGGCGTCATACAGCGCGGAAATATCCGGCTTCTGGCGGATAACTTTGGCCTCCAGCAGCAATTTGGCCGCCTCCTGGCTGAAGGTGGCGATCTCGCCGCTGAAGAAGGCGCGGTTTTGTTCACGGTCCTGCCAACGCAGGTACTGAGCCGACTGAGCGAACTCCTTACCACTGGATTTCACCGCCGCGCCCATGATGTCGTAGGCGTTGTCCGGCTGGGTTTTGATCATCTCCAGCGCGTCAAAATAGCTCTCCACCAGCGCTTTCCCTACCTGCGGGTGCTGTTTCAGGAATGCGGGCGTGCAGCCGAGGGTGTCCATCACCATCGGGTAATCGAGGGTGGTAACCAGAATTTTCCCTTTGTCCGGCTGCTGGCGCACGGAGGACAGATAAGGCTCGTAACTCATGGCGGCGTCATTCTGCCCGGCGACGAACGCCTGCGCCGCGGCCTGCGGCGACAACGTCGCCACTTTTACGTCTTTCAGGCTCATGCCGTTTTTATCCAGAATCCACGCCAGCGCGAAATACGGCGAAGTGCCGGGCGCATCCACGCCGATGGTTTTGCCCTTCAGGTCGCGCACGCTGGCGATGCCGTTACGCACCGCCAGCCCGTCAGCGCCATACGATTTGTCGAGCTGGACGATCTGTTTGAGCATCACGCCGCTGGCCGCCCAGGAAACGTAGGTTTCTACCGTGGTGGCGGCGCACTGAATCGCACCGGACGCCACCGCCAGATGGCGGTCCTTCTGCGGGATCATTTTCAGATCGACTTTCAGTCCATGCTTTTGGAAAATGCCGGCCTTGTCCGCCAGCGTCAGCGGCGCGAAGCCGGTCCAGCCGGAAATGCCGATAGCCACCGGCGTTTCCTCTGCCTGCGCGGAAACGGCGGCGACCAGACAAACTGCCATCAACGAGATTTTCCAACCGGTACGACCTGATGCTGTACTCATGTTTCTGCTCCTGTCAGGAAAAGAAAAAGCGATGGACCGCAAGTGTTATAGTCTTGTCTATACAAGCAAGGGTCATGCCAGCACAGCGAAACTGGCGAACGGACGGGAAAAACAGCGGAAGCATGCGTCAGGAATGGGCATCAACCCCGGAGGAAGCACAGCAGAATGCCCTATAACGGTGCGCCCTGCCCTGTTTTCAGTCATGCAAATGGCATTGCGCTGTTTGAGGCTGTTGACAAACCAATTTAAGTATCAGGCGAATGGGTTTTCCGGCGTTAAAACTGTGCTGAGGCGGACGACTTCGCCGGGTGAGCCGCATGGACGCGGCGAAAGCCCGTGCCGCTCCGGACAGCGAAGGCGAACGCCGAAGGAACCGCGCAGCGGCACAGTTTAGCCACCAGCCAGAGGTCAAGGAGAGGCGGCGCTGAGCCTCTCCTTGTCGTGCGAGTGATGAAATAACAGAGAAACAATGTGGCTTATCCCGCACGAAACCATTCACTGGTCAAACAGGCATCATCATTCACAAAACACCCCGGCTGTTTGTCAACAGCTGTAAACGGCATGACGCCATCAGGCGGCGCGCAAGCCGATAAAACCATAATACTGCGACGGCCCCGTGATGGCCTGGGCGCCGGCCTGCTGTAACGACGCCAGCACATCTTCGTCGGAAACATGGAACTGCCATGCCCGGCTGACCGCCGCTTCGGCATGCTCTTCGGCGGTGAATTGCCCGGCCAGCTCCAGCGCCGATGTAAAGGCGCTCATATCCGGCAGGTAAGCCGTAAAGCCATCGCCTTTCAGCGCGCTGGTGGCGATCCCCAGCCAGTTGCAAATCGACGCCTTAATATGAACATCTTCGCGATCCGCCTGACGGGAGCGTTCGATCAGCGCCTGCGTTTCGCTGTCCACCAACCGGTCCGAGACAATCAGCGCTTCTCCCTGCAACCAGGCTTCCGGCGGGCAGTCTTTACTGGCCTGCCGCAACGGAATATGCGGGTTGATCTCCATCGGGTAAATACGGCACACCAGCGGGCGCCGATCATAAATCCGGCAGCGCAGATCTTCATCCAGATGCCGGCAGGAATCAGGGTTGTAGGCCGCAAACGTGATCGCGATAAACGCCCGGGTTTCGCCGCTGATCACGTCACAGGAGCGCGACTGGGCATGCTGGCGCTGTTCCGGCAGGATACCGATGCCATTTTGCAGAAACCCTTCGGCAAGAATAATGACTTGCCCACCGTCCAACGCCCATTCACGGGCTTCAGCCAGTGTCAGGGGTACATGATGCCCCATGCAGCATTTGCCGCATCCTACACAGGAAAACGATGTATCCATTGATGATTGACCCTTATTTAAAACCTATGCGCACAGAACAGGAAAAGAGCTGACGGAGGCCGTTTCAGTGAGCGATTGAAACCGATGAAAACGTCCTCTTCTGATGGCGACTGAAGCCACTATTCAGACTCAGAATTTCGTAAAGATAACGTCAATATAACGTTAAGGATCGATATTTTGATAAATTTACAAAATGTGGGGAGATACCGCGCAGCCCAGGTCATTACTGGCCTGAGCCGTATTCGCTGGCTCGTGAGAGGATCAGGCAATCGAATGATCGACTGCCTGTAAAATGAAAGGATGGGTAAAGCCGCGCCTACCCTAAGCGAAGATGAAAAACACCGCGCGCAAGCATGCAATTACCCTTTATTTCTGTCCTGCCCATCACTGATAAAATAGGCAAACTCGGCGGCGTGAATCCGATCTTCGGTCGCGGTCGCAATTCCTGTCTTCTCCGCTGCCTGATTGTTCAGAAAAAGATGGGCGTCTTCGCTGTATAACGCCTTGTTCATCGCCTCATCGCTCAGGGTCCTACACTGGCGGTAAACATTTTTCAGCATGTCGACGTAATAATACGCGAGCTTTTGATCGCCAGATAGGCGGCGTGCCCGCTATCCAGATCGCCGCCCGCGCTGTTGATATATCAATAGAGATCATGAGCGTTTTTGAAGCGCATATTGGCTTCGTCCAGCGCCATCGTCAGCTCGTTAATCTTTTCTTGATTGATATTTCCGTTGAAATGCATTTTTACCGCGGTGACGGCATCCGGCGCGACGCCCGGCGTGGTTACCGTTTTCAGATTTGCCATCGCGGTCGCAGGTAACACAGCCAGCAGCAGGCAGAGGCGTTTATTCATGATCTTCTTCCTCGGTGGTTATCCAGGTTATCGCACGCAATACCGTGCCAGACAGCATGTAACTTACTGTGTTACAGGCCGTCTTTCCGTGGAAACGCCAAAACGTAACCGGATGTGATGACATTTTCCGTCAGCGGTTTTGTTGCCGAAGAGAACAGGTTGTCTATACAGGATTGGTCGTTGTTCGCTACACTGCGATCATCTGTTGCCTTTGAGGATGACGCCTTGACCGACCTGCAAACCGCTTCCCAACTTGCCGCCGCCATGAGTGATACCCCCGCGCCGATCTACCAGCGGGTAAAACAGGCGATTATCAGCCAGATTCGCAGCGGCGTCTGGCAGTCGCATCAGCGGGTGCCGTCGGAAAGCGAGCTGGTAAATGAACTGGGCGTCAGCCGTATGACCATCAACCGGGCGTTGCGGGAACTGACCAGCGAAGGATTTCTGGTGCGGATGCAGGGCGTGGGCACGTTTGTGGCGGAACAGAAGGCGCACACCGCGATGCTGGAAGTGCATAACATCGCCGATGAAATCGCCGCCCGCGGTCATCGTCACAGCAGCCGGGTGCTGGTGCTGGAAACCCTTAACGCCGATGGCGATCAGGCCGCGCAACTGGATATCGCCCCCGGCCAGCCGCTGTTTTACTCGCAAATCGTGCATTACGAAAACGACGTACCGGTACAGCTGGAAATCCGTTACGTCAACCCGCAGGTAGCGCCGGACTATCTACAGCAGGATTTCACCCGCGATACGCCGCACAGCTACCTGAGCCGCGTTGCGCCATTGACCGCCGGCGAGCACCGGGTGGAAGCGGTCGCCGCCGAACCGCATCAGCGCGACCTGCTGGCGCTGGGCGAGCAGGAGCCCTGTCTACTGATCCGCCGCCGCACCTGGCACGGCTCGCGGGTCGTCACCGCCGCGCGTCTGTTTTATCCCGGTTCCCGCTATCAGCTATTCGGCCGTTTTGGCGGCTAGTCGCTACTCCCTGATAATTCTGACCGCTGCAACCCGCCGGTTAAAAAAACAAAAACCTGATTTTTACCATGCCGTTACCAGCATGGTAAAAATCAGGTTCTGCAAGCAATACCACGAGCGATAAATATTATGAGCAGCAAATGGCATGATCGATAAATGGCATGATCGGCAAATAGCATGATCAATAGCCAGGAAAGCGGGCGGAATCGGCAATGTTGCATCACAAGGGGAGACAAGTTCCACATCAGTGCCAAAACCACCCGCTTTTATTCAGTAGCTATTGGTTATCGTTAACTATTTTACACCGCCGAAATGCAATGCCATGACAACGCCGTTAACGAATATAGCGGTCAATCAAATTGAAGTTCAGATAGCGGTAAGTGTCGTCCGCGGTCTTGTCCACCTGCACCATATACTGCTGGTATTCGTCCGGCGTCGGCAGACGTCCCAGCAGCGACGCCACCGCCGCCAGTTCGGCTGACGCCAGATACACATTGGCGCCCGCTCCCAGACGGTTCGGGAAGTTACGGGTCGACGTCGACACCACCGTCGCGCCATCCGCCACCCGCGCCTGGTTGCCCATGCACAGCGAACAGCCGGGGATTTCGACCCGCGCGCCGCTCTTGCCGAATACGCTGTAGTAGCCTTCTTCGGTCAGTTGCGCCGCGTCCATGCGGGTCGGCGGCGCCACCCACAGCCGCGTCGGCAGCTGCCCTTTGTGCTGATCCAGCAGTTTGCCGGCGGCACGGAAGTGACCGATGTTGGTCATGCACGAGCCGATGAACACTTCATCAATCTTGTCGCCCTGCACATCGGACAGCAGGCGCGCGTCGTCCGGATCGTTCGGCGCGCACAGGATCGGCTCTTTGATATCCGCCAGATCGATGTCGATCACCGCGGCATATTCCGCATCGGCGTCGGCTTCCAGCAGCTGCGGGTCCGCCAGCCATTTTTCCATGCCCTGCACCCGACGCTCCAGCGTACGGCGATCGCCGTAGCCTTCGGCAATCATCCACTTGAGCAGAATGATGTTGGAGTTCAGGTACTCGACGATCGGCGCCTGGTTGAGCTTGATGGTACAGCCCGCCGCCGAGCGCTCCGCCGAGGCGTCGGTCAGTTCGAACGCCTGCTCCACCTTCAGGTCCGGCAAGCCTTCGATTTCCAGAATGCGGCCGGAGAAGATGTTTTTCTTGCCCTTCTTCTCCACGGTCAGCAGGCCCTGCTTGATCGCGTAGTACGGGATCGCGTGCACCAGATCGCGCAGCGTGATGCCCGGCTGCATCTGGCCTTTGAAACGCACCAGCACCGATTCCGGCATGTCCAGCGGCATCACGCCGGTGGCGGCGGCAAACGCCACCAGACCGGAGCCGGCCGGGAAGGAAATCCCGATCGGGAAACGGGTGTGGGAGTCGCCGCCGGTGCCCACCGTATCCGGCAGCAGCATGCGGTTCAGCCAGGAGTGGATCACGCCGTCGCCCGGACGCAGCGACACGCCGCCGCGGTTCATGATGAAATCCGGCAGGGTGTGGTGGGTGTTGACGTCCACCGGCTTCGGATAGGCGGCGGTATGGCAGAAGGACTGCATCACCAGATCGGCGGAGAAGCCCAGACAGGCCAGGTCTTTCAGCTCGTCGCGGGTCATCGGGCCGGTGGTGTCCTGCGAGCCGACCGAGGTCATCCGCGGTTCGCAATAAGCGCCGGGGCGAATGCCGGCGACGCCGCAGGCGCGGCCGACCATCTTCTGCGCCAGCGAGAAGCCGCGGCTGCTCGGCGCCACGTCTTTGGCGTGACGGAACACGTCGCTGTGCGGCAGGCCCAGCGACTCGCGCGCTTTGGACGTCAGGCCGCGGCCGATAATCAGCGGAATACGGCCGCCCGCGCGCACTTCATCCAGCAGCACGTCGGTTTTCAGTTCGAAGCTGGCCAGCAATGCGTTGCTGTCGTGGTGACGCACTTCACCCTGGTACGGGTAGATATCAATCACGTCGCCCATGTTCAGTCCGGCGACATCCACCTCGATCGGCAGCGCGCCGGCGTCTTCCATGGTGTTGAAGAAAATCGGCGCGATCTTGCCGCCCAGCACCACGCCGCCGCCGCGTTTGTTCGGCACGTTCGGGATATCGTCGCCCATGAACCACAGCACCGAGTTGGTGGCGGATTTACGGGACGAGCCGGTGCCGACCACGTCGCCGACGTAGGCCAGCGGGAACCCTTTCTGGTTCAGCGCCTCGATTTGTTTGATCGGACCGACCACGCCGGGCTGATCCGGCTCGATGCCTTCACGGGCGTTTTTCAGCATCGCCAGCGCGTGCAGCGGAATGTCCGGACGCGACCAGGCGTCCTGCGCCGGGGACAGGTCATCGGTGTTGGTTTCGCCGGTCACCTTGAACACGGTGACGGTAATCTTGTCCGCCAGTTTCGGGCGGGACAGGAACCACTCGGCGTCGGCCCAGGATGTGACCACCTGCTGCGCGTGGGTATTGCCGGCTTTGGCTTTTTCTTCCACATCGTAGAAATTGTCGAACATCAGCAGGGTGTGAGATAGCGCGTTGGCGGCGACCGGGGCCAGGGCGGGATTATCCAGCGCTTCAATCAGCGGCTGAATGTTGTAGCCGCCTTGCATGGTGCCCAGCAGCTCGGTGGCTTTTTCCGGGGTAATGAGCGGAGAAACGGTCTCGCCTTTGGTGATGGCAGCCAGGAAACCGGCTTTGACGTAGGCCGCTTCATCAACACCCGGCGGCACACGATTGACTAACAGATCGACTAAAAACTCTTCTTCTCCGGCGGGGGGAGTTTTCAACAATTCCACCAGTGCCGCCATTTGCGAAGCCTCTAGCGGTTTGGGTACGGTACCCTGCCGGGTACGTTCGGCGACATGCTCACGATATTCTTTCAACACAGCACGTTCCTCATAAGCTCAGATAATTCATTCGTAATCGAGTTAATCAGCACTATTCCTGCTGGCGGTTACTCACGTTTTTAAAATAGAAAATACTCAGGCCGTTCACAATAAATCAAAGAATTGCATTGACTGGCGATTCAGCATTGCTGAAATAAATTAAATAATCATTTCACTTAACATTTTCAATTATGTCATTTAACATGAAATAGATAAAAGCCGCTAAATTCGAATGCCGAATGACGGTAAATAAAGAAAAATAACAAATCAATGGAATAATAATTAAAAGCATAAAATTCATTTAATTCTTTTTATTTATCCATCAATGTGATCGCCGATCAACTTTCACTGACAGGATCGCAGTTACTTTACCCCGGTCAAAAGATTATGAATAAAGGGGAATCCTGTGTTTCAATTTCTTATCGAGCTACTAAAAGACGCCGCCATATTGGTGAGTCTTTTTACCATGCTGGGAAATATCATTCAAAAGAAGAATATTAACGATATTATTACTTCTACAATCAAAACCTATCTGGGCTTTGTCATTCTTTTTGCCAGTGCAAACTTGCTTATTTCTCCGGCACTGAATAATTTCTCAAAAATATTCCTCACCGCCTTTCACGTTCAGGGCATTGTGCCTAACAACGAAGTCGTTATCGTTGTCGCCATGGAAAAACTGGGCCAGCTCTATTCTTCGGCCATCGCCGCCGGCCTTATCGGCGCCATGTTTTTCAATATTGTGCTGGCTAAAATCACTCCGCTGAAATATATCGTCCTGTCCGGGCATCATGTTTTCTTCATGGTGAGCTGCCTGACGATCATTGCCATGCTGCACGGCATCTCCGTTTCTAATTCCGCTATCCTGGCGACACTGATTACCGGAGTATGGTGTGTTATTTCTCCGGCGCTGCTGGTGCGCTATTGCCGACAAATTGACAACTGCGACGCATTGAGACAATCCGGCGATTTCTCTATCGGCCAGTTCGGTTCCACCAGCTATATGCTGGCCGGCTGGTTAGGGGAAAAACTGGGTAATAAAGAAAATGATGCGGAAAAACTGGCCATTCCGACCAGCATTGGTTTTTTAAAAGACAAACAGGTTTCGACTTTCTTTGTGATGCTGTTGTTCTTTGTTGTCTCCGCGCTGGTCGCCGGCGCCGATCATGTGCAGGCGATCGCGGACGCAGGCAATAAAGATCACAGCCATACCAATATATTTCTGTTCCTGCTGAAACAAGCCGGGCTGTTTGCAGCGGGTGTCTACATGCTGACCCGCGGCGTACATATGTTTATTGAAGAGCTGATTCCGGCGTTTAAAGGCATCAGCGATAAAGTCATCAAGAAATCGATTCCGGCGATTGAAATCTATTCGCTGTTTCCTTATTCCAACAACGCCGTTTTCATCGGTTTTATCTGTTGTACCGTCAGCGGCTTCCTGACCATGATTCTGTTGCCGGTATTTGGTTATCCGGCGATGGTTCCCAGCCTGCTGTTCACGTTTGCCAGCGGCGGCGGCGCGGGCATCATCGGTAACGCCACCGGCGGTATCCGCGGCGCGATAATCGGCGCCGTGGCCTGCGGCATCATCTCCATTGCCGGCTCCGCATTCATTTTCCAGCCGATCCACGACGCCGGCGTCGATGCCCCGACCACCTACTCGACGACCGATTTTACGTTGCTGGGTCTTTCGCTGCACAGCGCGTTATCGTTGTTGAATCACTAAAAACATTGACGTGGCCTGGCGCAATCAGGCCACCTATCTGTTTCAATAGCATCGCGCAGCACCCGCAGCGCGTAACACCGTTTTCCTGCGGCTCGCGAGCAATCGGCAACCTTTCCATCTGGCGATGGTATCTTTGCCCCCGACAGCCCCCCACAGGGTGATGCGGTATTTATCCTGTGCAACCATGACTGACGGAACCCACCATGTCCGAGGCCATAACCGCCGGCAGCGAGCCGAGCAGTTCTTATAAATATCAGATAATACTTTACTATTTCATCACCTCGCTGGCCGTGGTGGTGGTGACCGGCTGCGCTGTCTTTCTCGTTATCAGCAACCTGCTCTATAACGACGTGGCGGATAAATCCAAAAATCTGGCGCTGATCCTCTCGCAGGATTCCGCGCTTAAACAGGCGGTCAACAACCGGGATCAGGCGGCGCTGCGTAGCCTGATCGATCAGCGCTACGCCCGCAGCGATGCGGATTTTATTGTCATCAGCGACACGGATAACATCCGCCTCTACCATCCCGACCCCGCTCAGGTGAACCTGGCCATCAAGGATATCGGCAACATCACCCTGCTGCGCGATGGGAAAAGCTATACCGTCAACAATACCGGCTATTCCGGCGCCTCGGTAAAAACGCGCGCGCCGTTTATTCTGGATGGAAAATATATCGGCTACGTGTCGGTCGGGTATACGGAAGCGCACCGCCGGGGTCTACTGGCGGACTATTTCTCCCCATTCTTCGGCCTGCTGATTTCCGTATTTATCCTGATCCTGCTGGGCGGCGTGTTTTCCTACCGCCTGCTGAAAAAACAGATGTCCGGCCTGACGCCGGAAATGATCAACTATAAATATCAGGTGCGCAGGGCTATTCTGCACGCCATTTACGACGGCGTGATCGCCGTCAGCCCGGAAGGGCGCATCATCGCCATCAACAACGCCGCCAAAAAGATGCTCTCCATCGACCATCCCCACGGCCCGCTGACCGGACACAAGATTACTGATTATGTGGTACCGGCCGATTTCTTCTTATCCGCCGAGCGTCAGGAGTGCCACGATGTGGACGTCGCCTTTAACGGTTCGACGTTTATCGCCAACCGGACCATCATCCTCAATCAGCAGGATGAGTTTGCCGGTTTTGTGATCAGTCTAAGGGAAAAGACCAACGAAACCCTGATGACCCAGCAGGTCAACCACATTAAACATGAAAGCGAAGAACTGCGGGTGATCAGTCACGAATTCAAAAACCGGCTGGCCGTTATCTACGGTCTGATCCAGTTGGGAGAATATGAGCGGGTCAGCCAGTACGTCGCGCAGGAGAATGCCCAGCTGCAGCAGTTTTATGATGCGATTATCAAATCCTTTCACTGCCCGTGCGTTGCCGGGTTGATCCTCGGCAAAGTGGGGCGCGCGGGCGAACTGGGCATCGATCTGCGTATTGACCCGCTATCCTATTACACCGGAGCGGACGCGCCGCTGAGCGCCGAGGAGATGGCCTGCATCATCGGTAATCTGCTGGACAACGCGCTGGAAGCGACGGTGAAAACGCCCGCCCATCCCCAGTCGATCGAGCTGTATCTCAATGACAGCAGCGATGAAATCGTGCTATCGGTGCAGGATAATGGCCCAGGCCTCAGCCAGATAGCGGCGGAAACGCTGTTTGTGAAGGGCGCGACCAGCAAACCGGGCCGTCATCACGGCGTAGGGTTGTATCTGGTGCAGTCACTGGTGCAGAAAGCACGGGGCGAGTGTCTGGTCGATGCGGCCGACGATAACGGCGGTGCGGTTTTTTCAGTTTACATCCCCAAGATTTAACAAAGAGTTAGAAGATTGACGCTATGGAAAACAAGATCAGCGTATTTTTGGTTGAAGATAATCACGACATGGCTTTCTTCATTGCCAGCTTCATCAAAAAACACCCAGAATTTCTGCTGTTAGGAAGCGCCGATACCCTTGCCGATGCCCGGATAGCCATCGCCGCCCAAAAACCCGATCTCGTGATGCTGGATAACTATCTGCCCGATGGCACGGGGATCGACATCATGAAACATCTGCGAACCACGCAGCCGGATATCGACGTCATTTTTATCACCGCCGCCAACGACATCGACACGATTAAAACGGCGATACGCCACGGCGCCTGTGACTATCTGGTCAAACCGTTCATGCTGGAAAGGCTGGAAGAAGCGTTAAAAAACTATCTGATGTTCAACAGAAAGGTACGCCAGAAATCGCATCTGCCGCAGGAAGAGATCGACCGCGTGATACGTCAGTCAATCCCCTATAGCGCGCCGGCGGGATTCATCTACCCGAAAGGCATTGATGAACTGACGCTCAATCAGGTGCGAGCGGCATTTTCCGGCGAAAACGTGCAGCACACCGCCGACAGCCTGAGCGACACGATCGGCATCAGCAAATCCACCGCCCGACGCTACCTTGAATACTGCAAAAACATCAAACTGCTGGAAGCGCACATTCAGCACGGCACCGTCGGGCGCCCCCAGCGCTTTTACCGTCTGACATTCAATTAACCGGCAACGCGCCGGTTACCTGCCCTCCCCCGGTCCCGCTATCGGTTATGCGGGCATGTCTGTATCGCTCTGCTTGCCCATTCGGCAGGGCTAGTCGTCCCAACAGAGATCCTGCTGCCGCAGCACCTGCACCGCGCTGGCGATATCCGGCGCCAGCCAGCGATCTTCCTGCCAGACGGCAACCTGCTGACGCAACAACCGCCACGCCCGGCGGGTGCCGACGCCGGCATTATCCGGGCCGAGAAAATCCAGCGCCTGCGCCGCCAGCAGATACTCGATCGCCAGCACGTGCCAGACGTTTTCCGCCAGCTTCAATAACTTGAGCACCGCCGGGGTGCCCATGCTGAGGTGATCTTCCTGCAGGCCGGAGGTGACAAAGTTATCCACCACCGCGGGCTGCGCCAACAGACGGTTCTCGCCGCAAAGCGAGGCAGCCACATACTGGGCGATCATCATGCCGGAATTCACCCCCGGCTGGGCGACCAGAAACGGCGGCAGCCCGCTCACCAGCGGATTGATCAGCCGGTCCAACCGGCGCTCCGCCACGCCCGCCAGCTCGCATAACGCCAGCGCCAGGCTGTCCGCCGCCAGCGCCACCGCTTCGCCATGCGGGTTCGCCTGCGACACCACCCGCCATTGTTCCGGCGTGCCCAGCACCAGCGGGTTATCGGTGGCGGCATTCAGCTCCATCTCGATGCGCTGCGCCGCCGACGCAAATTGATCGCGGCAGGCGCCGTGAATTTGGGGGATGGAGCGTAAACTCAGCGCATCCTGCGTGCGAATGCCTTCGCTCTCGGCGATGATCCGGCTCCCGGCCAGCAGGGCGCGCACGCGCTGCCCGACCTGCTGAATGCCTGCGCTCGGTTTTAACGCCAGTACTTCAGGATCAAACGCCACGATCTGCCCGCGCAGCGCCTCAAAGCTCATCGCGCCGGTCACATCGGCCCAGTCCAGTTGCCGCGCGGCGTCATCCAGCGCCAGACAGGCGAGCCCGGTCATGCACGGCGTGCCGTTGACCAGCGACAGCCCGTCTTTCGCCCCCAGCGTCACCGGCGTGACGCCAATGCGCTGCAACGCTTCCGGCGCAGGCAGCACCTGCCCTTGTAGTTCCACCTCGCCGACGCCGATCAGCGCCAGCCCGATGTGCGCCATATGGGTGAGATAGCCGACCGAGCCCTGCGACGGCACGCACGGCGTGGCGCCCTGATTCAGCAGCGTCAGCAGCGCCTGCACGATATCCGGTTGAATCCCCGACTTGCCGTGGCTGTAATTAGCGATCGCCGCGCACATGATGGCGCGGGTCTGTTCGACGGACAGCCGCGGCCCCACGCCGCAGGCGTGGCTCAGCAAGGTATTACGCGACAGCCGCGCCAGATCCGCCGTCGGCAAGGTCACATTGCATAACGCGCCCAGCCCGGTATTCACGCCATAGGCCAGCGTGTCGCTGTCCACAATCTGTTCGACGATACGCCGCGACTGACGCATACGCCGCCAGGCCGCATCGCTCAGGCTCAGACGCGCGCCGTGGCGCGCCACCTGCACCAGTTCATGCCAGACCAGCGGGGCGTCGCCCCAGCAAACTTCAGTGTGCATGTTGTCCTCCTACACGGTCTGGTGACTGGCGATAAATTGCTGAAAACGCGGCGAGCTGTCGCCGCCGAACATGGCATCGGGCGCGCCCTCGCAGTCAATCCGCCCCTGATGCATGAACACCACCCGGCTGGACACGTGGCGGGCGAATCCCATTTCATGGGTGACCACCAGCATCGTGCGCCCCTCTTCGGCCAGCCCGCGCATCACTTTCAGCACGTCGCCGACCAGTTCCGGGTCCAGCGCCGAGGTCGGCTCATCGAACAGCATGACGTCCGGCTCCATCGACAGCGCGCGGGCAATCGCCACCCGCTGCTGTTGACCGCCGGACAGCTGCGTCGGATAAAAATGCCGCCGTTCATACAACCCGACTTTCGCCAGCAGCGCCTCGGCCTGCCCGACGCACTCGGCGCGCGAACGTCTGAGGATATGCAACGGTCCTTCGATGACGTTTTGCAGCACCGTCATGTGGCTCCACAGATTGAAATTCTGGAACACCATCCCCAGCCGGGTGCGCAGCCGTTCCACCTGACGCCGGTCGGCCGCGACCTGATGGCCGAGTTTATGGCGCTTCATCAGGATCATTTCGCCGCTGACGGCGACCGTGCCGTCGTCCGGCGTTTCCAGCAGGTTGATGCAACGCAAAAAGGTGCTCTTGCCCGACCCGCTGGCGCCCAGCAGCGAAATCACCTCGCCTTTGCGCGCATCCAGCGAGATGCCCTTGAGCACCTCAAGCGCGCCGAATGATTTGCGGATATCGATCATCGATAAGGTTATGGGGGCGGTTTTATTCATGCTCTCTCCCGGGAGACGTCGGCACGGCGGCCAGATTCGGCGACAAGGCGCGTTCCAGCCAGGCAAACACCCTGACAATAATGAAGTTCAGCAACAGGTAAATCAGCGCGGCGCAGACAAACACCTCCAGCGTGCGGTAGGTGCGCTGGATAATCTGTTGCGCCACGCCGGTGACATCCCACACCGTGACCAGACTGGCCAGCGCGGTGGATTTGATCAGCAAAATCGCCTCGGTCGACCAGGCGGGCAGCGCGTGACGCAACGCGACCGGCGCGATGATGCGGCGCAGCAGCAGCCAGCGCGACATACCGCACGCCTGACCGGCTTCAATCTGCCCGGCGGGAATGGACAGCAGCGCGCCGCGCAGAATTTCCGCGGTATAACCGGCGGTGCACAGCGCCAGCGCCAGCACGGCGCAGCTGAAAGGGTCGCGCAGCACCGGCCAGAACAGGCTGTCGCGCACCGCGCTGAACTGCCCCAGCCCGTAATAGACCAGAAACAGCTGAATCAGCAACGGCGTACCGCGAAAGATCAGCATATACAAACGGGCAAACCCGCTCAGCGGCCAGACCGCGCTAACCCGCATCGCCACCAGCAGCACCGAGAGCACCGCCCCGACCGCGAACGAGGAAAAAAACAGCCCCAGCGTCACCGGCAGCGCCGACAGTAATCGCAGGAACGTCTGCGTCAGAAAGGCAATATCGATCATGACTGCTCCTGAATCGCCTTACGGCGATAAGGCTGGGACAAGATCCGCTCCAGACGGGCAAACGCGGTATTGGAGAACACCGTCAGGATCAGATAGATCGCCGCCCCGGTGAGGTAGAACAGAAAATAGTCGCGGGTCGAGCCGGCCGCCATCTGGCTGGCGCGCATCAGTTCGACAATGCCGGTTACCGAAACCAGCGCCGAATCCTTCAGGCTCATCTGCCAGACATTGGACAACCCCGGCAGGGCAAAGCGGATCACCTGCGGCAGCAGAATCCGCCACCCGATGCGCCAGCGCGGCATACCCATCGCGCTGGCGGCCTCAAGTTCGCCGCTATTCACGGCCAGACGCGCCGCGCGGTACACCTCGCCCTGATACGACGCGGAAATCAGGCCGATCGCCAGCGCGCCGATCAGGAAAGGCGGCAGTTCGATAAATCCCTCGGCCCCGAACCAGCGCCCAACCTGCGTCAGCACGCCGGAACCGCCAAAATAGAACAGATAGATGATCAGCAGTTCCGGAATGCCGCGAAACACAATGGAATAAGTTTCCCCTGCCACGCGCCAGAGTCGGCGCGTGGACAGTTTGGCCGCGGCGACCGCGGCGCCGACCAAGGCGCCGATCAGCAACGCCTCCATCGTCAGGCACAAGGTGGTCAGCGCGGCCATCGCCAACAGGCCGCCCCACCCCTGATCGCTGAAATCTAACAGGGCCAGCATAGCGTTTCCTCAGTCTCAGGGGGTGACGTCCGTTTTGAACCACTTCTCGCTGAGCGTTTTCACCGTTCCGTCCGCCAGCGCGGTCTTGATGGCCGCATCGAATTTGGCCTTCAGTTCCGGATCGCTTTTACGAAAGCCCAGTGCTTCCCCTTCTCCCCAGATAGGCCCGGTCAGTTGCGGACCGCCCAGCGTCAGGTTGCTGTTTTCCGGCTTGCTGAGGATGGAGTTGGCGAAGGTAACATCGTCAAACACCGCGTCGATGCGCCCGGCCTGCAAATCGAGAATGGCGTCGGCGGATGCGGTGTATTCGCGCACGGTGGCGACGTCCCGGAAGTAGGCGTCGATGAACGGCGTGTAGACGGTGCCGGAGGCGATACCGATGGTTTTGCCCTGCAACGCGCCGCGCAGGCCGGCGACCGCCGGCTTAATCTGGTCAGGATCATTCGCCAGTTTAATCATCGCTTTATCCGCCTCGACAGGCAGCGCCAGCTTGCCTTTGACGGTAATAAAGCTGGCCGGCGTGGACGCATACGGCAGGGAGAAATCCACCACCTGTTTGCGCTCCGGGGTAATCACGATGGCGTCCATCATCACATCGAACTTGCCGGCCTGCAGACCGGCGATCATGCCGTCCCAGTTTTGCACCACCAGCTTGCACTGGAGGTTCATCCGCTGGCACAGGATCGTCATCAGTTCCGGCTCAAACCCGCCCAGCTTGCCGCCCGGCAAGGTCAGGTTCCAGGGTTCGTAACTGCCTTCCGTCGCGATAGTCACCGACTTCCACTCTTTGGCCTGCACGCCCGCGCTGAAGGCGGCCGACGCGCTCACTACACATAAGGCAATCACAGGTAGAACCAATCCGCTCTTTTTCATGTCTTCCCCCTGGTGTTTAACCGTCAAAGTAATTACATGTATATACAACATCAATTAAGCAGCAAGATTCGGGCCATGATTGCGATTAGCAGGCCAATCTCAGCCGGTAAGTCCGGCCAATCCCGCCCGGCAGCGGCCGTCAGGGAATAACGGCGCATGGGGAAAACACATTCGACAGTGGGAAGACCGATTCGGGGCGGCACCGCACAACGGCGGTGCCCAATTGTTGTGCATCAGGGTGATGCACAGAGCAGATTATCGTGCGTGGATCGTGGTCAGGAGCAAAACGGCGTTGTCGTCATCCGGCGTCCAGTCCACGCCTGAAGACCGCCACCAGACGCCGTCTCCGGCAGCCAGCCGATGTGCGCCGGATCGCCAGTGCCCCGCCAGTACGTACGCCACACCGTCCGCCGCCGGCGTTTGCGCCGCCGTACCGTTGACGACCGCGATCTCCGCCCGGTAGCGACGGCGATCGACCATGATATTGAAGTCCAGACTGACGCCGCCGCACAGCCGCGCCGTGATCGCCTGCTCGCCGGCGAAGGCGAACGGCTGATGCAGCGTCAGCCGGTGTCGCCAGTCTTCACCGCACAGCTCCACGCCGTCGCCGGACAACAGGGTAATCACCCGGTCTACGCCGGGAAAACTGGAAAAATCGCCGTCGCGCTCGATGGTGGCGATACTGGCGCGCCAGGCAAAATCGTCGCCGGGTTCGTCCGACGGTATCCGGCAGATTTCCCGGGTTTCGCCGCCGCCGTTTTTCCAGCGGCTGACCGGCAGGGTATTAAGACTGAACGTTTGCATCACAGCACCGCCTGCAACGACTGCATCACCTCGACAAACCGGGCGTCAACCTCCTCGTCCAGCGCGTGCCGTCCGTCTTCAATCACCGGTTTACCCGCCACCCACACATCACGGATCTGCTGGCGATCGCCGGCAAATAGCCAGCGGTTGAGCAGGCTGTCGTCAGCGACGGCGCTTAACAGAGCGTCTTCGCGCAGCACCAGCCAGTCGGCGCGCCAGCCGACGCTCAGTTCACCGACCGGCACCCGGCAGGCCTGGGCGCCGCCCTGCAACGCCTGCGCGTACAACAGGCTGCCCACCGCCGGTTGCTGCGGCGTCACCACCCGGTTGCGACGGCGATCGCGTAGGCGCTGACCGTATTCCAGCCAGCGCAGCTCCTCCAGCACATTCAGCGACACATGGCTGTCGGAGCCGATGCCCCAGCGCCCGCCCTGCGCCACGTAACGGTCGAGCGGGAAAATACCGTCGCCGAGATTGGCTTCGGTGGTCGGGCACAATCCCGCCACCGCCAGGCTGCCGGCCAACCGGCTTAGTTCCTGCTCATCCAGATGGGTGGCGTGCACCAGACACCAGCGGGCATCCACCGCGAAGCGGTTGAACAGCCACTGCACCGGGCGTTCGCCGCTCCAGCCCAGGCAATCGTCCACCTCTTTTTGCTGTTCGGCGATATGGATATGCACCGGCAGGCTGCTGTCGCTGGCTTCCAGCACATCCTCCATCTGGTTGTGGCTGACCGCGCGCAGCGAATGGAAACACAGCCCGTGATTGAGCAGCGGATAAGGCTGAATCAGCGCCGCCAGCGTTTCCTGCTGACTCAGGTAGTGATCCACATCCTGAATAAAACGCGCTTGCCCCGGATGCGGCGGCTGCGCGCCGAATCCGCTGTAGCTGTAAAGCACCGGCAGCAGAGTCTGGCCGATGCCGACCCGCTGCGCCGCCGCCAGCAGATGACGCAGCATGTCGTGCTGGCGGTACGGCTTGCCGTGCGGGTCATGGTGCAGGTAGTGAAATTCAGCCACCTGACTGTAACCGCCCTTGAGCATATCGATATACAACCGGGTGGCGATCACCCCCACCTGCTCCGGCGTCAGGTTCGCGACCATGCGGTACATCAGGTCGCGCCAGGTCCAGAAGCTGTCCTGCGCGTTGCCCGCGACCTCCGCCAGCCCGGCCATCGCGCGCTGGAAAGCGTGCGAATGCAGGTTAACCATCGTCGGCAACACAATGCCCGGCAGACGTTGTGCGCCTTCCGGCGTCGCATCCGGCGTCACGGACTGCAGGCAACCCAGTTCATCCACTTCCAGACGCACATTGCGCGCCATTCCCTGCGGCAGCAACGCGCGCGCGGCAAAATAAACGGACATAGCGAAATCCTGTCGGTGATTATCGTTGATAACATTGTTCATTGATAACGAATGTATAGACATATCTATACACCAAAGTCGGCAGCACATGACATAAGGCTTTTTTATTTCGCCGCAGAAACCGGTTAACAGCCGATACTGTGACGGAGAAAGTGAATAAGAAATTCCTATTCCGTCACAGCTTGCTGAAATCCTGCGGTGGGGCGTATAACTTGTCTATACAAGACTATAACAGCAAGAGGGAACAGGATGACGATAGTCTGTGACAGTCTGTGGCTGGGCGCCGATCTGGTTACCTTGCGCGGCGGCCGCTATCAGGTGATTGAGGATGGCGCGCTGGCCGTTACCGACGGCCGCATCGTCTGGCTGGGTGCGCGGCAAGCCTTGCCTGCTATCGCGCCGTCGCGCGTCACCGATTTTGGCGGCGGCATCATTACGCCCGGTTTTATCGACTGCCATACCCATCTGGTGTTTGGCGGCGATCGCAGCGGTGAATTCGAGCAGCGCCTCAACGGCGTCAGCTATGCCGATATCGCCGCGGCGGGCGGCGGCATTCTCGCCACCGTCAACGCTACCCGGCAGGCGGACCACGACAGCCTGTTCGCCTCGGCGCTCGCACGCTTGCGGCCGTTACTGGCCGAAGGCGTCACCACGCTGGAGATCAAATCCGGCTACGGGCTGGATGTGAACAGCGAACTGAAAATGCTGCGGGTGATCCGCGCGCTGGGCAGGCAACAACCGGTGCAGATCGTCTCGACCTGTCTGGCCGCCCACGCCATCCCGCCGGAGTTCCGGCAGCAACCGGAGGCGTGGATCGATCTCGTCTGCCGCGAACTGCTGCCGGCGGTGGTCAGCGAAGGGCTGGCCGACGCCGTCGATGCCTTCTGCGAGCATCTGGCGTTCAGCCCGGCGCAGGTAGAGCGGCTGTTTCAGGCGGCGCAAACGCATAAACTGCCGGTCAAACTGCATGCCGAGCAGTTATCGTCGTTGCATGGCAGCGCGCTTGCCGCACGCTTTCAGGCGTTGTCCGCCGACCATCTGGAATACGCCACCGAGCAGGATGTGGCGGCAATGGCGGCGGCAGGTACCGTCGCGGTGCTGTTGCCCGGCGCCTATTATCTGCTGCGGGAAACGCAATGCCCGCCGGTCGAGCAATTTCGCCGCTACGGCGTGCCGATGGCGATCGCCAGCGACTGCAACCCCGGCACCTCGCCCGCGCTGTCGCTGCGGCTGATGCTGAACATGGCCTGCACCCTGTTTCGACTGACGCCGGAAGAAGCGCTGGCCGGAGTAACGTTGCACGCCGCCCGCGCGCTGGGGCTGGAGCAGAGCCACGGCTCGCTGGAAACCGGCAAGGTGGCGGATTTCGTACACTGGCCGCTGGCGCGCCCGGCGGAACTGGTTTACTGGCTGGGCGGTCAACTGCCCTGCACTACGATTTTTCGCGGAGAACAACGCCCATGACCCCGTTTACCTTTATCGAGGGCGACAGCCCGCTGCTGCTCAGCATTCCCCACGCCGGCACCGACCTGACGCCGGAGGTGGCCGACGGGCTCAGCCCGGCCGCGCGGCCGCTGTCGGATACCGACTGGCATATCCCGCAACTGTACGATTTCGCCCGCGGGCTGGGTGCCAGCGTGCTGGCGGCCAACTATTCGCGTTTTGTCATCGACCTGAACCGTCCGGCCGACGATCAGCCGCTGTATACCACCGCCACCACCGGCCTGTTTCCGGACGTACTGTTCGACGGCACCCCGGCATTCCTGGCCGACCGCGCGCCGTCGGAAACAGTGCGTGCCGGTTATCTGCGCGATATCTGGCAGCCTTATCATCAGCAAATCCAGCAGCAACTGGCGCGTATCAAGCAGCGCCACGGCTATGCGCTGCTGTTCGACGCCCACTCCATCGCTTCACGTATTCCACGTTTGTTTGACGGCCAACTGCCGGATTTGAACCTCGGCACCAATGGCGGTCTCAGCAGCGCGCCCGAAATCGAAGCCGCGCTGCTGGAGGCGTGTCAGTCACAGTACCACTGGAGCTGGGTACTGAACGGCCGATTCCGCGGCGGCTATATCACCCGAGCCTACGGCCAGCCGGAGCAGCATCAGTATGCGCTGCAGTTGGAACTGGCGCAGTGCAACTATATGAGCGAACAGGCGCCGTTCGCCTGGCAACCGGCCAAAGCGCGGGAACTGCAACCGATGCTGGAACGCATCGTGCGTACCTTTATGGACACGGCGGCCAGGCTGCATCACGGCTGACCGCCGGTTTATCACAGAGGCAGGCCCACCCGGGCATTACCGCTATCGGCCACCACAAAGCGATCGACGGTTTCTTTCATGTCGCCGGCCTGCCTGTCGAGCAATTGGCTGGCGCTGGCCGCCTGCGACACCAGCGCCGCATTCTGCTGCGTCACCTGTTCCAGTTGATTCAGCGCCAGATGCACCTGATCCACGCCAAGCGACTGCTCCCGCGCCGCGGTGGCGATATCGCTGACAAAATCCCGCACCTGCGACGTACTGGTCATGATCTGCTTCATGGTTTCGCTGCTGCGCGTAACCAGCGTCACGCCTGCATGCACCTGGTCGATACTGCCGGAAATCAGCTCCCTGATACGCTGCGACTCGCCGGCGCTGCGCTGGGCGAGATTGCGCACCTCTGTCGCCACCACGGCAAACCCACGCCCTTGCTCGCCTGCCCGGGCCGCTTCCACCGACGCATTGAGCGCCAGCAGGTTGGTCTGAAACGCGATGGCGTCAATCGCCGCGGTGATTTGCGACATCTGCTCGCTGGACTGGCGAATCAGCGCCATCGTTTCACTGGCCTGCAATGTGACCTGATCGGCCACGCCAATCTGCTCTTCCATGATTTTCATCAGTTCCGACGCCTGAGCGGCGTAATCGGCAGTCTGTTTCACCGCCACGGTAATCTGTTCCATGCTGCTGGCGGTTTCCACCAGCGACGCCGCCTGTTCGTCGGTCCGCTGCGCCAGATCCTGATTACCCTGTGCGATTTCATTGCTGGCGCGCTCCACCAACCCGGCGCTCTGCTTAATGGTACACACCACATGTTCGATATTTTCCAGCGACCGGTTATAGGCCCGATTCAACTGCGACAGTTCATCTTTACCCTGAACATCCAGCCGACACGTCAGGTCATTGCCCATTTCATCAATGGTTTTCAGCGTCGAGGTCAATTGCTGATAGACATTGCGCGCCACCAGCACCGCCAGCAGCAGCGCCAGCAACAACGCCGCCACCGCGCCGCCCAGATAACCGTACCCGCTCAGCCGGGCCTGTTTTTCCAGCGTGTCCGCCCAGCTCAGCAAATCCGTCGATGCCGCATCCTCAATGGCTTTCAACTGGTCGATGCGCTGTGTCTGCTGTGTGAACCATTCGTTGGCGTCAACCCCAAATCCTCCGGTCGCGGCTTTGGCAAACGCGGTATCGCGCATTTTCAGCGCCGGTTGCGCCGTCGCACTGCTCAGTGAGTCCTGCATACGCTGACTGAGCGCCGGTTGGGCGAACTGATTGAAAGCATTGGTGTACGCGCTTTCCATGCCGACCAGTTGGCTGAAACGCTCGTACTGACCCGGCGCAAAACGATCCACGGCGAACACTTCGGACAACAATGCGCGCATGATGCCCGCCTGTTCCTTGATATTCAGCACGTTGTAATAGGCCGCCACGCGGGTTACCAGCCCGCCATTCGTTACCAGGTGACTCATATCGCCCACCAGTGCGATAAGGTCGCTGACGTTGGCGGTGTACCACCCCACCACTTGCGACGTGGGCAGCGAGAAACCGTCTACCTGAGCGCGCAGCGAGGAGAGTGTTTGCAGGCGCTCCTGCAAACGGTTCAGACGCTGCGCGATACCCCCAGCGGAGCTGGATAAGGCCAGCGCGGACTGACTTTCCCACAACGCGGCTAATGCTTTATCGGTTTCAACACGCTGGGTTCGCAGCGGATCGGCGAATTTCTGCCCCTTGCTGCCGATGAAGCCGGAACTCATGCCGCGTTCGCGTTGCAGGGCGTGGGCGGCATTACCGGCCCGCTGCGCCAGTGACAGCAACTGGGAAAACTGCGCCATGTCCTGCTCCGTCTGACGGCGCTCCAGCACGCCGCTGGCGGAGAACCACAGCAGAGCGACCAGTAGCGGCATTAACGCCAGAGCAAACTTGTAACGAATAGAAAGAGAGGATAATCGAAGCATGTACCGCCCCTTGTTTGATCCCGGGTGATCGCTTTATCCCGGGTAGTAGTTTGATCCCAGATATGCGTTGATGTCATCACGCCAGAAATAGTCAACACGAAAATTAATAATTCAATTTTCATCGTCCTTCGACACTGAAACTTTACTCCTCCTAAAGTGGTACATCGGCCTGGGAGAAATACACCGCAATAATTTGTTCTTATAGATTGATATACCCCCGATTTACGCCAGAAAACCGTTAAACCGCGCCCATTCCTGAAGCGCTACGTCATTGACAAGCCAGACATCACAATTAATCACCATACAACGCCTGACAGCCCGCGCCGCTTCTGCCAAAATAGGCGCATTCCCCCCGCATTGAAAATGATGGATTTTCTGTACATGGTTGCAAAAATTATTGATGGTAAAACGATTGCGCAGCAGGTAAAAGACGAAGTGGCCGTGCGCGTAAAACAACGACTGGCCGAAGGTAAACGCGCGCCGGGGCTGGCGGTCGTGCTGGTGGGCGACAACCCCGCCTCGCAGATTTATGTCGCCAGCAAACGCAAAGTCTGTGAGGAAGTCGGTTTCGTTTCCCGCTCCTACGACCTGCCGGCCACCACCACCGAGCCGGAACTGCTGGCGCTGATCGACGAACTGAACGCCGATGCCGCCATCGACGGTATTCTGGTTCAGTTGCCGTTGCCGGCGGGAATCGATAATACCAAGGTCATCGAGCGTATCGCGCCGGACAAAGATGTGGACGGTTTCCATCCGTATAACGTCGGCCGACTGTGCCAGCGCGCGCCGCTGCTGCGCCCCTGCACCCCGCGCGGCATCGTCACGCTGCTGGAGCGCTATGACGTCAACATGTTCGGCCTCAACGCCGTGGTGGTAGGCGCATCCAACATCGTCGGCCGCCCGATGAGCATGGAACTGCTGCTGGCGGGCTGCACCACTACCGTCACCCATCGCTTCACCAAAGACCTGCGTCATCACGTCGAACACGCCGACCTGCTGGTCGTGGCCGTCGGCAAGCCAGGGTTCATTCCGGGCGAGTGGATCAAACCAGGCGCCATCGTGATTGACGTCGGCATCAACCGGCTGGAAAACGGCAAAGTGGTAGGCGATGTGAAGTTTGACGAAGCCGCAGAGCGCGCCGCGTACATCACGCCGGTGCCGGGCGGCGTAGGGCCGATGACGGTCGCGACGCTAATTCAAAACACCTTGCAGGCCTGCGAGGAATACCACGACACAACGGCACAGGCGTAATCCCCCATGAACGTATTCCATCTGGACAAACACCCGCACGTGGAACTGTGCGACCTGCTGAAACTGCAAGGCTGGAGCGAAAGCGGCGCCGCCGCCAAGCAGGCGATTGCCGCCGGTGAAGTGACCGTCGACGGCCAGACCGAAACCCGCAAGCGCTGCAAGATCGTCGCGGGTCAGGTTGTGAGTTTTAACGGAGAGTCCGTTACCGTTCAGGCGTGACGCGCCGGTTTTCGTAACGACTTCATATCGTCGCAACCCAATGTCGTAGCAGTCCAACGATGAAACAAGGCCCGGAAAAACCGGGCCTTTTCTATTGGAGGAACGCCGTCTGGCGAACCGTGATTATTTACGACGCCAGGATTATTTGCGACGCCAGGATTATTTGCGACGCCAAATAGTGCCCTGCGGGCCGTCTTCCAGCACGATGCCCATTTCCGTCAGCCGGTTGCGCGCCGCATCGGCCAGCGCCCAGTCTTTGGACTGACGGGCATCGTTGCGCTGTTTGATCAGGGCTTCGATTTCCTGCACTTCGCCGTCATCGGCCTGCGCGCCGCTTTGCAAAAACAGCTCCGGATCCCGCTCCAGCAGCCCCAGTACGCCAGCCAGCTTACGCAACGCTGCCGCCAGACCGTTGGCCGCCGCCGCATCTTCCGCTTTCAGGCGGTTAACCTCGCGGGCCATGTCGAACAGCACCGAGTAGGCTTCCGGCGTATTAAAGTCATCGCTCATCGCGTCGCGGAAACGGCTTTCGAAGTCATCGCCCCCCGCCGCCGGTGCGGCGGCATCGGTGCCGCGCAGCGCGGTGTACAGGCGTTCCAGCGAGGCGCGCGCCTGTTTGAGGTTTTCTTCCGTGTAATTCAGTTGGCTACGATAGTGGCCGGAAATCAGGAAATAGCGGATGGTTTCGGCATCGTAGTGCGTCAGCACATCGCGCATGGTGAAGAAGTTGTTCAGCGACTTGGACATCTTCTCCCGATCGACCATCACCATGCCGGTATGCATCCAGTAATTCACATAATCGCCGCCGTGCGCGCAGGTAGACTGGGCAATTTCGTTTTCGTGGTGCGGAAACATCAGGTCGGACCCGCCGCCATGAATGTCGAAATGCTCACCCAACTGCTTGCAGTTCATCGCCGAGCACTCAATGTGCCAGCCCGGACGGCCATTACCCCACGGCGACGGCCAGCTCGGTTCGCCCGCTTTGGACATTTTCCACAGCACGAAGTCCATCGGGTTGCGTTTCACCTCGGTGATTTCCACCCGCGCCCCGGCTTTCAGTTGCTCCAGGTCCTGGCGAGACAGCGCGCCGTAACCCGGCGCGGTATCCACCGAAAACATCACGTCGCCGTTATCCGCCACGTAAGCGTGACGACGGGCGATCAATTTTTCCACCAGCTCAATGATTTCCGCCATGTAATGCGTCGCGCGGGGCTCTTCATCCGGGCGCTGGATATTCAGCGCATCGAAGTCGGTATGCATTTCACCGATCATGCGATCGGTCAGTTGCGTGATGGTTTCGCCGTTTTCCGTCGCACGTTTGATGATCTTGTCGTCAATATCGGTGATATTGCGCACATATTTTACGTCGTAACCCAGATAGCGCAGGTAGCGCGCCACCACGTCAAATGCCACAAACGTCCGCCCATGACCGATATGACACAGGTCGTAAACGGTTATCCCGCACACATACATGCCAACCTTGCCAGCGTGGATGGGTTTGAATTCCTCTTTTTGACGACTCAGGGTATTAAAGATCTTTAGCATCAGGGCATTCCATGGTGTTCGCAGGAGATGTGCATCGTTGTCTGCGGTACGCGTAATAAAGTCGGTTTTTATCCGGTTTTCGGACGTAGAGCCTATCTCAATAGGCGTCATTGGCGCAGCCAGTTTGGACTCGGACAGCGCGGAGAAACCGGAGCGTACACGTAGTACGTGAGGATTTCGAGCACTGCCCAGGGCCAAAATGGCAAGTAAAATAGCCTAATTGGGATAGGCTTTTAGCTGCGTATTGAAACCTGAACCCTGCCCTATTGCAAGCGGGTGAGCCTAATATTAGGCATCCCCTGCGGTTTCGCGTCCTGAGCGGCCCCTAAACGCACAAACCCGGCGATATCGCCGGGTTTGCTTGGCTGCCAGTCGCAGCCGGATAAATCCGTTACCGTATATCCAGCTTAGCGCCAGCGCGGGTCACTCATTACGGAATATTTGCCGCTGCCCAGCAACGCAATCACGATACCGGCAAAGAAATAGACCGCAACGCCTTCCGCGCCCCATGCGCCGGTTTTTTCCAGCATGAACAACGCCTGCGGCTCAGCCAGCAGCAGCGCCACCACCATGGTGGACGAGAAGATCAGCGCGGCCGGACGGGTCAGGATGCCGAGAATCATCAGTACCGGCATCAACACTTCCCCCATGAACACGCCATAGGCGATAAACCCAGGCAGGCCGTGAGCCGCCAGCATCCCCTGAATACCACCGACGCCGGCGATTAGCTTATGAACACCGTGGAACAGCATCAAAATACTGAATGACAGTCGCAAAACCAGCTTGCCGCAATCCGGTTTGTCTAACAGCTGATTAATCCGGTCCAACATAATTTACCTACCTGTATGATTATTGAGTGAGCAACGTGTTAACGAGAGTGACTATCAACTACAACAAGGATAAGTTTAGAAAGTAAAAAAACATATCAAAATGAAACCAGTTATTGATTTAGCGCAACAAAAATATATTTCAAATAAACTCAACTAAATACCGAGAATCAATGAGTTTATTTGAAAGATTTTCCATGCCTGTCTCCACATTTCTCCGCCGGCTTCTCCCCTGTGCTGACTCAGCCATTCACTTATGTTATAAGAGCGCTCTTGGCGACTTGGCGCCTCGGTGAATATCTCTCATCATTCTGTGTACTATGGCTAAGTAAGGTTCATCTATGATTACGTTTCATACCAACCACGGCGACATCGTCATCAATACCTTCCCGGAAAAAGCACCGGTTACCGTGGAAAACTTCCTGAACTACTGCCGCAGCGGTTTTTACGATAACACCATCTTTCACCGTGTGATCAACGGCTTCATGATCCAGGGCGGCGGCTTCGAACCCGGCATGAACCAGAAAGACACCAACGCGCCGATCAAGAACGAAGCCAACAACGGTCTGGGCAACAACCGTGGCACGCTGGCTATGGCCCGCACCAATGATCCGCATTCAGCGACCGCCCAGTTCTTCATCAACGTGGTGGACAACGACTTCCTGAATTTCAAATCTGAAAGCGTAAACGGCTGGGGTTACTGCGTGTTCGCCGAAGTGGCGGAAGGCATGGACGTGGTCGACAAGATCAAGGCTGTGTCCACCGGCCGCAGCGGTATGCATCAGGATGTACCGAAAGAAGACGTAGTCGTTACCAGCGTAACCGTCAGCGAGTAACGCCGGCTGCATGACCACGCTGTTTATTAGCGATCTGCATCTGAGCGAACAGGAACCGGCGATCACCGCCGGTTTTCTGCGTTTTCTGCGTGAAGACGCGCCCGGCGCCGACGCGCTCTACATCCTCGGCGATCTGTTCGACGCCTGGATTGGCGACGACGACCCGGCCCCGCTGCACGCCACGGTGGCGCAGGCGTTAAAGACGCTGGCCGACACCGGCGTACCCTGCTATTTCGCCCACGGCAACCGCGACTTTCTGCTCGGCGCGCGCTTCGCCCGCCAGAGCGGCCTGCAGTTGCTCGCCACGGAAACGGTGCTTGACCTCTATGGCCGTCGCACGTTGCTGTTGCACGGCGATACCCTGTGCACCGACGATCACGCCTACCAGAACTTCCGCCGCAAGGTGCATAACCCGCTTATCCAGCTGCTTTTCCTGTGGCTGCCGTTGTCCCTTCGTCTGCGCATCGCCGCCCGTATGCGTGCTGCCAGCCAGCAGGCCAACCAGCACAAATCCATGACCATTATGGACGTCAACGCCGATGAAGTGATGGCCCGCCTGCGACACCATCAGGCCACGCTGATGATCCACGGTCATACCCACCGCCCGGCGATTCATCCGATCGATCAGGCCGGCGTGTGCGCCGAGCGCGCCGTGTTGGGCGCCTGGCATCAGGAAGGTTCTCTGCTGCGGGTGACCGCGGACGACGTCCGTCTGATTTCATTTCCGTTGTAACGCGACGTTTACACTGATTCCCCCCCTTAACGGCCCATTTCATCGCCACGCAACCGTTTTCCTCCCCTCTGGCTCATGGTATGCTCTACGCCCTCGCGACCTGCGGCTCCGGTTTCAGGTCGCCGTTGCACCGCGCAATGACCGCATCATGCACGATTACTGTCATGCACGATCATCTACTGTCATGCACGATCATCGACATGAATCACCACCGTCATGCAAACCACAGGAGCATTACAGGCATGTCATCCAACGCTGCCCCGGCGAAAATCGCTATTGTCATGGGTTCAAAGAGTGACTGGGCCACCATGCAGTTTGCTGCAGAGATCCTCACCACGCTGAATCTGCCCTATCACGTTGAAGTCGTCTCCGCGCACCGCACGCCGGATAAACTGTTCAGCTTCGCCGAACAGGCGGACCAGAATGGCTTTGACGTTATTATCGCCGGCGCGGGCGGCGCCGCTCACCTGCCGGGTATGCTGGCGGCTAAAACCCTGGTGCCGGTGCTGGGCGTGCCGGTGCAGAGCGCCGCGTTAAGCGGTGTCGACAGCCTCTATTCGATTGTGCAGATGCCGCGCGGCATTCCGGTCGGCACCCTGGCCATCGGCAAAGCCGGCGCCGCTAACGCCGCCCTGCTGGCCGCGCAGATTCTGGCGCGTCACGACCGCGAGCTGGCTTCTCGTCTGGCCGCCTGGCGTCAGGCGCAGACCGACGAGGTGCTGAACCACCCGGATCCGCGGGAGGATGCATGAAACCGGTTTGCGTACTGGGTAACGGCCAACTGGGCCGTATGTTGCGCCAGGCCGGCGAGCCGCTGGGCATCGCCGTTTATCCGGTCGGGCTGGATGCGGAGCCGGAATCGGTGCCGGTGCAACACAGCGTCATCACCGCTGAAATCGAACGCTGGCCGGAAACGGCGCTGACCCGCCAGTTGGCGCAGCACCCGGCGTTCGTCAACCGTGATATTTTTCCGCGTCTGGCCGATCGCTACACCCAAAAACAACTGCTGGACGAACTGAATCTGGCCACCGCCCCCTGGCAGTTGCTGGCCTCGGCGCAGGAGTGGCCGGCGGTATTCGCTGCGCTGGGCGAACTGGCGATCGTTAAACGCCGCGTCGGCGGTTATGACGGCCGCGGTCAGTGGCGTATTCGTCCGGGCGAAGAGCATAGCCTGCCTGCCGACTGCTACGGCGAGTGCATCGTTGAACAGGGCATCGCGTTTTCCGGCGAGGTATCGCTGGTCGGCGCGCGCAACGCAAAAGGCGACTGCGTATTCTACCCGCTGACCCGCAACCTGCATGAAGACGGCATCCTGCGCGCCAGCGTGGCATTGCCGCAACCGCAGCCGCACCTGCAACAGCAGGCGGAACAGATGCTGTCGGCCATTATGCATCGTCTCGGCTACGTGGGCGTGATGGCGATGGAATGCTTCGTGGTGGGCGATCGCCTGCTGATCAACGAGCTGGCGCCGCGCGTGCACAATAGCGGCCACTGGACGCAAAACGGTGCCTCCATCAGTCAGTTCGAACTGCACCTGCGCGCGATTCTCGACCTGCCGTTACCGGCCCCGGTCGTCGCCAGCCCGTCGGTGATGGTCAACCTGATCGGCACCGACGTGAATATCGATTGGCTGGCGCTGCCGTTGGTGCACCTGCACTGGTATGAGAAAGAGGTACGTCCAGGCCGCAAGGTGGGTCACCTGAACCTCAATCACCCGGATGCCGCGCTGCTGAATCAGACGCTGCGCGCACTGGCGCCGTTGTTGCCGGACGCCTATCAGTCCGGGCTGGTATGGGCCCAGCAGCAACTGAGCTGCTGAGTCATTTAATGATACTGGCGGGCCGGCGTCGGCTCGCCGGTACCTGAAGCAAGATTTTTACGTGACATTATGATGATTGGGTTTATTATTTTCACCGTCTCCAAATTAAATATGTTTCATTGGTTATTTATTTCACCTGTCGCTATTTCTCATGAAATATATTTACGCTTTATTACCCCCTCAATTAACCGCATTAACGCATCAAAAAAGATACCGTCGAAAATAAAAAATTTAACGCATCAATCCTGATATTTTATTTTTAATTAATTGGGGTTAAAATAATTGACCTTAATTCATTTGTGTGATCGCCTCACTATTATTCCTCAACGGTCAGGATATAGAATGCAGCCACAAAAAAGATTACCCCGATTCACATGATGTCTCGTGTGACACCTGCGAATTATCTCTGTATTGGCCTGCCGCCGGTACGGTATTTTTTATACTCTGTGTTCACCAAGGAGAAACACGCATGAGCACAATTCAAGACAGCAGTCAGGTACTGGAGCAAGCTTCAGGCTGGCGTAAAAGCGATACCGTCTGGATGCTGGGCCTGTACGGCACGGCAATTGGGGCGGGCGTGCTGTTTTTGCCCATCAATGCCGGTATTGGCGGTCTGATTCCGTTGATTATCATGGCAATTATTGCTTTTCCAATGACCTATTATTCTCATCGCGCATTATGCCGTTTTGTCTTATCCGGCAAAAAAAGCGGTGAAGATATTACCGAAGTGGTAGAAGAACATTTCGGCACCGGTGCGGGAAAATTAATCACCCTGCTCTATTTTTTCGCCATTTATCCGATTCTTCTGGTTTACAGCGTAGCCATTACCAATACCGTTGACAGCTTTATTACTCACCAGCTGCATTTACCGTCGCCGCCGCGGGCGATTCTGTCGCTGATATTGATTCTGGGGCTGATGTTTATTGTCCGTTTCGGCGAAGCCATGATTGTAAAAGCCATGAGCGTGCTGGTTTATCCGTTCGTGGCGGTATTAATGATGCTGGCGCTGTATTTAATTCCTCACTGGAATACCACGGTCTTCCACAATATTTCCCTGACCAACAGCACCACCGGCAACGGCATGTTGGCGACGCTGTGGCTGGCAATTCCGGTAATGGTGTTCTCCTTCAACCATTCGCCGATCATTTCATCTTTCGCGGTCGCCAAACGCCGCGAGTATGGCGACAACGCCGAGAGAAAATGCTCCCGCATTCTGGCCTGCAGCCACACCATGATGGTGCTGACCGTGATGTTCTTCGTGTTCAGCTGCGTACTGGCGCTCTCTCCGGCGGAGCTGATGGAAGCCAAGACGCAGAACATTTCGATTCTGTCCTACCTGGCTAACCATTTTAACAACCCGGTCATGGGGTATATGGCGCCGGTCATCGCCACCATCGCTATCTCCAAGTCATTCCTCGGCCACTATCTGGGCGCCGGCGAAGGCCTTAACGGCATGATGGTGAAAATGCTGCGCAGCCGCGGCAAGACCGTCTCGACCACCAAACTGAACCGCATCACCGCATTGTTCATGCTGGTCACCACCTGGCTGGTCGCCACCCTTAACCCAAGCATTCTGGGTATGATTGAAACGATGGGCGGCCCGGTTATCGCCTGTCTGCTGTTCCTGATGCCGATGTACGCCATCCGTAAAGTGCCGGCCATGCGCCAGTACAGCGGCACGCTGAGCAATGTGTTCGTCACCCTGCTGGGTCTGATCGCCATCACCGCTATCGTCTACACCCTGTTCGAGTAATACCTCCGTACCCTCCCGACGCAGGCGGCCCGGCTGCCTGCGTCAGCTGAAAGGAACCCCCTATGGTCAGCGTATTTGATATTTTCAAAATTGGTATCGGCCCTTCCAGTTCGCATACCGTTGGCCCGATGAAAGCTGGCAACATGTTCACGGACGATCTGGTCAGCCTGTCTCTGATTTCATCGGTTGACGCCATTATCGTTGATGTTTACGGCTCGCTGGCCCTGACCGGCAAGGGCCACCATACCGACATCGCCATCATTATGGGACTGGCGGGCAACCTGCCGGACAGCGTGGATATCGACGCCATCCCGGCGTTTATTCAACAGGTGCAGCATACCCGCCGTCTGTCGCTGCTCAACGGGCGGTATGACGTCAGCTTCCCGCTGGACAGCGCGCTGCGCTTTCAGCCGGAGAACCTGCCGCTGCATGAAAACGGCATGACGATCCGCGCGCTCGACGCCAGCCAGAAGGTGCTGTACAGCAAAACCTACTACTCCATCGGCGGCGGTTTCGTGGTCGATCAGGAGCACTTCGGCCAGCCGATGGCGCAGGAAGAACGCGCACCCTGGCCGTTCTATTCCGCCCGGCAATTGTTACAGCACTGCCACGACAACTGCCTGTCGCTGTCGGCGGTGGTGATGAAAAACGAAATCGCCATGCACGGCCGCGACGCGCTGGAAGCCTATTTCGCCAGCGTCTGGCAAACCATGCAGAATGCCATTCATCGCGGCATGAACACCGAAGGCGTCCTGCCCGGCCCGCTGCGGGTGCCGCGTCGCGCTTCGGCGTTGCACCGCCTGCTGTTCACCAACGGCCGTTTCTCCAACGACCCGATGGACGCGATGGATTGGGTAAACATGTTCGCCATGGCGGTGTCGGAAGAAAATGCCGCCGGCGGCCGGGTGGTGACGGCGCCGACCAACGGCGCGTGCGGCATCATTCCGGCGGTACTGGCGTATTATGACCGTTTCATCCAGCCGGTAACGCCGGACACCTGTCTGCGCTATTTTCTGGCGGCCGGCGCCATCGGCATTCTGTTCAAGATGAACGCGTCTATTTCCGGAGCGGAAGTGGGTTGTCAGGGCGAAGTGGGCGTAGCCTGCTCAATGGCGGCGGCCGGTCTGGCGGAACTGCTGGGCGCCAACCCGGAACAGGTATGCATCGCCGCGGAGATCGGTATGGAACACAATCTGGGGCTGACCTGCGACCCGGTAGCCGGTCAGGTTCAGGTGCCGTGCATCGAACGCAACGCCATCGCCTCCGTCAAAGCCATCAACGCCGCGCGCATGGCGATCCGCCGCGCCAGCGAACCCCGCGTCTCGCTGGATAAAGTGATTGAAACCATGTACGAAACCGGTAAAGACATGAACGCCAAATACCGCGAAACCTCCCGCGGCGGTCTGGCGATCAAAGTGGTGCAGTGCGAGTAAGCGTTCATCACAGGCAGTTAAAACAGAATCACACGCCGGGTTAATGCCCGGCGTTTTTTCAGGAAGGTTTTTTCTCGCTATCCGGCCAGGACCAGATCAGGTTGTTTTCGGCGGCGGAAACATACCAGTCAAGCGCGCTGGCGACCGGTTTGGGCATCGACTCCGGTGCAGCCACAGGCGCGGCGACATCGGCGTTTTTCTTACGAATACGCAACGGCGCGCGCGGCTGCCCGCCATTCAGGCGCGCATTAAAATTCTCGACTTCGGTATCAAACAGCACGCCTTCCAGCTGATGTAAGCGATTCAACCCGCGCAGAATCGCCAGCAGGCTGCTCAGGGTAATCGACTCGCCCATTTCCGCCCGCTTGATGGTGGCGATGCCAAGCCCAGCCCGCTCGGCCAAATCCACCTGCGACAAGCGTTGCTGAATGCGCGCGTCTTTTATCCGCCGACAAAGCTCGGTGATGATGTCACCTTCGCTCATGGTGCTGAATCTCATAATGCCTACCGTTTAATACGCGTGAATGAAAACCGACGCTATTTTATCACCGCCGGGTTCAATCACACGGATAATTAATGACGCGTATCAATTATTTTGATCCAACACATAAAATGCGGCTCAATACGCCCATTTATCCGACTCAGGTACGTTATTTCCGTCTGATGAATCACGCCTTAAAACAAACTGTTTAAAACAAACTGTTTAAAACAACAGGCAGCGCATACGCCGCCTGTTGTATGGCACTTACTGAATGTTGTCTGGCACTTACTGAATATTGAGCGACGTGCTCAGCGTGCGATTCGGGAAATTGGTCGATGTGGATTGATAACGGAATACCACCGACGACATATTGTCTGCATTGAAATACGCCATCCAGCCCGCAACGGTGTAGCCAGCCGGGCAGCTTTCGGTATAACGACCATTAACAATACAAACGGGGTTAACCTGATACGGGCTGGTTTGCCCGCCGTTCAGCCAGCCAATGCGGTTACCGCCATACCCCACTTCCAGCACGGCGATGCGCAACGTGGTGCCACCCGCATAACCTGACAGTGTAAAGGTATTGGTCGGCACCGCCTGCCAGCCGCCTTTCAGCGAGGAATACACCGCGTACACCTGCACTGAACTCAACGCCGGCGCCGGCGCGCGCAGCGCTTTATGTTCGGAAGAGGACACGTCCTGTTCTGAACCGGCTGACAGCGGATGATCGATAAACGGAGAATCGAGCGCGGTAATGACGGTTTGTACCGGCTCATCAGAGGTTTGAGCATAAACTGGCGATAGCGCCGCCACGACCATACCCAGCGTAAAACCTATTTTTATAGACATTCTCATCCTGAGTGGTTCCATTAAAATATGCAGCCCATTGCTGCAATGAAATACTAATCAGCACAAAAAATTGCCTCCAGTAAAAAAATGAGATAAGCAACATCATTTAAGAAACAAATAAAAATAAAAGAAAATATAAATAAAACAAAAATAAAAACCAGTCGGGAAATATAAATCAAAACAAATTAGACAAGAAATATTACCGCGTGTTTATTTTTCTTGGATTTACTACCTTTAATCTCAGGATAAAATGAAATAATAACGCACGTCTGACATGGAACACGTAAGGATTTCGAATACTGTCTGCGACAAAATAGTAAATGAGGCGGGCTGTCAGGATGTAAACCTATCTGGATGTAAACCTGTCAGTACAACTGTTAGCATAACTGTTGGTACAACAGGCAGCGTATGTGCTGCCTGTAAGGTGTAGTCTTATCGAGACGGTATTTTAAAAAAAATTACTTGATCGTGAGTGACGTGCTCAAGGTTTTATAGGGGAAATTAGCCGATGTCGATTGATAGCGGAAAGTCACTGATGTCTGATAGTTCGCGCTAAAATAGGCAATCCATCCCGCGCCTGTGGCACCTCGGGGGCAATTGTCCGTCATCTCGCCTTTCACCAGACACGCCAGTTTCACCGAATCGGGTTTCTTTTGTTCGCCGTTGATCCAACCAATACGATTACCACCATATCCGGTTTCCACAACGGCAATCTGCAGTGTGCCGCCCGCGTAGCCCGGCCCGATCGAAACCGCGTTAACGGGAGCATATTGCCAGGTGCCGCCATATACCCCTGATAATACTTTAATACGTAATCCACTCAGAGCAGGCGCAGGCGCACTGAACGCAGAAGACGTTGTAGCCAGAAGCAATCCCAGAGCCAACCCCATTTTTATAGACTTTTTCATCCCTAGCAATTCCATTTAAATGTACAGCCAATTGCTGCGAAAGAAATAGTAATTCACCTAATCAATTCCATCTAGCCAAAAACAGGCATAAACAATTTTGGTTATGCAATAAATAAAATAAAGCTGACCCAGATCAAATAAAGGAAATAAGTAAAATTGGCGTCATTGTCGCCACAGAAGAACATGTTTATTTATCGTTATTTTTATTTAATTGAAAGATAAGGTTATGAACAAATGAACGTATCGCAGCATAACGTAGTGAGCAAACCGCCTCACGAAAACATGCCGTTATCGTGAGGCGCAGCTTAACCGAAACGACCGGTAATATAGTCTTCGGTACGGCGTTCGGCCGGAGCGGTAAACAGCGCGTCGGTTTCGTTATATTCAATCAGCCGGCCATGATGAATAAACGCCGTATAATCGGACACCCGCGCCGCCTGCTGCATGTTGTGCGTCACCAGTACCAGCGTGAAGCGGCGTTTCAGCGCGCCGATCAGCTCTTCGATCACCAGCGTCGAGATCGGATCGAGCGCCGAGGTGGGTTCATCCAGCAACAGCACCTCCGGTTCGATGGCGATGGCGCGGGCGATCACCAGCCGCTGCTGCTGGCCGCTGGAGAGCGTCAGCGCATTGTCGCCAAGCCGGTCTTTCACCTCATGCCACAAGGCCGCGGCCCGCAGCGCATTTTCCACCGCTTCATCCAGCGTACGCCGCTCTTTCACGCCCTGCAGGCGCAGGCCGTAAATCACGTTTTCATAGATGGATTTGGGGAATGGATTGGGGCGCTGGAATACCATGCCGACCCGGCGGCGCAGCGTCGACACATCCACCGCCGGATCGTTGATGGGCATGCCCTGCAGGCGGATATCGCCTTCAATGCGGCACGTATCCATCAGGTCGTTCATACGGTTAAAGCAACGCAATAGGGTGGATTTACCGCACCCGGACGGCCCAATCAACGCGGTCACGCGGTGTTTCGGAATACGCAGGGAGATATCGCTCAGCGCCTGCTTGTCGCCGTAATACAGATTCAGCCCGTCCACCGACAAAGCCGTTTGATCATCCGTCAACCGGTGGACGTCCATCACGGGGAGTCGTTCCAGCTGTTTAGGCATGCCCATCACTATTTCTCCCACCACGGTTCTCCCGCCACTCAGAGTGACATCGCTCGGTATTTTTCACGCAGCACATGGCGAATGCCGATCGCTGCCAGATTCAACGCCACCACAATCAGCACCAGCAACAGCGCGGTGGTGTACACCAGCGGACGGGCGGCTTCCACATCCGGGCTCTGAAACGCCAGATCATAAATCTGGAATCCCAGGTGCATGAATTTTCGCTCCAGATGCAGGTAGGGAAAGATATCATCCACCGGCAGCGCCGGCACCGACTTCACCACGCCCACCAACATCAGCGGCGCGGTTTCCCCCGCCGCTCGCGCCACCGCCAGAATCAGCCCGGTCATCATCGCCGGCACCGCCATCGGCAACACCACGCGCCACAGGGTTTCCGCCCGGGTCGCCCCCAGCGCCAGCGAGCCATGACGCACCGACACCGGAATACGCGACAACCCCTCTTCGGTGGACACAATCACCACCGGCAGCGTCAGCAGCGCCAGCGTGAGCGACGCCCACAGCAGCCCCGGCGTGCCGAACGTCGGATTGGGCAGCGACTCGGCGTAAAACAGGCTATCCAGCGTACCGCCTACCAGATAAACAAAAAATCCCAGCCCGAACACGCCGTAAACGATCGACGGCACCCCGGCCAGATTCGCCACGGCAATCCGCACCCAGCGCGTCAGGCTGTTGTTGTCGGCGTACTCGTGCAGATAGACCGCCGCCACCACCCCCAGCGGCATCACGATAACCGACATCAAGATAACCAGCAGCACGGTGCCGAAAATTGCCGGAAACAGCTGGCCGGGGCTGCTGTCGTCCGGCTCGAACCGGGTCAGCATAGTGCCCAGCACCTGCAGCGTCTGCTGCGCTTTTTCAGGGATTGTCATCGCATTCGGGTACCAGGCCCGGTCGATCATCCTGACCGGAATGGTATGCCGCTGTCCTTGCGCATCCCGCAGCAGAACGGCGCTACGGTTGATGTCGGCATTGAACGCTATCAGTTGCTGGTTAAGCGCATTGAAATGACGCTCCAGCTCGGTGCGTTCCGCTTTGAGGCGCGCCTGCGCCTGATCGCCCAAGCGGTTTTCCCGGCGCAGTTTCTCTTCCTGCAGCCGCAGCGCGTCGAACTGCTGATTAACCCGGTTCATCTCCCCCAGGCGCAGGGTCTGGGCGCGCGCCATCAATTGCCGCACCTGCAAAATGCGTTGTTGCAGCGTCGACGACAGATTGTCGGATACCAGCGGCTGTCCGTCCTCGGTCATGCCGTCAAGATAGCCATAGGCCATACCGTTGGTGGTGCGGCGCACCGCCAGCACGTCGGCGGGCTGGCGGGCATCCGTCACCGACGTGGACAGCACCGTCTGAAAGCTCTGGCCGTAAAACTCCCGCCACCCGGTCTTGAGCAGATAGCGGGTAGCGCCTTCGGCGGGCGCATTCTCGACGCCGGCATCCATCAGTTGTTGCCGGGTCAGACGCTGCGCGTCGTAGCGTTCGCCGATCAGTTGCTGCGCACTGCCCTGCGAATCCTGCAGGCTAAACAACCACACCGGCTGCGGCCACAGATAGCGCGCGCTCTGCCCGATCAGCAGCACAAATACCGCGATCATGGCAATCAGGCTGAAGGTAATGGCGGATGCCGTCAGCCATACCCAGGGCGTTCCGGTGCCGAACCAGCGCTTCATGACAATTCTCCTTCATCGCGATAGCGGCGACGCAGACGCTGGCGAATCACCTCCGCCAGCGAATTGACCACAAAGGTAAACACAAACAGCACCAGCGCGGCCAAAAACAGCACCCGATAATGCGCGCTGGACATCGCCGCTTCCGGCATCTCGATGGCGATATTGGCCGCCAGCGATCGTAACCCCTGAAACAGGCTGTTGTTCATAACCGGCGTGTTGCCGGTCGCCATCAGCACAATCATGGTTTCGCCCACCGCACGGCCGAAGCTAAGCATCAGCGCGGCAAAAATACCGGAACTGGCCGACGGCAGCACCACCCGCCACAGCGTTTGCCACGCCGTCGCCCCCAGCGCCAGCGACCCCTGACTCAGCCGCGCCGGCACGCTGAACAGCGCATCCTCCGCCAGCGAAAAAATCAGCGGGATCAGCGCAAACCCCAGCGCCACCCCGGCCACCAGCGTATTACGCTGGCTGAAATGATCGCCCATCCACTGCCAGAGCGGCTGCCCCAGCAGGCGCATTTCCAGCCACGGCCCCAGCCAGCAGGCCAGCGCCAACATCAACAACATCGCCGGTATCAGCAGTAATGCATCCCAGCCCGTCGACACGCCGCGTCGCCAGCGCCCGGGCAATTGCTCCAGCAACCAACCGCATCCCAGCACGGCCAGCACCCACAGCGGCGGCAGCAGCAGAATGGCGGCCAGATAGGCGGCCATGTGCGGCGCCAGCCAGAGCGCGGCAATCAACCCGATCACCACCGTCGGCAACGCGCCCATGATTTCCATCGCGGGTTTAACCCAGCGCCGCAGCGCCGGCGCCATGAAGCAGGCGGTGTAAATCGCGGCGGCCAGCGCCAGCGGCGCGGCGAACAGCATGGCGTAGAGGGCGGCTTTGAAGGTGCCGGTCAACAACGGGACCAGACTGAATTTGGCCTGATAACTGTCGTCGGCGGCGGTCGGCTGCCAGACATAATCAGGTTCGGGATAGTTTTCATACCAGAGTTTCTGCCATAGCCCGCGCCAGCCGATATCCGGGTAGGCGTTGTCCAACTGATAGGGTTGCCAGCCCGCGTCCGTTTCCACCAGCAGCGCCCGCCCGCGGGGAGAAAACGCCGCCAGCCTGGCCTGCGGCGTCAGCAAGGCGCTCATCAGCTCGCCGGATTGTTTGCTGGCGAACAGCGAGAAATGCCCCTGTGGGTCGAGGGTGGCGAAAACGCGGCGACGCGGTTCGATCACCAGTTGCAACTGCCGTCCTACCGTGGGGAAAGTACGAATCTCACTCAGACGCGGCCCTTGCGCCGCCGGGGTATCGAACCACTGGCTGACCCGCCCATCGGCGGACTTCACCAGCAACGAATGGCCGCCCGCCAGCAGTGATAACGACAAAGGCGCCGTTCCCGGCAACGTCACCGTTTCGCGAGCGGTAAGCGCTTGCTCACCGTGTTGCCATACCGTCAGACGATTGTCGTTCAGGGTATAGAGCTGTTGCCCGTCCGGCGTCAGCAGCAGTTGCTCTGCCGGTTCGGTCAGCCTGGCCTGCCCGACGGACTGTGCGCCGGCGGCCGTCAGCGAATAGAGCTGCAACAGGTTATCGCCGCCAATCATCGCCACCCGCAGCACATCGCCTGACTCGGCGACCGCCAGTTGCCGCAGCGGCGGCAGCGCGCCGGCCAGCAGAAGCGGGCGCTCACCCAGCGGATATCGCCACTGCGGCGCGCCAGCGCCGGACAGCGGCATTTCCGGACGCACCATGCTCAGCGCGCCGTCAGCCTGCCCCATGACCAGTAGCGGGCGCTCACCGACGCTCATCGCCGCCAGCGCTACCGACGGCGCTAATGGCACGCGCGCTACGGACTGACCGCGTTCAAGCGCGATGAATTCGCCGTAACCGGCCGTATCCACCCGGAAAGCCCAACGGCCGTTGTCGTTGATGCCGAGCGCCAGCGCCGGCTCGCGGGTATCGACCGCCACCGGCGCCAGCGGCCGAATCGACGCAGAGGAAAACAGCGGGATCACCACATACAGCAGATAGAAAAAAATCAGCAGCAGCGCCAGCAACACCAGCCACCCGCTCCCCACCACAATCCGGCGCGTCAACCGGTCGATAAACGCCCGCTGTCTGTCCCGGTAAGGTAAATTGCCTGTGTCTGCCATGCGTCGCCGTTGTTCCTGCCGTGTCGTGAACCTGTCCGTCCTCTTGCGTAAATGAAGAGGAAGTTAAATTCCCCGTCACCGACGGGGTAACATATGTTGCCTTTACGCCTGTAATATGACAATGGTAAGTCGATACGCGCATTCGCTTTTATCGTCATTTGCGCGCCATAATGAACGTGGATATTAGCTACACTTAAGTCAAAATAGTGTAACGGAGCGACAATGAGTCAGGACAAACTCTACATAGAAAAAGAGTTGAGTTGGTTATCCTTTAATGAGCGTGTGTTGCAGGAAGCGGCGGACAAAACCAATCCGTTAATCGAACGGATGCGGTTTCTCGGCATCTATTCCAACAATCTGGACGAGTTCTACAAAGTTCGCTTTGCCGACCTGAAGCGCCGCATCCTGATCAACGAAGAACAAGGCTCCGCCGGCGAACTGCGCCATTTGCTCGGCAAAATTCAGACCCGGGTACTGAAAACCGACCAACTGTTCGACAATCTGTACAACGAACTGCTGCTGGAAATGGCCCGCAACCAGATCTTTCTGGTGAACGAGCGTCAGGTTTCCCCCAACCAGCAAATCTGGTTGCGCGAGTACTTCCGGCAAAATCTGCGCCCGCATATCACGCCGATTCTGATTCTGCCGGAAACCAATCTGGTGGAATTTCTGAAAGACGATTACACCTATCTGGCGGTGGAAATCATCCGGGGCGAGAAGACCGATTACGCGCTGCTGGAAATCCCGTCCGACAAAGTGCCGCGTTTCGTCGACCTGCCGCCGGAAGCGCCGCACCGCCGCAAGACTATGATTCTAATCGACAATATTCTTCGCTATTGTCTGGACGATATTTTCCGCGGCTTTTTCGATTTCGACGCGCTCAATGCCTACTCGATGAAAATGACCCGCGACGCCGAATACGATCTGGTCACCGAAATGGAGTCGAGCCTGCTGGAACTGATGTCCTCCAGCCTGAAGCAGCGTCTGACCGCCAAGCCGGTGCGCTTCGTCTATCAGCGCGATATGCCGGACGCGATGGTGGAGTGCCTGCTGAACAAGCTGGATATCTCCTCCTACGACTCGGTGATCCCCGGCGGCCGCTATCACAATTTCAAAGACTTCATCGGTTTCCCGAATATCGGCCGCGCCAATCTGGTCAACAAGCCGCTGCCGCGCTTGCGCCATAGCTGGTTCAGCCAATTCCGCAACGGGTTTGACGCCATCCGTCACCGCGACGTGCTGCTTTACTATCCGTACCATACTTTCGAGCATGTGCTGGAACTGCTGCGTCAGGCCTCTTTCGACCCGAGCGTGTTATCGATCAGGATCAATATCTACCGCGTAGCGAAAGATTCCCGCATCATCAACTCGATGATCCACGCCGCCCACAACGGCAAAAAGGTCACGGTGGTGGTGGAACTGCAGGCGCGCTTTGACGAAGAAGCCAACATTCACTGGGCCAAACGGCTGACGGAAGCGGGCGTTCACGTTATCTTCTCGGTGCCGGGGTTGAAGATTCACGCCAAACTGTTCCTGATTTCCCGCAAGGAAGGGGACAACATCGTGCGCTATGCCCACATCGGCACCGGCAACTTCAATGAGAAAACCGCGCGCCTGTACACCGATTACTCGCTGCTCACCGCCGACGAACGCATCACCAACGAAGTGCGCCGGGTGTTCAACTTCATTGAAAACCCGTACCGGCCGGTCAGCTTCGACCATCTGCTGGTGTCGCCGCAAAATTCCCGCGCACGTCTCTATCAGATGATCGATCAGGAAATCGCTAACGCACAATCGGGTCAGGAAGCGAAAATCACCCTAAAAATCAACAATCTGGTGGATAAAGGACTGGTGGACCGTCTGTACGCCGCTTCCAGCGCCGGGGTAAAAATCAACCTGCTGGTTCGCGGCATGTGTTCGCTGATTCCAGAACTCCCCGGGATCAGCGATAATATTCGTGTCATCAGTATTCTGGACCGCTATCTGGAGCACGATCGCGTCTATGTGTTCCACAATGGCGGCGACCACAAGGTCTTCCTGTCGTCCGCCGACTGGATGACACGCAATATTGATTACCGTATCGAAGTCGCGGTGGAAGTGCTTGATCACAGGCTTAAGGGCCGGGTGCTGGACATTCTGGATATTTTGTTCAGCGATACGGTAAAAACCCGTGTGGTAGACAAGGAACAGAGCAATCGCTACGTCACCCGCGGCAACCGGCGCAAGATACGCGCCCAGAATGCCATCTATGACTATATCAAGGCGCTTGAGCAACCCGGAGAACAGGCCTGACCCAATGCCTTTAACGAATCACAATACCGAACAACCCCAGGAATTCGCGGCTATCGACCTGGGGTCCAACAGTTTCCACATGGTGGTCGCCCGCGTCGTCAATGGCGCACTGCAGGTACTCAGTCGCCTGAAACAACGCGTGCATCTGGCCGACGGGCTGGACAGCCAGAACCGGCTGAGCGAGGAGTCCATCCAGCGCGGGCTGAGCTGTCTGGCGCTGTTTGCCGAGCGACTGCAGGGTTTTCCCGCTACTAACGTGTCGATTGTTGGTACTCATGCCCTGCGGCAGGCGGTCAACGCGCAGGATTTTCTGCGCCGCGCCGCTAAGATTATTCCCTACCCGATCGAGATCATCTCCGGCCATGAAGAAGCCCGTCTGATCTTCATGGGGGTGGAACACACCCAGCCGGAAAAAGGCCGCAAGCTGGTGATCGACATCGGCGGCGGTTCTACCGAACTGGTGATCGGCGAGGACTTTGAGCCCATGCTGGTGGAAAGCCGCCGCATGGGTTGCGTCAGCTTCGCCCAGCAGTTTTTCCCCAACGGCGAAATCAGCGAGGCCAACTTCCGGCGCGCCCGGCTGGCGGCGGCCCAGAAGCTGGAAACCCTGGCGTGGGAATACCGTATTTACGGCTGGGACTATGCATTGGGCGCTTCCGGCACCATCAAAGCCACGTGTGAAATTCTGGTGGCGATGGGGGAAAAAGACGGGCTGATCACCCCGGAACGGCTGGAAATGCTGCGCGAGCGCATCCTGCAATTCAAAAACTTCCGTGCGGTTAGCCTGCCCGGTCTGACCGAAGATCGTCAGAGCGTGCTGGTGCCGGGCTTCGCCATCCTGTGCGGCGTGTTTGACGCGCTCGCGATCAAGGAGCTCCGCCTATCGGACGGCGCTTTGCGCGAGGGGGTGCTGTACGAAATGGAAGGCCGCTTCCGCCATCAGGATATCCGTATCCGTACCGCACAGAGTCTGGCCAGCCACTACAATATCGACCGGGAGCAGGCTAAACGCGTGCGGGAAACCGCTGAACAGCTTTATGCCCAATGGGCGCAGCAGAACCCGTCGCTGGTGCATCCGCAACTGGAAGCGTTGCTGAAATGGTCGGCCATGCTGCATGAGGTAGGGCTGGGCATCAACCATAGCGGTATGCATCGCCATTCGGCCTATATTCTGCAAAACACCAACCTGCCGGGCTTCAATCAGGAGCAGCAGCAGTTGCTGGCCCTGACGGTGCGGCTGCATCGCAAGGCCGTCAAGCTGGAAGAGTTGCCGCGTTTCAACCTGTTCAAAAAGAAGCAGTACCTGCCGATGGTGCAACTGTTGCGCCTCGCCACCCTGCTGAACAACCAGCGTCAGGCGACCACCACGCCGAAAACGCTACGTCTTATCGCCAGCGAAACGGCGTGGACGCTGATCTTCCCGCACGGGTTCTTCAACCAGAACATGCTGGTACAGCTTGATCTGGAACGAGAACAGCAATACTGGGAAGACGTTAGCGGCTGGAAATTGCACATCGAAGAAGAACTGGTCTGATTGTTTTCCAGGCCGGCAGCGCCTCCGGGTTTGCTGTCCGGCCTGTTATTACGGTGCATTTGCTTTTTTCCGTGACACCATTCACAGAATCATCATCAACAGCACGTCTGGCTACCCCACTCCACGCTTTTTGCCCCACTCACATTGACCATCCCGCAGGCTTGTGCCTAAATAAAATACAGCGAATGTCCGCGATAACAGGAAATAGAGCATCCATGTCCACCATTATCCACAAACGGCGCATAGCCCTGCGTCAGCGACGACGATCCGGTACGCGCATAGCCCGTACTGTACTAATGATTAGTTTTATTATTCTGCTTGGTCGTTTTGCCTATTCCGCCATCGGCGCTTTTCTCCATCACCAGAACACACAGCAACCACGTGTCGAACAGTCTGTTGCACCTGCTGTCGCTTCGACGACCGTGACTCCCCAACGCGAATAGCATCTTGTTGATGCTGTTGATGTCGTGACAAATGCCGAAAGCTATTGCATCCTGTGCCGTAGTCGGATGACGTTATGCTTTTTTAGGCCCCCGCGCGTTCCACCCGTCATTTCATGCCATACTCAGAATGCGTTTCCATGCTGCATATGTTTTATGCTGGCAATAGGTTTCACACAGACATAGGCTTCACAAAAATAATAGGGTCCCATACTGACAATAGAGGTGCGTCATGGCCAGTGGCTGGTCTAATGACGGTGCAGTGCAGGAGCAAATCGACGCGACGGTGGATGATGCCATCGCCCGCGCCCGTAGCCTGCTGCATCAGGGCGACAGCGCAGAGTATTGCGAGGAATGCGGCGAAGCCATCCCGCAGGCACGCCGTCTGGCGCTACCGGGTGTTCGCTTCTGCGTGCAGTGTCAGGAAAAGCTGGATAAGAAACAGGCCGTCAACAGCGGTTATAACCGACGCGGCAGCAAAGACAGCCAGTTACGCTGAAAGACGAGGCCGCTAATGCCAGCGTGACACCGGGCCTCGCCGGCCGGTTTACCTCACCACTAACACCGATGTCTGGGCATGGCGGACGATCGCCGCGGCGTTCGACCCCAGCAGATAGGTCTTCACATTCGGGCGACGCGAACCAATCACAATCAGATCGGCTTCAATTTCCTGAGCCAGTTCCAACACTTCATCGCGCGGAATACCGAAACTGATACTGTGAGACAGCTTGTCCGCCGGCAAATCGATGGTTTTCATCAAGGTATGCAGCTTCTCATCCGCTTTGATCACCGCCTCATTCTCAAACTCCTTGATGCCAAACGAGTACGCCGACATGAACGCCGAAGCGTCAGGCAGTGCATGAAACAGGTGGACGGTAGCGCCGGACTGCCTGGCCAGAGCCACGGCATGTGACAACGCCTTTTGGGTCAACGCTTCTTCGTCAATATCCACGGGTACTAAAATGGTCTTGTACATCATGCCCCCTTGAGTTAGCCACCGCTGTATTGAAAGCGTAGCCCCGTTTGCGGTCGCACGACGTCGTTTTTGAGGTATTTGTGAAGCGGCGCCGGATTTGCGCCGTAATATTACCAATACAATACAAACGGTTATCCTGTGGACCTTGCCCTCACCCGGCGTCGGGAGTAGTCTTGGCCCACTCAGACCATTACCCACAGATTTCGGGCATGACAACACTTGATGAGCTGTTTTCCCGGCTGTCACGCTCCCGCTTCCGCCAGCGTTTTCATCTGGGCGCCAAAGAGCGCGACTATTGCTTCAGCAAAGGCAAGACGCTGATTGCGTCTCACGCCGCCGATTTTATCGCTCAACGGCTGGCGCCGGCGGAGCCCGCCAACGACGGCAAACAAACCCCGATGCGTGGCCATCCGGTATTTATCGCTCAGCACGCCACCGCAACCTGCTGCCGGGGCTGTCTGGAGAAATGGCATCACATCGAACAGCACCGCCCACTGAACGATGATGAACAGCGCTATATCGTCGAGGTGATTCTGCGTTGGCTTGAAAACGATCTGCTCAGTTCACCTTAAGCAGCGCACGCATCAGGCCGGGGCCTGCCACGCGCGCAGGATAACCTCGGTGTCTTCCACCCGCAGCGTATTGCCGGGAATGATGAAATCGCGCCAGACATCATTATGCTGGGCAATCAATTGTGCCGCGCTAACCGCCCGACGGTCCGCCGTGGTATGGGCATCGCCCGCTACCGTCTGGGCGTAGCCGCGGCTGGCGGCATTTTTGATGGTGGCATCGACGCAATAGTCGGTAGCGCAACCACATACGGTGAAATGCCGAACATCAAGACGGTTCAACGTGTCTGCCAACTCAGTGCGATAAAACGCATCACAGGCGGTTTTGGTGACGGATATCGCGTTCGCGGGACGATGCAGCGAGGGCAACAACTGCCATGCTTCGCTGCCGGGCGGCATATCTGCGTCCGCATGCTGAATGAAAACGGTCTGATCCGCCGCGTCAATCAACCGATTGATACGCTCAACCACGATATCCTGCTGATAACGCGGCGTGGCGAACACCCCGTTCTGCATATCAACAACGATTAACACCTGCATGTTTTTCTCCAGAACCCATAGCGCAAGGCACTATCATACCGCGTCACCGGGCAGGCTATAACGACATGAGCGGAAATTTGGAAGCAGACTCGAAGACTGGAACATCGGCGCAAACGAAAACGGGCCAGCATAATGCTGACCCGTTAAGAATTTTGGCGGAGGAGTAGAGATTCGAACTCTAGAACGCTTTCGCGTCGCCGGTTTTCAAGACCGGAACCGCATACTTTTATTTTCATGCACTTACGTTATTTTGTTGGTATATATTATAAAATCACACATATAAATATCAGATAGTTAACTAAAAACAAAAGGTGAAATACCAACATGGAGGTTGCGTAAAAATGAAAATAATCGACTATAAAGGGGCGACGATCTGCGTGCTCGAAGAGGGTGAAATGCTGGACGGTTGCCCCATGCTTTCGTATGCAATTTTCAGCGATTTCGGCGGGTGGCTGGCAGTCAAAATCTGGCCGGGTATCGCTATCCCGCTGCATACTGATCCGCTGCCAACTATAGAAGACGCGTTAGATGAAGTGATTGACGTGGTAGATCGTAAAAAATAAATACTATCGTCAATATTTGAAAGTTAATAATTACCACAATAATTATTTTATAATTTAATTAATTTATTCTTGAATTCCCGTATTTAAGACATGGTTTGCAGATGAATATCTTGATAAATTCTGGAACTAACTAAAAGTGCAGGTTACCCAATCAGTAGAATTAGTAGATAATCACGCGCCTTTTCTTTGGATTGGAGCTGATGGCTTGGCCTGTATAGTAACGATGTTGTGTGATAGTCGGCAAAGACTGACATCATAGATTTTATCGGGGAATATTCGCTAACATTTTCATAGCGATAACAAACGCCTTAAAAACTGTTAAGGTTTAATTACATTTCGAAACTAAAGTTATTTCCCGATTGACCGATTTATGAGCAAACTATATACAGCAACTGAGCTTACTCCCAAAGAAGATACGTCACTGATCGGTGCACCGATAGACACGCTCTGTTCACATAATAGACAACTCCTATTGAAAGGCGCGTTGATCGGGACTATATAAGGAGTATGATTAGTGACCCCCATTGAGGCTAAAAACCTAACAAAAGTTTTGTTTGACGGTTTTTATACAAGAATTCTTCATATTGTTTCGCGTGCGTTATCACAGACAAAGATGTTTTCTTTTGATATCAGCTACTTGCAGGGAGAGAACCCCAGCTACAAAGAGCGAGCTAGCTTATTATCCGAAGTGCATGATGATATGAAAAAGATAGCAGGAGCGCTGAATTTTGAGTATCAGGCTGAAACCATAGGGGAATATGTTTCACTCATGCACAAAATGGCTAATGCGATTGAGGTCGGCGATGAGGCGGCCTTGCAGGCCGCCATTGCTGAACTCGACAAAAAGCCATTTATTTGCCCATAAGCCACATACAGGAGAACATTCCATGACTGATTTTGAAATCAAAAGGCTCATAGAGAGTATTGATTCGAAACTGAAAAAAGCTGAAGAGTTAACTGATGCAATTGATGCGCGCCTGACCGCTAACAAACAGAAAGCCGCATAATAGATGCGTGATTATTTCAGAAACCCGGCCCGTCAGCCGGGTTTTTTATTGCCCGTACCTCCTGCACTTTTTCGTTGCTCCTGCGGTATTGCCCGGCGTAATGCCGGGCTTTCTGCAATCATCCATCATCCCAGCTTGTACCATGTCCACCCAGGTGCAACGCTGTACGTCAGCGCTATAGTGTCCATCGGGTGTAGGATTACTGTTCCACCCGTCATACCTTGTGCAGCGCCGTTTCTGCTGATCGCACTGACGTTACCAGCCCAGACGATCACGACGACATCGCGCCCGGTTATGTTTGTCACTGTCGCCCCAGATGCAGGCACTGCCGGTGTGGTAATACCCAACTGGTCGCTCTGGAATTTAATTCCCGCGCCATTAGCCGGGTCCAATAAGCCGGAGGTTTGCGATACATTGGGGTTGATGATCAGGAAGCGATTCGTTGCCCCAACGGGGGCCTGGGCCAAGTACTGAGTCCATAGACTAAACTGGCACCCGATAAATGTGTGGCCGCCAGAATTGACGGATCCGTTGTACAGCGCGATGTTGATGTTTTCGAAATCGCAACCGATGAAATTATTTGCAAAGGACACACCATTCAGGAATGACACCCCGTAGCTCGCATTACCGAAGCTGCAGGCTATGTACGACGTAAACCCGGCTTGCTCAACAACCAGCGCGCGGCCTACGTTAGTACCGGCACCGTCGGCATAGCAGTTGGCTCGCACGTTAATCAGTGAACACTGAACGCCGTAAGCCAGGCGCAGGGCCACAACATCATTGCCACCGGTTCCGCTGTTAAGAAAGGCCAAATCCTGCAGGCGCGCGACGTTCAGCGGATCCGCGTAGCTGGTGTTACCAATCTGACACAAGGTTCCTGCGTGCGACGAGCGGACGCTCATCCCCTCCCAAACCAAATCAAACCAATCAGCTGAGGACTGGATAATTAGCTGAGTAACTCCCGCGGCAGCATTTGGGAATCGCAACTCAGTGCGGCCTACGCCGGCACCGTAAATTTTGATGCCTGTAGCATCCATATTCAGCGTGACAGGGCTGTTGAAGTTGTACATGCGGGGAAGGAACTTGATCGGCCTGCCGCTAGCAAGCGAAGCAGTGAGCACACGCTGAATAGCGTTGTCATACGTTGTCTCGCCAGCCAGCAGATAATCGTCAATAACAAGGTCTGCGTGCCCGTTAATCGTCGATACTCTGTCGTTAATCGTCGATACACTGCTAATCAACCCCTCGATGTCGGACTGGACCGTTCCGCCGGAACTTCCGACCATCCCAGCACCAGTTGGCGCCGCCAGATCACTGCGCAATGCGGCGTCACCAACCGATACCAAGCTGATAACATCGGTGCCCCATGATGTAGCGTTAGTGCCGGTTGTCGTAAATGGTAGATCAGCGTTAGCCGCCACCCGCCAGTATTCTCCATCATGTCGAATCAACTGGCTGCGCGACGTTAAAGAAAACGGACCGTTCGAATAATCCCCTACATACTGATACCCGGATTGAGTTAAAAATGTCTCAAAATCAGAGTCGAACGCGGCCATTTGTTCCGCGTGATCGGCTTCGATTCCGTGCCACGTTTTACGCTGCACGCCAAGCCTGTCCGGTGCCACGCGGTTTGCTGGATCATTAACAAAGATATCCAGGGTTTGGGCGTTATCGTATAAATCCTTTGCGGCAGCGGAACCAAGGGCATTCCCGGTATTGTACGTAGTCATTTCTCTGGCCTCTGAAAATAAAAAAGCCCGCAAGGCGGGCTCAATTTTAATTGTTTGTGATGGATTAGTTAGACATTGCCGGGATACGCTGCACTATCGTAGTCGTAGAAGGTGGCACGATATTCGCTGGCGGTGATCTGGCACGTTCCATCGGTCTGGGGGCTTATATCTGAGATAATCGCGTCATATCCAACACGTGCGGAGTCGCAAAAAATTAGCCTGGGTGGTTCTATTGCAGAGTCTCCCATAACAATTGATTCGAATGTCGGCAGGTACGGGACGGATAGCGCGTATTCGTTTATGCGGGTGGCGACCATGAGTCCCGACGCCGTTCCGTCTTGGTAACGAATGAGTGCTCGTGGATTTTCATACGACCAGTTCAGCGGTTCGCTGGTTGTGACCGTGGTTACGCCACCGGCAGTGCTCATGCTGGTGACCAGACAGGACACGGTTTCATTGCCCGGTATGTCGTCGGTAAAAATGATCCGATCACCGACGTTATAACAAAGCGCATCCAGCTCAGTTGTTGCCGTGAACGTCAGGCGCTGCTGCCGGTATTTCATCAGGCGCCGCATACCGATGCGGTACGCGTGATCTTTGTCCAGCACGCCATCGAGCGTGTAACTCTCTATTTTCAGCGGCGTCGGATTGTCTGGCGTTCGACACTGCACGGTTTCCTCAGCCCACGTTGAGCCGTTAATGTATGTGACGTCAACACCATCGTAATCATCATCTGACGGCGCCGAAAATGCGGTCTGTAGATGATCAGTGGTTTCCTGTGGGCTGATTATCCCGGTCCATGTTTTAACGCCCTCGCGCCCGACAGACGCCAGACCATCAGACAGCAGGAAATACGATTTACCCGCGGCGGTGATCTTGTTGAGCATATCAAGTACTGATACAGAGCTAGAACCACTGCTATTTGAGCTGGCGGAATCAGTCGAGTAATCAAAAAAATCACCGCCCGGCGTCCATAGCGTAGACTCAAGTTCAGCTATCGTATCCGTGTCCATGCCAAGCCCGACAGAATTGCCGACATGCAATAGAGCGCCAGATATCGTCCGAGCTGCGCCAACCTCATAGTTACGGGTCACAACGACATTAACCCGGCGGTCAGACTGCGCCGCCAGCTTGCCCCCCGTCTCTACTGTCACCCCCATGCACGTTACGCCGGCATATGATGCCGGGCGACCCGACAACCGACTGCGTAGTGCCTGCCAGTACATGCTATCGCGGGCGTTATTTTCTCCCTGCTCATTAGTTCGGCGACTGCGGACCTCTACGAGCCCAGGGCTGGAGAGGTTGATGCGCTCGGTGTACCCCATGCCATTTATGTTTTGAGCCGTGTATGTGCCGGTTTTGTTTGACCACCCGGCCTCTGAACCGTAGATGCGATACTGTATCTCCCACGACACGCTGCGCGGCTGCTTGTCGCCGCTGCCGCCGAAACCACAAATGCCGTTCGGGAATGAAAAATTCACCTCAATGGCATCAGTGGTTTCGTTCTCCGGGCAGGCCAAGAACGGCCCCATCCAGCGGTTTGAGTCATTGATGCCGCTGGCAGAAAAATCTAGCACAGTGCGCGATGAATAACCCGCCCAGGTGCCATCAATAACGCCGCCAATTACCCGATCGACAGTGATTGTGTTGCCATCAACCGCATTGATTTTGTACTCACTACCGGCATGTGAGATCGCTAGCCTGGCATCACCAACAGGGATCCCGGTAAACGCTGCGCCGGTTGCGCTGTCATAAGCCAGCGTAACACTGGCGGTAACACCGGTGGATTGCGGTGTATACGATGCGATGAACAGGTCATAATCAACACCGTTGTATGTCAGCGTGACGGCCATGCCGACGGCCGGGACTATCTCTGAGAGCGCATTGCTGGTTATCCTGCTGTATGCCCCTGAGTTAGTGACGGAAACGGTCGCCGGTATTACTATTTCAACGATCGCTCCGACAACAAATGAATCTGGTAAATCATATGTTACTACGCCTGTTGAGGCGTCTGTCGTTGTGCTCAGGCCATTAAATGTGATGTCAAACCCGGCTACAGTCGCAGAACTGGCGACGATATCATCAGATGTTGGCGATGTTTGAGCCATGTCCAGACCTGAACCGGTTGATGTTCCACCGACCTCGGTCGAGTTCCACCAATTTTCGCTTCTATGATCACCTAATACATCAGCGCCGGGCGCATATTTTGTGTGGCTAAATCCATCGCCGAGGGAGCCAATCGGAGTGGCGCCAACGCGAATGTCTCCGTCATCAAACGCAAACGTACCGATCCCAAGACAGAGGAACATCTCTGTAACCATCACGGTGGGATCATCTGGTTTAAACCTGGATACCGGCTGGCAGACGTAGTCTGGATAAATTCGATAACGCCCAAACACCTCACGGATTGGGTCGCCAAGCTTGGCGGAATTGGCTTTTGCCGGGTTAAGATCCAGTGAATCACCGGATCCGACTGATGAGTAATTAAGGCTCCCGACGCCAGGCGCAAAAAATAGCGCATAAGCAACCGCGGCGGCAGCAAGGGCGACAGCTATCCATCCGACGACGCCCAATTCTACCCCGTAAGCAATGGGGTAGATGCGCACATCGCTATCCGGTGATATTTGGCAATCAAACCAGGCTGACGGCGGGATATTTTTTCCATCCACATCGATGCTGATTGGATGAGTCATGTCCGACCGAAATTCACGCACGTTTGATTGTAGCCACCCCTGCACCGTCGTAGCTTTATGCTCGTGCACCTCCAGTGGTTCGCCGGGCAGTCGAGAGGGGTAAATCCTGATGGTCATCGCCAGAACTCCAGTTTTACAAATCGACGCCTAAATCTGCCAAGCGGCAGGAACGTGACGTTAGTTTTGGGGTTGCACTCGGCTACATGTAGCCGGCTGTTAATTTCCACGACAATTCCCACGTGCGTTACTGTTGAGCCTGAATAACAGGCTACTCCAGCGCCGGCGCATGGCTCGCAGCGCTCCAGCGATAGCATCAGGTTTCTGGCCTCGCGGTCGAGTCCGTCACCGTCCTTTGTAACACCGGCAAAGTCGGGCCATTCTGGCAACCCAAGATCTCGACGTATCTCATTTACAATGCCAAAACAATCAAGATAGGGGTAAGCGCGTCCGCCCTTCTGCCAGGAGACAGAACGGTATTTGTCAGGGTTAAACATGTGGTCTCCTTAACTCATGTATCTGAGCCCGGGGTAATAAGGCAGGGTGTAGCGGTGGCGCGGCCACGACGTGTCGAGGATGTTCATGTAACCGGCCTTTATCTGCACTTCTAACGCCGTCCAGTATCCCGACTTGATAGTCAGGGTATAGGGCGTAGAGGCTGGCGCCGCGAGGTCAGTAGACACGTAATTACGGTATGTGAGAGTGGCCCCGCTGAGATTATTCAGCGCATTCCTGATCGCAGTTGATACCACGCCGTTTATGTTGCCGATGGCAAACTGTAAATCCTGCGTTCCGTCGCTATTACGCGCCGGCAGAGCGATATCGATAGCGCATGCTGTGAACGTGACGACATCATTAGCCTCGGTTGTGGCCGTGACATCCTCATACCCTTTGCACAGGTAATGTACATCATCGCCTATATTTATCTGCAGGGTTTCAATAATTACCTCATCACCGGATGAGGCATACAATCTATTGAGTACCGTCATGATTCGGGCCACTCCCTGTTAATTGCCATATCGATAATGCTGCTGTTGATGATGTAGTCGGGGAACTCCCCCCATCCCGGCGGCAATATAGGCCGCTCCCACAATTCAAGCGTGGCGGTAAGTTGCCACCGACCAAACCCGATCAGCGTTGGCCCATCATAAATATCGGTAAACCGGCAAACATACGACTCAACCCCCAGTGGCGTCCGAAGGTTCATGTTAAACCAGTCTGCACCGTCGGCGATTGCATCCCTATACCAGGATTCGAAAAGTTCGGCCTGTATATCAGAGAAAATCCACGTTACCCCGGCCTGAGTTGGTGTTGACGTATAAAGTCGCCGCTGGCGCGATCGACCGGATGTTAATTGCGTCCTGATCATTGGGCTGACATGGTTAAATACGTGCCCGGTGCGTTGTGGCATCGGCAGATAATCACCCGGATAGTTAACGCTGGTAGTGATTGCCATTAGCCCATTCTCCGCTTGGTTCCCCAGCCGTTGCTTAACGCCTTTGACACCTGCCCCCGGCCGGTCGCCAGGTGCTGGGTCACCATTTGATACCCCTGCATGGCACCCTGCTTGACAGCGTCCTGCATCATCGCTAGCGTGCGGGCGTCAGGATCGCCGTTAACGTTGATTACCGGGCTGTAAGCGAACGTGTGTCCACCGTTGCCACCCTGCATATCCTTGTTACTGATAACAGAGCCATTATCGCCGGGGATCATGTACTGTTTTCCATCGCTTGCTTTGTATATCTCAGGAAGCCCACTCTCACCGACCTGGTAAAGCCCTCCGGCACTAACAGGGCCGCCGTTTTTGCGCTTGCCCAGTAGATTGGCACCCACCACCCCAGCAACTGCACCAAGACCAATGGCGGCGGCGGTACCCATTGACGCAACGGATGACAGGATCGCCGCCGGAGTCCATGCAGCGGCGGTAGTTCCAGCGGCGGCCGTACTTACCGCAGTCTGCGTGCCAATTGCTGCCGTCTGCGCGGCGGTAACAGTCCCAATTGCTGCCGTCTGCGCAGTTTGGCCCATAATCGCAGACTTGACCCACTCCATCCCCATTTGCACAAACGTATTCACGAGACTATTCAGGATCGTGTTCCCGATTGACCGTAGGGCTTCGCTGGCAGATGTGCTACCAGTAATAATGCCAGTGAGTGCGCTAGACGCGGAGCTGCTTAGTGAATCCATTGACTCACCCAGCAGCCTATTTGTGGTGTCTTGCTGCTCCCAGATCTGCCAGGCTGCCGCGATGCGCTGCTGCTCATATTGCGTGTCATACGAGTTTTTCAACGCCAGTGCCTGTTGATGCTGCAACACACCCTGCTGCTCAAACTGCTGGATAAGCGCTAATTGCTGAGCGTGCTGGTTTGCCAGTTGCTGTACAGGGTCAACCTGCCCCAATGCCTCCTGGGCTGGCGTGACCACTTGCTGGGAGCGGATTTTTGCCAGTTTTGCCTGATGCTCCTGCTCCAGCCGCTCAGCAGTAGTATCAAACTGCTGCTGAGATATTTTTTTGCTGTTCAGCGCGATCTGCAGGTCTTTCAGATCATCCTGATAACTCTTGTTCTCCGCTGCCTCAGGCAGCATTTTCTGTGCGGCGGCTTCCGCACGAATGGCGTTAGCCACATCCCACCGTTTACCAGCAAGCTCGCCGGCAAGTTTTGTCTGTTCGTCGGTAGCACCATTACCCAAAGACTGCTGGGCGCGCAGCACGGCCTGTTCACGAGTCAGTTCGCGGGTGGACTCAGCTGTCATCTCCGTTTGTTCGCGCAGGTTCTCCAGCTTCAATGCAATGCTTTGCTGTTGGTTGGCCGCTTTATTCGCCTCAGATTCAGCCTCTCTCTGAGATTTTTCCCGATCAGATTCAGCCTCTTTCAGGTCGTACAGCTTAGCAGCGTACTCCCCGGCTTCGCGGATCTGATTGGCGTTGCCACCCTTAGACTTCGCCTCATCCTGAGCCTCGGTAACGGCGCGCTGACGCTTATCGACAATGCTCATCAACTTGGCCTGCTGCTGCATGCCTTCGATTTGCTTTTGCGCGTCAGGGTTGACCTGCACTTTCAGTGATGTGGCATTAAAGCGATCCTTTGCCTTTGCCGCTACATCAATCATCTGACCCAGATGACTCATCATGCCGGCGGCTACGCCCGCTTCCTGAGCGTTGCGTTTAAGTAGGTCAATGCCTTGTGCGAATCTGCCGTTAGCCTGAGCCTCGATGATGCCCAATTTACTGGCAGTCTGACTGCGCCTGTTCTCTGCTGCGTCCAGATCTCCGGTGGCGATGGTGATTTGACGTCGGATTTCAGCCAATCGGACACCGTACCCGCCCTCATTGCCGAACGCCTGCGCCAGCCCGGCATATTTTGATTCCTCCATTCGCAACTCAGAGAGCCGGGAACGGAGATCGGATATCACACCAGCCTGATCAATCAACGACTGCTGCCCTTTTGCAATTGACGCAGCCAGCTGCGTGGAGTTCATTTCACGCATTTTTGCGATGACGCCATCCAACTTGTCGGCAAAGTCGATGCTCTCTTGCTTGGCCTGCTGCGCCTTCTGGTAAAAGTAGAAAATGGCGGCTGCGGCGATCATGGCGGCTCCGGAAGGTCCGCCGACAAGGCCGAGCGCCCCACGCAATACACCCATCGACAGGCTGGCGGCCTTGGTTGCGACGGTGGACGCCTCTTGTGATGCCGCATATTTTCCATTCGCGGCGGCAGCCACACTGGCGGCATCAGCAGCAGCCAAGCGAGCAGACGATACCTGCGCTTCTGCCTGCGCTATCGCCGTGGCTCTGGCCTGTGATGCGGCTGATTCAGTGGTCGCCAATTGCGCGGTCAGCGCGGTAGATGCGCGTTGCAGCTCAGCCATGCGCGTCGCCGTGGCAATGCGACCCTGTTCACTGATCTGCGCCTTGAGTCGCTGGGTTTCCAGCGCTTTTTCCGCCTCGATTTGAGCCAGATTCGTCCTGATGCTGGCCGCCTTGGAGTCAGCCAGTGCAACCTCAGCCACGCCGGCGGCGTTCGTCTCACGAATGACGTTTAGCCGCGCCTGCGCCAGGTTCAGGTCAGACAGGGCCGTATCTTTGTTGGCTTGAGCAAGGCGAAGTTGTGCTGCGGCGTCCAGCTCTGCCGCTGCTGCAGATTGCGCCGCGGCTTTGGAACTGGCGATGCTGGCCGCCGTGGCTTTTACCTGCCCAGCCGCCGCCATCGTCAGCGCGCCAACAAAGCGCCCACCCATCACCAGCGCGACCGCCGTTAGCGCGCCACTCATCGCGTCCATGTTTTCGCTGGCGGATATTACCGCGCTGTTGAATACAGACAGACCGGCCTGAACGGATGTGCTTTCGCCGAAAAACTTGGTGATGTTGTTTTTTGCCACTTGCAATGACTGGGCGGTGGTGGCGATGGTTTTAGCGAATTCGTCGCCGATTTTTGAACCCTGAGACAGCAGCCCTTTCACCACCACATCGGTGGTCAATTTGCCCTGTGCAGCCATGTTGCGGAGTTGCCCAATACCGACGCCGAGCGAATCCGCCAGCGCCACCATAAGCCGATTTCCCTGCTCGTTGACGGAGTTAAATTCCTCGCCGCGCAGTGTTCCGGATGCCAACCCCTGCGATAGCTGGATGATTGCGTTTTCCGCCTCCTGCGTGGTAGCACCGGAAACGATGAACCCCTGATTGATGATGGTGGTCAGGCGGGCCAAATCGCCAGCGCTGGTGCCATATTGCCGGGTTGCGCGTTCAAGGCGGGCATACAGTGACGCGGTAGCATCAAGGCTTGAGCGCGTGGATTGTGTGATCGAAAATACACGCTGGGTAACATCTACCAGTTGTTCGTGTGGGCGCACAGAGTTAGCAAGTTTGTTGCTGACCGTCGTCCATGCGTTCGCGTATTCGGAAACCTGCTGCACGGATAATGCCGCTGTCATTGCAACAACCACACGCGACAGACTGGACATGGCTTTTTCGGTAGATTCTACGTTACGAGTGGTGCGATCAAATCCCTTACCCAGAGAATCAAGAGCAGAATTCGTCTTTTGCTGGGACGATAATAACTGAGCGGTTTCTAACTCGATATCGTAATAAATCTCGCCAGCTTTAGTCGGCATTTACTTTTCTCCGGGCATAAAAAAACCCCGCAAGCGGGGTTTGTAATTGATATCAACTTACGTTATAGGCAGTATTTATCCCAAGCATTTTGAAAGTCACTACTTCCATCATCTATATATGAAACACCGACAGCATATAAGTAACGAACATTGCCAGTGTATGCGCCAAAGCTATTTTTAGCATTAACCAAACCACAAATAGAACCATCTCGACTAACTCTCTCACCAGAAAATGTCGCTGACGATGAATCTTTTAGTTGAAGCCTTGCTGAAGAGCGCGCATTAAATAACAACTTAACTTTCTCTTCTTCTTTTTTGTTGTTATATGCTTTATCTTTTTCTTGTAAATCTTCATATTTTTTATATGCTAAATATCTATCACCAAAAATTGGTTTCATTGAGTTAATCCAGTATAGATACCCAAAATTAGTGAAAGATGATGATATAAAAAAACCAATAGCACAAAAACGAAAAACCGCAAGCACCTCAGATTTTGACAATTGACGATTAAACTCGGCCTTCTGTTTTATCCACTCAAAAAAATACGCCAGCAATAAAAATGTTGGAATAATGAAAAACAACGAAATCCATTCTCTCAATGCAAAATAACAAGTGGCAATCAAAACAAAAAAACTAAGCCACACTAATATTTTATTCATCCCTATCCCCATCAGTTAAAGAAACTAATGTTAACACCGGTTGACGCCCCGATCACTATCCGCTACATTCTGTGTCACGAGGCGTCGAAACCTCAACAAACACGGCCAGAACCAACCCCGTTAGTGTTGGATTTTTTATGCCTGTTATTTAGTGGGCGCAATGCGCGACCACATCCCGATCAGAGTCGGGAGGGCGACTAATACAACACCCGAAAGGGGAATAAGTCCGCAGCTTTGTTTGTGCTGTTTCGAACCTCCCGGCACCACTCCGACAGTGGCAATTCGAAAAAAACAAACAGAGGTCGTCATGACTACATTCATAGTAGAAACCCTGCCAGCCATCAGCCACAACTCAATACCGGTTATCACCACTGAACTGCTGGCGCAGCTTTACGGCACTGAACCCATCCGCATTAGGAACAATCACAGTCGAAACAGAGATCGCTTTGATGAAGGTAAGCACTACTTCAAAATCACGGGGAAGGATCTCGAAAATTTGAGAGTATCTTTAAGAGACTCTCAAAATAAAATCCATTCAAATGTTCGATTCCTCATTCTCTGGACAGAACGCGGCGCAGCACGTCACGCAAAGATGCTGGAAACGGATCAGGCGTGGGACGTGTTCGAGAAATTGGAAGACTGCTACTTTAACCAGCGAGAACGCCGCCCGGAGAAAACCACAACACTGGAGCGCACACCATTGCGTGACGCTGTTAACCTGCTGGTTGGGAAAACCGGGATGATCTATTCAGATGCCTATTCACTCATTCACCAGCGTTTTAATGTCGAGCGCATCGAAGACCTGACACAAACACAGATGCTACAGGCGATTGAGTATATTCACTGCCTGATAATAGATAATCGCCCGGTATCCTCCCCGCTGTTTAGTGGCCGCGTACTCCTGACGTTTAAAGAGGGTCGGATGGAAATGGCCCAGACTGCTCGTGACGACGAGCAATTAATCAGCGCAACAACGATGGTTGAGCTACTCCAGAAACGCGGCTTTGTCATCATGACAAAAGATGAGTTAACAACGCGAATTGCCGGTATTTTGGGTTGACACGGTGGCGCAGGGACGCGCCACGACATCGCAGCCATCTTGTCACAGTGTCAGCTCATCAAATAGTGGCGGACAACTCAGGGCGCGCACCCGTTCTTCTTCCGCACGTAAGAGCGGTATCTCTCTTTTTCGGTCACTCATAAGGCGGCTACCAATAGTGCCTTTCAGTTTAGAGCGCGTCTCTTTGATAGCCAATTGATGCATGGCCTCTTCACCCATCACATGGCGACGCTGGAGTTGGCCCGCCATCCAGTTGAAGGCGGTGATGTAGCTTTCCTTGATGGCAGTAGCGGCCTTGCCGGTGAAACCCATGACCAGCATCATCCAACCGTCTTTGGTGATGTTGTACATCAGGCGCATCTCGCCCTTTTTGTCTAAATATTCGACCGCCTCAAAATTGAGTTGGTTAAAATCATTAGAACAATCAATAGATAAGCGTTTTACTGCGCGAATGACGTTATCGTGACGTTTTCCGAAATACTCCGCGACCCTTAACGAGGTGGTGACAATTCGACCGTCTGCCACCATGACCATTTCACGGAAGTCAAAGGCGGGAATTACAGCGTGATTATTCATAGCGTTTGCCTATAGAAAGCAGAGCCTGTCACACAGAGTAGCCGCCTCCCAGAAGGTCGCCACCAACGGCAACTCTCAGGCTCGGCTTTCTGTAGGCTCTGGGATTATAACGTGCGCGTGTGAAGCGCGTGGATAAAAAAAGCCCCATCGGCTGACGGGGCTAAGTTAGTGGGTTGATGGATTTCAAATCAGTTGACGGAGTTCAGTGGGTACTTTCTTTCGCAATTCTCGCCGCCTTGCGCCGCAGGTAGTTATCGGCCACTGCGTCGTATTCCTCCCGTGTGAACCCTTTTTGGTCTGGATATTTGGCAGCCAGCAGCATGATAAATTCGGTCATCGTCAGGCTCTCAGCTTCCTGCCGACTCATGCCAAAGTGCGAGCGCGCCGCGTTGATGTACTCGATAGCGTGGAATTCGGTTGTACGCTCGGCAGACTCGTGACGCTGCAAACGCCGCACCCTAGCCTTTCCGATAATACCGTGAGTGATCAGCGACTGCGCCACCAGCACCAGATCGGAAACAGGCATCGATCCGGGGCGCCAGATAACGCCGCCTTTTCTGGTTTTTCTCGGCACCAGCTCCCCGGTCAGGGCCGAGCAATCGGTATCGCAGCACGCCGCCAGCACCGTTATCGCCGCCAGCACCGCCCGCTTGCTGAACGCGGGCCGGGATACGTGAGTTATCAGCCACGCCGGCACTACGCCGTAAGCCTCCACAGCTCGCTCGATGAGCGGGCGCGCCTCGTCGTTATGCAGGTCATAGAATGCCTGGACAATCTCCGCCGGCTCGCCAATATTCGTCATGGCAGCAAATGACGGGCGAAACAGATAATCGCGCTGGCGTGTCGAGATAACGCATTCACCGATCGCCTTGAGTGGTGTCATGATTTTCCCTGAGCAATGAGCATTATCAAGGCCGCCGGCCGGCAGCCTTTGTAATGCCCGTTAACTGACGGTAACCGTGTGGGTGGCCACAAAGTTGCCGTCGTCGGTGTTGATGACAATCTGCGCCGTACCGGTCGCCACGCGGCTAACCGTGACCGTCGTTCCGGATGCCATCGCCGTGGCCCTTGTGGGGTCAGTTGATGCGACAGTAAACGTTTTGTTGGTCGCGCCGGCCGGCGCCACGGTAACAGTGAACGTGCTCGTTCCGCCGGCAGCCCCGGTGCTAGTGGTCGGCGAGATTGTGACGCCGGTTACCGCCACCGTGTCGGTTTCGTTAACTTCTATCGTGCTCGCGTCGCCAACCTTGAACTCGGTTGAGAACGTCACAATATCGTTCGTACCGCCGTCAGAACTCAGCGCTGTGATGTTCATGTAACCAACAAACTCGACCGGGCCATAGTCCATGCGAACCCAGATACCAGGCTGTCTCTTAGCGGCTAACTCCGTCGAAAAATACTTGATGTACTTGCCGATACCGTACTGATCAAGCCGGTCTTTCTTGCGCACTTCCCCCTCAAAGGAGATCGTGAAGTCGCTGTTAGTGATGATGGTTTCAACAAAACCAGCGCCATCGTCGGCATCACTTGTTACCGTGTTCGGGTTGAAGTCAAAGCCTTTACTGGTACCAGCTGCCAGCGCTTTCCAGTCGGCCTCAGCCGGTTTCGTGTCCGGGCAACCATCACTTACCTCCAAAACAACAGCCCCACCAAACAGGCGTTCATTTGAGTTTTGGCAATTAGACATTATTTAGCCCTCTTTTGGCATAAAAAAGGCCGCCAATCGGCAGCCTGTTTAGGTCGGTGGGCTTATCGCCCGTGGTTTTCATGGAAACCTAATTCTTTTTGCTTCTTTAGCCTTGCGGCATAAGCAAGCTCTGGAGTTTCGTGGTATCCAAGATGGTATCTGACGCCATTGGCTCTTATTGCCGCCTGCCACAGATCTTTATCCTTTCTGTACCAGACTCCAATGTAGCCAGATGTGTTATTTTCAGGCCGACTCTTGTTCCTTTCATTTTCGAGCATGGGTACGTTTCGCAGGTTCAATATCCTGTTATCCGTTTTAACCCCATTAATATGATCGATTTCTGCAGAGGGCCACTCGCCATAGAATAATGCCCATATGACTCTATGAGAAAGATACGATCTTTCCTGAATTTTTAAGCGAAGATAGCCACGGTTACTTACCGCTCCCGCTGACTTCCCACAGAATTCTCGCATGAAATTCACATAACCAGCCTTGCTCTTGAACGTCTCTGCTGATCGTTCTTTCCATACCAATTCGCCAGTATTTGGGTCATAGCTGAAAAGCTCACGGATACGGGAAATAGGCAGGTCATCACGACCCTTATTCGCTTTCATATAAACCTCACAGTAGGTTTCACAGATGAAGGTGCGCGGCAACAGAGTCTGTGTTCTCTGCTTTCGACTGGCCGGTCTAGCCGCGCGGTGAAATTATATCATTCCCCAAAGGTGCAGGCGAATTGCAAACGAAAGACGATCCGCCCCTCCTCGGTGAGAATCGGCGGCGGGATGCCGCCCATGTTCTGAATAAATCCGACGCACTCGTCAGTCATCGGGTTAGCCTGCACGTAGTCGATGATGCGCTGGACGGCGCTGGCGGCATCGCGGCGCTTGTCTTTGGCTCCGATGATATCCACCAGCACATAATGCTCAGCCCCTAGGTCATTGCGGATAGCGGTACCGCCATTCGGCCGGAACACCATCACAGCTTTCGACATGTCGCCGGGATCGTCATACAGCAACTGCTGCACGATAAAGCCGTCAGTCAGCCCGGCATCGCCAAAAAGATTACGCACCCGCTCATACATAAGCGGTGTCATAACGCCAGCTCCCTACGCATAGCTTCGGTGATCTGCCCCTGCGTATCGGCAAAGCCTTTGGTCAGGAACTCTTTTTCCGCCGTGGCGCGCCGGAATACTTGCGGCACGTTCTGGTCATGAACGTACACGGCATAATTGGCTGAGTAGCCTACGCGCCCGGTTAGCCGGGTTCCGCGGACATTCATTTCCCTGTATTGACTATTCAGCAGCGTAGACGTATCAATCGGGGTATACAGCGCTGCCTGCGCCGCCCCAATCAGCATGGCCGATTGAATGGCGCGCACAGCTTTCCGCCCCTGAATATCGTTTATGATCCGCTCCAGTCCGCGTTTTGACTGTGCTATACCCCGGACTTTTGCCCCCATGATTATGCCCCCGTCAAAATAGCGAAATCGTCCGCCTGTCGCTCGAACGTGTCGGCGTATCTGATAACCTGCCGCACCTCGTCGGCGCCGGCGGAAACCGGATCAGCCTCTGTTGATTCGCCGATCAGCAGGTAATCACCCGCGTCCGCCAGCGCGTATTCAGACCAGACGGTGTTTTTCACGACGACCTCGGCACCCAGGTTGCCGAGGCGCTTGCTCAGCCCGCCTTCGTAGTCACACATGATGACTTCCGGCGCAGCGTAGCCCAGCGGGTCGCCGTATTCGTCATTTCCGGGCAGTTTGCGCCAGATAGTCGCCTTGGCTGTGTAGCTCCAGTTGGCAATATTTGACACAGCTATCCCCTCCACTGCAGCACCACTGCATTCGTCGCCCGGATGCGTTGGCAGTTGATGAACCACTCGCCGTCAGATTTGATGTAGCCGGTGGTCTGCCTGCCGGTGTCCGTCAGCACCCAGACGCGAGTGAAAGGTTTTGGTAGGCGCTCATTCACAGTAATCCAGCTCATTTGCACCCACCTACAACCATAAAAAATCCGACATTATTGCCAGCGCTGATCGGTAGTTCGGCGGTGCAGCCATGAACGTCCAGCCGGGCCAGCGAGTCGCGCAACCAGGTTATACCGTCCACCCCATAGTCAAATGAGCGGGATGCACCGGACGGCGCCCCCTGCGATTTGATGCGCCGAGCGCCGGATGAGGCGGCTAAAAGCGCCGCGGCATAGATCTTGATCAGCTTTTGCGTGCTCTCGTCTTGCCCGGCTGCATCCAGACACTCATCGATGGCATTCACCTGCGCCAGAATCAGGCCCAGCACCACAGATGGAATGCTGTAGCCCAGCTCGGCAAGCAGAGCAGACACGTCATCGGCAGCTATCTGGGCCGCCATGGTTATTTCACCTTCTTCTGCAGCTCAGCCAGCTGTTTCTGCGCCTCATCCAGCTCGGTCTGCAGCTTTGCGTTGGACGCGGTCAGCGTAGTTACCTTGCTGTTGGCCTCATCCAGCTCGGTCTGCAGCTTTGCTACTGCTTCGGAATCAGGCGTTGCCACTTCCAGCACCTGCTCGCTAACCGGGATCGCCTTGCCCGACAGCCACAAGGGAAGCGAATTGCCTTCGAAAATAGCCCCCCTCTTCAATTCGTGACTATCGTGGGTCAGCATCCATTTCTGCTTTTTCTTATCAGCCATACGGCCTCCGTAAAAGAAAAGGGGCCGAAGCCCCGTGAATTACGCGTTGGTGACCTGAACGTAACCGGCTTGGCCATTGTGGTCGTGTTTGAACTGGGGGGACGCCGCTGCCAGGACGGTGAAGACGTAATCATCTTCCGGGTTCTGGCGTGCTTTCGGGCGCATGGTCAGCGGCATGCCGTTGAGGATTTGGACCACGTCCGGGCGTTTAACCACGCCCAGCAGCTCATTTGCTGGAACTTTCGACGCGGGAACCAACGCAGCCACACCTGGGATTTCCATGATGCGAGTGGAAATGGTTTTGGAGTAGTTCGCCGCGTAATCGGTCACCGTGGTGTAGAACCAGTCCGAATAGTTCAGGTAAATGGTCACTGGTGCGTAGTAGTTTTGAGTGTGCAGCAGGTTGATCAGGTCGGTGATGACGCCAACCCATTGTGCCCCCGTAGCACCTTTCAGAACCAGACCATGAACACCGGTTGCGCGATAAGGTGCGTTGCGCAGCCCGAATATGGTTGAGCCACTGACGTTAATGGTCGAATCACCGTTCAACACCAAATCCTCCAGCTTCTCAGCGATTTTGCGCTGATGGTTGGTGATGGCATCGCTGTCCAGCGAGTAGCCTTCCGTTTGGGCAGCCAGCATCTGGCGCCAGCCGAAAGACAGTTCGCTATCGATGATCGGCAGTGGCGTGCCTTCATAATCCATGACAGGCTGATCGGTCTTAGCTTTACCGCGACCGTCCAGGCTGATATTCACATCACCAGAGTCGGACAGGGTCATGAAGTAGTGAACGATCTTACCCAGTGCCATCGGGCGTGACACGCTTGCCGCCAGGTCGTTGAACACCGCCAGGACGTCGCGCTGCACGGTAATCGCCGAACGGTCCCATTCGCCCCAGACATCTTTAGGCAACACGGAGGCGTTACCAACTAGGTTGTCATACGCGATGAACTGGCCGTTTGCGTCGTTAACCGCAAAACCGTGCTGGGCCGCCATATTGCGCTGCATCATATCCCAGCGACGACGGGCGTTAAGAATCAGCGCTTGCTGTTCTTTCGTATACTTTAACATTCGTGTTTTCCTTATGCCTTGGCGTACGGAGTGGAGAGGATCACCACGTCGGCGAAACCTTCCGCCGCCAGAGTGCGCCCTGCTTTTTCGTCGAACGTCGCAACTACCTGATTGCCGCTAGCGGCCGCCTTGAACACGCCACCAGCACCGACAGTCAGTTCCTGCCCAGCGGTGTAGGCAGCTGCCGCCAGGCGGACGTTGTATTCCTGCTCACCTTCGACGCGATACGCCACGCCGGTTTCGTTTGCTGCGTAAGCAGTGGTAATTGCCTGACCAGTGAAGCGACGATTGCCAAGAATGAGCCAGCGCCCGGTGGCATCGGCCGCCACGGCCAGTTTGCCGGAGGCAACCTTAACGGCCACGCCAGGGTTGAGCGCCGCCGCTACAGGCAGGTTGATGGTTTCCGGTTCACGCTCGACCGGGCCGCGATAGATGACATTCGCCATTATTTATTCTCCTGATCCATGCCAGCGTTGAGGTCGTAGTCTTTCCACTGGTCGACATCAGCATTCACCTGATGGAATGACGGGTTAAGGCCAGTACTGGTCTGGCACTGCGAATACATGTCGTTCAGCGCATCGCCAGCCAGCGAGTTGATCGCAGCTTCAGTCATGAACGGGAATTTCGCCTTGACCGCTTCACGCTTGGTTTTGAGGTCTTGCTCAGCGTTCGCCTGTAACTGAGATTTCAGCGTGCCGATCTCGTCGGTCAGCGGCTTAAGTGCCAGGTTTACTGCCGCAGTAATCGCGTCAGCGTTAATCTGAGCCTGGCCCGGGTCGCCGCCACCTTCTTTCTTCTTCATCTGTTGGTTGTAGGCATCCCAGACCTGATCGTCGGTCAGCCCCTCGGTTTTAACGCCTGCGGCATTGAGCGCGGCGATCATCTTCTCTTTCATCGGGTTTTCTTCTCCGTTGGTTTTGACTTCGTACTCAGTTGGTTTGCGCACGACTTCTACTGGATCGCCGACAAGCGTTACGACCTTGTCAGAGATGAGGTACTTCTGGTCGAAGAGTTTCGGTTTGGCGTTCTCGCCATCCTCTTCGTAAACGAAATGGTCAGGCCAGACACTGACGACGTAGCGCCACTTTTTGTCGTCCTGCTTGATGGACATGCGCAGTGCCTGGTAGATGTCGTCAAAGGACATCTCTGATGCGTTGCTGATGAAGAGCTTAACTTTGTTCCACCAGCCGTCTTTCAGGCTGTTGGCAGCATCGATGAGGCTCGTCGATTCAACATCAGCCTCTTGTCCGTCAGCGTTGACGAACATGCCGACGCCTTCATCTGGCGTGCCAGCACCAGGCTCATCGAGCAGGATCGCGATGTGGTCGAACTGCATGTTGTGAGCGACCCAGGAGTGCTTTTTCCCCTTCGACTCGCCAGCCTTCTGCTCTTTGTTCAGCAGCAGGCCGGTGGAAACATGAATCGGGTCGGCGTTGTTGCCGGTAATCATGTCGTCCAGGCGCTGAATAAGGCGCTTTCCGTCAGGCTTGGTATCTGCCACGGCCTTATTGACGTAAACGTCCATCACGACCTTGTCGTTGGCCTTGCTGACGTTCTGAGCCCACGCACCGGCGTAATAATCGTTAACCGCCTGCGGGTCGTTGGCGCTAACGTATTTGCCGTTCACCATCGGGTGACCCAACGGCATCAACTTGCGCTCCATTGTCAGGTAGCTGTTGTTAATCTCCTCCGCCGGGTACAGGCCGCCATTCATCACGATGTCATCGACGATCGGGACTGCACCACGAATGACGTAGTGTTCCTGGCCGTTGATGGTTGTCGTTGAGATGTTGGAGGCGTTGATGGCGAGGGATTTAACGTGGATGCTGGATAGCTTCACGTTGCGTCCTCATTAAAGTGATTTAGGTGTAACTCTTCGGCGATAGTCGGCGCTTTTTCTGTGTCCGTCCCAATCGGCAAGCATCCTGTCATGGGCTATGAGGCCCTGAGTAATTGCCTTAATCCTTTCTTTTGGGCGACATATGGTTTCTGCGAATTGGTAGTGGATGTTCAAAATCCCCACTGCGTTGGCGGCATCACATGGGTAGATCATGCGGCCTCCTTGGTGGCCCACTGCTGACGCTCTTTTTTCAGCTTATCCGCCAGCCCTTCATTAAAAATGCTGCCGTCGTCGTTGAGCAGCACCGGTATCTGGCTGCAATAGCAGTTGTACCGGTTGCCATTCTCGGCGTAGAAGTCCCGCACCTCTTCGGTAGTGTAAACCTTACCGTGACGGCTGGCGTGCCAGGCGCGCGTTGTTGGTTTGAGCGCTGACAGCCACAGAAGGCCGGTATTCAGCCCAAGCCGGTCAGCAGCCCAGTCAGTTTCGTTCCATTGCGCCTGGCGCAGCGCGCCGACTTGCTCGGTCTGTGCGATGTTTTTGGCACGAGACATCGAGACATCGAGGCGCTTGCTGATGACTTGCGCTGTCTCGCGAGGATTGACGCCCCGACCAATGGCGTCGGCAATGACGTTGGCGAGGTCGCCGCGCGCCCGGTCAGCCTCCAGTTTCCAGTCGCTGTACGTGCTGATGTATGCGCTGGCGATCTGGTTCTGGTAGGCCGGGCTGGATAGCAACTGCTGCAGCGTCGTCTGGCTGGCGTAAACCTGCGACTGTTGAGACAGGTTATTGAACGCTTCGAACGTACCGCGCTGGAACTCAGCCGATACATAATCCAGCGCCCAGAGATTTTGCTCACCGCCTGCCAGCAAGTGGTCATCCAGTATCGTCTGAACCACCTGCAGCAAGTCACGCATTTGCTGCGCCGACATGTCGTAAATGAACGTCCCGGCGTTCACCTGGTACAACGTCGGATCGTCGCCGTTGGTATGGCACAGGAAATGCCATGTCTGACTATTGCCAAGTCTCTCCCGACCAATAAGAATCCGGTCAAGCTGCGCTTTCAATTCCAGTTTTATCGCGTAATACCGATCTTCGATGTCGCGCGCCATATTGCTGACGGACTTTCGCGACATTGTGGGGTCAACTTTCGACCGTGGTATCACCGGACTTTTCGGCTTCTGACTGAGGGTCGCCCAGGGGATCGGGCTTTGGTTTGTTGCCATCAGGCGGAACCTCATCTTCAAGCTCAGGCAGTGGTTGCAGTTCGCCAGCCGTGCGGATTTCGTTCTCTTCGATAGCCGAACGACCAAAGGCATTCGTCGATTTCACCGCCACGTCGGCCAGCTTGTCCATATTGGCAATCTTCTCTGCTTGGCTCGGCGCCAGCAGATCAGACCATCCGACGGTAATTTCCTCACCAGCGGCTGGCTCAACAATACCAAGCGTCCAGAATCTGGTTACAACGTCGGTGATAACATCGGTCAGAAATCCTTTGCGGCGACTCATCCTTGTGCGCCCCCACCCTTTCGCATCCTCAGTGCTGGCGCGCTCACCAGTCTGCATGCCTATCAGCTCTTTAACCGGGATCGGTACTGTGGCGCAGAACTCACTGAGTGCAGTGCGCCACGTTGGTTCAGGGTCAGCGGCTGCAACACTTAGCACCTCAGCAGTGCCCGCTTGCATAAAGCTGGCGCTGTCAGTGCTGTTATTCAGGCGACGAACCTGATCATCAAGCGCATCAGCCAGTTGTCCTTCAGGAACGCCGAGAGCTTTAGCCAGGGCGGCGAAGTTGGTCTTCTCGCTGAATGAGTAGTTAAGCTGGCGACTGGCGTTCTTGAGGAAACCTTCTGACGCACCTCCGCTCACCTTCTCGATGTCCAGAAGCTTATTAAATCCAGCCTCAAGCAGCGATTTACCAGAGGTCATGACACCATCATCAGAGCCTTCAGCAAGGATGATTACACGGCTAGGGTGGACGTTAATGATGCGCCCCGGCCTTGCATCTAAGTTTCCATCGACAGGAAGCTCAGTGAACGAGTACATCGTCACTTCACCGAACTCGTCGCTGCTCTGGTCTTCGTTCCACTGCACAGGATCAAGCTGCGCTTCCCATACCGGAATCAGCTTAACGAGGGCTTTCTCCCTTTGTCTGGCAACCACGACAGTATCCACGGGTTCCCACCACGGTTTACTGTCCTTTACCTGCACCAGCAGAGCTGAATAGCGGCCGACAAGGTTACGGCGGTCAGCGCCCTTAATTTGCTCCCAGCAGCGCTTCAGCAACTTGTTGATGCGTTTATCCCAGTCGGTGAGCTTTGACGCATCCTTTGTCTGGTCGCCTTCGTAAACTTCCGGGAAATCCTCCCAGCAGCCGTCAACCATACGCGTCACGGCGGCACCTGCTACAGCATTGCGGCGATATGCCCGGTAGAAGTCATCAAATGTTAGTTCCTGCGGGTAACCGAACTCCTGATAGAGGCGCTGGCGCTTCGTGTTGCTGGTCCCATTGAACAGCGATGAAAGGTAGTTCCGGCGTTCTTTTTCGACGCTGGAGTTACTGGCTCGCTGCTGTTTCATTTCGCTTTCGGTCACGATGTCCTCCGTCAGCGCGAGCGCACCAACATGCCTGTAATTTTTTGTGGTGAATGCAGTACGCGGTAACGCGTTGCATCCCAGTCGTGGTCTTCCTGCTGGGTGTCGACGTCGTCAGGGTTTTTATCGTCGCGAACAAGCACTGGAATGCGGCTTATCCAGCCGCGACAGTATTCGAAGACATAGAAAGCAGGCTTCTCAGGCATTCCTGATTCCAGATTCTTGCCCTCTACGACAGCCTCAAGCATGTCAGCGAACAGCGATGCGCCATTGATGCGTGAGCCGGGCTTTTTATTGGATGGGATCCATTCGACACCCTGTTTCTCCATCTTTTGGGCAATGGAAAGCTCGTCATCGCCGGTGTTGTAAATCGCCCCATCAGCCGGGCCTTTTGATACCTCACCGCAGATGCCTGGCATGATATGCAGTTGGCCCTGCGTTTTGCCGTCGAGTTGAATCTCCTCTGGCTCATCTGCATCGTCGCCCACCAGCCGCCTATCAACCCACGCAACGCCTTTTGCGACGTTGGTGGAGGACATGTTCAGACCTTTGTTTAGCTCGTCCGGGGGGCAGCCGTACCACTCGCCAATCAGGATTAGCGACCCGGCTGGCGGGCAGAACTGGCGACCGTCAGGCAATTCAGCGGCAGTACCATCAGCCTGTGCCCACCAGAGGTTAGAGAACGGCTTCGACTCGCCCCAGTCATGGGAGCGGTCAACCGTCCAGCTATCCGGGATGCGGAACGGCTTAATGACGTGTAGCGATGCATTCCAAAGATGGTCAAAGCGGCCACCGCTGGTTACGTCCCATGAACCCTCTACCCACGCCTTGCGACGGTTCGGGTCTTTGATGGCCATCAGCGTCGCTATGTACTGCGGATCCAGATAAGGGTTTTCTTTGAACGAACCGTGAATCGCAACGCGGGTGAGCGTCACGTCCTCTTCGCGCTCGGTCTGCGGGTTAAACACCTTTTGCGTTTCGCGAATGATTGTGCCGCGCGGCGCAGGTTCAATGAAGCGTTTCTTCACCCAGGTATGGCCGATGCCGAACGGGTTGGTCGTGCTGAACGTCTCCAGCGGGATTGGCTTCAACAGGCTGCCGCCCGCCAGCGGGTAGTTTTCTGGCCGGAACGAAGAGCGCCGGCAGGAGAACATCATTTCGTAGAACTCTGGTGACTGCTGCTTCGTCAGCTCGTTGAATCCAATAAACGGGAACTCCTGGCCGTGATAGTCCCAGTAATCGCTTTCCTCTTTACCGAAACGGAAGAGCAACTCTTCGCCCGTAGGCCAGACCCATCGCAGCTCACTGGCCGATGCCAGATAGCGTGCCCCGTCGTTGAACAGGCGATACATGCGCTTTGACTGAGTGATGATGTCGGTGAGGTTTTTATACTCGGTATCGAAAATTACGCCGCGCCAGAACGAGCCATAACCCAGGCCAACCAGACGACGAAAGCGCGCCAGCTGCGCGGCAGTTTTTCCCGGACCACGCGTACCCTCGTAGAGGATTTCGTTACACGGGCAACTCAGGGAGAGCGATTGCGATCCCGGCAAAGGTTTCCAGACGGCTTTGTAATTCATCCACCCAATACCTCGCCCTGCTGTTTCTGCGCTGCTTTTTCCCAGTCGTCTACGTTATCGCAGGACGGGACCGGCATAACGTTATGTGTGGCAACAACGCTTTGCTCAACCTTCTGTTTGTTGGTGTAGACATCCCCAACCTCTTTAGCCGCCTGCTCCAGCAACTGCGCCGTCATGCCCATGTTTTTCATGTTTTCTGCGGTCGTGGACATTCGTTGCAGGACGCGCAGGCGATAGGCCTTATTGGCGATCGGGATATCGGAAATTTCATTGAGGAAGCGGTCGCGGGTCGCGTTGAACATGTCGACCCACTTTTTCGCCAGTGTCTTGCCGCTTACCTTCGTTGGGTCATGAGATTCAGCCTGCTGGCGGGTTATTTTGATACCAAATTCTTTTTGGACAGCCTCCACCACCTGCGAAGGGGTATCAAAGCATGCAAGCATTTGAATGATGAAGGCTTTCACATCTGATTTTAGTGCAGCCATGCCTCACCATCCGTCTAATACAGTCCAATATTTAAGCCAGCCTCAGCATGCACGTCCCGCACGCCCTGGCGATATCGATGTGAGCTACCTCTGCGGGTTGATTTGCTGCGTCCACCAGTTCCTGCACATCGCGGCTCGCGCCGTAGCGGCGAACCACGCCTACGAATTCTTCAACGTCGTGGCCGCGCAATTTCAGAACCGGCCGCCCCTCTTTGTTGAACTTCGGCGCACCAAACTGATCGACAGCCTGGGTGATGTGGTAAAGCTCGTGCTCCAGCAATGCGCAGAATTCAAGGTCATTACATTCGGCGCAGTAATCGGCGGCCAGCGTGATGATGAATTGAGGAACCCGGCCAAACCATTCATACATCTGCTGTTCCATTCTGGCTTTTTGCCAGCCGCCAGCACGCATCATGACCTCTTCACACTGACCGAGGACTGCGCGCCCTTTTTTCTCAAAAGCGTTAGAGGCCCACAAAAACGCAATGTCAGCACCTGCCAAATGCTCGTGGTCAGGATTATGCAGGTAACCGGAATCGTTGATGATGTTGTCGCTGATCCAATCGTGAATATCGTTTGCCGGGGTTAATCGCGTGTACGGATACGGGTCGGCTGGTGTGATGAATGACTGCGGTGCGTGCGGTCTTTTTATTGCTGAGTCACTCATGACAGAATTTTCCGCTACCTCATTAAATAAAACGCCGGGATATACGAAACACCGCTCAAGAAAACCTATATAAATCTCTGCCAATGGCGCTACATCTGCGCTATTGGCAGGATTTTATAAATAAGCATTATCACAGGCACTCAATGAATGCCTGCTGTAATGCCGAGTTAAAACAGAGCCAGCGCCTCAGTCGCTTCCTGGATTGCCTTGATGGTTTTCGCCACAACCTCGGTTTCCGTATGCACCCGGTTGTACTGATCGATAAACAGCTTGTACCGCAACTGATCATCCTGAACGAATTCGATCGCCTTTGCCGTTGCTGCTGTGTCATAACTGAGCGTTGTCAGCAAGCCGACGCGAATTTGTTGTGATGCTGATAATTCTTCCGCCATGATTACTCTCTTGTTGTTGATGCGCCAATTAGAAATTAACGTTGTGTATTACCACTTCCCCTTGACTGATCGGCCTCGCGAATAGCCGCCAGCTGCCCGTTTGCTTGCTCAATTGCCGCCAGCAACGGATCAATCCAGTAAATCGCCTGCGCATATGTCAGTCGGCAGCCGGAGGCAGCGGAGCCAGTACTGGTTGTGTCAGCGTCTCTGGCAGCGGCGTGCACTGCGCTGGCACGTAAACGGTTCGTGTAGTCGAGCAGCCGATCAGCAACATCATCAGGAACGCACTTACCACTAGCTGGGTCACGTTTAATAATTGCCCGGTAAACAATCTGTTTTTCATCTGACTGCCCTTTGATGTTGATAGCGTACTGATTCGCGTTGCGTGCTATCTCGTTGTAGCGATGGAACTCAAACGACTGACGCGCAATTATTGCCTGCTGGCCTGCGCTGATATTATCAGACTGTTTGCGCCCAATTTCGGCAGCATCAGCATCCCAGCGCAACCCCTGAACGTACCAGCCGAGCGCAATACCAGCTACCAGCGACAGACCCGCAATTGCCCATATTTTCATGCTGCACCCGACTTTTTCTGTGCGTCAGCTATACGAGCACGCGCTATCTCTACGTATTCAGATTCACGTTCAATGCCAATAAACTGAAAACCCTCCAATACCGCTGCTTTTCCTGTGCTACCGCTGCCCACAAACGGATCGAGCACGGTACCGCCAGGAGGCGTTACCAGACGGCAGAGATAGGCCATCAGGTCGGTGGGTTTGACTGTCGGGTGATTATTACCGTTTCCCCGATCGGTTTTGCTCGCCTTTGCGCAGTAGAAGAAGCGTGCAGCGCTGCCGCCGCTGTCATTAATACCGCGTAGAGTGTTAAAATCTGGATTTCCTTTGCCATAAATTTTTTCATTGGAACCCGTTAGGCCAACCCCGCGCATTGACGATTTCGAAGGGGCGGTCATAGGAAACAGGGCAACCACCTCATCACTGCCATCGTGAATCAGGTTGGCAGGCCAACGGCCGAGGGAGGAAGATTGGTAAACCTCATCCCGCTTTGACGCAGCGCCGTATGCGTTCGTGTTCTCCCCTCTCGCTGGCTTGCCGTTGTAGCGCGCTGCTGGGTCGTCAGCGCCTACCACCCGGCACCCGTCGATATTCAGTGCTCCCGTACTATGCGCCAGCACGTTCGCCGCGACGGTGCCCACCAGCGGCTTGCGCGCCACGGTGATAGGCTCCAGTGCTGGCTTCAGTGCGGTTCCCCAGCCTTGCCATTGATTAGCTGAGTCAGTGGCGGGTTTCGTGTATATCACTTCTGACGAGTGCCCGCGACCGGCTCTCTCTGATCCTGAATGAAGGGAGCTGCCCTTTATGTTTCCTGACTTAACTCTCTTGCCAACGATTTCGCGCTCAACACCGGCCGACTTATCAATCGCCTTGCTAACATCCATAGACTTAGGGAATCCGCTGCCATAAATCCAGGCAATCATAGAATCCCGACCAAAAGTGGCATCCAGCAATTTTAACTGCTCTGGTGTCATGCTCTCAATCAGCGCCTGAGCAGTTTCATTCGTGTCATACAGAAATGTCACCATGTCTCGCAGCTCAAATCCGGCGTCTTCGATGCGGACTGCCATTCGATGCTGAGTGCGGGTTCCTGCGAAAGCAAGTAGGTGGCCGCCAGGCTTCAGGACGCGCAGACATTCACCCCATATTTCTACTGACGGCACATCGTAGTCCCATTTTTTACCCATAAACTTCAGGCCATACGGAGGGTCAGTGACAATACTGTCTACTGAGTTATCCGGCATTGAGCGTAAGACGTCGAGACAGTCGCCGTGATGAAGTTTTACTGATGTCATGACAAAAACATCTCGCGTTCTGCAGCGCGACGCGCAACCAGCCCTGGCAATACTTGGCTGCCGGCCTTGTTCCATTTCGGGAATTCATCAGCCGCACCAGCAATATCACCAGCGTTCAGTTTTTTCAGCAGCGTGGACGTGGACAGCGATCGAATGCCGAGGTTGTATGCAAAGCTAACCAGCGCGTCAAATTGACCTTGAGTCAGCTTGACCTTTGCCAGTTGATTTACTGCCTGCTCGTACTGGACAACGCCGCAGCGCAATAACCGCTCTGCGGTAGCCTGGTCAATCTGCATGCCGGCGCGGACCGGTTTACCGTCAACTGCCTGCGTCCAGCCGTATCCGATAGTCCAGACGCCGACAGAATCCTGATATGCGGACAGGCGGCAGCCCTCGAATTCCTTGATCAACGCGATACCGTTATTGCTGATTTGCATTGCTGTCCCCATCGTCTGCACCGACGCGGCGGCTGATTGCGCGAATAGCGATGCCGCGCAGCTTCTCTACACCGATAAATCCAACCATTCCGCCGATAAACGGCGACATGCTGATCGGCAGCCCTACAACATCCAACGCACTGGAAATGCCAAGAGAAAGGGCGCCGCACAGGACGCCCTCTATCCATTTATTTTTTCGCTCAACGCCGTCATAAATCAGGCGTCCGTAGCAAATGATTACTGCCAGCGTCGCGCCGGATATTTGCGGCAACGAGTTTTTCAACCCGGTGGCGATGTCCGCCCAGAATCCGGGATCTTTGTCGTTCATACGCATGACCTCACCTCCGCGTAACGGGGCGCAGTTGAAATAAAAAAGCCCCGGCGAATGCCGAGGCTGTGAATTCATTTTTCGATTATCCAGAAACGCAAAAACCCGCTCAGTGGCGGGTTTATCATTATTACGCATATACGTGTTACATCGTATCTAATGCTATTGGCTCAGTGGCTCAATGTCAATAGCTTTGTTTCTCGCAAAATAAAAACCCCGCCGGAGCGGGGAACTGGGGAAGAAAATCTATCCTACTTGGGTTCATCCCCAGAGACCCAGGGAACAAGAAAAACTTAGTCCTTGCTGGCGTCTTTATCAAGCCATGACCTTAATCCAGCGCAAAATGCATCAAATTCGGTTGTTGTTATCTCTCTACTGCGAGAAATTGTACCGTCAAAATCACTATTTCCAGTGGGCGTCTTTGCCGACGAACTACCGCGCAACCATGAGTCAGCCCGGCTTGTTGATGTCGGGATGCCGCCCAACGTAACTATCTCTGCGATATCGCGCCTTGAGAGACTGAGAGCCATCGCCAGCGCTTTAATGTTTTTGTTGCTCAACTTGTCGTCACCAGTTCTTGTGGCACTCAATATACGCGGGACGATCATCACATTTAACGAATGCCCTGTCGCCGCTAAGCTTTACGCCGCCTTCTGATAAAAGGCAATGCTCGACCCAGGCATAGTGATGCCCATAACCCTCTGTGGGATGGTTCTGAAACTTCTCTTCTGTAAAATACCATTCTAAAATTATGTCAACGCGCCAATCCGGGTCAGATAACATGCCTTGATTTATGGCGTATTTGAGATCACAAGCGAACCTCTGGTATTTACTGCGGCACATAACTAGTGCGGATTTTGGAATATAAAATCGCTTCATTATGACACTCCGTTATTTTTAACTGATGGAGTTGGTTAATCCCCCCTCCCTGCTGACATCAATTATAACCGATAATCAGTTATACTCAATGGGGTGATGCTATTTTTTTGTGACGGGTATCTCTCTTCTTACAGAGCACAGAAATGCCCGCCCCTGTGCGTCGACGTACACAAACATCCCAGCATTCAACCAGTCCTGAACTTTTTGTGGGCGCACACCCATGTGACGAGCAAAGGCAGCCTGATTGCCGCCAAATTGCCTATTAATAAATTCCATCAACAACATTATATTTCGATCTCACTGAGTGGTTTTTCTACCATGTGCCACAAATCGTTAGTTCCCACCCCGTTATCTCGGAAATTGACGGCGCACGCATAAATTTTTTCTGCCAAATTTTGCGACATAAAAATATTCAGCGCCCCCTCTGCGTAATCAGAAAAATATTCGGCACTGATTTCGATATCGTTGTTTTCTGCGTTTTCCATTGCGGCATCGTATAATTGATATGCATTCATCTTATTTTCTCCAGCGGTAGGCGGATATCTCGTTTCGATGAATTCAATATAACCGATAATCGGTTATTTGTCAATCTATCGACTGCCGTTTAACTTCTTTCTCTGCGCATTCAGCCGATCCCGCTCCGCCAGCGCTCCGGTCAGCCGCAGGTAAACCAGCATTTCCGCCGACTCTATCATCGCCAGAGACTCCCGCCGGCACGTTGATATAGACGGGATGTCTACGGGTCTGTGCGCTGGTACGCGGCGCGACATCAGGCATTTGACCGGGTCATTGCTGGCCGCGGCGCTATCATCGCCAATCATGAGAGCGTCGCGGTACACGCGCGCCAGGTGCCGATCGCTGCTGCCGTACACATACCGGCAAAAAATCAACACCCAGGCTGTGCGACTGGTTGCATACAGCTCGTCCCAGATGGCACTAATCAGCCTGCCATCATCGTCGCTACACATCGGCCGTGACGGGTATTCTGCCGGGCGCATGCGCGCCATGAACTGCGAAATGATGCTGGTCTGCCGGCGGTCCAGGCGCCCGGAGTACACCCACGCGCCGAATTGATCCAGAATCGGCTGGAGCCAGTATTTTTGCGCCTGCGTCAATTTTAATTCGTCCGTCACGCGCCAGCCCTCACCAGTGTTTTTTGATAATTGCGCAGAATCCGGTAATCAATAACCACCGACCCGGCGTAGCGGTATATGCGCAAGCGGCGCAAGCGTAGGCGCAAGATGTCGGTGGTGTGGTTATTTGATTTCATGCCGCCTCGCATATAATGATTTGCCCTGTTTCACCCCAGATTTTTGAAACCCGGCCATCCCAGATGCGGCTATCGTCATCAAAAATCGCATCCAGCAGGGCTTTCTCCAGGTTGTCTTTGTCGGGTTTCTGCTGGTGGGGCTTGCCATTCATTTCCGCCCGCTTCTTTTTGCTCCAGCTTGCTGGCATCGGTATGACGAACGTGACGTGCCAGCCGCTTTCCGGGAGTGTGATTTTGTTCAGCCTGACTTCATCGCAAAACGCCCGGTACCGAAGTACCGGTGGCCGTTTTTGCCATTTGTCGCGCTGTGTCATGCGTGGCTTGCCTATCGGCGTAATGTTGTAGGTTTTCACTTCGGCACCACCAAACCCTGGCGGGCAATCTGAATGACGGTCAAGACGATGGCGCGGTCCATGATCTGGCGGCGCTCTTCACGGGTCAGGTTTTTCCCGTTGTCTATCTCTGTGTGGCACTGGACGCAGATGGCAGCAGTGGCGCAGTCATCAGCCTTGATGCCCATGCCCTTGCCTTCATTTCTGTGAGCAACCTGGGTACCCCAGGTGCCGCACAAAACGCACTGCTGAATGCTGCCGACGGCCGCCAGCCATTTTTTACTGCGGTAGATGGTTTTCATGCGGCAGCCCCTTTGCCACAATCAATATTGGTGACCGGTATACCGACATATTCATCCAGCCAAATTGGCTTCCCGCCTTTTGTAAACATGGTGTGTCCGATATCGCGCTCCAGCGAGATGTATCGCCGGTAGAGATACGGGTTTAATGTGGCTGCGTTGCGCAAATCGTTGAGGGAACCCATTATGCAAAACATGCAGCTGAGGCGCTCATTGCCTGTACTGTATGCCCAGTGTGGTTTTTGTCCTGCGCTGGCGATTGTTTCGAAAACCTGCTCAGTGGTCAGATCAAAAACAGGGAGCCAGTCATAAACATCGCGCCCTCTGACGCTCTGGCTCTTGTTGAGACTTAGCGGGTTGCGCTTCGCTCTTGCTGCTGATTCTTGCGAGCGCAAACCCATGCAGTTGACCGCGATTCCGCCACCCCGTCTCTTGATGTCCTGGCGGATGAATTTTTGAATGGGTCCACGTTTTAAATCGCTGGTGCACTGTCGGAAACTGGCGCTGGGCCACTTCCCGCGTGATTTGACCATGCCGAGAAGGTTTTTTCCGGCCTGGACGACGTTTAAATCATGGGTTGTATTTCCCTTGATGTGCTCAATAACGCCGGGCCACTCAACGTCACCCAGACTCGCGTGAATGACTACTATTTGATTGTGCGGAATATGCTCAGACAGCAACGCATACATAGCCTGACTATCTTTTCCTCCGCTGTGGGAAACATAGAAAATCGCACCAGCGCTAATTAGCTCCTGAATTTTCTGGTTCATCATGCCGCATACTCCAGCAGCTGCGCGGCTGCGTTTTCTGCTGACTGCTGGCTTGGGAATGACCGGCGCAGGATAAAATTCCAGAGAACGTCGAGAGTGGCCCGGTAAAGGTCGTTAAATTCCAGGTCATCCATTTTTGCAAATGAGACAGAGCGCGCCTCGCGCTGGACGCTGCCATCGGGCATGATATAGGCGTCGTAATGCCCAGCTTCGGTGGTCACCCATCGTCGGAATGCATCAAATGATTTTGTGCCGGAGATGTTAGCGGCGCGCTGGCGACCGGTGGTTTCGCAATACTCATCAGCGACAGCACTGATTGCGTCCTCTGCGCCGGCGTAGCTGGCGAGATAACGCACGAATCCGCGAACGAAATCGCGTTCAGATTGAGAAATGGCGCCGCCGGCCGGCTCCCAGTAGTCAAAACCAAGACCCAGCAGGGAGAAATATTTTCGGTGAAATGCGGGGTTGCGAGCCTTTTTAAACTCGCAACAAATCACTGCACCGACGGCCAGCCGGTTCAGGTATTCGCGAGTGTCAGGTGTGGACGGAACCAGTATTCCGCCCGGGGATTTTACTAATGATAACTGCGCCATCGTTCATCCTCGTGATAGCGCAGTAATTTGGGTTGCCGGGTGTTCAGTCCGGCACATTAATTATACGGCTTGTTCCCAGAGTTTACAATTTCATATCCAGCAAGTTTTGCGATATCCAGCAGCGCCGCCAGGCTTGCTACATGCTCATTATCACCAACTATTCTAACGCTAACTATCTGTCCCTGCTCTATCGTTATTAGCGCTCTGCCGTCTGGGAGCCCATCGGCTACAGACTCAATGTCAGACACTAAACCCCCACTCACAACCCACATTATTTATACTGTATATAAAAACAGTATCACTTGGAATACTTGCATCGAACTTAACGACTTCTATCATATTCGTATAATTACTAATGTTATTATACAAAATTGCATAAAATCATTTATATTTTTTATTAATTCTGTTGATAATTAATTTTTACAATAAAAAAGGAGCGTTTAAGCTCCCCTTTTTCTAACCCGCTGCTCACCCGCTCAGCTTCATGAATCCTACTGGACCGAAAAACCACGGTGACGAGCTGCTTTCGCATGTGCCGGTGATCGTCGCATAGCCGACAATGCCGCCTTTATCCATCATTTCAAATGATGGGATCGCTGGTGCGCCAGCAAGCTGGGCGACACGCATCGCTTCACGCCACTCGGCAGGGGTCGGCATTGTCGCTGCGGCATGAATCAGCACTTGCCCGCGGTATTTCGTGTGCCAGCTACGGTTCTCGATGTCTTTGTAGCCATTGACGATAAGCCAGGCCCAGGACTGGCGGATAGATAGTGCTTTCATTCGGCACCGCCTGTTGTCGGATTGGTAACACCCGGGTCACGAACATCCGCGCGTAGCACCAATTCACGTCCGTCTTTGAGCGTGAAAACAATATCCCGGCCATTATGCATTAGGCTTTCAGCAACAGCGCGATATGCCATATCAGTCACATCGGTCTTCTTACCTATCCATATGCCCTTTTCTGTGTTGATGGTGCCGTAAAAGACCTGCCCGGTTAACGGGCTTGCGCCCATTGTTTTTATCTTGCTCACGCCTCACCCCCTTCGCTCTCATCGGCTCCGCGCAGGCAGTCAGACACGGAGATTAACCCCTTGTCCCGTAGATACTGACTAGCTTGGTTAGCGACCTTGCTATCGGGGTTTGCCCTGCGCAGTGACCAAGATAAGCGCTTGACGAACATAGTCAGCTCGCCGATCAATTTCGTGGCGTCAGGAATATGGTCTGACAGGGGGGCTGGCGGCAGCGACATCCAGTGGGTTACATCCTGACGAATAGGGACAATTCCGTATGCGTCATCCCATCGGCCCTCGCAGTAATACAGCGTAGAAATGTCACCACCTTTGAAGCATGCAAGAACCTCTTGCTCTGAATTCGCCTCTGGCATCCGCTCACTGCAGGCCACCCAACCATCCGGAATTGCCGGAGAGTTGCCGGACTGGTGCATGGCGGCGCGGCAGGCTTTTTCTGCAAACGATATCAGTTGCTCTTCGTATTCAGGCGTAGCGCTGCCCAGATCAACTATGTTTTCTACTAAATTCTCAGCCAGCGCGCGAAAGTCCGGCACCGCGAAAGGCTGGCTAGCGGCTGCCGGGACGGGTGCGGCGTAGAGCGCGACAACTGTGTACTTGTTCGGTCCCGTCTCATCCCCGTTTAATCCATCGACAACGCCCGTTATATGCTCTTTGTTCAGATCAACACAGTGCTCGTCCATGTATGCGGTTCCATCCGGCTCGCGAATCCCGTACATGAACGGCTCTTGCCCCCGCAGATATGCCAACTCTGCCCCCTGAGCGAACAGCAGCCCCTCAAGCTCGGCGATACGCCGCTGCATCGTCGGGATGTGATGCTCTGCCAGCTCGGCAACCAGCTCATCAGTAATCAGCTCGGCCGCATCGATCGCAGCATTCCACGGCTCAGCGACATCATCAGTAACGCGCCCATGCGGCAGTGTGCTGCACGTCCAGCCGTTGGGCTCCACACGCACGTATTTGAGGCTCTCAAGTTGAGCGGTGATTTCCGGTGCCGGATTGCGTAATGAGTGATTTTCCTCCGCCAGATCTTTTGCTGTGCGTCGAGCGCGATTCATTGTCTCGGTGAGTTCCCGCATGTCGAATTTCAGGCGTTCAATTTCACTGCCCTGCCGCTCAATTTCACCCGCTGCATAATTCAGTACCCGGCGTTCGTCGGTTGATGCCGCTTTGACTGCCGCGGATCTGATGGCGTCGGTCAGCGCCTCTTTCGTCAGTTCTGTCATTTGGTTTTGCCTTGTTTTTTGAGGTATTCCCGCCAGTAGTTCAGGCGGCGTTTAAAGTGTTCCCGGTGCCGCTCCGCAACGCGGCCTATTTCTGCTTCCACCTGGTGACGGTCGGTCTTGCCGTCGATCAGGGCGTGAATCAGTTGATTGGCTCGCAGGTCCAGCCACTCCATTTCCCTGCATTCAGCGGGCCATAATCCGCGGTTGTGTGGCAGCCCATCAGGTAGATAATCGGACTGTCTCGTCATTTCCCGCCGGCCGTCTTCGAGCGCTGCAGATAAACGGGGTCTACGCTGTTGAGCCGGTATTCAGTGATGCCGACATCGCGGCTTTCGATGTCAACGCTGGGGCTTTTCATCATCGAGCTGACGCGCACGGCCAATGCGCGACGGCTGATTGTGTGCTCAGGGTGTTGGGTCGTGATGATTTTCAGCATTGCATCGCAGCTGAGCCAGCGGCCGGACATCACTGCGATCAGCGATTCCAGCGGCAGCGTGTTTGCATAGCGATACTGCGTAGATTCGGCCTTGCGGCGCGGCTGGGGTTTAGGGGTCAGATCGCGCGGCTTGACGACGGGGATCGGCCGGGGGCGTGGAACATATACGGAGCGGCTGACGGCGCGGGCGCGCCAGTTCATTTGCCACAAAATAACGGCGGTGTGATCGCAGCCGTCATCAATCATGCCGGCGCGCTTTGCGAAAACAACTTCAGTTTTGTTGGTGGTCATTGGTTTTGCCTTATTTTTGGGTTGGCGCTGGTCAGGCGCGGTTTAAGTTTAAAAGGGTTGAATCGGCTCTTTTTTGCTGTACCGCCGCTCGCGGTGCTGCGGTGCTGCTGATTGCGATTTTCTCTGTGCGATATCCTCCGGCGTTGTGTCTACGAAATACCCGTCTCGCAGCAGCGTGTATGCTGTGCCAGACGGCCCCTCGCGGTTCATCCGCAATATCAATTCGGTCAGTTGGGGGTCTGCGTTCTCGTTATAGACCGAGTCGCGATACAGCCCGATCCATACGTCACAGTCTTGCTCAATTTGCCCCGTGTCGCGGCTGTCTGACGGCAGCGGTCGTTTATCTGCACGCTGTTCAAGCGCGCGGTTAAGCTGGGTCAGCAGCAGTACAACGCAGTCCAGTTCTTTCGCCAGCGCTTTGAGCCCCTTCGTGATCTCGCCGTAGCTGATATCCCGACGCTCTGCCTGCTCACCCCTCATCAGCGTTAGATAGTCGACGGCGACCAGCCCGACAGAGCCGCGCTGGCGCTTTATCCGGCGGCTCTCGCTGACAATGTGCGCCAGCGATACCGACGGGGTGTCGTCGAGCATCAGGTTTGTTTCCGCCAGCTCCTGGGCCTTCGCCATCGCGCGGGCCATATCCATCTCATCTGTCGCGCCGGTATAAAAAATTTCTGATTTAACCCCGGATTCCTGGCTGACCAGTCGCTCAACAATGCCACGCGCGGTCACCTCCAGCGAAAACGCCAGGGTCGGAAGCCGGTGATTCAGCGCAAAGTGGCCGATCACCCTGTTGTAGAATGCGGTTTTACCCATTTTGGGTCGCGCGCCGGCCACAATCAGTGCGCCGCGCAGGGCATATTTGGGCGCCATAATTTCGTCCAAACCGGAAACACCCAGCGTCAGCCCCCCGGCGTTTTGGTCTGTGTATCGCCGATCGACATCGTCCATCCACTCAGCCAGCACGTCGGCGAACGGGCGCAGGCCGCCGCGCTTTCCGCTTGTCGCGTGCTCGAATGTCTGGCCCATAATCCGTTGAATTGACGCCAATTTTTCGTCAACCGGCTGCCCGTCACCCGCCATTATGATTTCGGTGCAGGCGATCAGTTGGCGCTGTGTGTATCGCGCTATCGCGTTGTCGCGAACGATGCGCGCATATGCCGCCGTGTTTGCAGCGGCCGGCACTCGGCATATTTCGACGAGATAGCCAAACCCCCCCACCAGTTCAATATCGCCGCTGGCCGTCAACTCAGCTGACAGCGTAACCGCATCGGTTGGTCGGTCTGTTTTTGCGAGTGACAGCAGGCTGCGGTAAATGCACTGGTGAGCCCGGGAGTAAAACGACTCCGGTTTGAGCATCGCCATTACCGCTGCGCGTCGCTCTTCGTCATCGTTCAGCATTAGGCCGCCTAACACAGCCTGCTCAGCATTGAGATCATGCGGCGGTAAAAAATCAGCCATGTTGCCCCGTCCTGTAACTATCCCAGTCAAACACCAGTACCGCCGAGCTCTCCATCACCCGGTCCATCGCCCGGTAACCCAAAAAACCATCCATTTCATCGCGTGTGTAATTGCTGATCAGGATATTGGGTAACATGCGTTCGTAGCGAGTATTGATGACCTCGGACACCAACAGGCGCTCTGAGTCTGTACCGTGCTGCATACCGACCTCATCGATAACCAAAAGGTCTTTTTCGCAATAAAAACTGAGCACATCATATTCAGTCCTGTCGCCGCCCTGGCGCCACGAATCACGCATTGCACGGATGATTCGCTGGGCTGTCGTCATGTACGTGTCTACGTCATGCCGTTCAATCAGCGCACGCATGACAGCCACGGCCAGATGAGTTTTGCCGGTACCCGGGCGGCCGGTCATCACCAGGCTTGAGCCGTTTTCATAAATCTGTTCCCACTCGCCGATGAACTGACGGCAAACCGACAGATTTTTTTCCGCCTGCTCGTTGGCAGGGGTGAAATTTTCCAGTGTTGAGCGGATGAATCGCCGCCCCACTCCGCACTCTGCGGACAGAATTTCAGTAATTTCGGTGGTGGCTGTCATCGCGATTCACCCCTGAATTTCCAGTTAACTCCGCCGCCCTGATACTGGCGGGCCAGCATGTCTTGCGTTGTGTCCGCTGGTTTCTGCTGGCGCGGTGCTGGTGCTGGAGTGGTCGATACCTCCCAACTATTTTCAAACTCCCGGCTTGTGCCGTAGAACCGCTGCGCCTGCATGACATACGGCGTGCCGATCTGCCCTTTTGCCGTGCAGAATGCTGCGTAACGTTGGGTGCCAGCCAGTAGGTCATCAGGGCTAACGCCGTCTTTGACTCGAGCCTGCCAGTGCTTGAATGCGTGATTTTTAGGGTTTGACCCTTCCCGCTTTGGATATACCTTCCAGCACAGTTCGAATTGTTCCAGATAGTCTTCTTTCGCTGTTTTTTTGCCCATAGCGCGTATATCTGATGATTCAGATCTATCTACTGATGGATCAGTTATTACTGATGGATCATGTCCCCCAGATTCTGACGGGTGAAAACCCGGTTTTTTGTCAGATTCTGACGGGTGAAACGCGTATGAAGAGTCAGATTCTGACGTGTCAGGAATTGACGCGTCAGATTCTGGCGGGTGAGAATTGCGGTTCCTGAGTTCTCTAACTCTCTGCCGTTCCGCGAATGCGATCGACTCCAGGCGGTCAACGTTGAGAACATAAACGTTAGAGGTATTTCTGTTCCCCTTGCGACGATTCTCTCGCACCAGCCAGCCGTCAGCCTCCAGCTCGCCGATCGCCGTCCTGACAGTGCTCTCACCAGCGCGTAGTTGCCGAGCTATTGTTTTCATGCCGGGATAACTCATACCCTCGTCGTTAGAAAAATCTGCAAGGCGCGCCATGATCAGTAATTTTGTGCCACCGATTCCAGATGCTGCACATGCGTCCCAGACGTAACCAAGAATTGTACTGCTCACGTCACACCCCCAGCGCCTCAGCAATCACCCGGCATGCATCCTGATACTGTTCCGGTGTTAGATCCTCTTCGAACAACTCAGCCTTGCGCTGCTCGTACTGTTCCCAGGCCAAGCGAGCAGCCTCGCGACGCGCTTCAAAAATTGGCACGATATCTGCGATATGCGCCGGGTTACCGTCTAACCGGAAACCGTTGCAATACGTGATAGTGATCATTGGTTTTGCCTCAAAACATCTGGCCTTTTACAGACCTGGTCTTATTTTTTCGCCCGTACCGAATAATCAGCCGGGCCTGATCCAGACAATCATCAAAAATGCTTCTGCGCTTACTGGATGGCTTTGAGGACCGGCGATAATACGCGATGGCCTCTACCCCCCCCCTGAGCCGCCTGCTCCGCTGAAAATCCCTCTGCTCGCAGGGATTCAACGACGTGCTTTCTGATAAAATCCTCTGGTGTCATTGGTTTTGCCTCGGTTTAAACGGTGGTCAGCCGTTGTTGTAGTACCGGCGCTACGGCTGCTATTGCTGCGTTTGCCGTTGCTAGTCGCTGTGACATGTCACAATCACCCAGCAATATCGCAATCACGGCCTCGAAAAACTCACGGATAGCGATCGCCACTAAATACATCGCGCTGGATTCCAGCCGCGCCCGGCGCTCTGCTGGCAATGCCCGCTTAATGGCTGGCGCCAGCGCCTGAATTTTTCTGTCAGCTGCCCGCGTGTCGCTACGCAGCCACCTGAAAATCTGCTGCCGGTTGTTGTTGATGGCCCGCCAGACGTCGCCGCACTCAATGTCGTGTAGCTTGATATCCGGATGCCCGCCCGTTTCTGTTAATGCACGCGATATCTCTATCGCTACGGACTCCTGCCCCATCTCCGCGGCCCAGCCCTCAACTTCGCGTTTTAACTCCCTGATATCCATTTCCCGCGTCTCCTACGCATTGATTTTTGATAATCAGATTTTGGGGTTAACCCCGGGTATCGTTATGACGCTGATAGAGCACAGGGTCATAACGCAGCGCACCGTTGGTTACGCGGTCGAGCCGCGCCGCACGCCGCTCAGGGATTAAATCACCCCAGGCGCTGGCTGAAGGGAGTTTTACACCAGCAGCCTCGGCCAGCTTGGTGAGGTTGCCGAAGTACTTAATGGCATCGGTTTTAAACATACGAAACACCTCCTGTTAGATTTAACTGACAAGCTAGATGTTTGAGATAACTAAGTCAAGAAAATTTAGAATTAACTAACTATGAATACACCCGGCCAGCGCATTAGAGCGCGAAGAAAAGAGTTAAAACTAACGCAGCGCGCGCTTGCAAAGTTAATCAAGGTTTCCCACGTGACCGTGTCGCAATGGGAAACTGATGATAGCGAAGCTGGCGGCAAGAACCTTTTCGCCCTAAGTGAAGCACTCCAGTGCTCGCCGACATGGATTCTATACGGCGATGAAGATAAGTTTCCGGGAGATGCTCTGCCCACCCCCAGAGAGTTGGATGAGAGGGAGACGGAGCTGGTGAGGCTATTTTCAGCGCTGCCAGAGTCCGAAAAGGAAAAGCACCTTGCCGATTTGCGCGAGCGAGTGGATGGCTTCAATCGGCTATTCGAAGAACTCCTCAGGGCAAGAAAGGATTCAAAATAATCCCTTGTAATTTTAATTACTTGGGATTTTTCTCGCCCATTTTGTTCGTTATATCTAAATTTAGCGTTGACTAATCTGTTCGTTTTATCTAAATTAACTCCAACGACAGCGAACAGGCAGGACGCCCACGAAGTAGCCGCTACCGGCGCACGAATAGGTAGATGATTCGCACCGAGGCAAAACCAATGACCGCAGTAGTTTGGGTAATGAGTTCTGACAGCGGGAAAGACTGCGCTAACACCAGAGGTTCGGTCGTAAGTTCTGACCTGGTTGGGTCGGTGAAGCGACTCCGGATAGCGTAACCGGCACGAATTAGGTTTGGAACGCTCTCCACCGTTAACCGCGGTGTGTTCTCCCGACGCATAGAGAGTCAATGCTAAGGCCGTCCGATGGCGCGTAAACGGGGTTAGCCTGAACCCTCGATAAACCACGGATAAAACAGTGCCGCTCGCCCCACGTTACGGGGCACCAAATTCAAGACTGGATGGCTTACCACTTCAAGACGGTCTTCGTAAATGTCTACCAAGTGGCGCCCCGAGGCGACAAGTCGGTGACGGCTGGAAAGACAGCACGCAACAGGTAAGAGCACCCTGGTGTAATAGGTAGCACTCGTTAACGGCAATGGCGATGGCCGTGGTGTTGGTTCGAGTCCAGCGGGTGCTCTTATCGTTGTGGTTATCAGGTGATCGGCGGGAAACCCTACCCGCTGCCCGGTTCGACTCCGGGCGTCACAACCAAATCACGTTAGGACCGTGATCCTTGCCAGTAAGCTGTGTGAGACCTTGGCGGTGCGGGTTGTTCCTTTCCCATGTCCGCCCTTTTTCACACCACAGTGCACTCTGATAAATCGGGTCTATTCGGTTTTAAAAGGCCAGAGTGTGCTGTGTTGTGAAGCAAAAAAGCCCGCTTGCGCGGGCTTCTTCACCCCGATCGGCGACCAAACCTTTCGGGAACAGCGCGGGAACCACCCCGCGCCGAGGCAAAACCAATGACAACCAAGGGCCGCCACTGGTAGCCCCAGTATAAAGGGATCGCTATGAAAGCGCCAGATATCACCGTCAAGCTATACATCCATCACAACCAATTCAATCCCGTCCCGTTTGTTGCTACGTGTGACATGTCACGGTGGAGCGGATTAACACTCATTGATGTGCGTGAAATAACGATCCCCGCTCCACAGTTGTCCGCCGGTGAAATCACGCAAAAATGCGTCGAACAGCTGCGCCGCCAGCAATCCAGCATCATTGATTCAGCGCACGTGCAGGCATCGGCGATTGAGGACCGGATCAAAAACCTGCAATGCATTGAGCACTTCCCCGCGGCCATGACCAGCCGCTAATCACATAGCGTCGAGGCAAAACCAATGACCATGTATGTTGCATCATTCACACCGAAAAAATCGGCAGTGAAAAGCGGAGCCAAGGAGATGGCAACGCTCATTGAGGCGAAAACCCAGAAATTGGCGGCAATGGCCGCGACCATGCTTCTGGAAGAGCTGTTTCCCGGCTCCAGCGAAAACTTTTTCAACCCGACGATAACGGAGGATTGTGTAGGCTCGCCTCGCCCCGGTATCGGGAGGTTTAGCACTGAATTCATGGATGAAAACGAGCTTGTAGAGGGTGTGTGGACGCGCAAGCCTGACCCGGCCCCCATCCGCCCAACCGAGTTGTCGCTGCAGGAGAAAATCGCGGCGCTCGTGCTGCTGGGTAAAACGGATCTGGATGACCACGATTATTCTCTCGTCCTCGATTTTTTCGCTGATGACGAATCCGGTGATGACGACACGCACACCATCGTTAGTGTGCTGTCACAGTATCCAGCGGTGGCCGCAATGTATCCGGTTCGCGTAACTGAGCTGGTGGCGGAGATTGAGAAAAAATTCAACCCGCCGATCGACGCGGCGGCGGCCAGTGCGTTCGTCAACAACTGGATATACGGAACGGCTGAGCGCCCCACCCACAGCGCGCCGCCGTCAGCCGCGCCAACAGTTGAGCGCGTGTGGACGAACATGGATCGACTGGATATCGGAATAGCGTCGTGCATCGTGACTGATGCCGACACGTTTGACGGCGTGTCCGCTTCTGATGTGGCCCGAGCGAAGGAGCTGGCTAAATCTGACGACCAAATGTTTCAACGCTGGTCGATGGCGATCCGGCTGCAAAATGGTGCCCTGTCAATTCCCGGTGATGTGCTGCTGGGGCTGCTGCGCGAAGCGAAAAAGCGCCCCGAGTTGCTCAATGACGCGAACGCGCGCCAGCGTCTGGCTGACAAGTATTTGGCCGTATGGCGCGAGGGTGCGGTGGCTCATGACAACCAGCATGATGGCGACGACGCGCAACAGGCCGAGGCGGCTATCACCACACGTAAGCCCGATCAGCAACCCGATATCCAGAATCTCGGCGGCGGGCGGTTCTCTATCGACGGATTGATCGGCCCCGAATCTAGCACCTCAAATCAGGGAGAAAAAACGGAAGCTAGCGAACCGGAACCGGCGGCCAGCGTCGCGCAGCAGGCCCGCCAGGCGCTTGATGAAATGGGTTACGGTATTTACGCGGGCGGTGATGAAGGCGGCACGCCTGCACCTGCACCTGCACCTGCACCTGCACCTGCACCTGCAGATGATTTTCAGGCCCGTGCCGCGGCCGTGGAATCGGATATCGAAGAAAAGCCCGTTATCGAGCAAGAAAACCTCAACATCTGGAAGCGCGTGCAGCGAACCGACCCTCGCTATACAAAGCCACTGACGGGCGCCGGCTTTGAGGGGACGAGCATCAATAGCGAATACATGTTCATGCGGGCCACCGAGATTTTTGGCCCGGCCGGAAGAGGGTGGGGCTATCGCATATTGGAAGAAAAGATGTTCCCCGGCGCACCGCTAAGCGAAGCGATTTATGACGACAACAAGAAATTCATCGGCACAAGAATACTGCGTGATGCTGATGGGTCGCTGATCAGTGAATTGAATCACTCACTGAAAATCGCGCTCTGGTACATCAACGATAGTGGCGGGCGCTCGGAGATCGAGGCGTACGGTGCCACCCCGTACATGTACAAAACGCAGAAGGGGATTAAAACCGACTCGGAGGTTATAAAGAAAAGCCTCACCGATGCCATCAAGAAAGCGTTATCCCTGTTGGGCTTTAGCGCCGACGTATGGCTGGGCATGCATGATAATCCGGAATACGTAGCAGAAAACGAGGTTGAATTCAGCATCAAGCGGGCCAGCGAAAAAGCGGTTGATGTCACCCGCCTGCGCGAAGAGCTGGACGAAAAACTGGGGCGCGCCGCGGAAACCATTAAAGCGGCCGTTAGCGAAAACGAGGCGGCCAAGGTTTACGGCGTGCTGGCGCGTGAGGTTGAGGTACATCGCAAGAACGCCGAAGCCAAGGGCGACAATGACCACGCTAAATATCTGGCTGGCCGCCTGCGCCGCTTAAACGATCTGAAAGACGCCCGCATCGCGGAACTGAAAACCAAAGAAGGAGATAAAGCATGAGCACTACCGCTATCGCAATTGCCGCCGATATGGCAAAACTACAGCAACTACTGGAAACATCAGATGAACTGACCCCGGAAATGATCGCAGACACAATGTCCGGGCTTGAAATTGAGTTGTCCGAAAAAATGGACGCGATCATGATTCACGTCCGCAATTTGCAGGGTCAGGCAAAGACGTGTGACGAAGAAGCCAAGCGCCTGGCTGAACGCAAGCGCTCATTCGAAAACAGGGAAAAGCAGCTGAAAAAATACGCACTGGATTGCCTGCTGGCCGCTGGGCTGTCATCGCTCAAGACGTCGCGCAATACGTTCACTGCACGTAAAGGGGTTGCCAGCGTCATCATAGACAATGAAAGCCTCTTGCCGGATGAGCTCGTTACAGTCCAAACACTGGTTGCCCCTGATAAGAAAGCGATCAAGGAGTCCATAGAAAACGGCGTTGACGTCCCCGGCGCTCACATTGAGATCGGACAGCAGTCGCTGCAGGTCCGCTGACCACCCCGCACCGAGGCAAAACCAATGCTAAAATGGACTCACCACCCGCACAAACCGACGTACCTCACCCTGCCGGATGGCAGGGTTGGCAGAATCATCACTCACCGGCGCGCTGATGTTTTTTACGACCTGCCCGCCGACGTGCGTATCAGCAATTATCCGCCGGAGAACGAAAAACCGATTATCGATAATCAGAAATAACTCATCACCACAAATAATATAGTGACCTCTGAATGGAGGTCACTATGTATAAAAAATGGCAGCAGGGCGCCCGCCTGTTATCTGAATTCGACATCAAAATAGGCCGATTGGCCTGTAGCGTCAGAAATAAAACCCTGACCCAGCAGGATATAGACGATGCCTGCACCGATGCTGACGAAATAATAAAATCGCTGGGGGAAAATAATGATCACAGAAAACGTCCTATTAAGCGACGAAGAATTGATCGAACTAACGGGCTATAAATACCCATCAAAGCAAATCGATGTTTTGCGCCGCTCTGGGATTTCGTTCATCGTCCGCAAAGACGGAAAACCTCGCGTAACGTGGGCGCACGTTAACGCCGTATTAAACGGAACGCCAGCCCCGGAACTGGAAGATGATGACGTTGGGATAAACTTTGACGGGATTTAGATTTAATGGGACGAAAGCGAATTAATCCGGAGGATAATAAATTACCTCCGCGAGTCAGAAAAAATAAATATAGCTACATATTTAAGCCAGCAAAAACGAAAGAAACGATTACGCTCGGGAAAATACGTGATTTATCTATAGCGCAGGTTTGGGAGAAATACGAAAAAATAATAAATTCCAGACGGGATATAATGACGTTTGAAAAACTGTGGAATTTATTTCTTGATAGCGAGTATTACAAAGATCGCTCGCCAAGGACTCAAAGGGATTACCTGCAGCATCAAAAAAAATTACTCCACGCATTTGGAAAGGCCAAGGCCGACTCCATCAAGCCAGAGCATGTTAGACGCTACCTTGATTTGAGGGGGAAAAGCTCGCGCACGCAGGCGAACCAAGAAAAAAGCAGCATGAGCCGAGTCTACCGGTGGGGTTATGAGCGGGGGTACGTGAAAACCAATCCATGCGCCGGCATATCGAAATTTACCGTAAAGGCTCGCGATATTTACATTACAGATGCCGAGTATGTGGCCATCTACAAAGAGGGGGCGCCGGCACTACAGTGCGCGATGGAGATAGCCTATCTATGCGCTGCGCGAATTGGCGATGTGCAGGATCTGGAATGGAGTCAGGAAACTGAGTTGGGACTTTTCGTTCAGCAGGGCAAGACCGGCGTTCGGCAGATCAAGGAGTATACCGACAGATTGCGTGCGGCCCTTGATCAAGCCAAGTCGCTGGGCGGAAAACGCCACATCATCGTCAACAAGTTCCGGGAGAAATACAGCTACAAAGGGCTAAATACACTCTGGGTTAATGCGCGGCGGGAGGCAGGCCAAAAATTGGGTTATGAGCTGACGTGCCATTTTCATGACATCAAGGCGAAGGGAATTTCTGATTATGAAGGAAGTAGCCGCGATAAGCAGATTTTCAGTGGTCACAAGACGGAGGCTCAGGTAATCACATACGATCGCAAGACAAAAATCAGCCCAACGCTTGACCTGCCTTTAATTGATGATGATGAATAGCTATGCAAAACAATGAAATGAGTATACCAACAAGATATACCAACAATATAGTAACATGGTAAAAATCAGGTGGGATAATTCGATGTAAGTTATTGAAAGAAGTGGCGGAGGAGTAGAGATTCGAACTCTAGAACGCTTTCGCGTCGCCGGTTTTCAAGACCGGTGCCTTCAACCACTCGGCCACTCCTCCGCAACGACGCGAACTATAAACAGTGTGCCGGATATTGTAAAGCGACACATCGCTCAATCGCCTGAAAAACAGGCAGCAACCGATTGAAAGCGTACAAAATCGCCATCAGGCTCAAGCGTTGATTATCAACAGTGTACTTTTATCGTCAACAGCGTAAAGAAGGGTAAAACGGCTTTAATAACATAATGCAACTACTTACTCTCTTTAAAGACAACAATGGCCCCCTTAACTAGAGAGAGTCGTTATTATGGACCGCATTATTGCCTCCACTACTCGCGAGCAATCGCTACTCAGTACCCACAAGGTACTTCGTAATACCTATTTCCTGCTGTCGCTGACGCTGGGTTTTTCCGCCGTCACCGCCACCCTTAGCACCGTACTGAACCTGCCATCGCCGGGTCTGATCCTGACGCTGGTCGGCTTTTACGGCCTGATGTTCCTGACATATCGTCTGGCGGACCGCCCGGCGGGTATTCTGGCCGCGTTCGCACTGACCGGCTTTATGGGCTATACCCTCGGCCCATTGCTGAGCACGCTTATCGCTGCCGGCGCCAGCGACATCATCATGCTGGCGCTGGGCGGCACGGCACTGGTGTTCTTCTGCTGCTCCGCCTACGTGCTGACCACCCGCAAGGACATGTCTTTCCTGTCCGGCATGCTGATGGCTGGCTTCGTGGTGCTGCTGCTGGCGACGATTGCCAACCTGTTCCTGAATCTGCCGGGGCTGCATCTGGCTATCAGCACGATGTTTATCCTGTTCTCCGCCGGTGCGATTCTGTGGGAAACCAGCAACATCGTCCACGGCGGCGAAACCAACTACATTCGTGCGACAGTCAGCCTGTATGTTTCCATCTACAACCTGTTTGTCAGCCTGCTGAGCCTGTTGGGGATGTCACGAGAGTAATCGGACGCCGACATCGGACTCCTCCAGACAAGGCGCCTTCGGGCGCCTTGTCGTTTTTTTGCGAGCATGAAGACCGCAGGGTACGTTTCAAACAGCACCTTGCGCCATCTTCTGTATGCGCTGCAAAGTTTGCTAGACTAGGCGTGTTTTCACGTCATACCGAGGCAATATGTTAGTGTTTGAAGACCGGGTCATCGATACCGATGCCCAGGGATATTTGAAAGACAGCAGCGACTGGCAGGAAGGCATGGCCCCCATGCTGGCGGAACAGGAAGGCATCACGCTCACTGATGCGCACTGGGAAGTCGTGCGCTTTGTCAGGGCATTCTACATCGAATTCAATACCTCGCCCGCCATCCGTATGCTGGTTAAAGCGATGGCCCAGAAATACGGCGAGGAGAAAGGCAACAGCCGCTATCTCTACCGCCTGTTTCCCAAGGGCCCAGCCAAACAGGCGACCAAAATTGCCGGGCTGCCGAAACCGGTGAAATGCATCTGAATATTCAGGCGCGGGTTCAATAGCGAATGGTAAAATCGCGCTCATCGGTGGCGGGGTGCGGCTCCATCAGCACCTTGTCCACCCGGGCATGGCGCGGCCCTCCTTGCTTTAGCCAGGCCACCAGTTGCTCTACGGCATGCGTCTCGCCGCTGGCGACCACCTCCACGCTGCCGTCATCGCAGTTTCTGACGTAGCCGCGTACCCCCAACTGGCGAGCCTGCAACTGGGTGTGATAACGAAATCCCACCCCTTGCACCATTCCGTAAACCCAGGCAATCACGGATACCGTCGACATCTATTCCCCCTCAAACGCCACTGAATGCAGTGTAAAAATACGTCAGAGTTAACGCATTTTCGCCATCGTTCAGCCTATTATTAGTAAAATAAACAGACCGACTGGCTAAGCCGTCCTGATGAAGATCGCCACCGCACCTGATGACTTGAAAACCACGCGCCATCCCCCCATTTAGGGTACGTAATACGTTTCTCGGGAGGTCATATGATTAACTGTAAATTCACCATCGGACAGCAGATTCGTCATAAACTACTGGGGTACCCCGGCGTCGTCATCGACATTGATCCTGAATACTCCCTTGAGCAACCGAAATGGGAGGAGCTTGCGGTCAATGATACCCTGCGAACGGCGCCCTGGTATCACGTGGTGATGGAAGATGAGCAGGGCCGCCCGATTCATACCTACCTGGCGGAAGAGCAACTGGTCAATGAAGACCCCAACCCTTCTGAGCACCCATCGCTGGATGAACTGGCCGCCACGATCCGACGCCGCGCCCCGCGTCTGCTGCACTGACATGTAATGATTGCGGCGCTCGTTTGCCGCCAGCCGCGCGTTTACCACCAGTATTGCCTCCACCGGGAAATGCTCCCCACCGGGAAACGAGGCAGGCCGCTTATTTTTCCAGCCCCAATCGGGGAATTTCAATTTTCGGACAACGATCCATCACTACCGTCAGTCCCGCATCATGCGCCAGTACCGCCGCGGCTTCATTGATGACGCCGATTTGCAGCCACAGCACCCGCGCACCGATAGCTATCGCGTCCTGTGCGACTTCAAACGCGGCGTCCGGCTGGCGAAAGACATCGACCATATCAATCGGTTCCGGAATATCGCTCAGTGACGCATAGGCGGCTTGCCCCAACAGGGTTTGCCCCGCCAGACGCGGGCTGACCGGAATCACCCGGTATCCCTGCCCAAGCAGATAAGCCATCACGCCGTAACTGGGGCGCGAAGGGTTCTCGCTAGCCCCGACCAGCGCAATGGTTTTCACCTGGTTCAGTACCGCTTTAATATCGCTGTCTTGCATGGTTGACTCCGTGACCGTTGACCCGATGAACGCCCGCTCTCAGACATGATGCCGGAAAACCCGAAGGCGTCAGGCGCTGCCTGTTATCAGTGTAACGCAGAATACCAGCGCCGATATGTCGTGCCGGTAAAATCCATCGGCAGGCTCACCACAAGCGCGTCGTGCTACCTTATTACGCATTAATAACCAAATATTTCATTTTTTAAATTTTGACACATTCTGTCCATTACTGAACAATACGGCGATCAGATCCGTAATGAGGCATGTATGAAAACAATTCCCGCTATCGCCGCCACGCTGTGGTTGCTCACGCTCAGTTCTCTGGCGATGGCGACGACGCTGAAACTCAGGCCCGATATTGAGCTGATGATGGTCGATGGGAAAAAGGTCTCCGGTTCGCTGCTCAACGGCGCAGACAGCCTCGAACTGGAAAAGGGGTATCATCAAATCGTTTTTCAGGCGCTGCGAACGGTTGGATCATCCGCCGGGACAAAACAAACCTATCGCTCGCCCGGTCTGATTGCCGTATTCGACGCGCACAACCTCAACGAAGTTTCCATCCGCCTTCCGGACCTGGAAAGCCCGAATGCGCAGCGGGATTTCAGCCAGTCACCCGATTATCAACTGGTGGACAGCAAAAATCTGCCCATCCCGATCCGCACCGATGTGTTGCGCACCGGCGAAGTGGAATTGTCCGGTGAAATCGAAAAACGCATGGCTGACTACAACCGTTCGAGCCAACCGGCGGCTGTCATCACCTTCGCGCTGCAATCCCCCGCGAAGACTTCCGCCACTACCAACACGCCAGCCAATCCGCTGGATCCGCTCGACATCATGCAGTACTGGTTTCAGCAAGCCGACAAAGGAACGCGCCAGCGATTTCTGGAATGGGCGAAGGAAAGAGAAGCCCACTAAGCATGCTGATTTTACAGGCAAAAAACGCTGTTTTTGGAAAGATGCTCGCATTTTTTCAGTCTGCCGCTTTCCACTGAAACCGTGTTTCCGTAATCTGTAAAAACTATACTGTTCGAAGGATGTCGCCATGGAGTACACCACCCGCACAATCGAGGTGCATAAGCACATTGCTCTGGTTGCGCATGATCACTGTAAAGAATCCCTGCTGGAATGGGTTAGCGCCAACAAGGCCCAACTGGCGGAACACCATTTGTATGCGACCGGCACCACAGGCAACCTGATTCAACTGCATACCGGCCTGCCGGTCAGAAGCATGTTAAGTGGGCCGATGGGCGGTGATCAGCAGGTGGGCGCCCTGATCTCCGAGGAGAAAATCGACATGCTGATTTTTTTCTGGGATCCGCTGAACGCCGTGCCACATGACCCCGATGTCAAAGCGCTGTTGCGCCTGGCAACGGTGTGGAATATTCCGGTCGCCACCAACCGCTCCACAGCAGACTTCCTGATTAACTCCACCCTATTCCGCCAGCCGGTTTCCGTCACGATTCCGGATTACCAGCGCTATCTTCAGGGCCGTTTGAAGTAACCGCCGTTTTTACGCCAGAACTGGCCGGCTGCCCGGCCAGTTTTCCCTCCCGAAGGTAAACAGACGACGTTGCCGTTAGCCCGGTTTGCGCTGCATCGGTACGCCCAACTGATGCAAATCGTCCACAAACACCGAGGGCTCATCACGATCGTACAGCAGCCACACCTGATGTTTCGCCCGGGTCAACGCCACATATAACAATCGGCGCTCTTCCGCATCCGGGAAAGGCTCCGGCCGCGGCAACAGTACCGCTTCCAGCACCGATTCACGCGGCGGCGCGGGGAAACCGTCACGCCCTTCATGCAGCCCCAGCACAATCACATAGTCCGCCTGCTGCCCCTTGCTGGCATGAATAGTCATGAAATCAAGATGCAAATGCGGCCAGCGGGTCTGCGCCTTTTCCAGCACATCAGGCCGCAAATGGTGATAACGCGCCAGCACCAGAATGCGCGCTTCCGCTGTCACATACCCGCTCATCTTGTCCAGCAAAGCATCGAGCTGTTCCTGCGCCAGCAACACCACCGATTTTTTATTGCCGTCCCGCAGGCTATTGAGTGCTTTTTTCAGTTGTGCCGGGTTTTGTTGAATGAAGCGGCTGGCAATATCCCCGATACGGTGATTAAAGCGGTAAGTGGTATCCAGCACGCACTGCGCGCCTTCGCCAAAGTGCTGTTCAAATGCGGTGGTGAGCGTCAGTTCCGCGCCGCTGAAGCGATAGATCGCCTGCCAGTCATCGCCAACCGCAAACAGGCTGCTATCGGGAGCTTGCCGTCGCAGCGCATCCAGCAGACGGGCGCGCTGGGGAGAAATATCCTGAAACTCGTCCACCAGAATATGCCGCCACGGACTGACAAAACGGCCTTTGTCCAGGCAGTTGACCGCCTGATGGATCAGGCCGGAAAAGTCCACCGCCCCTTCGTCTTTCAACGCTTTTTTCCAGGCTTTCAGCAATGGCGCCATTAGCCGCAACCGTTGCTGAAACAGCGGGCGCGTTTCGTCATCGGCCAGCGCCAGCATTTCGCTCTGGGTACCGCCTTGCATCCGCATCAGCCCCAGCCACCGCTCCAGCCGGCCGGCCAGCCGCGACGCAATAGCCGCATCCTGCCAAAAATTCCCCTCAGGCAGAGTCCACTCCAGTTCTTCGGTCAGCCACTGCCGCCACCCTTTCGCCTGAGTTTTCTTTTCGTCACACTGCTGCTGCCAGTGCTGGATCAGAAATGCGCGCCGGTGCGCACCGTCGGTTTCCAGTTGGCTGATCACCGGCGCCTTACGGCTGCACTGCTGAATGATGTGCAGCGCCAGCGCATGGAAGGTCTTGGCCTGGACCTCGTCGCTATGCAGCCGCTCACGGATACGACTGTTCATTTCATCCGCGGCCTGCCGCCCAAACGCCAGCAGCAGGATCTGCGGCGCCGACGCCTCGGCCCGATGCAGTAACCAGGCGGCACGCGCCACCAGTACCGACGTTTTGCCGCTGCCGGCGCCGGCCAGCACCAGCACGGCGTTTTCGCCATTCACCACCGCCTGACACTGGCTGGGATTCAGCGGCGAACTTTCCACCGTATCGAAAAACGCTTTCTGCTCCGCCAGAATCGTTTCCGTCCAGCGCTGGTTAGCTTGCTGGCGCAATGCGTCCCCCTGCTCCAGCCAGCGCAGACAACGCTGATAGTTGTCCCGGCAATGTTCAAATTCGTCCAGACGCGCCAGCGGCAACGGCAGCGCGGCAAACCCCGCCCGGATATCCTGCTGCACGCGCGTCAGCGTCTGACGGCTGAACCAGCCATCCGCCGTTTCCTGCTCCGCAATTGCGTCCACTAACTGTTGCAATACGTCTTTGCAGACATCGCTCATCTCCTGGCTCCAGCTCTGCCAGGACTTGAACAGATGACGAAAAAACTGCTGGGTCTCCTGCCACTCCGTACCGTGCAGGCGCACCACCTTGTTTTCCGGCAACTCGAATTCCAGCTCGCCCCAGATCAACCCTTTCTTGCAGCGAATCGCCAGTAACTGATTAAACGGAATGAGATATTCATGCCGATCACCGCTGACATTGACGCCGGCATTCAGCAATTGCACACGGTTGTAGGGATGCTGCGCCAGATGCTTACCCAACGCGGTCGATTTCAGTTCCATGAGCCCTGCGCCATTTTCAGAAGAAATGTTCAAAGTTGTAGTGTAACCGCTATCCGACTTCGCGCTCTAGCCAGAAAAACACGTTAGAATAACCCGGCTAATAATGTGATAATTCGTTTCCCATCATAGGGTTTGACCGAGGGTAGTCATATCATGCGAGCCGTACTCAATATCCTGAATTTCGTGCTGGGCGGTTTTTTCACGACGCTCGCCTGGCTGCTGGCCACCGTCGTCAGCATTGTGCTGGTATTTACCCTGCCGCTGACCCGCTCATGCTGGGAAATTACCAAACTTTCTCTGCTGCCATACGGCAACGAGGCCATCCATGTCGATGAGCTGCGGCCGGAGCAAAAAAGTTCGCTGCTCAATGCCGGCGGCACCCTGCTGAATGTCTTCTGGCTGATCGTTTTCGGCTGGTGGCTGTGCCTGTCGCACATCGTCAGCGGCATCGCCCAGTGCCTGACGATCATCGGCATTCCGGTTGGGATCGCCAATTTCAAGATTGCCGCCATCGCCCTCTGGCCGGTGGGGCGTCGCGTGGTGTCGGTGGAAGAGGCGCAAGCCGCCAGAGAAGCCAACGCCCGCCGGCGTTATCAGTAACCGCAACGGACCATCATCGTGCAACTGAGCGTTTCGACCAACCTGCGTCGAGTCATCTACAACAGCAGTTGGCTGTATAACCTGCGGATCCTGATCGCACTCAGCGGCGTGGCGATCCTGCCCTGGTGGCTGGGTGTGCCCACCAGCACCATTCCCCTGACGCTGGGCGTGGTGGCCGCCGCCCTGACCGACCTCGATGACCGCTTGTCCGGCCGTCTGTTTAACCTGTTGATTACGCTCGCCTGCTTTCTGGTCGCTTCGGTGTCGATCGAACTGCTCTACCCGTACCCCTGGTTATTTATCGTCGGCCTGGCGATCTCGACCTGGAGCTTTATTCTGCTGGGCTCGCTGGGGCAACGCTACGCTACCATCGCTTTCGGTGCACTGCTGATCGCCATCTATACCATGCTGGGCATTTCGCTTTATAGCGACTGGTATCAACAACCGTTCCTGCTGTTGCTGGGCGCGTTGTGGTATAACCTGCTGACGCTGCTCGGCCACCTGCTGTTCCCTATCCGGCCGCTGCAGGACAATCTGGCCCGCTGCTACCAGCAACTGGCTCACTATCTGGAAACCAAATCCAACCTGTTCGACCCCGATATCGACGACAACGATCAGCCGTTGATCGACGTAGCGATGGCCAACGGTCAGTTGGTCGATACGCTCAATCAGGCCAAGGCGTCGCTGCTGACGCGGCTGCGCGGCGATCGTGGCCAGCGCGGCACCCGACGCACGCTGCACTATTATTTTGTCGCGCAGGATATCCACGAACGAGCCAGCTCGGCGCATATCCAGTATGAACAACTGCGCCACACGCTGCGCTACAGCGATGTGCCTTTTCGGTTCCAGCGCTTGCTGTTCATGTTGTCCCGCGCCTGCCAGCAAGTTTCGCAGTCCATTTTGCTACAGCAAAAATACCTGCATGACTACCGTATCGAGCGCGCCTTCTCCCATCTGGACGCCGCTATCGACAGGCTGGCTTTTCAGGGCGCGGAAACCTTATCCATCAAGGCATTACGCCATCTGCTCAATAATCTGCGCGCGATTGACGCCCAGTTAATCAATATTCAGTCCGAACAGACGCTCGAACGCCATAATCACCATCTCCCAGCAGAAAACCGGTTATCGGATGATAAAATCGCCGGCTGGAGCGATATCAGGCTGCGTCTCAACCGCCATCTTACGCCGCAGTCGTCGCTGTTCCGTCACGCAGTACGCATGTCGCTGGTGCTGTGCATCGGGTACGCCATTATTCAACTGGCCGGTTTGCACCACGGCTACTGGATTCTGCTGACCAGTCTGTTTGTCTGTCAGCCGAACTACAACGCCACTCGACGGCGTCTGGCGCTGCGTATTGTCGGCACGCTGGGCGGTGTGCTCATCGGCGTACCGCTGCTGTATATCGTTCCGTCGCTGGAAGGGCAACTGGCGCTGATTGTCATCAGCGGCGTACTGTTTTTCGCCTTCCGTACCGTGCAATATGCGCAGGCCACGCTGTTTATCACCCTGCTGGTGTTGATGTGTTTTAATCTGCTGGGCGAAGGACTGGAGGTCGCCATTCCCAGAGTGGTCGATACGTTGCTGGGCTGCGGCATTGCCTGGGCGGCGGTCAGCTTTATCTGGCCGGACTGGAAATTTCGCGGTTTGCCTGCGGTGATCGACAAGGCCATGAACAATAATTGCCGTTATCTCGACGCCATCATGGTTCAGTATCATCAGGGCAAAGACAACGGGCTTCCTTATCGGATTGCCCGCCGCGACGCCCACAACAGCGACGCGGAGCTGGCTTCGGTGGTGTCCAATATGTCCGCCGAACCGCATGCCCGACCGAACACGCTGGAAAACGCCTTCAGATTGATGTGCCTCAATCACACCCTGTTGGGGTATATCTCCACTCTGGGCGCGCACCGCGAGCACATCCGATCGGCCGAAACCCTGCAATTGCTGAATGATGCCGTCTGTTACGTCGACGACGCACTGCACCAGGACAATGGCGACCAGGCCGCGCTGGACAGAGAACTGGAGGCGCTGAAAAACCGCATCCATGCCCAGTCACCAGAGCAGGACAGTAAAGAACAGCTGGTATTACAACAGGTTAATCTAATCATTGGCCTGCTGCCGGAACTGACGCAGCTAAAAAACCAGATGATTGCCGAAGAGAATCGACAACAGACCTCGATGCACTAATTGAGCCGGGGAGGCCTGAAAGCACGTGGGCTCGTGCTCTCGAACCATTCAATCAGTTCGCTGCGCATGCCTTGCGGCAGCGCGGCCTGATGGACGCCACAGATGGCGCCGGCCAGCGCCAGCAACACATTAACACTCAGGTTCTGGCTGACGGAACGCAGCTTAAGATAGCTGGTTTTCGCTCCGAGTCGGTGCAATTCATCGATGTTTCTAATCCCCACCTTCCAGAGCAGCCGTTCCAGATCGTGATTGATATTCGGCAGGTCTTTCAGCCTGATGCAGCGTTTTTTGGCGGCTTTATCCTGCCGGGCGCCCTGAAGAGACTGCGATGCCAGTTCCAGCAGCCCCGGCTCATCCCGCCAGAGCACCTCACCCACCAGATAGTAATTAAGCGGTACCGGCAGGCCGCGTTTGGTATAAATCAGTTTGGGCGTCTGCCGGTCAAGGAAAAAGTCCTCGTTATGCTGTGCCGCACGCAAATAGAGTTCTCCGCTGGAAACAAGCGCAAAAATCACGCCGTCCGCCGCAATGCTATAACCGCCGAACTGAGATCGGGAGAGAATATTTCCCAGCGGAGCAAACACTGATTTCGCCTGCAAAATCCTTTTTTCGCATAGTCCTTTCATTACTTTTTCCTTGTATTGAACGTTTTTTCCTGTTTACCAGAGACATCCGTAACTGGAACAATTAATTAAACACAGCAAAACTGCGTCTTCAAATACAAAAAATGTTATGCAGGCAACGACATAACGATTATGCGAAGCGCTTTCAGAAATTCCGGTTGATCTTTGCTCACACAAAAGATACTGTACACACATACAGTAATGCTGTGAGGTAAAGAAATCATGCGTACTCAAACCATCCGTTCCCGCCATGTCTGCCACTCGTCACACCTGGGTCATAACGCGATGCCGAAAACCGCCTCCAGCGGGTTCATCAGCGAAATCGTCTATGGTGATGATCATCCCATGCTGACACCGCTGTTGCTTCCTTTATTACAGCAACTGGGATCGCAGTCGCGCTGGTTGCTCTGGCTTTCCCCGCAGCAAAAACTCAGCCGCTTGTGGCTGCAACAGGCAGGATTGCCGCTAGAGAAAATGATTGAACTGCATCGCATCAATCCGGTATCTACCGTTGACGCAATGGAGAAAGCATTACTGACGGGTAATTACAGCGTCGTATTGTGCTGGCTGCCAAATGAGCTGGATGATGAACAAAAAATGCGGTTGCAAAGAGCGGCACAGCATGGAAATACCTATGGATTTATTATGCGTCCAGAGGAAAAAACAATCACAAGACCATTTTCCACACTAAAAATTCACTCAAGATTGTATCATTAAATGAATATTAGGACTTTTCTTACAGGGATGTAGCAGGCTACCCGTAGCCCCCGGAAATACAGTGCCCGGGATGTTATTGCGAAGTGTTAATATCAAGAGACATCTGGTTAATCTGACAAAATCGTCCATTATTTGTTAGTAATTATGTATGAACGACTGATTTTTTCATGGTGTCTGTCACATCATACTTGTAACTTTCTCACCACGTTGTAGACTTTAGCTCGCTGGAGTTGCCCTTTCATAACGTCAGTTCACTGGCAGCAAGTAATTAGACCAAGGGCAATATCTCCGAGAAAGGATTTTAACCAAAGGCTGATTAGCTTTCAGAGTTAATTGCCGATTTGGATGATAATGAGGCGTAAAATGAAAAAAACAGCTATCGCGATTGCAGTGGCACTGGCTGGCTTTGCTACCGTAGCACAAGCCGCACCGAACGATAACACCTGGTACGCAGGTGGTAAACTGGGTTGGTCCCAGTACCACGATACCGGCCTGAACGGCAATGGTTACAACGTGACCAACGCTGCGCAGAGCCAACTGGGTGCTGGCGCATTCGGCGGTTATCAGGCTAACCCGTACCTGGGTTTTGAAATGGGCTACGACTGGCTGGGCCGTATGAAGTATAACGGCGGCAACCAGGGCAGCTTCAAAGCTCAAGGCGTTCAGCTGGCAGCTAAACTGAGCTATCCGATCGTTGACGATCTGGACATCTACACCCGTCTGGGTGGTTTTGTATGGCGTGCAGACAGCCACGACAATTCCGGCCTGAACGACCACGACACCGGCGTTTCTCCGCTGGCAGCTGTGGGTGTTGAATACGCTATCACCAAAAACTGGGCAACCCGTCTGGATTACCAGTGGGTGAACAACATCGGCGACGCGTCCACCGTTGGCGGTCGTCCGGACAATGGCCTGCTGAGCGTGGGCGTTTCTTACCGTTTCGGTCAGGAAACTGCTGCTCCGGCTCCGGTTATTGCTCCAGCTCCGGCCCCGACTCCGGCCCCGGCTCCGGTTGTTCAGACCAAACGCTTCACTCTGAAGTCTGACGTACTGTTCAACTTCAACAAAGCAACTCTGAAACCGGAAGGTCAGCGTTCTCTGGACCAGCTGTACTCTCAGCTGAGCACTCTGGATCCGAAAGACGGTTCCGTAGTGGTTCTGGGCTTCACCGACCGTCTGGGTTCCGACCAGTACAACCAGACTCTGTCCACCAAACGTGCACAGACCGTTGTTGATTACCTGGTTCACAAAGGTATCCCGGCTAACAAGATCTCTGCTCGCGGTATGGGTAAAGCTAACCCGGTTAGCGGTTCTACCTGCACTAACGTGAAAGCTCGCGCTGCACTGATCGATTGCCTGGCACCGGATCGTCGCGTAGAGATCGAAGTAAAAGGTATCAAAGACGTAGTGACTCAGCCTCAGGCTTAATTGCCGCTGAGATTGCACTTACAAGAAGTGCGGTAATCTCCATAAGGTTGCTGTCACTTCCACAGAAAACAGTCTCTGTTTTACAGAGACTGTTTTTTATTTCCACAAATCAATACTTCCCATCAATAACGTTATCCTACCCCGAGGATTTCGCTTTCCCCTCATAGAATAAATCAATGATATGAATGTTATAGCGATACCAGGCGAGTGGTATGTTACTCAGCAAATGCAACGTCTTCGTTCACAGAGATAAACCGATAAATATAGCGATGCCATGCTTACTTAAGTAAGCGACAAAAATGACACAAAAAATGATGTTTCCTGTCATCGAAAAACGGATTTTTTTTCACTTTCCCCGCTCAGGATTGCAGACTGGCTGTCAGTCTTAATACTGAATTTTAAATACAACGTTTTTCGATTGAAAAAATAGACACATCGACTTTATTAACTCATCGGATAATCTCATTAACTTCTGATTTTAAAAGTGTCCCGGTGAACGAATGAGAAGAGTCGTCATCAAGAGTGAAGGCAATGGAGAAAATATACAGCATATAAAAACCATATCATTCTGACACCCAAATTTCAGGGTAAACACATCAGAAGGAAATGGATTTAATATTAAAATTTGGAAATCTCTGTGAATATGCACAGATGAAAGTACACCGTAATATGTCGATGTTATTCAAATGAGGTCACAGCTAACATGAAGGAAAATAGCGTAGGCGCCAGTATAGCCGGTTCGGCATCCACTGGCAGCGCCACCGTCAGATGCAGAGCAGGGTTAAATCAGGCTCCGCATCTGACGGTGGATTATATTCCAGCGGCACACTGCGCAGCGTTTCCAGCGACGGCAGAACCACCAAAATTCCCTATCGCTTATATTCAGACAGCACGCGCACCAATGAAATAACTATTGGCGGCAGCGTACAGATTAACGCCAATGGTACCGCACAGGATATTACGGTTTATGGTTGAATACTGCCGGGAGATCAAAGCAGCGCCAGTCCAGCGATAGGAACCTATACCAACACCGTTGTCGCCACGCTTTTCTGGTAGCCATATTTTTTAACTGCGAGTGGATAGGTCAGCGAAGTTATTTCTGATGGTTGATGCCGTCAGCAAGACCAGAACGGCCACCATTAACGTTTTCGCCACCATCATTGCCGGTTGTGCCTTCGGTACCACGATGGGCTTCTATTCCGGTGATCTGGGAACGATTGATTTCGGAATGCATACGGAAATCCCGAATAATCGCCATGCCGCAGGCGGTGAAGGAGCCGGATCGATTGTGGTGACCTGTACGCCAGACTCGTCCATGACTATCACGCTTGATTACGACTAAAATAGCGGCGGCAGTTCTGCTCATTATCTGAAAAACACGAATACCGCGGATAGAATTGCCTACCAGCTTTATCAGGACGCCAATTGTTCTACAATTTGGGGAACCGGTGCGCTGACATATAGCGTGAGTTCATTTCCGGAAAAAAATACAGTGGCATATCGTTTATGACCGGTTATTTTGACAAGCTCAGCAACCCGCATAGGTACCTATACGGATAAGGTGACAATAACCATTTCATATTGAATCAGAGAAAATGTGAAACGGACGACAATAATTTACCTGCTTGTTTTAATGTTTATCTCCCATGCCGGTCTGGCCGATTTATCAAACCATTGAAACCAACCAACGCAGCACTACCGTCTGGCTGGGAAATAAATCGCACCAGGATACAAAATTACAGATACAGGTTGTAGCCTGGCATCAGGAAAATAATCACGATGTTTATCATGACCCTAATGACGTCATCGCCAGCCCGTCCTTTACCTCCATTCCAACGGCAAAACGGCAATTAATCCGGTGATGAGGCTCACCACGCTGCCTGCCGGCCAGCAAACAGCCTATCGCATTATTATTGATGAAGTGCCGGATTATTCCCCCGCTGACGGCACGCTGGCGGTAAATATGGTGGTGATGAAGGACTGTTTAATTATCAGCGCACCGGATGTCGATTTCGGTTCGGCCGCCTTCCCTTCGGCATTCACGTCCGTCAGCAGCAACATCATCGCCGTACAGCGCACCCAAACCCCCCCCTTACAGCATCAATCTGAGCGGCACGAACGATCTCGGCAACCGGCGGCAGATGGCGCCGGTGCCGGCAGGGACTTAACCGATACCGTAACGATCACGCTGACTTACTAAGCTGTCCCCCCATCATGCAGGACACGGCAGCCTGGGCACGCATTCAAATCTGATAAAGACCAAAACGAACAGGGCAGGGAACCGATACCGGCTCCCCGCCCTGTCATACCACGCCGCCACAGCAGCGTACGCCCGTCGATCAGGCGCTGGCGGTATTCAGTTGTTCAATCTCCCGAAGCGTCAGCGTCAGCCGGGTAGCGCTGGCCAGCTCCGCCACCTGCTCGACCGACGTGGCGCTGACTATCGGCGACGTCACGCCGGGCCGGGCAATCAGCCATGCCAGCGCGACCTGACCCGGCGAGGTGCGGTGCGCCTCGGCCACCTGATCAAGTGCCTCAAGAATCGCCAGACCGCGCGGGTTGAGATAACGTTCCACCACGCCCTGACCGCGCGCGCTTTTCGCGGCATCGGCAGCCGAGCGATATTTGCCGGACAAAAAGCCGCTCGCCAGCGAATAATACCCAATCACGCCCAGCCCGTTGGCCTTCACCACCGGCTCCAGCGTGGATTCATAGTGCTGGCGATCGTACAGGTTATATTCCGGCTGCAGGGTTTCATAACGCGCCAGATGGTTATCCTTGCTAACCTGCAACGCCTGCGCCAGACGTTCGCCGTCATAATTGGATGCGCCGATGGCGCGTACCTTGCCTTCGCGGATCAGCGCGTCGAACGCCGACAGCGTCTCTTCCAGCAGGGTGCTTTTATCATCATCATGGGATTGATACAGGTCGATATAATCGGTCTGCAGGCGACGCAGCGAATCTTCCACCGCCCGACGGATGTAAGCGGCCGACAACCCGTGCCGCTCGCCGCCCATGTCCTTGCCCACTTTGGTGGCGATAATCACCCGATCGCGGTTTCCACGTTGTTTCAGCCAGTTGCCAATAATGCTTTCCGACTCGCCGCCTTTATTGCCTGGCGCCCAGGTCGAATACATATCAGCGGTATCAATAAAGTGCAGCCCTTGATCAAGCAGGGCGTCCAGCACCCGAAACGAGGCTGACTCGTCAATGGTCCAGCCAAACACGTTGCCGCCAAAAGTCAGCAACGGCACCCGAATTCCTGAATGTCCCAGTTCTCGTAATGCGTCAGACGCAGGCATTGTCATCTCCTTGTGTTGTTTCCCAGCCCGACGAGGTTGCCGGCGGGGAATCTTCATCACAGCATTTTCCGGTCAGACATGATGAAATCGTCCCGACATCACCCAGACAGAAGTGAATGCTATGAGACCCACGCTTTAGTTTAGGTTATTTTCCGCGATATAATCTCGCTTTTGCGCCTTACGTCTCATTTTAAGCGCAATCGTTACATAAAATGACGACCAAAAATCGGCCCCTATCATAATTTGGAGCAAACATGTCCAACATTCTGCAATTTATTCTGGCGCTGCTCGTTGTCGCCGGCCTGTCACTGCTGGTGTGCCGCGATCGTAAAAGCATTCGCGTCAGGTATATTGTTCAACTTTTAGTCATTGAAATTCTGCTTGCCTATTTCTTCCTCTATTCCAGCGCAGGCTTGGGTTTCGTAAAAGGCTTTGCGGGTCTGTTCGACAAGCTGCTCAGTTTCGCTGGAGAAGGCACCACCTTCGTCTTCGGCAATATCGGTAACAATAGCTTCGTGTTCTTCCTGAAAGTACTGTGCCCGATCGTGTTCATTTCCGCGCTGATCGGTATTTTGCAGCACATCAAAGTCCTGCCGTTCATCATCCGTCTGATCGGTACCATCCTGTCCAAAGTCAACGGCATGGGCAAACTGGAATCCTTCAACGCCGTCAGCTCGCTGATTCTGGGCCAGTCTGAAAACTTCATCGCGTATAAAGACATTCTGGGGCAGATGTCCGAGAAACGGATGTACACCATGGCCGCCACCGCCATGTCCACGGTATCGATGTCAATCGTCGGCGCCTACATGTCGATGCTGGACGCCAAATACGTCGTGGCGGCGCTGGTGCTCAACATGTTCAGCACCTTCATCGTGCTGTCGCTCATCAACCCTTACGACACCAACGAAGAAAAAGAGCTGCACCTGAGCAACCTGCACGAAGGTCAGAGCTTCTTTGAAATGCTGGGCGAATACATTCTGGCGGGTTTCAAGGTTGCGGTGATCGTCGCCGCTATGCTGATCGGTTTCATCGCGCTGATCGCCGGCATCAACGCCCTGTTCAGCGCCGTATTCGGTCTGAGCTTCCAGGAAGTGCTGGGTTACGCGTTCTATCCGCTCGCCTGGGTGATGGGCATTCCGAAAGCCGAAGCGTTGCAGGTCGGCAGTATTATGGCGACCAAGCTGGTATCCAACGAATTCGTCGCCATGATGGAACTGCAGAAAGTGGCCGGTCAGCTGTCGCCGCGTAGCGTGGGCATCCTGTCGGTCTTCCTGGTATCTTTCGCCAACTTCTCGTCGATCGGCATCGTGGCCGGGGCGATCAAGGGGCTGAACGAAATGCAGGGCAACACCGTTTCCCGTTTCGGCCTGAAGCTGGTGTACGGCTCCACGCTGGTCAGCTTGCTGTCCGCCGCCGTCGCCGGTCTGGTGCTGTAATCCCGCCGTCTTGAGAATGACATCTCGCTGACACACCAGGCATACCATCCCCGGCGTTTACCGCGCCGGGGATTCTTTTTCTACAAACCCTGACATATCTTCCATATTTCCTCCATTTTTGTCCTCCGTTCGCTGTTTAAACTAGTATCATAATATTCAGTGTTTCATGGGCTTATCTTGGCCTGTGCTGATTGGAGGTTCCTTCCATAGCTATGAACGCCACACGCTTATCTCGCTTCCTGATACTGGCTGTTGTTATTGCCGCCATTTTTTTCGCCTGGCGTTATTTCCATACATCACAATCAGAATCCGCCAACGGGGGGACCGCCACACAGCAAGCCACCCATCAGGGACAAGGCCGAAGCGGCGGCGGTCGCCGCGGCGGCTCTTCAGCGCCGCCGCCGGTACAGGCCGCACTCTCTTCTTCGTCCTCCGTGCCTTATTACCTGTCGGGTCTGGGTACGGTTACCGCCGCCAATACCGTCACGGTGCACAGCCGGGTCAGCGGCCAGTTGATGGCGATCCACTTTCAGGAAGGGCAACAGGTTAAGGAAGGTGACCTGCTGGCGGAAATCGATCCGCGCCCGTTCGACGTCGCATTGACGCAGGCACAGGGGCAACTGGCCAAAGATCAGGCGCTGCTGGTCAACGCCCGTCAGGATTTGGCCCGCTACCGGCAACTGTCCAAAACCAGTCTGGTTTCCGGTCAGCAACTGGACACCCAGGAATCGCTGGTGCGCCAGTATGAAGCGACGGTGAAATCGGATCAGGGTTCGGTCGCCAGCGCGCAGTTGCAGTTGGATTACAGCCGCATCACCGCGCCGTTTAGCGGCCGCGTCGGCCTGCGTCAGATTGACATCGGCAACTACGTCACCAGCACCGATAATCTGCTGGTGTTAACGCAAACCCACCCGATCGACGCCGTTTTCACCGTGCCGGAAAGCGATATCGCCACCGTGCTGAAAGCGCAGAAATCCGGTCAACCGGTACAGGTGGAAGCCTGGGATCGCGCCAATCAGCACATTCTCTCTCAGGGCCGACTGCTGAGCATGGATAACCAGATCGACGCCACCACCGGCACCATCAAGCTGAAAGCCCGCTTCGACAATACCGACGATGCGCTGTTCCCCAACCAGTTCGTCAACATCAAGATGAAAGTGGATACCCTGCAAAATGTGGTGGTGGCGCCGTCATCCGCGATCCAGATGGGTAACGAAGGGCGCTTTGTCTGGGTACTGAACGACCAGGATCAGGTCAGCAAACACCTTGTCACCACCGGTATTCAGTACGGCCAGCAAACCGTGGTTTCGACCGGGTTGAACGCCGGCGAACGGGTGGTCACCGACGGGATCGATCGCCTGACCGAAGGTGCGCGCGTTGAAGTACTGGCGCCCGCGACGGCGGATGCCAAATCCACCGCCGGCACGGAAAAACGTCAGCATAAAGCGGAGAAATCCTGATGCAGGAGACGACGCCGTTACAGGACGCCGCGCCGCTTGATGGCGGCGGGCCGTCGCGCCTGTTTATTCTCCGGCCGATCGCCACCACGCTGCTGATGATCGCTATCCTGCTGGCCGGGATCGTCGGCTATCGCGCATTGCCGGTTTCGGCGCTGCCGGAAGTGGACTACCCGACGATTCAGGTGGTGACGTTGTACCCCGGCGCCAGTCCGGACGTGATGACCTCGGCGGTCACCGCGCCGCTGGAACATCAGTTCGGCAGCATGTCCGGCCTCAAGCAGATGTCGAGCCAAAGCTCCGGCGGTTCATCGGTGATCACGCTGCAGTTCCAGCTTTCGCTGCCGCTGGACGTAGCGGAACAGGATGTGCAGGCGGCCATTAACGCCGCCACCAATCTGCTGCCCAGCGATCTGCCTTTCCCGCCCACCTACAGCAAAGTCAACCCGGCGGATCCGCCGATCATGACGCTGGCGGTCACCTCCACCGCCCTGCCGCTGACGCAGGTGCAGGACATGATCGAAACGCGCATCGCGCAGAAGATTGCCCAGGTGGAAGGCGTCGGGCTGGTTACTCTGGCCGGCGGACAACGGCCGTCGGTGCGGGTCAAACTCAATCCGGGCGCGCTGGCCGCCTATGGGTTGAGCAGCGAAACGGTGCGCACCGCCATCACTGCCGCCAACGTCAACACCCCCAAAGGCAGTTTTGACGGCCCGGCACGCGCGGTCACGCTATCCGCCAACGACCAGATGCGTTCGCTCGACGACTACCGCCAGTTGATCATTGCCTGGAAAAACAACGCGCCGGTGCGGCTACAGGATGTCGCCACGGTAGAACAGGCGGCGGAAAACACCCATCTGGCGGCATGGGCCAACCAGAATCAGGCGATTGTCCTCAACATTCAGCGTCAGCCGGGGGCTAATGTGATCGCCACCGCCGACCATATCCGCAGCCTGTTGCCGACGCTGAAAGCCAGTTTGCCCAAATCGGTGGACGTCGCTCTGCTCACCGACCGCACCACCACCATCCGCGCGTCGGTGGACGATGTGCAGTTTGAGCTGATTCTGGCTATAGCGCTGGTGGTGATGGTGATTTACCTGTTTCTGCGTAACGCGGTGGCGACGCTGATCCCCAGCATCGCGGTGCCGCTGTCGCTGGTGGGTACCTTCGCCGCCATGTATTTTCTCGGTTTCTCGATCAACAACCTGACGCTGATGGCGCTGACCATCGCCACCGGTTTTGTGGTGGATGACGCCATCGTGGTGATCGAAAACATCGCCCGTTATATCGAGAAAGGCGAAAAACCGCTGCAGGCGGCGCTGAAAGGCGCGGGGGAAATCGGCTTTACCATTATCTCGCTGACCTTTTCGCTGATCGCGGTGCTGATCCCGCTGCTGTTCATGGGCGATATCATCGGCCGTCTGTTCCGCGAATTCGCCGTTACGCTGGCGGTGTCGATCCTGATCTCCGCCGTGGTGTCGCTGACGCTGACGCCCATGATGTGCGCTCGCCTGCTCAGCCACCAGTCGCTGAGCCGGCAGAACCGTTTTACCCGCGCCAGCGAGCGCTTCTTTGATGGCGTGATCGCGCTATACGGCCGCGGCCTGACGCGGGTGCTCAGTCATCCGTGGATTACCCTCGGCGTCGCGCTGAGCACGCTGGTGCTGACCATTCTGCTGTATATCGTGATCCCCAAAGGCTTTTTCCCGATACAGGACAACGGCATCATTCAGGGTACCGTCCAGGCGTCGCAAACCATCTCGTTCACCGGCATGGTGGACAAACAGCAGCAGGTCACCGCGCTGATCATGAAGGACCCGGCGGTGGAAAGCGTCTCGTCGTTTATCGGCGTCGACGGCACCAACCCGTCGCTCAACAGCGGCAGATTGCAGATCAACCTGAAACCGCTGGAGGAACGCAGCGACCGTATTCAGGGCGTGATTGAACGACTGCAACAACAAATGTCCGCCCTGCCCGGCGTTCAGCTTTATCTGCAACCGGTGCAGGACCTGACCATCGATACCCAGGTCAGCCGCACCCAGTATCAGTTCACCCTGCAAACCATGTCGCTGGATGAACTCAGCACCTGGGTGCCGAAGCTGACCGCCGAGCTACAGAAACTGCCGCAGTTGCAGGATGTCAGCAGCGACTGGCAGGACAGCGGCGCGGTGGCCTACCTCAAGGTCAACCGCGACAGCGCCAGCCGCCTCGGCATCACCATGTCGCAGGTGGACAGCGCGCTGTACAACGCCTTCGGCCAGCGGCTGATCTCCACCATTTATACCCAGTCCAATCAGTACCGGGTAGTGCTGGAACAGCATCACGACAGCAGCAACGGACTGGCGGCGCTGGACGATATCCGGCTGATCAACAGTAGCGGCGGCGTGGTGCCGCTCAGTAGCATCGCCTCGGTAGAAGAGCGTCAGGGGCCGCTGTCGATCAACCACATCGATCAGTTCCCCTCCACCACCATTTCGTTCAACGTGGCGCCCGGCTACGCGCTGGGGGATGCGGTGAAAGTCATCCAGGAAACGCAGCAGCAGATGCAGTTGCCCAGCGACATCATTACCCGCTTTCAGGGCAGCACGCTGGCGTTCCAGTCGGCGCTGACCAGCACCATCTGGCTGGTGGTGGCCGCGGTCGTGGCGATGTATATCGTGCTGGGCGTGCTGTATGAAAGTTTTATCCACCCGGTCACCATCCTCTCCACCCTGCCGACCGCCGGGGTCGGCGCGCTGCTGGCGCTGATGATCGCAGGCAGCGACCTGAACATCATCGCCATCATCGGCATCATTTTGCTGATCGGCATCGTGAAGAAGAACGCCATCATGATGATCGATTTTGCGCTGGCCGCTGAACGCGAACAGGGCATGACGCCGTATCAGGCCATTTATCAGGCTTGTCTGCTGCGTTTTCGCCCGATCCTGATGACGACGATGGCGGCGCTGCTCAGCGCCGTACCGCTGATGTTCAGTACCGGCGTAGGCGCGGAGCTGCGCCGCCCGCTCGGCATCTGTATGGTCGGCGGGCTGGTGATGAGCCAGGTGCTGACGCTGTTTACCACACCGGTGATTTACCTGCTGTTTGACCGCCTGGCGCATCGCCTGCGTCGCCGCCAGCCGCAGGAAGGGGAAGCACAGTGAAGTTCTTCGCGCTGTTTATCCATCGTCCGGTCGCCACCACGTTGCTGGCGCTGGCGATAGCGCTGTGCGGCCTGCTCGGCTATCAGTTGCTGCCGGTGTCGCCGCTGCCGCAGGTGGATTATCCGGTGATTTCGGTCACCGCCACCCTGCCCGGCGCATCGCCGGAAACCATGGCGTCGTCGGTGGCGACGCCGCTGGAGCGCTCGCTGGGCCGCATCGCCGGCGTCAATGAAATGACGTCGATGAGTTCGCTGGGCAATACCCGCATCATCCTGCAGTTTGCGCTGGAGCGCGACATCAACGGCGCGGCCCGCGACGTGCAGGCGGCGATCAACGCCGCCCAAAGCCTGTTGCCGAGCAGCATGCCGAGCCGTCCTTACTACCGTAAAGTGAACCCGTCCGATGCGCCGATCATGATCATGACGCTGACATCGGACACCTATGGTCCCGGCCAGTTGTACGACTACGCCTCCACCCAGATTGCCCAGCGCGTCTCGCAGATCGACGGCGTCGGCGACGTCACCATCGGCGGCAGCTCGTTGCCGGCGGTGCGAGTGGCGCTCAACCCGCAGGCGCTGTTCAATCAGGGCGTATCGCTGGACGCCGTGCGCCAGTCGATCGCCCAGTCCAACGTGCGCCAGCCGCTCGGCAGCGTCGACAGCGGCAGCACTCACTACCAGATTCAGACCAACGACGAGCTGAAAACCGCCGACGCCTATCGCTCGCTGATCGTCCACTACAACAATGGCGCGCCGGTGCGCCTGAGCGACGTGGCGACAGTGAAAGATTCGGTGCAGAACGTGCTCAACGCCGGGATGACCAACGCCAAACCCGCCATTCTGGTGATGATCCGCCGGGCGCCGGACGCCAATATCATTTCCACCGTCGATGCCATCCGCGCTTCGATGCCGGAACTGCAGGCCCTGCTGCCCGCGTCAATCACCCTGAATGTCGCGCAGGACCGCTCGCCCACCATTCGCGCCTCGCTGCGCGATGTCGAGCGCTCGTTGACTATCGCCGTGTCGCTGGTGATTCTGGTGGTGTTTCTGTTCCTGCGCTCCGGGCGCGCCACGCTGATTCCGGCCATCGCCGTACCGGTGTCGCTGATCGGCACCTTCTCCGCCATGTACCTGTGCGGTTTCAGCCTTAACAACCTGTCGCTGATGGCGTTGACCGTCGCCACCGGTTTCGTGGTGGATGACGCCATCGTGGTGCTGGAGAACATTTCCCGCCATATCGAAGCGGGCATGAAACCGCTGCAAGCCTCATTGCAAGGGGTGCGGGAGGTCGGCTTCACCGTGGTGTCGATGAGCCTGTCGCTGATCGCGGTGTTTATTCCACTGCTGTTCATGGATGGCCTGCCGGGGCGATTGTTCCGCGAGTTCTCGATTACGCTGTCGGTGGCGATCCTGATTTCATTGCTGGTGTCCATCACCCTGACGCCGATGATGTGCGCCCGGCTGCTGCGCCATCACGCGCCCCGCAGCCAGCCGCGCACCCGCGGCTTCAACCGGCTCCTGCTCGGGCTGCAACAAGGTTACGGCCGCAGCCTGCGCTGGGTGCTGAACCACTCGCGCTGGGTGATGATGGTGCTGCTGGGCACTATCGGCCTGAGCGTCTGGTTGTACATCAGCATTCCCAAAACCTTCTTCCCCGAGCAGGACACCGGCCGGTTGATGGGGTTTATTCAGGCCGACCAGAGCATCTCCTTCCAGGCGATGAAGCGCAAACTGCAGGATTTCATGACCATCGTGCGCGCCGACCCGGCGGTGGATAACGTCACCGGTTTCACCGGCGGCATGCGCACCAACAGCGGCTCGATGTTCATCAGCCTGAAGCCGCTGGCCCAGCGTGACGTCAGCGCCCAGCAGGTGATAACCCGGCTGCGCGCCAACCTGGCGAAAGAGCCGGGCGCCAACCTGTACCTGATGGCGGTGCAGGACGTGCGCATCGGCGGGCGCGAGTCCAACGCCGGTTACCAGTTCTCGCTGCTGTCGGATGACCTGTCGGTGCTGAGAACCTGGGAGCCGAAAATCCGCGATGCCCTGAGCAAGCTGCCGCAACTGGCGGACGTCAGTTCCGACCAACAGGACAAGGGCGCCGAGCTGATGATGGTGTACGATCGCGACGCGATGGCGCGCCTCGGCATCAACGTCTCCAGCGTCAACACGCTGCTGAACAACGCCTTCGGTCAGCGCCAGATCTCCACCATCTACCAGCCGATGAACCAGTACAAGGTGGTGATGGAGGTGGATTCAGCCTACACCCAGGACCCGAGTTCGCTGGATAAGATGTTTGTAATCAACAACGACGGCAAGCCGATACCGCTGTCGTTCTTCGCCCGCTGGCAGCCGGCCAACGCGCCGCTGGCGGTCAACCATCAGGGGCTGTCGGCCGCCGCCACCCTCTCCTTCAACCTGCCGGAAGGCGCCAGCCTGTCGGACGCCACCACCGCCATCGAGCGCACCATGACCGCGCTGGGGGTGCCGCCCACCGTGCGGGGCCAGTTTGCCGGTACCGCGCTGGCGTTCCAGCAGTCGCAACATTCGCAGGTGGTGCTGATCATCGCGGCGATCCTGACGGTGTATATCGTGCTGGGGATACTGTACGAGAATGTCGCCCACCCGCTAACCATTCTCTCGACGCTGCCGTCCGCCGGGGTCGGCGCGCTGCTGGCGCTGGAGCTGTTTGACAAACCGTTCAGCCTGATCGCGCTGATTGGCATTCTGCTGTTGATCGGCATCGTGAAGAAAAACGCCATCATGATGGTGGACTTTGCGCTGGTGGCGCAGCGTGAAGGAAAACTGCCGGCGCGCGAGGCGATTTTCCGCGCCTGCATGTTGCGTTTCCGCCCGATCATGATGACCACGATGGCGGCGCTGTTCGGCGCGCTGCCGCTGGTACTGAGCAGCGGCGACGGTTCTGAGCTGCGCCAGCCGCTCGGCATCACCATCGTCGGCGGGCTGGTGATGAGCCAGTTGCTGACGCTGTACACCACGCCGGTGGTGTACCTGTTCTTTGATCGCCTGCAATGGCGTCGCCGCGAACGCCCTGACGCGACCGCGCATACCGAACCGTCGGCCTGATGCCGCGCTAGCCGTACCTGTAACAATTCGCCGGGGTTCGCCCCGGCGCCTGCAAGGGACAGGATATTCCCGGGAGTAACACCAAGCATGACCAATCAGCCCGCCTCCGTTCGCTGGCAATTGTGGATTGTGGCCTTCGGCTTTTTTATGCAAGCGCTGGACACCACCATCGTCAACACCGCCCTGCCCTCCATGGCTGTCAGCCTCAATGAAAGCCCGCTGCGTATGCATGCCGTGATCGTGGCCTATGTGCTGACGGTGGCGATGATGCTGCCTGCCAGCGGCTGGCTGGCGGACCGGCTAGGCGTGCGGAACGTCTTCTTTTCCGCCATCGTGCTGTTCAGCCTCGGCTCGCTGCTGTGCGCTCGCTCCACCACCCTGAACGAACTGCTGTTTTCCCGCGTGCTTCAGGGCGTCGGCGGCGCGATGATGGTGCCGATCGGCCGGCTGACGGTGATGAAGCTGGTGCCGCGCGATCAGTACATGGCGGCGATGACCTTCGTCACGCTGCCGGGGCAGATCGGCCCGCTGATGGGACCGACGCTCGGCGGCTTTCTGGTGCAGTACGCCAGCTGGCACTGGATTTTCCTGATCAATATTCCGGTCGGCCTGGTCGGCGCCCTCGCCACCTGGTTGCTGATGCCCAATTTCACCATGCCGCCGCGCCGTTTCGACCTGCGCGGCTTTGTCTGTCTGGTCATCGCCATGGGCGCCCTGACGCTGGCGCTGGACGGCCAGAAAAGCCTCGGTTTGTCGGCGCCGGCGCTGAGCGCGCTGGTGCTGACCGGCCTGCTGGCGCTGCTGGGGTATTGGCTGCACGCCAGAAACAATGAGCAGTCGTTGTTCAACCTGCGTCTGTTCGACACCCGCAGCTTTACCATCGGGCTGTTCGGTGGCTGGCTGGCGCGCATCGGCAGCGGCATGCTGCCGTTCATGACCCCGGTGTTTCTGCAAATCGGGCTGGGATACACGCCGTTTCACGCCGGCATGATGATGATTCCGCTGGTGCTGGGTAACATGGGGATGAAACGGCTGGTGGTGATTATCGTTAACCGGTTCGGCTACCGCGCGGTACTGATCGCCTCCACCCTGACGCTGGCGCTCGCTACCCTGCTGTTTGCGCTGGTGGCGCTAATGAGCTGGCACTGGATGATGCCGGTGGTGCTGCTGCTGGTTGGCATGGTGAACGGTATTCGCTTTTCCACCATGAATACCCTGACGCTCAAGGACCTGCCGGACTCCCTGGCCAGCGGCGGCAACAGCCTGTTGTCGATGTCGATGCAGTTATCCACCAGTATGGGGGTGACCATCGCCGGCCTGCTGCTGGGGATTTTCGCCAACCAGCATCTGGTGAGCGGCGCGCCGGAAACCCACACCGTATTCCTTTACACCTATCTCTGCATGGTGGTGGTGATGGCGTTCCCGGCGCTGATTTTCAACCGGGTGCCGTCCGATACCGTTCAACAGGCGACGCTGACGCGTTCCTCATGAGGTGAATGATGAGATTCGGCATTACCGCCCGACTATTTCTGGCGATTTTCTCCACCTGCATGCTGGTGCTGGTGATCATGCACTTTGGCGTCCGGCTCAGTTTCGAGAAAGGGTTTATCGACTATATCCGCCACGGCAACGAGCAGCGGGTGGTGCAAATTCGCGGCTGGCTGGAAGAGCAATACCAGCAGTACGGCAATTGGGATTTTCTGCACAACAACGAGCGCGGCATTTTCCCCATGCTGCGCTCGATGGAACAGAACAACGACGAAGCGATGCAGGGCTGGCGCACCCGGTTTTGGATCATGGATGAGAACCGCCGCCGGCTGATCGGCCCGCCGATCCCGATGCCCGCCGGCAGCAGTTGGCAGCCGCTGACCGTGAAAAAACAGACCGTCGGCTGGCTGGTGGCCGCGCCGGTGGAAGGGCTGACCCGTAGCGCCGATATCAGCTTCGACCGCCAGCAACAGCGTACCAGTTGGCTGATTGTCGCCTTCACCACCCTGCTGGCCGCGGTGGTGACCTGGATGATGTCGCGCGGCCTGCTGGCGCCGGTCAAACGGCTGGTCAGCGGCATCCACCAGCTGGCGGGCGGGGATTTCGGCACCCGGGTTTCCGCCAACGGACGCGACGAACTGGGGCGTCTGGCGCAGGATTTTAACCAATTGGCCTCGGCGCTGGAGAAAAACGAGCAGTCGCGCCGCGCGTTTATGGCGGATATCTCGCACGAACTGCGTACCCCGCTGGCGGTGTTGCGCGGCGAACTGGAAGCGTTGCAGGACGGCGTGCGCCGGCCGGACGCCGCGGCGTTCGGCTCGCTACAGTCGGAGGTCGCGTTGCTGACCAAGCTGGTGGACGACCTGCATCAGCTGTCGCTGTCCGATCTGGGCGCGCTGGCTTATCGCAAGGCCGCCGTCAACGCCAGCGCCCTGTTGCAGGTGTCGGTGGCGGCGTTCAGGGAGCGTTTTCAGCAAAAAGGCATCCGGCTGACCACCCGCCTTCACCCCGAAGCCGTGGTATTTGGCGACCCGGATCGTCTGAACCAGCTGTTCAACAACCTGATGGAAAACAGCCTGCGTTATACTGACAACGAGGGCCAGTTGGAAGTGGAAACCGAACTGCGCCAGCAACGGCTGATTATCCACTGGCGCGACAGCGCCCCCGGCATCAGCGATGAACAGCTGGCGCTGATCTTCGAACGCTTCTACCGCGCGGAAAGCTCGCGTAACCGCGCCAGCGGCGGCTCGGGTCTGGGGTTGTCGATTTGCGCCAATATCGTTGAGGCGCACGATGGACGCCTGTATGCTGATCATTCAGCGCTCGGCGGCGTGCAAATCACCGTCGAGCTTCCGTTGCACCTATCCTGATACAGGCAGGTAACCGACATGACAGCATCGTCTCCTGCAGCGGCTGGTGATGAAAACCTGCCGGTGCTGATCGTTGAAGATGAGCCCAAACTGGCCCAACTGCTGGTGGATTACCTGCAGTCGGCGGGTTACCGTACCCACTGGCTGACGCAGGGCGAAGAGGTTGAACCCTGGGTGCGGGAACATCACTGCCAGCTCATTCTGCTGGATTTGATGCTGCCGGGCCGCGACGGCCTGACGCTCTGCCGCGCCATCCGCGGTTTTTCCAACGTGCCGATCATCATGGTGACCGCCCGTACCGATGAAATCGACCGGCTGCTGGGGCTGGAAATCGGCGCCGACGATTACATCTGCAAACCCTACAGCCCGCGCGAAGTGGTCGCCCGGGTGAAAACCCTGCTACGCCGCTGCCGCTGGCAACATGAGCCGCTGCCGGGCGATGCGCTGCCCGCGCTGCTGATCGACCAAAACCGTTATCAGGCCAGCTACCTCGGCCGCCATCTGGAGTTGACGCCCGCCGAATTTCGGCTGCTGAAAACCCTCTCCGCCGAGCCGGGACGAGTCTTTTCGCGCGAACAATTGCTCGACCATCTGTACGATGACTACCGGGTAGTGACCGACCGCACCATCGACAGCCACATCAAGAACCTGCGCCGCAAGCTGGAAATGTTTGATCAGGAAACGTCGTTCATTCGCACGGTATACGGTATCGGTTACCGCTGGGAAGCGGCCGCCAGCCAGGAAATGTAGGCGGCCCCGCCCGCACAGACGGGCAAGCCGTCAAAGAAACTGTCCGACTCGGTTAAAAATTTGCAATTTTCTCCTGGCGTTTGGCTGCTAGCATAATCATTGAACATAATAATCATGATGAGGGTAAGCATGTCGGGATTAGTGAATGGCAAGTGGGTCGATGGCGAGGTAGCCGCCGAAGAAATCAAAGGCGGCGCATTTCACCGTCAGGAAACGATGTTTCGTGCAACGTCGCTGGCGCCGGAAGCCGGGCGATATCAACTGTTCGTCTCGTACCTTTGCCCGTGGGCATCCCGCACGCTGATCTACCGTAACCTGAAAGCCCTGCAGGACGTGATTCAGCTGTCGGTGGCGGCCCCCTGCATCGGCGAACAGGGTTGGGAATTCAGCACCCCGCAGGATGCCGGCGACACAGTGGCGCCGGTGCGTTATCTGCACCAGCTCTACACCGCCAGCGATGCGCACTACACCGGCAAAGTCTCGGTGCCGGTGCTGTGGGACCGCAAAGAAGGCCGCATCGTGAATAATGAATCGTCGGAAATCATTCGCCTGCTCAACCACGCCTTCAATGACCTGACCGGCAACCGGCTGGACTTTTACCCGGCAGAGCTGCAGCCGGAAATAGACCGCTGGAACAGCCTGATTTACGACAACATCAACAACGGCGTGTACAAAACCGGTTTCGCCAAAACCCAGGCGCATTACGACCAGGCGGTAACCAACCTGTTTGCCTCGCTGGATACGGTAGAAGCCCACCTGGCCCACCACCGCTATCTGGCGGGCGACACGCTGACCGAAGCCGACTGGCGGCTGTTCGTGACGCTGGTGCGTTTCGACGCCGCTTACCACGGCGCGTTCAAATGCAACATCCGCCGTCTGGAGGATTACCCGCACCTCTCTGGTTACCTGCGCGAGCTGTATCAGTGGCCGGGGATCAAAGAAACGGTCAAGCTGGATCACATCAAAGCCGGTTACTACAGTATCCGTTGGCTCAACCCCACCGCTATCATCGCGAAAGGGCCGCTGGTGGACTTTGAACGCCCGCACCAGCGCGAGCTGGCAGGCCCCTCCGCCGGTATCCGTACCGCCTGACGCCGTAAACGGCCGGACTTTTGTCCGGCCGTCGACAGCCCGGCACGTCAATAGGCTTACTTTTTGTAAGCTGACTACTGATTTTTCCCGCCGTTGGCGTTAGAATCTGCCGCCTTTACTGTTCCCGCCCGGGAACAGCCTGACCTGTGATCAGACTTGAGAAAACACCATGTTCAAACCGGAATTACTCTCTCCGGCCGGTACGCTGAAAAATATGCGTTACGCCTTTGCCTATGGCGCTGATGCGATTTATGCCGGCCAGCCCCGCTACAGCCTGCGCGTGCGCAACAACGAATTCAACCACCAGACGCTGGCGCAAGCCATCAGCGAAGCCCATGCGCTGGGCAAAAAATTCTACGTGGTGGTTAACATCGCGCCCCATAACGCCAAGCTGAAAACCTTCCTGCGCGATCTGCAACCGGTTGTCGAAATGAACCCGGATGCGCTGATCATGTCCGACCCGGGCTTGATCATGCTGGTGCGGGAAAACTTCCCGCAGATGCCGATCCACCTGTCGGTACAGGCCAACGCGGTAAACTGGGCGACGGTGAAATTCTGGCAGCAGATGGGGCTGAGCCGGGTGATTCTGTCGCGCGAGCTGTCGCTGGAAGAAATTGAGGAAATCCGCGCCCAGGTGCCGGAAATGGAACTGGAAATCTTCGTCCACGGCGCACTGTGCATGGCCTATTCCGGCCGCTGCCTGCTGTCCGGTTATATCAATAAGCGTGACCCGAATCAGGGCACCTGCACCAACGCCTGCCGCTGGGAATACAACGTGCAGGAAGGCAAAGAAGACACGGTGGGCAACATCGTGCATATCCACGAGCCGATTGCCGTCACGCAGCTCGACGCCGTCCAGGTGGAACCGACGCTGGGCATCGGCGCGCCCACCGACAAGGTATTCATGCTGGAAGAGAAGCAGCGTCCGGGCGAATACATGAGCGCGTTTGAAGACGAACACGGCACCTACATCATGAACTCACGCGACCTGCGCGCCATTCAGCACGTGGAACGCCTGACCACCATGCAGGTCGCCTCGCTGAAAATCGAAGGCCGCACCAAATCGTTCTACTATTGCGCCCGCACCGCGCAGGTGTATCGCCGCGCCATTGACGATGCCGCAGCGGGCAAGCCGTTCGACCCGACGCTGCTGCAAACGCTGGAAGGGCTGGCGCACCGCGGTTACACCGAAGGCTTCCTGCGCCGTCACGTCCACGAGGATTACCAGAATTACGACTACGGTTACTCGGTGTCGGACCAGCAGCAGTTTGTCGGGGAGTTTACCGGCGAGCGGCGCGACGGGCTGGCGGAAGTGGCGGTCAAGAACAAGTTCTCCCGCGGCGACAGCGTGGAAATGATGACGCCGGGCGGCAACGTCCAGTTCACCATCGAAACCCTGTTCAACACGAAAGGCCAGCCGATCGATGTCGCGCCGGGCGACGGCCATACGGTGTATCTGCCGGTGCCGGACGACATCGCGCTGGAATACGCGTTGCTGCTGCGAAATCTGCCGGGTACCAGCACCCGCAATCCGCACGCAAAATAACAAAAAAGTGACAGTATGGTGCCAATTGTGACATTTTTTAGAATCAGATCACATCAATGGCCTGGCTAACTGGTTACTATTGCAGCGCTGAGAAAATACAAAACGAAAAATAAGCGTAGTTATGCTACTAGGAACCACCTCCTTGGCCAGCTCAATCTCCCTTGAGCTGGCTTTTTCTTTTCTGGTTATTCCCGCTTCAGGCGCGGGCTGTTGACCAGATAGAGCGTGATCACCAGTATCAGAATCGCCCCGGCGTAGGTGAAGGTATCCGCCGGGTTTTTATGATCGACGATGATCAGCCGCACGATGGCGGTAATGCCGATGTAGATAAAATAGCGCAGCGGGAAGTGATAGCCGGAAAGGAAATACTTCACGATCAGCGCCAGAAACTCGAAATAGAGAAAATAAATCACCAGGCTTTCGATCAGCATGTAGGACGACTCTTTCTCATTGCTGACCAGCAGTACCGTAGCCAGATGCCAGGTTTCCTTGCCCAGAAAGACAACCAGAATCACCGCCAGCACCAACAGGCCGCAATTGAGTATGGTCTGCAGCCCTTTGGCAATCATGACCGCGCGCGCTGAACCCGCCATGAGTATCTCCTCAACAATCTCACTCAGAGAAAAACGACCATTCAGAAAAAAGTAACCATTCAGAGAAAAACGATCGTTCAGAAAAAACATCACCCCAAAATCCGGTGATCGCTAGCCCTGCCGCAGGCAATAATCTGACGTAGATCACAAAATTACCGGGTCATGGGCGGACTGTCTATGCAATATTTTTACCCATTCGCCAATTTATCCGCGCAATGGCGTCTGCGAGGAGCAAGCGCTCGCGGATACACGCCCCTATAGCGCGCATGGCATACGCAACGCCACCGTGAGGTCACGCAACAACATGAAAAATCAACTCTCCGTCTGTGCCGAAATGGTTTTTCCGCAACGCCCGTTCATCGAACGCGTCAGGCATATTCACGCGTTGGGCTTCGGTGTTGAAATGTGGAGCTGGGAACACCAGGATATCGACGCACTGGCCGCAACCGGCGCCCGCTTTACCTCCATGTCCGGCTTTCTGGCCGGAAACCTCACCGATAGCGAGGGGATCCGCATGCTATTAAAGACTGCGCGGGCGTCGCTGATCGCGGCCGACAAGCTGGATTGCCTGAACCTTAATCTCACCGGCAGCGCGCTGGATGCCAGTGGGCTGCCGGTAACGCCGGTCGAAAACCTCACCGGCTCGATGTGGTTAAACGCCGCCGCCGCGCTGCATGAAATTGCCCGTTTGGGCGAACAATACGGCCGCGTCTTTACGCTGGAAAACCTCAATGTGGAGGTTGACCATCCAGGAACGCCGTTTGCCAAAGCCAGTGAAACGTTCGCGCTGGTTTCCGCCGTCAATAGCCCTTACCTAAAGATGAATCTCGACCTCTACCACGCACAAATTGGCGAAGGCAATCTCACCGAGCTGATTCGCCGCTGTCACCCCTTTATCGGGGAAATTCAGGTGGCTGATGTGCCGGGCCGTCACCAACCGGGAACCGGAGAGATCAATTACCGCCACATTGCCAGAACGCTGAGTGAGGTGGATTACCGCGGGCCGATAGCGCTGGAAGCATCGGCGCAGGGGGATAGCGCAGAGGCGCTGGCGCAGTTTCGGGCGCATTTTACGCTGGACTGACCCACCCGGCTGGCGCGGCCCGGTGAAGACAAGCGGCGTCGGTCGCGCCATGCCCGGTTTGATAGACGCTGAATGCTGCTGCCTGCCCGTCCTGATACCGTATATTTTCGATCGCCGGCACAGCTTCATCGCCGTCTCGGGTTTGCCAGCCATAGTTTCCTGTGATAAATCTCGCATTTCCAAAACGTACTCAGAGAGTTCATTAAAGTAATCGATTACTTTCTACCTGAAGATATTTTGTAATCGATTACTTTTAAAAGGCGGGAGAATATGACTTCTTCAATGATGAGTACCGAATTAAAAACATCACCGCATAAACTGCTCGTTCCCCGGCTGTCATTCATGATGTTTATGCAATTTTTTATCTGGGGAAGCTGGTCGGTCACGCTGGGGCTGGTGATGACACAGCACAACATGTCTTCATTGATTGGCGACGCTTTCTCGGCCGGGCCTATCGCCTCCATCCTGTCCCCTTTTGTGCTTGGCATGCTGGTTGACCGCTTTTTCCCTTCGCAGAAAGTGATGGCGGTAATGCACCTGGCCGGCGCGGCGATCCTGTGGTGTGTTCCGCAGGCGCTGACCAGTGAAAACGGCGCACAGCTGATTGCATTGTTGTTCTCCTACACGTTGTGCTACATGCCGACGCTGGCGCTGACCAACAACATCGCCTTCCACAGTCTGGCGCAGGCGGAAAAAACCTTTCCGGTGGTCCGGGTGTTCGGCACGATAGGCTGGATTGTCGCCGGGATCCTAATTGGCGTTACCGGTATTGCCGCCAGCGTGATGATTTTCCAGCTTGCCGCGGCGTGCTCTGTCATGCTGGCCGTTTATAGCCTGACCTTACCCCATACGCCGGCGCCGGCCAAAGGCCAGCCGCTGGCGTTGCGCGATCTGTTCTGCGCCGACGCCTTCGCTCTGCTGAAGAAAAGCCATTTTCTGATTTTTGCTGTCTGCGCCACGCTGATTTCCATTCCGCTGGGCACTTACTACGCCTACACCGCGTCATTCCTCGCGGATCTCGGCATTAAAGACGTCAGCACGGCGATGTCGTTCGGCCAGATGTCGGAAATCTTTTTCATGTTGATTATCCCGCTGCTGTTCCGCCGCCTGGGCATCAAATACATGCTGCTGATCGGTATGCTGGCGTGGTTCCTCCGCTATGCGCTGTTTGCCCTTGGCGTCAGCGAGACAGGGCGCGGGCTGTTGTATCTCGGCATCCTGCTGCATGGCGTTTGCTACGACTTTTTCTTTGTCATCGGTTTTATCTATACCGACCGCGTTGCCGGCGAAAAGGTCAAAGGTCAGGCGCAAAGCCTGATTGTCATGTTTACCTACGGCATTGGCATGTTGCTCGGCTCGCAAATCTCCGGCGCGCTGTATAACCGGCTGCTCGGCCAAACCACGCCGCCCGACGTACACAACTGGGTCACCTTCTGGTGGATCCCGGCCGTTATGGCCGCCGTCATCGCGTTTATTTTCCTTCTTTCCTTTAAATATCAAGAGCAAGACAACCGTTAAGCCATTACATCGGGAGGCAGCATGCAAACAATAAAAGGGCCGGGGTTATTTCTCGCGCAGTATATTGGGGAACAGGCGCCCTTTAACTCACTGGAAGGGCTGGCCGGCTGGGCGGCCGGCCTCGGTTTCAAGGCGCTCCAGATCCCCTGTAACCATCCGCACATCTTTGATCTGGAAACGGCCGCGCACAGCCAGACCTATTGCGATGACGTCGCCGGACGTCTGGCTGAGCACGGGCTGGTCATTAGCGAGCTCTCCACCCATCTCGAAGGCCAGCTGATTGCCGTACACCCGGCTTACCACCACGCTTTTAACGACTTTGCCCCGCCGGCGGTTCGCCACCACCACACGGAGCGGCAACAATGGGCGGTCAACGCATTAAAAAACGCCGCCGCGGCGTCGGAAAAATTGGGATTGCGCGCCCATGCCACCTTCTCCGGCGCCCTGGCCTGGCCCTATTTCTACCCGTGGCCGCCGCGCCAGGAGGCGTTAATCCAGGAAGCGTTTGACGAGTTGGCCCGGCGCTGGCGCCCTATTCTGGATGTGTTTGATCACCACGGTATCGACGTCTGTTACGAATTACACCCGTCGGAAGACCTGCACGACGGCATCAGCTTTGAGCGTTTTCTCGCTGCGGTCGATAACCACCCACGGTGCCACGTGCTGTACGACCCCAGCCATATGCTGTTACAGCACATGGATTACCTCGCCTTTATCGATATTTACCACGACAGAATCCGGGCCTTTCATGTGAAAGACGCCGAGTTTACCCCCAGCGGCAAAAGCGGCGTCTATGGCGGCTATCAGCCCTGGACAGAACGCGCCGGGCGCTTCCGCTCGCCGGGAGACGGCCGGATCGATTTCAAGTCCATTTTCAGCAAGCTGGCGCAATATGACTATCCGGGCTGGGCGGTTCTGGAATGGGAATGTTGCCTGAAAGAGGCGGAAACCGGCGCGCGGGAAGGCGCTGAATTCATCCGTCACCACATCATCCCGGTGGCCGGAAAAGCGTTTGATGACTTTGCGGCCACCACCAGCGATCGCCAGGCCATCAGGAACATGCTGGGACTGAAAGGAGAAGACGCGTCATGATCAATGTCGGCATTATCGGTTCAGGTTTCATCGGGCCTGCGCATATCGAAGCTATCCGGCGTTTGGGGTTTGTCAATGTGGTCGCGTTATGTGACAGCACCCTTGAACTGGCGCAGGAAAAGGCCCGTCAGTTAGCTATCCCCCACGCCTATGGCGACGTTGACGCGCTGCTGAATCATCCCGGTCTGGAGGTGGTGCACAACTGCACGCCCAATTACCTGCACGCCGCCATCAATCGCCAGGCGATGCTGGCGGGTAAACATATCTTTTCCGAAAAACCGCTATGTATGACCAGCGAGGAAGCCCGCGAACTGGTTGCGCTGGCGCAGGAAAAAGGCATCGTTCATGGGGTCAGCTTTGTTTACCGCCACTTCGCGATGGTGCAGCAGGCGGCCAGCATGATCCGCCAGGAGACGCTGGGCCGCCTGTTTGCCTTACACGGCGGCTACCTGCAGGACTGGATGCTCTACGAAACCGACTATAACTGGCGCGTCGATGCCGCCAAAGGCGGTCTGTCCCGCACCGTCGCCGACATCGGCTCCCACTGGTGCGATACCATACAGTTCGTCACCGGCCGCAAAATCGTCGAAGTGATGGCGGACCTCTCCACCGTCTACCCCACGCGCAAGACCAGCCGCCATGCGGCAGCCACCTTCGGCGGCCCCGACGCAGCGGCGGCGGAATATGAAGACAAGCCCGTAACCACCGAAGACTTCGCCGCCATCCTGCTGCGTTTTGATGACGGCAGCCGCGGCAGCCTGACGGTATCTCAGGTGAGCGCCGGCAGAAAAAACCGCCTTCACTTTGAAGTTAACGGCGGGCGGGCCTCGCTGGCCTGGGATCAGGAACTGCCGCAAAATCTGTGGATCGGGCAGCGTGACCGCCCCAATCAGTTACTGTGCGATGATCCGGGATTGATGAATGCGGATGTGTCCAACCAGGCCCATTTTCCCGGCGGCCACATTGAAGGCTGGCCTGATGCGTTTAAAAACATGATGCTGCGCTTTTATACCTATCTGCGGGACGGCAAGCAGCCGCAGGTCGATCCCTGCGACTTCGCGACGTTCCACGACGGCGCCACGATTATGTACATCATTGATGCGATAGTGCGCAGCCATCAGGAACAACGCTGGATCGCCATACCGGCATAATCCCCGATAGTCCGGCGGATATCGGCCGGACTATCGATTTTTTCGAGAAAACAAACTGTGATAGCCTGTGCGCAGAGCTCATGTTCAGGAATGTTTTCCCATTATGTCGATTCAAAAAATCGCACGACTTGCCGGCGTTTCCGTGGCAACCGTATCGCGGGTGCTGAATAATCAGGACTCCGTTAAGCCCCAAAACCGTGAACGTGTACTGAACGCCATCCAACAAAGCAATTACCAGCCCAATTTACTCGCCAGACAATTACGCACCGCGAAAAGTCATATGCTGCTGGTCATGGTTTCCAATATCGCCAATCCATTCTGTGCCGATGTGGTAAAAGGCATTGAATCCGAAGCGGAGCAAAACGGATACCGCATCCTGTTATGTAATTCCGGCTCGGATACCGCGCGGGCAAAATCCAGCCTGTCATTATTGTCCGGGAAAATGGTCGATGGAGTCATTACCATGGACGCGTTATCCCGTTTGCCGGAACTGACCACGATGATAGGCGATGCGCCCTGGGTGCAGTGTGCCGAATACGCCGATGCGGCGGCGGTTTCCAGCGTCGGAATTGATGACCGGCTGGCCTCCCGTTTTGTGCTTGAGCATCTGCTAAACAATAACCGCCAGCGTATTGCCATGATCAATCACGACCTGAATTATAAATATGCCCAACTTCGGGAACAGGGCTATCGGGAAATGATTGCCGAGCGCGCCCTTCATTACGCTTCGGTTATTTATGCCAGTGAACTCAGTTACGAAGCGGGAAAAAAAGCCATGCTATCGTTGCTTGATGAGGAAATACGACCGGATGCGGTATTTGCCGTATCAGACACACTGGCGGCCGGGGCGTTAAAAGCGATTGAAGACGCGGGATTACAGGTGGCGAAAGATATCGCCGTGATCGGTTTTGACGGTACCGAATTAAGCTATATTACTTCGCCGCAATTAAGCACCGTCCAGCAGCCTTCACAGGAAATTGGCCGGCAGGCCGTAAAATTACTGCTGCAAAAAATCAACGAGCCTGACAGCCTTCCTGAAAAAAGAATCCTGGACTGGCAATTTATTTCCCGGGCATCCGGTTAGGATATTATGCGTTACACGCTGACCGGCAGATGGTCTGAAAAACAATAACGCTCTCTTTGATTAACGCGGACTGTGGTACAGACAACCTCATAATAGGTTGTCTGTAGCTACTCAAAAAAAGATCATGTCATCTTAGGGATTGACATGCTTTAGCAGAAATTTCCTGGCGGTGGTGATAATCGAATAGGGATCTTTGGGGGCATCGTGTTCAACGATAAACCAGACTTTGCCCGCTTTTTCTGCCGCCGGGAATATTTCATCCCAGGTCAGAATACCTTCCCCGGCCGGCGCAAAATTCATTTCATCATTACGCATACCAATCGGTGCGTGGTCCTTGGCATGAACGGCAAACACCCGCCCTTTATATTTTTTCAGCAGACGCGCCGGGTCCTGACCGCCTCGCGTCACCCAGGCCATATCCAGTTCGATCGCCAGATTGGGGGCATGATCAAAAAGAATTTCCAGCGCCGTTTTGCCATTGTACTTTTTCATCTCAAAATCATGGTTATGGTAGCCCAGCGTCATCCCCTGCTTTTTAAGATGGCGCGCCAGATTATCCAGCTCCTGCGCCATATTTTTCCATGCCTGCGCGCTGTCCGGCCGGTCAGCCGGTTCAATCCAGGGAACAATCAAGACACGATTACCGATAGCATTGTTAAACGCGACCACGCCTTGACTGTCCTGCCGCAAACTCGTGAGCTGAACATGCGCCGATATCGCCTTCAGGTTATATTTCTCAAGCAGCGTTTTCATCTCGTCAGATGACACATTATGGTCGCCGACCAACTCGACGGCATTAAATCCCGCCTTATTAGCCATTGCGAACTGTTCTTCCAACGAGCCGACATTACGCAGGGTGTACATTTGCAGCGCGATGGGCACATTCCCTTTTCCCGCTTCAAGGTTCGCTCTGGCAAGTAATGGCAACGCATTGAGGGTAAACAACGAGATAAAAAGTGATAAACGTAAAAATCGCTTCAGGTACATAAGACTCTCCAGATAGATGTTCCTTGTTTTGTTGTTATCAATGTCTCAATTACTTCTGCCGGCCGAAACGCATTTCCCGGCCTTCGCCATTAGGTTTCCCACAAAAAGTAATCGATTACTTTTCATGTTAATCAGAAAGAAAAAATATCTCAACTGCCAACGACAAGGCGTTGGCGATTCACGGCTTACATCAAAAAAAACGGCAACACAGGAATATCGTAATACCCCCACCCCCCTTAATATTCTGCCGCTGTTTTCAGAATAAGGCGGTGCTTACGGCCATACATTTTTATCTGGCTGCAATAACATGCTCTTTTCAGTCGATGCGCATTGGCTGTTGCGGCAATCACGCTGTCAGGCGCGGATCCTGGATGCGATGCGGCCATTGCCGACGGCCTTTTCCACCGCCGGCAATCAATAAATGCGTCACCACCAGCGATGAAAATGGTGTACCGGGCCGATGCCGTGGCCGACCTCCAGCGAATCCGCCTGTTCCAGCGCGCCTTGCAGATACGCCCGCGCGGCGGACAGGGTATCCGGCCAGTTGTCATAACGCGGGCGCAACGCCGCCAGCGCCGCCGACAGCGTGCAGCCGGTGCCGTGCGTATGCCGGGTGTTGACGCGCGGCGCGCTCAGCCGCACCGGCTCCGCATCCGGCATGAACAGCCAGTCCGGGCTTTCGCTGTCGCTCAGGTGACCGCCTTTCATCAGCACCGCCTGACATCCCATCGCCAGCAGCGCGTCCCCCTGCCGTCGCATGCCCCACTCATCGTCGGCGGGCGTGCACTGCAACAGCGCCGCCGCCTCCGGCAGATTGGGGGTAATCAGCGACACCCGCGGCAGCAGCAGCTGGCGCACCGCCGCCACCGCTTCCGGCGCCAGCAGCGGATCGCCGCTTTTCGCCAGCATCACCGTGTCCAGCACCACATACGGCACCGGGTAGCGCTGCAGCCGGTCCGCCACCGCTTCCACGATATCCGTCTGCGCCAGCATGCCGATTTTGGCACTATCGATACGGATATCGCTCAGAACCGAATCCAGCTGGGCGGCGACAAACGCCGGTTCAATGCGATAGACCGACTGTACGCCGCGCGTATTCTGCGCCACCAACGCGGTAATCACGCTGGTGCCGTAGGCGCCCAGCGCCGAGAACGTTTTCAGGTCGGCCTGAATACCGGCGCCGCCGCTCGGGTCGGTGCCGGCGATAGTCAACGCGTTGATACGTTTCATGCCGGCGCCTCCCGGTTCAGGGTATACAGCGCATCCAGAAACGCGGGGATGAAACTCCCCGGCCCGTGCGCCTGTGCCGCGGCCTGTTGCCCGCAGTGCGACATCACCGCACAGGCGGCGGCGATATGACTGAGCCGGTCGCCCTCCAGCGCGCAGAAACCGGCCACCACCGCCGACAGCGCGCACCCGGTGCCGACCACCCGCGTCATCAGCGGATCGCCGCCGGGTACCGCCAGCACTCGCTCGCCGTCGGTCACGTAATCCACTTCGCCGGTTACCGCCACGCAGGTGGCCCAGCGGCGCGCCAGCGTAACGGCTGAAGGCAGCGCCGCCAGCACATCGTTGCCGCTGTCCACCCCGCGCCCGGCCGAACATTCGCCGGCCAGCGCCATGACTTCGGAGGCGTTGCCGCGGATCGCCGCCGGCTTCATCGCCAACAGTTCAAAAGCAAACTCGGTGCGAAAACGCAGGCCGCCCACCGCTACCGGGTCCAGCACCCACGGCGTGCCGACCTCGATGGCGCTCGCGACCGCCGCGCGCATCGCCTGCGCGCGGTCGGCTTCAAGCGTACCCAGATTAATGAGTAACCCATCAGCCAGCGCGCCAAACTGCGCCGCCTCGCCCGCGTCCACCACCATCGCGGGCGAGGCGCCCAGCGCCAGCAGCACATTAGCGGTAAACCCCTGCACCACCTCATTGGTGAGGCAGTGCACCAGCGGCGCGCGCAAACGGAAAGCATCAAGGGAATCCGCGACGGACGCGGCAGGGAAAAGTACAGGTCGAGCGTTCATAAACCTCCCAACCGGCGTGAAAGAAGGCGGTACCGGCGGGATACCGTGACTTCCCTACGCTGGCATAATCCAGATCAGGTAATACGGGTATATCTCAGCCGTTTTCCATGACAGGAACGCGGCACCCCGAGTCAACGAACGCCATTATTGGAAGCATTGGCTAAAAAGGTCAATGGCGGAAAAAAGACGCCATGCCGCGCCGCGCTACACCAGCCCTCCTGTTTTCCCCCTCGCCGTAAACATATCGGCTAATTTCGCCAGTGCGGAATGCAGCAGGGTGCGTCGACAGGCAAAATTAATCCGGGCAAACCCGGCGTACGCCGCGCCGAACTTCGCGCCATCATCCAGCCACAGCCCGGCCTGGTTCAGCAAAGTCGCCGGTAAATCGGCCGGCGCAATGCCGCTTTCCCGAAAATCCAGCCAGCCAAGATAGAGCGCATCGGCGTCGAACAGCCGGACCGGTGAGTCCGGGCCAAGGTTCGCCTGCAACAACGCCCGGTTATCGCGCAAATAGTCCAGCAACGCGGATAACCACGGCCCGCCATGACGGTAAGCCGCTTCGCAGGCCGTCAGCCCCAGCATATTGGGGATATACAATGAACAGCGCGCATAGGTTCGTTTCAGCGCGTCGCGTATCGTCTTATTGGGAATGAACAGATTGGAGGTGTGCAATCCCGCCAGATTGAAGGTTTTACTCGGCGATGTGCAGGTAATGCTGTGGTCGGCGAATTCGTCGTTAATGCCGGCAAACGGCTGATGCCGTTTCGCGGGGTTAATGATCAAATCCTGATGAATTTCATCGGAAACGACCATCACGCCATGACGCCGGCAGATGTTGCCCATCGCCAGCAGCTCGTCCCGGCTCCAGACATGCCCGGTCGGGTTGTGCGGATTACATAAAAAAAACAGCCGCGTCGTCGGCGTGATCGCCTGTTCAAAGGCATCAAGATCCAGCGTATACCCTGATGCCGTTTCGGTGAGCGGAGCCGTCACCACCTGGCGGTCGTTCATCGTTACGCTGTGATAAAACGGCCCGTAAACCGGCGGCTGGATCAACACCCCCTCCCCCGGCTGGGTAAACGTCTGCACAATCATGCTCAGGCTGTTCACCACCCCCGGACTCTGCACGATCCAGTCTTCATGAATTCGCCAGCCATGATGATGCCACTGCCATTGGATAATGGCGTCAAACAGGGTTTCGCTGGCTCGCGTATAGCCCAAAACGCCCTGGTTGATGGCGTCGTGCAGCGCCTGTTGCACTTCATCCGGGCACCTAAAATCCATATCCGCAATCCACAAAGGCAGCGGCGGCCGTGAGGTGGGGTGCGGCAGATACGGAGAAGGGTATTCCCATTTCAATAAATGAGAATGCGAAAAATCGATAACCTCATCGAAACGGCAAGTCATACCTCACTCCAATTCCCTATATCATCCCGCTGCCAGATATCGCCCCCATGCCGGACATCACTCCGGCATGGATCAATTCGAATTCGGGGACGGTTTTTCGAGCGCCGCCGGCTCCGATTGATGCCGTCTGACACGCGTCATCCGGTAAGCCTGCAGTTGTAGCAGCAGCGCTACGGCCAACAGAAAATAGGCGGCAATCATCGGCGACCAATCGTCGCGCCAGCTGTTCATCACGGCCCAGGCAACCAGCGAAGAGAACGACATCTGTATCGCCGCCATCAGCGCGGAGGCCTGCCCGGCCAGCGACGTGAACGGAGACAGCGCCACCGCCGCCCCGGTCGCAATCAGTACGGCGAACCCCAGGCTACCCAGCGTGGCTGAAAGAAGATAAGGCCAGACCGACACGGTCAGCACATGGATCGTCAGAATAAAGCCGCTCATGGCCAGTAACATCAGCACTGCGCCGCCATACAGAATCACCGTCTCTTTCACTCGCCCCAGCAACCGGGCGGTCAGCAGGCTTCCGCCGGTGATAGCCAGAGCGTTGACGGCAAAATAGTATCCAAATTGATCCACCGGGATATGCAGCGTGTCGATCAGTACGATGGGTGAACTGGAAAAGAAAATCAGTTGCGTGGCAAAACCGAAGCTGGCGGCAAAACACCCCAACCGAAACTCGGGGTGCCGAAAAACAGTCAGATAGCCGGAGAAAACGCTTAACGACGGTGTCGGGGACAGTGCGCCATCACGCGCCCTGCCGCACGCAGCCGGCAGCGGTTTCCACAGCACCAGTACGCCGCACAGCAGCGCGAAAGCGCCCAGCGCATAAAAACTGGAACGCCAGCCATAGTGTACGATCAGCAGTCCACCTATCACCGGCGCCAGCACCGGGACCAGGCTTATCACGCCGTTAAGCAGGCTAAATACCTTCCCGATGACCACCCCCTGAAAGCGCAGCGGCACGCTGGCCGACGCGGCAACCGCCATCGCGCCAGCCCCGCATCCCTGCACCAGCCGCAGCGCGATGAACCAGGCGATCGTGTCGGTAAAATACACGCCGATCGCGCTCAGCGCGTAAACCAGGCTGCCGCACAACAAAACGCATTGCGCGCCGAGGCGGTCGACCAGCGGCCCGAAGAAAAGCTGACTGAGGCTCAAACACAGCACAAATCCGCTGATAATCCATTGCGTCATTCCCGGCATGCTGCCCAGTTCATGGGATATCAGCGGCACGCCGGGGAGGCAGATATCCAGCCCCAGCGGCGCGGCAATCACTAACGGAAACAGGCCGGCAACCCGCCCCATACTCTTTTTCTTCAAACCAACACACTCTTTCTTCAACCCAACACGCTCTTTTTTCAACCCACGACTCTCTTTTTTCAGCCCCATCACGGTACGAGCGCTTCTGCCCGCAGAACCGCGGCCCGGCTTTTGAAACGACGATTAATCAACGGATTCAGCCGATGGTAACGATGGCTGATCGACTGGTAAATCGCCGACGTCAGCATCGCGCCCACCTCATGTTTACTGAAATCAGACACCATATCGCCCGCCGCAATCTCGCCCCGCATGCCGGCAATAAATTCATAAAACGCCTTGGCTTTGGATTTTCCCTTCAATCCTTTTCGTCCGCCTTCCATCGCAATAATGTCGTCGATATCGAACACTTCGACATGTTTTCCGCCAAGCATTTTGTCATTGCGGAAAATATAGATTTCCAGATGCTCTTTCGTGCCGACACGATGCCGCTCGTCCGACGCATCGTCGGGCAACTCATCCGACTTATAGGAATGAAAGTGAATCGACTGGAACGGCCCTTGCTGAAAAATATGCGATTCATGAGAAACGCGGCCATTGCCTTTATAGAGATCTCTTCCCGCCGCCGTTACCCAGTTTCGCTGCGAATAGCCGTTATGACACAGGTTAATGGACGCCGCGGTCAGCGTCCTGTCGCCGCATTTAAAACAGATATTGCTGCTGCAATCCACTTCGCCAAATGTTCCCAGCAACAGCCCCAACTGTTTTTCATCATAATGGTTGGATTCGTCGAAACGACGTTGCCCAAACAGCGCACGATAATCATCGAGCTCTAGTTGACTGAGCACATCATCCGGCCGGATCGCCATCGAGAAGACGTCAATATTATCGAACTGTTTGCCTTCGCCAAATCCGGCTTCCAGTACAAAAGGCACAATATCGAAATAGTGATAACCGCTGTGCGAGCATTTTCCATAACCCTGATTGTAAGGATGGTAATGCTGCTCCACCATTTCCGTCGGCATACGCCACTGACCGTCCGAATGAAAGGTCTGCACATTGGTTACCGGACAATGGGTCTGCGCAAAGCACTCGGCAATATAACGCTTGATCAGATTAAACGACGTCTGATAGCGCCGCTGCGCCATGAGAGAAAACACCTGACAGGAATTATCACGCCGCTGTTTTTGATACAGGGCATTCAGCGCATGATAATCTTCGGCAATCTTTATCGATTTCTCAATTGAGGTGGAAATGCCTTCATAAGATGAAATCGGTTTATCCATCAGAACAGACAACCCGGACTCCAGCGCCCAGCGGGCATACGGCGTATGGGCCAGCGGTTCGGTGGCGATGATCACGCCATTAATCGCGTATTTTCTCACCACGTCATCCAGACGTTTTCTGGCATCGGCGCCTAATTCAGTCTGGCTGTTATCGCTGTCATTAAAATAAAGGATTTCCGGCTGTAGCCGTTTGCCCGCAAGATACGCCTCTATTCCCCGCTTTGCTGAAATAAAATCCACCGCGGCGCATAAGTTTAATCCAGGGTCATCACAGGATGCCTCCAGCAGCGGATAATATATTCTTTTAGCGTGAGGCCCGAACCCGATTAGCAGCAAATTGACAACGTTATTATTCGTCAACATAAGATAGTCGCTCAAATCCTTGCATTAATGGTTCTGTTTCTTTTCCAGCAGATAATTGCCGATAAACAAGGCATCCATACCAACGGCATGCCTGAAACAGTCAATAGCATCGTCCGGCGATTCAACGATCGGCATTCCGGCCAGATTAAAACTGGTATTGAGCACCACAGGCACGCCGGTCAGGTTCCCCAACGCCTTAATCAGCTGGTAGAACTTTTTATTGGATTCAGCGGAGACGGTCTGCAATCTGGCCGTGCCGTCGACATGAATACAGGCGGGCATATCGACTTTGGCCTGGGTTTTCACCGGCGCGACTTTCATCATATAAGGGACCGGCGACAGCATATCAAAATACTTATCGGCGGCTTCTTCCAGCACCACGGGCGCATAAGGTCGGAACCACTCGCGCAATTTTATCTGACTGTTGAGAATTTCCTTCGTCCAGCTATTGGAAGGCGAAGCAAGAATACTGCGGTTACCCAGCGCTCGTGGCCCGTATTCACTGCGATCCTGGAACCAGCCGATAATTTTTCCTTCCGCAATCAGACGAGCGGCCTGATATTCCGGCTCACTGACACGTTGAATGCGAAATTCGTCTTCACAGGCGCGCAGGCTGCCGGCAATATCCTCTTCAGAATAAACCGGCCCCAGATAAGGGGAACTCTCAAATTGCGGAACCCGGTGATCTTTCTTCCAGAAATATTCCGCGGCGGCGCCCAGCGCCAGGCCGGCATCGCCCGGAGAAGGAGGTACGTAAACCGTAATGCCCAATTCCTCTTCCAGTTTACGGTTCATCACGGAATTCATGGCCACGCCGCCCGCGACGCACAACGTATCGATGTGGTATTGCTCAATCAGCGCCTTCGCCCGCCGAATAATCGATTTTTGCAGCTGATCCTGCGCCCAGGCCGCCAGATGCATATCAAACGGTCGAATAACTTCTCCTTTACGCCGCCGCTCCGGAATATCCATACCCTGCTTTTTAAACCATGCTTTCAGATCCTTGGTGCAATCATCGGCATAGCGTTCATCTTTCAGCGCGGATATTTCTCCGGCCGGCGTTTCAATAAACGGCGAATAGTTTGAAAATACCGCCGGATTGCCGAAAGAGGCCAGCCCCATGGTTTTGCCCGATTCACGATAGCTGTCAAACCCCAGATAACAGGTAATATCGCCATAAAACCGGCCATATCCCTGATCGCAAGGTTGCGCATTATCCTGAGCGAGGAGGGTCAAATCATTATTCTCGTACAAATAATAGCTGACTTGCTCCGCCGCATTATTTTCCAGCACCACCGCATCGGCTCTTTCGCCAATAAGATTCCCCGTATGGTCGGCCACCACGATCAAGGCGCGTTTGACATCCGTCTGGCTGACTGCGCTTAACGCATGAGCCGAATGATGCGACGTCACGGCATGAATGTTATCAAACCCCGGAAATAACGCGTCGATCTCCTGTTTAAGTTTGCCGTCAAGCTCGTGCGCGCCATTCATCGGCTGTCCAAAGCTAACGACGGAGATAGCGGAAATATCACTCAGCGCCAGTTTATTACGTTGCAGAATTTCCCGGACGGCACAGGTTACCCGGCCATCATACTTTTTCCTTGAAACCCGCTCCTCCGCAATGGCGGTAATCACCTTGTCGCGGGTCGCCAGCACCACATTGCCATCGTAAGTTACTGTTCCATCCGCCAGTACCGGAAGATTTACTGCTAAAATTAGCTCTTGCATAACCATCCCTTTTTTCTAATGCTTTTTTGCCCGCAATAAAAACGTCAATGGAATAGCTGAAAGCCCATTATTGAAGCGCCACCAGCCGTCTTCATGCTGCGATAGTTGAGAAAATGCTTTATAGAAACCTTTATCGAACTCCCGAAAAGCCGTTATACACAGGCTTTCGTTGGTCAGACTGGTGATAATTTCAGACAGGCTATGAAACCAGACATATTGTTCCTGATTCTCTATCTGGCGATGGTCATTGGCATAAGAGTATTTATAATTCGCTTTTACCGGCGCACCGGACTGAACAGGAGAGAATAAAGCATTGCCATCAAGCGGTGCATTATCCTGATGAGGATTACTGAACATTTTTGCGACAGGATGCTCGTCAATCAGCAGTAATTCGCCGCCGGGTTTCAGGTGTGAAGCGATAGTTTTCGCCCACAAATTCAGGTGCTGAAGCCAGACCAGAACACCGTAAGAGGTAAAAACCAGATCGAATTCGCCCAGCTTCAGCTCAGAAACATCATAAACACTGGCGCAATAAAAATTCGATTTAAGACCAAATTTAAGTTTTATTGCATTGGCGGTTTCAATGGCTTCAACTGAATAATCAATTGCGGTAACGTCCGCTCCCATTATTTCAAGGGCAAAGCTATCCAAGCCAATATGACATTGCAGATGAAGTACTTTTTTATTATGTAAATCGCCTAACTCAGACAGTTCGATATCTTTTAGCTGATATCGCCACGGGTCATAATTGCCAACATCATAATCGGATTGCCCGGAATGAATTCGGGCCAGCTCATCCCAGAACTGAATATTCTTACTATCATAAAAGTTTTTCAACTGATAATTCCTTTTATTGAAATAAAAGAATGAAACATGAAAAACTATAATTCGCCGGGGATGGTAGTTTACGAAATCATAGATGTCAACGAATGTTATTTATGGGAACACGCTATTAATTACAACGCTCACAATTTAAAAAAGAGATTATGGGCAGTGATAACCTATATTTCTACCAAAGATGATTAACGAATCGACTTACATTTAATGCGTTGCATTCACAATACATCACTATGTTTTTCACTCAGACCATTTATTAGTGATAATGCACAAATTTAAAAATTGGAATATTCCTACCGACTCACTTCACGATATTTTCGCCAAAATGATAATGATAATAAAATTCATAATATCTCCATCGCATCGTTATCTGTCGGCGTGAAGCCAGGAAAAACCGGGAAATCCCGACAATTCACGTCATGACGACACAGGCTGTCCCGGGCACGAGCATTAGCTGTTTTCTGCTTACCGCCCTGTTGCCGGTGATGATTAGCAAACGTCAATTCACCTTCAGCCAGCCTCCTATATTGCCAGCATCGCCAGCGCCAACCACGCAGGCTACCTGTCTGACAGTCTGCTGTTTTTATTCAGCCGTCTGGGGCAAACCTCATCTAATCCGGCATTGATGCTGTTCATCGGCACGGTGGCAAGGCAACAACAACTGCGGCTGTTGATAAAAAACCGCCAACGCTTCAGGGAATTTATTTACTGCTGTATCGCACATAATATAAGAAAATACATCCATATAATTAAGATTTTTCTTCTTGTTAAAAACAATAAAACCATTATCAGAATATATTTTCGTCACAATTAGAATAAGCGTATGTGTAGTACTATGGTTAGCCAGGCTCCTTCAATCATACTGTTGCTGGATTAAACGTGGTACAAAACAACAGACCGCTGAAATACCTGCCCGCACCGCATATCATAAAGCCTTTCACCTGAGTCTAAGCACGAACAAAATTTGCACAAACAGAAAACGTTGTTTATATTGAACACTTGGTAGTTTGGTAAGGTGATAATCGCATCTCTGACATTCACGACACTGAGATATTTATCATCTTATCATATAAGATAATATTAAGATTAAACGGAGCACATACTGGAATCCGGTATGTTGGCGACGCCCTTCCTCTGGATGAAATGCTGCTTATAACCTTTTACGGCGGCAATAGTGGTCATACTTTTCTTATTACAGTTAATTCAAAAATTTATGTATCCCCGATTAAATCCAGGAGCCCTGTATGTTATTAAAAAAATTTCTTTTAGTGATGATTTTAGGAATAACCTCATTTACTGTTGTCGCAGCCAATCCCGTTAATGGAAAGACACTTAATGTCGCCGTGTCCCCTGCCTCGCCACCGATGCTATCCAAAACTACTGACGGGAAATTGGAAGGGATTGATCTGGAGATTTTCTCTTCTTACTGTCAGGAAAGGAAATGCGAGCTAAAAATAACAGAGTACTCATGGGATGGGATGCTTGGCGCGGTAGCCAGCGGTCAGGCAGATGTAGCATTTTCAGGAATATCCATAACAGACAAACGTAAGAAAGTAATGGATTTTTCATCTCCATATTATGTTAACTCCTTTAATCTGGTCAGTCTGGCGAGTCGTAAAATAGATCTGAGCGATCTGAATGAGTTAAAAAAATATTCAATAGGGTTCCCCCGGGGAATGGCTTATGCTGACCTAATAAAAACCACTCTTGAACCCAAAGGATATTACTCATTAAGCAAAGTAAAGCTTTACCCCTCTTATAATGAAACCATTGCCGATTTGAAAAATGGAAATGTAGACCTGGCATTCATAGAGGATCCGGTTTACTTTAACTATAAGAATAAACAAAAAATGCCTATTGAAAGCCGCTATGTATTTAAAGGTGTTGATCATCTTGGGTTTGCTTTTAAGAAAGGTTCGCCGGTGCGGGATGATTTTAACGCCTGGCTTAATGAGCAAGGCGAGGAAAAAATATCTGGCATCGTAGATAAATGGATGAAATAACAGCACATGTCATCGCAAGATATGATAAATGCATGTTATTTTTTGCTTGAGGGTATCGTAAACACGCTCATTGTTACATTTACGTGTTTTACCTCAGCATTGATTACCGGATTGACAGTCGCCGTTTTACGGCGACTGGCTTTTCCATCAATGAAGAAAACTCTGGATTTCCTGGTTTTCATTTTTCGTGGAGTTCCAGTTTTAATAGCCGTTTTTCTCGTCTATTTTGGTCTTCCGGCAACAGGCCTGAGTATTTCCCCATTGCTCGCAATGAATCTTAGTATTGGATTAATCAGCGGCGGTTATCTTGCGGAAGTGTTCCGCGGCGCGCTTCAATTGGTAGAGCCATCAGAAATTACAGCTGCTAAAGCGGCTGGTTTAAGTAAGCTACAGATCTTAAGCAACATAGAGTTCCCTCAAATGCTCCGTTTCGCTGTCCCTGGGATATTAAACGAATTTTCATCTGTATTGAAAGCTACACCTTTTGCCTATACCGTGGGTATATCTGAAATTACAAAACAGGCAATGACCCTGACCGCTGTCACCATGAACGGCCTGGTAATTTATACCATCGCAGGAATATTTTACTTTCTCATTTACAAATTATCTCTTGTTGCAGCCAGGCTGATTGAAATGAAATTCAAAATGACAAGTGATGAATTAAATAGAGTGAAGGTGAAAATGTATGGCATTGATAGAATTAAGTGAAGTAAGTAAAGAATTCAACAACAAAAAGGTTTTAGACAACATCAACTTAAAGATTAAGTACGGAGAGGTAAAAATAGTCATGGGCCCGTCTGGCTGCGGCAAGACGACACTACTGCGTTGTCTGGCTCAACTTGAAACCCCAGATACAGGCAATATATTCTTTCATGGCAAAGATGTTAATGATAGAAAATTCAACACCCTTGAATTCAGGAAAAAAGTTGGTTTTGTTTTCCAGAATTACGCATTATACCGCCATCTGAATGTTATGGATAACATTACTCTGGCTCTTCGTAAGGTATTTAACATTCCCCATAACGATGCCAGAGATAAAGCTTTATACGAGCTGGAAAGGCTGGATATGACTGCACACAGCATGAAATATCCTTCACAGCTCTCTGGTGGGCAACAGCAGCGTGTCGCACTTATTCGTGCTCTGGTAACGGACCCTGAAGTGATTGTGTTCGATGAGCCTACGTCAGCCCTTGACCCGCTGATGACCCGTGAAGTGGGTTCGCTCATTAAGCAGCTTAATGAGCAAAAAGTGACAATACTATGTGTCACTCATGACATACGCCTTGCTAAACAACTTTGTGACAGAGTTACTTTCCTAAATTACGGTAGGATCCGTGCAGAAGGGTCTTTTGATGAGCTCTCATCCCTTGATGCCGATCCGGACATTCATTATTTTTTTGGAGAGCAATAATATGTCCGATGGATGGGTTAATTTCTATACTGAACTGATGGAACAACTTCCGCTGGTTTTTGACGGGATCGTTGAAACATGTAAACTTGCTATTATTGTTTCCTTCTCGGGTCTTCTCTGGGGCATTGTCATTTTTTCCCTAAGCATCAGTAATCAATCTACAGTTAAACGTATGACGAAAATATATATGGATTTTTTCATCGGCACACCATTAATTCTTATTTTATTTGTCATTTATTATGGTTTACCACAGACAGGCATCCACCTGTCGTCTTTCGTTGTGGCAGTAACAGGCTTTACACTTAACATCGGAGCCTATAATGCGTCCTATATGACAACAGCTTACAATTCACTGAGAAAATATGAGACTGAGGCAGCCATCGTGCAGGGGTTTAGCCGGTGGCAGATTTTCCGATTAATTATACTACCTCAGGTTTTCATTACCTCTGTACCTGCGCTGACTAATCAGGTAATTAACAATATTAAAGACAGCTCTATTGCTTTCCTTATCCAGTACACTGAATTTTTCTCCCGCATTCAGGAGGTGGCCTCGACGAATTTTGAGTTTTTCGATGCCTATTTATTTGCTGCGTTGGTTTATCTGGTTTTCATTACTTTTATCGTCATGCTATCCAGGGTAATTGAACGCAAACTGGGCATCGCTGAATAAATCAAATTTGAGTCCCCGGGCAGGTACGCCCTTTATGCACTTTTGTTTGCCTTTAGGCAACATTGCATTTACCTTTCATTTACCACCCTTCACTGCCGCTACCTGATGGATACCACACCTCACATGAGCGCCGGACAACGGCTGAAAGCCGCGCTGTTCGGCATGACCATACTGACGCTGGGCATGGGCATTGGTCGCTTCCTGTTTACCGCTTTGCTGCCGGTAATGATCGGTGAAAACCGGTTCACCTTCAGCCAGCTTTCCTATATCGCCAGCGCCAACTACGCAGGCTACCTGTTCGGCAGTCTGCTGTTTTCGTTCAGCCGTCTGGGGCGGACATCCCATCCGGCGTTGATGCTGTTCATCGGCGCGGCGGCCACCGGCGTGTTGATTTTCGCTATGGCGCCCGACCTGCCGGTGATGCTGGCGGTGGTGATTCGCTTTCTGGCCGGCGTCGCCAGCGCGGCGGCGATGATCTTCGGTTCGATGCTGGTTTTGCAACACACACACGACAGCCGGGTGATCGCCTCGCTGTATGCCGGGGTCGGCGTCGGCATTCTGCTCGGCAACGAATATGTGATTATCGGCCTGAAACAAGGGTTGACTGCCAGCGGGTTATGGTGGGGCGCCGGTCTGTTGTCCGTCGCGCTATTGTTGCTGCTGTGGCTGCTCTATCCCCGTCAGGCGGACAGCGCCGCCCGGCACACCACGCCGCCGCCTGCCGACCAGGCGATGAGCTGGTGGCAGCTGGCGACGCTGTACGGACTGGCGGGGTTTGGCTACATCATTGTGGCGACCTATCTGCCGTTGATGGTGAAAACGCAGGGCGCGTCGCTGCTCGCGGCGCATTTATGGTCGCTGGTCGGGCTGTCGGTCATTCCCGGCTGTTTTTTCTGGCTGTGGGCGGCCCGCCGCTGGGGCACCTTGCCTTGTCTGTCCGCCAATTTGCTGGTTCAGGGCGGATGCGTACTGCTGACGCTGTTTAGCGACTCCCCGCTGCTGCTGATCATCAGCGGCCTCGGCTTTGGCGCCACCTTCATGGGCACCACGTCGCTGGTGATGCCGCTGGCGCGCAGGCTGCATGCGCCGCACAGCATCAATATGCTCGGGCTGGTCACCCTTACCTACGGCGTCGGGCAAATTATCGGCCCGCTGCTGACCAGCGCCTTGCAGGCGTCCAGCCATGCCGTATCGATGGCGATCGTTTGCGGCGCCGTAGCGCTGTTCGCGGCGGCGGGCATCAGCCAGCTTAATCATCTTGTCCGGCAAAAATCGGCGCCGTCATCCCCTTAGCCTTATGCCGGCGGGCTACCCCGGAGCGGGTGCTCACGCCACCGCCTGGGCGATCAGCCCCCGCAGCCATTGATGCGCGCGATCGCGGTGCCAGCGCTCATGCCAGTACATCGCCATCTCAAACCCCGGAATCTCGATCGGCGCCGCGGCAACCTGCAGACCGGGCTGGTCGCGCAGTAGCCGGGACGGCAGCATCGCCACCAGATCGGTGGTCGCCAGCACCGACATCATAAACAGGAAGTGCGGCACCGACAGCACCACCTTACGCGCCAGCCCCATCGCCGCCAGCGCCCCATCCGTTGCGCCGTGAAAACCGCCGCCGTCCGGCGATACCATCACGTGCTCAAGCCGGCTGAACTGGTCCAGCGTCAGCGGATGGGCCAAATGCGGGTGCCCGACCCTACCGGCCAGTACATAGTGTTCCCGGAACAGTATCCGGCGGCGCATTCCCGACGGCGCCATGTCGCTGGTGTGCAGCGCCAGATCGATGTCGCCTTGTTCCATTAGCCGCAACATGGCGGACGGCGGCGTTTCCAGAATCGCCAGCCGGGTATGCGGCGCCTCACGGCGTAACTGGCTCAGCGCCGGCAGCACAATGGTCGACTCGCCATAATCGAAGGCGGACACCCGCCACGTATTATCGGCGGTTGCCGGGTCGAAAGCCGCGGAAGGCGCAATGGCGTGCTCAAGCGATTCCAGCGCCTGTCGCAACGGCTCCCGCAACTCATCGGCTCTGGCGGTCGGCTTCATGCCTCTGGGGCCGGGCAACAGCAGGGGATCGTCGAAAATCTCCCGCAGCCGGGCCAGTTGTACGCTCACCGACGGCTGCGACAGGTTCAGCCGCCGCGCCGCGCGGGTAACGTGATGCTCTGCCAGCAATGCGTCCAGCGTCAGCAGCAGGTTCAGATCCAGTCTTCTGATATTGTTCATGGCTATGCCTGATATAATGAACATTCATTTCAACTATAACAGACCGCCTCCTATGCTGTGCTCCTGTCAACAAGGAGACGATGTGATGAAAGTTTTACTGGTTTATGCCCACCCCGAACCTCGCTCGCTCAACGGCTCGCTGAAAAATGTGGTCGTCAGCCATCTGGAAAGCGCCGGTCATCAGGTTCAGGTATCCGATCTGTACGCCATGCAGTGGAAAACCACGCTGGATGCCTTCGACAACACCGACCGGCAGGCGGAGGCCCCGTTCCACCCGTCGCTGGATTCACAGCGGGCATTTACTCAGGGCACACAGTCGCCGGATATCGCCCGCGAGCAGGACAAACTGCGTTGGGCCGATACCGTCATTCTGCAGTTCCCGCTGTGGTGGTTCACCATGCCCGCGATTCTCAAAGGCTGGATCGACCGGGTCTACGCCTACGGTTTTGCCTATGGCGTCGGGGAGCATTCGGCAACACACTGGGGGGATCGCTACGGGGAGGGGTCAATGCAAGGCAAACGCGCCATGTTGCTGGTCACCACCGGCGGCTGGGAATCGCACTACGGTCCGCGCGGCATCAATGGGCCGATCGACGATTTGCTGTTTCCCATCCAGCACGGCGTGTTGTATTACCCTGGCTTTGAGGTGATGCCGCCGTTTGTGGTCTACCACACCAGCCGGATGGATGACGCGCGCTACGCGCAAACCTGCGATGCGTTGAAACAGCGTCTGGATATGCTGTGGCGCGACGAACCAATACGGTTTCGGCAACAGAATGCCGGCGACTACGCTATCCCGGCATTAACGCTGAAACCGGACATCCAGCCCGACCGCAGCGGCTTTGGCATCCACATCGACCGCGCCTGATCTTTCGTTTTTGGGGAATTCGTTTTTGGGAAATCCGCTTTTGGGAAATCCGCTTTTGGGAAGAGAGAACGTCTTCCCTTTCCCGCCACGGTTTTGATCGGGGTAGCCTGCCTGCGGCAGGCCATCTACCCGTTACGGCGCCCGGTGATACACCGCTTCGATGTTGTAACCGTCCGGGTCGCGCACAAAGGCGGCGTAGTAATCAGGATGGTATTTGGCCCGCACGCCGGGCTGGCCATTATCCTCGCCTCCCGCCGCCACCGCCGCGGCGAAAAACGCATCCACCTCCGCTCTTGATTCTGCGCTGAAGGCAAAATGCACCGGCGGACGCGACGCTACCTCGCCCTGAAAAATCCAGAATTCACCGCCAGGATCTGAAGACTGGCCGTACCCCATCAACACGCCGAAACTAACGGCGAATTTCATGTCTTTGACCTGCTCATACCCTAATGGCTTTAACGCCTGTTCATAAAACCGCCGGCTACGACGCAGATCCGACACCGGAATACTCAAATGATCCAGCATGTTCCCTCCCTTTGGCGATTGAATTCTGTGGTTTTCCGCCCCGATTTACCTCACGTCCGACGAGGCGGAATGACCAACATAATCGCGTTGCCTGTGGGAAAAGATGATCCAGATCTATAAGCCAACGCTTAGTTATTCATTAAAAGTGATTTTTTATTGGCTAGAACCCGCGTGAAGTCGGTATGACGCCATCGGGTAATAATAAGGCGCAGAAAATAAATACCGCGCTATTGTCCATCATCCCGCCCAGGTTTCTTCCCCCGTTCGCCGATAGAGTCACATCTCCAATCCACAATTCACACCTTAGGTGTTATGGAGTAAACAATGCCAATCAATGGCTGGTATACCGGTGATGCTGATAATGTGATGGATAATGGCAATATCAACGGCTGGGCGGATCAATCAGGCCAGGCGTTTGGTAGCAATCTGGGCGGCGGCGTACATAGTTACCAGTTTGGCCCCGTCATTAATCACTATGGAACCTGGGGGCAACTGATTTATGTCAATCAGGCCAGTTTAGTCCCCCCAGACTGGAACAATCCCTCCGGTCTGAATGGCTGGATGCCTGCAAACCCCGCGCCGGACAACTCAATTTGGATTCAGGGCCATTTGGTCAATGGCGAATGCGGCGGGCAAAGCAACCACGCCGCCTATCTGACCCCAATATCCCATAACGTCAACATGTGGCACGCAGGGTATGAAGCGGTGCTACAAAGACTGGTTAATCGGGGAGCCGCTACTGGCGTCAGCGTGTCGCAATTTAACCCCAACGGCCTCGCAAATTGCCGGATCATTTATCGTACTCATGGATTACCCCCCCGCGCTGGCAGTCAGGTGCCCGATGGTATTTGCGTCAGTCTGGGCATCGTCATCAATGGGGTCATGAAAAACGATGCGGAAGTCACACAGGAATTTGCGCATGGCACAGGTAAGCAGCGCTGGTTTGCTGACCGCTACTATACGTCGTCGGGTAAGGATGACCGTAACAAAATCATTGAAATGGTTGGGGGGACGCTGGTTCAGTACCCCTAAAAAAGCGTCCTGATACGTATGCCGAATCGGAGCTGAACGCGAATGTATCCACATATTGTCGGTGGATACATTCTGGGTCAGGCATGACGGTCACCCTTCGTGCGTTTTGGTATTGTCATACCCCAGGCGGCCGATAAACGGCAAACGCAGCGCCGGCGGGTTGAAATCCACCCCCAGGTTGGCCCCCAGAATGTTGACTTCAACGCCCTCCTCCACGCCCAGCGTCAGGCCCAGTACGCCCAGCAACGACACCTGCACGCCTCTTCCCGAGGGCGGCAACCCAACCGGATGCGTTAACGCCCGAAAATCCTTACCGATGGCGTTGGCTGGCAGATCCAGCTTCAGTTCCGGCACTTCCCGGCCGATATGCGCCATAAAGGTATTGCTGTTGGGGCCGGGCCAGGCGTGATAGGTATGCGGCCAGGGGTAACTTTTGATCGCCGCCTCGATCTTCGGGATCATCTCTGCCGCGCTTGCCCCGCGGTGTTCAACCAGCAACCGCGGCGTTGAACCAAACCAGAATCCGTCAGGGACGGTATAGTTACGGCGGATCACATCATCGCCGCCCCAGCCGATCACCTCATAACGCTGGTAGCGGGTTTCCCCGGCTTGTTTGACGATGATCCAGGGGTGAACCGCCACCAGCCCGCGCCAGCCGTAGGTTGGCGCGGTATAAACCTGTACGATCGCGGTATCGCGTAAAGCCGCCGGATCCGGCGCCACGCCGGCCGAATCGCGCCGCGACGCCCAGATGTTTTTTCCGGATACTCGTTCTGTGCCCCACGTGGCCTGCGCCAGGCTTTGTCCAAACGACAGGATCAACACGCCGATAAAAACGAAGCCCACGACTTTGAGGTAGTGCATTGATGGGGTTTCTCCATGAAACGCGGGGGGAATTAAAGCAGATTAAGCCTATCGCGCCGCGCTGTCTAACCACAACCGCAGCAGCCGAAGCAGAACGGGCGACAGGAAATACGAGCGGTGGTTTTCCCAAGCGACTTACCGCCGCCACCGCGATTCACGCAGCGGTATTGCTCCTGTAGCAACCGGAGCGATATCCGGCAGTAGTCTGATTTATAAAAAATAATTCCCCTTTCCTTTACGATTGCCTCGCCCCAGTCGTATCGCTATAGCGCTGCACGCATTGAATCGAACTAAACGGTACGGTACGATCCGGAAATTCCGTGTTCAGCTAGTCATGTTCAACTGTCCGTGTTCAATTATCCGTGTTCAACGCTCTGAGAGGGCAGAATGGAAACCCCCAGTATGCAAACCGATGCAGCCAATCTACATGGCGTTGATACACGGGCCAATCACGGCGAGCGTCGTCCTAAAGCGCGGCACGTTCTGGAAGCCGCGCGCAAAATATTCCTGACCGATGGTTTCAGCGCCGCCACGACAGACATGATTCAGCGCGAGGCGCTTGTTTCCAAATCAACCGGTTATGCCCATACCAAAATAAAGAACCCCTGTTTATCGCCATGCTGTAAGCATGGCGACTGTCGGTTTCTTTTTTAGTGATAAGACAATATCTAAATTACTCAGGAGAACATCTATGGTTATCAAACCACGGATTAAAGGTTTCATCTGCATTACCGCCCATCCAGCTGGATGTGAAGCCAACGTCAAACAGCAAATCGATTATGTCACCGCCAATAATCCCGTCGCGAATGGCCCCAAAAAGGTGCTGATTATCGGCGCCTCTACCGGATATGGCCTGGCGGCGCGCATCACCGCCGCATTTGGCGCCGGTGCGGACACCCTCGGCATCGCATTTGAACGCCCGGGAAGCGAGAGTAAACCGGGAACCGCAGGGTGGTATAACACCGCTGCGTTTGAAAAGTTTGCTCACGAGAAAGGGCTTTATGCCAAAAGCATCAACGGCGATGCGTTTTCCGATGAGATAAAAACGTTAACCATCGACACCATTAAACGTGACCTCGGCCAGGTCGATTTGGTGATTTACAGCCTCGCCGCGCCCAGACGTACCCACCCCAAAACCGGTCAGGTCTATTCATCCGTGTTAAAACCGATCGGAGCCGACATTCGTTTACCGGGCATTGATACCGACAAAGAACTGGTGAAAGAATTCGCGCTCGAAGCGGCAACCGCGGAAGAGATCGAGAATACGGTAGCGGTGATGGGGGGCGAAGACTGGCAAATGTGGATAGATGCGCTCAACGAAGCCGGCGTATTGGCTCATGGCGCCAAAACAACGGCGTTTACTTATCTTGGCGCGGACATCACGCATGCCATCTACTGGAATGGTTCAATCGGCGCCGCTAAAAAAGACCTGGATAAAAAAGTATTAAATATCCGAGAAACCTTAGCTGATATCGGTGGGGATGCCTACGTATCCGTACTGAAGGCCGTCGTCACCCAGGCCAGCTCGGCGATCCCCATCATGCCGCTTTACTTGTCATTACTTTTCAAAGTGATGAAAGAAAAGGGAACGCATGAGGGATGCATCGAACAGATTTACGGGCTTTTCAGCGATTCGCTGTATAGCGCCTCCCCCATTATTGACGCCGAAGGCCGCCTGCGTACCGACTATAAAGAACTGGCCACGGACATTCAGGCTTACGTCAACCAACACTGGCACAATGTGACTGCCGATAATCTTTATCAGGTCACCGACTTTGCCGGTTATAAAGAGGAATTTCTGCGGCTGTTTGGTTTTAATATTGACGGGGTGGATTACGCTGAGGATGTCAATCCGAACGTCCTCATCCCCAGCCTGATTGAGAAATAATCTATTTCTGACAGTCTTAAATCGGGGCGACGCGGCTGCGCGATAAAACCGTCGAACCCCGTCAGAAGCGATGTAATCCCGGTTGCCGTTGATGTGCAACCGGGCAGGAATCAGCATCAGGTCGCGGTATTTCGCTTCATTATCTGGATTTTTTGGCTGAGCCCGTTCCCAGCCGCTCCCGCAGGAATTCAATGAAACGCTGCGTTTTCGCCGGCAACAGCCGTGTTTCAGTCAGCGCATAGACGGATACCGGCGCCCCCTGCCATTGCGGCAGTATACGTTGCAGTTGTCCCATAGCCACATCCTCGGCGACCACTTCCTCCGGCAACAGCACAATCCCCTGACCAAATACGGCGAGACGCCGGATCATGCCGACGTTATTGAGCACAAACCTCGCGCTTACCGTCACTTCGGCATTTTCCGCCGTTGCGGGATGACTCAAGTTCCACAGGCCATTTTTCGGAAACCCCAGACATTCATGCCGCCCGAGCTCATGCGGATGCGACGGCTCGCCGGACGCCGCCAGATAGCGGGGCGAGGCATACAGGTAAGCCGGCAGACTCGCGAGCTGGCGAGCAATCAGGTTCGAATCCTTTTGCTCTCCGATACGAATGGCGACGTCAAAAGGCTCCGCCACAAGGTCAACCCGACAGGTATCGCTATCTGGTCACTGAGCTCAACCAGTTGGGACTGGCGTACCTGCATATCATGGTTCAAGGCAATGAGGCGCTGCTGAAGGATATGGAATCCTACGGACAGATGGTGCTGGCGAACCCGGATTTCGTCGAGCGCCTGCATGCCCATGCGCCGATGAACGATGCGGGACGGTAAGATCCCCGGCTTCATCTATGTCCTGTATTTTTAAAAGAACGCCCGCAAATCCGTTAACGCGATCCTGCCTATTTTTTGCCTGATCCTCTGGCGGCGGGAAAATATCGGTATTGCGTCATCGGCGCAGGGACTTGATATCCTGCATGGGGGAATTGCCGAACATACGGCGGTACTCCCTCGTAAATTGCGACTGGCTTTCATAACCCACGTGGATCGCCGCCGTACCGGCATCCGCTCCCTCAATCAGCATCAGTCTCCGTGCTTCCTGCAATCGAAGATGTTTTTGATACTGGAGAGGCGTCATACCGACCGTTGCACGGAAATGGTGGTGCAATGTAGAAACGGCCATCCCCGCCGCCGAGGCCAGTTGTTCTATGCGAAACGGTTCCCGAAAATGGTGTTTGAGCCAGGCTATAGATTGCCCAATCTGGAAACCATGACTGTCTGCAAAGGCCATCTGACGAAGGCGCGGGCCTTGTTCTGAAATTAACAGCCGATACAGGATCTCGCGTTGAATCTGCCCGGAAAGCACAGGAATATCGTCCGGACGATCGATAAGACGCGCCAACCGTAAAACCGCATCCAGCAGTTCAAAAAACGTCGCGCCGAGTCCTATTGCCTTCGCGGGAGAATGGGTCAGCGCGAGCGGCAGGTTCATATCCACCATTAACTGACGCACAACGACCAAATCAATATTCAGCAGCAACGATAAATAGGGCTGTTCCGGACTGGCTTCAATCACTCTGGCTACCACCGGAAGCTCAAGCGAGTTAATCAGGAAGTGGGACGCATCGTACTCATAAGGCTCCTGACCCAACACGACTTGCTTGCGGCCCTGAACCACAATGGAAAGATTGGCTTCGTACATGCCGGCGTGCGGCACGGTCGGTCGCAGGCTCCGGTAGAAACTGAGCCCCGGAATTCCGGTAACCTCCTCCCCTTCGTCCGGCACCCAGCGGGTACATCCCTCAATCAGAGCCGTCAGGGGAATACGCATGTCATGAGGATGGCATACCGACTTGATGATAAATCTCCTGTGAATGAAATAAGACGATCTGGCTACAGGGGCGAATCGGTTCACGATCACCATCCGACGCCAGCCGTGAAAAAAGAGGCTATCTCGCTACCGCCGCTGTATTGGAACAGGCATCAGGCTGTCTTTACCGCATCAGCGGCCACGCGATACCGGTACTCCCCTGGGGTCACGCCAGTCCACACCTTGAAGGCTCGGATAAACGAGTTGGCATCCCGAAACCCGAGCAGAAAGGCAATTTCGCCTTGCGAAATACTAAGGTGACCGAGGTAATGTTGCGCCAGTTGCTGGCGGGTGAGGTTCAGAACTTCGGTGAAGCTGGTCGATTCTTCGCTCAGTTGCCGCTGCAACGAGCGCCGACTCATCGCCAGACGTTTTGCCACGACTTCGATCGAGTACTCTCCGGCAGGCAAACTTTCAAGCAGCATCGCCTTGACGCGGTCGCGCATCGTCGCCATCGCATCCAGAGACGACAACCGCTTGCGTAAGCCGGGTTCGAAATGCTTCCACATCGGCTCGTTCTCGGTAAGAAACGGCCGGACGCCATCCTGATGCGAAAAAGAGACGCGAATCGCCGCCCCTTTGCGCGGCAATACACCAAAATAATCGACATAGTCATCAAGGCGCTCAGGAATAGCCGGCAGAATCACCTCTCGCGGAACCACCCGATGACGCGTGCCCAGCCTGACCAATTGCGTGATGAAGACCAGCTCGCCGAGCGCCAGACTTTTCGGAATCTGCCCCTCGTTCCCGTAGCACTCCAGTGTTACGGATGTCTGTACGGGGCCGACATCGACCGTCAGGATCAAAGGACCGACAAGTCTCTTGAACGAAGAGAGGCGTTGCATGGCAACATTGAGATTGGGGCTGCACAGGCTCGCGAAAATCGGAGGATCGAAGGCTTCGACGGAAATCGCCTGCCCAACCTTGAGCGGCAACGCAACCGCCCCGGCCGAATCCTCAAGGGCTTGCCACAACTGAAAATATTGTGCGGCGGTGATGCTTGCCTCCTTACGGGAAAGCAAGTCCGCCGGAAGGCCGGCCAAGCGCAGCACATGATCGGGATTGAACCCCATATCGCACATCAGCAATCGCCAGCCGGGCTGAACGTAAAAGTGCGTGGCGCGTTTCATCTCTGCTCTCCCCAAACAACGGACACTTAATACCCAGGAATCTGGTTGCTATCGATCATCTGCTGAAACATATCCTGAATTGATATTTGCAGCGGCCGGTAAACCATCATAAGCTCGCGAACGCTCTTATTGGTATCCGCCTGCCATGAATATCCAACGTTGCGGGACACGAACTTACGCGTGGTGCTCTTGTCGGCCAGCGGGGCGACCAGCCAGACCAGCCATTTGGGCAGAATGCGGCGCGGAATGGGGTAAGCCTGGTATTTCGGCAGCAGCGCGCGGGCAATCTCCGGAAGCGAGGTATTGTGCCCGGAAATGATGAACCGCCCTCTGGCGCCAGGCAGGTAAGCCGCCCGCAGGTGGGCTTCGGCCAGGTCCCGCACATCGACCACGCCACAGCCGATATCGGGAATACCGGCTTTCATTCGCCCATTCCCCAACTGTCGCACCACATTGAAACTCTCCGAGGTGCCATACGGATTGGTCCCCGGGCCGATAACCAGGCTTGGATTGATGACAACCAAATCCCAGCGCAACTGTTTTGTGGTGATATCCCAGGCGTCACGCTCTGCGACGGTCTTGGAATAAGAATAGGGAACATGTTCCAGCGACGAACTGGTATTCCAGATCTCCTCCGTCAGAATGTGATTCGGCGTATTCTCGATATCGGCATTATCGCCGTAAATCGCCGCGCAGCTGCTGGTCAGAACAACACGTCTGACTGACTCGACCTTGTTGACGGTTTCCAGCACGTTTCGCGTCCCAAGCCGGGCCGGATCAACCAGCTCTTTCTGGGGATTACGAATATCGAGCTTAAACGGGGACGCGGTATGAAACACGATACCGCACCCCTTCATGGCTTCCGCATACGACCCCGGTTCAAGCAAATCCGCCTTGAAGAAGCGAAGCGTACCGGGTTTGCCTGCCGCCATATCATTCAGATGCCCGATCTTCCGGACATCGTTCGGGTCTCGCACGGCGGCGTGAACGGTGACGCCTTCTTCCAGCAGGCGCTTGACGAGCCAGCCGGCGACATAGCCCGTTGCGCCGGTCACCATAACGGGTTTGGTTTTATCGATGTCGAGCATGATGAATTCCTCATAGTGTGATGCATGCCAGGCGGCCACGTGTCAGCCGGCAAATCCTGAGGACATTCTCTCTCGTAATACGCGCCAGAACACTCGCAGCCCGCGCCAGGTGATATGCAATGCGCGCCAACATTCTTCAACGCGCGCCAGAGTGGCGATTCCGGCGGTGGTTTTCAGAAGAGACCTGCTGTTCCGCGTCATCGCGCCTGCCTCAGCATTATCCCATTGAGGATTCAATGTCAGGGTTCTGCGGGAAAGCCATTGCTTTCGCAATAGCTTTCCCGGTGATCACAACCTCTGCGGCGGCGTCTTCAGCACTGCTCGGCAGTATGGCCTGTTTTATCCGTCAGGCCGGATAAAACGGCAAGGATAAGCGCGATGGCAGACAGTACGGCACCGGCCCCGTTCGGTGACTGCAAGCCAAAGCCGGCGGCGATGACGGCTCCGCCAAGCCATGCGCCAACGGCGTTCCCGAGGTTGAAAAGCCCAATATTGACGGCAGATGCGAGAGTCGGCGCACCGGCTGCCCTGGCTTTATCCATGACCAGTTTCTGGATAGGCGAAACGGTCGCGAACCCAAAAGCCGCCATCAGAAAAATACAGACAGCAGAGATTATCTGGCTGTGAACGCTGAAAGTAAAAATCGCCAGCACCACCGCCTGCGCCGCCAACGTCACGTAAAGCATGGGCATTAAGGCGCGATCGGCATATCGCCCGCCCAGTTGGTTGCCGACAAACAGCCCCAAACCGAAGAGCAGCATCAGCCAGGCCAGGCTGCTTTCACGGTATCCGGCCAGCTCGGTCATCATCGGCGCAATGTAGGTTACGGAGGTGAAAAAAGCCCCCGGTCCGAAAATGGTGATCCCCATTGCCAGCAGTACGTTGACGTTACGAAATGCATAAAACTCCTGGGCAAAATTCTGGTTTTCCGGCCGGGGCTGATGCGGAATAAGCGTAACCACGCTGATAGCCGTTATGGCCCCGATAACAGCGATAACCATAAAAGAGTCGCGCCACGAAATGTGCTGCCCAATCCACGTCCCGGCTGGTACGCCTATCAGGTTAGCCAGCGTCAGTCCCATAAACATGAATGCGATTGCCCTGACGCGTTTAGAGGGCGCAACCATGTCTGCGGCGATAATTGAGCCAATACCAAAGAAGGCGCCGTGCGTCATGGAGGTGATGATCCTGCCCAGAATCGCCATGCTCATGGAAGGGGCAAAAGCGGTGATGAGGTTACCCGCTACAAACAGCAGCATCAGAAAAACGAGCATGGCTTTTCGCGGTACTTTGGCTCCCAGAACAATCAGTGCCGGGGCGAAAACAAACACGCCCAACGCATAGGCGGTTGCCAGGTTGCCGGCAACGGGAATGCTGACGCTAAATTCTTTGGCTATAACGGGGAGAAGGCCGGCAATAATGAATTCAGTGGTTCCGATACCGAATGCACCTATCGCCAGAGCCAGAAGAGCTAATGGCATAACAAATATCCTGTTCAGAAAAAAACTGCCTGTACCGACACGCGGGGTGACATACCGGTAAACCTGCGTATCGGTGCAGGCAGCAACGGAAATGACAGAGTAAAAGTTTATGTAAAGGTGATAAACATCCCAAAAATCGCCTGAGTGTAGACATGAATTCTACCTTAACGGTCCGAAGTGTCCGCCTTCAGCTTTTTTAAGTAGCTCATCGACGATAAGCCGTATCTTGGGGAAAAGGTGTTTTGTTCTGGGCCAGACGATGTTCAGTTCGACGGGCTCGGGAGTGTATTCAGCCAGGAGAGGCACGAGAAGGCTCTGCTCAAGATACCGGATAACCATAGCCTCCGGGAACTGAGCTATTCCCGCGCCCGCCAGACAGGCCTGAAGTTTCGCATCCCCGTCGCTGATCTCATGGGCCGTAGCTGACACAAAACGAATTTCCCGCTGGTCTTCAGCCCTGAAACGCCAGGCAAGCGGCGCGCCCCGCCGATATCCCATAATGCAGCTGTGCTTTTTCAGGGACTCCACATCGGCAGGTTCCCCGTAGCGTTCAAGGTAGGCAGGCGCGGCGCACAGAATGAGCCGCTGTCTGCTGAGACGCCGAGCAATCAGCTCATCGGTACTTTGCAGTTCGCCCAGACGCAGAATCAGGTCAATCCCCTCCTCCACCGGGTCAATCAGCCGATCGTTAAAAGTAAGAATGAGTCGCAGAGCAGGATAGCGGGCCAGAACATCCAGCAGCACCGGCATCATCAGATTTCGACCAAATGAGGCCGGCATGTCTATACGCACCGAGCCGGCAGGCACTTCCTGCTTTCTGCACAGCGCGTGTTCAGCCGAGTCCAGAATATCCAGCGCCGACAGGCAACTTTTCAGATAAGCCTCTCCATCACTCGTCAGGCTCAGCTTGCGCGTGGAGCGGTGAAAGAGCTGAGTACCCAGTCTTTCTTCAAGCCGGGCGATGCTTTTTCCTACCGCAGATTTGGTAATGCCCAAGTGTTCGGCGGCTTCAGTAAAGCTACGGGACTGTGCCGCGATAACAAAGTTGGTAATACCCCGCAAGGATTCTGCTGAAAACAAGGTAGCCATAAAGTTGACTCATTGATGGAAAAGCGTGAGTTTATCAATGTCTGACTCTACACCAAGCTTAAATCATCGTGGGGTTATGCTGGATCATTTCCTTACCCCAGAACGTTTCAACCTTCCCCAGATCCCGCTCGACAAACAAGGCATGCATATAATCGGTCACGCGCTGCTTGTTGCTAGCGGATTGATTTGCTTTCACTGACGGAGACACTGTCGACGCCGGCGCTTCACCGGCTTGCGCTACCCCACTGAACAGGCTGGCAAACGATATGGCGATGATCATTTTTTTCATCAACGAATGTTTCACTGCAGTAACGCCCATCAGATTTCAAGGACAATCTTGCCAAAGTGACCGCCTGCCTGCTGCAAACGGAAGGCATCGGCAATATTTGCCAGCGGGAAAGTACGATCGATGACAGGCTTGACGCCAATCACGTCAATCGCACGCACAAGATCCTGTTGATGCTGACGGTTGCCAACGATGAGCCCTTGCAGGCGTTGCTGACGAATCAGCAACTCGGCAGTCGGCACCACGCCGTTAGTGCCGCTCAACACGCCAATCAAGGCAATATGCCCACCGACGCGCCCAGCCTGGATGGATTGCGTTAAGGTTCCGGCACCGCCAACTTCAATAACGTGATCAACGCCTCGCCCATTGGTGATGGCCTGTACGCTCGTCCCCCACTCGGGGTCTTTGCGGTAGTTGATCAGATGATCAGCTCCCAACTGCTGCACACGGGCCAGCTTTTCATCGGACGACGACGTTGCAATGACCGTGGCGCCCAGCGCCTTGGCAAACTGCAACGCGAAGATTGAAACGCCCCCCGTACCCATGACGAGGACGCTGTCGCCAGCCTTGATCTGACCATTAACCACCAGAGCACGCCAGGCAGTCAGGCCTGCGGTGGTCAGCGTCGCCGCTTCAACATGACTGTAACCCAGAGGAGCGCGGGTAAAAGCGGTGGCTGGCATGACGACGTATTCACGCGCAAAGCCATCGACACCATCTCCCGGCGTTGTCGCAAAACCTGCGACGGTGGGCACTCCATCCAGCCATTGGGGGAAAAACGTTGAGACCACGTGGTCACCCACGGCAAATTCAGTCACGCCGTCTCCGACAGCCTCCACGATACCTGCCCCATCAGACATGGGAATACGGTTATCCGCTACCGGCATATGACCACTGACGACACCGAGGTCATGGTAATTGAGCGAACTGGCGTGGATATGGACCCGGATTTCACCCGAGCCTGGCAATCCCGGATCGTCCATTTCCACAATACGCAAGCCATCAAGTCCACGTGCTGCATTAGAAACAACTGCTTTCATGTCAGAGCTCCCCCAACCAGGTTTGATTAGCATTCAGCCAGTCGCTGAAAGTTTGTGGTGCGATTCCGGTGATTTGCTGGAAATCGTCCGTGACCGTAGCAACACGACCGGCGGCAACGATGCCGGAGATCGGAATGGCAAGTGTTTCAATAAGATGATGAAGCACCCGTTGACCAAGATGGCCAGAGGCGCCAGTAACCAGAATCATGATGCGTTCCTGTGTGGTTGTTTTGACTGAGGCGCAAGTGTATATTCCTAACTAACTTTTAGAAAGTACGCACAAAAAGGTAAGTATATGAGTGATTTGCCAGTTTTTCAGATCGATGGCCTGCAACCTTCATTATCAGAGCAAGTCCGTCGAGGCGAATTGCAGACCGTGGATTGCCCTTCAAGAGAAGTACTGAAGCACATGACGAGTCTGTGGGGGGTACTCATCCTGCTGGCTTTACGCGGTAGCACACTGCGCTTTAGTGAGCTGCGACGGCGTTCACCCAAAGTGAGTGAAAAAATGCTGGCGCAAACATTGCAATGCCTGGAGATGGATGGATTCATCCACCGTGTTTCCTATCCAGTCGTGCCGCCTCATGTCGAGTACAGCCTGACGCCTCTAGGTTCAGAGGCCGCAGAGCAAGTGTCGGTTCTTACCGACTGGATAGAAACTCACTTGCATCGTGTGATGGACGCCAGACGGTCAAATGGCATAGGGGAATAAAGCAAAGCCCAGACTAAAACCGCCAGGTCAACGCAATGCTATGTCACGAGAGGAAATGGACGGCTCGCTTGTCAGGGAGTGACGGTACCGGCAGTCGATACCATGACATACATGCCGTTCCGGTCGGAAACCTTTACGGCCTGGCTTTGGGCTTGAGAGTACGCAGTGCGGCGTCGGAGAGCATCACGCCTAACTTCGGGAGGGAATGTTTACCGTCACGACCGAAACAGAATCAATCATCAACGGCAGGGTGTTAATCCGGGTCTTTTGGCTTACCGTCGCCTCTACCGCCAGCCGGTTCTGCTGACTGGCGGTAGCCACCGATAGTCACCACAATCAATTTAATGAAGAATCAAACTGTTGTGGTGATTTTTCGATAGTTGGCGATAGTTTCTGAAGAAACTTGGATCATTCCCACTCGATCGTAGCCGGCGGCTTGCCGGACACGTCATAGACGACCCTTGAAATCCCGTCGACTTCGTTGATGATGCGGTTGGAGACGCGGCCGAGGAATTCGTACGGCAGGTGCGCCCAGTGCGCGGTCATAAAGTCGATGGTTTCAACCGCGCGCAGTGAAACGACCCAGTCGTATTTGCGGCCGTCGCCCATTACGCCGACGGAACGCACCGGCAGGAACACGGTGAATGCCTGGCTGACTTTGTCGTACAGGTCCGCTTTGTGCAGCTCTTCGATGAAGATAGCGTCAGCACGGCGCAGCAGATCGCAGTACTCTTTCTTCACTTCGCCCAGTACGCGCACACCCAAACCCGGCCCCGGGAACGGATGACGGTACAGCATGTTGTACGGCAGGCCCAGTTCCAGACCAATCTTGCGCACTTCGTCTTTGAACAGCTCTTTCAGCGGCTCAACCAGCCCCAGCGCCATGTCGTCCGGCAAACCGCCGACGTTGTGGTGCGATTTGATGACGTGCGCTTTGCCGGTGGCGGAAGCGGCGGACTCGATCACGTCCGGATAGATGGTGCCTTGCGCCAGCCATTTCACGTCGGTCAGCTTACCCGCTTCTTCGTCGAACACGTCCACAAATACGCGGCCGATGGTTTTGCGTTTGGCTTCCGGGTCGTCAATGCCCGCCAGTGCGGACAGGAAACGCTCTTCCGCCGGCACATGGACAATGTTCAGGCCGAACTGATCGCCGAACATCTCCATCACCTGCTCGGCTTCGTTCAGGCGCAGCAGACCGTTGTCTACGAACACGCAGGTCAGGCGATCGCCGATGGCGCGGTGCAACAGCAATGCGGTCACCGAGGAATCGACACCGCCGGACAGGCCGAGAATCACCTTGTCTTTACCAACCTGCACGCGGATGCGTTCAACTGCGTCGTCGATGATTTTTGCCGGGGTCCACAGCGCCTCACACTGGCAGATGTCGCGCACAAAACGCTCCAGCATACGCTGGCCCTGACGGGTGTGGGTCACTTCCGGGTGGAACTGCACGCCGTAAAAACGTTTTTCTTCGTTAGCCATGATGGCATACGGGCAGGTGTCGGTGCTGGCAACGGTCACGAAGTCAGCCGGGATGGCGGTGACTTTGTCGCCGTGGCTCATCCACACATCCAGCAACGGTGCGCCGCTGGCGCTGACGGCATCCTGAATGTCGCGGATCAGCGCGCTGTTGGTCTTGACTTCCACCTGCGCATAACCGAACTCACGCTCGCTGGAGCCTTCGACCTTGCCGCCCAGTTGCATCGCCATAGTCTGCATGCCGTAGCATACGCCCAGTACCGGCACGCCTGCCTGGAAAACATATTCCGGCGCGCGCGGGCTATTGAACTCGGTGGTACTTTCCGGGCCGCCGGAAAGGATGATGCCATTCGGGTTGAACTCGCGAATCTGCGCTTCGGTGACATCCCATGCCCACAGTTCGCAGTATACGCCCAGCTCACGCACGCGACGTGCCACCAGCTGCGTGTATTGCGAACCGAAATCCAGAATAAGAATGCGATGTTGATGAATGTTTTCTGTCATGAGAGGCGTATTCCACTACGGAGCGAAAGAAAAATTGAACCCGGCAAGTTTACCGGGTTCGTAACATTAAATCAGCCGGTAACGCGCTTAGCCCATGCGATAGTTCGGCGACTCTTTGGTGATGGTCACATCATGAACGTGACTTTCCTGAATACCGGCGCCGCTGATGCGCACAAATTCGGCTTTGGTGCGCAGCGCGTCGATGGTCGGGCAACCGGTCAGGCCCATACAGGAGCGCAGGCCGCCCATCTGCTGGTGTACGATCTCTTTCAGGCGGCCTTTATAAGCCACGCGGCCTTCGATACCTTCCGGCACCAGTTTGTCGGCGGCATTGTCAGACTGGAAGTAACGGTCGGACGACCCTTTGGACATCGCGCCCAGAGAGCCCATGCCGCGGTAAGATTTAAACGCGCGGCCCTGATACAGTTCGATCTCGCCCGGCGATTCTTCGGTGCCGGCCAGCATGGAACCGACCATCACGCAGGCGGCGCCGGCGGCGATGGCTTTGGCGATGTCGCCGGAGAAACGGATACCGCCGTCGGCAATCACCGGAATGCCGGTGCCTTCCAGCGCGTCAACCGCATCGGCAATCGCGGTAATCTGCGGTACGCCCACGCCGGTCACGATACGGGTCGTACAGATGGAGCCAGGGCCGATACCCACTTTCACCGCGCTCACGCCGGCTTCGGCCAGCGCGCGTGCGCCAGCGCCCGTCGCCACGTTACCGCCGATAATCTGCAGTTCCGGGTATTTGGCGCGGGTTTCGCGGATACGCTGCAACACGCCTTCGGAGTGACCGTGCGAGGAGTCGATCAACAACACGTCCACACCGGCGGCGACCAGCGCGTCGATACGCTCTTCGTTACCGGCGCCGGCGCCAACTGCTGCACCCACGCGCAGACGACCGTGTTCGTCTTTACAGGCGTTCGGCTTACGTTCAGCTTTCTGGAAATCTTTTACCGTGATCATCCCGACCAGACGGAATTGCGCATCCACCACCAGCGCTTTTTCGATGCGGCGCTCGTGCATTTTCTGCAACACCACCTCGCGGGCTTCGCCCTCTTTTACCGTCACCAGACGTTCTTTCGGGGTCATGACCGCGCTGACCGGGCGGTCCAGATCGGTGACGAAACGCACGTCACGACCGGTGATGATACCGACCAGCTCATTGCCTTTCGTTACCACCGGATAACCGGCGAAACCATTGCGTTCAGTGAGTTCTTTCACCTGACGCAGCGTGGTTTCCGGGGTTACGGTCTGCGGATCGACCACCACGCCGCTTTCATGGCGCTTCACGCGGCTGACTTCTTCCGCCTGACGCTCAATCGGCATGTTCTTGTGAATAAAACCGATGCCGCCTTCCTGCGCCAGCGCAATAGCCAGCCCGGACTCGGTCACGGTATCCATTGCGGCGGACAGCATGGGAATGTTCAGACGAATGCGCTGAGTCAGTTGCGTGCTCAGATCGGCCGTGTTGGGCAGAACCGTGGAATGGGCTGGAACGAGGAGAACATCATCGAAGGTCAGAGCTTCTTTAGCGATACGTAACATGGCAATATCTCACCGGAAATGGGATGGGAATTAGATAAAATATTGCCGCGGCATTATACAGGGCGAAATCGATTGCCTCCAGTATTTTTTTATAAAAATGCTTGCGAACCGCCCACTGACCGGTAGTATTGATGGATTAACTCTCTGTTTTACTATTTGATCCGGGTCACAATGTCCTCATTGCCGTCATCCGCCATATTTACCGTCAGCCGCCTGAATCAGACGGTAAAACAGTTGCTGGAAGGTGAAATGGGCCAGGTCTGGCTCTCCGGTGAAATATCCAATTTCTCCCAGCCCTCCTCCGGTCACTGGTACTTTACGCTGAAAGACGAGCGCGCTCAGGTGCGTTGCGCCATGTTTCGCACCAGCAATCGGCGAGTCACCTTCCGACCGCAAAACGGGCAGCAGGTGCTGATTCGCGCCACCATCACGCTGTACGAACCGCGCGGCGACTACCAGTTGCTGGCTGAAAGCATGCACCCGGCAGGCGACGGCCTGCTGCAACAGCAATTCGAGCAGTTGAAACAGCGCCTGTCGGCGGAAGGGCTATTCGATCAACAGTACAAGCAATTGCTGCCCAAACCGGCGCGTCAGGTTGGCGTCATTACCTCCGCCAGCGGCGCGGCGCTGCACGATATCCTGCATATTCTGCAACGGCGCGACCCTTCGCTGCCGGTGGTTGTCTACCCGACGGCGGTGCAGGGCGTGGATGCGCCGGCTCAAATTGTGCGGGCCATTGAGCTAGCCAACCTGCGTCAGGAATGCGATGTGCTGATCGTCGGCCGCGGCGGCGGATCGCTGGAAGACCTGTGGAGCTTCAACGATGAGCGGGTGGCGCGAGCTATTTTTGCCAGCCGCATCCCGATTGTCAGCGCGGTCGGTCACGAAACCGATGTGACCATCGCCGACTTCGTGGCGGATCTGCGCGCGCCGACGCCTTCCGCGGCAGCGGAACTGGTCAGCCGTAACCAACTGGAGCTGCTGCGGCAGATTCAGTCTCAGCGCCAGCGGCTGGAAATGGCGATGGACTACTATCTGGCGCAACGTCAGCAGCAATTCGTCAGGTTGCAGCATCGACTGCATCAGCAACATCCGCAACTGCGTCTGGCCCGCCAGCAGACGCAATTACTTCGCCTGCGCCAGCGTCTGGACGAAGCCATCCAGTTGCAACTGCGTCAACAGACTCGCCGTCAGGAACGTGTTGTCCTGCGGCTACGGCAGCACCAGCCGCAACCCCGCCTGCACCGTGCGCAGCAGCAGGTACAACAGTTGCGCTACCGCATGCAATCCGCGCTGGAAAAGCAACTTAATCAGCATAAACAACGATTTGGCGAAGCCTGTTCCCATCTCGAAGCCGTCAGCCCACTGGCAACGCTGGCCCGCGGCTACAGCGTCACCACCGCCCCGGATGGCAAAGTCATGAAACACACTGCTCAGGCCATCAAGGGCGATATCTTGAAAACTCGGCTGCAGGATGGCTGGGTAGAGAGTCAGATCACTGAAATCAAAAAAGAATCTACTAAACCGCGCGTCAGACGCCAGACGAAAAATATTTAGTGATTAGGCTATACTTATCGTGTCATAACTGTGATAGATCAGTGTTGATAATATGTTGCAAACCATACTGCAAGGCATAAGGAGATGAAGTATGCAATCCGCCCGTAACATCATTCCGCCCTATATTCTGCATCGCATTATCAACAATGGATCGGATGAGGAACGTCGTTGCGCGCAACAAACTCTGATGCACGTGCAGTCACTGATGGTGGCCCCAGTCATCCACCCCGATGACCATGAGGAACACCCTGCCGGCAAGATACAGCGCAATATCTACGACGCAGAGCACCAGCAGACATTGCCCGGCAAACGAGTACGGACGGAAGGTCAGCCGGGAAATGGCGATATCACTGTTGATGAAGCCTATACCTATCTGGGCATTACCTATGACTTCTTCTGGAAAATCTTCGGTCGTAACTCTTTGGACAACAAAGGATTGCCGCTGATCGGCAGCGTCCACTACGGCAAGGATTACCAGAATGCGTTCTGGAACGGGCAGCAGATGGTGTTTGGCGACGGCGACGGCAAAATCTTCAATCGTTTCACTATCGCGCTGGATGTGATCGCCCATGAGCTGTCGCATGGCGTGGTGGAAAGTGAAAGCAACCTGCTGTACTTCCGCCAGTCCGGCGCGCTTAACGAATCACTCGCGGACGTGTTTGGCTCTATGGTCAAACAGTACTACCGCAATCAGAAGGTACAGCAGGCGGACTGGATTATTGGTGAAGGACTGCTGGCCGACGGCATCGATGGTAAGGGCCTGCGTTCCATGGCTCGTCCCGGCACCGCCTATGACGACCTGTTGCTGGGCACCGACCCACAACCTGCCCATATGCGGGATTTCGTCAATACCCGCGAGGACAACGGCGGCGTACACCTGAACTCCGGAATTCCCAACCGTGCCTTCTATCTGGCGGCTATGGCGCTGGGCGGCTACTCCTGGGAAAAAACCGGGCGTATCTGGTACGACGCCCTGTGCGACAAAGCGCTGCCGCAAAATGCGGATTTCTCCATCTTTGCCAGATTTACCGTGGAACACGCCAAAAAGCGCTTTAATGAAGCGGTAGCCGACGCTGTGCTGCGTGCCTGGCATCAGGTCGGGGTCGACACGGGAATTCTTAATGAGCACGAACAGGAATAACCTGCCCGATTTGACGGATGATGTGATTATTGAACTGGCGCGCGAGGGCGGTTTCGCCTGGATACCCAGACTGGCCGGCCTGCGCCGCTTCGCGCTGGCCGAAGTCCCCGCCGCCAAGAAGGAGAAACTCTGCGCCATGCTGCGTGACGTTCTGCCGGCCGCGCAGCAACCCGGTCAGCCAGACTCTCCCGGCAGCGGAGATCAGTTCTACTACCGTATCCATATTCACTACTGCAATACGCCGGATATCCGCCAAACGGACTGGGTATTGCTGATCCCCGAGCAGAGCGCGCCATCAGAGCTGGAAGCCTTGTGGCGCAATGGTCTGGACGACGATCAAACCTCCTGACGGCTACTTAGAGCCTATCCCAATAGGGCTATTTTACTTGCCATTTTGAACCTGGGCAGTGCTCGAAATCCTCACGTACTACGTGTACGCTCCGGGTTCTCCGCACTGTCCGTGTCCAAACTGGCTGCGCCAATTACGCCTATTGAGATAGGCTCTTAGGCTGGTAACGAATGACCACGCGGGAACGTGAAATCAGCCCGTGGCCGTCGGCGCACAGATAACTTTCCGTCCCACAGGCGCGCAATACCTGCAACGGCTGTTCGCATTGCGGACACAGCGCCAAACGCAGCAAATCTCGCTGGCAAGCCTCACAACGGTACTGTTCATTGCCGCGCCACACCATCGGCTGCTGACACTCGGGACAATAAGCGTCCATCGCCCTTCTCCGGATCACACATGAAAAACGGGGCAGAATCGCTCCTGCCCCGATATAACAGCGGGTTTACACCGCTATGCTTACTTGCCTTTCTTGAGGTGCTGCATCAGGCGTTTACGCTTGCGCAGCTGATTCGGCGTCAGCGTGTTGCGTTTGTCGGCGAACGGGTTTTCCCCTTCCTTGAACTGAATACGAATCGGCGTTCCCATGACATCCAGCGAGCGCCGGTAGTAGTTCATCAGGTAGCGCTTGTAGGAATCAGGCAGATCTTTGACCTGATTGCCGTGGATCACTACGATCGGCGGATTGTATCCCCCGGCATGGGCGTATTTCAGCTTCACACGACGGCCACGCACTAACGGCGGCTGGTGGTCGTCCGCCGCCATCTGCATGATGCGGGTCAGCATCGCGGTTCCCACACGGCGGGTGGAACACTCGTAGGCTTCGTTGACGGATTCAAACAGGTTGCCCACACCGCTACCATGCAGCGCCGAAATAAAGTGAATGCGGGCAAAATCAATGAAACCGAGGCGCAGGTCGAGGGTTTCCTTCACCTGCTCCTTGACCTCCTGCGACAGTCCATCCCACTTGTTCACCACAATGACCAGCGAACGGCCGGAATTGAGGATAAAGCCCAGCAGCGACAGATCCTGATCGGAAATCCCTTCGCGGGCGTCAATCACCAACAACACCACGTTAGCGTCTTCGATCGCCTGCAATGTCTTGATCACCGAGAACTTCTCAACGGCATCGGTAATCTTGCCGCGTTTACGTACCCCGGCGGTATCGATCAGCACGTAGTCGCGACCATCGCGCTCCATCGGGATGTAGATACTGTCGCGCGTGGTGCCCGGCATGTCGTACACCACCACCCGCTCTTCCCCGAGAATACGGTTGGTCAACGTTGACTTACCGACATTCGGACGGCCGACGATAGCCAGTTTAATCGGCAGCCCCTCCAGATTCAGCGCATCGTCTTCACCTTCTTCGCCATCGCCGTCGCCTTCACCGAGCTGTTCCGCCCAGTAAGCCGCGTTCGCTTCTTCTTCGGTCAGTTCACGCGTTTCCTGCACCGGATCGACGGCAAACGGCAACAGCACCTTTTCCAGCAGAGAAGTGACGCCACGACCATGCGACGCCGCAATCGGATACACCTCGCCCAGCCCGAGCGAATAGAAATCGGCAATACCGGTATCGATATCGATGCCATCGACTTTGTTGGCAACCAGAAACGTGTCTTTTTCACGCGTACGCAAATGCTGAGCAATGGCGTGATCCGCCGGCATCAGGCCATCGCGGGCATCCACCAGAAACAGCACGATATCCGCTTCTTCAATCGCCAGCAGCGACTGCTCGGCCATGCGCGTTTCCACGCCATCTTCATTACCGTCGATACCGCCGGTATCGATAATAATGAATTCATTTCCCTCCACCTCAGCACGACCATACTTGCGGTCACGCGTCAGCCCAGGGAAATCCGCCACCAATGCGTCACGGGTACGCGTTAAACGGTTAAACAGCGTGGACTTCCCCACATTCGGGCGCCCGACCAGCGCGACGACAGGTATCATTGTTACAACCTCATTGCTTATATTTCAATTCGTTACAGCAGAAAGGACTGCTGATGATAAAAGACGAAACGGCCCCTGACAGTATCAGGAGCCGTTATGGGGATGGCGGATACACCGCCCGTCCCGGTCATGCGAAGCGGTTAACGGGTAAAGGCGTAAACCTCGCCGCCTTTAGCCTGCACCAGCAGCTTGTCGCTGGCGACCACCGGCTTGCTCAGCAGGCCGGAGCTATCCACTTTCTGCTGGACCACAAAGCGGCCGTCAGTCGTGTTGACCCAGTGCAGATAGCCTTCGGCATCGCCGACCACCAGATATCCATTATACAACGCCGGCGCCGTCAGGTTACGGTGCAGCAGATCGCCCTGCCGCCAGATCACCACGCCGCCGTTGGTGTTCAGCGCCGTAATGCGATCGTCCTGATCGACCAGATAAATACGATCGCCATCGACGATGAAATCATTCACCGAACCAATTTCACGCTTCCAGGTAATCTGCCCGGAACGCAGATCCAGTGCGGTCAGGTTGCCATTATATCCCAGTGCATACACCACGTTGCCTGCCACGACCGGCGTGGTGTCGACGTCGTTCAGACGAGCGATTTCAGTCGCGCCGCCCGGCTGGGAGATACGTTGCTGCCAAATCAACTGACCCTGATTGATCATTACCGCGCTGACGCGCCCGTTGTCGCCACCGACAATCGCCGCGCCAAACGCCGTCACCGGCGCAGACTCGCCGCGCAGCGACAGCGACGGCATATCCAGATTCACGGTCCATTTGATGGTGCCGTCAGACTCGCTGAGCGCCTGCAGCATGCCGTTGCTGGTATGAATGATCACCACGCCATCGCTGACCACCGGGCTGGATAATACTTCACCCGCCACTTTGGTCTGCCACTGCACAGTACCGTCGTCAGCGTTCAGGGCGAACAGCTGCGCGCGTTCGCTACCGACATAAACATGGTTGCCCGACACAGCCACGCCGCCCGACAGCAGCGCCGGACGGTTGCTGGACAGCAGACCGGTTTTCTCCGCCAGATCGGCGCGCCATTTCTCTTCGCCGCTATTAAGATCCAGCGCTTTTACCGTGCCGTGACGATCGGCCGCATACACGCGGCTGTCCTGCCAGGTCGGATGCAGGTTGGAGTAGAACTCACCGGTACCGTCTCCAACGGAGCGACTCCAGACTTTGGTGGGGGTAAACTGGTTGGTCACCTGCGGCAGCGGAGACATTTTGACCACGTCTTCCTCGCGATCAAACAGCGAACAGCCGCTCAGCAGGGTGACGGAAACCAGTCCGACCAAAAGTGTTTTACGCAGTTGCATGAAGTCCCTCTTAGCTGGGCAGATTGTTCAGTTTGATACGTAACAGGGATTGCAGCCCCTGAGAAGGTTTCGCCGCCATGCCTTTGTTGTAGGCATCACGCGCGCCCTGATTGTCGCCTTTGCTCGCCAGTACGTCGCCGCGAACATCCGCTACCATCGCCGTCCAGCCTTCCAGCTTGATGGCATCGAGCGTTTTCAACGCATCATCCGGCTTCTTCTGCTGCAACAGTACGCGAGCCAGGCGCAGATTGATCAGCGCCTGCAAATCGCCATCTTTGGTCTGGCTCAATGCCTGACGGAGCTGCTGCTCGGCTTTGGCGATATCATTTTTTTCAACGAACTGGTGCGCCAGCGCCAGCGAAGCCAGCGCGCCGTAATTGCCATGATCGCCGGTGACAAACTTTTCAGCGCCGGCAACGCCTTCCGGCGTACCGGCAGACAGAGATTCGGTCACTTGCTGATAGGCAGCGGAAGCCGCCATCGCGTTGCTTTCCTGATGGTTTTGCCAGAAACGCCAGCCTACCAGGGCGCCGATACCCAGCACCACGCCGATAGCCAACGCCTTGCCATTCTCGATAAAGAAGCGGCGAATCGCCTCAACCTGCTCGTTTTCAGTGCTATAGACTTCCACGCTGCCTTTCTCCTTAATTCAGTAACGCCGCCAGACGCGCCGCCACATCCGCCTGAGCCAGGGTTTCCTGCTCGCCGCTGGTCAGGTTTTTCACCACCACCTGCCCGGCAGCCACTTCGGTTTCGCCCAGCACCAGCGCAACCCGCGCCCCGCTCTTGTCCGCGCGGGCAAACTGTTTCTTGAAATTACCGCCGCCGTAGTTGGTCATCAGCTTCAACTGCGGCAGCGCGTCGCGCACTTTTTCCGCCAGCTGAATCGCCGCATGCTGCGTGCCGGCACCGGATGAAATCAGGTACGCGTCTACGCCAGGCTGCGCCGCGAACGCCGGATTGACGGTCTGCACCAGCAGCACCAGACGTTCCAGCCCCATGGCAAACCCCACCGCCGGCGTACTGGAGCCGCCAAGCTGTTCGACCATACCGTCATAACGACCGCCGCCGCACACCGTCCCCTGAGACCCCAGACTGCTGGTAACCCATTCGAAAACGGTACGGTTGTAATAGTCCAGTCCGCGAACCAGCCGCGGATTAACCTTATATGGGATGCCGGACTGGGTTAAAAGTTCACACAATTCATCGAAATGCGCGCGAGAGTCGTCATCCAGATAATCGGTCAGCACCGGTGCGTTATCCAGCAACGCCTGCACCTGAGCATTCTTGGAGTCGAGCACACGCAGCGGATTGGTATACATACGACGCAGGCAGTCTTCATCCAGCTGATCTTTGTGCTCTTCCAGGAAGGCAATCAGCGCTTCGCGGTAGCGGGCGCGGGCGTCCAAAGAGCCGATCGAGTTCAGTTCCAGACTGACGTGCTGATCGATACCCAGCACGCGCCACCAGCGGGCGGTCATCAGAATTAGTTCCGCATCCACATCCGGTCCTTTCAGACCAAACACTTCACATCCCAACTGATGGAACTGGCGATAACGCCCTTTCTGCGGACGCTCGTGGCGGAACATCGGGCCGATATACCACAGCCGCTGCTCTTGATTGTACAGAATGCCGTGCTCGATTCCGGCGCGGACACACCCTGCCGTGCCTTCGGGACGCAAAGTCAGGCTGTCGCCGTTGCGGTCCTCAAAAGTGTACATTTCCTTTTCAACCACATCGGTTACTTCGCCGATCGCACGTTTGAACAGCGAGGTCTGCTCGACGATCGGCATACGGATTTCGCTATAGCCGTACCCGCGGAGTACCTGTTTCAGGCTGTCTTCAATACGCTGCCACAGTGCCGTTTCGGCTGGCAGGTAGTCGTTCATGCCACGGATGGCTTGAATATTCTTTGCCACGTCAGTTCTCTATGCGTTTTCAGAAATTAATGCGCTTTTAAAAAATAGACCCGATTATAGGAGCAACGACGCAATGTCTTCAATGTCGCTGCCGCTATCATCGGGCGCTTCAATTCAGGAATTGGTGCCGGATCGCATTCGTGCAGACCGGATCACTTATCCACCATATTGACGGCGATACGCTGTTTTTCATCCAGCATAGACGCCTTGGCGCGGATCCTGGCTTCCAGTTGGTCGATCATATCGTCGTTGTCAAAACGTTCTTTCTGCCGGACGCCGTCTTCGTAAAAACCGCTCTTCTTGTTGCCGCCGGTTACGCCCAGCGTCGATACCAGCGCTTCGCCTGGACCGTTGACCACGCAACCGATAATCGATACATCCATCGGCGTGACGATGTCTTCCAGCCGCTGTTCCAACGCGTTCACCGTGCCGATCACGTCGAATTCCTGACGAGAGCAGGTCGGGCAGGCAATGAAATTGATGCCGCGGGAACGGATACGCAGAGACTTGAGAATATCGAAACCGACCTTGACCTCTTCCACCGGATCGGCCGCCAGCGAGACGCGCAGCGTATCGCCGATACCTTCAGAAAGCAGCAATCCAAGGCCGATAGCGGATTTCACCGCGCCGCTGCGCGCGCCGCCTGCTTCGGTGATCCCCAGATGCAACGGCTGATCGATACGGGACGCCAGCAAGCGGTAGGACTGCACCGCCAGGAACACGTCCGACGCTTTGACGCTGACCTTGAAGGTATGGAAATTGAGGCGATCGAGAATATCCACATGGCGCATGGCGGATTCCAGCAGCGCTTCCGGCGTCGGTTCGCCGTATTTTTCCTGCAGATCCTTTTCCAGCGAACCGGCGTTCACGCCAATGCGGATCGGAATATTTTTGTCGCGCGCGCAATCCACTACCGAACGGATACGCTCTTCGCTACCGATATTGCCGGGATTGATGCGCAGGCAATCGACCCCGTATTCCGCCACTTTCAGCGCGATACGGTAGTCAAAATGGATATCCGCCACCAGCGGCACATCCACCTGTTGTTTAATCAGACGAAATGCTTCGGCGGCGTCCATAGTCGGTACCGAGACGCGCACGATGTCCACGCCAACCCTTTCCAGCGACTTGATCTGCCTGACCGTGGCGTCAACGTCGGTAGTGCGGGTATTGGTCATCGACTGCACTGCAATCGGCGCGCCATCACCGACAGGCACCTTGCCGACGTAAATCCGGGTTGATTTGCGGCGGTTGATGGGTGCGGGGTTATGCATCACTTCTTCTCCACAATTGCCAGTGCGACGGCACGATTACTGAGCCGTCAGCGTAATACGAGCCACCTGATGGCTTTTGACAAAACGGCTCAAATCCACCGGTTTGCCCTGAAACTCGACCTGCACCGCGCCCGGCGCGCCGATTTTTAACCGGTACGGCGCCTGGCCGGTCAGGTTCAGCACATTGCCGTTACGCTGTACGCCGCTGAACAGTTTCTTGCCGGCCGCATCGACCACTTCCAGCCAGCAATCCGCGGTAAAGCGCATCACGATGGCACCCGGCGCGCCGGAAGCATCAGCCGCTGGCGCAGTACTGGCCGGCGCGGTGGCAGACTGATTCAGCAACGGCTGATCTGAAACCGATGTCGAAGCCTGAGGCGCCGCACTGGCAGGCGCGTTAGTCGTCGGAGCGACTGGCGTAGCAACGGCAGGCTGTGAAGGCGCGGCGGCAGGCGGGTTAAGTACGATAGGCTGCCCGTTGCCGGACGGCGCGCCCGCCACGCTTTCATCGTTATCCACCGGTTCCGGATCGCTGTTCGCATCAGCGGTCTGCCCGTCTTTACGGTTTTGGGACGCGTTGGCGTGATCCACCATCGAATTGATTTCCTGCTGCTGCGCCTGATGGTTCTGCCACCACCAGGCCACCGTCAGGCCCAGTACGCCAAGCAGAATCAACCAGGTGAACAGCATCAGCCAGCCATCGCGCTTCTTGCGGCTTTTGCCCAACGCCAGGCTCTGCATCGGCGCCACATTGGAGACGCGACTCGGCACGACCTGTTTTTCCAGCATCGGCAGCAATTCGTCTTCAGGGAGGTGAACCAGTCGGGCATAAGAGCGGATATAACCGCGCAAAAAGGTAGGAGCAAGGCCAGCGGGCGTATTGTTGTCTTCTATTTCGCGAACGGTCGACACTTTCAGGCACAACCGTTCTGCAACAACCTGTTGCGTCAGTCCCAACCGCTCGCGCGCTTCACGCAAACGTTCGCCAGGGGTCATTATCGTTGCTGCAGTATTATCTTGAGTGGCTTCAGTATTCATTAGCTAAGAACTGCTGGTACTGTTTGGATTGTGGAAAACTTCGCGCCAGCAATCCGCCATAACGTTTAACCTCGTCATGATGCCCCGCCAGCGCGGCGAAACGAATCTGTAGCCACAGGCTTTCGGCGTTTGCCGTAAGCAATGGCTGGTAAATATTCAGGAGCAATCGCGCCTGATCATAGCGCCCGGCGGCAAAGCGGCTGTTCGCTTCCGCCAGAAGCCGGTTTCCCCTGGCGGGATCGTATCTCAGCGCACGGCTGAGCCACTGACTCGCCTCATCCGGCTTACCGGCATTGAGGAAACAATATCCCGCGTTCTCAAGTGCATCGGCAACCTGATGGTAATCAGGGAGTTGCGCCGCAGCTGCGAACTGCCGTTGCGCCGCTACATACTGCCCTAAACCACAGAGAAACGCACCGTAATTATTCATTACGCCGCCGTTGGCGGGCGCCTGCCGCAGCAGGCGACGATAACGTGTCTCAGCGGCCTGATTCTCGCCGATGCGCTGCTCGTACAGCGCCATTCCCAACTGGGTCCGGTAATCATCCGGCGCGAGTTGTTCCGCTTTTTGCAGATTGTCGCGCGCGGCATCAAGATTATTACGGGCCAGATACTCCAGTCCCAGTTGCAACCGCGTCTGCGCCGCCGCGGGACTCACCTGTTGCGATGGCGTTTGCGCGCATCCAGCCAGCAATCCCATGCCTGCGGCCAACGCCACGGCTTTACCCAGTAACATCCGTTTCATCCCTGACACTCCTCTCGCGAGCCATCCTGGCTCGTCGAATCCGTGACATGTTACCGCAATCTGCCACCCGTGACAGCCCGCCACCGATGGCGGCCTACCCGGTGCAGTTGTAGGTCATCAATGACCACACCGTATGATAAGCCCCGAAAACGCATTTATCACCTGCTTTCCTGAGAAGGCAGGTTGATTTGACGTCAATTTCAGACGGTTTTTACCGCAATCGTGTCGTGTTGCATCTTTTTCTTCAGCGTACGTTTGGTGCGATCCACCACTTCTCCCGCCAATTGACCGCAGGCGGCATCAATATCATCACCGCGGGTTTTACGCACGATGGTGGTGAAGCCGTACTCCATCAGCACCTTGGAAAAACGATCGACACGGCTGTTGGAACTGCGGCCGTAAGGTGCGCCGGGGAACGGGTTCCAGGGAATCAGGTTGATCTTGCACGGCGTATCTTTCAGGCACTCGGCCAGTTGGTGGGCATGCTCGGTACCGTCGTTGATGTGATCCAGCATCACGTATTCCACGGTCACACGCCCCTGATTGGCGTTGGATTTCTCCAGATAGCGACGCACGGCGGACAAGAAGGTTTCGATATCATACTTTTTGTTGATCGGCATGATTTCGTTACGGATTTCATCGGTCGGCGCATGCAGGGAAATCGCCAGCGCTACGTCGATCATGTCGCCGAGCTTATCCAGCGCCGGCACCACGCCGGAAGTCGACAGCGTAACGCGGCGTTTGGACAGGCCGAAACCAAAATCATCCAGCATGATTTCCATCGCCGGCACCACATTGGTCAGGTTCAGCAGCGGTTCGCCCATCCCCATCATCACCACGTTGGTGATCGGGCGCTGACCGGTCACTTTAGCGGCGCCGATAATTTTCGCCGCGCGCCATACCTGCCCGATAATTTCGGATACGCGCAGGTTGCGGTTGAAGCCCTGCTGCGCCGTAGAACAGAATTTGCACTCCAGCGCGCAGCCAACCTGCGAGGAGACGCACAGCGTGGCGCGATCCTCTTCCGGAATGTACACCGTTTCCACGCGCTGACCGTCAACCAGAATCGCCCACTTGATGGTGCCATCGGAAGAGCGTTGTTCGTCCACCACCTCGGGCGCCCGAATTTCCGCAATCGCCTGCAGCTTGCCGCGCAGCACCTTATTAATGTCGGTCATCTGGTTAAAATCATCACAGCAGTAGTGATAGATCCATTTCATGACCTGATCGGCGCGGAACGGCTTTTCACCCAGTTCGGCGAAAAAAGCGCGCATTTGCTGACGGTTGAAATCCAGCAGGTTGATTTTTTCATTGCTGTTAGCGGCAACGGCGATGGCGTCAGCCACAGCGACGACGGGAGATACGGTTTGCTCAGACATAAATTGACTCATGGCCTCGTTGTTACACGTTATGGCGCGAAAGGGAAACGGATAATAAAGAAACGCCCCGGCTGAGCACGTGCTCATCCGGGGCGCGGCATTGTACAAATTTTATAACACCCGCGCTACCTCAGCCGCATTTTTTACCGGGGAAGGCGGTGTTTCGCCAGAATTAGCGGGTACGCGGGAAAACTTCGTCCGCGCTGAAGAAATAAGCGATTTCACGCTCGGCGGACTCTACGGAATCAGAGCCGTGCACCGCGTTTTCGGTGAAGCTGTCGGCGTAATCCGCACGCAGCGTGCCAGCCAGTGCGTTGGCCGGGTTGGTGGCGCCCATGATATCGCGGTTACGCTGCACCGCGTTTTCGGCCTGCAGTACCTGAACCATGATCGGACCGGAGGTCATGAAATCCACCAGACCGTCAAAGAACGGTTTGCCCTGATGCTCGGCGTAGAAACCTTCCGCCTGCTCACGGCTCAGGTGCAGCATTTTAGAAGCAATAATAGTGAAACCCGCGCTTTCAAAACGGGCGTAAATCGCGCCGATTGCGTTTTTGGCAACTGCGTTCGGTTTGATAATAGAGAAGGTACGTTCTACCGTCATATTGGCCTCATCCAACAACATTCAGTAACAGCCGGTTTGATAAAATTATAATACCAGCCAGTGTAAAGTGGCGCAGATTATAGAGGCACCGCCATGACTTTCCCATCGGGAAAATAACATTTTCGTAAAAAAAATTTATCCTGATTACCCATACGTATATAACAGGATTGATCCAGACGCGGCGTTAACGTCAGACGTCTTGCCCGGGTCAAAAAAATTCCAGACAATGCAATATCTTGTCTCATTCGGGGCCGAAGAACCGGCCCACACGGGGAGGTTTTATGTCCACATCCGCCGCCGGACTGTTTGTTAGCGCGTCCTGGCTGAACGACCATCGCCACGATGCTGATATCGCCCTGATTGACGCCCGCATGTTGCCGCCGGGCAATGATACGCGCGATATCGCCGCCGAATACCGGGCGGAGCATCTGCCGGGCGCCGTCTTTTTCGATATCGAATCCCTTTCCGACCATCAGACCCCGCTGCCGCACATGATGCCGGACATCGCCGCCTTTGCCGACGCGCTGGGCAAACTGGGGCTGAACGAGCAGCAGCATCTGGTGATTTACGATGAAGGCAACCTGTTTTCCGCGCCGCGCGCCTGGTGGATGCTGCGGCTGGCAGGCGCTGCCCGCATCTCGATCCTGAGCGGCGGTCTGGCGGGCTGGAAGCAGCAAGGGCTGCCGCTGGAACAGGGCGACGTCTCGCCGACCGCCCAGGTGTTTCACGCCCGGACGCCCGCCGCCGGCGCCATTCGTTCGCTGGATGACGTGCTGACCCTGTGTCAAACCGGCGACGAGCAGATTGTCGATGCCCGCCCCGCTCCCCGTTTTCTCGGCGAGGTGGACGAACCGCGGCCGGGGCTGCGCTGCGGTCATATTCCGGGGAGTTTCAACGTTCCGTGGAACTTGCTGGTTGAGAGCGGCGCGCTGAAGCCGACAGACGAGCTGGCCGCTATCTTTCATCAGGCCGGCGTCGACATCCGCCGCCCGATTGTCGCCAGCTGCGGCTCCGGCGTGACGGCATCGGTGGTGATGCTGGCGCTGTTTGTGCTCAACGCGCCGCAGGTTTCGCTCTATGACGGTTCGTGGAGCGAATGGGGCGCACGGGACGACGTGCCCGTCGTCACCGGGTGATTCGCCGGTAAAAAAAACGGCACAGGGCAAATCCGCCCGTGCCGTTTTTTTATTCGTTTCGTTCCGCCTTTAGCCGTGAGCTATGCCTGGCCGCTATTCTTGAACTCGCGCAGGAAACTGCCCCATTTCCGCTCGTAAAACGGCGTGGTATGGCGAATCAGGAAGTGGCTGATGCCGGGTTGCTCATTGCTCACCAGACAGAGATCGATCGGACGATCGTCCGGCTGGGTATCGGTCGCCACCGATCCGGCCGCCTGAATCAACTCGTCTAAGTCGTCGCCATCAGCATCCAGACCGATCAGCAGGTGCGGCTGCTCTTCATCCGGCTCCTGAATCTGCGCCAAAAACGCCCGTTTTACGTTACGGTGTTTGCTGAACAGTTGGGTCAGAGAATCGATCATCTGCGCCGGCATCTCGGCCGGAATACCGATTTTCAGTTCGGTGCCGCCATCCAGAATGTGCTGCTGCACCAGACTACTGCCCTCGCCGGACAACAAGTGCTCGATCTCCTGCGGCAGAAATTCTTTGCCATACGGCAGCTTGGGGTTCAGAAACAGCGTTGCGCCACGGGTGATATCAAACAGCGTTCTGACCGGCAGCGCCAGAAACGCCTGCTCGTCGGTCACCGCCAGTTGCAGCGCCTCCAGCGACGAGAAGAACGGAATCGCGGAATGGCCGTCCGGTTTTTCCCAGTGCTGCAACTGCAGCCCGCTGCCTGCCTGCAGGCTGCCTTCGCCAAACGTTTGGTCTTCTTCGCTGTGGCCCAGCACATACACCGTGGCCTCCAGCAGTTCGCTGAAAAACTCGGGCCGGTGCGCCGGTTCCGATGCGGCCAGCTTTAACACCTCTTCCAGCCGATTGTGGGGTGAAAACTCCATAACTCTCCTCAACGCTTAACGCTAGCAGTAAGCACAACACCAGGGGGAAAGCATTGTCCTTGTTGCAGCTTGCTGACACGCCTTGTAAGTGCAGGATGAAAGGGCTTTCTGGCGTCCAAAACTGTGCTGAGGCGAGCGACTTCGCCGGATGCGCGGCAGGGACGCCGCGCAAGCCCGTGCCGCGTCTGACAAAAACGCGAAAAGCGTTTTTGAACAGCGTTTACGCTGGCCCGCAGGGCGAGCCACAGCATGTGGCGAGTCAACGCGTCACGGGCGGTCCGAACAGCGAAGGCGAACACCGAAGGTACCGCATCAGCGGCACAGTTTAGCCACCAGCCAGTGGTCAAGGAGAGGCGGCGTCTGAGCCTCTCCTTGTCGTGCGTGCGATGTAATAACAAAGAAACTACGCCGTTTATCCCGCACGAAACCATTCACTGCTCAAACAAACATCATTGTTCATAAGACAACACTGCTGTTTGTTAACAGCTCAACCCGCTTTGCTTAGCAGGAAGTCGGCCAGCGTGCGCACGCCCAGACCGGTTGCGCCGGCAGACCACTGTTCTACCGCCGACTTGCGGTAGGTGGCGGAACAGTCAATATGCAGCCAGCCTTGCTGATAGTTTTTCACAAAGTGAGACAGAAACGCCGCCGCCGTACTGGCGCCCGCGGTATGCGCCGCGCCGGCCACGTTATTCAGCTCGGCGAAGTTGGACGGCAAATGCTGGCGGTGGAATTCTTCCAGCGGCAGGCGCCAGAACGGTTCGCCTTCACGGCGGGCGCTGTCCATCAGTGAATCGATCATCGCGTCGTCGAAACTGAACAGCGCGTGATAATCATTGCCCAGCGCGGTTTTGGCGGCGCCGGTCAGGGTCGCGCAGTCAACAATCCACTGCGGGTTCTGTTCAGACGCGTCAATCAGGCCGTCAGCCAGCACCAGACGCCCTTCGGCATCGGTATTCATCACTTCGACGGTTTTACCGTTGCGATAGCGGATGATATCGCCCAGACGGAACGAATTGCCGCTCACCATGTTGTCGGCGCAGCACAGGTACAGTTTCACGCGTTGCTGCAGGCCGCGGGCCGCCGCCAGCGCCAGTGCGCCGGTCACCGTCGCCGCACCGCCCATATCGGACTTCATGGAATCCATGAAGCTGCTGCCTTTCAGGCTGTAGCCGCCGGTATCAAAGGTGATGCCTTTACCGACCAGACAGGCCAGCACCGGCGCATCCGCCTTGCCGCTCGGGTTATAATCCAGCGCCAGCAATACCGGCGAACGTTCGGAACCACGCCCTACCGTGTGCAGGCCGGCATAGTTCTGCTCACGCAGATCCTCGCCTTTGGTAATGCGGTAAGAAATCGCCTCGCCCGCCACGCTGCACAGCAGGTCGATAGCGCGGGTCGCTAGCTGTTCCGGCCCCAGATCTTCCGCCGGCAGGTTGATGGTGTCGCGCACCCAGTCAACGATCTTCAGACGACGATCCAGCTCCTGCCGCTGCGCGTCCGCCAGTGTCGCCCACTCCACCGCGCGTTTGCCTTTCGGACCGCGATATCCCTGCCAGAACGCCCAGCTGCTTTCCAGATCCCAGCCTTCACCGGCCAGTTTGACGTGTTTAATGCCCTGCCCGTCGATTTTGCGGGCCGCGCGCTGGATGACGGTCAGCGGTTTATCGCCGGACAGATGAATGGTAAATCCCTGCTCATTGGCGGTTAACGAGGCTTTCTCACCCCAGCGGGCGTCCGCTGGCTGATGGGAAAGCGTAATCAGCATCGCTTCAGTTGTCATACATCTACTCCAGATTGGGCCTGATTATCATCAGCCCATTATCGCCATGATAAAAAAGAGAAAACGGGCCGCCTCAAGGCAGCCCGTTGACCAGTTTGGTTATTCGGCTTCGTCCAGCCACACCAGCAGGATCGCTTCCAGGATTTTTTCGTTAGAGGCTTCCGGCTCGTCGTCAAACTCATCCAGTTCGCAAATCCAGCGGTGCAAATCGGTGAAACGCACGGTCTTCGGATCGACATCAGGATAGAGATCGTACAGCGCTTCGCCGATTTCACGGCTATCGGTCCACTTCAGTCCCATGACTCCCCCTATCAATGCTCGCGTGCGTGGTTAATGGTATAACGCGGAATTTCCACCACCAGATCTTCATCGGCGACGCGCGCCTGGCAGCCCAGACGGCTTTCCGGTTCCAGCCCCCAGGCTTTATCCAGCATGTCGTCTTCGTCTTCGGTGCTTTCCGCCAACGAATCAAATCCTTCACGGACGATACAGTGACAGGTGGTGCAGGCACAGGATTTTTCGCAAGCGTGCTCAATCTCGATGCCATTGCGCAACGCCACGTTCAGAATAGTTTCACCACTGCTCGCTTCCAGAACTGCCCCTTCCGGACACAAGTCCTGATGCGGCAGAAAAACAATCTTGGGCATGTTATACCTCGTCCACGGAATGCCCCGCCAGTGCGCGGCGGATAGACTCATCCATACGGCGGGCAGCGAATTCCTGGGTTTGTTGATCTAATGTTTTAATCGCGGCCTCAATGGCTGAGGCGTCGGTTTCCTGCGCGGCCTGTTGCAGTTGAAGGCTGGCGACGTCGATCGCGGCTCGCTCTTCGTCGTTCAACAAGGCGGCATCCGTCGCCAGCGCGCTATTGAGGCTTTCCAGCACGCGCGCCGCTTCCACGCGCTGCTCGGCCAGCAGACGCGCGCCGATGTCGCTCTGCGCGTTCTGCATGGAATCGGTAATCATGGCGGCGATCTCGTCGTCGCTCAAACCGTAGGACGGCTTCACCTGGATGGAGGCTTCCACCCCGGTGGATTTTTCCATCGCGGTCACGCTCAGCAACCCGTCGGCGTCCACCTGGAACGTCACCCGGATATGCGCGCCGCCGGCAGGCATCGGCGGGATGCCGCGCAGCGTGAAACGCCCCAGCGAACGGCAATCCTGCACCAGCTCACGCTCGCCCTGCAACACATGGATCATCATCGCGGTCTGGCCGTCCTTGAAGGTGGTGAATTCCTGCGCGCGCGCCGCCGGGATGGTGGTATTGCGCGGAATAACTTTCTCGACCAGCCCGCCCATGGTTTCCAACCCCAGCGACAGCGGAATCACGTCCAGCAGCAGCATTTCGCTGTCGGGCTTGTTGCCCACCAGAATATCGGCCTGAATCGCGGCGCCGATAGCCACCACCTTGTCCGGATCGATAGACGTCAGCGGCGTGCGGCCGAAGAATTCGCCTACCTGCTCACGCACCAGCGGCACACGGGTGGAGCCGCCGACCATTACCACCTCTTTCACCTCATCCGCGTCAACGCCGGCGTCTTTCAGCGTGCGACGGCAGGACAACAGCGTGCGTTTCACCAGCGGCGCAATCAGCGTGTTGAACTGCTCGCGGGTGATGTCGCCTTGCCAGCCCGCCACCGATACCGGCACGGTTTGTGCGTCGCTCAAGGCAATCTTGGTCTGTATGGCGGTATTGAGCAGCACCTGCTGCAATTGATGATCGTCTCGGGCCGTGATCCCGGCCTGCTCGCGAATCCACTCGACCAGCAAGTGGTCGAAATCATCGCCGCCCAGCGCGGAGTCGCCGCCGGTGGCCAGCACTTCAAACACGCCGCGGCTAAGACGCAGAATAGAGATGTCGAAAGTGCCGCCGCCCAGATCATACACGGCGATCACGCCTTCCTGGCCGGAATCCAGCCCGTAGGCAATCGCCGCCGCGGTAGGTTCGTTAAGCAAGCGCAACACATGCAGACCGGCCAGCCGGGCCGCGTCTTTGGTGCCCTGACGCTGGGCGTCGTCAAAATAGGCCGGTACGGTGATCACCACCCCGTCAGGCAGCCCATTCAGCGCCTCTTCGGCACGCCGGGTCAGCGCCGTCAGGATATCGGCCGACACCTGAATCGGGTTGCGCGGGCCGGCGGCGGTCTGCAACACCGGCAGGCCATTTTCACTGGCTTCAAACCGATAAGGCAAATGGGGATAGCGCTGACGGATATCGGAGAGCGAGCGTCCCATCAGCCGCTTGACGGAACTGACGGTGTTTACCGGGTCGGCCGCCGCCTGCTGGCGCGCTTCCCAACCAACGGTCAGCCCGTCGGCATGGTAGTGGACGACAGACGGCAACAGATCGCGTCCGTCATGATCGGGCAGCGTTTGCGTCTCACCGCTGCGGACGGTGGCGACCAGGGAATGGGTGGTCCCCAGATCAATCCCGACGGCCAGACGACGCTGATGCGGCGCCGCACTCAGCCCCGGCTCACTGATTTGTAATAAGGCCATATTGAGCTTCCATCAATTGGCGGGCGGGCGACGATACGGCCATATGGCCAACGACGGTCCCGCCGGATTGAATTTTACTTATCGTTCCAGCAATTGTTCTTCGAGTTGTTCAACCTGCTGCCGGAGTCGATCAAAAAAGCGCAGTTTACGTAACGTATCCGCCGCATCCGGCCAGAATTCTTCATCCAGTTCGCGCTGCATTTGCTCGCTGCGCTGACGGATCATCCCATTCAGACGCTGTGCAAATGCCGCCAATGCGATTTCCGCATCCGGACGACGTTCAATCTCGTCCAACTCTTCGCGCAGTTCCATCTGCTCCATCAGGAATGCGGTGTCATGAAGCGTATGCTGCTCGTTGCTTAAATCAAAACCGTGCAAAGATAACATATACTCCGCGCGTTTCAGCGGATGTTTCAGCGCCTGATAGGCATTATTGATGGTCGCAGCCTGTTGTAACGCCATCATGCGTTCACGTTCCGGGCTGGCGGCGAAGCGGTCGGGATGAAACTGGCGCTGCAGTTCCTGAAACCGGGAAGCAAGCAGGCTGCCATCCACGTTATAGCGAATCGGCAGCCCGAATAAAGTAAAGTAATCCATAGTGTGCTCTGAGTTCGCAGACAATCAATGCGCGCCCGCCGCTTTACATGCCGGAGCACACAAAGCGGCGGGAGTCGGTCAACAGGCCGACCGGCGGTCAGACGTTAAAGCTTTCGCCGCAACCGCACTCGCTGGAAACGTTAGGGTTATTGAATTTGAAGCCTTCGTTCAGCCCTTCCTTGACGAAATCCAGTTCGGTGCCGTCAAGGTAGACCAGGCTTTTGCCATCAATAATGACCTTCACGCCCTTGTCTTCAAACACCACATCATCGGTGTTCAGTTCATCAACAAATTCCAGCACATACGCCATACCGGAACAACCGGATGTTCTCACACCCAGACGCAGGCCGATGCCTTTGCCGCGATTGACCATAAAGGCATTGACGCGTTGCGCAGCGCTGTCGCTCAGGGAAATCGACATAGCAAACCTCTAATTCATCTGCCCGTTATTTGTCGCGTTTGCTCTTGTAATCGGCGATGGCGGCCTTGATGGCGTCTTCAGCCAAAATCGAGCAGTGGATTTTCACCGGCGGCAGTTCCAGTTCTTCGGCGATCTGGGTGTTTTTAATGGATTCGGCTTCGTTCAGGCTCTTGCCCTTCACCCACTCGGTCACCAGCGAGCTGGAGGCGATAGCGGAACCGCAACCGTAGGTTTTGAAGCGGGCATCTTCGATGATTCCCTGCTCGTTAACCTTAATCTGCAGCTTCATGACGTCGCCGCAGGCCGGTGCGCCTACCATACCGCTGCCGATGCTCGGATCCGACGAATCAAACGAGCCGACGTTGCGCGGGTTTTCATAGTGATCAATTACTTTTTCGCTGTAAGCCATAATATACGTCCTGATTCCTGCGAATTAATGATGCGCCCATTCGATGCTGCCGATATCCACGCCCTGCTTGAACATTTCCCACAGCGGAGACAAGTCGCGCAGGCGGCCGATGGATTTGCGAACCAGATCGATGGTGTAGTCAATTTCTTCTTCAGTAGTGAAGCGGCCCAGTGAGAAACGGATGGAACTGTGCGCCAGTTCATCGTTCATCCCCAGCGCGCGCAGCACATAGGAAGGCTCCAGGCTGGCGGAAGTACAGGCCGAGCCGGAAGACACCGCCAGATCTTTCAACGCCATGATCAGCGATTCGCCTTCCACGTAGTTGAAGCTGACGTTCAGGATATTCGGCGCGCCCTGTTCCAGGTCGCCGTTCAGGTATACTTCCTCGATATCGTTGATACCGTTCCACAGGCGATCGCGCAGGCTACGCAGGCGTGCCGCTTCTTCCGCCATTTCTTCTTTGGCGATGCGGTAGGCTTCGCCCATGCCCACGATCTGGTGCACCGGCAGGGTGCCGGAACGCATGCCGCGCTCGTGGCCGCCGCCGTGCATCTGCGCTTCGATGCGCACGCGCGGCTTGCGACGCACATACAGCGCGCCAATCCCTTTCGGGCCGTAAATCTTGTGGCCGGAGAAGGACATCAGGTCGACTTTCAACTGGCTGAGGTCAATCGGCAGTTTACCCACGCTCTGGGTCGCGTCGACATGGAAAATGATGCCGCGGCTACGGCACATTTCGCCGATAGCGGCGATATCCTGCACCACGCCGATTTCGTTGTTCACATGCATAATGGACACCACGATGGTGTCATCGCGCATGGCGGCTTCCAGCTCTTTCAAGTCGATGATGCCGTTACGCTGCGGCGCCAGATAAGTCACTTCAAACCCTTCGCGCTCCAGCTGGCGGCAGGTATCCAGCACGGCTTTGTGTTCCGTCTTGCTGGTGATGATGTGCTTGCCTTTCTTCTGGTAGAAGTTCGCCGCGCCCTTGATAGCCAGGTTGTCGGACTCGGTGGCGCCGGAAGTAAAAACGATCTCACGCGGATCCGCGCCGACCAGTTCGGCAATCTGGTTACGAGCGATATCCACCGCCTCTTCCGCCTGCCAGCCAAAACGGTGGGAGCGGGAAGCGGGGTTGCCGAACGTGCCGTCCAGGGTCAGAAACTGCATCATTTTTTCAGCCACGCGCGGATCGACCGGCGTCGTGGCGGAATAATCCAGATAAATCGGTAACTTCATTGCTCTTAAACTCCGTACATCACTTCAAAACGTTCAAGGCGTTTTGTTCTTTTTTTTTCAGGCACGCAAGTTGACGTTAATGGTTTCTTGTATGCGTCCGTTGGCGGTACGACGCACGTCAGCATCCTGACGATCCGCGACGTCCAGAATCTCTTTGTTATTAACCAGTTCATCCAGGGTGATGTTGTTGAGGAACTCGCTGATGCGGTCGCTCAGATCGCGCCACAGCGTATGGGTCAGACAGCGATCGCCGCCCTGACACCCTTCTTTCCCCTGGCAGCGGGTGGCGTCCACGGATTCATCCACGGCGGAGATGACCGAACCGACAGCGATTTCGGCGGCATCTTTACCCAACAAATAGCCGCCGCCCGGGCCACGCACGCTGGCAACCAACCCATGCTTGCGCAGGCGAGAAAACAGCTGTTCCAGATAAGAAAGCGAAATACCCTGACGTTCAGAGATGTCAGCCAGTGGAACCGGGCCTTCTTTTGAATGCAGCGCCACATCGAGCATGGCGGTAACGGCGTAGCGGCCTTTAGATGTCAGTCTCATGTTAATGGTATCCGTAAGATAAACATGTATTATTAAGACAAGTATTATGAGTCAATCATACATAGCACAGTCATGAGTCTGACATTCCCGAGTGTTTCAGTCAACTATTTAACCGAGTAAATAACTCAACTATTGTCCTGCGGCTTGTCCGTCGACGAGGCGGTCTTGGTGATCGCGCTCAGGATGCCGCGCAGAATATTGAGCTCCTGGTTTTCCGGACGGGCGCGGGTAAACAACCGGCGCAGCTTGTTCATCACCTGCCCCTGATGCGCCTGGCGAATGAAACCGGTGTGCAGCAGCGTCTCTTCCAGATGCTGATAAAAGCGCTCCAGATCATCCGCCAGCGGGTATGGACTCTCCTCATGCGCCGGCTCGCCCTGTTGCTGGCGATCCAGCCAGGCGACGCGCACCTCATAGGACAGGATCTGTACCGCCATCGCCAGATTGAGCGAGCTGTACTCCGGATTAGCGGGGATCGCCACATGGTAGTGGCATTTCTGCAGTTCCTCATTCGTCAGCCCCACGCGCTCGCGACCGAACACAATCGCCACCGGCGCGCGCTGCGCTTCCTGAATACTGCGCACGCCGCACTCGCGCGGCTCCAACATCGGCCAGGGCAAGGTACGGGAACGGGCGCTGGTGCCCACCACCAGACTACAGCCTTCCAGCGCCTGATCGAGAGAATCAACGATGGTGGCGTTGCCAATAACATCACTGGCGCCGGCAGACAACGAAATGGCCTGCGAATCGGGTTTGACCAGCGGATTGACCAGCCAGAGATTGGTCAACCCCATGGTTTTCATCGCCCTGGCCGTTGACCCCATATTGCCGGTATGTGAAGTTTCCACCAGCACAATGCGTATATTCTGTAACATGCGGACTCTGTCATATGAAACGAAAACCGGCGTATATTAACACAAACTTCTCTGTTTTCTCTTTCTCCCGCTATCTGCTATACTCCGCGCCGTTTTCTGTTCTTTAACATTCTTGTGGACGATACCATGCATCCGATGCTTAACATCGCCGTGCGCGCAGCGCGCAAAGGCGGCAACCTGATAGCTAAAAACTATGAAACGCCTGACGCCGTTGAGGCCAGCCAGAAAGGCAGTAACGATTTTGTCACCAACGTTGACCGTGATGCAGAACGCCTGATTATTGAGGTCATCCGCAAAGCCTATCCGCAGCACACCATTATTGGTGAAGAATGTGGTGAACTGGTTGGCGAAGATCAGGACGTACAATGGATTATCGATCCCCTGGATGGCACCACCAACTTCATCAAACGTCTTCCCCATTTTGCCGTTTCCATCGCCGTTCGCGTCAAAGGCCGCACCGAAGTGGCCGTGGTCTACGATCCGATGCGTAATGAGCTGTTCACCGCCACCCGCGGTCAGGGTACCCAGTTGAACGGCTACCGTCTGCGCGGCAGCAACGCCCGCGATCTGGACGGCACTATTCTCGCGACCGGTTTCCCGTTTAAGCACAAACAGCACAGCGCCAGCTATCTGCGCGTACTGGAAGCGCTGTTCGGCCAGTGCGCCGACTTCCGCCGCACCGGTTCCGCCGCGCTCGATCTGGCTTATGTAGCGGCCGGCCGTGTGGACGGGTTCTTTGAAATCGGTCTGAAACCGTGGGACTTCGCTGGCGGCGAACTGCTGGTGCGTGAAGCCGGCGGCATCATTACCGACTTCATCGGCGGCCACAACTACCTCGCTTCCGGCAACATCGTCGCCGGTAACCCGCGCGTGGTGAAATCCCTGCTGTCGACCATCCGCGAGCAACTGAGCGACGCGCTGAAGCGTTAACACCTTCTGTGGGCATGTCGTCAGGCATGCCCCTGCTATTATTTTTCTTTACAACTCAGCCCTGTTGAGTGAAAGTTTAATTTTATATGATAATAATTATTAAACTCATTCATTTGCGTCGGGGATTATCCCCGTCTATCAGCAGTTCATGACAGGAAGAATCATGTTAAAGAAATCATGGCGTCACCTTTTGCTGGCTACCACACTGACCACCTCCTTCACCAGCTTCGCCACCCAATATCCCCTCACCGTTACTGATATCGACGGACAAAGCGTCACCATCAAACAGGAACCACAGCGCATTGTGCTGCAGGACGGCCGCGATATCATGGCGATGGCGCTGCTGGACCGCGATAACCCGTTTAACCGTCTGGTCGCCTGGAACAATTTGCCGAAAAAACAGGACACCGCCACCTGGGATCTGCTGAAAGGCAAATGGCCGCAGTCTGAAAGCATTCTGGACATGGGTTTCAGCGACAAGGGTGAAGTGGAACTGGAAAGTATTCTGGCCAAAAAACCTGACCTGATGATCGCCCAACTGCGTGCCAAACCGGCTCTGATGGAAAACGGCGTGATCGGCAAACTGAACGCGCTGCACATTCCGCTGGTGTTTGTGGATTATGAAATCAATCCGGCCAAAAATACCGCGCCCAGCGTCGATCTGCTTGGCAAGGTGCTGAACCGTGAAGAAAACGCCAAAGCGTATACCGACTTTTACCGCCAGCACTTTGACAACATCCAGAAGGTGACTGCAGGCATCGCCACCAAACCTAACGTGTTCATTGAGCCTATCGCCGGCAACACCGATGCCTGCTGCTTCACCCATTCCCACAGCGGCTGGGGCGGCTTGCTGGAAGGCATCGGCGCGAAGAACATCGGTTCCGGACTGTTGCCGGGCGCGTCCGGCTTTGTCTCACTGGAAAAAGTGATCAGCGAAAAACCCGATACCTACATCATGACCGGTTCCAAACGCGGCAACGGCACCAGCAAGATTCTGCCGTTCGGCTATGACGCCAGCAACAGCGACATTCAGGACAAAGCCAAAGCGCTGCTGAGCCGTACCGGCATCGACCAGGTTCCTGCGATTAAAGCCGGTCAGGTTTACGGGGTATACCACCACTTCTATAACCATCCGTACAACATCGTCGGTATGGAGTATCTGGCCAAAGCGGTGTATCCGAAGCAGTTCAGCACGCTGAACCCGGACGATACCTATCACTATATCGTTCGCCATTTCACCACCCTGCCTGACAACAACTTTGTGTTTGCCCGCAAACTGGCCGAGTAATTCATGAGTGTAACCACCGAATCCCCTATCAGCCGTGTCAGCACGGCTGAAAACAGCGCGCTAACCCATTATCGGCATATCATTCGCCATCGGCTGATGGTGATGGCGGTGCTGGTCATAGCGATTGTCGCCTCCCTGCTGCTGGACTTTGTGCTCGGTCCTTCCGGCCTGCCGCTGGATGTGCTGTGGCAAACGCTAACCGACCCCGCCAACGCAGACGCCGGTAGCCGCGTCATCGTCTGGGACATCCGCCTGCCGTATGCGCTGATGGCGGTGGTGGTCGGTCTGGCGTTGGGGCTGGCGGGCGCAGAGATGCAAACCATCCTGAACAACCCGCTGGCCAGCCCGTTCACACTGGGCGTGTCCTCCGCGGCGGCATTCGGCGCGGCGCTGGCAATCGTATTGGGGATCGGTATTCCGGGTATTCCGGCGCAATGGTTCATTTCAGCCAACGCCTTCCTGTTCGCGCTGCTGGCGGCGCTGCTGCTCGACGGCATTACCCGCTGGACCAAGGTAGCGACATCCGGCGTGGTGTTGTTCGGGATCGCGCTGGTGTTCACCTTTAACGCGCTGGTGTCCATCCTGCAATTCATCGCCAACGAAGATACGTTGCAGGGGCTGGTGTTCTGGACCATGGGCAGCCTGGCGCGCTCATCCTGGGAAAAACTCGGCATTCTGCTGGCGGTGTTGGCTATCGTGATGCCGCTATCCATGATGAGCTCATGGAAGCTGACCGCATTGCGTTTGGGCGAAGATCGCGCCATCAGTTTCGGCATCAACGTGCGCCGTTTGCGTCTGGCCACGCTGCTGCGCATCAGTTTCCTGTCGGCGCTGTCGGTAGCGTTCGTCGGGCCGATTGGCTTCATCGGTCTGGTGGCGCCGCATATTGCCCGCATGATTTTCGGCGAGGATCACCGCTTCTATTTGCCGGCCAGCGCCCTGACCGGCGCGCTGGTGCTGTCGCTGGCATCCGTTGTATCCAAAAACCTGCTGCCGGGCGTCATCATTCCGGTAGGGATTGTCACTTCGCTGGTAGGGGTTCCTTTCTTCCTCAGCATCATTCTGCGTAACCGGGGGAACGTATGAGTCACAACGGACTGGCGATTTCTCGTTTTTCAGCGGGCTACCCCAGACGAACCGTCATTAACGATCTGTCGGTTCCGCTGCTGCCGCGCGGCAGGATCACCGTACTGCTGGGGCCGAACGGCAGCGGCAAGTCGACGCTGCTGCGCGCACTGGCCGGGCTGGGGCAAGCGCAAGGCGATCTGCTGTTGGATGATGTCAACCTGATGCAGTTGCCGTTCGCCAAACGGGCGGAAAAAGTAGTGTATCTGCCGCAGTCATTGCCTGCTGGCGTGCATCTGCACGTACTGGAATCGATTATCGTCGCCCAGCGCGCGTCCGGCGGGTTGCATCACAGCAGCAACGAAGACGAGGTGCTGACGCTGCTCAGGCAGTTGGGCATTTCGCATCTGGCGATGAGCTATCTGGACCAGCTTTCCGGCGGTCAGAAACAGCTGGTCGGGTTGGCGCAGTCGCTTATCCGTCAGCCTTCGCTGCTGTTACTGGATGAGCCGCTCAGCGCGCTCGACCTCAACTACCAGTTCCACGTGATGGATCTGGTACGTCAGGAAACCCGCAAGCGCAATATCGTGACGGTAGTGGTGGTGCATGACATCAATATCGCGCTGCGTCATGGCGACCACGTGCTGATGCTCAAAGACGGCAAGCTGATCGCCGATGGCGAGCCAGCCGAGGTAATCAGTGAAGAGAGCCTGGCGCAGGTGTACGGCGTTCGCGGCCGCATCGAACGCTGCTCTCGCGGTATTCCGCAGGTGATGATTGACGGGCTGGTTGCCGAACCAACCTTGTAAACCACGCAGCTCATAAAAAACGCCCCGACCATGCAGATGATCGGGGCGTTTTGTTATTCACGTTTTTTCTTCACGTTTGGTTATTGCCGCTCTGTTGCGATCAGCCGCCCGATAAAGGCGGCATCATCGCTGGTCAGGATTTCGCCGGCAGCGTCACCCAGTAACCCGGCTGGTACGGCAACGGCAGGAATTTCTCATGGAAGGTACGGAAGGTGGCATCCGGATCGATATCTTTGAACAAGTCCGGGTGCAGCCACTTCGCCATCGCCTGAATCGCCACAAACTGATACGGGCTGTCATAGAACTGATGCCAGATGGCATGCGCCTTGCCGTTGGTGGCGACCGGCAGCGTTTTGAATGCGGAGCGTTCCATCAGCTTCTGCAAGCGCTGCAGCGCCTGTTGCTGGTCGGCCCCCGGCCCTACGCCAACCCAGCCGTTGGCGGTGTTGTAGTTCTTCCAGTTGGCGCCGGTGACGATCACCACGTCCGGACGCGCGCTGATAATCTGCTCCGGGTTCAGGGTGCCGAAAGTACCGGGGATAATGCCCTTGGCGATATTGATGCCGCCCGCGACTTCCACCATTTTCCCGAAGTTTTCATTACCGAATGACATGCAGCACTCTTCGTCATAGCCACCGGCGCGGTCGATCATCACCTTCGGACGCGGCCCCTGATAGTTCTTCAGGCGATCGGTCACGATATCAATCTGCTGACGGCGGAACTGAACGATCTCTTCGGCGCGCGCCGGTTTGCCCAGCAGTTGGCCCATAATGCGAATGCTTTTCTCGGCGTTTTCAAACGGTTTTTCGCGGAAGTCGATAAACACCACCGGAATGCCCAGACCGCTGAGTTTTTCAATCAGTTTGGCTTCATCGGTAGCGGCTTTCGCTTCCAGGTTCATCAACACCAGATCCGGCTTCAGGTTCACCGCCTGCTCAACATTGAAGGTGCCGTCTTTGGCGCCGCCGAAGGTCGGCAGTTGTTTAATCTGCGGATATTTATGTTCATAAGCCAGATAGCCGTCATAGTCGGCTTTCGGCAAGTCGTCACGCCAGCCGACCACGCGCTGGAACGGCGCATCGGTATCAAACGCCGCCAGCAGATAAATCTGCCGCCCTTCCCCCAGAATCACGCGCTTAACTTCAGACTTGATCTCGACTTTTCTGCCGCTAACGTCTTCCACCACAATGGGGGCAGCCCGGACTGCCGAAACCAGCCCCAACGCCATGCCAACGGCACACAACCACTTTTTCATTCTGTTATTCCCTGCCTGTTTTACGGATAATGAGAGTAATTATCATTCAATGTAAATAATAAAGTTACGGTTACATTCGGGCAATCTTTTTTACATGAAAAGACAGGATATTTATCGATACGTGATGGTGATCGAACGGCGGAAACATGACCGCCGTAGAGCAACGAAACAGGCTTGATTCGCGGCGGGGCGCTACCCCATCAGCGGCCGAATCCCGCCCATCACATCCGGTTGCGTGGAAAGGTAAAGTACAATGCCGGCAAAGGTCAGCGCCATACCGCCCGCCAGCGACAACACCGACCAGACAAGCGCTTGCCAGCGTGGAGAGGAAAACGCGCCGGCGCGGCTTAAACGCTCTAGTTGCCGGCGGCAGAACAGCACCGCCACGCCCAGCAGCGAGACGGTAAGCGCGGTCCCCAGCGCCATGGTCAGGGCCGAGATCACGCCCCAGACAAACACGTCCAGCACTTTGGCGAACAGCAACACCAGTATCGCGCCGGAACACGGGCGCAATCCCATCGCCAACACCACCATCAGACGGGTACGCCAGCCATCGCCGTGATTGAGCGTCTCTGCCGTCGGCACGTGCTGATGACCGCAACCGCAGTGTTCATCGTGCTGATGGCCTACGGCAGGTGCCAGCCGGACGCCGGACGCCGACGCATCAAGCGGCGTTAACGAGCGGATACGCGGCTTGGCGCGGGAAAACAGCAACGCCCGCAGACGTCTGAATGCGCGCAGGCACAGCCAGCCGCCGAGCCCGGCCACCAGCACAAAGCTGCTTTTCTCCATCCAGAAACTGCCGATGTGCAAAGCACGGCTGGAAAGCTGCAACACCGCCAGCACCAGCGTCACCAGTACGATCGCTACCGTCCCTTGCAACAAAGCGGAGGCAAAGGTCAGTTGCAAACTGCTTTTCAGCCGGGACGGGTGGGTCGCCAGATAGGTGGCGATCACCACTTTGCCATGACCTGGGCCAACCGCATGCAGCACGCCATACGCCAGGCTGAACATCACCAGCGTCCAGCCGGCCTGATGAGGTTGCGCCCGCACTTGCTCCATCAAATCCGACATTTGCTGATGCAGCGACCTCTGCCATTCAATGCTTTGCATCAGAATCGACGGCCACCAGACCATTGCCTGCCATGCCGCCGCGCCTGTCAGCAGTAAAAACAGCGCCAGCGGCCACCAGCGCAGATAATGTCGGGTCACGTGCGCATGATTTACCGGCATTGCAACGTGACCTGTTGAGCAAACTGTTTTCCCAATTCCACGTCTTTGGTCGGCTTGGCGTTCTTGTCCAGCGACAGCGCGTAGGACTGGAGCGACGCATCCGGTTTGGGCGTCATGAGCGTGGTTTTACAACGCGCGGCCAGCGCAGAGGCTACCTGAATCGCGTTATCGTCCTTATAGGACATATCCACGAAATAGGTGGGATCATAGGTGGAAATCAGTAACGGCGCGCCCGCCAGCGGTTGCGGGTGAGCCAGCGGCAATACAAACTCCAGCACCGCTTTGTTGCCTGCGCGGGAGAGATGGTATTCCGTTGGCAACGGCTGGTATTTCACCGACTTTCCATCCCGATAAATATCCGTGAAGTAGTGCTGCCCCAGCACATTCGCCATCACCTCGGCGGCCAGTTTTTTCCACACCTCCGAGTCTTTGGCGGCATTGCCGGCGTCGTACAGCAAATCGGCGGAAGTAATAGGATCCATAGTCCAGTTCATGCGCAATCCGGTTATCTGATCGTCTTTCCCTTCCACGGTGGTTTTCATATCGATAAAACTGTGCGGATGGGCCAGCGCCGGGCCGGATACCGCCACCGTGGTCAACAGCAGGCAGCTTACCCAACGGAATGAAAAGCCAAAATTGTTATAATGTAACATTTTCTATCCTGACCGTTTTCGCCTGTCACTGATGCGCTGCTTTACTCAGCGCGAGCGAGTACTCACCTGCGGGCGCAGCATGAACGCCGGCAGCACCAGCAACGCCATCACCCAGAAGGTTCCGCCCTGAAGGTACTCAAACAGAAAGCCGGACACCACCGTCATCACGGCGACCGCGCCCCCGGTGCCCAGCGCCGAATAGGCCGCCTGCAAGCGCAGCACGTCCGCATCGTCGCGTGAGGAGATAAACCGCATGGCGGCCAGGTGGCAAACCGTAAAGGTGCCGCAATGTAAAATCTGCATCACGATAAGCCACGGCAGCGACACCGTCGCGCCCATCAGGCTCCAGCGCACCACGCCGCACAGCGCGGACAGCATCAGCAACCCGGACGCGCTCCAGTGCCCAAACAGACGCTTGCTCAGCGCAAAAATGACAATTTCCGCCACCACGCCCAGCGACCACAGATAACCGATAACCGCCGCCGAATACCCCTCCTGCTGCCAGTAAATGACGCTAAAGCCGTAGTAGGCGGCATGAGCGCCCTGTAACAAGGACACGCTCAGCAGAAAGCGCCAGACCGCCGGTTCGCGCAGCAAGACGAGCCACGGCGTGGCGGCCGTCTGCGTCTGGTGTCGTTTGACTGAGGCGGGCATCACATGCGGCCGCAACGCCATACCCAGCAGCATCGACAGCAGCCCCGCCGCCAGTGTCGCCAGAATCGCCTGATGCCCCCAAACCGCCACCAGTTGCCCTGTCACGGCGGAGCCAATCACAAACGCAACCGAGCCCCACACCCGCACCCGGCCGTAATCCAGCGGGATCTGTTTTTGCCAGGTCGCCGCCAGCGCATCCGTAAGCGGAATCAATGGCGCGAAGAACAGGTTGAAGCCGATCATCACCAGCATCAGCCACAACCAGGCGCTGCCCAGCCAGAATCCGATGGAGGTCAGCACTGACAACAACGCCAGCAACCGCAGTACGGTAATCAGCCGGGCGGGGTCTTTCACCAGCGGGGTAATGAACAGGCTGCCGGCAAACCGCGCCACCAGCCCGGCGCCGAGCAGAATGCCGATCGCCTCGGCGGATAGTCCCTCGCCTTTGAGCCAGCCGCCCCAGAATGGCAGAAAAATGCCATAGCTGAAAAAATAGGTGAAATAGCCGAGCGCCAGCCAGTACGTTGATTGCAGAACCATATTGCCTCTCCTCTACGGTCGGTTACTCTGTCAGAGAGCCGGAGCGGAAGCAACGGGAAGCAGAAAAACAAACGCCAGCCCGAAGGCTGGCGTTGGCGGCGCGCCCGAGCAACTCGGACGCATCAGGCAGGCTATCAGGCGTAAACCGGGAAACGGGCGCAGATATCCAGCACTTTCTGTTTGACGCGCTCAATAACCGCTTCATCGCTGATGTTGTCCAGCACATCGCAGATCCAGCCGGCCAGTTCGCGCACTTCCGCTTCTTTGAAACCGCGACGGGTTGCCGCCGGCGTACCGATACGGATACCGGAGGTCACGAACGGGCTCTTCGGATCGTTCGGCACGCTGTTTTTGTTTACGGTGATGTTGGCGCGGCCCAACGCCGCGTCAGCGTCTTTACCGGTCAGGTTTTTGCTGACCAGATCCAGCAGGAACAGGTGGTTATCGGTACCGCCGGACACCACGTTGAACCCGCGGGACAGGAACACTTCTACCATCGCTTTGGCGTTTTTCGCTACCTGCTGCTGGTAGGTTTTGAACTCCGGCTCCATCGCTTCTTTCAGCGCCACGGCTTTACCGGCGATGACGTGCATCAACGGGCCGCCCTGGCCGCCCGGGAATACGGCGGAGTTCAGTTTCTTGTACAGATCTTCGTCGCCGCCTTTAGCCAGGATCAGGCCGCCGCGCGGACCCGCCAGGGTTTTGTGGGTGGTGGTGGTCACGATGTGAGCGTGCGGAACCGGGTTCGGATAAACGCCCGCGGCGACCAGACCAGCGACGTGCGCCATGTCGACGAACAGATAAGCGCCGATGCTGTCGGCGATTTCACGCATTTTCGCCCAGTCAACGATGCCGGAATACGCGGAGAAGCCGCCCACGATCATTTTCGGCTGGTGAGTGCGGGCCAGCTCGGCCATTTCGTCATAGTTGATCTTGCCGCTGTCATCGATACCGTAAGGCACGACCTTATACAGTTTACCGGACAGGTTGACCGGTGAACCGTGAGTCAGGTGGCCGCCGTGCGCCAGGTTCATGCCCAGAATGGTGTCGCCCGGCTGCAGCAGCGCGGTGTAGACAGCGAAGTTAGCCTGAGAGCCGGAGTGCGGCTGTACGTTGGCGTAGTCGGCGCCAAACAGTTCCTTGGCGCGGTCGATCGCCAGTTGTTCAACCACGTCAACGTATTCGCAACCGCCGTAGTAGCGTTTGCCCGGATACCCTTCGGCGTATTTATTGGTCAGCTGAGACCCCTGGGCCTGCATGACGCGTGGACTGGTATAGTTTTCTGACGCAATCAGTTCAATGTGCTCTTCCTGACGCACCACTTCTTGCTGCATTGCTTGCCATAGCTCGGCATCGTAATCGGCAATGTTCATTTCACGCTTTAACATCCGCATCTCCTGACTCAGCTAACTTGCTTCTTTATTAAAAATCACCCAAAGGGCCGTGGGCACATAGTGTAAACCGTTTTTGACTGGCGATGATAGGGCTTGACAGAGGTTTTTACGCAAACGATTAGCTACAGGCTACGCAAGGCTTTCCGTCTTTCCGGGATTCGCCATTCTGGCTGACTTTTTCTCATCCGCAACCTGCATTTTTTTCATGCGCCTTTGCCCTTGTGCGTTACCCCGGCCCCACGCCTGACCACCACAGGGGATTTACAGGCAACGCCCTTTTCAATAAGATGCATCTTAAATACAACTTAAAGACAACAATGAGGTTCACCATGCTGGATCAACAAACCATCGCCACCATCAAATCCACCATTCCCCTGCTGGCCGAAACCGGCCCGGCGCTGACCGCTCACTTTTATCAGCGGATGTTCCGCCATAATCCGGAACTGAAAGATATCTTCAATATGAGTAATCAGCGCAATGGCGATCAGCGTGAAGCTCTGTTTAATGCCATTTGCGCCTACGCGACACATATCGAAAACCTACCGGCGCTGTTGCCTGCGGTAGAGCGCATCGCCCAAAAGCATGCCAGCTTCAATATCCGGCCGGAACAGTACCAGATAGTGGGCGCTCACTTGTTGGCAACGCTGGAAGAAATGTTCCAGCCCGGTCAGGCGGTGCTGGATGCCTGGGGCAAGGCCTACGGCGTGCTGGCGGATGTGTTTATTCAGCGGGAAAGCGACATTTATCAGCACAGCGCCGGACAACACGGCGGCTGGCATGGCACACGACCGTTTCGTATCGTGGCGAAACAGCCGCAGAGCAGCCTGATCACCAGCTTTACGCTGGAACCGGTGGATGGCGGCCCGGTCGCCGCATTCCGTCCCGGTCAGTATCTGGCGGTATACATCCGCGATAAACGTTTTGAATATCAGGAGATTCGTCAGTACTCACTAACGAATGAACCCAACGGGCGCTATTACCGTATTGCGGTCAAGCGGGAAACGATGGGCAGCGTATCGGGCTATTTGCACGATGTCGCCCGTGAAGGCGATGTGATTGAGCTGGCGGCCCCGCACGGCGATTTCTATCTTGAGGTCGCGCCAAAGACGCCGGTGGCGCTGATTTCCGCCGGTGTCGGTCAAACGCCGATGCTCAGCATGTTGCATAGTCTGAAAAATCAGCAGCATCAGGCGGATATCTTCTGGTTGCACGCGGCTGAAAATACAGAGGTACATGCCTTTGCCGATGAAGTCGCCGGCATTGCCGCGACGCTGCCGCAGTTGCAATCCTATGTCTGGTATCGGGAAGCATCATCGCAAGCAGCACCTCCCGCGCAGGTTTTTCACGGACTGATGGCGCTGAATGATCTTCCGGAACCACTGCCGGTGACAAACCTGCACTGTTATTTATGCGGCCCGGTCGCCTTTATGCAATTTGCCGCCCGGCAGTTGCTGGAATTGGGGATTACCGAATCGCAGATTCATTACGAATGCTTTGGTCCGCACAAGGTGATATAACCGGTAAAAGGTTATATTCATTCACACCAGCAGGCCGGTAATTCGGCCTGTTCTATTTTCCATTTATTTCCCAAAAACAAATACCGGGGCAGAAATAACCTGGCGGGTTAACCGCTGCTGTTTCGTAATCGTTTCATTTACCATCGCGTCATGCTGACAAATAAAAACCGGCCAGGAAAAACAACGCTCCCGCCCCTCTGCTCGCTTTTTATTCCCGAACGGAAAAATAGTTAAGAATGTCTTTATAAATAAGAAATAAAAAACACAATGTTACATTTAAAACACCATTTCATTATCAACAGATATTGAAAAACAAATAAATAGATCGTATTCATTGGCGGCCCTTAAGTGGCAGCATCGCCGACACTTCAACATTGATAATTAAATATTATTAATAGGTGATGAGACGCCTAACAGGCTGCCATTGGGGGGCAATAAATAAAAATAACCCATCGATGTATATGGAAATTATTTTTAACAATCAACACAGGATTCTAGTAAGGAAAATACGATGAACAAAGCTTCAGGACGTTCTTTTACCCGCTCCTCAACATATCTGCTGGCTGCACTGATCGCCGGCGCGATGACCTCTGGCGTTTCCGCCGCCGAACTGGTTAACAGCAAAGCGCTGGAATCCGCTCCCGCCGCTGGCTGGGCGTCGCAAAACGGTTCCACCACCGGCGGCGCCGCCGCAACCAGCGATAATATCTACGTCGTTACCAATATCAGCGAATTCACCAGCGCACTCAGCGCCGGCGCCGTCGCAAAAATCATCCAGATCAAAGGCACGGTCGATATCAGCGGCGGTACGCCCTACAAAGATTTTGCTGACCAGAAAGCCCGCAGCCAGATCAACATTCCGGCTAACACCACCGTGATCGGGATTGGCGCCGACGCCAAATTCATCAACGGTTCTCTGATTATCGACGGTACCGACGGCACCAATAACGTCATCATCCGTAACGTCTACATCCAGACGCCAATTGACGTAGAACCGCATTACGAAAAAGGCGACGGTTGGAATGCCGAATGGGATGGCATGAACATCACCAACGGCGCTCACCACGTGTGGGTCGACCACGTCACCATTAGTGACGGCAGCTTTACTGATGACATGTACACCACCAAAGACGGCGAAACTTACGTCCAGCACGATGGCGCGCTGGATATCAAACGCGGTTCCGACTACGTTACCATCTCCAACAGCCTGTTCGATCAGCACGACAAGACCATGCTGATTGGTCACAGCGACACCAACTCCGCTCAGGATAAAGGCAAGCTGCACGTCACGCTGTTTAACAACGTGTTCAACCGCGTAACCGAGCGCGCGCCGCGCGTACGCTACGGTAGCGTCCACAGCTTCAACAACGTCTTCAAAGGCGACGTAAAAGATCCGGTGTACCGTTACCTGTACAGCTTTGGTATCGGCACCAGCGGCAGCGTGCTGTCCGAAGGCAACAGCTTCACCATCGCCAACCTGAGCGCCAGCAAAGCGTGCAAGGTTGTGAAGAAATTCAACGGCTCCATTTTCTCCGACAATGGTTCCGTCCTGAATGGCAGCGCCGCCGATCTGTCCGGTTGCGGTTTCAGCGCCTACACCAGCGCGATTCCTTACGTTTACGCCGTTCAGCCGATGACCACCGAACTGGCGCAATCCATTACGGACAACGCCGGTTCAGGCAAGCTGTAATTCCCGTTCTTTTGTTCACCACGGCTGCCCCACGGGCGGCCGTTTTTACTTGTCCCCCCTGGCTTCATCCGCCTGCCCTTTCTTCATGCCAATTTCGTGCTCACGCCGCCGACCAAATCATCAATATAAATTAACTATAATCACCCAAAGCATTGAGATTAAAAACATAATTCATTGATTTTAATTAAAAACAAAAACAAACTCACGTAACACAAAGTTACAAATGCAGTCAATAGGTTATTTTTTATTAATAAATGCTATTACCATCGTCGTGATGTAGCTCACAAAATAGACACCAAAAGCGCATAAACATTCGCCAAGACAAAAGGTGAAATGGTATTTCGTTTTTAGACACACGAGTAACAAATAGACACCATTGGATCGCTCCCTGAGCACACAAGGAAAAGGAAAATTGTCATGAACAACTCACGTTCAACACAGAAAACAACAGGACGTTCAGCCCTGGGAACCAAAAGCGCGCTGGCGGCGATTATCGCCACCACCATGATGGTTTCCGTGGCTTCCGCTGCCAGCCTGCAAACCGCCAAGGCGACAGAAACGGCCTCAACCGGTTGGGCGACGCAGAGCGGCGGCACTACCGGCGGCGCCAAAGCGTCATCATCCAAAATCTACGCGGTGAAAAACATCAGCGAATTCAAAGCGGCGCTGAACGGAACCGATTCGTCGCCCAAGATCATCCAGGTAACAGGGGCAATTGATATCAGCGGCGGCAAAGCCTACACCAGCTTTGACGATCAAAAAGCCCGCAGCCAGATCAGCATTCCGTCCAATACCACCATCATCGGTATCGACAGCAAAGGCAAATTCACCAACGGCTCGCTGGTGGTGAAAGGCGTCAGCAACGTTATCCTGCGTAATCTGTATATCGAAACGCCGGTAGACGTAGCGCCGCATTACGAAGAAGGGGATGGCTGGAACGCAGAATGGGACGCAGTGGTGATTGACAGCACAGACCACGTCTGGGTTGACCATGTTACCATCAGCGACGGCAGCTTCACCGATGACAAATACACCACCAAAAACGGCGAAAAATATGTCCAGCACGATGGCGCACTGGATATCAAACGCGGCTCCGACTATGTGACCGTTTCCAACAGCCGCTTCGAACTGCACGACAAAACCATCCTGATCGGCCACAGCGACAACAATGGTTCGCAGGATTCCGGCAAACTGCGCGTGACCTTCCACAACAACCTGTTTGACCGGGTCGGCGAACGTACCCCGCGCGTACGCTTCGGTAGCGTCCACGCTTACAACAACGTTTACGTTGGCGACGTCAACCACAAAGCCTACCGCTATCAGTACAGCTTCGGTATCGGCACCAGCGGTAGCCTGCTGTCTGAGTCCAACGCGTTTACCATTGATAACCTTAAGAAGATCAGCGGACGCGACAAGGAATGCAGCGTGGTCAAAGCGTTTAACGGTAAGATCTTCTCTGATAAGGGTTCGATCATCAACGGCGCTTCGTACAATCTGAATGGTTGCGGCTTTGGCTTCAGTTCATATACCGCCAAGATCCCGTACAAATATTCAGCCCAGACCATTACCACCAGCCTGGCAAACAGCATCAGCAGCAACGCGGGTTACGGCAAACTGTAATTTTCCGCTCCATCGCACAAGGCCACTGCAAGAGTGGCCTTTTACTTTCCCCACATCCCCATCACTCATATCGCTGCTGTTTTCTCCAAAGATCGTCCCAATACAGTTCTGGCTAATCCAGCCTTGCCGCAGGCGCGCCATCCAGCAGCCGACCGGGTTTCCCATGAAAGACAGAGATAAACCGGCATTAGTAAGAACCTCATATTAATAAAATTCTATTTAATAAAAATCGAATCAATTGTTAACTATTTTAGTTATTCCAGATAAAAACACCGGACCATATCACTGAATTTAAAAGAAAATTTAATTCAACATCCATTATGAAAAGTTACCGGTCTCGATCACACTTTAGATAAAATTAATCACCCTCATAAAAAAAACGAGATTTTGATCACAAAACAAACAATCAAAAACGCTTAAAAATCCGCCTTGCCAAAGGACAAAATGGCATTTCATTTTTTTCACAAACACTTTTTAATTTTCAACAATGCAATTGGATTAGCGCCTACAGCGCAAGGAAACGGTCTATGAACAACACTCGTGTGTCTTCTGCAGGAACCAAAAGCCTACTGGCAGCCATTATCGCCACCGCGATGATGACTTCCGCAGCCCACGCAGCCAGCCTGCAAACCACTAAAGCGACAGAAGCGGCCTCAACCGGCTGGGCAACGCAGAGCAACGGCACCACCGGCGGCGCCAAAGCAACCTCAGCCAAAATCTATGCAGTAAAAAGCATCAGCGAATTCAAAGCGGCGCTGAACGGTACGGATACCGATCCCAAGATCATCCAGGTAACAGGGGCGATTGATATCAGCGGCGGCAAAGCCTACACCAGCTTTGACGATCAGAAGGCCCGCAGCCAGATCAGCATTCCGTCCAATACCACCATCATCGGTATCGGCAGCAACGGCAAGTTCACCAACGGTTCGCTGGTAGTGAAAGGCGTCAGCAACGTTATTCTGCGTAACCTGTATCTCGAAACGCCGGTGGATGTGGCGCCGCATTACGAAACAGGGGATGGTTGGAACGCCGAGTGGGACGCCGCGGTGATTGATAACTCAGACCACGTCTGGGTTGACCATGTCACCATCAGCGACGGCAGCTTCACCGATGACAAATACACCACCAAAAACGGTGAGAAATACGTACAGCACGACGGCGCGCTGGATATCAAGAAAGGGTCCGACTTCGTCACCATTTCTTACAGCCGCTTCGAACTGCACGACAAAACCATCCTGATCGGCCACAGCGACAGCAATGGCTCACAGGACTCCGGCAAACTGCGCGTGACCTTCCACAACAACGTGTTCGACCGCGTTACCGAGCGTACTCCGCGTGTCCGCTTTGGTAGCATCCACGCTTACAACAACGTGTATCTGGGCGACGTGAAGCACAGCGTCTACCCGTATCTGTACAGCTTCGGTCTCGGCACCAGCGGCAGCATCCTGTCTGAAGCCAACTCCTTCACGCTCTCCAACCTGAAGAGCATCGATGGCAAAAACCCGGAATGCAGCATCGTGAAAGCCTTCAACAGCAAGGTATTCTCCGATAAAGGCTCGCTGGTTAACGGTTCGTCAACCACGAACCTGGATACCTGCGGCCTCACCGCTTACAAACCGACTCTGCCGTACAAATATTCGGCTCAGACCATGACGAGCAGCCTGGCTAGCAGCATCAACAGCAACGCAGGCTACGGCAAACTGTAATTTCTCTGCCGGCAACAGCGGCCACTTGAAAAAGTGGCCGTTTTTTGCATCAATCGCAGGGAGAAGAGGTCATCATCATGCTAATAATTACCTGGAAACGTACCCTTTTTCTCGGTTCCCTGCTTTGTCTGCCCATCTCTTTTGCGCAGGCTGAAAGCACCGCTCCGGAAACATCTGTTACCCCCTCGAACCCGACACTCAATGTCGCTACCCTGGCGCCCAACACCCTGATTAGCGGCAGAGTGGCCTACCGCGACATACGGTTTCCCGCCACGCTGCTGATCAAAGACCAGCGCGGCGTAGAGCGCAAAGTAAAAACCGACATTCAGGGGCGATTTTATGCCGACGTATCTTCGCTGGTTACGCCTCTGCGCCTGTCCGCCATCGAAGCTGGCGGGCAAAACTGTCTTGCCAGCAACCAGCTTCGCGCCGTCTGCCTGAGCGCGCTGGTTCCACAATTACGTGATGGTCATGAAAATCACATTAATATCAATCCGCTGACCGATCGCATTCTGTCTGACGTTGCCGCGTCAGCGGGCTATATTGGCCCACAGCAACTGATCGATGCCACTGCCTTGCCGGCATTGTCGGCCGCATCCTGGGAAACCGCCTACCGCGAATTCCATGCCGGTTTCGACGATGCGCTGAAGCAGGCCGGTATCGCCGTTCCCGCCCAGTTCGACCCGTTAACCTATCCGGATACGCAAACCCCGGCTTTTACCCAGGTTTTGCAGGTCATCAATCATGCCCGCAATTACCACAATGACAGCGGCCAGGCCGGCCACACCGTGCTGACTGACATCGCGTTTCGTCCGATTATCGGGCTGAATGCCTCCGGCAGTTACGAGCCATTGGACCTGACCAGCGCCAGTCAGCATCGCAAAGCGCTTGAGCGGGCGCGTACCCGAATTTTCATCGTCAGCGATTCAACCGCGGCAACCTATGAAAAAGCACGCTTCCCCCGGATGGGATGGGGACAGGTATTTGAACAGCAGTTCCGCCCCGGCAGTCAGATCGCCGTCGTGAATGGCGCCCGCTCCGGACGCAGCTCACGCGATTTCTACTACGAAGGCTGGTTCCGCCAGATGGAGCCTTTCATGCGGCCGGGCGATTATTTGTTTATCGGTATGGGGCACAACGATCAGAACTGCGATAGCCAGAAAGCGGTTCGCGGCGCGGCGGATGTCGCCAACCTCTGTACTTACCCCAACAGCGCCGACGGCAGGCCGCAATACCCGCAGGGCAAACCGGATATGTCTTTCCAGATCTCGCTGGAACGCTACATTCGTTACGCGCGGGCGCATCGGATGATACCGGTATTGCTGACCCCGACGGCGCGCGTCAAAAACGCCGAAGGAAAGAACGGGACACCGGCGGTCCACAGCCACCTGACAAAACAGAACAAAGCCGGCGGTTATGCCTTTATCGGCGATTACACGCAGACCATCCGCGATACGGCCAGCAAGAACAAAGTGCCGCTGCTGGATGTGGAAACCGCGACGCTGGCGTTGGCCAATCAGGGCGACGGCCAGCAATGGCAGCAATACTGGCTAGCGGTAGACCCGGAACGTTACCCCTATTACCGCGACCAGGCAGGCAGCCTGACTCAGCCCGACACCACCCACTTCCAGCAGAAAGGCGCGCAGGCGGTCGCGACGATAGTCGCCGACCAGATCAGCGCCACGCCTTCGCTGCGGGAACTGGCGGGCAAGCTGCAACCGACTGGTCGGTAATGCTGTGAAATAGGTTTTATAGGACGTTACTCGTGCATGAAGCACCTGGACCTCTGTCATCCACCACTAAAGGAATATGTGTATGTTAAAAACGATCTCAGGAACCCTCGCGCTGTCGCTGATTATCGCCGCCAGCGTACATCAGGCACAGGCAGCGACAACCTACAACGCTGTGGTGTCAAAATCCGCCAGCGACGGCAAAACGTTCAAAACCATTGCCGACGCGATTGCCAGCGCCCCGGCGGGCAGTACGCCGTTCGTCATTCTGATCAAGAACGGCGTCTATAACGAACGCCTGACGATTACCCGCAGTAACCTGCACCTGAAAGGCGAAAGCCGTAACGGTGCCGTCATTGCCGCCGCTACGGCGGCGGGCACCCTGAAGTCGGACGGCAGCAAATGGGGAACGGCAGGCAGCAGCACCATCACCATCAGCGCCAAGGATTTCAGCGCCCAATCGCTGACTATTCGCAACGACTTTGATTTCCCGGCCAATCAGGCCAAAAGCGACAGCGACAGCAGTAAAATCAAGGATACGCAGGCGGTAGCGCTGTACGTCAACAAAAGCGGCGACCGCGCCTACTTCAAAGACGTCAGCCTGATCGGCTATCAGGACACGCTGTATGTTTCCGGCGGCCGCAGCTTCTTCTCCGATTGCCGTATCAGCGGCACAGTTGACTTTATCTTTGGCGACGGCACCGCGCTGTTCGACAACTGCGATCTGGTTTCCCGTTATCGCGCTGATGTGAAAAGCGGCGGTATCTCCGGTTACCTGACTGCGCCCAGCACCAACATCAATCAGAAGTATGGTCTGGTGATCACCAACAGCCGCGTGATTCGGGAAAGCGATTCGGTACCGGCAAAAAGCTACGGGCTGGGTCGCCCCTGGCATCCGACAACAACGTTCTCTGATGGTCGTTACGCGGATCCGAACGCTATTGGTCAGACCGTTTTCCTGAACACCAGTATGGATAACCATATTTATGGTTGGGACAAGATGTCCGGCAAGGACAAGGACGGCAATACCATCTGGTTCAATCCGGAAGATTCCCGTTTCTTCGAGTACAAATCCTATGGTGCGGGAGCGGTGGTGAGCAAAGACCGTCGGCAACTGACCGACGCACAGGCGAAAGAGTACACCCAGAGCAAAGTACTGGGCGACTGGACGCCGACACTCCCCTGACGGATTGCCAGTCTGATGCCACAATCACCACCTCCCCCAGGAGGTGGTTTAAGGCTGACAACAAAACAGCCAGCCGCTAGCGGCTGGCTGTTTGTCTTTCCGAAACACAAAAACACGACCGCTGTCAGATGGCGGCTTCGTCCTCTTCGCCGGTGCGGATACGGATTACACGAGCTACATCAAAGACAAAGATCTTGCCGTCGCCGATCTTGCCGGTCTGCGCGGTGCTCATGATGGTTTCCACACAGGTATCAACGATATCGTCGGACACCACGATCTCAATTTTCACTTTCGGCAGAAAATCCACCATGTATTCGGCGCCGCGATACAGCTCCGTATGGCCCTTCTGGCGTCCGAATCCTTTTACTTCCGTGACCGTCATCCCGGTGATGCCTACCTCGGCTAACGCTTCGCGTACATCATCCAGTTTGAATGGTTTAATAATCGCATCAATTTTTTTCATGGTGAAATCCTAATCATCACTATGTAGCGGCCAGAGCCAGCACGGCGAAATCATGATCGGCCATGCAATTCACAATAACTTAACACTATTCTTTAAAATCGTTGGCGTCCAGTTCGTGCCGCGCCAGCAATTTATAAAATTCCGTACGGTTTCGCCCCGCCATACGCGCCGCCTGCGTCACGTTACCTTTGGCGATCTGCAGTAATTTGCGCAGGTAATTGAGCTCAAACTGATTACGCGCTTCGGCAAACGTAGGCAGCGCCGTATTTTCCCCTTCCAGCGCCTGTTCCACCAGCGCATCGCCAATTACCGGCGCACTGGTCAGCGCGACGCATTGCTCAATCACATTGACCAGTTGCCGCACGTTGCCCGGCCAACTGGCCGCCATCAGGCGTTTCATGGCGTCCGTCGAAAAACTGCGTACAAAGGGTTTGTGTCGTGCCGCCGCTTCGCGCAGCAAGTGGTTGGCCAACAGCGGAATATCTTCAGCTCGCTCATTCAATGCAGGCAGTTTGAGATTCACCACATTGAGGCGATAGTAAAGATCCTCACGAAACTCCCCTTTCTCCATCGCTTTAGGTAAATCACGATGGGTGGCGGAAATAATCCGCACATTGATGTCTATATCCCGGTTACTGCCCAGCGGCCTGATCTTACGCTCCTGCAATACGCGCAACAGCTTCACCTGCAACGCGAGCGGCATGTCGCCGATTTCATCCAGAAACAGCGTACCGCCTTCCGCCGCCTGGAATAACCCCTCGCGCTGGCTGACTGCGCCGGTAAAGGCCCCGCGGGCATGACCGAATAATTCGGATTCCAGCAAAGGTTCCGGCAATGCGCCGCAGTTGATGGCGATAAACGGCCTTCCCGCCCGGGGGCTGGCGGCGTGAATCGCCTGCGCCAGCACCTCTTTCCCGGTGCCGCTCTGACCGTTAATCAATACGCTGACATCCGACTGCGCCACCATTTTGGCCTGTTCAAGCAGGCGCAGCATAATCGGACTGCGCGTCACTACCGCTGCGCGCCAGCTCTCATCGCTTGCCGGCGGCGACAGCTTAAGCGCATCATCAATCGCTTTGTATAACGCGTCGCGATCAACCGGCTTGGTCAAAAAGCTGAATACGCCCTGCTGCGTTGCCGCCACCGCTTCAGGGATAGAACCGTGCGCAGTCAGGATAATCACCGGCATTCCCGGCTGATTTTTCTGGATTTCGGCAAACAAGGCCAACCCATCCATTTCATCCATGCGCAAGTCACTGATCACCAGATCGATTTTTTCCCGCAGCAACAACCGCAACGCGTCCTGACCGCTGGTTGCCGTGGTGACGGTAAACCCTTCGCTGGTCAGGCGCATTCCCAGCAATTTCAATAGGCTGGGATCATCATCCACTAACAGCAGGCTGGCGGATTTTCGGGTGGTCATTCGCTTTTCATTCCTTTTTTCACCACAGCGGGCGGCGTTTCGCTTTCACCGCTTTTTACCGCCCGACGCCCTTCGCCATCCGGCAAATCGCCCTGAACCGGCTTACGCGATGAGAGCTGACGTTCGATATCGGTCAAATTTTCCAGTTTACGCGTCGTGGCTTCCAACTGGGATTGCAACTGATTCTGCTGTTCATGCATAACTTCCAGCTGTTTGTCGCTGTTTTCCTGTGTGCGCTGGAAGCGCTGGCGCTCATCGGCCAGGGTCAACATCAGGTTCTGTTTATCCAGCCAGACCTGAAACAGCGGCAGCAACGTCAGCGGCACATTCAGCCGATGACGGTTCAGTTGTTCAATAATCTGGCGGCGCTCCTGCACTGTGGTTTCGGCATTATCCAGCAAGATGGCCTGACGGAACAAACCGCTCCAGTCATTCTCTCCCACCAACAACGTCTGCTGCCGGGCCTGCGCCGGCGTCATGCGTGAAGCGCAATCCATCACGCGTAACCAGTACAACGCGTTGTTCATCGCATCGGTGTTATGGAGTTGCCACAACCGCCCACAGGACATGGTGCGGTAATCCGCCACCTGCTCTTTAGGCGGACTGACTATCTCTGTCCCTCGCCGCTCGGCGGGGGTATTGTCGTTATCCTGAGCGCAGCCAGCCAGTAAAACAGCCATCAAAAATAGCCACGGCAGGATCAGCAGCTTTTTCAGCGCGGCAACCGCCTCCGGGCCGGACAACAACATCACCGGACCTCGTAACGACAGGAGGCTTAACAACCGTGCAATCATGGTTAATTCTCAGTGTTCAATGGTAATTCAATACGGAAACAGACATCGGCGTAATCCACCGTGACCAGATTCAGCTCCCCTTGCATACGGCGGATGCAATCCTGCGCAATACTCAATCCCAGGCCACTCCCTTTTACTGCGCCCTTGCGCTGGTGAGTTCCCTGATAAAAAGGCTCGAATATCATGCTTTTATCCGATTCAGGAATCGGAGTGCCGCTGTTGGCGACATCGATCTGAACCCGGCCCTCGACCTGACGGCTGCGGATCCAAATGTTACCGGATTCCAGCCCGTAGTGCACCGCATTGGAATAGAGATTATCCACCACCCGCATCAACAGCGTGGTTTCCGCCCGGCACGCCTTCGCATCCAGTTCAATATGCGTTTGCATCAGTTTGCCACGCGCCGGCAGGCTGTGAGCAGAGACGACCATATTGATGATATCGTCGATATCCACCTGCTCCAGCCCGGCCGGCGCATCCGCCAGTTTTCGGTTATAGTCGAGCAGTTGTTCAATCAGTTGCTGCAGATGGCGGCTGCTGTTATCGAGAATCGCCACCACCTCTTTCTGGTCAGCCGTCAGCGTGCCGACCACTTCGTCCGCCAGCAACGCGGCACCTTCACGCAGACTCGCCAGCGGCGTTTTCAACTCATGGGACAAGTGGCGCAAAAACTCGTGACGTTGCGCTTCCAGCCAGGACAGCCGCTCGCTCAGCCAGATGATTCGCTGCGCCAGAGAACGAATTTCCGTCGGCCCTCTGAAACTGGCGATTCGTCCCAACGGACGGCCTTCTCCCAGCCGGTTGATCATGCGCTCGACGCCTTTCACCGGCCCGATAATCATCCGGGTAAACAGCATCACCAGCAGCACGCTGACCAGGAACAACACCAGCGCCTGCCAGCCGAAAAAACGGCCTCGCTCGGCAATGTCTTGTTGCAACTGCTGCCCGCGCGAGAAAATCACTTCGCGGGTTGCCTGCACCATCTGGGCATTCGTGCGGGAGAAATTATCCAGCACCGTGGCGGATGCCGCCGCCGGACCGTTATTCTGACAACGGATATCCGTCAGTTGCGTCAGGTATTGCCGCAGATTTTGATAATAGGAAGGGTCAGGCAGAATCGGCGCATGGGCGTCAAGCATCTGGGAATACTGCTTGCGCTGGTTTTGATACAGTTGCGATAGGGTTTGATCCCCCAGCACGCAAAACTGGCGGTAGCTGCGCTCCATGCTGACGGCGGTGCTGGTCATGGCTTCGCTACGCCGGGCATCGGCCAGTGTGGTGTTATTGATTCCGGCGGCCTGTTCGCTGAGGTGATCCAGACTCTCGTAGGCTTGATAAGCCAGCACCAACAGCGGCAACAAAACCAGCAGGAACGCCATAATGACCAACTGCCGCAAAGAGCGTGGAAAAAAACGCCAACGTTTCAACGAAATCATATCGTTACCTGCCAGAACAGTCCGCCTGATATATCGCTCGCAATAACGCGTCATTGTACGCGTTATCCGCATCACCTCAAAAGCAGACCGTCAGGATCGCGGAAAATCGCACGCAATCATGCCGTGCAGCAATGCAAAATCCGGCCGCAAAGCATGAGTCGGCTCGCAAAATAGTGTCGAACAGATCAAAAGCGGCGGCCCCAAAAAGCGAAACCCGGCCACACAGTAACTGTCTGGCCGGGTCTCTGAATAGGCGGTGCCTCACTCAACGTGTCGCCCGATGTGCGATAAAGCCCGAAGGCAGTTATCAATAAAGCTGGACGATAGGCACCTTATCTTTTGGCATCATTCCGGGTGTTATGAGCATGAATATGACGTTCACCATGCCATCATAACCAGTTGAATGAGCAGCGACGCTATTATGCACTTACCGTGCCAATTATCAATAAAATAAAACAAGACACTGAAATACAAATAAAAATAAAATAACCATACTCAAAATTATCGCAGCAACGATCCGGCAGGCCCTTCAACCCGGCGGAAATTTAGCTTTTTGTCGCTAAAAAAAGACATCCTGATGGATAACAAAAACAACCATTAAAAATCAAATAGATAAATGTCACCTTTTAGCGACAGGCTAATACGGCGTTGTCGCTGATTTGAGACAAAAAATAAAGGGACCGAAGTCCCTTTATTATCAATGCATTACTTTATCGCATCACCCCAACTGACGGCGTGCGTTACGGAACATACGCATCCACGGGCTGTCCTCGCCCCATTCTTCCGGGTGCCAGGAGTTGCTGACCGTACGGAACACACGCTCCGGATGCGGCATCATCACCGTAGCACGGCCGCTGACGCTGGTTACCGCGGTGATGCCGTTCGGCGAACCGTTCGGGTTAACCGGGTAATCTTCCGTAACCTGACCGTAGTTGTTAACGAAACGCAACGCCACCAGTTGATGCTGTTCCAGCGCAGCCAGATGACCGTCGTCACGCACTTCTACGCGGCCTTCGCCGTGAGATACGGCGATCGGCATACGGGAACCGGCCATATCCTGCAGGAACAGCGATGGGCTGTTGGTCACTTCCACCAGGCTAAAACGCGCTTCAAAACGGTCTGACTTGTTGCGCACAAAACGCGGCCAGTGCTCCGCCCCCGGAATCAGTTCACGCAGGTTGGACATCATCTGACAGCCGTTACATACGCCCAGCGCCAGCGTTTGCGGACGCAGGAAGAAAGCGGCGAATTCATCACGCACCCGATCGTTGAACAGGATTGATTTCGCCCAGCCCTCACCGGCGCCCAGCACATCGCCGTAAGAGAAACCGCCACAGGCGACCAGCGCCTGGAAGTCCTGCAGGTCACGGCGACCGGCCAGCAGATCGCTCATATGAATATCAATGGCGTCAAACCCGGCGCGATGGAACGCCGCGGCCATTTCCACATGAGAGTTGACGCCCTGCTCGCGCAGTACCGCCACCTTCGGGCGCGCCTGACGACTGATGAACGGCGCGGCAATGTCCTCGCGCAGATCGAAGGTCAGCGCCACGTTCATCCCCGGATCGTTGTCATCGGATTTGGCGTGATGTTCCTGATCGGCGCACTGCGGGTTATCACGCAGACGCTGCATTTGCCAGGTAGTTTCAGCCCACCAGTTGCGCAGCGTAGTGCGGCTTTCGTGATACACCACATCGTTACCGCTATGAATGATGAAGTGGTTGCCGACTTCCGCCTGTCCCAGATAATGCACGCAATCCGCCAGACCATGCTCAGCCAGTACCTGTTCCACTTCAGCACGGCGGGAAGCGTCGATCTGGATAACCGCGCCCAGTTCTTCGTTGAACAGCACCGCCAGCGCATCTTCGCCCATGGAACCGATGTCGGCTTTGACGCCGCAATGCCCGGCAAACGCCATCTCCGCCAGCGTGACCAGCAGGCCGCCGTCTGAACGGTCGTGGTAAGCCAGCAGAGCCTGATTCGCCACCAGCGCCTGCATCGCATTGAAGAAGCCCGCCAGTTGGGCCGGATTACGCACATCCGCGGTTTTACGACCCAGTTGGCGATAAACCTGCGCCAGCGCCGTAGCGCCCAGCGCGTGATGCCCGGCGCCCAGATCGATCATCAGCAGTACGTTATCTTTGTCGGTACGCAACTGCGGCGTGACGGTATGACGTACGTCTTCCACGCGGGCAAAGGCGGAAATGACCAGCGACAGCGGCGCCGTTACCGATTTGTCTTCGCCGTTTTCCTGCCAGCGGGTTTTCATCGACATGGAGTCTTTACCCACCGGGATGGTCAGCCCCAACGCCGGACACAGCTCTTCACCTACCGCCTTCACGGCTTCATACAGACCAGCGTCCTCGCCCGGATGCCCGGCCGCCGCCATCCAGTTGGCGGACAGTTTCACCCGTTTCAGATCGCCGATATGCGTCGCTGCAATATTGGTCAGCGCTTCCCCGACCGCCAGCCGCGCCGAAGCGGCGAAATTACGCAGCGCCACCGGCGCACGTTCGCCGATGGACATGGCTTCACCGTAATAACTATCCAGACTGGCGGTAGTCACGGCACAGTCCGCCACCGGCACCTGCCACGGCCCGACCATCTGATCGCGCGCCACCATCCCGGTTACCGTACGGTCGCCGATGGTGATCAGGAAGGTTTTCTCGGCCACCGCCGGCAAGTGCAGCACACGTTCAACCGCGTCCGCCAGATAAATACCTTCGCGATTCAACGGCGTGCCTTCCACGTCTTTGCGCTCAACATCACGCAGCATTTTCGGCGTTTTGCCCAGCAGCACGTCCAGCGGCATATCGATCGGCTTGTTGTTGAAATGGCGATCGCCGAGCGTCAGATGCTGTTCTTCCGTGGCTTCGCCAATGACCGCATAAGGCGCGCGCTCACGACGGCAGATTTCATCAAACTGCGCCAGTTGTTCCGGCGCTACCGCCAGCACATAACGCTCCTGCGACTCGTTACACCAGACTTCCAGCGGGCTCATGCCCGGTTCGTCATTCAGGATATCGCGCAGCTCAAAACGGCCGCCGCGACCACCGTCGCTAACCAGTTCCGGCATGGCGTTGGACAGGCCGCCGGCGCCGACGTCATGGATAAACAGAATGGGGTTTTGTTCGCCGAGCTGCCAACAGCGGTCGATCACTTCCTGGCAGCGACGCTCCATTTCCGGGTTATCACGCTGTACCGAGGCGAAATCCAGATCCGCGTCAGACTGGCCGGAGGTCATAGAAGACGCCGCGCCGCCGCCCAGACCGATGTTCATCGCCGGGCCGCCCAGCACGATCAGCTTGGCGCCGATGCTGATTTCGCCTTTCTTCACATGATCGGCACGAATGTTGCCGATGCCGCCCGCCAGCATGATCGGCTTGTGATAACCACGCACTTCAACGCCGTTATGGCTGTCCACCGCTTCTTCATAAGTACGGAAATAACCGGTCAGCGCCGGACGGCCGAATTCGTTATTGAACGCCGCGCCGCCCAGCGGACCGTCGGTCATGATGTCCAGCGCGCTGACGATACGGTCCGGCTTGCCGAAATCCTGCTCCCACGGCTGGATAAAGCCCGGAATGCGCAGGTTGGATACTGAGAATCCCACCAGACCGGCTTTCGGTTTTGCCCCCCGCCCGGTGGCGCCTTCATCGCGGATTTCGCCGCCGGAACCGGTCGCCGCGCCCGGCCACGGTGAAATGGCGGTCGGGTGGTTGTGCGTTTCCACTTTCATCAGGATATGCGCGTCTTCCTGATGGTAGCCGTAAGCGCCCTGCGGATCAGGGAAGAAACGGCCGACAGCCGACCCTTCCATCACCGCCGCGTTATCCTTATAAGCAGACAGCACATAGTCCGGCGTATGCTCAAAGGTGTTTTTGATCATCTTGAACAGTGACTTCGGCTGCGTCTCGCCATTGATGATCCAATCGGCATTAAAGATTTTGTGACGGCAGTGCTCGGAATTCGCCTGCGCGAACATGTAGAGTTCGATATCTGTCGGATTGCGTCCCAGTTTGGTAAAAGCATCCAGCAGATAATCCATTTCGTCGTCGGCCAGCGCCAGACCCAGACGCAGGTTGGCCTCCTCCAGCGCGGTGCGGCCCTGCAGCAGAATTTCCACCCGTTTCAGCGGAGCCGGCTGATGCTGGGAAAACAGCAGATTGGCCTGTTGAAGGTCGTCAAACACGCTTTCCATCATGCGGTCATGGAGCAGCGCGGCCAGTTCCCGCCACTGCGCATCGCTGAGCGTCGGCGCGTGGATGTAAAACGCCAGACCGCGCTCCAGACGACGGATTTTCTGCAAACCGCAATTGTGCGCGATGTCGGTCGCCTTGGAAGACCAGGGAGAAATGGTGCCCGGACGCGGGGTCACCAGAATCAGCCGCCCGGTAGGCTCGTGCTCTGCGAGAGAAGGGCCGTATTTCAGCAGTCGGCTCAGTCGTGACTGTTCTTCATGGTTTAGCGGAGCGTTCACATCGGCGAAGTGGACGTATTCGGCATAAATGTCGCTGACGGGCAGGTGATACTCCTTGCACCGGGCCAACAGTTTATTGATACGAAAAGCCGATAAGGCGGGTGAACCACGCAGTATTTCCATCATCTAAATTTCTCTCGTCTTCGAGGCACCGGAGACAGTGCGTCAGGGCGCTACAGGGGGGAAACGCGCGCTATTATAGAGAATAGTGGCGCGCGACGAAACCGTTTGCGTAGCGATTGTTAAACATTGAGAGCACCTTGCGGTCAAACAGTAGGCAAACTAATAAAAGTTGCACACTGGCGGTTTGTTAAGCAAAATGCCCCCCGACTCTGGGACAGATGCATAAGAAACTGCCGTTACAGACAGACAGGCCAACCGGCCGCCGAGAGACAACTCATTGAAGCGTTTAACGATAAATTATGTTTTCATCGGGGTGATCGCTTTGCTGTTGACGCTGGCACTGTGGCCAAATATTCCCTGGCGCAGTCACCAGGATGTTCAGCTAAGGCAAATCCTTTCACGTGGCGAGCTGCGCATCAGCACCGTGACCTCTCCGCTGACCTATACGCTCAGCAACGGTTCCCCCACCGGACTGGACTACGAACTGGCCAAACGGTTCGCCGACTACCTCGGCGTGCGGCTGGTGGTATCGGTGCGCCAAAACGTCGACGACTTATTTAGCGATCTGGATAACGACAATGCCGACCTGCTGGCCGCCGGTCTGATTTACAACCGGGAGCGCCTGAGCCGTTTCCGGGCCGGCCCTTCCTATTATTCGGTGTCGCAGCAACTGGTCTATCGCATGGGTACGGCTCGCCCCGGCGCGCTGGACAAATTGCAGGGCAAGCTGACCGTGTTGTCCGGCTCGGCGCACGCCGCCACGCTGCGCGATTTCAAAGCCGGTAAATACCCGCAACTGAGTTGGGAGGTCGCCACCGACCTGTCCGAGCTGGACCTGCTAAAACAGGTGGCGGAAGGAAAACTGGATTACACCATCGCCGACTCAATAAACATCGGCCTGATGCAGCGTATTCACCCACAGCTGGCGGTGTCGTTCGACCTCAGCGACGAAGAGCCGGTCACCTGGTATATGCGGCAAAACCATGACGATAGCCTCTCCGCCGCGCTGCTCGACTTCTTCAGCCAGATGATGGAAGACGGCACCCTCGCCCGTCTGGAAGAGAAGTACCTCGGGCATGTCGGCGAGTTCGACTATGTGGATACCACCACCTTCCTCAGCGCCATCGACAATACCCTGCCGGGCCTGCGTCCGCTGTTCGAGAAATACGCCAGAGAAATCGACTGGAAACTGCTGGCGGCCATTTCGTATCAGGAGTCGCACTGGAATCCGCTGGCAACCTCGCCGACCGGAGTGCGCGGTTTGATGATGCTGACCCGCAATACCGCAGAAAGCCTGGATGTGGCGGATCGACTCAACCCGGAAGAAAGTATTCGCGGCGGCGCCAGATACCTGAATCAGATGATGCAGCAGGTGCCGGCCACCATCCCGACGGACGAACGCATCTGGTTTGCGCTGGCCGCCTATAACATGGGCTACGCCCATATGATGGATGCCCGCAAACTGACGGAAAAACAGAAAGGGAATCCTGACAGTTGGGCCGACGTCAAAATACGCCTGCCGATGCTGAGCCAGAAACGCTACTACGCCCAGACCACCAACGGTTACGCCCGCGGTCAGGAGGCTTACAACTACGTGGAAAACATCCGGCGCTACATGGTTAGTCTGGTCGGGTATCTTTCGGAGAAAGAAAGCCGGGCGTTGCAACAGCAACTGGCCGCCAGCGCTTATCCCGCCGTACCGCCGGAACAGTTAACCGCCAATCCTTCCCGCTGACGCACGGCCGCTCAGTCGGACGAGTCCCGTTCGGCGGAGCGCGCGTCACGCTGCTGCTGACGGCGCATACGGAAAAAACGGCTCAGTAGGTCAGAACACTCATCCGCCAGGACCCCGTCGGTAATGGCGATATGATGGTTCATGCCCGGATGGCGCAGGATATCCACCAGTGAACCGGCCGCGCCGGTCTTGGCGTCAGCCGCGCCATATACCAGCCGGTTGATGCGGCTGTGAATCATGGCGCCGGCGCACATCACGCATGGCTCCAGCGTGATGTACAGCGTGGTATCCAACAGGCGGTAGTTTTGCAGCGCCTGTCCTCCCTGCTGTAACGCCATGATCTCTGCATGGGCGGTGGGATCGTGCCGGCTAATCGGGCGATTCCAGCCTTCGCCGATGATCTTATCTCCCTGCACCAGCACGGCGCCGACCGGCACCTCGCCTTCGTCCCAGGCCCGTTGCGCCAGCGTCAGTGCATGACGCATCCAGAATTCATCATCCATTGGATTACTCATCATTCCTCTTGGCTTCCGCCCTCATCACGTGCGGCGCGCATTATACATGCCAGCGGCGGCGAGTCATTCCAGTTGCTGCAGATGGCCGGCCGGCGTCACGCGCCAGCGATGCGCACAGAAAAAGAGTAGCGGATTATCCTGTTGGCTGTCGCTGTAGCCGCTGTAAAGCTCAAGCGGCGCCCCCAGTCGGCGCTCCATCTGCACGACTTTTTCGTGCCCCAGACAACGCAGGCTCAACACCCAACCGCCCCAGCGCCGCGTCATCTGGCTGCCGATCAACTGGACCTGAGGCAGAAACGACGCATCGCGGTAGACTTGTTCGACCAGCCGCTGCGGCGAACCGGTCACCAGCCAGACCTGCGACCGGCTGTCGGCCAGATAGCCTTCCAGACGCTGGTGAACCAGAGGAAAAGCAGTGACCCGCCGGCGGAACCAGACCACAAACGCCTGCTCCAGCTGTCGCAGCCGCGCTTCACGCCGTCCCGCCGTGATCGCCCACAGCAACAGACTAACCGGCCAGCGAGCGGCGCGACCATTGATGGTCAATCCTGCCGCCAGCAAAGGCAACAAAGGAACAACCAGCAACAAATTCAACGGTAAATGGCGGATCAAGAACCACAGAAAACTGCCGAACAGATCCTGACGATGCAATGTGCCGTCCAGATCGAAGAACACAACGCGCATGGCCGTCGGCGATGAATTCAACATGCGCGTGCTCCGGTGGTTCGAATCAGAGGCGATGGCATTAGGCCTTCTCCACGCCCAGCGCATCGCGCAGATAGCCGTCTTTCTCAGCCAGCCGCTGTCTGGCCTGTTGCGCGTCGCAGCCGGTCACCACCATCACTATCGCCGGTTTAACCTCATAATCGGTCTGCGTCAGACAGCGCTGCGCGGTATCCCGATCAACGCCGGTGGCGTCCATCAGGATACGGCAGGCGCGATCCACCAGTTTCATGTTGGTGGCTTTTACATCCACCATCAGGTTTTGATACACCTTGCCCAAACGCACCATCGCGCCGGTGGAAATCATGTTCAGCACCAGTTTTTGCGCCGTGCCGGATTTCAGCCGGGTGGAGCCGGTCAACACTTCCGGTCCCACCAACGGAGAAATGGCTATCTCCGCAGCCTGCGCAATCGGCGAATGCGGGTTGCAGGAAATGGCGGCGGTACGACAGCCCAACGCACGCGCATAGCGCAAGCCGCCAATCACATAGGGGGTTCGCCCCGACGCAGCAAGGCCGATAACCATATCCTGAGCGGTTAGCGTCAGCGCGATCAAATCCGCTTCGCCTAACGCCGGATCATCTTCAGCGCCTTCAACCGCCTTCAGCAAGGCTCCGGGGCCGCCGGCAATCAATCCCACTACCAGGCCATGCGGCACGCCAAAGGTAGGCGGACATTCCGACGCATCCAGTACGCCAAGACGGCCGCTGGTGCCGGCCCCCTGGTAAATAATTCGTCCGCCGGTCTTCAGGCAGCCAGCAGCGGCATCCACCGCCTGAGCTATCGCCGGCAAAACGTCACGGATCGCCTCCGGCACCCGGTGATCTTCCTGATTGAACAATGACACCATCTCCAGCGTAGACAGTTGATCCAGATTCATGGACGCCGGATTACGTGTTTCCGACACCAGCGCGCCGAAATCCATACTTTTTTCGTCTTTCATCATTATTCAGTCGCCTTGCTCATCAAGCTGCGTTGATCGCCGCCAACCGGCGCTCATAGGTAACACTCTGCCGAGCCAATAAAAAACGGCTTGCAAGTTAACTGGCAAGCCGTTTTGTCAGTACTTCTCAACATCAGAATATTTTGTCCTCATCTTCGCGGATTAGCGAATCCAGATCACCCAACGCTTCACGCGCCTGTGCCCGGTTGATGAGTTTAAGCTGTGCAGCCGCCGGGAAATCCGTGATGTTAATCTGACCTTTGGTGATCAACACCTGAATCAGATCTTCCAGTACACGCACCATTTCCAGATCGCTGCTGCGCAGTCGCTCGATGTTAGCCAGAATAGCCTGCTGATTATTCAGCCACGCCATTGCTTCAACAGAACCATCCGGCAGTTCGCCGTTCATTTCGGGAAACGGCGATTCCTCTACCCTGATGAGATGGCCGTTGCTGTCACGCAAAATATAAAACATACCAAGCCCTTTTTTATTTGCAAAAGAGAACTCACCCGGCAAGGCGGCTCTCTACTCCTGATTAGGATTTCAGATGTTACCGCGCACGATAATCGCACGTCCGGCCACCAGCAGAGGACGACCACGCTAGCACGTCTCAACGCGCACGCACGCTTCTGCCAGGGAGTGCCGGCATCGAAACCCATCTTCTCCATCCGATCCGAATGACACGTTGACGCACCGCCTGCCATCTGTCGGGTGGAATCAGTGCCGCCGCACGGGCATACTACCTACCGCACGACGGGGCCTGAACAAGCTCGCGATCCCTCATCGGCACATCACGTCAGGCCACCCACCAGCATGGCATTTTCACCACCGCCGGGCAAGCTATCCACGTGATTCTCTGCCCGAGCTCCGCGTTTTACGACCGGTTGAATCGCGTGCAGAGCATTATCAGCTTACTGATTACCAAACGTATTATGTCGTATCAAAATGTCAGTTATATTGACCGCCATGAATGATTTCCAGCCAGAGCGGATCGACGGGACGGCCTCAAACCCGGCATGACTCCGACAGGCGGCCTTGAAATGAAAGGTTGCGTCCGGCAAGGTTCGCCATGAATAATGCTTGCCAGTCAAAACCTGAAAAAACAACAAAATCAGGCCATATTGCTCACTTTTTTCTATTTTTTATCTGTGATCGCATTGCCTGCAGGCGGTCACGATGGCTAAGGAACGCGCAGCGACATGAATACACACCATGAGCAGCCACCGGGCGGCGAGGATTATCATCATTCCCCGCAACATCAGGATCCCCGCATCCGCCACGACGACCCTTTGCTCGACAGCCTGCTGGTTCTGTGTCGGCTGCAGGGAAAGCCGACCAGCCGCGCTACGCTGACCGCAGGGCTACCGCTTGAAGACCTGCGTTTGCCCGCCAGTTTGTTGCCGCGCGCCGCGGCTCGCGCCGGTTTACGGGCCCGGATACTCAAACGCTCGCTGAACGCCATTCCGGCGATGTCGCTGCCCGCCATGCTGTTACTGCGCGAAGGGCGCGCCGCCATCCTGTTGGGCTGGACGGCAGACGGCAACGCCCGCCTGATGACAGGTGAAACCGAAGGCGGCGAAATTACGGTCGACCACAATACGTTGCAGCAAAACTATCTGGGGCTGGTGATGTTCGCCCAGTCGGCTCATCGCTTCGAAGCCGCTCCGACAGCATTGCTGCCGCGAAGCAATGCCTGGTTCCGGGACACACTGAAGCTATCGCGCAGTCTGCATCTGGATGCCGTGGTCGCCAGCCTGCTGATTAATATCATCGCGCTGTTTGTCCCGCTGTTCGTCATGCAGGTCTACGATCGGGTAATCCCCAATCAAACCACAACCACCTTGTGGGTGCTGGCCTCCGGCGTCGGCATTGCCCTGCTCTTTGACCTTATCCTGCGGGTATTACGCAGCATTTGCGTCGATATCGCCGGGAAAAAGACCGACCTTATCCTTTCCTCCACCTTGTTTGAACGCCTGACCGGCATGATGCTGTCGGCCTTTCCGGCCCGGACCGGCGCGGTGGCGCACCGGGTACGGGAATTTCAGGCCTTGCGCAATACGTTATCGTCGCTGACGTTGGGAACGCTGATCGACTTTCCGTTCACGCTGTTGATGCTGATTCTGCTCGGCATGCTGGGTGGTCCGCTGGTCTGGATACCATTGCTGACGCTGCCGCTGGTCCTGCTGATCAACGGACTGTTGCAAAAGCCGCTCACGGCGGCGCTGGTCCATTCCCGGCGTCTGACAGACGAACGACAAGCGCTGCTGACCGAAACGCTGGGCGGGCTGGATGCCGTCAAAATTAATAATGCGGAAGGCGAACGCCAGCGCCAGTGGGAACAAATCAGCGGCGACATCAGCCGGCTGGACTCGCGGGTGAAAACGTTATCGGCCATCGCCACCCATCTGACGCAATCATGTCAGCATCTCGCCGGTATAGTGGTGATTGTCTCAGGGGTATATCTGCTGCTGGACAACCAACTAACCCTGGGCACGCTGTTCGCCTGTTATCTGCTAAACAGCCGGGCGCTGATGACGCTGGGGCCGCTGTCCGAACTGTTTACCCGTTATCAGCAGGCGCGTCTGACGCTGGAGGAAACCCAACGTCTGATGGAATTACCGCAGGAGCGAGGCGAACAGCCCTACCCTCTAAAACGGGAAAGCATTCAGGGCAGTATCGAGTTTCGTGATGTCACCTTCCGTTATCCGGAACAGAAGAATCGCGCCCTGATTGATATCAATCTGTCGATCCGACCCGGCGAAAAAGTCGGCATTATCGGTCGTACCGGCTCTGGTAAAAGTTCGCTGGAAAAGCTGATCGCCAACCTCTATCAACCGACCAACGGCAACCTGCTGATCGACGGCGTGGATGCCCGTCAGCTCGATATCGCCGATGTGCGTCACCACATCGGCTATGTGCCGCAGGATATCCAACTGTTCAGCGGTACGCTGCGGGACAACCTGATTTGCGGCGCCCGCTATGTAGAAGACGACGCGATGCTGCGCGTGGCGGATATCGCCGGCGTGAATGATTTCGCCCGGTTGCACCCGGACGGTTATAACCTGCAGGTGGGCGAACGGGGTATGCAACTGTCAGGCGGCCAGCGGCAGGCGGTAGCTATTGCACGCGCGCTGCTGCTTGATCCGCCGATTCTGGTGATGGACGAACCTACCAGCGCCATGGACAACAGCAGCGAAGACCGGTTTAAACAGGCTCTGCAAACCTGTCTCGTCAACAAGACGCTGCTGCTGGTGACACACCGGGTTTCCATGTTGACACTGGTCGATAGGCTGGTGATCGTGGACAAAGGACGCATTATCGCCGATGGTCCCAAAGCCATTGTGCTGGATGCATTAAAGAAGGGGCAGATCAATGCGTCTCGCTAAGTTCATGCAACATCTTAACGCGTATTTCTCCAGCCATCACCCGCAGGATCCTCAGGCGCTGCCGGACGTGGGTCAGGCGCTGGTGGAAGATACGCCCCGCATCATCCGTCTGTCGATCTGGATCATGCTGGCTTTTGCGGTCTTTCTGGTCGGTTGGGCGGCGGTTGCCGAAATTGATGAGGTGGTGCATGCGACAGGGAAAACGGTCAGCCAGTCGCAGCGCTATCGGGTTCAGGCGCAGGAAACGGGTGAACTCAGCGACATGTATATCCGCGAAGGGCAGATCGTCAATGTCGGCGAGCCCCTGATGCGGTTGGAGCATGTCCAGTCTTCCAACACGAACACGTCTGACGCCGGTGAAAACAAGGCGGATAAGCTGTCGCTGGTAGTGTCTCCCGTGCGGGGCATTATCAGATACATTCTGGTCGATGCCACTACCGGACAGATTTCTCCCGGCCGTACGCTGGTGGAAATCACGCCGCTGGATGACAAGCTGCTGATCGAAGCGCGGGTCAGGCTGCAGGATATGGCGTTTTTGCGCCCTGGACAGGAAGCAATGATGACGTTCACTGCGTATGACGACACCACATTTGGCGGGCTAAAGGGGTATATCGATCAGATCAGCCAGGATATGGTGACCGATCAGGCCGGTAACAGCTTTTATCTTGTTCGGTTGCGTACGGAGAAAAACTATCTGGGGAGTATCGACAAGCCGCTGCTGATTCTTCCCGGCATGGCCGCCAATGTGAATATCATTACCGGCAGGAAAACGTTGCTCAGCTATCTGTTGAAACCGATTCGGCAAGCTCGGGCGGAAGCGCTGCGGGAAAGATAACGCGAATCGGCGTTTACTGGTGGGTGTTCAAGTCATGATAGATCTGGGTCTGGCTTCGTCCCAGAGCCTTCGCCTGATACATCGCCGCGTCGGCATTGATAGCCAGCGTCAGCGAATCCGTACCGTGTTCCGGATACAGCGCAATCCCGATGCTGCATGAAATATCCAGCTTCTTGCCCTCAATATAAAACGGTTCATTGAGGGCATGGTGTATCTTGTCCGCGACATACAACGTGTTCTCGACCTCTTTGATCCCCTGCAGCAGGATAATAAATTCATCGCCGCTGCGGCGGTACACCGTGTCTGTTTCACGCACTGCGCCTCGCATACGCGCCGCGGCTTCCTTCAACAGCAAATCCCCGGTCGCATGACCGAAGGTATCATTAATCTGCTTGAACTTATCCAAATCGAGGAACATTAACGCGATCTTGCGATGGGTCTGGCGAGACAGCTGGATAGCCTGCTCCATTTGCTCGGCAAAAGTCAGCCCGTTGGCCAACGAAGTCAGGGAGTCGTAGTGCGCCAGTTGTCGATAATGCTCTTCACTGCGACGCAGCATATCAATCGCCCGATAACGCTCGATCGCTACCGCCACCAGTTGCGCTGATTTCTCAATCGAAGCGATTTCGTCCTCTGTCGGAGAATAAACCTTGCGGTGATACACGCTCAGCACCCCAAGAATTTCCTTATTCTGCCCGAAAATAGGTTCAGACCAGCAGGAACGCAAGCCGGCATACAACGCCAGGCCTTTATACAACGCCCAATGGGGATGAGTGGAAATATCTTCCGCAATCACGCGCTTGCCGGAGTAGGCGGCCGAACCAAACGAGGCGGCGCCATCGGCAATTTTTACATTATGGATAGCGTTCTTGTAAAAACCGGGCAGGCTGGGAGCCGAGCCAAGGGTCAGGCACTTCTTCTCCTTGTCGACCAGCAGAACGGAGCAGACAATTCTCCCGGGGTTTTTCTCCTCTACGCTGAAGATGATCGCATCCAGAATGTCCTTCAGCGGCGCGCCGCTCGACAGCAATTCCAGCGCGCGGTTGTAGGAGTTGTCATGGTGTTCCTGAGTCTTGCGCTCAGTGATATCCATTTTTATGCTGACATACTGAACCGCATCGCTGGCTTTATTATATATTTTAACAATGCTGGCTTTTTCCCAATATAACTGTCCGTTTTTCTTACGATTAATAAACTCGCCGTTCCAAATCTCGCCTTTATTCAGGGTGGACCACAGTTCCTCATACACGCTGGCGTTGGTCATGCCGGAACTTAATATATTCGTCTTGCGCCCAATCACCTCTTCCGCTTCATAACCCGACATCACGGTGAACTGCCGGTTCACGTACACGATTTCACAGCTTTCATTAGCGATCATAATGGATGATGGGCTGTATTCGGCGGCAAAGAACACCATGTTCAGGAAGTCCTGCTTTTTTTGTTCCGCGTTAGCTTTTTCCTGGAATTTGCGGCTCCTTGCAGAAGAAATCCCTAAGAGTACTATTAATAGGGTTATTATAATTTCATACACAATAACACTCTCCTCAGGCCCGGAACGGTCCTGATCGAACAAATCGCATCACTGAAGACGAAAAATCCCGGTAATAACTCCCCTCGTATGGATTTTCAGGGTTGGCACATTTCCGGAGAGTAGAAAGGATGAATGAAAAAACTATCCAGCTCTGCAGGACAGGTTCATAGCCATAAAAACGACAGCATAAAGCCTCCATTATATCGCCGTGTGCAGACCTAAATAATAGAATCAAGAGAATTAGCTTAATCAGTTATATTAATGATAGTTATAGACATAAGCCTGGCTAATATTTTGATACAGCTCTTTACAGATTTCGTAGCGCAGTATTTTGACTATCAATTTTTCGTAAGCAAATCAATTATACCGATAAGTCCCACCATTTTAATCAAAAATAACTATCACCAGCCGTTTTTTGATCGTTGGTAGCAAACATTTATTTTTTTGTCTTTATAAATCAAATAATTGCAACAATAAAATCAATCAGTTCTTTCTCTTATGATTGCTGTTTTTTTCGACTGTCGTCACAGTTTACTTGTTCAGCAAACAGAACCTCGGCCACATAAAACACTATATTTATATAAAAAACAAGGCATAAAAAATGAAAAGTCCATGACTAGCAATCTAATCATTTATTTTATACTGTATATTGATGGAGTATGAATTTTTCTTTTACCCTCAACGAGCTGATGAGAACGTCGGCAGGTTTCCAGGGAGTCTGAATACATGACATACCCGGGTAAAGGCAACAAAGCGGGCATAAGCGAAGGGATGATTACAACTCTGACCGAAGATCTTCCAAATTTTCAAACGGTTGAGGTCGGGACAAGAAATACCCTTGGGCTGCCGAGGCATTAGATTGTCTGACGATTTCCCACTCTTCTTCAGTTTCAACCCCTTCAATGACGACATCATTACAGTAAGTGGCAATCAGAGTGACCAGTGACGGAAACAGCTGCCGCCCCTCTTTGCTCTTAAGCAGCATAATGAAAAGCTCGCGGGCGATCTTGATACAGTCGTACCTTGCCGGCGACAAGGAGGAGAAATTCGCCACGCCGCAGCCAAAATCATCCAGCCAGAGCCGCCCCGCTTCGGGCAGTGTCGCCAGTGTGTCGTGAGGTAGAACCGCAAGGCTTTCAACCAGTTCAAAACGCAACCAGGGCATGGTCGTAAGCAGTTTCTTGGCTTTGCGGTTTCCCTGCAACGCCAGCAGCGTCAGCCCATCAATATTGACGGATGCGCGCAGCGCGTCCCGAACAAAGCGTTCATGCCATTGGCTCAGCAGTTGTAGTTGTTCAATAACGATATTTAAGCGTTCTTCGACATTGAGGCGGGCAAAGTAGTGTTCAGGAGATAAAAATTTTTGCGGCATGGACGGGTGAAAAACGGCTGTCAGCAATTCAATTCCCATTAGACGACCGGAAGTACGGTAAATGGGCTGGAATCTGTACCGCCTGTGGCAGCTGTGCCAGTAATCAGCGTCTGCAAACTGTGCCTCCCCGGTGATGGAGGCTTCAGAGCCGGGCTGATTAAAGTGACTATTTTGCTGCACTATATGTTCCGCCATTGAAGGATATGCTTACGAATAAAAGTATACCACATGCATACATGAGTTTATCGACCTTGCCCCGACAATCTTTATCCGGGCCAACTGTAATGCGAGCTACAGTACAAAGCGAATATGACGGACACATTGCATGGGAATATTTGTTTTTTTATATCAAAAAGCTATGAGAAATTATGCATTACGATCGCATAATAGTGATTAATGTCTTCGTCGTATAGTCTCTCAATCAAACGAATAGGCTGTTTTTTTTAGCCCTTCTCCGCCTGCACCGTTTATGCCGTAACCAGGCTGTGTAACCGGCTCGCAGAAGAGTATAATCGGCGGCTGATTTATGAAAGGAAAGAAAACATGGCGCTGCTGATTACCGCGAAATGCATTAACTGCGATATGTGTGAGCCGGAATGCCCCAATCAGGCGATATCGATGGGGGATGAGATCTATGAAATTGACCCGTTACGCTGTACCGAGTGCGTCGGGCACTATGATACGCCAACCTGTCAGAAGGTCTGCCCGATAGACAACACCATTCTCAAAGACGCTAACCACCTGGAAAACCACGATCAACTGTGGGAAAAATTTGTCCTGCTGCACCATGCCGATCGGTTGTAATTGCCGGTCATTGTAATATCGACCAGGCCGATGCCGCCCAATTTTAATTTTCAATAATCACGGTAGCGCAGGCGTAGTGGCGCTCATCCGCCAGCGAAACATGCACGTGCCGAACACCCATTTCCTCGGCCAGTTCTGCGGCGCGCGCCAGAAACCGTAGGCACGGTTTACCCAGCGGATCATTCGCGACTTCGAACTGCGCAAACGCCAGACCATCTCGAATGCCGGTGCCAAATGCCTTGGCGGCGGCCTCTTTGACCGCAAAACGCTTGGCCAGAAACCGAACCGGCTGCGAGTGAGCCTGATACTGCAACCACTCCTGTTCACTGAGCACGCGGCGGGCGAGACGATCACCGGAACGACCGGTGATCGCTTCAATACGGGCGATTTCGACGATATCCGTGCCGAGACCCAGAATCGCCATCAGCGACGGGCTTCCCGCATCAGGGTTTTCATTTCCGCCACCGCCGACGACAGACCGCTCATCACCGCACGTCCGATAATGGCGTGACCAATGTTCAGTTCGTGCATTTCCGGCAGCGCCGCAATCGGCTGGACGTTATGATAGGTCAGACCATGACCGGCGTTAACCTTAATGCCCCGGCCCGCAGCATAGGCCGCCGCTTCACGGATACGCTCAAATTCCTGCTGCCGGGCCGCATCGTTTTCCGCGTCGGCATAGGCGCCGGTATGGATTTCAATATAAGGAGCGCCGCTGGCTACCGCCGCGTCGATCTGGGCGTGGTCGGCGTCGATAAACAGCGACACCTGAATACCGGCCTGGCGCAATTGCGTCACCGCCGCGGTAATACGGTCGAGCTGACCGGCCACGTCGAGTCCGCCTTCCGTCGTCACTTCCTGCCGTTTTTCCGGCACCAGGCAACAAAAGTGCGGTTTCAGTTCGCAGGCTATCGCCAGCATTTCATCCGTTACCGCCATCTCCAGATTCATGCGGGTCTGGATGGTCTGGCGCAGCAGGCGCACATCGCGATCGGTAATATGGCGTCGATCTTCACGCAAGTGTACGGTGATACCGTCCGCTCCCGCCTGTTCCGCCACAAATGCCGCCTGTACCGGATCGGGATACGCCGTGCCACGAGCATTACGCAGGGTGGCGATATGGTCAATATTTACGCCCAACAACAACTCAGCCATGATCCATCCTTAACAATAAATGACCGCCGCAGTGTACACCCCGGCTGCGCATGACGATACCCTGACGGTACTAGATCTTGCCGCCCGGCGCCGCCTTATAGGGCTTTGGCATAAATTTCCGAAATAACTCGCGGCTTTTCAGTGGTTTGCCGCCAAGATAGGGTTTTAGCGCCATGCGGGTAAAACGTTTGGCGGCGCGCAGGGTGTCGATATCGGGAAACTCTCTTGACGCCAACGCCTGCAGCTCGCGCCCGGTGAAACTGACGTTATCCACAACCAGACTGGCAATGAAGCCTTTTTCCGCCCGGTAACGGTAGGTCATGGTATCGGCAACCGGTTCGCCGCTGCCGGCACAATGCAGGAAATCCACGCCGTAACCGAGGTGCTCCAGCAACGCCAGTTCGAAGCGGCGCAAGGCTGGCTCAGGCGAGCCGCTGGCGGCAGCCAACTGTTGCAAGCAATGAAGATAATCGAAAAACAGAGCGGAATAATCGGTTTCCAGTTCCAGCACCCGGGTCAGCAACTCGTTCACGTACAAGCCGCTGTATAACAACGGGCCGCTCAGCGGTAACGCCAGAGAAACCGGTTCGGCATTGCGCAGGGTTTTGACTTCGCCGCGCCCGCCCCACCGCACCAGCAGCGGCGTAAAAGGCTGGAGAGCGCCCTTGAGACTGGAACGCCGCGCCCGGGCGCCTTTCGCCAGCACCCGCACGCGGCCTTCATTTTCAGAAAACAGATCCAGCAGCAGGCTGGTTTCGCTGTAAGGTCGCCCATGCAAGACAAACGCGCGCTGCCAGCCTTCCATCGGCGCACACCTTACAGATCGTCGATATAACCCAGGCTACGCAGCGCACGTTCATCGTCTGCCCAGCCGGATTTAACCTTCACCCACAGTTCCAGATGAACTTTGGCCTCAAACATCTGTTCCATGTCCTGACGCGCTTCGATGCCGATGGTTTTAATCTTGGCGCCTTTGTTGCCGATCACCATCTTCTTCTGGCCTTCACGCTCCACCAGAATCAGGCCGTTGATGTCGTAACCGCCGCGCTCATTGGCAACGAAACGCTCGATTTCCACCGTAACCGAATACGGCAACTCTTCACCCAGAAAGCGCATCAGCTTTTCGCGGATAATTTCCGACGCCATGAAACGCTGTGAGCGGTCGGTAATATAGTCTTCCGGGAAATGGTGAATGGCCTGCGGCAGATGTTTGCGCACAATTGCGGCGACGGTATCGACATTGGTCCCTTTCTCCGCGGAGATCGGCACCACATCGAGGAAATTCATCTTTTCGCTCAACATCTGGATATGCGGCAGCAATTTGGTTTTATCCGCCACGTTATCCACTTTGTTGATGGCCAACAACACCGGCGTTTTTTGGTCGCGCAGCTTGTTCACCACCATTTCGTCATCGTCTGTCCAGTGGGTGCCTTCCACCACAAAGATGATCAACTCCACATCGCCGATCGAACTGCTGGCCGCACGGTTCATCAGGCGGTTGATGGCGCGCTTTTCTTCAATGTGCAACCCGGGCGTATCCACATAGATAGCCTGATACGGCCCCTCGGTATGGATACCCATAATACGGTGACGCGTCGTCTGCGGCTTACGGGAGGTAATGGACACCTTCTGCCCCAGCAACTGGTTCAGCAAGGTGGATTTACCGACGTTCGGCCGGCCAACAATCGCGACAAAGCCGCAATAGGTCTGTTCTTCGCTCATTCAAGCTCCAGCTTTTTCAGGGCCTGTTCCGCCGCAGCCTGTTCAGCTTTACGACGACTTGACCCGGTACCCACTACCGGCTCGCTAAACCCGCTGACCTGGCAATGAATGGTAAATTCCTGATCGTGCGCCTCGCCACGCACCTGCACGACCAGATAGGTAGGCAACGGCAGGTGGCGTCCCTGCAGGAATTCCTGCAGGCGGGTTTTCGGATCTTTTTGCTTGTCGCCTGGGCTAATCTCATCCAGACGAGTCTGGTACCACTGCAGAATCAGCCGCTCGACGGTCTGGATATTGCTGTCCAGAAACACCCCGCCAATCAACGCTTCCACGGTATCCGCCAGAATCGACTCACGGCGGAAACCGCCGCTTTTCAATTCGCCGGGACCAAGACGCAGGCATTCGCCCAGTTCAAACTCTCGGGCAATCTCCGCCAGCGTATTGCCGCGCACCAGCGTAGCGCGCATTCGGCTCATATCGCCTTCGTCAACACGCGGAAACCGGTGGTACAGCGCATTGGCGATAACGAAACTCAGGATAGAATCCCCCAGGAACTCCAGCCGTTCGTTATGTTTACTGCTGGCGCTACGGTGAGTCAGCGCCTGCAATAAAAGGTCATATTGTTGGAAAGTATAGCCCAGCTTTTTTTGTAAACGATTTATCAGGATGGGGTTCATGTGTTACCAATAGATCTATAATGCCTTTTTAAACAACAGCATACGGAACAGCCCTGTCTTGCCACTAAAAAGTCAAAACTGTTTCGTTTGCAGTGGCTCCCGCCCGGGAGCCAGCATTTATTATTCAGAAATATTCTACAACGGAAGTCGCAAATATGCTGCGAGTTTATTTACATTCAATTAATGAATTCCACCGATACGGCTTAAACGTACACCGGTAGGCCATTCACCTTCTTGTTTTTCAAAACTCATCCAGATAGCTGTCGCCTTACCCACCAGATTCCGCTCCGGCACAAATCCCCAATAACGGCTGTCCGCGCTGTTATCACGGTTATCGCCCATCATGAAGTAGTGGCCGGCCGGCACCACCCAGGACCCCAGCGGCTGGCGCATCTGTTGGTAATAAAGCCCAAGCTGATCCTGAGCGCCCGGCACGGTAAGGATATTGTGAGTGACCTCGCCCAGCGTTTCCTTGCGAACCGCCATGCGAATGCCTTCACTCTTCTGACCAACCGGAATCTGGTAGAAACCGCTGGTCATTTCGCGCCCGGTTCCGCTGAACGTCTGCACGAAATCACTGGGTTCCACATTACTGTAGGTCACCGGCAAGGCGCTGCCGCAGCTCGGCTTGTCGCCGCACCCCGGCTGAATGGTGACCTGCTTGGCGATCGGGTCGTAACTGACGCGATCTCCCGGCAGGCCTACGACACGCTTGATGTAATCCAGACGCGGATTTTCAGGGTATTTGAATACCGCGATATCACCGCGTTTCGGGTGCCCGGTTTCAATCAAGGTGGTCTGGGTTATCGGATCCTTGATGCCGTAAGCAAATTTTTCGACCAGAATGAAATCCCCGATCAACAGCGTCGGCATCATCGAACCTGAAGGGATCTGAAACGGCTCGAAAATAAATGAACGCACCACAAACACCAGCGCCAGCACCGGGAAAACCGAGGCAAACGTCTCGATCCAGCCCGGCTGTTTGATGCTGTTAGCCAGCGTTTTCTCGTCGACAGCCCCATTAACCTGCTGACTCAGAGCGGAAATCTTGGCGCGACGCGCCGGCGCCCATTTGAACCGTTCCAGACACCAGACAATGCCGGTCACCAGCGTCGCCAATGCCAAAATCAGGGCAAACATATTGGCCATGCCAACTCCTCAGGGTTTATTTGCTTTCTTTTCCAACATGCAGAATGGCCAAAAACGCTTCCTGCGGCAGCTCGACATTCCCTACCTGCTTCATGCGTTTCTTCCCTTCCTTCTGTTTCTGCAACAGTTTTTTCTTACGGCTGACGTCACCGCCGTAACACTTCGCCAGAACGTTCTTGCGCAGCTGTTTTACGGTGGAGCGGGCAATAATATGGTTGCCGATCGCCGCCTGAATCGCGATGTCGAACTGCTGACGCGGGATCAGGTCTTTCATTTTTTCCACCAGCTCACGGCCGCGATACATCGAATTATCACGGTGGGTGATCAGCGCCAGCGCATCCACGCGTTCGCTGTTGATCAGCACGTCCACACGCACCATGTCCGATGCCTGGAAACGTTTGAAGCCGTAATCCAGCGAAGCATAACCACGAGAAGTGGACTTGAGGCGATCGAAGAAGTCGAGCACGACTTCCGCCATCGGAATTTCATAAGTCAGCGCCACCTGATTGCCGTGATAGACCATGTTGGTCTGCACACCGCGTTTTTCCACGCACAGAGTGATCACGTTGCCCAGATACTCCTGCGGCAGCAGCATGTGACACTCGGCAATCGGCTCGCGCAGTTCTTCGATATTATTGACCGGCGGCAATTTGGACGGGCTGTCGACATAGATCACCTCATTGCCGGTGGTTTTCACCTCGTACACCACCGTCGGCGCGGTTGTGATCAGGTCGAGATCGTATTCACGCTCCAGACGCTCCTGAATGATCTCCATGTGCAGCAGACCAAGGAAACCGCAGCGGAAACCGAAGCCCAGCGCAGTGGAGCTTTCCGGTTCGTAAAACAGCGACGCATCGTTCAGGCTGAGTTTGCCCAGCGCATCACGGAAGGCTTCATAGTCGTCGGAACTGATCGGGAACAGACCGGCGTACACCTGCGGTTTAACCTTTTTAAAGCCAGGCAGCGGCTTTTCAGCCGGTTTACGCGCCAGCGTCAGGGTATCGCCCACCGGCGCGCCCAGAATGTCTTTGATGGCACACACCAGCCAGCCTACTTCGCCGCATTGCAGCGCGTCGCGGTCCACCTGCTTGGGAGTGAAAATCCCGAGACGCTCGGCGTTATACACCTGACCGGTGCTCATTACCTTGACCTTATCGCCTTTGCGCAGCGTACCGTTCTTGATACGGATCAGCGACACCACGCCCAGATAGTTGTCGAACCAGGAGTCGATGATCAACGCCTGCAACGGCGCGTCAGGATCGCCTTCCGGCGGCGGGATCTCGCGCACCAGACGCTCCAGCACATCCGGCACGCCTACGCCGGTCTTGGCGGAACAGCGCACCGCGTCGGTGGCATCGATACCCACGATATCTTCGATTTCCTGGCTGACGCGATCCGGATCCGCGGCCGGCAGGTCAATCTTGTTCAACACCGGCACCACTTCCAGATCCATTTCGAGCGCGGTATAGCAGTTGGCCAGCGTCTGCGCCTCAACCCCTTGACCGGCGTCCACCACCAGCAGCGCCCCTTCACAGGCGGCCAGCGAGCGGGAAACTTCATAGGAAAAGTCAACGTGGCCCGGGGTATCGATAAAGTTCAGTTGATAGGTTTCGCCGTCAGAGGCTTTGTAATCCAGCGTCACGCTCTGAGCCTTGATGGTAATACCGCGCTCGCGCTCCAGATCCATGGAGTCCAGCACTTGCGCCTCCATTTCACGTTCGGACAAGCCACCACAAATTTGAATGATGCGGTCAGAGAGCGTCGACTTACCGTGGTCGATGTGAGCAATAATGGAAAAATTTCGTATATGCTTCATTATAAAAGTTTTTCTACCTTGGTATTTCTGAAATTCTTGCCGAACGGCACGCGCAATGTGATGACAGCCATAGCCACTGTCATATACCTGAATCGCAGCATTCTACATGCCAGACGGTGGAAAACCTAGTCATGGCGCACCGAATCAATTCCTTGATTATGGCAAGGTTGCGAATGAGAAGATGAAAGCAGAGGTAAAAAGTCATTAAAAGCGAAAAATCGGGAGGCGGGCAGGCCAGCCAGCCAGCAAGCCGCCTGCGTTTCAACGCCCCGGCGTCATATCGGTACGCAACAGATTTTCGGGCAAAGAAACCTGCAGAATCACCGGCTGATAACGCTGATTATTGCCGATTTTCGCCGATAAACGCTTTACAGCAGCGAAACTCACCGCCACGCCGGCAAATGCCCCCGCCACGGTCGCCGGTTCGCTGCCCAGCCAGTATTGCATCAAGGCGGCGCCCAGCATCAGCCCCAGCAATGGCAACAGATAAACCAGCATCGCCGAACGCAGCAGGCTTGATTCCGCCAGGCCGATTTCCACCCGTTGACCAGGAAGTAGCGGCTGCGAATACGTTATGGTCAGTTGATGCGTTGCCGCTGCGCCAATCTGGTTCAACACGCCGGTGCCGCAGGACGAGCGAGACTGACAGCTCTGGCAACCGGAGCGCTGTTCACAATGCAACACAGCGGTACCGGCCTGCCATGAAACCACCGTGGCCCACTCTTTGATCATGGCTGCGCCTTGAAGATCACGTTATCCGCGATGCGTTTGGCTGTCGCCAGCGGCAGTTCGCCAATCACGGTGATTTCCCGGTTATCCCGCACTTCGGTATGGATAGTTTTACGGCCCAGCGATGCATTCTGGTCAGGATGATTCTCCCCAACCGGGCTGATATTGACGGAAAAACTGAACAATCCATCGCTGTAAAGACGCGATTCCGCCAGACCGGTAACCCCCGGCAGCGGCCGCTGACTGCGTGACACTTCTTCTACGCCAACCGGCAGCCACTCCGTCACCCAGTTGAAATTCGCGGTCGCAGTGGTGGGAATGCTGAGCAGCGGCGGCTGGCTGATCTTATCCATCGGCTTCATGGCAAGCCGCACATTTTTATCCACCGTTACGGAAATCGCCCGGTACTGTTCAAGCAGATCACCATTCTGATCAAGCAGATCAACCCGCAACGGCAAACGCGACTCGGCATCAAGGCAGACGATATAACTGAAACGGGTGCCGTCCCGGGAGACGATTCTCACCACATCGCCCTGGCTGTCCGCCAGACGAATACGGCCGGTAGGAATAAAATCGTAATAAGTGGACAACCGTTCCACATTGGCAAAAATCAGGGCCGGCAGCGAATCGACAATATGGTCGCCCGACAGGGTAAACGGTTCGGCATCCGCTTCGAAATAGCTGATGTCGCTGCCGCGCTGAATCACTTCACGCTTCGGCCCATCCAGATGGATCAGCTCGGCCAGCGTCTCGCCATTTTGCACCGAATGACGGTAGCGTAATGACTCAATGCCCTGCCGGGAAACGCTGATGTAGTAAATCTCGTAGTTCAGTGATCGGCTGGCGCTGCTCATCTGCTGCAACAACGCCCCGGAATCACTTGCCGGGGCGAGGGAGGAATAAGACAGGCTGCCTAACAATATGCATGCGGCAAACCAGGAACGCTTCATTACTGCGGCTGAATTCCTAATGACTGAGTACCAGGCACCTGAACGGCGGCTTGCTGTTGACTCCCCTGCTGTTGCAGTTGGAGCTGATCGGAATGCACGCGGCGTTGCAGTTCATAATCCTGCAACAGCGCATTGATGCGCTCATGCTGCGCCTGCATCTGACGCTGCCCGGTATGCGCTACGCTGTTCTCGGCCGGCACGCTCAGGCTGACCGGAGAAGCCGAACCGCCCATCACAGGCAATGTGCTGAGCGCCGGCGCCGTATCCGCCACACTGTCGCTCATCACATTGCTTTGCTGGTAATGCTGCACACCGACAATCACCGCCAGCGAAACACAAGCCGCCATGCCAATCTGCGTCAGATGGCTGGCCAGAGGACGAACCTTGTGCCAGAACGGCAACGCCTGCCAGGTGCGGGGATGAGGCTGGGATTCCGGCACCGCCTGCGGGTTGAACTGCACCGGTTCCTGTTCGAGGGCGACGGCTACCCGAGCGGCGATATCAATATTCATCAGCGTTTCGCTGACATCGCCCCGCAGAGTGTCACGCACCAGATGGTAGCGCTGCCAGCTTTGTTGCAACTTGTCGTCTTTCGACAAGGCGCCCAGCAGTGCATTGTCCACTGCCTCACCATCCATTAAAGCGGAAAGTTTTTCTTTCTGCATAACTTCACCTTACCTTGTCAAACCCGTCATGAGTAACGTTAAGAACAAGCTAACGCTGAATAAGCGGTTGCACTTTATTATCAATCGCTTCCCGTGCGCGGAATATACGCGAGCGGACAGTGCCGACCGGGCAATCCATGATGGCGGCAATTTCCTCATAGCTCAGCCCATCCAGTTCACGCAGCGTAATTGCCAGACGCAAATCCTCAGGCAATGACTCGATAGTATGGAAAACGATCCGTCGTAATTCCTCAGACAACATTAAGTTCTCAGGGTTCGATATTTCTTTCAACGCGCTGGCATTTTCGTAATTTTCCGCGTCGTTGGCGTCCACATCGCTGGACGGCGGACGCCGCCCCTGAGCCACCAGATAATTCTTCGCCGTGTTGACGGCAATACGATACAGCCAGGTATAAAAGGCGCTCTCGCCACGAAACGATTCCAGCGCGCGATAGGCTTTGATAAACGACTCCTGCACCACATCGGGCACGTCCCCGGCGGGAACGTAACGCGATACCAGGCTCGCCACTTTATGCTGATAACGGACGACCAGTAAGTTAAACGCCTTTCTGTCGCCTTTCTGGACCCGCTCAACCAGCACCTGATCCGCTAACTGCTCGCTCATCCGAGATCATGTCTCCCCAAAACCGTGTCGCCACGCCTAAGCCACGTACTGCCAGCCATATATCTGCAATCGAGCAAGCACCGGGTTGGAGTCTTTTTACGTCATAAAGTTCCGTTGCATGAAGCATTTTTTACATCCTGCCGGATCCCCGTCGCATACCGCCGTGCCGCCCTCCGGGGTTTTATTCTCATTGCTGCCCCGTACAGCCGCAAAAATCATACGTCAAAAGCCTGCTGCTGGCACCCCGTTCTGCTATTTTGCATCAGTCTTGTTTAATTTATAAAACAAAAAACTGCATTTAAGATAAATTCCGTGCTAAATTCAAAAATACAGTTTTATAAATTAAACAAGACTATTATGTCGCCTCTCAAAGACTACCATTGTGATGTGCTGATCATCGGCAGCGGCGCCGCCGGGTTATCACTGGCGCTGCGTCTGGCGCCTCATGCCCGCGTGATGGTGCTCAGCAAAGGACCGCTAAGCGAAAGCGCCACCTTTTATGCACAAGGCGGGATCGCCGCTGTGTTCGATGAAACCGACAGCGTCGACGCCCACATCGACGATACCCTGATTGCCGGCGACGGCTTGTGCGACCGGGAAGCGGTATCGTTTATTGCCCGTAACGCACGTCATTGCGTGCAATGGCTAATCGATCAGGGCGTTCGTTTCGATACCGAAACCGCACCGCACGGCGAAACGCGCTATCATCTGACGCGCGAGGGCGGTCACAGCCATCGCCGTATCCTGCATGCTGCGGACGCCACCGGCAAAGCGGTGGAAACCACCCTGGTCAGCCAGGTGAGACAGCATCCCAATATCGTATTGCTGGAACGTTGTAATGCAGTGGATTTGATCACCTCCAGCAAGCTCGGCCTGCCCGGCCACAAACGGGTGGTAGGTGCTTACCTGTGGAACAGGGAAAAAGAGCATGTCGAATCGTGCCGCGCCAAAGCCGTCGTGCTCGCCACCGGCGGCGCGTCCAAGGTCTACCAGTACACCACCAACCCCGATATTTCTTCCGGCGACGGCATCGCCATGGCCTGGCGCGCTGGTTGCCGGGTGGCGAACATGGAATTCAACCAGTTTCACCCCACCTGCCTGTACCATCCGCAGGCCCGCAATTTTTTGCTGACCGAAGCGCTGCGCGGCGAAGGCGCCTGGCTGACGCGCCCGGACGGCAGCCGCTTTATGCCAGCCTTTGATAAACGGGCGGAGCTGGCGCCGCGGGATATTGTCGCCCGGGCGATAGACCACGAGATGAAACGACTGGGCGCAGACTGCATGTATCTGGACATCAGCCACAAACCGGCGGATTTCATTACGCAGCATTTCCCTACTATCCATGAAAAACTTCTGTCGCTGGGCCTTGATCTGACCCGCGAGCCGATTCCCATCGTCCCCGCCGCGCACTACACCTGCGGCGGCGTAGTGGTTGACCAACAGGGACGCACCGACCTGGACGGTTTGTACGCGATTGGCGAAGTCAGTTATACCGGCCTGCATGGCGCCAACCGCATGGCGTCCAACTCGCTGCTGGAGTGTCTGGTGTATGGCTGGTCTGCCGCCGGGGATATTCTGCAGCATTTGCCGGAGAAAACACTGGTCGAGTCGCTGCCCAACTGGGACGAAAGCCAGGTGGAAAACTCGGACGAAAGAGTCGTGATTCAGCACAACTGGCACGAACTGCGGTTATTGATGTGGGATTACGTCGGCATCGTGCGCACGACGAAAAGACTGGAACGCGCGCAGCGACGTATCACGCTGCTACAGCAGGAAATCAGCGAGTATTATGCCCACTTCCGCCTCTCCAACAATCTGCTGGAGTTACGCAATCTGGTTCAGGTGGCGGAATTGATTGTACGCTGCGCGCTGGCGCGCAAAGAGAGCCGCGGGTTGCACTACACGCTTGATTATCCGCAGCGAGCGGAAAAGGCGCATCCCACCATCCTGCATCCCTGATGATGAATGCCGGGCCAGCGCCCGGCCGCCTTCTACAAATCCCATGAACACGTTCACATGAGCAAGTTCACATGGATAACAAAGCTCACATCGATAAATAAAAATCCCGCGCCAACGCCTGAAACGACGCCGAATACTGACGGCTGTCGTCACGGATGATTAACGATGTCCGGTCCAGCGTCGTGTGTTGTCGCCCCAACGACAGCAGCACCCGGTTCACCGGCCGGGCCGCATTATCCGCGACGTCAACCCAGGCATCGACATGCCACGCCAGCTGTTGCGCCAGCGTCAGAAAGTTGTCCGCCGCCTGTACCGGCAACACCACGCAAAATCGCCCGTCTGACGTCAGCAACCGGCTGGCGCAATCCAGCAGCGTCTGATGAGTCAGCGTGGCGGTATAACGCGCCTGCGCACGCTGGGCTGAGGCACAGTCGACGCCGGGGGTAAAATAAGGCGGATTACTGACAATCAGTGAATAGCGCGATGCGGCAGTACGGGCATACGCAAGAATATCGGTCTGATGAATCCGTATACTCTCGGCCCAGGGCGACGCCGCCGCATTGTCTGCCGCCTGCTCGCTGGCGGCGGCGTCCAGCTCTACCCCATCCACCGGAACTCGCCCACCGCTGCGTTGCGCCAGCATCAGCGCAATCAGACCGGAACCGCAGCCGATATCCAGAATCCGCGACTCTTCCCGCAACGGCGCCCACGCACCCAGCAGCACGCCATCGGTGCCGACTTTCATCGCACAGCGGTCGTGCGCCACAAAAAATTGTTTGAAGGTAAAACCACCCGCGCGCAACGCTGGTGTATGCTGCAAAGACGTCATTGTTGTGCCATTTATTGCTGAACCGGGGTTAGCATAGGAGAAACGCCAGCCCGGGAAAAGTGGTCGAGGCCGCTTAAACAGATGAACAACCCCGCCAATGCGTCTATAATCAGCGCCCCGAACAGAGGTAGACCATGACTGCGACCAATTTTTCCGAGTTTGATCTTGACGATAGCCTGCTTGACGCCCTGCGCGACATGGGCTTCAGCCGCCCGACCGCCATTCAGGCCGAGGCTATTCCCCCGGCGATGGAAGGACGGGACGTACTGGGCTCTGCGCCGACCGGAACCGGTAAAACCGCGGCGTATCTGCTGCCGGTATTGCAGCATCTGCTGGATTTTCCGCGTAAAAAATCCGGCCCGCCGCGTATCCTGATTCTGACCCCGACCCGGGAGCTGGCGATGCAGGTGGCGGATCAGGCTCGTGCGCTGGCCGCCCACACGCATCTGGACATTGCCACCATCACCGGCGGCGTGGCCTACATGAATCACGCCGAAGTGTTCAGCGAGAATCAGGATGTGGTGGTCGCCACCACCGGTCGCCTGTTGCAATACATCAAAGAAGAGAATTTTGACTGCCGCGCGGTGGAAACCCTGATTCTGGATGAAGCCGACCGCATGCTGGACATGGGCTTCGCTCAGGATATCGAGCATATCGCCGGAGAAACCCGCTGGCGCAAGCAGACCATGCTGTTCTCCGCCACGCTGGAAGGCGACGCCATTCAGGATTTCGCCGAGCGTCTGCTGAACGACCCGATCGAAGTGGAAGCCGAACCGTCACGACGCGAACGCAAAAAAATCCTGCAGTGGTACTACCGCGCCGACGATGTTCAGCACAAAACCGCCCTGCTGAGTCACCTGCTCAAGCAGCCGGACGTAACCCGTTCGATCGTGTTCGTGCGTAAGCGCGAGCGAGTGCATGAACTGGTGGACTGGCTGCGGGCGGCGGGCATTGAGTCCTGCTATCTGGAAGGGGAAATGGTGCAGGCCAAACGCAACGAAGCCATCAAACGGTTGAGCGAAGGTCGGGTAAAAGTGTTGGTCGCCACCGACGTCGCCGCCCGCGGGCTGGATATTCAGGACGTCAGCCACGTGTTCAACTTTGATTTGCCGCGCACTTCAGACGTTTACCTGCATCGCATCGGACGTACCGGCCGCGCCGGTCGTAAAGGTTGCGCCATCTCGCTGGTGGAGGCGCATGACTACCTGCTGCTGGAGAAGATCGGCCGTTATCTGAATGAGCCGCTAAAAGCGCGCGTGGTCGATGAACTGCGTCCAACTACCCGGGCGCCGAGCCCCAAAACCACCGGCAAGCCGTCTAAAAAAGTGCTGGCCAAGCGCAAAGAGCTGAAGCAAAAAGAGAAAGAAAAACAGAAAGCGAAGGTCAAAGTGCGCCATCGTGACAGTAAAAATATCGGTAAACGCCGCCAGCCCAGCGCCCAAACGCCGGCGGAGCCGCAGAAAGAAAAACCGGCGGATAACAGCTGAATCTGGCCTGTTGATACGATGATCTGTTGATACAAAAAAGGGAGCCAACCGGCTCCCTTTTCATTGTCTATAGAAAACCCCCAGCTAGGCTGGGGGTTCCGTAAAGCTTCCAGCTTTGAGCCAGTTATCAAAACCCCTTTTGATTTGTTAAAACACCTTGCGGTCTGGCAACTGCAAAAGTTCAACAAGAAATCAAAAGGGGGTCCCAATGGGGGACGAAAAGAGCTTAGCGCACACCCGATGGAACTGTAAATATCACATAGTTTTTGCGCCAAAATACCGAAGACAGGCGTTCTACGGAGAGAAACGCCTGGCGATAGGCAGCATTTTAAGAAAGCTGTGTGAGTGGAAAAACGTACGTATTCTGGAAGCGGAATGCTGCGCAGATCATATCCATATGCTTGTGGAAATCCCGCCCAAAATGAGCGTATCCGGCTTTATGGGATATCTGAAAGGGAAAAGCAGTCTGATGCTTTATGAGCAGTTTGGAGATCTGAAATTCAAATACAGGAACAGGGAGTTCTGGTGCCGGGGATATTACGTAGATACGGTAGGGAAAAACACGGCGAAGATACAGGAATACATAAAGCACCAGCTTGAAGAGGATAAAATGGGCGAGCAGTTGTCGATCCCTTATCCGGGTAGCCCGTTTACGGGCCGTAAGTAACGAAGTTTGATGCAAATGTCAGATCGTATGCGCCTGTTAGGGCGCGGCTGGTAACAGAGCCTTATAGGCGCATCTGAAAAACCTCCGGCTATGCCGGAGGATATTTATTATCGGTAAGAAGAACGTGCGTCCTAATGTCACAGCACGTTCACTTCTTCAAAATCAATCCGCTCCACGCTATCAACCACAGCGACCGGAACTCACTACCCAGAAAAAACAATGCCGGACACCTTAGGTGACCGGCATTAACCAGACCGTGGTCTTTTTTACCGACGAGCTTACAGGCTTTCGGTAAATGTACGGGTGATCACGTCGCGCTGCTGTTCCGGCGTCAGCGAGTTGAAACGCACTGCATAGCCGGACACACGGATAGTCAGCTGCGGGTATTTTTCCGGATGTTTAACCGCATCTTCCAGCGTTTCACGACGCAGCACGTTCACGTTAAGATGCTGACCGCCTTCGACACGCACTTCCGGTTTGATTTCCAGCGGCACTTCGCGATATTCGAACTGACCCAGATCGCTGACGGCAACGATCTGATCTTCGTTGAAATCGGATTTAGCGCACACGCAACGCGCCTGAGATTTCTCTTCATCCAGCAGCCAGAAAGAGTTAACCAGGGCATTGTTATTTGCTTTGGTGATTTGAATACCTGTAACCATTATTGCCTCCGTTAAGCGGCGTCTTATTGAACCGAATACAAAATCCACGGTTGGTAACAAATCGCCAACGGCATTAACGCCAGCGCAAAACCAACCGAATCTGGTTACCTGTATACCAGTCCTTTCCAGGTCACTCTTTGATATAAGTCAATTTTAACCGGGCGTCATTTGGCATGAAATTTATAATCTTTTGTTTTATATCAATTTACATCAAAAACACGAATGCAATTATTTTTGTAAATTTTAAAAAAAATCAGCAAAAGGCGATTCATCGCCTGCCAAAAGCGGTTAATGGTTTTCCCTGTTCAGCTTTGACGGTAAGCTTACCCATCAGGACTGACTAATCAGGCTGCGCTGTCGCCAGATGGCATTCAGGCGACAGCCCACTAGCGCATTGAACTCACTACCGTATTGAACAAAGAGCCTCCCATGACCACTTCCCTGACCTGGCACGACGTGCTGGCCCAAGAGAAAGAACTACCCTATTTCGTCAATACGTTGTCGTTCGTTCATCAGGAACGTACAGCTGGCAAGGTGATCTATCCGCCGCAGAAAGACGTCTTCAACGCCTTTCGTTTTACTGAATTCCACGATGTCAAAGTGGTGATCCTGGGGCAGGACCCGTATCACGGCCCGAATCAGGCGCATGGGCTGTCGTTTTCGGTTCGCCCAGGCGTGCCGGCGCCGCCGTCGCTGGTCAATATCTACAAAGAACTGGCTAACGATATCCCCGGATTTGAAATTCCGTCTCACGGCTTTTTGCAGAGCTGGGCGCAGCAAGGTGTGATGTTGCTCAATACCGTGCTGACGGTGGAAGCAGGAAAAGCGCATTCGCACGCCAATCTGGGTTGGGAAACCTTCACCGACAAGGTGATCGAAAAGCTGAACGCACACCGGGAAGGGATTGTATTCCTGCTGTGGGGATCGCACGCGCAAAGAAAAGGCAGCATTATTGATACGCAGCGGCATCATGTGTTGAAGGCGCCGCATCCCTCGCCATTATCTGCCCACCGCGGTTTTTTAGGGTGCCGCCATTTCTCCAGAACCAATCAGTTGCTGGAACAACAAGGCGATTCGCCTATCGACTGGACACCCCGTTTGCCGGAAAATACGTAATACGCCGCGTCATTGTCTTTGCTGGCCAGAGGCTTTTGGCTTGTCTGAGACAATGACCATAAATTTTGGTGTAAAACGGAAAAAACGGGAGTAAACGTCAGAGAAATAAACAGGATGATACTGCGAAAGGAATTTGGTGGAGCTAAGCGGGATCGAACCGCTGACCTCTTGCATGCCATGCAAGCGCTCTCCCAGCTGAGCTATAGCCCCACACCAGATGATACCGTCAAAAACCAAATCTCTATGGGATGAAGATTTGGTGGAGCTAAGCGGGATCGAACCGCTGACCTCTTGCATGCCATGCAAGCGCTCTCCCAGCTGAGCTATAGCCCCGTATCGACACTGTATCGTGTGAACGGGTCGCATGATATGCAACGCCCCCAACCCTGTCAACGCCAAAATCCATTTATCCGATCAACCGCTGAAAAAGCCGTCAAAGTGCGGTGAGAATGGCAACGTACGGAAAAAAGCCGCGTACTTTCAGGCGTAAAAACCACCGCTAATCAAGCCTGTTTGAGATTAGCTTATGACAAAAAAGTTTTTCTTACTTTTCGCGAAAACCCCAACAATGCGTCACCCCCTTCTATTTGCTGGAGTTTTCCAAACATGAAAGATGCCACTATCGCCCTGCACCACGGTTTTAGCGCCGATCCGGTCACCAAAGCAGTAGCCGTACCCATCTATCAAAACGTCGCGTTTGAATTCGACAATGCGCAGCACGGCGCGGACCTGTTTAACCTCGACGTGCCGGGCAATATCTATACGCGGATAATGAATCCTACCAATGATGTGCTGGAACAACGTTTGGCGGCGCTGGAAGGGGGAATCGCAGCACTGGTGGTTTCCGCCGGCAGCGCCGCTATTACCTATGCGGTGCAGACGCTCACCCGACAAGGCGATAATATCGTGTCGACCCCGCAGCTGTATGGCGGTACTTACACGCTATTTGCCCATATGCTGCCAAGTTTCGGCGTAGAAGTCCGTTTTGCCAGCGATGACTCGCCCGAAGCTATCGCGCAACTGATCGATGACAAAACCCGGTTGGTCTACTGCGAGAGCATCGGCAATCCGGCCGGCAATATCGTCGACATCGAAGCGCTGGCGCATATCGCCCACCAGCATGGGGTACCGTTGGTAGTGGATAACACCGTGGCATCGCCGGTGCTATGCAAGCCGATCCAGTTCGGCGCGGACATCGTGGTGCATTCCATCACCAAGTATGTTGGCGGCCACGGCAACTCGCTGGGCGGCGCGATCGTGGACGCCGGTACATTCCCCTGGCAACAGTATCCGGAAAAATTTCCTGGACTGAATCGGCCTGAGCCGGCTTATCACGGCGTGGTCTATACCGAGACATTTGGTCCTGCCGCCTTCATAGCCCGAGCCCGTACCGTCCCACTGCGCAATACCGGCTCGGCCCTGTCGCCGATGAACGCCTTTTTATTATTACAGGGGTTGGAAACGCTGCCATTGCGCATGGAGCGCCATGTGGAAAACGCCCGTAAGGTTGCGGAATACCTGCGTTCCCATCCTAAAGTAGCATGGGTTAGCTATGCCGGGCTGCCGGAACATCCGCACTACGCGCTGGCGCAGAAATACCTGGGTGGCACGCCATCCGCCATTCTGTCGTTCGGCCTGAAAGCCGGTTACGAAGCGGGCGTGCGGTTTTATGATGCCCTTGGGATCTTCAAGCGTCTGGTGAATATCGGCGATGCCAAATCGCTGGCCTGCCATCCGGCCTCGACGACTCACCGCCAGATGACGCCCGAAGAACAAGCCAAAGCCGGCGTCAAACCGGAAATGATTCGCCTGTCGGTCGGCATTGAAGCCATTGAGGATCTGCTGGACGATCTGGAGCAGGCGCTGAATGCCTGACATGCCAATACACCACCGAATCATCCAAGACAAAAAGCAAAAACCCTGGCAAGCCAGGGTTTTCGTTAACAACAGCATCGTTCGAAGCGATTATTGCTGGGCTTCACGCTCGCTGATAAACGCCAGCGCCCGCTCGATGCGCGTCAGCGTACGCGACTGACCAATGGCATGCACCGTTACATCAACGCCCGGAGACTGGCCGGCGCCGGTTACCGCCACGCGCAACGGCATCCCGACTTTCCCCATTCCTTGCTGCAGCTCGTCAGCCGTGCCCTGAATGGCATGGTGGATATTTTCCGGCGTCCAGTCGGTGATGGCCGCCAGCTTGTCGCGCACCAGTTCCAGCGGTTGACGCGCTACCGGACGTAGGTGTTTCTTCGCCGCATCGGCGTCAAACTCGGCGAACTCTTCATAGAAGTAACGGCAGGACTCGGCGATTTCCTTCAGCGTCTTGCAACGTTCACCCAGCAACGTCACCAGTTCGCTCAGTTGCGGACCGGTACGGGTATCGATGCCCGCCTGTTCGATATGCCAGGACAAATGGGTCGCCACATATTCCGGCGGCAGGTGATTAATATAGTGGTGGTTCAGCCACTGCAGCTTCTCAGTATTGAACGCACTGGCGGATTTGCTGACGGCATCCAGCGAGAACAGCTGTTTCATCTCATCAATAGAGAAGATTTCCTGATCGCCGTGAGCCCAGCCCAGACGCACCAGATAGTTGAGCAGCGCTTCCGGCAGGTAGCCGTCGTCGCGATACTGCATCACCCCCACCGCGCCGTGGCGCTTGGACAGTTTCTTGCCGTCATCGCCCAGGATCATGGAAACGTGCGCGTATTCCGGCACCGGCGCGCCCAGCGCTTTAAGAATATTGATCTGCCGCGGCGTGTTGTTGATATGGTCTTCACCGCGAATAACGTGGGTGATGCCCATATCCCAGTCATCGATCACCACACAGAAGTTATAGGTCGGCGAGCCGTCGGTACGACGGATGATCAGGTCATCCAGTTCAAGGTTGCTGAATTCGATAGGACCACGAATGCGATCATCAAAGACAACCGAACCGTCTTGCGGGTTACGGAAACGCACCACATGCGGTTCATCATCCGCGTGATGTTCGTGGGAGTCGCGGCAACGGCCGTCATAACGCGGCTTATCGCCGTCAGCCATCTGTTGCTCACGTAGGGCTTCCAGACGTTCTTTGGAACAATAGCATTTATACGCCGTGCCATTTTCCAGCATCTGGTCGATAACCGCGTTATAGCGGTCAAAACGTTTGGTCTGATAGTACGGGCCTTCATCCCAGTCCAGATTCAACCAGTTCATGCCATCCATAATGGCGTCAATCGCCTCTTTGGTCGAACGCTCCAGATCGGTATCTTCAATACGCAGAACAAACTCGCCGCCGTGATGACGGGCAAACAACCAGGAATACAGTGCGGTACGGGCACCGCCAACGTGAAGATAACCAGTCGGGCTGGGCGCAAAGCGGGTTTTGATTTTCATTGGGATTACGGCCTTCATTAGACAGCAACGGTCGGTCAACACCAACCAGGATTCCGGACTGTGCCCCGCCATCAAGGGTGAGCGCTGTCAGCGCGCGACACAGCCTGCTTAAAGTGGGCAATATTCTATCACTCCACCCCGATTCCTCAACGCTATAACCACGTCGCCCCAAGGCTAACTCCGGTAAAATGCGCAGGGATTCAACGATAACGCCCATAAATACGGCATATCGACTAATTTTACAACGAACGACTATTTTCGTTTTAAAAAGCGTTGACTCATATTCAAGTATCCCTATAATGCGACTCCACACAGCGGGGGTGATTAGCTCAGCTGGGAGAGCACCTCCCTTACAAGGAGGGGGTCGGCGGTTCGATCCCGTCATCACCCACCACTCTTTAGAGTGCCGCGCTGTGTAAAGTAAGAAGAATTGAGATTGGGTGATTAGCTCAGCTGGGAGAGCACCTCCCTTACAAGGAGGGGGTCGGCGGTTCGATCCCGTCATCACCCACCATTCTCATACCAGCGGTCTTCTTATGACAATGAAGTACAGAAGTGGGTGATTAGCTCAGCTGGGAGAGCACCTCCCTTACAAGGAGGGGGTCGGCGGTTCGATCCCGTCATCACCCACCACTTCTGCGGGTCGTTAGCTCAGTCGGTAGAGCAGTTGACTTTTAATCAATTGGTCGCAGGTTCGAATCCTGCACGACCCACCAATTACCTCGACCAGTCCGGTCGCTTCCTCAAGAATCATGAAAACCGTGTGCGCTACCGCGCAGGGTAACTCCTGATTTCTCGCATCGTTTTCTTTTAATTTCTGTTCCAATCACCTTCAGATTGTCCTCTCGCTACGAATAGCACGCTTTATCGCCACCCGCGTTCAAACACCCGCCAGGCCGTATCCGCCCTCACCGATGTTCAAAAATTCGCCACGCATCACGCAAAATTTTTGATAAGGAACGTCAAATGTATTGGTTTTTTATTCCGTCGCCAAAAGACGACACTAGCATCGTAATAAAACGCATTCTTATAAGGGTAAGACGATGATAGCTAAAGCCAATAAATTCTTTACCGGTTTAACCGACCATCCGGACGGCGGCAAACTGTTGCTGCGTTTGACCGTCGGTATTCTGCTGCTGTTTCACGGCGTCGCCAAAATCGAAAATGGCGTGGGTTGGATCGCCGGCATGCTGGCGCAGCAAGGTCTGCCCGGCTTTATCGCCTACGGCGCCTACATCGGCGAAGTACTCGCCCCCATCCTGATTGTTTTGGGCGTATTGACCCGTATCTCTGCGGCCGTGGTGGCGTTTAACCTGCTGGTCGCGACATTGCTGGTCACCATGGGCAAATTATTCACCATCACCAATGTGGGCGCATGGGGGCTGGAAGGGGAAGCGTTCTACTTCCTGTGCAGTCTGGTGATTATGCTGGTGGGCAGCGGCCGTTACTCCGTGGTTTCTAACGAAGACTACCGTTAATCTCCGTATGCTCTTGAAAAAAACGCCCTTACGGGCGTTTTTTTATGGTCAGATTTCCCAGTCGTGGTTATAGCGTTTTGGCTTGAACTGTACGACATCGCCGCGGTGCAACCCGGCCAGCACCTCGTCATCATGCGCCACTTCCGCTTCAATCAATTCATTGTTGCCGTCAACCTTCAGCACCAGCCGCGTCAGCGCGCCTAGAGGACGGATATCCTTGACCACCACCGGCTGGAAGTCAGCCTGCGTCTGCTTCGACAACGCCACCTCGTGCGGACGGAACTGAATCGTCTGATCATGACCAGCCAGTTTCAATCGGTTGCTGTCACCCAGGAAGTTATAGACAAACTCGGTGGCCGGGCGGTTATACACCTCATCAGGCGTGCCAATCTGCTCGATGACGCCCTTGTTCATCAACACGATGCGGTCCGCCACCTCCATCGCTTCTTCCTGATCATGGGTGACAAACACCGATGTCAGGTTAATTTCTTCATGCAGACGCGACAGCCAGCGGCGCAGCTCTTTACGCACCTTGGCGTCCAGCGCGCCGAACGGCTCGTCCAGCAATAAAATACGCGGCTCCACAATCAACGCCCGCGCCAGGGCGATACGCTGGCGCTGACCGCCGGATAACTGCTCCGGGTAGCGATCCGCCAGCCATTCCAGTTGCACCATATTCAGCAGTTCGCGCACCTTGCTTTCGATATCCCGCTTTGACGGCCGTATCGCTTTCGGTTTCATGCGCAGCCCAAACGCCACGTTATCGAACACCGTCATATGCCGGAACAGCGCATAGTGCTGGAAAACAAAGCCGACATGACGATCGCGCACATCGTGTCCCGACACATCTTCGCCGTGGAACACAATGCTGCCGCTGTCCGGCGTTTCCAGGCCGGCGATAATGCGCAACAGCGTGGTTTTGCCGCAACCGGACGGCCCCAGCAGCGCCACCAGTTCGCCGCTCTGGATCGATAAATTGATCTGATTGAGGGCCCGGAACTGACCAAACTGTTTGTTAACGTTGTGAACCTCAATGCTCATTACCGGTCAGCTCCTGTTGTTTCTCTTGTTGTTTCGACAAATGCGCTTCGCTCCACTGGCGCAGCAACAGCACCACCAGCGACATCACCAGCAGCAGAATCGCCACGCTGAACGCAGCGACGATGTTGTATTCGTTGTAAAGAATCTCGATATGCAGCGGCAAGGTATTGGTCAGGCCGCGAATATGGCCGGACACCACCGACACGGCGCCAAACTCGCCCATCGCGCGGGCGGTACACAGCACTACGCCGTAAATCAGCGCCCATTTCACATTCGGCAATGTGATGTGCCAGAACATCTGCCAGCCGTTCGCGCCCAGCAGTCTGGCCGCCTCCTCTTCCTGACTGCCCTGTTGCTCCATCAGCGGAATCAGCTCGCGCGCCACATACGGCAGGGTGACAAACATGGTCGCCAGCACGATGCCGGGCACCGCATAGACGATTTCCAGATTATGTTCGGTCAGGAACGGATACAGCTTGCTCTGGGCGCCAAACAGCAGCACATACATCAGGCCGGTTACCACCGGCGACACGGAAAACGGCAGGTCCAGCAGTGCCAGCAGCAGCGATTTGCCGCGGAATTCGAACTTGGTGACGCTCCAGGAAATCGCTAGCCCGAACACCATATTCAGCGGCACTGAAATGACCGTCGCCAGCAGCGTCAGCTTGAGCGCGGACACCGCATCCGGTTCGGTGATCGCATTCCAGAACGCGCCGATACCGTTATGCAATCCCTGGGTTACCACCATGATCAGCGGCAATACCAGAATCAGTAAAAACACCGCCCACGCCAGCGTGGTGAGCACATAAAAGGTAACAGGGCGCCTGACGGAGGACGGACGCACCGTCACAGGCGTAGAAATACTGTGATCCATGCTCATCCTTTATAATTTCGGTTGAATGCGCCGTTGCAGCAGGTTAATCAGCAACAGCATGATGAAAGAGACAACCAGCATGAACACGCCGATACCGGTCGCGCCCTTGTAATCGTACTGGTCCAGTTTGGAAACAATCAGCAGCGGCAGGATTTCCGTCTTGAACGGAATGTTGCCGGCAATAAACACCACCGAGCCATACTCCCCCACGCCGCGAGCGAATGCCAGCGCGAAACCGGTAAGCCAGGCGGGCAGAATCGCCGGCAGCAGGACATGGCGGAAGGTCTGCCACGGGTTGGCGCCCAGACAGGCGGAAGCCTCTTCCACTTCTTTGGGAATATCGGCCAACACCGGCTGCAGCGTGCGCACCACAAACGGTAGCGTGACGAAAATCAGCGCCAGCGTGATGCCAATCCCCGTGTAGGCGATACGAAAAGGAAACAGCGAGCCGATCAGCCCATTCGGCGCATACAGCGACGTTAGCGCAATCCCCGCCACGGCGGTAGGCAAGGCAAACGGCATATCGATCATCGCATCGATAATCTTCCTGCCGGGAAAGGTATAACGCACCAGCACCCAGGCCAGCAACGTCCCCAGAACGCCGTTGATGAATGCCGCCGTCAGCGCGGAACCAAAGGATAATTGCAGGGAAAACAGCACCTGGCGACTGGTGATCAGTTCCCAGAACTGGGTCAGCGTCAACTGACTGGCGTACAGAAACATGGCCGCCAGCGGGATCAGGACAAGCAGCCCCAGATAGCTAAGGCTAAAGCCCAGAGTCAGACCAAAACCGGGAATGACCGGTGAAATACGTCGCGACATAACAAGCCTTTCAATGATGAAACACGGATTGCCGACTCAGACAACCAACGTGGCAAAACCGCCCCGATGGGGGCGGTTTTAACGCTCAGAATACAACTTATTTATTAATCTGTTTGAAGATAGCGTCGAACACCCCGCCATCATCGAAGAATTTAGGCTGCGCGCTTTTCCAGCCGCCGAACTCTTCATCGATCGTCACCAGTTTCACCGGCGCAAACTGAGACTTAAATTCCTCAGCGATTTTGGCGTTGCGCGGGCGATAGAAGTTTTGTGCGATGATACGCTGCCCTTCGTCGCTGTAGAGGTAGTTCAGATAAGCTTCCGCCTGTTTACGCGTCCCCTTGCGCTCAACCACTTTGTCGACCACCGCTACCGGCGGCTCCGCCAGAATGGACAGAGACGGCGTGACGATTTCCAGTTGGTCGCCGCCCTGCTCTTTCAGCGACAGATACGCCTCGTTTTCCCAGGCAATCAGCACATCGCCCAGTTGACGCTGGACAAAGCTGATGGTTGCGCCACGCGCGCCGGTGTCCAGCACTGGCGCATGCTTGTAGAGTTCGGTCACGAATTTCTGCGCGCTTTCATCGGTTCCGCCCGGCAGATGCTTGGCATAAGCCCAGGCCGCCAGGAAGTTCCAGCGGGCGCCGCCGGAGGTTTTCGGGTTCGGCGTGATGACCTGCACGTCAGGTTTAATCAGGTCGTCCCAATCCTTGATATGTTTCGGGTTGCCTTTGCGTACCAGAAATACAATGGTGGAGGTATAAGGCGTGCTGTTGTCCGGCAGACGCGCCTGCCATTTAGGGTCGATCAGCGGCTGATTGAGGTTGAGCGCATCGATATCGCCCGCCAGCGCCAGCGTCACAACATCCGCCTGCAGCCCGTCGATCACGGAGCGAGCCTGCTTGCCTGAACCGCCGTGGGAGTTTTTGACGGAAATCGTTTCGCCGGTGGTTTCTTTCCAGTGTTTGATAAACGCCGCGTTATATTGCTGGTAAAATTCGCGGGTTGGATCGTAAGACACATTCAGCAGTTCCGTGGCAGCCGAAGCCATACCCGAAAATAACAACGCGGCAGTAGCCAGCGACCATCCCAAACGACGCATTGACATTATTATTACTCCCCTCAAAGTCTGCCCGTTGCCTGCGCGAGCGTTCAAAAGAGCCCCAGAGTCCGGCGGCCTGTCATCATGCAACCGGAACAGCGGCTAAACGACGCAACTGTATCCGGTTTTATCTATGGAAGGGACAATAGTGGATAAGGCGGGAGGGAAAAAATACTGTTTCGAGATAATTTATGCTCTCGGGTTATATTATTGGCGGCTTAACAGTGCATTTGAATCTAAGGTAAGCGGCAGGCCAACCGCCCGCCGCTTCTCGTCGTCATCGACACGAGCATTACTGCTCTTCATCCAGTTGCAGCGCGACATACAGCAACAGCCGATCGTCAAAGTTGCCCAGATCCAGTCCGGTCAGTTCGGATATACGGTTTAACCGGTATTCCAGCGTATTGCGATGTACAAACAGCGCCTTGGCGGTCGCTCCCGGCTGCACATTGTTGCGAAACCAGGCGTTAAGGGTACGGCGCAACAGGCCATTGCTGTCCATCGCCTTCAGCCTGGCCAGCGGACGCACCAGTTCGTTGGCCTGCCAGCCGCCGCGCAGACTATCGAGCAGCACCGGCAGCATCAGATCCTGATAGAAGTAACTGCGCTGCGCCGGCATTCGCTGTTTGCCGACGCTCATGGTGGTTCGGGCGGTACGATAGGAACGCGCGATACTGCCGGGACCGGTGAAATAGTTGCCCAGCGCCACCCGCACCCGTAACCGGCTGCTCTCTTCCATACGCGACAACAGCGTGTCGACGCGGCGACGATGCTCTTCCGCATCCCAGCGGCCGTGGTTGTTCAGCGCTGGTTTCAGCACCACCATCTCCGTCAGCGAGACAATCGCAATCAGATTGTTGCGCTCCGGCGTGGTCAGCAACGTCTGCAATTGCTGTAATTCGGCCATCGCGCTGTCCACCCCTAGCTGACCGCTATCGACCTCCACTACCGCCGCCACACGCGGCTGATTGAGGTCAATGCCGAGGCGCTGCGCCCATTCCATCAGCGCCGGCGACAGATCATCGGTACGGATCAGGTTCAGCACCAGTTCTTCCCGCAGACGGCTGTCCTGCGCCAGCATATGCAGCAGTCGCGCCTGCTCCAGCATCATCTCGGCCGTCATGCACACCAGTTCGCCGTACTGGCGCAACTGACCAGGGTTACCGGTCAGGCCAATCACGCCGACGATTTCGCCGTCGATTTTCAGCGGCAGGTTGATGCCCGGCCGGACGCCGTGCAGATGCCGCGCCACCGCGTCATCAATATCCACCACCCGTCCCTGCGACAGCACCAGCAGCGCGCCTTCATGCAATTCCCCAATACGCTCCCGATCGCCGCTGCCGATAATCCGCCCACGCGCGTCCATCACATTGATATTACTATCAATGATTTTCATGGTGCGCGCGACGATCTCCTGTGCCAGTTTGTTATTCAGGTGGTATGACGCCATTTCAACCTCAAGGGATAGAGACAACCGCACCAGCATAACGCCGGGTATCGCGTCATACATTGTGCAAATGAACAAAAACCGGGGAATCACACAGAATCTGTGGAAGAACTCACAAAACAGGCGGGAAATGGCATGGCCGGATGTCGAAGCGCCCGGTCATGCCCATAGTCAGGTTATTGAATCAACAGGTAGAGATCGCTGTTGCCGCGTCGAATGCTCAGCGCCAGCACCGGAGGTTTACTGTCGATGATTTTGCGCAGCTCGCCAATATTTTCTACCGGCTGCTGGTTCACGCCGAGGATGACGTCATCAGGCTTCAGGCCGATTTTCGCCGCCGCGGAATCCGGTTTCACCTTATCAACCTTGATGCCCTTCTGACCGTTGATCTGGGTATTGCTCAACTCAGCCCCTTCGATCGCGGAATTCAGGTTGCCGGACGACACCTGCGATTGCGTGCTCTGTTGCAGGGTCACCTCCACCGTCACCGGTTTCCCTTCACGAATCAGCCCCAGCGCCAGTTTGCTGCCCACCGGCAGCGACCCAATCTGGGCACGCAGGGCAGAGAAGCTACTGATAGGCTTGCCGTTCATCGACACAATCACATCGCCGGCCTTGATACCGGCTCTGGCGGCGGCGGAATCCGGCTGCACCTGGCTAACGAACGCCCCGCGCTGGGCATCCACTTTCATGGCTTTAGCGATATCGGAATTCAGCTCAGTGCCCAAAATCCCCAGTTCGCCGCGTTTGACCTCACCGTATTCGACAATCTGGCTGACCAGGTTTTTCACGATATTACTGGGAATGGCGAAACCAATGCCGATGTTGCCGCCGCCCGGCGCGAGGATCGCGGTATTCAGGCCAATCAGTTCGCCATTCAGGTTGACCAGCGCGCCGCCGGAGTTACCGCGGTTGATGGCGGCGTCGGTCTGGATAAAGTCTTCATAGTTTTCAATATTCAACCCGCTGCGACCCAGCGCGGAGATAATCCCGGAGGTAGCGGTTTCCCCCAGCCCATAAGGGTTGCCGATCGCCACCGCGTAATCCCCCACGCGGAGTTGATCGGAGTCCGCCATCTTAATTTCGGTCAGGTTACGGAAATCCTTCAATTGGATCAGCGCCACATCCGAGCGTGGATCCTTACCGATGACCTTGGCGTCGAACTTGCGGCCGTCACTGAGGCGAACCTGAATCTTGTCGGCGTTTTCCACTACGTGGTTGTTGGTCACCACATACCCTTTGGCCGCATTGATAACCACCCCGGCGCCCAGCGCCTGGAATGCCTGCTGCGGCGCGCCGTCCCCATCGCTCTCGTCATCGTCTCCTTCGCCCTGACACATCGGCGAAGACTGGAAAGGCGAGCCTTCCTGACAGAAGGGCGAGTTTTCGCCGAAGAAAGGCTGCATTTGCGGCGGTGCGCTGGCGCCGCGGCTGGCGGTGGTATGTCCTTCAACAGAAATATTGACCACCGACGGCATCACCTTTTCCAGCATCGGCGCCAGGCTCGGCAACTGCGCGCCGGACGCAGACACCGATTCTGCGGCGGCGGCGGTACCCGGCAGCGTCCCCACGGCCATCGCCAGACTTAATGCCAGCGCGCTCAGCATCAACGATTTTCTTTTCATAGCGATATGTCTCACATTCAGTCAACGTGCAAACTCTGACGGCTACCTTCAGCGGTCAGGTGGAATGAAATCACTATGCGCAGCAGCGCACGCTCTGTGCAAGATGGTGAAGAGTAAGGAAATATTGACCGTATTTACAAAACATTCCCTCTCGTCAACCGCTCTCAATCCACCGCCATCAGCCGACGGTATTCATCGTAGGCGTATAAGTCGGTCATCCCGCTGATGTAATCGAGAATCAGCCGGGCGCGGTAGTAATATTCCCACACCTCCTGTTCGGCGTCGGCTAATGCCGACAAGGCGCAAGTCGCCTCGCGGTAGGCGTGGCAATGCTTACTGGAAAGCTTGTGGTACAACCGGGTTTCGATCGGATAGCGCTTGTGGGTATCGTCATTCACCAACTGGCAAAAATCGCGGTACGGCATGTTCAGCAACGGACTGTAGATCTCCAGCAGGCCGCTGATGATGCGATCGCCCTGCAGTTCCAGTTGTTCAACTTCGTGGTGATTAAAAACGAACTTTCTGGCGACATCTTTAAAGATCTTTAATAACCGCCCGTAGTCGTCCTTGTCCTCTTCCAGCAACGAACGGTTAAAGCTACCGTCATAAATCGCCGGCAAGTGCTCAATAAAACGCCGCGTCACGTATCCCACCATCGTGTTGACCGTGTTCACGCGCAGTTTCATGAAAAACTGGTCACTCTCGCTACGCCCTTGCATATGCTGCCGTTCGGTGTACGCCCGTTCGATAGTACGGCTGAACACGTCCTTCTCCGCCCGCGCTCCCCAGGCGTCCTCCAGCCGCTCGTACAGTTGCTGGTAAGTCACGATCTTCTTCTCCACCGCATCTTCCAGATCGGCGATGCAATAGGAGATATCATCCGCCGCTTCCATAATGTAGGTCAGCGGATGACGGTGAAACTCGCCCATCCCCAGCTCGCTGCGCAGTTGCCGGACAAACGCCTCTTCCGACAGGTAAAACCCGGCTTTTTTCATCAGGTAGCTGTAATCGGGCGGGATGGGCTGCGCCCAATAGGCGGGTTTGGTGTATTTCAAAATGCAGCCGACCTGGGCATAGGTCAGATTAAGCTTGAGCAGCGAATGCACTAAGCGGATCGCCTGGGCATTGCCTTCGAAATTGCTCAGATCATGGCGGATACGGCTACGCAGCGCATTCAGTTCCGCGTCTCCCTCGTCATCCAGCCGCAGGCAGGCCACCTGACAGGGATCCTCGCTGGCGCCCGGCGGTTTACCTTCCGGCGCCAGCCGCTGGCTGAACCAATTATTGATCGCCGCCTCGCCGAAATGCCCGAACGGCGGATTGCCGATGTCATGCATCAGGCAGGCCATTTCGATCAGACTTTCAAACGGCGTTTCCAGCGTTGCCAGCCCCAGCGCGCCCAATTGCCCGTTTTTGCGCAGTTGCCCGAGGATTTCCTTGGCGATATAGCGCCCGACCTGCTGCACCTCCATCGAGTGCGTCAGACGGGAACGTACGGCGGCGTTGCGCTCCAACGGGAAAACCTGGGTTTTTTGCTGTAGCCGACGGATGGCGGCGGAATTGATGATACGCCCGCGGTCGCTTTCGAACTCCCTCTCGATGGCGTAGGCATCTTTTTTGTCTTTCGGTTTACTGAAAGGCCGCTGAAAACTGATTTTCTTCGAAAAATCGATATCAGACATACTGCTCTCCATGTAATGCCCTGATTAGGCGGTGCCCCGCGCCTGAACGTCGTACCGCGGGCGTTGATGCCAACAGACGGGGCGCCAACTCAGTCATAGCACGTCCCCGGCGGGGGCACAATCGCTGCACGGCCTAAGCCGTGATAGACTAGAAACTGTTGACAAACAGCCGGGTGGTTTGGCGGACGGGGATATCTGTCTGAATCAGTGAATGATTTCATGCGGGATAAACGGTGTCATTAATTAAGGTGTTTGTCAGCAATCTGCCAGACGGCATATTTTTGTTATTTCGGACAAATCGGTGGGGAACCCTATGAAAGTTGGCATTATTGGCGCAATGGAACAAGAAGTGACGCTGTTGAGAGAACAGATCCAGAACCGCCAGACCTTCCAGCGCGCGGGCTGCGAGATCTACAGCGGCCAGTTGCACGGCGTGGAGATCGCGCTGCTGAAATCCGGCATCGGCAAAGTATCGGCCGCGCTGGGCACCACGCTGCTGCTGGAACACTGCCAGCCGGACGTGGTGATCAATACCGGTTCCGCCGGCGGTCTGGCGTCCTCACTCAAGGTGGGCGATATCGTGGTGTCCGACGAAGTGCGCTACCACGACGCCGATGTTACCGCATTTGGCTACGAACCCGGCCAGATGGCGGGTTGCCCGGCCGCGTTTACCGCCGATGAAAAACTGATCGCGCTGGCGCAGGGCGCCATCGGCCAGTTGCAGTTGAACGCCGTTCGCGGGCTGGTGGTGAGCGGCGACGCCTTTATCAACGGTAAAGAGCCGCTGGCGCGTATCCGTCAGACCTTCCCGCAGGCGATCGCTGTGGAAATGGAGGCCACCGCCATCGGCCACGTCTGCCATCAGTTTAGCGTACCGTTTGTGGTCGTGCGCGCCATTTCCGACGTGGCGGATCAGGAATCGCACCTCAGCTTTGACGAATTCCTGGCGACCGCCGCCAAACAATCCACCCGCATGGTGGAAACCATGCTGCAGTCACTGGCGCAACAGCGCTAATCCATCCCAAACCGGGGTCACGGCCCCGGTAGCTTAACGGGAGACGCTTTTTGAAGCCCTGGTATTTTCACGCTCTGTGCTGTCTGGCGCTGCTGTGGCTCGTCCCCTGTCGGGCGGAGCCGGTGGCGCAGCGCGTCGTCAGTCTGGCGCCGCACGCCACCGAAATGGCGTTTGCCGCCGGGATGGGCGAGCGGCTGGTGGGCGTCAGCGCCTGGTCCAACTATCCGCCCGAAGCCGGGCGCATCGAGCAGGTCGCCAACTGGCAGGGCATCAATCTGGAACGTATTCTGGCGCTGAAACCGGATCTGGTACTGGCCTGGCGAGAGGGCAACGCTCAGCGGCCGCTGGAGCAACTGGCGTCATTCGGCATCCGCATCCTGTACCTCGATCCGGCCACGCTCGACGACATTCCGCGCCAGTTGGAGATGCTGGCGCAGTACAGCCCGCATCCGGAACAGGCGCGGGAAGCGGCGCAGCGATTCCGCCAGCAGCAACAGACGCTGGCGCAGCAGTACGGGCAGAGCACGCCGGTGCGGGTGTTCCTGCAATTCGGCAGTCAGCCGCTATTTACCTCATCGCGCGCGACGCTGCAAAGCCAGGTGGTCAGCCTGTGCGGCGGCGACAACGTATTCGCCGACAGCCCAATGCCCTGGCCGCAGGTGAGCCGCGAGCAGGTTATCCGGCGTCAGCCGCAGGTCATCGTCATCAGCGGGCCGCCCGGCGCGGCGGAGCAGGTTACGGCATTCTGGCGACCGCAACTGAACCCCGAGGTGATCGCAGTCAACGAAGACTGGTTTAGCCGCACCGGCCCGCGGTTGATGCTCGCCGCAGAGCAACTGTGCCGGCAATTCGCCGCATGGCGGCGCTGACGCGCTGTCGGCTACGCATAAAAAAACCCGTGCGCCGGTCAGGCCACGGGTTTTTCTTAACGCCAAATGCCGTCAGATGCTGAAAGAGGAACCGCAGCCGCAGGTGGTTTTCGCGTTCGGGTTGGTCACCACAAAGCGGGAGCCTTCCAGCCCTTCGGTGTAATCCACCGAACCGCCGATCAGATATTGCAGGCTCATCGGGTCGACCACCAGGGATACCCCTTGCTTTTCAATGGTCATATCACCGTCGTTAACCTGATCGTCAAAGGTAAAACCGTACTGGAAGCCGCTACAGCCGCCGCCAGTGATGTAAACCCGAAGTTTCAGTTCCGGATTATCTTCATCAGCAATCAGGAGTTTCACCTTGTTAGCCGCCGCATCCGTAAACTGCAGGGGCAGTGCTACATCATCGCTCATTTTTTTACTCCCAATTCAATACCGGGCGGTATTCAACAGCCCTCGTTATCGTTTTATTATCCAACAGCACCCGGCAACGTTCAAGATTTGATACCGACGTTCGGCGCGACGACGGAGGCTTCCTGCTGCGCCTGACGTGCCAACGTGCGCGCCAGAATACAGGAATAAAGCGGCTTGCCGCCGAGAAACTGCGCCACCAGCGTAGCGCCGAGGCAGGTGATGATCATGGGCAAAATCAGTTGGTAGTTATCGGTCATCTCCAGCACCAGTACGATGCCGGTCAACGGCGCGCGGACAGACGCGGCGAACAGCGCCCCCATGCCCGCTACGGCAAACGTACCTGCCCCCAACTCCCAGGCCGGAAACACATGCGCGCACACCATGCCGAACGCCGCGCCCAGCAACGTGCCCAGCGACAGCATCGGTGCAAAGATGCCGCCCGGCGCGCCTGAGCAGAAGCAGAGCAACGTCATGCCCACCCGCGCCAGGAAAATCGTCAGCAACATCCCCACGCCATAGTGTTCCGCCGCCGCAATCGGGATCAGCGCAAAACCGCCGCCGGTCGCGTCGCTGAACGCCAGCGTCATCAGCCCGGATACACCGCCGGCCGCCAGCCCGACCAGCAGAAAACGCGGCATTGAATGGCTGTGGAACCGCAGGAAACGCGCCTGCGCCCCCAGCACCAGCGCATTGAATAAGACCCCCACCGCGCCGAATAAAATACCCAGCAGCAAATACAGCCACAGCGTACCGACCGGCGCGGACGGCAGCCGGCCGACATCGATCACCGCCTGATCGCCCTCCAGCAAGCGATAAACCACACTGGCCATGATCACGCCGATAAACACCGCCTTGATGGAAATCAGGCTGTAACGAAACTGCGGGCGCATCTCCTCAATGATGAACAGAATCCCGGCCAGCGGTGCATTAAAGGCTGCCGATAATCCCGCCGCTGCGCCGGTCGCCAGCAGCGAATGGCGCATTTCCGTTTTCCGCCCTGGGAACAGATCGGCCACCATGCCGCCGATATTGCCGCCCAGTTGCACCGTCGGCCCTTCCCGCCCCAGCACCATGCCTGCGCCCAGCGTTCCCATACCGCCGAAGAATTTCACCGGTAACACCCGCCACCAGCGCACCGGCCGCAAATCTTCCAGCGCGCCTTCGATTTCCGGAATGCCGGAACCACCCGCCTCCGGCGCGAACCGCCGTACCAACCAGTAGCCGATCGCCGCCAGCAAGGCTGATATCAGGATACTCAGCGGCCACACCCAATCGCTCGCCGACAAGGCCGACAGCGAAGTCAGCCGCCAATGTTGCACCACATTGACCGCCTGATTGAATCCCACGCCGACCAAACCAACCAGCGTGCCGGTCAGGGCAGCCATCATCAGGATATACACCGGTGTTTTATCGCGGCGAACGAGTTGTCGGATAGCGGCGCTGCGTACCGCAGCCGGTAAAGAAAAGGAAGAAGGCATGACAGCAATATCAGGGTTAGCATGACGGACAAGGCGACCATTCTAGTCCCGTATCCGCCGCCTTGCCCAGCCTGAATCCCGGCCACTGCGGCCTAAAATGTGTCTGACGATTTCATAACGTGGGTCAGATCATTAGAATGGACGCCACTCGCTATGCAAATCCAATCAGGAAGCCGCAATGAATAAATCTGAAAGTCTGTATGCCGCCGCCCGTCAACTGATTCCCGGGGGAGTCAACTCGCCGGTGCGCGCATTTAACGGCGTAGGCGGCGTGCCGCTGTTCATCGAACGTGCGCAAGGCGCCAGACTCTACGACGCGGATGGCAAATCTTATATCGATTATGTCGGCTCCTGGGGGCCGATGATTCTGGGCCACAACCATCCCGCCATTCGTCAGGCGGTGATCGAGGCGGCTGAGCGCGGCCTGAGTTTTGGCGCGCCCACCGAAATGGAAGTCAATATGGCGCGGCTGGTCACGTCGCTGGTGCCGGGCATGGAGATGGTGCGCATGGTTAACTCCGGCACCGAAGCCACCATGAGTGCCATCCGGCTGGCGCGCGGGTTCACCGGCCGCGACAAAATCATCAAATTCGAGGGCTGCTATCACGGCCACGCCGACTGCCTGCTGGTGAAAGCAGGTTCCGGCGCGCTGACGCTGGGGCAACCCAATTCTCCCGGCGTACCGGCCGATTTCGCCCGCCATACCCTGACCTGCACCTACAACGATCTGGCCTCGGTGCGCGCCGCGTTCGAACAATACCCGCAGGACATCGCCGCGATTATCGTCGAACCGGTGGCCGGCAACATGAACTGCATTCCGCCGCTGCCGGATTTCCTGCCGGGGCTGCGTGCGCTGTGCGATGAATTCGGCGCGCTGCTGATCATCGATGAAGTGATGACCGGCTTTCGCGTGGCGCTGGGCGGCGCGCAGGCATACTACGGCGTGCGTCCTGACCTCACCTGCCTCGGCAAGATTATCGGCGGCGGTATGCCGGTGGGCGCGTTTGGCGGCCGCCGCGACGTCATGGAAGCGCTGGCGCCGACCGGTCCGGTGTATCAGGCGGGTACGCTGTCCGGCAACCCGATTGCTATGGCCGCCGGTTTCGCCTGCCTGAGCGAAGTCGCCAAGCCCGGCGTCCACCAGAAACTGACCGAACTGACCACTCAACTGGCGGACGGCCTGCTGGCGGCGGCGAAAACGCAGCGGATCCCGCTGGTGGTGAACCATGTCGGTGCGATGTTCGGGATTTTCTTTACCGATGCCGATCGGGTGACCTGCTATCAGGATGTGGTGAAGTGTGATGTGGAACGGTTCAAACGTTTCTTCCACCTGATGCTGGAAGAAGGCGTCTATCTGGCGCCGTCGGCGTTCGAAGCGGGATTCATGTCGCTGGCGCACAGTCAGCAGGATATTGAGCACACCGTTGACGCCGCCCGTCGCAGCTTCGCCAAACTGTAAGCGCTATCTCCCTGTAAACGCTATCTCCCTGTGCCGGTGGGACCTTCCCCACCGGCTATTATTCCTTCCCGCTTTACCGCGCCTGACGGCGCAGCAGCCAGATAAAATAGGGCGCGCCAATGAAGGTCGCCAGTAAACCGGCAGGAATCTGATTTGGGAACAACAGCATCCGGCCGCACCAGTCGGCCAGCACCATTAAACCACCGCCGACCAGCGCCGAGCAGGCCAACTGCGGGATCACGCGATTGAACCCCAGCATGCGCGCCATGTGCGGCGCCATCAGCCCGACAAAACTCATCGGCCCCACCGTCATGGTCGCCACCGCCGTTAATACCGCGGCCAGCAACAGAATCAGCAAACGCACCGGCGTCACCGCTACCCCCAACGACCGGGTCGTGGTCACACCCAGCGGCAGCATGCGCAGCCAACGCTGACACAGCGGTACCACCAGCAACGCCAGCAGCGCCACCGCCGCAGACGTCATCGCCTGCGTGCCGGTCACCTGATAGGTCGAACCGGACAGCCAGGTCAGCAGGCTTCCGCCGCGGGGATCGCCGCTGGCCAGCAACAGGCTGATCAACGTGGTAAACGCGGTGCCCAGCGCAATCCCTACCAACAGCATGCGTTGCGTCGAAAAACCGCCGCGCCCGGCCACCATCATGATCAGCAGCAGCGTGACCGCAGCCCCGAACGTACCGGCCGGCAGCATCCAGTCCGTGACGTTGCCCGTCACCAGAAACAGCAACGCCACCACGCTAAACGCCGCGCCGGCGCTGATCCCCAGCACTTCCGGACTGCCCATCGGGTTACCGGTTAAACGCTGAATCAGGCTACCGGCCATCGCCAGCATCACACCCGCGGTCAGCGCCGCCGTCACCCGCGGCCAACGCCAGGGCAACAGCGCCGAGAACTCCTGGCCGCTCGCCCAGTACCAACCGGCGGGTTCGCGCCCCAGAGACAGCGCCACCGCTACCACCGCCAGCAGCAAAACCAGCCCCGCCAACCACCATCCGCCCCAGTTGGCGCGTTCGGTCAGCGCTTTCTGCCCGTCCTGCAGCACCGGCGGCGCGGTAGAGCGCAAACGCGGCAGCAGCCACAACAACAATGGCGCGCCAATCAACGCAGTGGCGGCGCCGGTCGGCACCTCACGCCAGACGCCCGCCAGCCACAGTAAGATCTGATCGGTCAGTGTCAGCAGCAACGCGCCCAATAACGGCGACAGCCACAGACGTTGCCCCAATCGGCGCGCGCCCAGCATTTTCGCCATCAGCGGCGCAAACAGGCCGATAAACCCGATGATACCGGCGGCGTTGACCCACTGCGCGCTGAGGAAAATCGCCAGCAATAATGTGCCGACGCGAGCTACTGACAGGCTCAGCCCCAGATTGCGGGCAACGCCGTCATCCAGCCCCAGCAACGTCAGCGGACGCGCCAGCAATAGCGTCAACACGACACCGACGACCAGTGCCGGCAGCACCCGCATTACGCTCTGCCAGTCTTGCTGATTGAGCGAACCGCTGCTCCACAGAAACAGATTGGTCAACTGCTCGTAGTGAAACAGCGCCAGCAGTTGCGTGACGGCGCTGCAATACAAACTCAGCACCAGCCCGGCCAGAATCAACGTGACCGGCGACAGGCGCTTGCCCCAGGCTACGCCAAACACCAGCGCGCCCACCAGCAACGCGCCCGCCATCGCCGCCAGTTGCGACGCCAACCAGCCGCCGGGCAACGCCCACAGCGTCGCCGCCGTCAGCCCCAACTGCGCGCCGCTCGCCACCCCGAGCGTTGACGGCTCGGCCAGCGGATTGCGCAATACCTGCTGAAACAGCACGCCCACCAGCCCCAGCCCGGCGCCGATCAGCAACGCCAGCGTCAGACGCGGCAGCAGGCTGTAATGGAACAGCAACTGACGCAGATCGGCGACATCGGGCGACAGCGCGCCCTGCCGCCATAGCGCCAGCGGCAACTGCTGACGCAGATTATAGAACGCCATCAGGATAGCCAGCAGCGACAGCGCCGCCACTACCCCCGCCAGCAAACCGGACTTCGACGCACGCGTTGGCATATTCACGGCATTCTCCACGGTCATGTCAGCCGCTCCATCGCCCCGTCCAGCAGACGGCAGAAACGCATCGCCGACAGGGTGGCGCCATACAGCCAGACAGCCTCGGCACGCTGCCAGCGCTGGTCACGAACAAACGGCAGCGACTGCCAGACAGGATTAGCGCTGACCCGCGACATCAACCCATCGTTGCCATGTTCGAAGCAAATGGCATTGGCATGACCGACTGACGCCAGTTGTTCCATGCCAATCACCGTACTGCCCCAGAAATTGGTACTGCCCTGCCAGGCGTTTTCAATGCCAAGCTGATCCAGCACGTCCTGAAACAGGCTGTTTTTTCCCACCACCAGCACATGACGCTCATCCAACACCGAAAACAGCAACAGCGGACGGCGGGTATAGGGCTGCAATCTGACGCGGGCTTCCGCCATAAACTGATCAAACGCCGTCAGATGACGTTCAGCGGCGGCATTCATCTCCAGACGTTCCGCCAGCGTCGCCAGCGACTGTCTTGCGACCTGCAACGGCTTACCGTTACCGTCGCTAAACGCAAAGCCCAGTGACGGCGCAATGCGCTCAAGCTGTTCCGCCGCCGGGCCATACCCCGTCGAATAAAGCAGCAGTGAAGGATTAAGCCGCGCCAGCAGTTCGAGGTTGGGTTCGGTGCGCAGGCCGACATCCACCACGCTGGCCGGCAACGCCGGCGCTTGCACCCACAGGCGGTAGTTGTGGATATCCGCCACGCCCATAGGCATGACGCCCAGCGCCATCAATAATTCTACCGGCAACCATTCCAGCGCCACGATGCGCTGGCTATCCACCGCGGCAGCGTGGGTACTAAAAGGAGAAAACCACGGGGCAACCAGCATTGCCGCCAGCAGACGGCGCCGGAGCGCATCCGGTTTGTTCGGGCTACCCATCATCTTGTTCAGCATACGACACTCATTCAACACACAAAACTGACCGGCGTCCCTTCGACCGGATGGGGCAACACCCCCATCGGGATGCCGTAAATAGCCTGCAGCACCTCCGCCTGCATCAGCGCCTGCGGCGTTCCCTGCGCCACTACCCGCCCCTGACGCAGCGCCACCAGTTCGTCGCAGTAACGCGCCGCCATGTTGATGTCGTGCAACACGGCAATCACCGTAAGACCGCGTTGCTGGCTCATCCGCCGGATCAGCGACAGTACCTCTACCTGATGGGCGATATCCAGCGCCGACGTCGGTTCGTCCAGCAGCAGACAGCGGCTGTCCTGCGCCACGGTCATCGCCAGCCAGGCGCGTTGCCGCTCGCCGCCGGACAGGCTGTCCACCAGTCGGTGGGCAAAGGGCGACAGCCCCACCAGTTCAATGGCGTCATCCACTTTCTGCTGGTCGGCCGGTGCAAAACGCCCCAGCGCGCCGTGCCACGGGTAGCGACCAACCGCCACCAGTTCGCGCACCGTCATGCCGTCGGCGGCGGGCAATTGCTGCGGCAGATAGGCGACCTGGCGGGCAAACGCCTTACCGCCCCACTCCAGCAGCGGTTTTTCCGCCAGCCACGCCGAACCGCCGGAAGGCGCCTGATGGCGTCCCAGCATTTTCAACAGGGTGGATTTGCCGGACCCGTTATGACCGAGCAAGCCGCAGACTTTTCCCGCGGGAAAAGTCAGTGTCAGCGGATGCAGCAGTACCCGGTCAGCCACGGAAAAGCTGACCTCGTTCAGCCGGAAGGTGATCTCCGGCGGCATCATAGCTTTTTGCATCATGAAGTTCGTGCGTTGAAGGTATTCGGTTCGTCCGCCAGTTATCACGGCGGGCGAATATGAAAACGATAATGATTCTTATAAAGATTGAATGATAGGCGTAAGCCGAGGCTATCCGCAACCGATTTAGACGCGGGCGCATGAAATACGGGCGCCGGGAAAATAGCGGAGGGAGGGAGGAAGGAAGGAAGGAAGGAAGGAAGGAAGGAAGGAAGGAAGGAAGGAAGGAAGGAAGGAAGGAAGGAAGGAAGGAAGGAAGGAAGGAAGGAAGGAAGGAAAAAAGCACGCCCGGCGAACCGGGCGTGGGTATTGACATGTCGTTAGGCGTTTACTGCCCGAACATCTGCTTAATCCAGTCGGGAACGCTGCCGCCTTCCTGCTGATTTTGTTGTGGCTGACCGTTCGGCGAATTGGCCGGCTGCTGCACCGCTTGCTGGCTGGCCTGGCACAACGCCTGCGGGTTATCCGTCCACACCGGCAATGCCCGACCGGCGCTGCCGTTACAGATAAAGTTGCCGCTGCCGTCCACCGTCATGGTGGTAATGCCTTCCGGCGGCGTCAGCATCAGCGGCAACGGCGTCTGGTTTTCCAGATAGCGGCGATAAATAGTCAGCGCGCCGTTGGCGCCGGTCAGTTTCGCCGGGCCATTGTTGTCTCGGCCAACCCAGGTGATCACCACTTCCTTGCCGTCGACGCCGGCAAACCAGCTGTCGCGCAGGTCGTTGGTGGTACCGGTTTTCCCCGCCAGGTGGTAATTACCGAATTTCACCGTCAGCGAACGCGAGGTGCCGCGTTCCACCACCTGTTGCATACCGTACAGCGTCAGGTAGGCGGCCTGTGACGGCACGGCCCGTTCAGCCTGCGGGAAGCTCTGATACAGCACTTTGCCGTCTTCGGCGATCACCGAACGTAGCGCAGAGAGCGACGCGCGGTTACCGCCGCTGGCGATAGTCTGGTATTCCTGCGCCACTTCCATCGGCGTCAGGCTGATGGCGCCGAGCAACATCGCCGGCACCGCCTGAATCTGGTTCTGCGGGATCCCCAGCTTCTGCAATGTATCGCTGACCTGATCCAGACCGACCGCCATCCCCAGATTGACCGTCGGCACGTTGAGCGAGTTCGCCAGCGCGTCCACCAGCATCACCCGACCGCGGAATTCGCGATCGTAGTTTTTCGGTTCCCAAATCGTACCGTTCGGCTGTTTGAGCGAAATCGGCTCATCCGCCAGAATGGTGTTGAGGCGATAGCGATCCGGCATGCTGAGCGCCGTCAGGTAAGTAGGCGGTTTCGCCAGCGAACCGACCGAACGGCGCGCCTGCATGGCGCGGTTGAAACCGGCGAACTGCGCGTCGGAACCGCCCACCATCGCCCGAATCTCGCCGCTAAAGCGATCGACAATCACCATCGCCGATTCCAGATCCTTGACGCCGCGCGCCGCGCGCAGCGCCGGAATGCCGTCTTCCACCGCTTTTTCCGCCGCATCCTGCGACACCGGATCCAGCGTAGTGAAGATTTTCACCCCGGACAGATCGTTCGCCTTGTCGCCCAACCGCTGTTGCAGTTCCTGGCGCACCATCTGCATGAACGCCGGCTGCGGGCTGATCACCCCGCCTTTCGGCTGAACCCCCAGCGGACGGGCGCTCAGCATGTTGTAAAGATCTTCGTCGATGACCTGCTGGTTCTGCAGCAGTTTCAGCACCAGGTTACGACGCTCCAGCGTCACCTGCGGGTTGCGCCACGGGTTATAGAGCGACGCCCCTTTCACCATCCCCACCAGCATCGCCTGCTGGTCGAGGCTCAGCTCGTTTACCGGCCGCCCGAAATAGTAAAGGCTGGCCAGCGGAAAACCGCGGATCTGATCGTTGCCGCTCTGACCGAGATACACCTCGTTCAGATACAGCTCCAGAATGCGATCCTTGCTGTAGCGGTAATCCATGATCAACGCCATATAGGCTTCGTTGGCTTTACGCCATAACGAGCGTTCGTTGGTCAGGAACAGGTTTTTCACCAGCTGCTGGGTTAGCGTACTGCCGCCCTGCACCGCCCGCCCCGCCGTCAGGTTGGCGATCAACGCACGGCCGATGGAGTAGAAACTGATGCCGTCATGCTCGTAGAAATGGCGGTCTTCGGTGGCGATCAGCGTTTGCACCAGCAGGTCGGGAAAACCTGAACGCTGCACAAACAGTCGCTGTTCGCCGTTCGGCGACTGCAACATGGTGATCAGTTTCGGGTCGAGCCGGAAGAAACCGAAATTGCGCTGATTATCCATGTTCTGGATCTGCGACAACCGGTCGCTGCTGAAGATCATTTTGGCGTGGATTTGGCCTTCCTTGCCGTCCGGAAAGTCGAAAGGACGACGCTGGATTTCGATGCTGTTGGCCTGTACCGTGAATTCGCCCGGCCGGGTAATGCGGCTGACCTCGCGGTATTGCATGCCTTCCAGCAAATTGACCATCTCTTTCTTGCTGTAGGCCATGCCCGGTTCGAGGTTGACCATGCGGCCATACACCGCCGCCGGCAGTTGCCACACTTTGCCGTCGATACGACTGCGAATTTCCCCGTCGAGGTAAACGCCATAAATCGACATCACCACCACGAAAATCAGGAATAGCCGGATCAGCAACCCCAGCCAGCGGCGCTTCTTACGCGGCCGCTTGCTCATGACTTCTTCCTCGTCATCCTCATCGTCGTCATAGTCTTCTTCGTACTCTTCTTCATAATCGTCGTCGTAGTCATCATCCCTGCGACGGCGAGTCGCTTGCCTGCGAGGGGGAGTTTGTCGTGACGCACTACGTTTGCGCCCGATAGGTTCGCGGTCATCCCGAGACATTACAGTGACATCTCCATCAGGTTACTGACGGCCGTCGGATTGCCCGCCGTGGCCGTCTACTCTGTGTCTCCCACGCTGCGCAAGGAAGGGGGAAACATCTGAAATTAGGTATTCTGGTATTTTCTGGTGCGCCGGGTCGGCGCCGTATTCGCCGGATCGTCCGGCCAGACATGCTTGGGATAGCGCCCTTTCATTTCTTTCTGCACTTCCCGGTAGGCGCCGTTCCAGAACGCCGCCAGATCGCGGGTGATCTGCAACGGCCGCATCGCCGGAGACAGCAGTTCCAGCACCAGCGCCACCCGCCCTTCAGCCAGCAACGGGCTGGCCTGTTCGCCGAACATCTCCTGCAGCCGCACCGCCAGCACCGGCGGCTGATCAGCATCATAACGGATCGGCAAACGACTGCCGCCGGGCACAGTGTAATGGCTGGGCAGCGCGCTATCCAGCCGCTGGCGCTGCGACCAGTCGAGCAAACGCCACAGCGCTTCGCTCAGGTTGATCTGATTAAGCGTGCGACGATCCCGCACGCCGTTGAGCGACGGCAGCAACCATAGCTCCAGCGACCCTAGCAGGGCGGCGTCATCCACCGCCGGCCACGCCACCTCCGGCAACCACTGCCGGGCGCACAGCAACCGCTGGCGCAGCTGCAACGCCGGTTCGTCCCAGTTCAACACCGACAGCCCTTGTTCACGCAACCAGTTAAGCATCGCCTGCTGCAACGCCTCGTCCGACGGTTTAGCTAATGGCCGCGACGACAGCGTCAGGCTACCGATCTGCGTTCGCAGGCTGGCGCGCAGGGTACCTTTTTCTTCGTCCCAGTGCATCAGATTCTGTTCTGTCACCAGTTCCGGTCGCTGCCGCGCCAGTTGGTCGATATCAATCGGCAGCGCCAGTAAAATACGGGCGTCGGCGCTGTGCGGGCTTTGCATGAGAACCGGGGCCAGCAGCCATTCCGACGCCGCCAGCGCCTCTTCCGGCGGCAGACTGGCTCCGGACCCGTTCGCCAGTTGATAGCGCCCATCCTGACCACGCCGCCGGGCGATGCGATCCGCGAATCCCGCCGACAACAACCCTGCGGCCAGACGTTCATTCACTTTGCCTGACGTCTTGCCGGCACGGCGCGCCAGCTGTTGCGCCCGGCGCTGCCAATGGCCGGCGGGACGATGCAGGGCGTCGGACAGATTCGGCGACCCGGCGCGCGGCGGCTCTTCGATGATCGCCGCCAGCAACGCCGCCGTCGCCAGCGCATCCGCATCCTGCCCGGCGGCATGCAACATCGCCGCCAGCCGCGGATCGCTGCCCAGCGCCGCCATCTTACGCCCGTCCGCCGTCAGCCGTTGTTGCGCATCGCGCATGCCCAGTTGCGCCAGCAAACGGTCCGCCGCCAGCAATGCGGGTTGAGGCGGCGTATCCAGCCAACAGAGCTGCGCGACGTCGTTGCAGCCCCACTGCAGCAGGTCCAGCCGCACCCCGGACAGATCGCTGTGCAGAATTTCCGGCTCGCTTTGCGCCGCAGCGCGTTCAGCCTGCTCGCGGGCGAACAGATGCCAGCACACGCCCGGCTCCAGTCGCCCGGCGCGTCCGGCGCGCTGCACCATCGATGCCTGGCTGATACGCTGCGTCGTCAGGCGAGTCAGCCCGGTTTTGACATCAAACAACGCCACCCGCTCCAGACCACAATCCACCACCACCCGAATACCTTCGATGGTCAGACTGGTTTCCGCGATGTTGGTCGCCAGCACTATTTTGCGCCGCCCGGCGGCGGCCGGCAGAATCGCTTTCTGTTGCTCCGCCAGCGTCAGCGCGCCGTACAGCGGGCAGATATCCGCCTCCGCCGGCACCGCGTTTTCCAGTAGCGTCTGCAACCGTTTGATTTCCGCCACGCCCGGCAAAAATACCAGCAACGAACCGGTTTCGTCCTGCAACAGACGGTAAACGAGCCGGGCCGTCGCCTCCTCCAGCCGCTCCTGCGAGCCAATCGGCTGGTAATGCCGTTCCACCGGCCAGGAGCGCCCTTGCGACGACACGCTGAGCGATTGCGGTAATAAAGAAGAGAGCCGGAAATTATCCAGCGTGGCGGACATGATCAGCAGCTTGAGATCATCGCGCAGCCCCTGCTGGACATCCAGCAGCAGCGCCAGCGCCAGATCGGCCTGCAAACTACGTTCGTGAAATTCGTCCAGCATTACCAGCGAAACGCCATCCAGCGCCGGATCATGTTGCAGCATCCGGGTCAGAATGCCTTCCGTCACCACTTCCAGCCGGGTCTGGCTGCTAACCCGACTTTCCGAACGCATGCGGTAACCGACGGTCTGCCCCGGCGTTTCCCCCAGCCACTCCGCCAGCCGGAAAGCCACGCTTTTAGCCGCCAGCCGACGCGGCTCCAGCATAATAATGCGGCCGGGAAGCCCGCCCTGCTGTAACAGTTGCAACGGCAACCAGGTGGACTTTCCTGCGCCGGTCGGGGCATGCAGCAACACCTGCGGCGCGGTATGCAACGCCTGGATGACGTCATCCAGTACGGCGCTGACGGGGGGTAGACTCACACAACTCTCCGTAATCATGGCTGAATCCGGCGGCACAGCAATACAGCACAACAACTGCACAACACTAGCCGGACGTTATCTAAAGACATTATCTCAATAAATAGAAAAGCGGCGCGCCGGCCGGCGTCTGAACACGGCGAATAGCGGAACGCAACCTTAACTTTATGCGGCGGGCATTGTAGCATCGGAACCCCGCAGAACGGAGAGATTGCCATGACCCCGACCCGCCGCCTGTTTTTTGCCTTGTCGTTGCCGGACGCGATCGGCCAGCAGATCGTACACTGGCGCGCCGCGCAATTCGCTCCCGAAGCCGGGCGCCCGGTGGCGGCGGCCAACCTGCACCTGACGCTGGCATTCCTCGGCGAGGTCAGCGACGCCAAAATGCAGATTTTGCAGACGCTGGCCGGCCGTATCCGCCAGCCGGCGTTTACCCTCACTCTGAACGACGCCGGACACTGGCCCCGACCTGGCGTGGTGTGGCTCGGTTGTCGTCAGGCGCCGCGAGGATTGCTGCAACTGGCGGATATGTTACGCTCGCAGGCGGCGCGTAACGGTTGTTATCAACCCCCTCAGCCGTTTCATCCGCATATCACGCTGCTGCGCGGCGCCACCCGCCCGGTGCCGGTGCCGGCCGCCACGTTCGGCTGGACGGTGCCGGTCGAGCGTTTTTTTCTGTACGAATCGCGCGCCGACGCGGGGCGAACCCATTATCACCCCATCGCCCACTGGCCGCTGCTGACTTCCTGAGAGACATCATTCATGCAATTTTCCCCACGCCTGCAACCCGCCACGCTGCTCAAACGTTACAAACGATTTCTGGCGGATGTGGTGACTCCTGACGGGAAAACCCTGACGCTGCACTGCCCCAATACCGGCGCGATGACCGGCTGCGGCGCGCCGGGCGATACCGTCTGGTACTCCACTTCGGATAACCCGAAACGCAAGTACCCCCATACCTGGGAACTGACGCAAACCACGCAGGGACACTGGATCGGCGTAAATACCCTGCGCGCCAATCAGTTGGTGCTTGAGGCGCTGCACGCAGGCCTGCTGGCCGATTTCACAGGTTACACCACTATCCGCGCCGAAGTGCGCTATGGTTCGGAAAACAGCAGGATAGATGTGTTATTGCAGGCAGAGGACCGGGCGGACTGCTATATTGAAGTCAAATCCGTCACATTATTGCAACACGGATGTGGTTACTTTCCCGATGCGGTAACGCTCAGAGGGCAAAAGCATCTGCGGGAACTGCAACAGGTGGCGGCGCAGGGTCGTCGTGCCGTATTGTGTTTCGCCGCGCTGCACTCCGGCATCGACCGGATTTCGCCGGCGCAACACATTGACCGACATTACGCCGAATTATTACAACTATCCCGGCAGCAGGGGGTTGAAATTCTGTGTTACGGTGCCCATATCACCCCTGATGGCATGACGCTGGGGCAATTGTTACCGTTTCAATAACGTGACGACAGCGAGCTAATTCTGCCGCACGTTATGTATTATCTGATGGGATTATGCCGTTTCTCACACTTTGTCAGGCCGGTGTCGGGAATCATTGCCAACCTAACCTCCATCTGTTATTTATAGCGGCCTGTTTTTCCCCCCTGGGGGAGTCGATACTGCGTGTCGTGTTTATGTAGGAGAAGCAACATGCAAGAAGGGCAAAACCGTAAGACATCCTCTCTGAGCATTCTCGCGATTGCCGGAGTGGAGCCGTACCAGGAGAAGCCGGGCGAAGAATACATGAACGACGCTCAGCTGGCTCATTTCAGGCGAATTCTTGAAGCATGGCGCAATCAACTCAGGGACGAAGTCGATCGAACCGTATCGCACATGCAGGATGAAGCCGCTAACTTCCCGGACCCGGTAGACCGTGCCGCGCAGGAAGAAGAATTCAGCCTTGAACTGCGCAACCGCGATCGCGAGCGTAAGCTGATCAAGAAGATTGCCAAAACATTGCAGAAAATCGAAGACGAGGACTTTGGCTATTGCGAGTCCTGCGGCGTGGAAATCGGTATCCGTCGTCTGGAAGCCCGCCCCACCGCCGATTTGTGCATTGACTGCAAAACGCTGGCCGAAATCCGCGAAAAGCAGATGGCCGGATGATATCAGCCCGGCGGGAGAGCAAACGCCCTACCGCCGGGTTTTCGCTTGTTATGACCAGTCAGCATCACCTTCAACCGGCATGATGTCGCCGTATGCCTGAATCACGCCCTTACGTCGGACGTTTTGCGCCCTCTCCGTCTGGCGATCTCCACTTTGGTTCCCTGATTGCCGCACTGGGCAGCTATCTGCAGGCCCGCGCCTGCCGCGGACGCTGGCTGGTGCGTATCGAGGATATCGATCCGCCGCGCGAAGTGCCCGGCGCCGCCGCACGCATTCTCCGCCAACTGGAACAGTATGGCCTGCTCTGGGACGGCGACGTGGTGTACCAGTCCCGCCGCCACGATCTTTACCGCGCGGTGCTGGCCGACCTGCAGCGTCAGGGGAAATGCTACTACTGTACCTGTACCCGGCAACGCATCCAGCAGATTGGCGGCCACTATGATGGTCACTGCCGCGCTCGTGGCCTGCCGTCAAATCAGGCGGCGTTGCGCCTGCGCCAGAGCCAGCCGGTTCTCAGCTTTCACGATCGCTTGCGCGGGCAGATTGATGCCGACCCGATGCTGGCGCGAGAAGACTTTATTATCCATCGCCGCGATGGCCTGTTTGCCTACAATCTGGCCGTCGTGGTCGACGACCACGATCAGGGCGTCACCGAAATCGTACGCGGCGCGGACCTGATCGAACCGACGGTGCGCCAGTTATCGCTGTACCACCAGCTGGATTATCCGGCTCCGGCCTACGTACATCTGCCGCTGGCGCTCAATTGCGACGGCAATAAGCTCTCCAAGCAGAACCATGCTCCGGCGCTGCCGGATGGCGATCCTCGGGCCGTGCTGGCACAGGCGCTGGCCTTTTTGCGCCAGCCATTGCCTGCGCACTGGCGGGACCTCGATCGGGACGCGTTGCTCGCGTGGGCCGTCGCGCACTGGTCGCTGGCTACGGTCCCTGTCGAAGCCGCTCTTACATCGCCGGAAATAACATCAGCATTCTCAAAGGGCTGAGGGTGAGCTATGATTAGCCGCTATTTTTTGTTGTGCCGTTAATTTTCCAATGATTATCGAGGTGTATTATCTTTACCCGGGTAGCTAATTTTTGCCGCAAGGTACTGAATCGTGAGAATGAGCCCGCCAGGGCGGACAATCCGCCGCAGGCGATGATGGTCGTTCCCCGTGACCAGCACGCCATTTCACGTAGCGACATTAGTGAGAATGCGCTGAAAGTACTGTATCGCCTGAGCAAAGCGGGCTATGAGGCTTATCTGGTGGGCGGCGGCGTCCGCGATCTGCTGTTGGGCAAAAAACCCAAAGACTTCGATATCACCACCAACGCCACCCCGGAACAGGTCCGCAAGTTGTTCCGCAACTGCCGGCTGGTGGGCCGCCGTTTCCGTCTGGCGCATGTGATGTTCGGCCCCGAAGTTATTGAAGTCGCGACATTCCGCGGCCACCACGAACAGCATCAGGAACAGGAAACGAAAAACGCCGCCCAGCAAGGCCACAACGGTATGCTGCTGCGCGACAACATTTTCGGCACCATCGAGGAAGACGCCCAGCGGCGCGACTTCTCCATCAACAGCCTCTATTACAGCATCGCCGACTTCACCGTTCGTGACTACACCAACGGCCTGAACGACCTGCGTCAGGGGTTGATTCGCCTGATTGGCGAACCGGAAACCCGCTACCGCGAAGACCCGGTGCGCATGCTGCGCGCCGTGCGATTCGCCGCCAAACTCAGTATGCGCATCAGCCCGGAAACCGCCGAGCCGATTCCCCGTCTGGCCTCGCTGCTGCACGATATTCCGCCGGCGCGGCTGTTTGAAGAATCCCTGAAACTGTTGCAGGCGGGCTACGGCTATCCGACCTATCAGTTGCTGTGCGAATACCAGCTGTTTCAGCCGCTGTTTCCGCTGATCAGCCGTTATTTCACCGCTAACGGCGAAAGTACGATGGAGCGGATGATCGTGCAGGTGCTGAAAAACACCGATCAACGCATCCAGAACGACATGCGCGTCAACCCGGCGTTTCTGTTTTCCGCCATGCTGTGGTACCCGCTGGTGGAGCACGCCCAGAAACTGACGCAGGAGAGCGGGCTGGCCTACTTCGAGGCGTTCGCCTTAGCCATGAACGACGTACTGGACGAACAGTGCCGCTCGCTGGCGATCCCCAAACGTATTACCTCGCTTGTCCGCGATATCTGGCAATTGCAGTTGCGTCTGTCGCGCCGTCAGGGCAAACGCGCCTTCAAGCTGATGGAACACCCGAAATTCCGCGCCGCGTATGACCTGCTCTGCCTGCGCGCGGAAATCGAAAACCATCATGAGCTACAGCGCCTGGCGCAGTGGTGGGGCGAGTTTCAGGTCGCCGCGCCGCCGCGCCAGCAGGTGATGCTGAACACGCTGGATGACGGCCCGACGCCGCATCGCCGCTCACGTCGCCCGCGCAAGCGCCCTGCCCGCCGGGACAACGCCCGGTGATCCGGGTTTATCTGGCGCTGGGCAGCAACCTGTCCGAACCATTGCAACAGGTGCGCGCAGCGCTAACCGCGCTGGACGCCATTCCGCACACCCGGCTGGCGCGCTGTTCGTCATTTTATCGCAGCCGCCCGCTCGGCCCGCAGGATCAGCCTGATTATCTCAATGCGGTCGCCGAGTTACAGACCGCGTTGCCGCCGGAAACGCTGCTGGACCATACCCAGCGCATTGAGCAGGAACAAGGACGAGTACGTAAGGATCACCGCTGGGGACCGCGTACTCTCGACCTTGATATTCTGCTGTTTGGCTCCCTGACGCTGCATACCGAACGACTCACGGTGCCGCACTATGACATGAAAAACCGTGAGTTCATGCTCTACCCGCTGGCTGAACTGGCGCCGGAACTGGTGTTTCCCGATGGAGAAGCGCTGGCGACGCGGTTACAGCAGATCCCCCGCAACGGCCTGACCCTGTGGGCCGACCAATAACCATCCCCCCATTCTCCTGCCGACCGCGACGCGCGGTTGGCGCCGGATAGGTACCAATCTCTTGTTTTACAAATAGAAATAGATCGCTGTTCCTGATGCCTGCCTTCCATTAGAATGACTCACCTTTGAAATGCCCTTGAGTTGACTCAGGAAGGTTGCCATGAAAGCGACGACGATTTCTCATCTGCGCCAGTGGAAACAGGAACAGAAAAAGTTCGCCACACTGACCGCTTACGACGCCAGCTTCGCCCAGTTGTTTTATGAACAGGGTATCCGCGTAATGCTGGTGGGGGACTCTCTCGGTATGCCCGTGCAGGGCCACGATTCGACCCTGCCCGTTACCATTGACGATATGGTTTATCACACCCGCTGCGTACGGCGCGGCGCACCGCATTGCCTGCTGTTATCCGATCTCCCCTTCATGGGCGCCGCCACGCCGGAACAAGCCTGCCAGCAAGCCGCGGCGTTGATGCGCGCCGGCGCCAATATGGTCAAGATCGAAGGCGGTAGTTGGCTCGTGCCGACCGTGCGCATGCTGACCGAACGCGCCGTCCCGGTGTGTGGACATCTGGGGCTGACCCCGCAGTCGGTCAATATCTTTGGCGGCTATAAAGTCCAGGGGCGTGACGAAGCCGCCGCCAGCCAGCTGCTGGAAGACGCGCTGGCGCTGGAACAGGCTGGCGCTCAGTTACTGGTGCTGGAATGCGTGCCGGTATCGCTGGCCCAGCGAGTGACCGACGCACTCAGTATCCCGGTCATCGGCATCGGCGCCGGCAATGTCACCGACGGCCAGATTCTGGTGATGCACGACGCGCTGGGCGTGACCGGCGGCCATACGCCGAAGTTCGCCCGCAATTTCATGGCGGAAGCAGCGGATATCCGCGCCGCCGTTCGCCTGTATGTGCAGGAAGTCGAACAGGGAACCTTTCCCGACGAGCAATACAGTTTTGTTTAACACAGGAGCAAGCGTGTGTTGATTATTGAAACGCCGGTGCTGCTGCGCCGCGAACTCCGCCGCTGGCGTCAGGAAGGAAAACGCATCGCATTGGTGCCCACCATGGGCAACCTGCATGACGGCCACCTGACGCTGGTGGACGAGGCCCGGGCTCGGGCCGACATCGTGGTGGTCAGTATTTTTGTCAACCCATTGCAGTTTGAGCGGGCGGACGATCTGGCCCGCTACCCGCGCACCCTGCAGGAAGACTGCGAGAAGCTGACGCGGCGCGGCGTTGACCTGGTGTTCGCGCCCGCCCCCGACACTCTCTACCCTAACGGCCTGCAACAGCAGACGTTCGTGGAAGTCCCGGGGCTGTCGCAGATGCTGGAAGGTGCCAGCCGTCCGGGGCATTTTCGCGGCGTCTCCACCGTCGTCAGCAAGCTGTTCAATCTGGTGCAGCCGGATGTAGCCTGCTTTGGCGAAAAAGATTACCAGCAACTGGCGCTGATCCGTCAGATGGTGGCCGACATGGACTACGACATCAGCATCGTCGGCGTGCCTATCGTGCGCGCCAAAGACGGCCTGGCGCTTAGTTCTCGCAACGGTTACCTCACCGCCGAAGAGCGTCAGCAGGCGCCACAGCTTCGCCGCATCATGAACGAGGTGGTAGAGCAATTATCCAACGGCGACCGGCAAATTGATGATATGCTCGCCAACGCATCAGAGGCGCTGCGCGAGGCCGGATTCACGCCCGACGAGCTATTTATCCGCGACGCCGCAACGCTGCAGCCGCTGACCATCGACAGCACCTGTGCCGTGGTGCTGATGGCGGCCTGGCTGGGCAAGGCGCGCCTGATTGACAACCAGCAGGTGGATTTGACCACCTGATTTCTCCAACCAGAGTGACAGACCGATGATTCGAACCATGCTGCAAGGTAAGCTGCACCGGGTGAAGGTAACCCAGGCAGATTTACATTATGAAGGGTCCTGCGCCATCGATCAGGATTTTATGGACGCCGCCGGTATTCTTGAATACGAAGCGATCGACATCTACAACGTGGACAACGGCCATCGTTTTTCCACCTACGCGATCGCCGCTGAACGCGGCTCCCGCATCATTTCCGTCAACGGCGCGGCCGCACGCTGCGCCTGCGTCGGCGACAAGCTGATTATCTGCTCCTATGTGCAGATGCCGGATGAGCAGGCGCGCGAGCACCGCCCGAAGGTCGCCTATTTTGGCGACAACAATACGTTGCAGCGCACCGCCAAAGCCATTCCGGTGCAGATCGCCTGAGTCATTGCGCCGATAAAAAAGCGGGACGGCACACGCCATCCCGCTTCACATCCGACAAAAACGCCTGATTAACTGCGCAAGCCGCGCCCACGCTCAATCAACCACCAGCTCAGCCCGTAGAACACCACGATAAACGCCAGCAGCACCGCCAGCGTCAGTGGCAGCGGCACATCATGAATACCCAGGAATCCGAAGCGGAAACCGCTGATCATATAAACGACCGGGTTCAGTTTGGATACCGCCTGCCAGAACGGCGAGAGCAACGACAGCGAATAGAACACGCCGCCCAGATAAGTCAGCGGCGTCAGCACGAAGGTGGGAATCAGGCTGATGTCGTCGAAGGTTTTGGCGAATACGGCGTTAATCAGCCCCGCCAGCGAAAACAGCATCGACGTCAGCAACAGTGTCACCACCACCATCCACCAGGCATGGACGTGCAGCGGCACAAAGAACAGCGACACCGCCGTGACCAGCACGCCGACGCAGATGCCGCGCGCCATGCCGCCGCCGACATAACCGGCGATGATGATGTGGGTCGGCACCGGCGCCACCAGCAGCTCTTCGATATTGCGCTGAAATTTGGCGCTGAAAAATGACGACGCGACGTTGGCATAGGCGTTGGTAATCACCGACATCATGATCAGCCCCGGCACGATGAACTGCATGTAACTAAAGCCGTTCATCTCGCCGATGCGGGTACCGATCAGATTGCCGAAAATGATGAAGTACAACGACATCGTAATCACTGGCGGCACCAGCGTTTGGATCCAGATCCGGGCGAAGCGGTTGATTTCCTTGCTCCAGATGCTCTGCAACGCTACCCAATATAACCCCATCATGCTTTATCTCCGTTGTTATTGAGCAGCGCGACAAACAGTTCTTCCAGGCGATTGGCCTTGTTGCGCATACTGAGAACCTGAATGCCTTGCGCGCTGAGCTGGCTGAAAATGCCGTTCAGCCCTTGCTCGCGTCTCACTTCCACTTCCAGCGTAGAGGTATCCACCAGTCGGTGCTGATAGCCTTCCAGCCTGGGAAGGGCGCTCTTCGCCGCCAAGTCGAAAAAGAAGGTTTCCGATTGCAGCTTGGCCAGCAGCGCCTTCATCGAGGTGTTTTCCACCAGTTGCCCGGACTGGATGATGCCGATATTGCGGCACAGCATTTCCGCTTCTTCCAGATAATGGGTGGTCAGGATGATGGTGGTGCCCTGCCCGTTGAGTTCTTTGAGGAACCCCCACATTGAGCGACGCAATTCGATGTCCACCCCGGCGGTCGGCTCGTCAAGAATCAGCAGCTTGGGTTCATGCATCAACGCCCGGGCAATCATCAGCCGGCGCTTCATCCCGCCGGACAACATGCGGGCGCGCTCGTTGCGCTTGCCCCACAGGTCGAGCTGGTTGAGGTATTTTTCGGCGCGCCGCAACGCCTCCTGCCGGGGAACGCCGTAGTAACCGGCCTGATTGACCACAATTTGCATCACGGTCTCAAACGGATTGAAGTTGAACTCCTGCGGCACCAGCCCCAGTTGCCGCTTGGCGTTCACGATATCCCGGTCCAGATCGTGGCCGAACACCTGAATCCTGCCGTCGGTCTTGTTGACCAGTGAACTGATGATGCCGATGGTGGTGGACTTGCCTGCGCCATTAGGGCCCAGCAGAGCATAGAAATCCCCGGCTTCAACGCGCAGGTCGATACCGCGCAGCGCGCGAACGCCCCCCGGGTACGTTTTGGTCACATTCATCAATTCCAGTGCATATGTCATAGCTGAAAGCGTGCCTTATTATCAGTTGAGCGAGTCCTGGTCGGACCCAGTTTTCGATTTCAAAACCCCTGTGATTGCTCTATATTACCCCTCACCGCCCTTTTGTTGTTACAGGTCATTTACTTTCATGAAAACGATAGAAACGCTGATCGCCAATAACCAGCAATGGTCTGAAACGATAGTGAAAGAAGACCCTGATTATTTTGAACGACTGGCATTAGCTCAGCGTCCCCGCTTTCTGTGGATTGGTTGTTCTGATAGCAGGGTTCCCGCAGAAAGCCTGACCAGCCTCGAACCGGGCGAACTGTTCGTTCACCGCAACGTGGCTAACCTGGTGATCCATACCGATCTTAACTGCCTGTCCGTAGTGCAGTACGCCGTTGAGGTTCTGGAAGTGGAGCACATCATCATTTGCGGCCACTATGGCTGCGGCGGCGTGCAGGCCGCGGTTGAAAACCCGGAACTGGGGTTGATCAACAACTGGCTGCTCCACATCCGTGACCTGTGGTATAAGCACAGCTCATTACTGGGAGAATTGCCACCCGAACAGCGAATTAACAAACTGTGTGAAATCAACGTAGTGGAACAGGTGTACAACCTGGGTCACTCCACCATCATGCAGTCGGCCTGGAAACGCGGCCAGAAGGTGACGATTCATGGCTGGGTCTACGGGATTCAGGATGGTCGTCTGCGTGACCTGGAAGTCACCGCCACCAGCCGCGAGACGCTGGAGCAGCGTTACCGCCGGGCGGTCTCGTCGCTGCTGTAATCATTCCTATCGCGCCCATACCGGCATGGGCGCGATTTCACGCTTTACTGCGGAATCACCTTGCCGATAAACGGCAGATGGCGATAACGCTGGGCATAATCGATGCCATACCCCACCACAAACTCATCAGGGATGGAAAAACCAACCCATTCTACCGGTACCTGAACTTCACGGCGTGACGGCTTATCCAGCAACGTACAAATGGCCAGCGACTTCGGCTCGCGCAGTTGCAGAATTTCCCGCACCTTGCTCAGGGTATTGCCGGAGTCAATGATATCTTCGACAATCAGCACGTCTTTGCCGCGGATATCTTCATCCAGATCCTTCAGAATCTTCACGTCGCGCGACGAGTTCATGCCGCCGCCGTAACTGGAGGCGGTCATAAAATCCACCTCGTGGGAAAGGTCAATGGCGCGGCACAGATCGGCCATAAACACAAAGGAGCCGCGCAGCAGTCCCACCAGCACCATGTCGCTGCCGCTGTTGCGGTAATGCTCGCTGATTTGGCGTCCGAGTTCGGCCACCCGCGCCTTGACCTCCCGCTCGGAGATCATGACGTCCACCGTATGTTTCATCATACTGACAACTCACAGAAAAAAGGTATCCAGTATCGGCCTCTGGGGCCATACTCCGATGCTGACACACAGCCAGGCTGTGCCGCAATTCATCACGGCGCGCAGTATAACAGAAAGCCTGAGTTCACCCACCCCACTAGCGGAGAGAGCATGACATCCTTATCGTCTTCAATGGCTGACAGCGCCATCACCTATAAAGTGAATGATCCCATCAATGTCGATCAGTTTATCCATCTGCTAAACCGAACCTCGCTGGGCCCGAGACGACCGCTGGATCAGCGGGATACCCTTGCGGGCATGCTAACCGAAACGGACCTGCTGGTGACGGCATGGCGCGGCGATGAACTGGTGGGCGTGGCGCGCAGTGTGACGGATTATCACTTTTGCTGCTACCTGTCCGACCTGGCGGTGGACGAAACTTGTCAGCATGGCGGCATCGGTCGTCAGCTTATCGCGCATACCGTACAGCAGCTCAAACCACAATGTCGTCTGATTCTGATTGCCGCGCCTCAGGCCGTGGATTATTACCCCAAAATCGGCTTTGAAGCCCACCCCAGCGCCTGGCACATTCTGGCGGGCGACTTTCTCGCGCTGGAGCGTTGAGGTCTGCGTGAGGTTTGCCGAGTGTGGTGAAAATATCAACGTATTCGCAAGAGAGTCAGGATTTCGTTATCGGCAGATAAAAGAGGGTAAAACGCGTTGCGCTGCATCAGTACAAGGTTTTTCATATGTCATGACCAACCTATGGAGAGGTGTAACATGACATCACTATCGAAAATTTGCCGTACTGCAGCGCTTATCGCCGGTATTTCTCTGATTTCCGCCGTATCCGTGGCCTCCGCTCATCCGGAAGGCGCCGAGCCGCCGGCATTCAGCAAACCCGGCGCATTTCCACCACCGCCCGGATTCCCGCCGCCGATGCCTGCGCTGTACCAGGCGTCGCTGCAGGCGACCGACCCGGTGCAAGCCGTCAACAAGCTAGTCGCCAACGTGCCGCAAGGCAATGGCAAAACCTATGAAGTCAGCATCAGCGTGCGGGAAATTCCCCCCATGCCTCAGCCTGAACCACACGCGCCGAATGCAGCCAAATAGCATCGCGTGTGATAGTACTGAAATTGATAGTACTGAAACTGATAGTACCGAAGCATTGATGACCATGCCGGTAGCCCGGAGAAAAAAGCAGAACGGTGAGCGCCTGTGTTGAACAAGGTCGTTAGCAGGCGCTCCCGGCGTTCGACGGACGAGGCGGGCCTGACGCCCGCTACTCCTGCGAACCGATCGCCGTTTCCGGCGGAAACAGAACCGGTTGATCGGTGCGAATACTGAGCCGGACCGGCTGCCCCGGTTCAAACCAGTTGCCGCTTTGCACCTGAAGCTCCAGCTCATTGACCCGGACGCGGTAAAAATTGCTGGTTCCCATAAACAACCGATCTTCGATTACGCCCGAGCCTTCCTCATCCAGCGCCAGCGCAATTTCCTGCGGACGAACCAGCCAGTCATAACGTGCGCCATGCGGCAGTTTCAACGCTCGCGTCGCCTGATGCTCGCCGAGAAAACTCTGCCATTGACGGTCACCGCTGATCTTCACCGGCAGGTAATTGGTGTTGCCCATAAAACTTGCCACATAACGATTGACCGGCCGGTAGTAGAGATCGGCGGAAAACCCCTGCTGCACAATACCGCCGTCATGGATCAGGATAAGGTGATCGGCGAAGGCGAAGGCGTCTTCCCGATCAGATGTCGCAAACAGCGTGGCGATCTGACGCTGCCGCAGAATCTGGCGCAGCTCGCTGATCAAGCGGTAACGGATTTGGCTGTCAACGGAGGAAAAAGGCTCATCCAGCAGCAACAGTTTAGGCTGGCACGCCAGCGCACGGGCCAGCGCCGCCCGTTGATTCTGCTCTCTGGACAATTCATGGGGATAACACCGGGTAAAGGTTTCCAGTTGCATCAACCCTACCGCATCCATCGCCAGAGTGCTGACTTCTTCCGATGACCTGCCGCGCAGCCCGAAGGTAATGTTCTCCATGACCGTCAGATGGGGAAACAGCACATCATCCTGAAACACCATCCCCACGACGCGCGGCGATGACTCGGCGCCCTGCGCCTGGGAGTCCGCCTTCTGACCGGCGATGACTATTCTGCCTTGTTCCTGCGGCAGCAGACCCGCTATCGATTTCAGCAGCGTGGTTTTACCATCGCCGCTGGCCCCAAGCAGGCACACCATTTCGCCTTCATGCACCGAAAAACTCACGTTTTCCAGCACGGAAAGTTGCGGATAGCGGCAACTGAGCGAGGCTATCGTTAGTATCTCCGGGGTCGCCATAACTTACCTATCCTTCCATTCTCATCAATCGGGTTATCCCAAACAGCGGGATCATCCCCACGCCCACCAGCATCAGCGCGGGGGTCGCCACCAGCGGCAGCCGTTCATCCATCATGAAGCGGAACACATAGGTCGCCATGGTTTCCACTTCAAACGGCTGCAACAACAGCGATGCATTCAGCTCACGCAGGCTTTCGGTAAACACCAGCAATACGCCGACAATCATGCAGTGACGCAACTGCGGCAGATAAACCCACAGCACCTGCAGGGCCGGCGTATAGCCAAGCGACTGGCTGACATGCGTCATGGCGCCCGACAGGCGGGACATACGGACTTGCAACCGGTCAATCAGCAAACCGCTAAAACGCATGCAGTAAGCCAGAATCAGCACCAGCACTGACCCCGCCCAGGGGTCGTCCACCACACCGCCGGCCGTGGCGCGCCAGGCATCCAGCCCCAGAAACGGCACCAGTAGGCCCATACCCAACGCCGTTGAGGGCAATAACCGATTGAGATTCAGCCAGCGCAGCGGGTTACGGTAAGCGGGATTGCCGATTGCCTGGAAATCAAACGTACACACCACCGCCAGCCCAATCACCAGCAACATCGCGCAGGAGGCCGCCATGAAGCTACTGGTAAACGCCAGCAAAAACGGCAAACTCCAGATTGGCGCTTCGGACACTATCGCCCACCCCACCATCCGACCGACCGGCACCACAAACGCAATCACCACCAGTGCGCCGCCAAACAGCATCGTCAGAAAACGCGGCCACCCGTGCAGCACCGGCAAGTTGTTCGGGCATATTCCGCAGTTTTTCTGGTAACGCAACTGACGGGCGCGGCTGCGACGCGCCTGAAACCAGATCAGGAACACCAGCGGCAACAACAACGACATCAATAATGCCGCCGTACCGTGCTGCGCCTTGTCGCGCCACAGGTCCAGACCGGCCGTGGTGATCGTTTGCAAAGAGAAGTAAGCGGAAATACCGTAATCGCCGAGCGCTTCCGACGCCATCAGCACCATACCCAGCGCGATCGCCGGGCGGGCCATGGGAAAAACGACACGCCAGAATACCTGAGCGCGGGTCTGGTTCATCAGCCGGGCAGCCTGTTGCAGACTGACCGGTTGCGACATCAGCGCCGTTCGAACCAGCAGGTAGACATACGGAAACAGCACCAGCGCCAGACACAGGCTGGCGCACGCCACCATCAGCGCCTGTTGCCAGAATGTCTGGGGCGCAACGTCCGTATCAAACGACAGGGCGTACAGCGTTTGCTTAACCGGCCCTTCGTACCCCAGCGCGTCGCCATAGACCGCAGCCAGCAGATAACCGGGCATCGCCAGCGGCAGCAACAGCGCGCGATGCAGCCACACCTGACCGGCGAAGCGGTAGCGCGACATCAGCCAGGCCAGCGGCAACGCAAACAGCAGGCTAAACAGCACGCAGCCCGCCACCAGCATCAGCGAGTTCATGCCATAAACGGGCAGAGCATGCCATAGCGCCGACACCGCGTCGCCAGGAGCGGACAACGCCATCCCGACCATGGTTACCAGCGGGAATAGAAGTATTCCTGCCAACAGCACACTACTGATGCGCCAGATACCTGAAGTCATGAGAAATCGTGAGATAAATTTAAACTGCACTATTAATATCAAAGCCAGACGCTGGCGTCATGGTGTCAATCGCTGATAAATAGCCGGTAATTGCGCCATTGAACATACACCCCTCCGTTTGCCCCGCCCGGCGCGGTTCTTCGCCTCTTGCGGATATCACGCTGATCTTAATAAAACTTGAAATCCGGGCCGGTAACTGTGATAACGTCATCTGATGAAAGATGAAACAGGTTGAATTATGAAACATTCCGCGCTGGTGCTGCTCCTGCTTTCGCTGTTGGGCTTCTCCTCCGCCAGTAAGGCATTGAATGATTTCGAGGCTGAAGACCTCGCCGATCTGACCGCCATTTTTGTTTATCTGAAAAACAACTGTGGTTACAAAGATCTCCCCAACGAGCAAATCCGCCGGGCGCTGGTGATCTTTGCCCAGCAAAATCGCTGGGATTTGAGCAACTACAATCAGTTCGATATGATCGCCCTTGGCGAAGCCAGTTACCGCGACCTGAGCGGCATCGCCATCCCCACCCCGAAGAAATGCCAGTATCTGGCACGAAATTCGCTAAGTTTACTCGCGAATACTCAGTAAAGCGTAAAATCCTCCGCATTGCGTGAAATTTGACCGTGCAAGCACCATGAGAGTTAGCTATCATAGCGCGCCAATTTTCATGGCTGTTATCGCGGAGGAAGCCCTAACATGTCCCAGAAAGAAATTTGGTATGAGACCCTGCATGCCAACTTTGGTCAGTACTTTTCGATAGACCAGGTGCTCTATCATGAAAAAACCGACCATCAGGATCTGATCATCTTCGAAAACGCCGCGCTGGGCCGGATTATGGCGCTGGATGGCGTAGTGCAGACCACCGAACGCGACGAGTTCATCTATCACGAAATGATGACCCATGTTCCGCTGCTGGCCCACGGCAACGCTAAACGCGTGCTGATCATCGGCGGCGGCGACGGCGGCATGCTGCGCGAAGTCTGCCGCCACCGTAACCTGGAACAGATCACGATGGTGGAAATCGATGCCGGCGTGGTGGCGTTCTGCCGTCAGTATCTGCCCAACCACAGCGCCGGCGCCTACGATGACCCGCGCTTTCGTCTGGTGATTGACGACGGTGTTAACTTCGTCAACGCCTGTCAGGAAAAGTTCGATATCATCATTTCCGACTGCACCGATCCTATCGGCCCCGGCGAAAGTCTGTTTACCTCGGACTTTTATCAGGGATGCGCACGCTGCCTGAACGACGGGGGAATCTTCGTGGCGCAGAACGGCGTCTGCTTCCTGCAGCAGGATGAAGCGGTCAACAGCCATCAGAAACTGAGCCGCTATTTCAGCGACGTCAGTTTTTATCAGACCGCCATTCCGACTTACTACGGCGGAATCATGACCTTTGCCTGGGCCAGCAACAACCCGGCATTGCGTACGATCGATCAAAATAGCCTGCAGCAGCGGTTTGACGCCGCGGGAATCGAATGCCGCTATTACAATCCGGCCATTCATACCGGCAGCTTTGCCCTGCCGCAATATTTACTGAATGCCCTGTCAGCCGCCCGCTGACCACGGCATCCATAAGGGGGTGAATTAAATTGCAAAAGCTGAAACTACATGGCTTTAACAATCTGACCAAAAGCCTGAGTTTTTGTATCTACGATATCTGTTACGCCAAAACGCCTGCCGACCGCGATGGCTATATCGCGTACATTGATGAGCAGTACAATGCGAACCGTCTGACAGAAATCCTGAGTGAAACCTGTTCCATCATTGGCGCCAACATTTTGAATATTGCCCGCCAGGATTATGAACCACAGGGCGCCAGCGTCACTATTCTGGTCAGCGAGGAACCGATGGACCCACGCGACGTGGATACCTCCGAACATCCCGGCCCGCTACCGAACTCCGTCGTCGCGCATCTCGACAAGAGCCATATCTGCGTACACACCTATCCGGAAAGCCACCCCGGCGGCGGCCTGTGCACCTTCCGTGCGGATATCGAAGTATCTACCTGTGGGGTCATTTCGCCGCTCAAAGCGCTCAACTATCTGATTCATCAGCTGGAATCGGACATCGTGACCATCGATTACCGTGTGCGCGGTTTTACCCGCGACATCAACGGCGTCAAGCATTTCATCGACCACAAAATCAATTCGATTCAGAACTTCATGTCTGACGACATAAAATCGCTCTATCACCTGATGGACGTAAACGTTTACCAGGAAAACATTTTTCACACCAAAATGCTGCTGAAGGATTTCGACCTGAAGCACTACCTGTTTAACGTTAGTCCGCAAGAACTGAGCCCGGAAGAGCGCAAACGTATTACCGATTTGCTGTATCGAGAGATGCAGGAGATCTATTACGGCAGAAACATCGCGACCGTTTGACCATTCACCTGAGGGCGCCCGCCCTCAGGTTTCCTTCGCCGACCAATTCCTTTCCCAGGTTCACTTTGCCAAAACCTCTATATATTGCGTGGTTGATATTTTAAAACACAATATCTAGTATTTATTGCGAGACGGACAGCAACGGTTCGCCCGTATGCATTGAACCATGTATTGAACTATGCATTGAAAACCGGCTCACCCAAAAGCGCCCTGACTCTCTCACTTTCGATGACAAAGGTAAATACGAATCATGATCATTAGCGTTTATAGCAAAGCAGACTGCCCCCAATGCGACGCTACCTGCCGCACGCTGGATAGCTATGGCGTGACCTACCGCAAGATCGATATCTCCAGCGATGAGCAGGCGCGGGAACATGTACTGGCGCTCGGCTACCGTCAGGTGCCGGTGGTGGAGACCAACGGGGCGCACTGGTGTGGTTTCCGCCCGGATAAACTCCGATCGCTGCGCGCCGTCACAGCCTGAGACAACGATGATGAATCCGATCATCTATTTCTCCAGCCAGTCGGAAAACACGCATCGGTTCGTCTGTCGTCTGGGGGTGCCGGCGATGCGGATACCACTGCAGGCCGAAGCGCCAATGCCGGATATCGCCAGCCCCTACATTCTGGTGGTGCCCAGCTACGGCGGCGGCAGTACACACGGCGCGGTGCCCCGTCAGGTCATCCACTTTCTGAACCAATCATCGCGCCGTGCGTTGCTGCGCGGCGTCATCGCCGCCGGGAACCGTAACTTTGGCGCCGCCTACGCCATCGCCGGCGACATTATCGCCGCCAAATGCCAGGTTCCCTGCCTTTACCGC